>CANQED010000001.1 GCA_947594425.1 uncultured Ruminiclostridium sp.
TACTGCGATACCGCGTCCATCATGTCCTACGGCATGGCGTGGGCTGGCAGCGCGCCGGGGCCGGTTTCCCCGCGCTCCTGGCTTGAGGGAATCTACGACTATGCATCCCAGGTCATGGATACGGAGAAGGTGTTTCTCGGAATGCCCGCCTACGGCTGGAACTGGCAGATATACGACAAGCCCGCAAATATCGGCAAGACCTATCGCGGCACTTCGCAGACCTACTATGCTGCGCAGAACTGGCTCAAGGGCGTGTATAACTTCACGGACGATGAGCCGCCGCAGCCGTTTATCCCATTCGTGGGATATTGGGATGATAACAATAAAGTGCCGTGGGCGCTCCCTCATGTGTACGACTACATGGAAGGGCGGGATGCCGACAGCTATTCCTATCCGCAGATGAGCGGGACATATAACGGCAGGCACTATCTGACGGCGTATAGCAAGCAGCAGAAAACCGAATTTGAGAACATCATCGTTGACCATGACGGCGGCAATTACGCCAGCGCATCCGGCATTGTGTCTATTGAGAACGGCATCGCCACGCTTGGTGACGAAGGCACGGTCACATATCAGTTTACCGTCAGCACAGCGGGAACTTATGATGTGGCGGTGCGGCTATGCTATCCCTTCTGGGACAAGAACGGCATCTATGTGTCGCTGGACGGAGCGACCACGCACTATACGGAAAGCCGCCTGTGGTGGCCGTATTGGAGAAGCACCTTCTGGACTTCGCTTGCAAGCGGCGTGAGCCTTTCGGCGGGAACGCATACGATAAAGATTTCTGTCGATGTGAAAGGCGTCCAGTTTTACGGCTTCCGCGTCTGTTCGTCCTTTTCAGAAGAGCCGTCTGCCGGTGATGCGACCTATACCTTCTCCCCACGGCAGTTCAAGGACGTGGATGGCAACATGGTCGGGCCCGACCGTGGTTTCAGGCTGACTTTGGAAATGCTCCGCAGAAAGCCCGACTCTGCACTCGTGTGGTACGAGGACTTCCGGGACTACGGAGTATTGGAAACGAACTACTGGACGGTGCTGTCAGGCTCCTTTGAGGTGTGGCGGTCGGAGGAATACTCAATGGAGCGAGTTTACTCCCAGCTTGACGGCAGTGGTCAGCTTGCGTGGCGATATGACGGTTTTTCAGATATTCATCTCCGTGCAAGGCTGGCGTTCCCGGTAAATGGCAGCGGACGGGCTGGCGTTTTCTGTGGGAATCTTTTCTGCTGTCTGAACTACGATAACCAGGCGGTGGAGCTATGGGACGACTCCACGCTTCTCGGCAGCTACAGCCAGGAGATCACGAGAACGCCGAACGCGGACCTTCGGACTGATCCGAATATGTACACGGTGGAGATGCGTATCCGTGGGAACAGAGTGCGCGTCTATTCCGGCTCTTCCTATACGCTGCGTTTCACGGCAACGGTCAGCGGTTTCTCCGGCGGCTATGCGGGGTACCGCTCCGACAACCGCACGGTCTGCGAACTGATGCGTTTGGGAGACGCCTGGACATACGAGCCGTATGAGCGGTTCGATGTGGTCATGCCGGACGGGACGCAGAAATCCTTCGGTCGTATCAGCAGGAGCAACTGCACATGGGACAGCGAGTTCCAGGTGTTCACGCTGACCGCAGACGTGGAGGAATCATCCACGAGGAGCGAGGACATTTCGATGGATTATGACTTTTTCCATTCGGACGATATGCTCTCGCTTTCTTGCGGCAACGACTATCAGGCAACGGTCATACCCGTGGATATCAACATCTGGGTATCGCGGCTGTTCCTCGGAGACGCGGACGGATTCTCCATCCTCTATTACCAGGACGTGGACTCCCTCGTCTATTGGGCGAACGAGGCCGCTTATCGGTGGAAGCTCCGAGGAATGTGTATGTGGTCCCTTGGGCAGGAGGATTTGCGGCTATGGGAATGGCTGCCGAAACAGGTCTGACAATATAACACAATACGACACACTATCTTTCGGGAATCAGCGATTGCTTACGGGCAGTCGCTTTTTTCATACCAAAACGCAAAGGAGGACATATCTCATGAAAGAATTCTGGAACACCATTCAGGTAATCTTCGCGGCAATCGGAGGGTGGCTCGGTTACTTCCTCGGAGGCTGTGACGGTCTGCTCATCGCTCTTGTGGCGTTCGTGGCAATCGACTACATCACGGGCGTCATGTGCGCCATCGCCGACAAGAAGCTCTCCAGCGAGGTGGGATTCAAGGGTATCTGCCGCAAGGTACTAATTTTCCTGCTCGTGGGGATCGCCAACATCCTCGATGTGCAGGTCATCGGCACGGGCAGCGTCCTGCGCACAGCGGTCATTTTCTTTTACATCTCCAACGAGGGCGTGAGCCTTACGGAGAATGCCGCACATCTTGGACTGCCTATCCCGGAAAAGCTGAAAGCGGTGCTGGAGCAGCTCCATGACAGATCGGGAAAGGAGGACGAGTGACATGGCTTATACAAACAGTTCTATGGTGGCATACACCAAACTCAGCCCGAACCATTCCGGGCAGCGGACGCATTCTATTGACCGCATCACTCCCCACTGCGTGGTCGGTCAGTGTACGGCGGAGGGGCTTGGGGAGTGGTTTGAAAAAACCTCCACAAAGGCATCCAGCAATTACGGCATCGATAAGGACGGCCGTGTCGGGATGTATGTGGAGGAGAAGAACCGCTCATGGTGTTCCTCGTCCAATGCCAACGACCAGCGGGCGATTACCATCGAGTGCGCATCCGATACCACGGAGCCATATGCGTTCCGTGACATTGTATATCAGACGCTTATCAAGCTGTGCGCGGATATTTGCAAGAGAAACGGCAAGACGAAGCTCCTGTGGCTCGGCGATAAGGATAAGACGCTCGCCTATGAACCGAAGTCCGGCGAGATGATCCTGACCGTCCACCGGTGGTTCGCAAACAAAAGCTGTCCCGGCAACTGGATGTATGCCAGGATGGGCGATCTTGCGGAAAAGGTCACGGCGGTTCTCGGCAGTGGTACCGGGGGTACCGATGGTTTCACTACTACACAGGGAACACAGGCTTCTGCCTTTTCTTCTCTTTCAGAGTCGGATGTCGTAAAGAGTGTGGGAGCATTGTTTACGGCAGACCAGAAAAAAACGGGCATCCTCGCATCGGTTTCGATGGCGCAGTTCGTCCTCGAATCCGGCTACGGCAAGTCGGAACTGGCGCAGAACGCCAATAACGTGTTCGGCATGAAATGCTCACTCTCCGGCAACACCTGGAGCGGTTCGACCTGGGACGGCAAAAGCAAGTACACCAAGCAGACGAAGGAGCAGCATACGGACGGCAGCTACGAGACAATTACGGCGGACTTCCGCAAGTATCCGTGCGTGGAGGACTCCATCGCCGACCACAGCGCGTATCTCCTCGGAGCGAAGAACGGCAGTAAACTCCGCTATGACGGTTTGAAAGGTTGCACCGACTATAAGAAAGCCGTGCAGATCATCAAGGACGGCGGCTATGCCACGAGTCTTACCTATGTACAGAACCTCTGCTCGATCATCGAGCGGTGGAACCTTACGCAGTTCGATGTAAAAGAGAGCGAGACGGCTATTGCCTGGTACCGCGTCCGTAAGACCTGGGCTGATTCCAAGACGCAGAAAGGCGCGTACAAGATTTTGGAGAATGCCAAAAAGTGCGCTGATGCCAATCCGGGATATAGTGTGTTTGATGTAAATGGTGTAAACATCTACACACCGAAAACAACTACTCCCGTCACGCCGGATGTTCCGTTCCTCGTGCGGATCACCATCACCGACCTTAATATCCGCAAAGGGCCTGGAACGGATTATGACAGGACGCAGTTCATCCCCGTGGGCGTTTACACCATCGTGGAGGTCAAGTCCGGCAAAGGCTCGACCGCAGGATGGGGACGATTGAAGAGCGGCGCGGGATGGATCAGTCTCGACTTCGCCACGAGGATTTAATCGGAACACGAGAACACATAGGAACAGCAAATTTCTATCTCTCCGTATATAATACACATTTTTTATATACCCTATTTTCGTTCACGAAATTTATGTTGTAATAGGATTTTTCGTGTTCCTCGTGTTCCAACCGTTGAAAATAAAGGATTATTCGGAACAGGTATGGCCTGTGGGTGTCTCTTCGGAGAGCCTGCAGGCCGCTTTTTTTATGCCGTAACGGTGGGGGTTGAATTTTTCGGTAGTGAGTGAGGGAGATACCACAAGACGCATCCCTCGGAAGGAGCCGAAGGATTATGACTGACAATCAAAAATCGCAGATCATCAAACTCCGCGCCGCAGGCAACGGCTACGGCAAGATTGCCCAGACGCTTGGCATATCTCTGAACACAGTAAAGTCTTTCTGCCGCAGGAACGATATCAACGGGAACGCTGCAATCGAGCCTTCCGTTACACTCACCGGCGAAACAACAGCCTGCGAGAACTGCGGTCGGGAGATTCAACAGATCGCCAAGCAGAAGAAAAAGCGCTTCTGCTGCGACAAGTGCCGTAACGAGTGGTGGAACAGCCATCTCGACCAAGTGAAGCGTAAGGCGGTCTACGATTTCAGATGCCCGCACTGCGGTAAGGAGTTCCACATTTACGGGGACAGGCGCAGGAAGTATTGCAGCCATGAATGCTACATCGCCGACCGTTTCAAAGGTGGTGACGGCGATGAGTAAAGAAGACTTCCGCAACGAAAAGCTCTATCAGACCACCATGCACCTTGCCAGGAAGATGCTCGAAGAAGGCATTATTTCCGATGAGGAGTATCGTCAGATTGATACAATTTTCCTTGAGAAATATAAGCCTGTTTTCGGCACATTATTTTCGGATATATCGTTGACTTCCGGGGCGTAAAGAGTGATGTATAGTGTCGGAAAGGAGTGATTTCATGGCAAAAATCACAAGGGTCGAACAGGCAGTGCCGACCATAAAAACGAAGAAGAAAGTCGCTGCCTATGCCCGCATCTCGATGGAATCGGAACGCATGAACCATTCCCTCTCCGCACAGATCAGCTACTACAGTTCCCTGATACAAAAGAATCCTGACTGGCAGTACGCAGGCGTGTTCGCGGACGATGGGATCAGCGGCACTGGCATAGCCAAGCGCGATGAATTCAAGCGTATGATTGAAGCCGCCGACAACGGCGAGATCGACATCATCCTTACGAAATCAATCCAACGGTTCGCCAGGAACACGGTGGACCTGCTGGAGACGGTGCGGCACTTGAAGGATATCGGCGTGGAGGTGCGGTTCGAGAAAGAACACATCAATTCCATGAGCGGTGACGGCGAGTTGATGCTGACCATCCTCGCATCCTTCGCACAGGAAGAAAGCCGGAGCCTTTCAGAGAACTGCAAATGGGGTATCAGAAAGCGGTTCGAGAAAGGGATACCGAACGGACACTTCCGGGTATACGGCTATCGCTGGGAAGGCGATGAACTGGTCATCGTGCCGGAGGAAGCGGAAGTCGTGAGACGCATTTTTCAGAACTTCCTGGACGGAAAATCAAGGCTGGAAACGGAGCGGGAGTTCGCCACCGAGGGCATCACAACAAGAGAAGGATGCCGTTGGGTGGATTCCAATATCAAGGTGGTTCTCACAAACGTGACCTACACGGGAAACCTTCTCCTGCAGAAAGAGTTCATTTCCGATCCCATTTCAAAGCAGCGGAAAAAGAACAAGGGACAGCTACCGCAGTACTATGTGGAGGACACACATCCCACCATCATCGACAAAGCGACCTTCGATTATGTGCAGGAGGAGATCGCACGGCGCAAGGAACTGGGACCGAGGGCGAACAAAAGCCTGAACCTTACCTGCTTTTCGGGAATGCTGAAATGCCCGCACTGCGGTCAAAGCTATATGCACAACAAGCGTACTGACCGGGGCTTCATGGAGTTTTGGGTCTGCGGTTCGAGGAAGAAAAAAGGCGGTCGGTGTCCCGTCGGCGGCAGCATAAACCACGAGAACCTCAAGAAAGCCTGCGCCGCCGTCCTCGGCCTGGATGAGTTCGATGAGGATGCATTCCATGATAGAGTGGATTTCATCAACGTGCCGGAACGCGGGATGCTTGAGTTCCATCTGAAGAACGGCGAGGTCATTACTAAGGACTGCCCGAACACAGGACACAAGGACTGCTGGACTGCGGAGTACAGAGCGAAAACATCAGAGAAACGCAGGAAAAGACCGAACTGCAAAGGCTCCTCCGTCATGACGGGCAAGATAAAGTGCGTGGGGTGCGGGTGCAATTTCCGCAGAGCCACGCAGCCGTCTTCTACATCGGAAAGCGGCAAAGCCTACTACTGGCGGTGCGCTGAGCGGGACGGATGCGAAACGGTCGGTCTGCGAGAGGATGTGTTGAAACCATTCATAGCGGAGACGCTCGGCATTGCTGAATATGACGATGGTGAGTTTGAAAAGCGGATAGACCACATTGATGTGCTTTCCGCTACGGAGATGGTTTTCCATTTCAAGGACGGCAGGACGGTCAGCCACACATGGGAGCAGCCGAAACGGGTCGGCAGACCTTGGACGGATGAGCAGAGAGCCAAGTTTAAGGAATCCATCAAGGGTAGGTATACGCCGGAGGTACGGCAGCAGATGAGCGAACACATGAAACAATTACGGAAGGAGCGTGGTAAAGCATGGCGCAAAGAAAAGTAACGGCAATTCCAGCTACCATCAGCCGGTACACGGCCACGCCGATCAACAGTACGAAGAAGCGCCGCGTTGCCGGATATGCCCGCGTTTCGACCGACCACGAAGACCAGACCACGAGCTACGAGGCACAGGTCGATTACTACACCAACTACATTAAGAGCCGGGACGATTGGGAGTTCGTTGCCATATACACGGACGAAGGAATCTCGGCAACGAACACCAAAAAGCGCGAGGGCTTCAAAACAATGATTGCCGATGCCCTTGCAGGGAAAATCGATCTCATTGTTACCAAGAGCGTGAGCCGTTTCGCAAGGAATACGGTAGACAGCCTTACCACGGTGCGGAAGCTGAAGGATGAGGGCATTGAGATTTATTTCGAGAAAGAAAACATATGGACGCTGGATTCCAAGGGCGAACTGCTCATCACCATTATGTCGAGCCTTGCGCAGGAAGAAAGCCGCTCCATTTCCGAAAACGTCACCTGGG
This sequence comes from uncultured Ruminiclostridium sp., assembly GCA_947594425.1. Lineage (GTDB taxonomy): Bacteria > Bacillota > Clostridia > Oscillospirales > Ruminococcaceae > Ruminiclostridium_E. The sequence goes on from CANQED010000001.1 coordinate 7,144, forward strand.
GGCAGCGCAAGCGCATGGCAGACGGAAAGGTCAGCTTTGCCTACAGTCGCTTTCTTGGGCTGGAGAAGGATAAAGAAACCGGCAAGATTGTGGTCAATCCCGAGCAGGCAGAAACCGTGCGTCTGATCTTCCACCTGTTCCTTGAGGGCATGACGCCGCACTCCATCGCCACGGAACTTACGAGCCGGGGCATCAAGACACCTGCAGGCAAGGACGTGTGGAACCAACAGACGGTGCGCCGGATGCTCTCGAACGAGAAATACAAGGGCGATGCCCTTTTGCAGAAGGAGTTCACGGTGGACTTCCTTCAGAAAAAGATGAAGAAGAACGAGGGTGAAGTTCCGCAATACTATGTGGAGGGCAACCACGAGGCAATCATCAGCCCGGCGGTGTTCGACTTGGTGCAAGCGGAGCTTGCCAAGCGCACGAAGGGCGGTTCACGATACAGCGGCGTGAGCATTTTCTCAAACAAGATCAAATGTGCCGACTGCGGCGGATGGTTCGGCTCGAAGGTCTGGCATTCCACAGACCGCTACCGCAAGGTCATCTACCGCTGCAACCGCAAGTACAACGGTGAGAAGTGCCAGACTCCCCATGTTACGGAGGACGAGGTTAAGGAGGCGTTTGTGTCGGCATACAACCAACTCGTGACGGAGAAAAAAGAGATCATTGCCAATGCAGAGATCATCCGCAAAACACTCTGTGTCACCGATTCCCTGCAGGAAGAAAAGGGCAGGCTGGAGGAAGAGATGGTGGTGCTGGTGGAAATGGCGCAGAACATCGTGGCGGAGAATGCCCGTGTCGCACAGGATCAGGATGAGTACCAGAAACGCTACGATGGACTTGTCCAGCGGTACGATACGGCGAAGGCTCGGTACGATAAGGTGGTAGCCGCCATCTCCGCCAAAGAAACGCAGAGCGAACGGTTGTCAAACTTCATCAAGGTGCTGAAAGCCCAAGACGGCACCATCAGCGAGTTTGACGGCAGCCTTTGGAGCAGCATGGTCGAGTTCGTCACGGTGGGCAGGGGCAAGGAGATCACGGTCACCTTCCGGGACGGTACGGAGATACAGGCATAACAGATACACAGGCAGGAACGGCACTCGGCTACGGTCGAGTGTCTTTTTTCGTTATGGGGTAGAAATGTTCATAAATATGTGGTATAATAAATAACACTTTGAGTGCAATAAACCAACAAAATTATCGTTAGAAACAACAGAGGGATTGAAATATGGTCAAGAACAATTTTGAAGTCGATGTCAAAGTAAAGTGCATCGAAGCTGATATGACACAGGCGAAACTCGGAGAGGAAGTCGGTACAACGGGTCAGTATGTGAATCGGCTCATCAAGAAAGGCGATTCCATCGTGAATAAAACCTTTGTTCAGATGCTCGAAGTTCTGGGCTATGATATTCAGCTTACCTATGTAAAGCGCGAGGAGGAGTAAGACAATGGTGAACTTGAGCAGACTTGAAGAAATAAAAGATCTGCGGACGGTGTGGCCGCATGAAGCCTTGGACTTTACTCCGTGGCTTTCACAGGACGATAACATCGCTCTCCTTGCAGATGCAGTGGGGCTTGATATTACCGTTGATGAGACAGAGTCTTCCGTGGGAGATTTCAATGTCGATATCTTTGCGTCTGAGACGGGGACGGATCGGAAAATCATCATAGAGAATCAACTGGAGGATACCAACCACGACCACCTCGGCAAGCTGATAACCTATGCGTCTGGTAAATCTGCGGATGTGATTATATGGGTCGTGAAACACGCTCGTGAGGAACACAAGGCGGCTATCGAATGGCTGAACAACCATACCGATGAGAAAATCGGATTCTTCCTCTGTGAGATAAAACTGTATCGCATCGGTACTTCCGAGCCTGCCGTGAAGTTTGAGGTCATTGAAAAACCTAACGACTGGACAAAGGAAGTAAAAAAGAGCGAGTCTGCAAATGGGACTCAGCAGCAGAGATACGATTATTGGGTGGCGTTCCAGGACTACGCTTTCCAAAACGCACAGTTTGCAAAGAACTTCAATCGCAGGAAGCCGTCTATGGATCATTGGATGAACTTCAGCGTGGGTTCTTCTGCCTGCCACATCGCCGTGTCGCAGATTCAGAAGCGGAACGAACTGGACGTGGAACTGTATATCAGCGAGGATAAAGACCTGTTCCACTCACTCTTTGATAATAAAGACGATATCGAATCCGACGCTGAATTAACCTTTGACTGGCGAGAACTGCCGGAGCGTAAGGCAAGCCGTATCGTTATCGAGAAGAGCGTAACTTTCGGTGACAAGAATCAATGGAACGCACAGTTTGACTGGATAATCGATGTCATGCTCAAGATGAAGAAAGCGTTCAAGAAATACTTATAATTTGTCTTGTTTGAGGGAGAAGATACAGAATGGGTGAGAAAGTATATAAGCCAATTGTAAAAGATGGAGATCATCTCATTCGTTCCAAGGATAATCCAGACCGCGTGAGAGGATTGACGCGGGACGAGAACAATCAGAATCCCGACATCATCGAGTGGGAAGAGTACGATGTTGACGATTTACGGAGCGATGATTATGATCCGTACCCTTATGAAGAACGGCGCGTTCAATTAACACCGGAGCAGGAAGAGTTTGCACAGCAAGTGGGAGAAGCTCTGGGTGCGGCCATTGTAGCAGGAGGCATCTTGCTGTTTCGGGAGGTTATATCTCCTTGGTGGAAAAACACCGCATGGCCTTGGGTTAAGGAAAAGGGGCGCGGAATAAAAAATGCTGTCAGTGGGAAAAAGGAGCAAAAGACCACAACACCAGCAAAAACAGCTATTAAAAAACAAGCTGAGCCAGATAGACGGCTTGCAGATGTTTCTTCGCAGATTGATAAGGCGTTTGAACAATTTTACTTCGAGATGGATGAAGAGGAAGCCAAAGCTCATATGATGAGACTGGTCTATCATATGCTTGGCGTGGTAAATGAAATCCGGATAATCAGCAACGCTCGAATCAGGAAAGACTGTGAATCGGAAGAACTGTGTATTGAACGGCAGAAGGAAGCTGAGAAGTTTCTTTCGGAGAAGGTGGCTGCTGGTTTGGATCAGTTACTTTCAAACGAAAATTTACGACTTGACCTGAACACGTCAAGGGAATTGTTCTCATTGACTGGCGGGGGCGTTCGGCTCAATGGTGAATATGTTCCTGTGCAGGCGATAAAAATTGATGAGGCATTAAAGGCAATTCAAATGCCGGAGTCATAAAGGATGTATATATGAAGCAACTGAAAGAAAAAGAATACGAGGAAATCCAGCAGTACCTCTATAACAAGGCGCACGGGTACATTTGGACGCCGGACACGCTGGAACTTATATGCGGCAGCAATGATAACGAGCCGGAGCCGATTGGCAGACAGATCCTTGAAATGCTGGGCAGGGTGCGTAACGAGCATATCTCCCACATGACGAGCGACAAGCACAAAAAATATGTGATCCGCAGCCTTCGTAAAGGTGAAACCGATCTGCTGAAGGACTTCTTGTATGAAGCTATCTTCATACCGAAGGGTGCGGAGCCGCCAGCGCGGGACATCATCGAGAAACCGGAACTTCGTGTGTACACGGATGATTTCGGTACCCAGAAAGGCGATAACTGCTTGGTCGCTGATTTCGGCGGCAAAGTGGTCGGAGCGGTCTGGACGAGAATCATGGACGATTATGGTCATGTAGATGATGAGACTCCGTCCTTCGCCATTTCGCTTTTTAAGGAATATCGCGGTCAGGGCATCGGCTCACAGCTTATGGTGAAGATGCTCGAACTACTGAAATGGCAGGGCTATGAACGGGCATCCCTGGCGGTGCAGAAATCAAACTACGCCGTGAAGATGTATAAGAATGTCGGGTTCAAGACGGTCGATGAAAATGCCGAAGAATATATCATGGTGTGCGAGTTATAAGGAGAGATTTGATAGATGGCATCAAGCAAAGAATACCTGGATTTTATATTGGAGCAGCTTTCGGAACTGGATGATGTGACCTATCGGGCGATGATGGGAGAATACATCATTTACTATCGCGGCAAGATTGTCGGCGGCATTTACGATGATCGCTTCCTCGTGAAGCCTACAAAGTCTGCTGTGGAGATGATGTCAAATGCGGATACAGAACTTCCGTATGATGGCGCAAAAGAGATGTTGCTTGTGGACGATGTGGATAATAAAGATTTTCTGCGGGAGCTTTTGGAAGCAATGTATGAGGAACTTCCTGCTCCGAAGAAGAAGTGAGAACAATATGAGCAGAACAGAAAATGTCGAACTGACGGTATTGTGTCTCATCACGGATGGAGACAGAATGCTCCTTCAGAACAGAATAAAGAATGACTGGCAGGGATATACGCTTCCGGGCGGTCACTTGGAACGGGGGGAATCTTTCGTTGACGCGGTGATTCGTGAGATGAAAGAAGAAACGGGACTGGACATAAAGAATCCTCAGCTTGTAGGCGTGAAGCAATTTCCAATTAAGGACGGACGGTATGTTGTTCTTCTGTTTAAGGCTACCGAATATAGCGGGACGGTCGTGTCTTCCGATGAGGGGCAGATGGAATGGGTAGAAAGCAATCGCCTGTCGGAGATAAACACGGTCGATGATTTTGAGGACTTGATGCGTGTAATAAACGATCCGGCGCTGACGGAATTTCAGTACCTGGTCGATGGGGATACGTGGACAGTTTCAATAAAATAGCCAGAGGAGATGATTGATTGAGCGAATCGGAACTTTACAAAGAACTTGGAATACTGACGAAGAACAGGGACAAGTGGGCAGAGAGCATACCGTATGTTTCTTCTCTCCTTGCACATGAATCCGTAAAGATACAGGCGAAGGCATTATGGCTGCTTGGTGAGATGGGGATGGAATATCCTCTGAAAGTGCAGGATGCAGTTCCGGAGATTGTTTCCTTCTGCGATAGCACAAAGCCTCTTTTAAGGGAAAGAGCGGTTAATGCTCTCGGAAGAATCGGTCGCGGCAAATACAGTGTGATAGAGCCGTATTGGATGGACTTGTTCCGTTTTGCATCCGATGAGGAAGCCAAGGTACGCTTGAGTTTTATTTGGGCATCGGAAAATATCGCCACAAACACTCCCGACATTTATGAGAATCATATGTCGGTGTTTGAGGAATTGCTACATGATACGGATGACAAAGTGCGAATGGAAGCACCGGAAATATTCCGGGTTCTCGGAAAACGTAGACCGGAGTTTGTTAGACCGTTTGTGGAGCAACTCAAGCACATATCAGAAACTGATGATAATCGTGTTGTGAGAATCCACAGCGCAGGCGCTATTAAGGCAACGATGTCATAGCAGGCAGATTTGTAGTTTCACGAGGAGAACGCAATGTACGCACAGGCAGCGATAAAATCAAATACCTTACTCCGTAACGGTGCATACGGCATCGTTATGAGGGGTGTGCAAAAATGCACACGGGGGTGTTCATCGTTAAGGGGTAGAAAAAGGCTGCCGTTATGTTGTATCAAATTAGACACGGCAACAGACCCCGCAATGGGCAGCGCGGGATTTTTATGCGGGAGCGCAGAATACATATTCGAGCATTATGCATCCGATTTGATGAAAGCTTCCAACAAAAAAAGCTATAATACAACTATGTTTTCCGGCTTTGATACCGACCGGACTATGCTGCGTATCGGCGCTATGAATATGATGCTGCATAACGTCAAAGCGCCGAATATCAGCCGGCAGGATTCTCTGGCTGAGGACAATACACACCGAGAGGAATACACCCTTATTATGTCAAATCCGCCTTTTACCGGCAGTCTTGACAAGGAAACTATCTCTAAAGACCTGACCGCTGTAACTCCCACGAAAAAGACCGAGCTGCTGTTTTTGGCGTTGTTTTTAAAGTCGCTGAAAATCGGCGGCAGATGTGCGTCTATAGTGCCGGACGGCGTGCTTTTCGGCTCCGGCAAGGCACATAAGGCGATCCGCAAGGAGCTTGTCGAGAACAACCGCCTAGTAGCAGTTATTTCCATGCCGAGCGGCGTTTTCAAGCCGTATGCGGGAGTGTCGACGGCTATTGTGATTTTCACTAAAACAGGCGGCGGCGGAACGGACAACGTATGGTTTTACGATATGAAAGCCGACGGATTCAGCCTCGATGACAAGCGCAGCCCGATAGAGCAGAACGATATCCCCGATATCATTGAGCGCTTTTCGCGCCTCGACGCCGAGGCGGACAGAGGGCGCACCGAGCAGAGCTTCTTTGTACCGAAGTCGGAGATCGCGGAAAACGACTATGACCTGTCGATAAATAAGTATAAGAAAACCGAGTATGTGGCTGTGGAATACCCGCCGACAAGTGAGATCATAGCGGAGCTTGACGGATTGAACAAGCAGGTAGCGCAGGAAACGGCAAAGCTGAAAGAAATTCTCAAAAAGTAACGGGAAAAAGAAAACAGTTCAGCATAGTTAGGGCAAGAAAGGCTTACAATGGTCAATACAAAGAGAACTAAACTATCGGAAATTGCTTCTCTTATTACTAAAGGATATACCCCTACATCTTTAGGATTTGATTATCAGGACACAGGTATCAATTTTTTAAAGATAGAATGCTTTAAAGAGGACGGCAGTTTCATCCCTTCAAAAGTTTCGCACATTTCGGAAGAATGCAATACAAAATTAAGGCGTTCTCAACTCAAAGAGGGCGATATATTATTCTCGATCGCAGGTGCTGTCGGCAGAGTTTCTATTGTCACAAAGGATATGTTACCTGCAAATACTAATCAGGCTTTATCAATAATCAGGATAGATAGAGATAATATCCATCTGCCGTTTATCAAACTTGTACTGACCTCTCCCATTATTAAGAAGCAATTGGAAAAGAAGAAACAAGGCGCCGCACAATTGATCGTTTCTTTGAAAGACATAGGAGATTTAGAGATCCCTTTACCGTCATTTAGCAGACAAATTGAATTGTCTGATAAATTCAACGCTGTTCATTCTATTATCGATCACCGCAAGCGGCAGCTTGAAATGCTCGATACGCTTATTAAGGCAAGGTTTGCGGAGATGTTCGGCAAACCGGAAATCGATCCGATGAATTGGAATACAGTCAATATTGCCGATGTTGCCGCCGGTAAAATTTCTAACGGTTTCTTCGCTAAAAGAGATGAATATTGTGATGATGGAAATATTAAAGTTCTCGGGGTCACCAACATAGTAAACCGAATGTACTCTTATACAGATAATTTGCCGAGAGCCAACGGAACAGCCGCGGATATAGAAAAATACAGTGTCAAATACGGCGATATGCTGTTTTGCCGATCTTCCCTTGTCGCCGAAGGGATAGGCAAAGCATCCGTAGTTCATCAAAACACACCCGCAAATGTATTGTTTGAATGTCATGTCATCAGGCTGCCGTTGAACCTATCAAAATGTGTGCCCGAGTTTATGCAAGTCCTCTCAACTACCGATTTTTTCAGAAAACAAATAATTTCACAATCAAAAACCGCTACAATAACAACTATAAGTCACGACGGACTTTTAAAAACAAAGATAATATTGCCGCCAATGAAGCTGCAAAAAGAATTTTTAACTTTTGTAAAACAAGTCGATAAAACAAAAGCCGAGGTGCAAAAGGCACTTGACGAGGCGCAGCTTTTATTCGACAGCTTGATGCAGGAGTACTTTGGGTGAGGAGTATAGAAAAACTAAACGCTGACGTTGTTAAGAATTCTGCATACAAAAAAGGAAAAGGACAAAATCTTATGAACAAAAGAAATTATGATCTTATAGAAAAATATATGCTGTCCTGTATGGAGGACAGCGCACATGACAAAGAACACATATACCGTGTGTTGTACGCGGCACTTGAGATCGCAAAAGAAGAAACAAACGTCGATCATGATGTTCTGATAACAGCGTGTTTATTGCATGATATCGGGAGAAAAGAGCAGTATGAGGACCCGTCGGTGTGCCATGCACAGGTCGGCGGAGAAAAAGCTTTCAGATTCTTGCGGGAACACGGTTTTGAAAACGATTTTTCCGAAAGAGTAAAGCACTGTATTGTAACTCACAGATTCAGAAATAATGATCCGCCTCGGAGCATTGAGGCTAAGATTTTATTTGATGCTGATAAGTTAGATGTCACGGGCGCGCTCGGTATCGCAAGGACTCTTATGTATAGAGGGATCGTTGCAGAACCTTTGTATACCGTCACACCCGACGGTTCGGTATCAAACGGGGAAAACGATACTGTTCCCTCTTTTTTTCAGGAGTATAAGCGCAAGCTGGAGGGGATATACTCAAAGTTTTATACGGTACGGGGCAAGGAGATAGCGAAAAAAAGGCAGCAAGCGGCAATCGACTTCTATGAGAGTCTGTATAGTGAGGTGAGTTCGTCCTATCAAAACGGGAAAGAATTATTATTACAAATCATTGAAAACGATGGTTGATTTTTCCTATATTTATTGTCTAAGCGCAAGAATAATGAGGTCGAATATATGACAACTGTAAATTTCTATGAAGAAGCTGCGGATGAAAAATTAAAATTCGCCGTGATCATTGCAAAAAAGGACGGAAAGTGGATCTTCTGGCAGAGGCACAGCGCGAGGGGGATCTGGTGGTCGTCCCCGCGGGACCGGACAATCACGAGGCTGTCGTCAGAATTGAAACTATAGAATACCATTCAGAAGATGAAGCGCCTTTCCCCGTGGATAAGACAAAGCATATACTTAGGAAATATGAAGAAGATGATGACGAAGAAGAGTGAGTGTGTTAACTCCCCTCCCCTTACATAACCGTCGATCTTACAGATTAGAAAACAGCGGCTTTTTGATGACATATAATAAAGCGGAGCTGTTGCCTTAAATTTCAAGGCAGCGGCTCCGCTTTATTATTTTTCTGTTTTTAATGTTTTTGCTTTGTAAGTCTCTCTTTTGTATTCTTAATCACATTATCACCTTAAAGCATACGGTCTTTGCATTGATAAGCGGGCTGTTATACGCAAAATAGACCGTACCCGATACGGGGGTCCTTATCTCGGCGACAAGCTCTCCGTCGAGCGGGTCGTATATCCTGCCCAGCACATCGCCGTGCTCGACGGTGCTGCCTATCTCGGTAGCTCTGAAAAACAGCCCCGCTGCCTCGGATTGTATCTGCTTTGTCATATCCTCGTCTATTATCTCCGTGATGTACCCGGGAGGAGTTTTTGACGCGGCAATGCCCCGATTGCACATAAAGCGCAGTATGGCGTTTACGGCCTCGTCCGCCGCTTTAACGTCTATCTCGTCGGTCGCGTTCGCATATACCGAAAACGCCTTGGTTTCCCACACCTGCCAGTTATAATTTAGCGTTGTGGTGTCGTAAGGTCGCGGCTTGCGGACAATGCCGAATTCAAGCCCGAAATCTCTCATAATATCGGGGTCGGTAAAGCCCGTGTCCATCATCTTGACATGCGGCAGGAAAATCCCCGATTGGTAAAAGCTTGCAAGCTGTATGCCGTACTCATACCCCTGCAATTTGCTGAAAATACCGTCCGCGATACGCTGTGTAGTTTCCCCCAGATCATAACCGGGGAACATTCTGTTGATGTCCGTATTATCCATAGCCCAAAAGCGTTTGCCGATATTCATTGAATAGTAATTCACGCAGGGTACGACAAGTATTTCGGTATCGTCGGCGAGCCTGCCCTCGCATTCGAGCTTTTTCAGCGCCTGGACCATTCGTGAGCAGACATACATCTGCTGTACCTCGTTTCCGCGCATAGCGCCCACGATAGCAAGCGATTTTCTGCCGCTCCCAAAGCGAAAGCCGATAATATCGAGCTGTTCGCGGTAAGGCGATTTGAGCGAAAAAAGTATCTTCTTTTTCATTGCTCTTTACCTCGCTCTGGCTGTAATATCCGCGCAAGAAGCGAGCCTCCGTAGACCACGGGATATTCGCGGAGGGTGAATATCATCCCGTCGCAAACGGCGAGCACCTTTTCGACCACCTTTGAAGTCAGCGGGTCGACCACGTCGCCGATATGATCGCCCTGCTTTACGGTGTCGCCAAAGCTTGCATAAGGCACAAATATCCCCGCCGCGTCAGAATTTACAAAGCCTACCATATGCCCCTCGGAGATGATAGGTTCGCGGACGGGAGAGGTCTCCCCTTTCCACATCCCGAGCTCTTTCATAAGGTTAAGCACGCCGTCAAACAGCTGAGTGCAGTATTCTTTGGTAATATGCATACCGACGCCCATTTCTACAACGAGCGTTTTTGTGCCCCTGCTGTTTAGGGTGTGAGCGAGGGTCGATTCGAGTACCGTCGCGGCGTCGTGTATCCACACAAAATCCACGTTAAGCATTTTTGCATACGGGACAAGCGTTTTCGCGGTCGGCACGCTTATGCGTACCTGCGGTATCTCCTTAAGAAAGATATTGCTCGAATGCACGTCTACGCACATATCCGAGCCCGAGAGGTCGTCGACGATAGACGAGCATATCACCTCGACCATAGTGCCGCCCTTTGTACCGGGGAATACCCTGTTCATATCAAGGTCAAACATCGGTATGCCTCTTGTTATGCTGTCAATGCCCATAGGATTGAGTGCGGGATAAATATCTATTATGCCGTCAAGCAAGTCGATATTAGCGTCAATGAAGCTTCCTACCATGTACGCGAGGTACTGCCCCTCTAATTCGTCGCCGTGGGTACCCGTCACAAGGCTGAGGCGGGTGTTATTTTTGCCGTTTTGTATCCGTCTTTTCTGTATGGTCAGGCTCTCATTTACCGCAAGCGGTATGCTTGCAACCGTTTGGACCACTTATATCATTCCTTTCAAGTAAGCTCACTTCTTACAAGCTGGAGCTGTTTGGTGTATTTTCCGAACATCACGCCCCTGTCAATGGCGCAGTCGCGAAAATCCCGCCCCTGCGAGATAACGATATAATCGTCATTTACGGCGCAGTTGTTGGCGGGGTCTATTCCCTCCCAGCGGTCGCCCGTCCAGTACTCGACCCACGAATGCGTCTCGCCGTCGCAAAACGCAAGCCCCGCGATATATCTTGCGGCAATACCCTCCATGCGCAAAAGTGAGATAAGGATATGCGAAAAATCTTGACACACGCCCTTTTTTAAGGCAAAGGCCTGCTGTGCGGTAGTCGTTGTATCGGTAAAGCCTTTTTCGTATTTAACGGTTTCGGCAAGGATATTGCAAAGATATCTTGCTTTATCCGCCGCAGTTCCCGTGCAATTTTCCTTGACGCTGTCGTGAAACGCTTTCAGCGCGTCATCGGGCTTAGTGTACGGCGATTGATAGAGATAGCAAGGCATATAGTCGGTTCGGTAATTTAAGTGCTCCACCTCAGCCGAGCCTTTTATCTCAAAGTCGAGAAAACGGTGATCGTCTCTCATATACCCCGCCGTCACGTTATTACCGAACGCGTCGACTGTCTGCTTTGTCGGAATATACGGCGTGATATTAAGACTGCATGACAGGATATGCTGCGTGTTTGTCTCGGGCGGGATTATTCTCAGCGAAAAGGTGTGATCGTGAACATAATCGTCAAAGGTCAGCTTTGTGGAGTAAAAGAAATTAACACGTTTCATACCTTTACCTCCTCCGTCTCAAACAAATGTCCGAGGCTGTCTACCGCCCTGTCCGCGCCCAGCTTATAGTCATCCTCTGTGCCGAGTATCTCCACTAAGTCGGAAAGAAATTTGGTGCTGTAGCGATAGGGCGTGCCCTTAGGCACGCGGTTAAGATTTTTGAGCAGTCGAATAAATTCTTTTTCGACAACGTCAAAGGGGTATTTCAACCTGATATACAGATCAAGCCGCTCTATGGTCTTGCCGATATAGATTATATTCCTTATCTCATCGTCATAAATATGCTCGTTGATACTGCCCCAAAACCCGTATACTATATCCTCGAGCGGCAAAAGCGAAAGCCGCACGTTGCTGCTTTGCTCCGCCTTTGTAATGGTATCCTTTGCCATTTGCAAAAATGAAAGCGAATCCGTCGAGATCTCTTCGCGCAAAACTATGCCGTTATCATATGCGCGCTCTAAGCTGTAAGCGGCGGAATTAGCATTGCTCTTATCAAAAAGCATACGGCGGATAAAGTCCCTGTTATCCGTATAGATGTCGGGAAGCCCAAAGCAGTTAAGATAATCGGTATAGCCGTGCTCGGTCCCTATCATCTTGTCAAACTGCCTGCCCAAAGCTTTCATTGTCGTAAAAAATCTTTCGGTATAGCGTCCGAGCCAATAAAGGCGGTCGCTGTGTTCTAACGAGATAGTACCCATGTATCTTTAAAGCCTCCTCCTTGCGACGAATTGACCACGAACGAATCGGGGTTGCGTGAAAACCTTGTCAGCCCCGACGCCCAAACCTTTGTTTTCTCACCCGAAAGCACAAAGGCTCTCAGGTCCGCCTTGCGCATGACCGTTTCATCGCCCTCTATGATAGGCAGATCAAGAAAGTCGATGACCTCCTGCGCGATAAAGCGTCTGGGCTCCGCGATTATCGTTTTGCGAAATTCTTCTAATTTTTCTTTTGTAAGGTCGCTGCCGAATACCACGCCATAGCCGCCCGCCTCCGCGACGTCCTTTATGACGAGAGTGTCAAGGTGCGCCATGACATATTTCATATCTTCCTCATAAAACGGCAGATAGGTCGGCGCGTTTTTAAGTATCGGCTCTTCGCCGAGGTAGTATTTTATCATTTTCGGCACGAAATAATAAATGCCCTTATCGTCGGCTACGCCGTTGCCCGGCGCGTTGATTATCGCTACGTTTCCGCTGCGGTAGGCCTCCATTAGATTGGGGATACCGATAAGCGAGTCGGGCAAAAATGTCAGCGGGTCGAGGTACTCGTCCGAGATACGGCGATACAGCACGCCTATCCTCGTTTTGCCGCCCGAATATGTATGATGATAGAGAATATTATCCTCTACGAAAAGCTCGTCATTTTGCACCAGTACCGAGCCTGTCAGCTCCGCAAGGTAAGAATGCTCAAAATATGCCGCATTGTACCGTCCCGGAGTGAGTATCGCTCTTTCGCCGCCGCAGTTGACATATTCCATCGTACTTTTAAGCAGCTCGGCGTATCCTCGGTTATCGATGATGGAGTTTTCCTCAAAAGCCTGCGGCGCGGCAATGCGCGTCAGGTCCCTTGCGATTAGCGGATATGAAGCTCCGGAGGGTATACGCAGATTATCCTCCAATATATACCATTCTCCGTCCTTTGCCTGTACAAGGTCTATCCCAGAGATGTGGCTGTACACGTTGTTTTTAGGTGTGATACCCTCGCATTCGGCAAGATAGCCCTTAGAGATATAGATAAAGTCCTCGGGTATGACGCCGTCCCGCACGATCTTTTTATCGTGATAAATGTCAAAAAGGAACTCGTTTAAGGCGTTTACACGCTGAGCAAGTCCCCTTTCCATACTCTTAAAATCTTCTGCCGTTATGACACGCGGAATAGGATCGAATGGGAAGAATTGCTCGTTGAACACGCCGTTTTTGTATATGCCGAACTTTACGCCGTATCTTCTGAGTAGCTCGTTTATCTCGTTGGCGTTGCCCACTGCCTTTGTAAACTGCACCTGCTGTGTCATATTTCTCACTCCTATCGTAAAAATATAGAAAAAACAAAAACGACGCTTGCTCCGATACCGGAGAAGCGCCGTTGCTTTGCTTTTCTAAAGATTATTGTATCACTTATGGGCGGATTTGTCAAGCACTTGAGGTTATTTTTTTGTAGAGGGGGAGAGGAAAGGGACAAAATTATGTCGGCTGCAAAGATCTCTCTTTAACAGCCGACAGTTTCGCCTGCACGGTGAAATTTTTATTTAGCAACGACACGGTGGGGCATACGGTTAGATGGCGGTTTATTCAGCAGAGAGATTTTGTTCTTCTTTCAATTTACCATCTTCAGTAAATGTTTTATCCAAGTAGTCGATCCAATTTTCCCGTTCGGGATTATTATATCCTTTGAAGATTATGTCGTTTATAGCGGAATGATTAAACATAAAATTGCCATCATCTCCTATAAATCCTTCCGGATATAAGACTCCTATATAATCATAGATAACCTCCGGATTGTCATTTGTGGTTATTTTGACACCGATTATCATGATCTTTCTAATTCCGCCCTGTAAGGTCACGACCGTTCCTATCGGAAGCAATTCTTTAAACATATTAAGTATCTCCTTTAACAATAAAAATTTTACTTATTTTGGAATAAGCGCGGAATACAACCTCCCGCTTATTCTCATGTGCATTATCACTGCACTCAATTTAATTTTACTCGGTTCTGCTATAGCCGAATTACCGAGTATGCCCCTTTATATCAAAATTGATATTATCCGAATATATTTTTCCATCCATCCGAAATCCACTTTCCTACAGCACTGCAAGCACTGCCTATACCTTTTGCAGCCGAGGAAGCAGTTTTGCCTATAAAACTGCAAGCGTCACCAACTCCGTCTATCGCTACCGAAGTAATCATGCCTGCACCTGCGAGTGCTGAAGCTCCAATTCTTAAAACAAAGTTATTACTCTCATCGTCCGCATAATCCATCAGACCTTGTGCGCCTCGGACATATGCGGAAGAAAACGCATGGCTGCGAACATAATCCGCACCGGTGGTTTCAGTAAAATGGACTATTCCGGCCGAAATATCATCCGCTTTGTCTGAAAGTCCCAAAACATCACTCAATCCAAGCGTTAAGCAACTTGCCACAGATGTTAAGCCGCGTACGGAGCCGTAAAGTCCGCTTTCTCCTATGTCACTGAAGCCAAACGATCCGTCTTCACTCAATTCAGCGGCTTTTGACATGGTTCCCCTGATTGTATCTATACCTACAATCGAGAGATTAGCGAAACTATTTATTTTTTTGACAGTGGCCTGTCCCGAATACGAAGCTCTCCACTCGTATTTAGCGGTAACACTGCGGTATAAATGTTTCTGTGCGAATTTGACATTTACCGCTGCTTTTCCCAAACTAATTCCGGAATTGACTTCACTTAAAACTTGATCCGCCTTTTGATACAAATCGGCGTCTTCGTTAAACAAAGTGCGTACTGTTTCTATGCTTTCAGCTGTAAATCCACATGCGTTGCCTATAATTGAAACGTAATTATTTGCTTTGCCCAATCTTTTGCTTAACCTTGACGCTTCAAGAGGGCTCAATTTTGAATCGTAATAATTATACAACCCGTTCCAGGCTGATGCTGAGGATTTAGCAAATTTCAAACCTCCGGAAGCCAATTCTTCATTGCTGTTATAATCAGTGCCGACAAAAGTCCAAAGTCCGCTTAGATATGATAATGTTGATGAAGATAGTTGAAGGTCAGCTTTTTGGTCTTTTTGATTTGAGAGCTTGGAAAGCAATTTTAAAACGACCGGCGAAACTTCCATCGGGTCAAACGGCATTTCTGAATTATCCTGCGTATTAGTGTAATTTTCTGCCGTTTTAACGGCTTCAACAGTCGCTTGATTACACGAGTTAAGCGTTCCGCTCAGACGTCCCGCCATATATTCCGCATTGAATTTTCCGTTTTGCGGATCAATTATTTGTTCCATTTCTTTGATGTATATTTGCCATTGATCAAGGGCGGAATACAAAATTGAAAAGGTGGATTTGTAGTTCCTGTCGATTGAATAAACAGAATTGAATATCTTCTCTATTTGATTTTTTGTGGTGTTGTTTTTATCGATTACCTTTTTATGATATGCGTTTACATCATTTATGTAATTTTTGATGTTTAATTTACCGATCCAAGTTTCAAAATCGAGCCATCTGTCGCCGATCCAGTCAGTAAAATTATTATATTTCTCGTTTTCGACTTGAGAAACGAGATTAAATAATTTTTGCTTGGATATTAATGAAAAATCTCTGTACATACATATCCTCTCTCTTAGTATTTTCCTGACGATCTTACATCGCCGCCCAGGTTCTTGACAGCCTTTTGTTCGCTTTTATTATAACTGCTTTTGAGATTTGTCAGGAAAGAAATCGTATTGCCTACAAGTAATTCCAAATGCAAATCAATATCTTGATATTGTTTGGCTATTTTCTCTAATTCGTTGACGGTCTGCCCTCCTCCGACCGTGGTCGGCGCAGCGGTCTTTGCCGATACGCATTTTGACTTTAATGCCTGTAACTTTGAAATGGCATTATCTATTACCAATAAATTAATATTAATTTCAGCCATTTTACCCACTCCTTCCGACTAATATAAATATTGATCCGACTCATCTACAGCTTTCAAAAACATCTCAACCTGCATTTTTGCCACGGATGAGATACCGCCGAACTGCTTTTTTAACTTGCTTGCATATTCGATATATGACGACAGAGCTTTTGCCGTATCTCCGCTTACAATAGCTCGGTTCCTCAGATCTTGTAAAATAGAAACATATTCAAAAACTATATTGTCTATTTTCTCACCTTGTGAACTAAAGTACTTCCCCATCGATCGACAAAAGTCATCGTCTATGATTATATCATTACTCGCCATACCTTTTCCCTCCCGATCAATCAGTAGCATATCGCAGTTGATTTTTCCAATAGGTTATTCTCTGCCTGCGATATGACAGATTACTGTTCGCATTACTTTTTTTGCTCTGATATGAATTTATACTTCGCTGTTTTGAATCGATCTCTCTTTGCGTGTTTGACGCCTTTTTCTGATATTCATCAGATTGCCTTTGAAGACTGCCGACCTGCCTGTCTATTTTGTCTTTTGCCGCGGTCAAGCCGTTATAAGCCTTTTTGTATTCGCTTCCCGACAACAGATTTTTCATATCGGAAATGTAAGCGCGGATAAAATTAACATTAAGCTTCTGAGAAAAATTAGCGTTGAATTTGCTTATTCGTTTTGATTGTCGATTAGAAAAATTCGTTTGCAAATTTTGATACTTTTTCTTTAGCTGGTTAAGCTCCGATATTTGCTTTTTCAGGTCGTTAGATTTAGAAATGTAATTCGATTTTTGCGAATAGAGCGACCTGATTTGAGATTGCAGGCTGTTTATTTTTTGCTGATAGCTATTGACCTGACTTTGAAACTCCGAAACCAATCTTTCGTTGTATCTTATGTTGTTTTGTATTTCTACCCTTTTCACAAAAGCACCTCCCGAAATATAATTTTAACAAGGGACTTGCCCGTAGTTATATCAATCCGTTTTAATGGCGGTATAAGGTGTAAAGCATACACATTTTGACATTGGCAGAATGCTTTGTATTGATTGGCATTCTGCCGAATGTCTCCATGTGCCAGAGTCATTATCCTCTGAGTTTGCTTCCGGTCTCACGGTCGACGCGTTGCATTTCTTCGGAATATGTTGTAAGGTTTCTATGCATTTCCTCAAACAATTTAACTGCTTGATTAAGACATTTTTCTTTAATGTCTGAATACCGTGACTCATAGCCGGTAGCCGCCTCGCCCTTCCATCCGTTGGCACGAAGCTCAGCTATAGTTCTATCCATGCTCTTAATAAGACTCATCATGTTATTCATATTGTCTTTAATTACTTTTGCCTTTTCACCGGCAATTTGGGCATTTAGATAGATCGTTCCAACTTCAGCCATTTTATTTCCTCCTTTCATATTAAAATTTATATAGTAAAATCAGCGCGAACTGATCCACTACCGATAATTTATTACTCGGCTTTGACGAGTTTAAGCTTGGTGACGATACTGTCATCAATATAGTAGGCGTCGCCAATGCCAAGCTTTTTCCGATTTGCTTTTATATCGTCATACGACACATCGAACGGCTTTAGATTATCAAGATCCTCAAAGCAGATAAGATGCCGCTCCTGCTTTATCATATTGATCGGTTCGGGAGCATCATAGGATACTGACGCATTAACGTAGTTTGCGAATATGACGGCCACATTCATACCCTTATAGCGGCTCACGATATCGGTGAATTGCTCCGTCAGCTCTATATCATCGCCGATAACTTTGGCGACATCATTATTCTGTACCACAAGCAGGAGTAATTCGCCCGGGTCGCCCATTGTGCCGTTTTCTATCAAGCTGTCATATCTGGATTCAAGCTTGGAGTGCCAATCGCTTATTACGGAATGAATTTCATCGGCGCCGAGCGTATAGCCGCTGACGATGCTTAAATCTTTAAACTCGGCGTATTTTCTTGAGACGTCATCGAATATCACAACACTTGAAGGATACTCGGTCTTGATAGATTCTAAAGAAAGAAGAATATTCTTAATGAAATTCTTGTGTCCGGTATTTTCCTTACCGCATATACCGATCAGTCCGAGGCTCGCAAGATCCAAGTAGAACGGTTCGACCTCGTTGTAGGTAAGACCGACGGCAAGATTATATGATTTCGGATTTATGCTGAAATTGTGATACAGAGAATTTTCATCAAGCACAGCAGGAATGAACGGTATCGGTTTTGCTTTCGCGGCGTTGATAATATTGCTGTTGATATCTTCTATCAGCTGTTGTATTTCGCCGACCCTTTCGATTTCCTTTTCAGCAGCAAAAGCGAGATAGGTTTGACATTCCATTATACGCTTATCAATTTCAAGCACACATCGTCCCGGCTTTTCGTCAGGCGTCAAAGTAATGTGGTCGAAGAGATTGTTATATTCGCTGCTGTCGTTACAGAACAGGGCGATTTTGTTGGAAAAATTAGCAAGATATCTGTATCCGATCCCCGACGTCTGAGAGTTGGCCGCTATAGTGGAAATGCCGACAGACAAGCCCTCCCGTACGAGCAGCAGCAAGCTGTCATCATCTTGTAAATACAGTTCAATAAGCGCGGTCAGATTATCTATGAACAAATAGATCAGCGGCAGATCGCTGTACCCTGCTTCAACATATGACGCGAATGAACTTACGCCGACCGATGCTAATCTTTCCTTTCTTACTGCCATCTCGTCAAATAAAAGCTTAAAAAGATTTTTGAGCTTTTCATCTTCTGATGAACAGACAACTCCTCCGACTTGCTTAAGCGGTTCAAAGCTCTTAAGAACCATTGAACCGAAGTCTAAAATGTATATATTTGCCTGTGCGGAGGTCCTTGTAGATGCTATGCTTCGTATCAGGCTTTGCAGCAAATTGGTCTTGCCATATTGAGAAGAACCTATTATCAGCGTATTCTTCTTTTCTATATTGAGTTTTGCAACGCCCTGATATTGATTATCCGGATCGTCGTAAACACCAATGGCAGTGAGAGAGATATCGCCGTCAATATTCTGCGGATACAGTATCCTTTCGCTCAAAGAGGGCAGGCAAATATTATCCAGCTTTTCAATATTGTGATTTTTACAGTAGGCGTTTACGTACTGTACGACAGCCTCCAACTGCGTTTTGACGTCGCCGGACGCTTCTCGTTTTTTCCGTACATATACGGGCGTCCTTTTTCCCGATTCGCTGACACTGTAAAGAGTAAATTCCTTTACAGTGCTGTCTAATATCTTTGACGGAGCGCCGCTGTATGCCGATTGGAACAGCTCGAATATTTCGTTGTTGCCGACTTGAAAATAAGCTCTGCCCGGTTCTTTGATCTCTGCTGCAAGAGGAGATTTCAGCACCTCGTTGCTGTCCTCTTGACTTTGTACCTTTAGACACAGCTTGAACCGAGAATTGCTCCATATCTGATCGTCTACCTGCCCGTAGGGCTTTTGCGTGGCAAGTATCAGATGCACGCCAAGACTTCGCCCTATTCTCGCCGCGGAGATAAGCTCTTTCATGAAATCAGGCTGTTCCGCTTTTAATTCGGCAAATTCATCAACTATAAGCACTAAATGGGGTATGGGCGTTTTTACCTGTCCCTCTTTATATTTCTGTATGTATTTATTTATGTGATTTACGTCGGCTTGAGCAAACAGACGCTGTCTTTTTTGCAATTCCGCTTTTATAGAGCGCAGGGAACGGTCAATTTCTTTTCCGTCAATATTAGTGATAGCCCCCAAAAGGTGCGGCAAGGCTTTGAATTGATTTACCATACCGCCGCCTTTAAAATCAATAATGACAAACGAGATCTCATATGGATGGAAAAGCGTGGCTGCGGATAATATGTAAGTTTGCAGAATTTCAGATTTTCCCGAGCCGGTCGTACCGGCGACCAGCCCGTGCGGACCATGTGCCTTGTCATGAAGATCCAGCGATATTTTCCCGGCTTTGGAAACTCCTATAGGCGCCGCCATAGACTTTGTCACGTCCGTTTGAGCCCAACGTGAAGCGAGATCCATATCGTCTGCGTCTAAAATGTTAAGCAGCTCAAACAGGGATATATTTTTTGTAAGTGTGCCTTCAAGAGAAATTTCTTCAGTATAGACAGGCGCGAGGAATTGAACGATCCTATCGGCTTCATTATCGCTTATCTGACGGTATGTAAAATCAACGCTCTTATCTTTATTTGACGTTTGGATAAGCGAACCCTCCGTATCGGATCTCAATTCTATAATTCGGCTGCATCCGAGCGGGATTTTCGTCCTCGAATTTTCCATGAAAATAAAAGTAAAACCGAGTTTATGTCCTTCGTTAATAAATTTTGACAACGGATGGCTTTGAAATCCGCAGTCATCATAAAAGAAAACGACCAGGTGAGGAGCGCAGGCTTCCTCGCTGCGCTGTGCAAGCTCTTTGTAAAGGTAGTCAAAGATCCTCGCCTTGCTCTCATCGTCGCAAACTATGTATCTTGCTCCCGAAAGTTCTTCATAAGCGTGCGGCAAAAAACGCAGCCAAGAGATCTTATCTTTATTTGATTTGTTCGCAATGAAAAACAGCTTTACATCCGTCGGATAATGTCGCGCGCAAATGTCCGTAACCATATTTTTCATTATGGCAAAGCGCAGATTTTCCGAGCCGACTATCCCTATCGCATTTGCTTCTTTAAGAGCGCACACGACAGGAGCGTTTTGCAGAACTTTTTCTTTCTCGCTGATCTTACCCGGTATTAATTGCAAGTCGTCTTCGATTTCCAAACGTTCCTGCTTTTTGTAATTTATCTTCCGCTCAGCCTGAATGCTTCCGATACCGAGCCGTACAGCCAAAAAATCTTCATCGCAAGGCAATCTGTCAAACAGGTCGCCCGAAAAGTCAAATATCATTCTTTTTTCTGTTTCGAGATCCGGATAGATAGTTTCAAGCGCAATACGCTCTTTATCTCTGTATTCGGTTATCTCCGTTTGTTTTTCCTCGGCGTATTTATGATATTTCTCTATCCTTTGCCTGCATTCGGTTTTATAGTCTTTTTTGCCCTGCGTGATACCGATAATCGTTGTCAGAACTGCGGTTACTCCTGAAAGCGCGCTGAGTATTATCATGCTCGTACCGCCCATAAACGCCATCAAGCCGGATATCATAAGCATACTGATCGAAGGCAGAAGTGCTGCCAGTATGTTGTTTTTCGGTTTGCTCGGCTTGCTTGGCGGATCAAGTATTTCTATTTCGTCTTTGTTCAGCACCAACTTTAACCGCGTATTTCTAGTAAATTCGGGATAGTTTTTCGGCGTTGGCATATCCTCATAATAAAGTCCGTTTATCAGAATATCATCTCGTATCTCCGTCCAAAGAAGATCGTTTTTATAATAAAACACAAAATCGGATATTGAGAAGAAATCCCCGTTTTTAACTGTGCATTTTTGATGTACCTTTGTCCTGTTGAGATATACGCCATAGGTGGTTTTTTCAACGGTAAGCATCAAGCCGTCGCTTGTTTTATTCAAAAAAATACCGTCTGATCGTACAAATATGCTTTTCAGCACGATCTGATATGACGGCGTAGTGCCTATTTGCAAAGAATTAACGGCAGAAATATCGATCGCTCTTTCATATCTGCGCCGTTCAAGCTCAAAATCCAATAAATACTCTATGCCAAAGACTTCATTCTCGGATTCTTTATATTTGACGGAAAAAGTCATGCCGTTTGCTAACGGCAGTGTCAGAAACTTGCGAACATCGCCGATATCAAGGTAAAGATTGTCCGAACAGGTGACAGTCCACGATTCATTCTGTCTTACAAAGTACAGTGCGACTGCTTCAAAGAACAGATCCTTATGAATGCGTATGTGACAATCCGAGTCGGTGCCGACTTTAATTTGTTGCACATCGGTCGGCAATTCAATTTCTCTATAGATATTTTTTCCTGAAATATTTATTCTGTACCTGTTCATTACTTACATTCCTCTATTCCGTGTAATACACGATCGTCCCGTTTCGCACGCCAAAGTCGGACAGCTTTCTGTTGCCTTTCAGCAAGGCTATCGGATTTTCCGTCTTTAGATAGCATTGTTTTATGTCGGTAATATCTATTTCCAAATCAAAGGCGGAATTAATCGCCATAACAAACTCGTTTGCCGTTATATCCAAAGGAGTTTCTATATCGGCTTGTATATCTCTGAGTTTGTCTTTGAATATAATTATAGCTGATTCTTTCGTCATACCGTTTACCTCATGATAATAATAATGCTATTTTTTGAAAGGCGCTGATTTTTGCAATTTCATTTATCGTCATACTGTCGCAGTCGGAAATATGTTCTATATATTCATTTACCGTAAATTTAGATGTAAATTCGGTCCGGAGCAGAGCGTTCTCGCTTGTCTGTTCAAAATCATTGCATACGAGAATATATTTATCCGACGACATTCCGTTGATATTGGAAATAAGGCGTTTTGCAGCAAATGCGGCCTGTGGATTTTGCTTTGTAACGATGATCACTTTATCGGCATCTTTCATCAGCTTTGCGTTGACCTCGTCAAAAGTGTTTACGGCGTCCACTATGACATAATCATATTCGTTTGACGCTTTTGCGGTCTCGGCGAGTTTTTCGTATATTGAATAGTCCAATCCGACCGACATAATATCAGCCTTAAAAGGCGGTATATAATAATACTCTTCTTTTCTTATCAGCGGGCGAATGCTGTCGTATATGCCGTTATTAAAGTCTTCCGAGTTAGTGTAAGTATATAAATCGTTTAAAGGCGATCTGTCCGCAAGTCTGTATTGAAAAGACTGTAAATAATCCGCGTTGATATAGAGCGCCGTTTTCCCTATCATAGCCAAACACTGACAGGCGGCAAGAGCCAGTGTTGTTTTTCCCGTGCCGCCGCAGGCTGAGGTCACTAAAATAAGCCGAGAAGCATTTTTATGAATGGAAGGGTCGGTGCTTCCGAGATTATCTCTTAAAATCTGCGAGAATATGGATTTGATATTTGTATACTTGTAAATTGTCGTGACATTAATACCTTCCGACCGCTCATTTTCTTCCTGCTCGGACATGAGATAGATGTTTGCTATATTATGTCTTTGTAAAGAAGAGTCATATAAATTGTCGGCTATTATCAGCACATTCGCACTTTGGGGTTTTGAAAATTTATTTCTGAATATCTCGGCGTCGGTGATAACTTCTAACTCTATTTTTTCAAAATACTCCTCGGCAAATTTCACCTGTATAGGGACAATATAGTTTAAGTCCGTATCTACAATGATAACCCGCGACTTTACCATACCTGCTCCTCCTTATCTGATCTCTGCTTTGAAGCTGCTGTTTGATAAACGCACAATGTCGCCGTTTCTGATAGGCAGCTGCTGATTTGGTCCTACTCTTGCCCCGTTTACGAATGTTCCGTTTGAGCTTATCAGATCCGATATAGTAAATTGACCTTCACTTCGCTTTATAACGCAGTGTTTTCGGCTTATGGTGTTGTTAAAGGATATTACGCCGTCAACGGCAGCGGCGTTTTTGCCTATGGTATATTCGTCTTTGTCTATAACAAACTCCAATTGCTCCAATGTGTTTATCGATACTAAATGCAAAACAGGCGCGGTTGCGTAAGACGTTTGATCGTCATAGCGCGGCAGCTTTTCATCTGCGCTTTTAATATGCGTATATATATCGTCCAAAGTCAGCCGTCTGTTTTTAAGGTCGGATATCAAGCTGTTTATTTGCTGAGAGCATAAAGCGAGAGGCAAACCCGAGATCATATTCAGCAGCGAGGCGCGCAGCTCGTTTTCAAAGCTTGAATAATCGTCAAACCATCTTTTGCTTATCGGCAGATAAACCAAGAACACCTTATATGTTGCGGGGTCGACAAATATATGCTCAAACGCAATATCAATATTTTCACAGCATAAAAATCCGTTGGCCTTGATATTTACGATGTTTGCGAGCAGATTGTTTACGAGCAGCCGAAGCCCGTCGGCGTCCGCAAGCGAAACAAGCGACGAAAACGCTTTCAGATCATCGGTGAGATAAAAAAGTTGAATTTTATCGTTGAAAAGCATCTTCATACACTTGACAAGGCAGTCGTCTTTTTGACTGTGCATCACTTTATATTCGGTAGTCAAAAAAAGCCCGCTGTCGCCGAGAATATAAGTAAGGTTATCCCCTAAACACATTTCTGTTATCAAAGTTTTTCTTTCCTGTAAATTCATGTGTTCTCCTTCTTCATGTTATTTACTGCAAGCTGACCTGTGAGCTTACCTCATAAATCAGCTTCCGGTAAATAACTCTCCGCCTTCCCGCACGTGATTGTGCGGGAAGTACGGAATTTGTTATTATCAGATCGTTTCTTTTGTATGGACGATCATTACTTCGTCTATAATTTTGAATTTTTTGGCGAGCCGTTTCTTTTGTCTGAGCCGTTTTCTGCAAAGTCTTTGTTTTCTGAAGTTTTGTGCAATTTTATTCAGAGCCGATATCTTATGTATATTTTCATTATCGATAACCGTATATTTGCAGCCGGTATTATTGGTCATGGCGATAATTTCTTTTTGTTTTTCCGCAGGTGAGCGCCATGATACAGCCGCAAACGACAAGTATTATAAGCGAATACCGAAGCTCAATAATATCAAAGCCGCCGGTCTGCGGAGACGAGCTTTCTTGCGAATTGTCAGCGTCTGTATTGATCGTATGGTCGCCCTCCTGCAAAGCGGTAAATACAAGTTCACCGTCATTTGCTTGGATAGTCATGGTAAATATTGAACGATTTTCGGCAGTTATGACGTTCTCGGTCACGGACAGCGGCGTTCCTTCTACAATGCTGAACTCCTTAGATGCTATCACATTTCCGTCGGCGTCTTTTGCGGTCAGCGAATGCGCTCCCATTTCAACCGTGTTAAAGCGGAAAAATCCGTTACTGTCGGTACGTGCGGTCTGTATCTCAGAATGAAGCTCGATCGGCACATCTGCCATGGGTTCTCCGCTTTTATCAACTAATTGACCGATAAACGTTACATATTCAGCGCTTTGCAGATCTTCGTTTTCTAATTGAGCGATAACCGCTTCGGCGTTGACAAGCTCGTCATAATTTGCGATGATCTTCTGCTGCGCATCGGTAAGCAGATTGTAGGCTTTCCTTGCTTCTTCGACCTTTTCTTTGTCGCTTAATGTGATATTTTCGGGAAGCTTTGCTATCATGTCTGAAACCTTATCGGCGGCTTTTCTGTCAGCTTCTGCCGCTTTCTCGTATTCTTCCAAAGCAGACACGGCATTTTCCGCTTTTACCAAATCGGAATAATTTGCCACAAGCTCCTTTTGTGCGTCAGTGAGAGCGTCATATGCTTCTCTCGCGGCGCTTATTGATGCTTTGTCGGATAGAGCGGGAGATTTCGGCAGCTCGCCGATAAGATTTTCTACGGTTTTTGCCGCCGCCTTGTCTTCTTCGTTTGCTTTTTCTTGTAATTTTAAAGCGGCGATCGTACTTTCGGCGTCGGTCAATTTACCGTAATTTACAACGTCCTGCTTTTGTATGTCCGTCAAAGCGTCATACGCTTTTCTTGCAGCTTCAACAGCGCCTTCGTCATTCAGCGTTACCGACTCGGGTATCGCATTTATAAGAGTAATTACTTCATTTACCGGAATTTTTGCTTTTTCCTCATCGTTTAATTCTTTAAGCATGTTTTCGGCGTCGATAAGCTTGTTTAAGTTGGAAACATATTTCTTTTGCTGAGCGGTCAGGTTTTCATATGCGCTTCTTGCGCTGTCTACTGCCGCTTTGTCATTTAATGTTACGGGATACGGCAGAGAATTTATCGCAGCCGTAACAGCGTCGGCGGCAGCTCTGTCATTGTTTTCTTTTTCTTCTAAACTTTTCAGCGCCTGCTCTGCCGCTGTCAGCTTGTCATAGTTAGTGACCTTATTTTTTTGCGCATCGGTCAGCGCATCATATGCGTCCCTTGCCTTTTGGATAGTATCCTTGTCGCTCGATCCGACGGTATCGGGTATCTCGTCTATCAGCGAAATGACATTATCTACAGCCGTATCGGTTTTTTGTATATCTATTGTAAAGTTTTGCGCTGTGCGTTTAAGTTCGCCCTCGTGGGTATTGTTCGGATCTCCTCCGCCTGTGCGAAATTCTGCGGCTATAGTGTTAGAACCGCTCTTGTCGGCTTTATTCTCAAAAGTTTGGCTTCTTATAGTGATCCTTGTGCTTCCTTCCGAGACGTCATAATCCGTACCCTCTATAAGTTTTTCACCGTTTAACCAAAAGTCAACAAAGTCTGCGAAAGCGCCGTTCGAGCGGAACACTTGGTCGCCGGTCTCTTTAAGCACAAATCCGTGGTCCCCGTATGTGTCTTCACCTATGGTATCAAGAATATCATAGCCATCGTCGGAGGCTTCAAAGACGTTGTCGTTAGTGTTTTCTTTTACATTCAAGGTCAATTCGACAAAAGAGGGTTCAAAGTAAGTATAATCGGCTTCTACCGTAAAATGGTATTCTCCCGCTTTAAGCGGCGTGCCGTATATCTCGCCGGTTTTCGTATTAAGCTCGACGCCTTCGGGAAGCTCTCCCGAATATAATCCAAAGGTAACTTCATTCCAATCATGTATGTTGTTTGTAGCGACGATATGAGAATACGGAACATACTTTACGGCGTCGGTGAGAGTTTCGGTGATGATATCAGGCTGTTGTGCTGTGCCGTTCAATTCGATAAGTACAGGCTCTTGTCCTTTCGCTTTGATAATTAATGTGCCTTTTACCTCCCCTTCTCCGTCCGGAAGCAGTCTGATTTTGGCAAGGTTAGGTATTTCTCCGTATTTTGTATCGGAAGAAGTGGTCGTGAACGCCGCAAGCGTATCGTTGCCTGTTCCTCCTACAGTCCAATAAGGATCAAGCTTAACATTTTCCGCATCTAAAAGCTCTACGCTAAGCTCCTTGAGCGGCGCGTTTCCTATATTTGCTATCA
Source organism: uncultured Ruminiclostridium sp. (assembly GCA_947594425.1). GTDB lineage: Bacteria > Bacillota > Clostridia > Oscillospirales > Ruminococcaceae > Ruminiclostridium_E. The sequence goes on from CANQED010000001.1 coordinate 34,299, forward strand.
GAATATCATGCTTATATTCAAAGTACTCGTCAAGGATAACCTCTCTTTCGCTCGGCCCGTACACATATAGCTCGGGGCCGTTGTTGTTCAGCTTTTTGAAGGTTATCCAATAATTGCGGTTGTTTTCTTTTCCGTTGTCAATTATTACACCGGTGTATTGTTGATTTTCACTGCTGAAATCTCTTATGTGATCTTCCTCTACCTTTGCGCCGGTGTCCTTAGATACGGCATATACTCTATCCGTGTTAGCATACCAGAAATTCGGCTTTAACTTGGTCAAATCGGCGTCGGGGTCATTAATAAACAAAGTCTGATAACCATAGCCGTAGTACGTATCCATGTTGATAGATTTGCCGTTTTCTACTGCATATGTATCATAAGCATTACCCTGATCGTCTGTTGCACCTGTTACCCTGAACCATGGGTCGGTCTCACCAACTATAGGCTTATCAGTAAATTCCATCCATTTATTGCGGTTATCCACGACTTTTACAGTAATTTTATCTGCATCGGTATCATACAAAAGCGGAACAAGAGAATTAACTGAAAGGGGGTAATGTTTAAATATAGTAAAGTTTATACCATCTCCACTATAATTTTCTAAATACCCATTACGAAGCACATCTTCAGTGATATCCTCCGCACCTGCTTCAGTAGCAGCTTCAATTGAATCATAATGACCTCGAACTATTTTTTTTACTAAAGAAGCAAAATCAGCCTTCCCTCCGCCTAAATAGTTCATCTGCTGAATATAATCATAGTCAAAATAGTATTTTTCATTTGCTGAATAAATCGGCTGTAGTTCATAAGTCAATGTCGTAATATGTTTTTCACCATCAAATTCAGTTTTCAAATTTGAAAAAACATTTTCCTTAACGCCCTCATTTAGTGAGTATATCTTTCCATCATGACGGGGATACCAGTTCCAATACCTCATCAAAACATATTTCTTGCTATATTCTTCGCCATCAACATATGTTACAATTTGGAACATTTCATCTGTGTTTTTCTCTCCAGAGATTTGCCATCCAGTATTAGGAGTTTCCATATTCTGATTTAGTATTTGACCAGTTGTAAAAGGATTTTTTACAGTAACAAGGTAACTCCTTCCATTTCCATCATCAACCACCATCGTAGGATATACTTCTAACTTTACTCTTGGGTTTTCTGTTAATTCGGATTTAATATTTAGCCATACGGTTCCTTCATCTGCTAAGCATCCATCCCATGAACTCTTAAAAGAAAAATCATAATTTAGTATGTCATATACATTGTTATACTTGCTTACCCAGTAATTAACATCAGTCGGAACCGCTTTTTTTCTAATAGAATCATCGCTTTGTGTATATATTTCAAGTTCAAGATTATCTTCAAAATTATCCTGCACATATACTCTTACAATGTAACGGATATTATTTTCATTTAACTGTCCGTATTTTCCAACAATAATCTCAAGTTGATATGTATCAACGCCTTCTCCTGGATACAGATCAATTGTTTCGCCTGAGCCAATATTGTATTGTTGATATTCTTCTATTCCGTCCGTCTCATTTTTTAAATACTTCCATACAGTTGTAGCATCCTCTGGGATCTCAATCGGATTCCCATCTGAATCCGTGAGCATATTAAGCATGTTGTCTACAGACATTGATGACAGTTGCTTATCTGAATAGCCATAAAGCGCTAAATATGCTTTCTCTTCCTTCAACGGCAGCATAGATGCCTGTGCGATAACTCCCGTAGAAGTGATAGCCGTTATTACCATCACAAGTGACAGTAAAAGGCATAACGCTTTTTTAATCATTTTCATTTTGAGTTCCTCCTGAATAATTTTGATTTGCTGATGATATAAGCTCATTTATATTATAAATGCGTGTTTTACGCATATTTCCGGTGGGATAATCGAATATCAGCGTTTGTTCGACTATATCGCTTAAGTACGGCAGCGTCGCTATGGCTTCGCAGCTGCCGTTAAGGAGCAGTCCGTAACAATATCCGTCCGCTGTCACATATTGGGTTATGATATATTCGCCCGCTTGCGTCACATAAGTCAGATATGCGTCCTCTGATAATTCGCAGACGAGATCGCCGCTTTTTAAATCATAGACTTTCGGCGCTCCGTGAAGAGGTGACTCGATCCTGAAATTATCGGTCAAAAACTCTTCATCAAGTGAAAGATCGGGCGCGCTCCGCTTTTCTTCTCCCGCTTTTGTTCCGTCCCTCGCATTATAAATAATAACCGTGCCGTCGTTATAGATCACTTCAAGACGAGAACCGCCGGCGTCCCTTATATACTGCTGATCGTAAATTTGCTGAGCATTGGGGATATCGACTTCTTTTATCAGCTCTCCGTCAACCGAATATACTCGGAACTGTTTGTATGAAAACAGCATGACCGTTTTTCCGTCGCCGCTTATTCTTGCTTCGTCATGCGGATATGAAGGGTCGTAGGTGAAAATTTCCGCTTCGGGATGATTTTCATATTTCATTATCCGAATTACAGGCGAGTCCATACTTCCGATAAGGGCAATGCCGTTTGATATCTGCAAGAAGTCGCTGCTGTGATCGCTTTCGTGCTTTGATGTAAGAGCGGCTCTTTCATCAAAAAACATATATCCGTTTTTGTACGCGGCTATGGTATGCCGATCGCTCACCGCATAGCTTAGGATGTTTTCGGCAGTGGTAATAAGCGGCGTCTGCTCTCCGGTGACAGGATCTATCCTTACGAGCAGATTTTCGGTTTGCAGACATATGCCGTTTTCATCGGTGCAGACACTGAACGCCTTATCCGATTCAAAGCCGCCGGTTTGCTCTTGCTTATTTGTGTCGATGACCGCAAAAGCCGATTTATTTGCAGTCGATGCAGAAAAAGCAAAATACCGCTTATAAAATCCCCCTTCAAAATGACTGTAACCGGAGGCGTCGTCATAAATCATGACGGAATTTTCGGGATCTTTTAAATCCATTAGCTCCAACGAGCCGTCAGCGAAACTGATACCGAGCAAAGAACCGTCTTCGTTGAGCGAGAGCAGGTTGTCGTTAGGATTGGCAAATATATCGTTTGCGGTTATCTGCTGATGCTTGCCGTCAAAATCCACCGTACCCAATTCAACGCCGTTTTCCGCATTATACAACGTTGCGTACGCTTCGTCTTTGTAGATGCCTATAACGGTTTTTTTATCGCCTGATACCGCTATCGCCGTCGCCGGCTTTCCCTTCCAGAGCTCCGATAGGGTTTTGGTGTTATATGCGCATATACCGTTTGCGCCCGAATAAACGATAATGTCATTATCAATAAATTCGACCTCCGACAGTGCGGATATGTCCGTATTCAAAGTTGAAATGATTTCGGAGCTTTCCGTGTCAAAAACCGCGGCCGCTCCCGAATAAATACAAGCTGCGGTTTTCCCGTCGGGAGAAAGAGAAAGGAAAAGCGGAGAAGAGGGGAGCTCAACGGTTTTGTGAGTTTTAAATCCGTCGGACAGGTCGTATACCCCGAGCGCATCCGCAAGGGCGCTTTGAGCTTTTGCGATGTACTGCGGACCAAATAATTCGCCGTTTTGCGGCAGAGCGTCAAGCGCATATTGTACGGCTTTTGCGGTGTCGCCGTCAGAAAGAGCGTTTTGCGAATACTCTGCGAGCTTCAGTCGGCTTTCGGTCAATTGCATCCCCTTTAATCCCAAGAAAGAAGCGGTCACGCCGAAAACAAGCGTTAGACTTGCTATAGCATATGCTATGATCTCGCTTCTTTTTAGCCTTCTTGCGCGCGGATCGTTTTTTCTAAGCTGCAAAAATGACTCGAGCATTTCGTCCGCCGTTTGAAAACGCAAATTGGGATTTGGCTCCATGGCCTTTTTAATAATTGCCGCAATTTGCGGGCTAAATTCCTTATCGGACAGCGGAACGACCTCTGTGGCGTCCTTGGCGGGACGTTTACCGCTCAAAAGGTGATATAATGTAGCGCCTACGCTGTATATGTCCGAGCGCACGTCAGGCATAATGCGCTTTTTTCGTGTTGCGGCCGAGCTTGAGCTTGAGTTTATTTGAGATAATGCGACCGTAGCCGTCTTGTCGTCTATTTTTTCCGTAGGCTCATCAGTGCCGACAGAGTCGCCGCTGACCGAATAATCCAGTCCGTAGTGCTCCGGCGAGGAATAGCCCACACTAAATCCGACAACATTTTCTTCACCCAAAGCAAGCGCTATATTAAAATCTATCAGACTTATGTCATTGTTAGGCTTGCGCATAAGATTAGCAGGCTTTATATCACTGTGAACAAAGCCTTTGGGCGGGTCGCCGTGAATAGGACTGTGCAGATAGCAAAGAGCTTCGAGGATTTGTATCGCCCATTGAATGACCTGCGGCTGAGAAAATCGCTCGCCTCTTATCAGCGGCTTGTCAAGGCTCTCTCCGTTTATGTATTCCATAACGGTGTAAACCGTTTTCCCGTCTGTAAAAAAATCATAAACCTGAGGGATATTGGGATGGCTCAGTTCCTTTAACACATCGACTTCACGGCGAAATACATCCTGACGTGCGGTGATCTTGCGCTTATCGGCTTTCAAAACAACTTTTTTGCCGAGTCGCAGATGGTTAGCCAAAAAGACGTTGCCGTTGCCGCCCGAGCCGATTTTTTCTATTATCTCATATGTCCCCGCGATCATTTCAGCCATCGTTATATTCCTCTTTGTCGTTTGCCTGTGCTTTTTGCCGCTCAGACCTTTTTACCCGTTTGCCGTATTCGGCATCCATGCGAGCGTTTAAATTAGTTCTTTTGATCGTAAATATGACAAAATTGCCGACAGCAAGCAGCAGAGCCGCCGCAGATATTATTGTCCCTGTGTAAAATACCGTATCGCTTGTGAGCCATTCCATTACTTTCCCTCGCTGTCTGCATTTACTTTGATCACTATAACGGAAATATTATCCTTTTCTCCGCGTTCTTTCGCAGTGTTGATCAATGTCCTTATGCTTTCTCTTAATTGTTTTTCACTTGATTTTTTACCGTATTCAAAAGCATTCAGCATTTCGCTTTCCGTAATAGTATGACGAAATCCGTCGGAACACAGTATATAAATTCCCGTATCGGTCTTTCTTTTCAAAATTTGCGGCTCTATCGTTTTTGACGCCCCGATACATTGAAGCAAAAGATTTCGCCGCTTGTCGTTTTTTGCCTGATCGGGCGTTAAATATCCTCTGATGACTTCTCTTGCTACAAATGTCTGATCAACGGTAAGCTGTTCAATATGGGAATTGATTTTATATATCCTGCAGTCACCGACATGAAGGATCAGATATTCGTCGCCTACAAACAGGATACCGGAAAATGTAGTTCCCATATTTGCTTTATTCTTTTGTCCGTAATCCCTAATTCGGGTGTTGATATCTTTAAGCAGCAGCGTTAATTTGCTGCCGACGATTTGAATATCAAAATCCTCCATCTCGAAAGGCAGCAAATTTGTAAACCAGTCAGAAAACGCACGTATTACAACAGCGCTGGCAAGCTCTCCCTTTGACAGTCCACCCATTCCGTCACAAATAACAGCCATGAGGATCTCGGTGTTATCATATATCGCGTGCTTTATAAGTAAGCTGTCCTGGTTTATTGCCTTGTTAACACCTATATCGGTATCTGCGACAGCAAAAAATCTCATAGTGCTCACTTCCTGTTTCTTGCTGTTTTTCGGCTCAAACACTAAATGTAAATTCTTCATTTGACAGCATTAGTGTGTCACCGTCAAATATTTCCACCTCGTACTGAGCAGGTAATAGTCTCTTGTTTATAAAGGTCTTGTTTGTGGAATTTAAATCCAACACATAATAATGCTCTTTGCGTACAACAATATCAGCATGGCTTTTGCTTACTGTGTTGTTATCGGAAATCACATAATCAACACAACTTTTGTCCTTTCCTAAACGGAACACCGGTTTATCTATTAAGATCGTTTCGCCGGTCGACTTCCTAATTAATGTCGGATAATGAATTAATTCCGTGCTTTCCTCCTCGTTTAAGAGCTGTGTGCTGTCCTCATCTTCGAGCAGTGCCGTTTCATCTTCGTTAAGAAGAAGAGTAGAGGTTACCTCCCTATCGTCTGCCGAAGCTGTATGCTCCAATAACTCGGTAGGATCAGAGCAAACTATATCCGATTGTTGATTCTCGCCTGACGCGGATTTTGATTTTGGTACAGGAGTTATTCCATCCAAAGCTTTATGAGATTTGGCGGTTTCAGACCTTGCTGTTAATTTCGTGACCCTGCTGTCCTCCTGTTCGATATATTTCTGAATTTTTAATGGATCGAATACATCCATAGAAGAAAGGAAATACATGAAGCGAGATACAAAGTCAAAATCGCCGTTATCACACATAGGTTTTACCGTATTTGACACCGACTTCATAAACGTCAAGATATCCGGATTGTGTTGCAATTGTGTAACAGGCAAATAAATAAATTGAAGCTCTTTAGTTGCCTCATTGATATATATATTATCGCATTCCAACAACAGTCTGCTTTGATGCAGACCGCTTCTTTTCACTGTTGCGGCAGCCATTGAAATTTGCTGCATTATAAATAGAAATTCGTACTTGCTCAAGAGTTTTTTAAGGTGCTTTTTCAGCGCAACTCCCTCGGTACCTCTGTACTCTATAATACTTTTTTTGTAGACGCTTGGTTTAAGAAATCCGCGGACAAAGACCCTACAGATAAGATCAAGTTCTTCAAAATCAATATCCTGCGAAGAAAGCTTTACTTTCACTTCCAATTGACCGCTTTTGCTCTTTGCTTTGATTTTCATTACTCAATCACCGTTATTATCGAACTTTTGTTCTGCCAGCATATTTATATCCTCTATCATATCGCTTGCGACAATGCTGTTGAAAATCTCCGTATCTCTCTGACGGGCAACCATAATTATGGCAAGACAGGTATCCCAGCTTAAATTAACTACGCCTCTTTCGATTTTTGATATTTGCTGACGGCTTTTCCCGACAAGCTTACCAAGCTGTGTTTGACTGATATTAAAAGCTTTTCTCAGTTCAGGCAGCTTTTCCGTCATTTCAAACAATATGTCGCTTTGCGGTACTTTTACATCAATAATTTCATTCATTTTCATCACACTCTTTCGTAGAATATCTCATTCTAAGAAAAACGTTAAAACTATTCACTTCAAGCCTATTTTTCATCCGACTGACCATTTTTCTGACCATTTATTCCCGAAACCAACTCTAATTGTCTGCGCTTATACTCGAGTGAAGAATGAACATATATATTGAGCGTGATATTAACACCGGAGTGCCCTAAAATCTCACTTAATGATTTTATGTCCATACCCGCTTCAACGCAGCGAGTGGCAAAAGTGTGCCTTAGACAATGATAGTTAAAACTTTGCAAATTGCATTCGTCTAAATATTTGTGAAAATAATTCTCAAAGCTTCTCGGGTCACTATATTCATAGGTTTTTCCCGGTATAACAAAGCCGCCCGACTTCTTACAGCGGATCATCAGCGGCATTATTCCTGACGGTATAGGGATAACTCTATCGGAAAATACCGTTTTCACCCCGCAGAGTACAAGTCGAGTTTTATTTTCTTGCATATTCGGCGCAACGTTTGTTATCCTTTCCACGGTGTAATGAACATGAACGGTCCTTTCTGTCAAATCAACATCTTCCCAGCGCAATCCACAAACTTCTCCTATACGAAGCCCCATACGAAGCGATAGCAAAACACCGAGTTTTCTTTCGTCGATATCCGAGGTCAAATATTCTTCCAACATATCCTGCTCTTTATGTGACATGACTTTAACTCCATGCCTGCGTTTTTGTTTAGCGGGTCTTGAAATCGAACCGAAAGACATAGAGCGATATCCTTCTTTTAATGAAAAATCAAGTGTTGAAGATATAATAAAGCAAATTGTTTGAATATAGCTTGATGAAAGACCGCCGCCTCCATCTAATCTTCCGTTGCTTGATTTTGCATAAATAAATCGGTTGACGGTCGGAGTATCTATATTATTGATTTTTATCTTACCGAGAACCGGCAGGATATGCTTGCTTATCAAGCTATAATATTTTGCATAGGTCTGATCTTTGAGATTATTTCGTTTGCTTTGAAGCCAAAGGAAAAGTACTTCACGAAAAGTCAAATCGGACCTCGCGGCGGAAAATGTATTTTTGGATGCCTCTTCAATCGCCTCGTTAAGCTTCTTTTTGACATTAAGATATGTGCTTGCGTATACTGAGCCATACTTTGCTTTTCCCGTAGTATCATATGTTTTGATATATCTTCCTTCCCATCTTCCGTCTTTGCGTTTGCGGATGTTTTCTCCTCGCCTTGGCATAATTATCTCTCCATTCAATGAATTTTTGACCCGTTTTTTGACCCTTAATAGCTCTAAAAGTCTTCCAGAACACGGGATAAACTATGTATATTATAATACTTCGGGCAGGATTTGGCGGATTTTTGTCTAAATTTTAGTATCGGGTATTGACAATGAAAGCGTCATGGAGTATAATAAATACTGTAAAAATTAAGCGGCAAATGGAATTAAAACTTCTTAGAATGAGATATTCTACGAATCATTAATACCAAATGCCGCCGATATAAAGGCGACGCCCCGACTGTCCTCTTTAAAGAAGATAGTCGGGGCATATATTTTTTTGCGTATTTTACGCTTTTAAGAATATCATTACGATATTTAGGCGGGACTCAATGATAAAGCTCCCCCTCACTCTATCCTTTCCGCGTCCTTAGCGAACTGCGAAAGATCGCGCCCTTTAAGGACGAGCCCGAGCAGCTCGGGGAGCTTTTGCGGAGAGCAGGCAAAGCACGGTATGCCGAGCCGTGAGAGCTTGCCTGCGACGGCCGCGTCGTAATAGGGCTTTCCTCGGTCGGCGAGCGCTAATAGGCACACGACGGTAACGCCCGAATGCTTCATCTCCTCCATACGCCTTATAAACGCGGCGCGGTTTCCTCCCTCGTCAAGGTCGGAGATGAGGAAAAAGAGCGTCTTTTTCGGGTTCTCGATAAGCTGCTGACAGTAGACGACCGATTTATCGATATCCGTGCCGCCGCCGAGCTGAAAGCCATACAGCAGGTCGACGGGGTCGGAGCATTTATCGGTAAGGTCGACTATATTCGTATCAAAAGCCACAACGTGCGTTTTTACAGAGCTCATACTTGCGAGGATACAGCTTACCACCGAAGAATAAATGACCGATTCTCCCATAGAACCGCTCTGATCAATGTCGAGGATTATGTTCCACTTGCTTGCGGCGCTGACCGCGGCACGCTCGAAAAAGTAAAAGTGCTCGGGGACGATAGTCTTAAGCTCGGGAGAATAATGCTTTAAGTTTCTGCGGATAGTCATTTTGTAGTCGAGAGCCGACGCGGACGGTATCGGAGAATGCTCGCGGCGGTTGACGGCGGCTGTGACGGCTCGGCGGATATCCTGCTCGAGCAGCTTATTAATATCCTCGACTATCTTGCGGATAAACTCGCGTACGCTGTCCTTTGAGCGCTTGGGGATCATATCCTTTAGCGTAAGTATCGCGCTTGCAAGGGAGATGTCGGGCTCGGTGTTTTCGAGAATTTCGGGCTCGAGGATAAGCTGCTTTAATCCGCAGCGCGTCATAGCGTCGTTTTGTATGACCTTTACTATTTCCTTATCAAAAAGGGTTCTCACGTCGCCGAGCCAACGGGATATCTGCGGATTTGACGGGCCGTGGCCCGCGCCGCCGCTGCCGAACCCGCCGCTTTCGGTCTTATTGTATATCGCCGCAAGCGCGCTGTCCATAAGGTCCTGCTCGTCAGAAAGGGCAGGCATATCCATATTTGAAAAGCGGCTGTCGCTCTCCTGCCCGAGAATAAGCCTCCAGCGCTGCATTTGTGCTGTTTTGTCCATAATCTCACCTATATATCAAAGTCCATATCCACTAAAGCGTCAATAGCGTCCTGCGACGCCTCGTCAAGCTTAGCGTTTAGCACCTCGCTTACCTCCTCGACGTTAAGTCCCCAGATCTCGCCTAAATTTTCGGCTATAGAATTTTTCTCTCCCGCAGAAAAATCCGCGAACGCCCGCCGTAAAAACACCAACGCGCGTTTAAATTCGTCGTCGTCAAGCGTCTCGATATACTCGTCGAGGCTTTCCCACAGCGACAGACGCGCTATAAGCCCATAGCGGTTTTTCAGCGTCAGCCCCTCGAACCAACCCGCTCCGAGGTCGGCAGGAACGCCCTTAGATAGCCGCCTTGACACCTCGGCTTTAAGCTGCTCGTTCGTCATCTGATTTCTTTCGAGCAAAATCGCCGTGCTTAGCCCCGAAAGCTTGGTATTTAGGTCGTCGCGCCGCGCGGTCTCACTAAGAGCCGAGAGCCATTTTTCGCCGTCGAGAAAGTCCTGCGCAAGCTCCACGGAGTTAAGCATATTGATCGCGTCAGCTATCGCCCGAGACGCCGCGTCGTCGCAGACGCACGCGTCAGTCATAACAAGGCAGGCGCGCAGATATATCTGCTGTAGGATAGGAATAATTTCCGAGCAGTCCGCGCGGCGGATATCGCCGTAAGAAATGATATTAGACAGCCGAAAAGCGGTCTTTGCGAGATCCTCAAACGACACCGTATCGACAGCGGCCTTTTGGAGCGCGGTCACCGCATAGCTTGCCGCCGCGGACATTCCGCAGCAAAAAGCGTCCTCTAAAGCGCCTGCTATAACGGACATCTCGTCAGTATGCTCGACTTTTTCTTTAAGCTCATACGCCGCCGCGAGCTCGACTGTGTCGCCCTTAAGCGCGCTCTCGACTAAGGCTATCTCGCACTCAGGCGTCCAGCTTATATTCCACTCTTCCGACCAAGTGGCGTTGTCCTGCTTAGACGGGACGTATTCGGCAAAGCTTATCCCGAGCACTCTCAGCTTATGCAAAAAGAACGAGCGGTCAAGGTCAAGAAACGCGGACTTTTCGGTGCCAGCTCTTATATTCTCGCGCAGGTCGAGCTTAAGCTCCTGATTTGTCAGAGAGCGGTATTTTTCGAGCTTAAGCTCTTTAAGCAAGCGATAAAAATCGTCCTGTATGCTCGTTCTCGACACGCCCTCGGGGAGCGCGCCTATTTTGGTGCCGATCTCGGTATCCGCCGAGGCGATACTTACAGCCGCAAGGCTGCCCTCACCTATGCAGGTCTCAGCCGCGTCGCGCAGATCCCGCAAGGTGGGGATATTGCCGCCGCGCATTTTAGCTAGCGAGCCTGCAAGCCTTACGCCCTCGATGACCTGCGCCGAGGACGCGGCGCCGCCGTTTTCACGCATTTTTTCGGCTATTTTAGAAAGATAGGCGTTTGCGGCGTACATTCTGTCGCCTTTAGACAGTCCCTCCCAGATAAGCTCATAATATGCGGGAGCCTTGTTCCCCGCGCCATAGCCCGAGCGCGTCGACAGCCGATAATACGAGTACGGCATAAGCGTGTGCAGGGACGAAAGCGTAGGATATGTCGGCGCTTCTTCGTCCGCCTCCCACGTTTTCAGCCCCTCGACGTGATATGCGCCGGTAACTACGGCTATTTTCTCGGGAGAAAGCCCGCCGTTTACCGCGTCTTTGATAACCTTGCGCATATATATCTCGCGCAGCCTTGTTTCGTTTGCGTCAAATTCGTCCTCTGCGGAAAATTCCCGTATCTTTGCGCCGAAAAGGTTAGCGCCCTCGTGATAAGCCGAATAATCGGCGCACTGCTCAAGCGTACGCTCCCAGAAAGTCTCGTGCGAGCCGTCCGCGCTATTCTCCGCAATGCGCTCGTAAACGTCGGGCTTGTGCTCGGTCTGCTCGAATTTGTCAAAATCGCCGCTTTCGTCCTGCTCGGCTTTTCGTATTTTCTCATCCAAAAGCGCAAGAAAAACCTCCGACGGAAGATCCATAAACCGAAACGGAACGTTGTTCTCCCGGCACCAAAGGATAGCCTGATACTCAGAAGAATACTCAGCGAAAGGGTAAAGAATAGTCCTCACGGGTACGCTTTTAGTGTACGCCAAGATAGCGAACGGCGGCTTTGTCTCGGGTCTTACTATATCGTCAGCGGTGTCCTCAAAATCCGTCGGTGCTTCTATGATAACAAGCTCGGGACGCGTTTTTGAGAGAAACTCGCGCAGATAATACGCGCCCGCCGGTGAGAGGTGGCGTATTCCGAAGAAGTTTATCATTCGTTCAGCTCCCTGCAAGCCTTATAAAGCCCCATCCACGCCATACCGCGCTTTTTCATAACATTTTCGAGATATTCTTTCCACGCGACTGAGTCCTTGTCGTCATCTTTTACGACAGCGCCCTGAAGCCCCGCCGCGATATCCTCGTCGGATATCTTGCCGCTGCCAAAGCTGCCGGCAAGCGCCATACTGTTGCAGAGCAAAGAGATAGCCTCGGCGGTAGAAAGCACGCCCGCGGTGGTCTTGACCTTTTGCTTTTTGTCGAGGGTCTCCCCGTTTCTCAGCTCACGGAAAACGGTGCATATCTTTTCGATGACCTCGTCCTTGGGAAGAGCGGCATTTAAGTCAAGACTGCCCGAAAGCTGTTCTACGCGCGTTTTGACAATGTTCATTTCCTCTTCAAGGGTCTCGGGCGCAGGGAGCACCACGATGTTAAAGCGCCTTTTGAGCGCCGCAGACATATCGTTTACGCCCTTGTCGCGGGTGTTTGCGGTGGCGATTATCGAAAAGCCCTTTTTAGCGGGGACTTCGAGAGAAAGCTCGGGTACGCTTATCCGCTTTTCAGAAAGCAAGGAAATAAGCGTGTCCTGCACCTCCGACGCACAGCGCGAAATTTCTTCCATGCGCGCGATAGCCCCGTCCTCCATAGCCGTAAACACGGGACTTTTGAGCATAGCGGCCTCGGACGGACCGTTTGAGATAAGCATAGCGTAATTCCACGAGTAGCGTATCTGCTCCTCGGCCGTGCCCGCCGTGCCTTGTATAACGCGGGAGGAATTTCCATTTATCGCTGCGGTAAGATGCTCGGAGAGCCAGCTTTTCGCCGTTCCCGGTTCTCCGATAAGCAATAATGCGCGGTCGGTGACGAGCGTCGCTATCGCTATCTCGACGAGGCGCTCGTGACCTATGTATTTCGGCGTGATGACGGTACCGCCGACCTTGCCGCCGCAGATATAAGTTTTCACCGAGCGCGGCGACATTCTCCACCCCTCGGGTATAGGGTCTTTTTCCGCCTTGATAAGCGCGTTCAGTTCCTCCTCGAAAAGCTTTTCGGCGGGAAGCCTTAATATCGAATTGTCCATATCTTTCTCCTTTTAATGCTGTTCAGTCCAAAAATGCTCTATAAACTCGCGTATATCCTCTAAATCGAGGTTGAGCTTTATTTTGTTGCTGTTTGCGTAGCTTTCGAGGTTGTCGATCTCTTTGCATAAGTATTCATAGTCGCTCGGCACCCAGCGCAAGAATTTATACGCATCGTTGAATTTGTCCTTAAACTTCTTGTGATTTGCTTTAAAATATTCCGTGACGAGCCCCTCGACATTTTTAAGACCCAAGGCTTTTATCATCAGCAAATAATTGATATAGTCCTCGCCCTCGACTATTCGCTTAAAATAATGCTGTTTCAGCTTCTCGCGCATAACTTCGTCATCAGGGTCGTACAGCTCACATGTAAAATTGTCCGCCATATACCAGTCGCAGTCAAAGAGCATATCTATCCACTTTTCTTTTACGGGATGATTTACCGGGAGCGTATATGTCTCGGCCACCTCGGCGGCATTGAACTGACCGTCGAATACTTTATACTTAATGAAATACTTTCCGTCGGCGCATTTTATATTTTTCATGCAGGACATCGCGGGGGTGTAGAATACGCCTTTATTGCTTTGCTTAGACGCGCGTTTTTTAGCCTCGAGGACTTTCTTTTTGAGCCAGTCTGTGCAGTCGTCATTGCCTATAACTCTCGCGTAAAAGGCGGTCTCTTCAAACTGAGCGGGATATTTATTCTCAAGCTCGAGCGCGAGGGCGCACATCTCGGGGTCGCCCGTCGTCGCGACGGTCGTTGTCAGCGCGTTGCTTACAAGCTCTCTTATTTGCGTCCTCATCGCTTTTTTGTCGTCGTCCGCTAAGCATATCCTTCTTATAACGTCCGCAACGTCCTTGCCTAACTTTCCTTGAAACGCGTAATACTCGATATCAACAAGCCCTAAGCCGTTCATCTTATAATCCCCGCCGTCGTTGTTGTCGAGCAGGCGGTTGCCTATCTTCGCGGCGAGCCTGCTCGCCCACGGGGTACGGCTGTATTTTAAGTATTCAAGCGTCTCCTGCGGCTTTTTCTGCTCCATTTGCTCAAAAAATCCACGCGCCTTGTCGCAGTCGAGCCTTGCGAGGGTGTAATACGCCTCGTCCTTTATCGCGCCCTTTTCGGTGCTTATCAGCTCAATCAGCTTGTCGGCGTTGCCTGCGTCGTGCCTTAGCGCGCGCACGAGCAGCTTTTTAATATTCTTCTCGGCGAGCGGGAGGTTTTCTAAATAAAAGTCGTTAGCCTTTTCTTTTCCGAGGGTATCTATAAGCAGGACGCGCCTTATCATCTCCTTTTTGCCCTTAGGGTCAAAGCCTTTTTTTAGCAGCGGGAGCATATCCTCGCCCATATTCTCGATTATCCCGAAAACCATATCCGCAAGGTCTGAATAGGACGCGCCTAAGCCCTTTACCAGCGCGGGCTTTACGCGATAGTCTCGGAGCAGCTCGGAGCGGCTGTCGACGGCCTCTTTTACTTTATTGTACTGCCCGCCGCCCGATTTAGTGAGCGCGTTTATCAGCACGGAGAGCTTAGAATACGGGGCGTTTATTATCTCGGCGGAAAAGTCCTCTAAGGGTATATCTTCCGTATCGCCTTGTACGTCATATCCCGCGAGAGCCACCGTAACGGAATCGGTGAGCGTCAGCGCGTCGAGCAATGTCCCCGCCGCGTCCCCGCTTTCTCCCGAAACAAGCTTATTTGACAGCTCATATATCTTGCCGAAAACGGGCGACGCGTCTTTAAGCGGCTCTATCGCGCCGACCGCCTTTTTCAGCCTGAAATTCTCACTCAGCAGATCTGCGCCCGCTATCGCCGCCGAACGCAGTTGCGAGCGAAGCTCAAAAATAGGTGTAGTATCCATAATTACCTCCTCAGTAAAGCAGTCTTACAACGTTGTTTTCGCCGTCGGGGATAATGCAGAGCGGCTGAGCGGCTATTTTCCGCTCGGCGAGGTCATAATAAAATCCGCACAGCATAACGCCGTTTTCGAGATATTTTTTGCTCGGCAACGCCTCTATCAGCGCGGTAGTGGGCTCAAGCTCCGCAAAATCGCTCAGCGCGACCGTATCGCCGCCCTTAGTCCTAAGGACGGTCTTTTCTCCGACCCTGCAAATCTTATTAAACGCGACAAGCTTATATATCACGGGGCTTGACATGGCATTTTGCAGAAAATTGCGAATGCTCTTTATTTCGTCCTTTATTGAATTTGCCGCAAAGTCGCGCATTTTATTAAAATCCTCATCGGTAAGCTCACAAAAATCTGCGGCGTTCCAGCGTACGCGGACATTGCCGTCACCGGGGTATATCGCCATCGAGGGGATCTGCACCGCCCCGAAAACGGAGTCCTCCGCCTTTACGTATTTAAGCGACTTAAGCGGGCGGAAATTCTTCGTCTGATAAATTTTGCCGCTTACAAGATCGAGCCACACGCCTGTGTCGATGTATTCTTTTCTCGCTTCGTCCAAAGTCACGCTGAATGACAATTGCGTTAAGCGCGCATCTTTCTCGCATTTTCCGACCGCCTCTAACTCGGTCAGCTTCCAGTTTCCGCCGAGCTCTTCATACAGCGGGGTATCGTCCGCCGCAGGGTCGTCGTTCTCGATCTTCTCGGTGATGTATTTCCGCGATTTTTTGATAAGAGAATTAAGCTTTTCGAGCACGTCGATGGCGTTATCGTAATGTATCTCGAGGTTGTCCTTTTGATATTCGGTTATCTCGATAATAAGGCGGTTGAACAGCCTCTGTATGCCGATAAGATAATAGTCGCCGAACTGCTTGGATAGCGCTTGATAATTAGACAGATAAGCGCCGCCCATAGTGCCCAGCCCCGCCGAGATAAGCTCTTTGACCGCTTTATCGCAAAGGTCTAAGCCCTCGAGCTGCTTTTTAAGCTTTTTCTTTTTAGCGGAGTTAGAGGCCTTTTTAGCGGCGGCGGTTTTCTTAGCGTCCTCGGGAGAAGCGCCGTCGGCGGGAGCGTCCGATTTAGCGGCTTTAGCGGCGAGCTTTGCCCGCTTTGAGATAATGTCCTCGGGTATCTCGCATATCTCAAAGGCCTTGTCCGACATCATCTCGTACATAAGCCCCAGCGAGTGCTTGCAGGGGAATTGCCTGCTCGGGCAGGAACAGCGAAAAACGGGGTGATCCTCGTCTATGTAGTCCGCCGAGGTGATATAAGGCTTTTTGCCGCTGCCCTGACATTCGCCCATAAAGAAAGTATCGTCCGCCGAGCGGTAAAGCTTTGTAAAGCCGCCCGAGCTTGAGATCTTTTTGCCGTTTGCCGCGGCCGCGGGATTGGGCGCAAGCGACAAAATCAGCTGTTCGGTAATGTTCTTCAATGTTAATTCTCCTTTGTAATTTAATAAAAAAACCGTTAATTTAATTATACACTTTTTATAATAATATTTCAATGGATTTTATGTAAAAAAGAATTATTTTATCTCGGCAAAAACGAATATTGACAGAAAAAACATAATATGCTAAAATTATCACAACGGCAAATTATGATTTCATAAAAAGAAAGGGTGATGTTACATGAAAAAGAATCGTGTATGGAGGGTTCACGTTTCCTAACCCTCCGAATATAACTTTGGAGGAAAGAAATGGAAAACAAAATCAAGTATGTGCAGTTGTCTTCTGACGACAAGGAAAAATGCGCTGTCTTTGAAAAAATGATGGCTGCTTATGTCAAAGAACTGGACGAGCATGGACACGACCCGATGCCGAAGGAATTCCTGCAAAAATGGATCAAGAGTATCTTGTCCATGCAGGGCCCGTCTGACCGCCATCTGGAGCTTTGCTATGACGGCGAGACACTGATCGGTTTTCTTTACGGAAAAATCGATCATGCGGATCACAAAGGCTTCATTAAGCCGGGGTACGGTTACATTATGGAATTCTATGTGAAGCCGGAGTATCGCCGCAGAGGTTATGGCCGGGCGATGTACCGGCGGCTGGAACGACTGTTTATCAATGACGGCGCAGATAAAATGTATCTGACGGCCGATCCGGTTACAGGAAGACCATTTTGGGAAGCGATGGGCTTTTCTGTGACAGGCGAGCGGTCGCCGGAGAATAAGATGGAGATATATGAAAAATCTGTGTCGTTCGACTCAAGCGGGAGAGAAAAGCTCGTGCCGCTTACGGAAGAAACCGCCACGGAGATAGGCGGCTGGAGGTATGAGAGTCCGTATGACGCTTATAGCTTCAGTGGAGATGCAGATAGCTGGCTTATGGACAGGTCAACATGGGGGACAGAACAGTTTTGTCTGGCAGACGGCGATTGGGTCATTGGTCAGGTGGCTTGTCAGAATGACGGTGATGATCTGTGGGTCGGCTGGTCAATGGCTCCACGGCTGTGCGGAAAAGGCAACGGGGCCGCATTTGTAAAAAAGTGTATTACGGAATTGCGTCGTGTGACGGGGCATAAAGGTCGCATGATGCTGCGGGTGGCGGCTTGGAATCAAAGAGCTATTCATGCGTATCAAAAAGCGGGCTTTACATATGTGGAAACAATTCAAGATGAAATTGCCTATTCCAATCATATGGAGGATTTCTGGGTGATGGAGTTGAAAAGCATGAAGTAGGCTTTGTGAATATGCCGTTTTGCGCGCCAATTTATAATTTTGTGAAAAGGAGCATTGCGGAGGGTGAAATGAAAACAAAAAGATTGAACAGAGATTTATGGGGATTTCAGCATTATCCGTACTATCAGATGGAAATGGACAACGAGATCTTTCAAGGCTTTGTCAGCGTGATCATGCTGACAGACGGAGAGCAAAATTTTTGGGATTTTGAAAAAGCCGGAAAAGTTCCTGTTACGGGCGGCGGAATGGTTTGGCTGCAGCTGATACCTAAGAGAAAAAAGAGACTGATCACGGCAATGTTTAACCCTGCGGAAGAGGGAAAGGCGCGTTCCGTATCGGTATGGTATGTTGATGTGATTGAAAAATATGTATATGACAACGATGGTGTTGCGGTATACTGGGACAAATATTTAGATGTTTTGGCTACTCCGCAGGGCGACATCAAGATTGACGACAAGGATGAGCTGGATGAAGCATATCGGCAGAATGATTTGACGAAAGTACAGTACGAGGAAGCGTTGGATGAATGCGACGCCATTATTTCTCAGATGTTTACGGATCTTGGGAGGACCGAAAAAAACTGCCTTGCGATTTTGCGTAAGGCAATTAAGATGATCGAGAATGGGGAATATCAGCTGAAATTGAATGTATAGAAGATAAGTTTCCACACGGCACGAGACCGAACATATTCCCGAAAACGAGCAAGGGCGCTTAGCCATCGAGCATATCGCCTTGATATTTGTAAATTAATATATAAATAGTTCCAACCTTTTTGAATTTTTGTGTCTATATGGGTGAAAGCTTTCAACGAGGTACAAACAGATGAACAAATATAACGCCGAGAAAACAGTAACCGAATATTTAAAGCCCATCTTCGGTTTTGCGCTGAAACGATGCAAAAGCATTCAGGACGCGGAGGATCTGTCACAAGAGATAATGCTGCGGGCGTTTCGTGCGCTGCTTTTGAGAAATGACATAGCGGACACAAATAAATTCATATGGACGGTGGCACACAACGCGCTAAGCAACTATTATCGCGATAGTGCAAAAAGCGTGGTCGGCGTTTCTATCGACGAAATAGCGGAGCTTATCGCCGACCCGTCCTGTGAGCCGGAGTTTGACAGCGATGTGGTTTGCCGTCTGCAAAGCGAGATCGCCTATCTTTCTAAACTGCAAAGGCGCATCGTGATCGCATATTATTTTGAAAACCGAAAGCAAGCGGATATTGCAAAAGAGTTAGACATTCCTCTCGGCACAGTCAAATGGCATCTGTTTGAGGCGAAAAAAGAATTGAAACGAGGAATGAAAATTATGAGAAAATCAAGCGAGCTCAAATTTAACCCTATTCATTTTCACTCATACGGTATCAGCGGTTCTGGCGGCTCAAAATCTCCCGACGAGATCTTCCGCTCGACCCTTGCTCAGAATATCTGCTACTGTGTGCGTGATACGGCAAAGACGGTAAACGAAATTTCCGAGGATCTGGGCGTATCCCCGGTCTATGTGGAGACGGAGGTCGATTTTTTAGAGGAATACGGCCTTTTACAAGTCGAGAAAGGCAAATATATTGTTAATTTTATAATCAGTGAACCTACATCCGAGCTGCTGACCATGCAAGACAGTATGTATAAAAGTGCCGCGGCGCTGTTTGCGAACGATTTGTATGACGAGCTGATAAGTTCCGGTATTCTTGACGATCCCGACATTATTTGCCATCAAACGGACGGGGCGATCTCCTTAACCGAAACACCTTCGTCGGATCGCAATTTTTTACTGTGGTCGCTGATCCCGTATATTGCCGCAAACTCCGGAGAAAGGCTCAGGGGCGATAAGATCTCTTTTGAAGAGGTCGCTGCAATTCGTCCTGACGGCGGACAGAACATCTTTCACGCAGAGGTCATGCCGGAAAATTTGGTGCTCCCTGAGGACTATGTGGAGATGAAAAATTGGTGTGGACCGATGTGGAATGAAGCATACGGTCACATACTTTGGCAGGTCGACAGTCGGTGGTCGCGGCGCGAAAAGCCCGACACACGCTATTCCGGGGACGCAAAGCGAGTGCTTTCTCTTTACAGTCGGGAGAAAGAGGAGACTTTGTCAAAGGACGAATATGCTTGGCTTGCCGAGCGCGGCTTTGTCAAAACAAACGGCGATTATGACGGGGATTTTAAATCCTCATGGCAGATCGTGATACTTGCGAGCAATGAGATCAAAGAAAAATTGCTCTGTGTCGGCGAAAAGATCAAGGAAAAGTACAAGGCAAAATTTGACGCTCTGAAAGCGCCGTACGCTGAGGCTGTTTTAAAATCGGTCCCGACTCATCTGAGAAAAGTAATAGGATTTGAGTTGCAGTATATCTTTCACTCCGACGGGTGTTTTTTGCTGCATTGCATCACCGAGCTAATAAATACCGGCAAGCTTAAGGAGCCCACAGAGGGTCAGAAAAAGGCGTTGACAACGCTGATATTACCGAAATAATAGCAAGAGCGTCCCTGCGATTTTAACCGCAGGGACGCTCGCCTTGTGGGGTGCATTGAGCGGGCAGACACGGTATTTAGGTATAATCGCAGCAAAAAAGCATCGCGCAGTGCGATGCTTTTTGCTTATCTATTTAACACTCGGAGGGTGAATGCCGTATCGCGCTTATTTAGCCCGAACGGTTATCGTCTTAGCGGCGCCGTACAGCGGAGTCTTGCCGCTCATCTTATAGGTCCTTACTCTGAACGTATAGGAGGTTTTTGATTTAAGACCAGAAATGCGGTATTGTGTAGTGGAGTTATTGGTTATCTTTGTCACACGTATCCACTTATTGCCGCTTTTGCGCTCGATGATATAGCCGCCCGCGGAGGTATTTTTATTCCATGCGAGGCGAACGGCGTCTTTTGCCGAACCTTTAAGATAAAGCCCGCCGACCGCCGTCGGATTGGTGCGTGCCGAGATACTCTTGTATCCGCTGTAAAGGGCGGTCTTTCCTACCATATTATATGAGCGTATGCGGAAGCTGTAAGCCGTTCCCGCTTTTAGCCCGGATATGCGGTACTCGGTGATAGTATTCTTAGTAAGCTTTGCTATACGCTTCCATGAGCTGCCGCTCTTTTGCTCTATTATGTAGCCGTCAGCGGAGGTGTTTTTATTCCACGAGAGGCGCAGCGCGTCAGACGCGCGACCTTTGAGCTTTAGTCCCGCAACGTCTGACGGAGCGGTAGTCCACGAGCCTGAGACATAGTTACTGTAAGCGGCTGCCGAGCCGACCATTTTATACGATTTTACCCGTATGGGATACTTAGTCGAGGCCTTTAAGCCTTTGACTGTATATGAGCTTGTCGAGCGGTTGGTTATCTTTGCGACGCGTGACCACTTGCCGCCGGAGTACTTTTCGATTATATATCCGTCCGCAGTATTTGTAGGCGTCCATTTTACGGTAAGGGAGGACGAGGCTCTGCGGGAGAGCTTTACAGCTAAGACGCTGTTAGGCTTACTTTTTATTACAATTATGTTGCATATGGCGGTCTTGCCGCTTGTAGTAGTTGCTCTTACGGCGGTAATGCCCTCTTGTTTAGCAAAAAGGATGCCGGATTGGCAATTTATTATTGAAGAGCTGCCGGTCTCCCAAGTAACTCCGTCATTCGAGTTTGAGGGCGAAAGTGTATAATCAAGCGCAAGGATTTGGTCAACCTCTAAAACGACCGTATTTCTGAGCTTTATAGAGGTAGAAGGTACAGCCTTGCGCAAAGAATACGTCACACCGTAATTTTTGGCATAATCTAAAGCTTTGCTGCCCGAGAAGCAATACATATGAACGTTGTCGGTATCATTAAACATCGTTGAGCTTACTGCACCGTATCCGAAATAAGCGGAGGTGAGCTTATCGCAGCCCGCAAAGGCTTCGCCGCCGATATATGTTACACTGCTCGGTACGGTTATGGATTTTATGCCCGATTTTTTAAACGCTCCGGTGCCTATAGAATATATTCTGCTGCCGAGGTCGATCGAGGTAAGCGACGAGCATTCTTCAAAGCAGAAATCATCTATTTGATAGAGCGTTCCTTTTATTATGACTTTGTTTAGCGCTATATCATCTTCAAACGCGCTGTCGCCTATATATATGACCTTTTTGCCTAAAGTTACGGTGGACAGCTTATCGCATCCGTAGAACGCACTATCGCCTACCGTTTCACAACTGACAACTGCCGTAGTCAAAGAATCACAATCAGAAAAAACGCCGTATTCAAAATCTACGACCGTGCTCGGTATAGTGACAGACTTTAATCCGCTTGCGGTAAAAGCGTTCGCGCCGAGAGCGTACAGCTTATTGCCCAAGTTTATTGACGTCAATGCATAACACTCTCTAAAGCAAGAACCGTTTATTTTAAGCAGATTGCCTTTTACATTGACGGTCTTTAACTTCTCATCGCCGCTAAATACGGCATTGTCGAGATATTTAACATTAGAGCCGAGCGTAACGGTAGTTAGATTATCGCAGCCCAAAAATGCCGCAAAGCCTATACTTTCCGAATTTATCGTCGCGGTGGTCAAATTGTCGCAGCCCTCAAACGCGCTTGAGCCTAAATAGGTGACGCTGCTCGGTATGCTTACGGACTTAAGACCGCAGCCGTTAAAAGCATAATTCCCGATATATTCAATATTGCTCGGTATATCGACCGAATTAAAATTGTAATTGCTCACAAAAGCAAAGCTATCTATACCTTTTACGGGTATCCCGTCTATTTTTGAGGGTATGACAAGCTTATCGGCAAAGCCCGTATAACCCGTTATATATACGGAACCGTCATATTGTTTCGTATATTTCCAAAATCCCGAGGTCTGCTCTGCCCCGGCAAATATGCTTATCGAACATACGGCAGCTATCGCCGCCGCGGTGCCTATAAGCCCCGCAATAATTTTACTTATTTTCATATGTAGTCCTCTTTTCTGAGTTATTCTTCACCCGGAGATAAAGCTGTATATAGAGCTTTATTTTAGGCGGCTTTATCCGAAGATGTACATTGTACATCAAAGATCCGAGATATACCAGAATTATCGTTATCGTAGATTTTACCCTACTCAACTTTTTCGAGGTAGAAATCTTCAGAGTATTGGGTAAAACCGAGACTGTAATAATAATACACGCCCTCATCGCTGAAGTTAAAAATTTCTTCACGGTCTTCTTCTCTGCCTAATACGGTATAGGGCTCGTATCTGTTTACAATTTCGATATTATATATTCCCCCGTAAGCCGGAGTGCTGTCGTTTATTCCGCCGGAATATACAAGTTCGCCGGTTTGTGTATCGGTTATTTTTGCGGTTATAGAATTTAAAGATTGTTTATCTGACATAGTCACTTCAAGAGAATAATCTTGACCGACCCACACGCCCTCTAAATCATATTCTTTACGTTCTTCGGTAACCTCTGTTCCTCTATCGTACACCCATTCTAATTTTGAATCGTCAAAAACCAAGGTGTACCCATAATATAGCTCTTCTCGCGCATACGGGAACAAATTATAATAATAAGTGGTAACTTTAAACTCGGCGTCATCGGTAATTAAATCTTCAGGTATCGCATAAGGAGTATACTCCTCCCAGTCAACTGAACTTTCGACTGTCGCTCCATTCTCCAAGTCTTCAAGAGTTATGGAAAAAACGGACTCGTCATATAACCAAACTGAATAAATCTCACAACAATCATAATTTGGATAAGGATATACATTCGGGATTATACTTTCGATCACTTCTCTGGAAGGCGTCATTAACGGAAGATAGTTACTTTCCTGCTCGCTTATCACATCAAGTATCCATCCCTCGTTATAAAGATTATAGGTCAATTTATAGGAAAAATCGTACCTTACGGCTTCGTTTTCGGCCGAGCCCGATAAATAGATAATATCGATCTTATCCTCAATGGTCGTTTGCCGCTTATCTATCTCCAAATTCTGTATCTCAAACGAATTTTCGCTGAAAATCGGCTCTTGAGACTCTAAATCGAATTTTATCTTGTCAAGCTCGACCACTTCATTGCTCGGCGAGGGCTTAGTGAAAGGGGTATCCTCGCTGCTACTTTCTCTGTCAGCGCTGTCCGCATCGGTCGCACTGCTTGGACTGCTTGAAAATAAAGCGTCTTGCGTCACCTCACTCGTCGAGCAGCCGGAAAGCAATGCCGTTATCAACACTGCGGTCATAATAAATCGTAGCTTTTTCATATTATTTCTCCTTATCTGTTTTTTCCGCACTGGGTGCAGAATGTATCCTTAGTATAATTTCTCGCCCCACAGCTGCATATCCATACACCGTTTGACGAGGGCGCGGGCTCGGCGGTCTGTATAGCCTGTTTTTTGCGATTATACTCCATCCAAACTATTTTATTATTCAAGTTGGTCGCCACTATCGCGGCGGCTATGGCTAAAATAACAAATATAAGCGCCGAGGTCGGAAATACAAGCTTAACGAGCGACGATGCGGCTTGATTCATATATGAGCTGAACAGGTCGGATGAGCTTGACGACGATGCGCCCGAGCTCATAAAAGTATTCCATATCAGCACCACAAGAATAAATATACCGTTCATAACCGCTAAAAAGATTATTGAGCTCCTATGCAGCCTTAAGCTTTCGTCATCATAGCCTTTGACGTGCGCTCTTATTCCTCTTATGAAAAATACTATAGTCAATACAATAAATATCGTTGCCGCGAAAAAAGCCACATGTAACAACCCTACAAGCCCCGAGCCGAATATTTTTTCATAATTAGATGAATTTGACAGCAAATCTATCCAGCCTATGGGAGGCAGTGACCCGCTTCCGGAGAAATACGAGGACAATTTAAACGTCAAAACGGGGAAAAACATACTTAACGCGATAATGCAATTCATTACAAATGTTATCCAGTAATAGGCGCTTGTTGACGGCCCGGGCGCAGCATAGACAGGCTGAGCCGTCCTTTGGTTCATTACCCCTTGGTTGGGAGTGAGATCGTGCCTACAGTATCTGCAAAATATTGCGTCATCCTGTATCTCTTCTTTACAATACGGACATTTTTTCATTATTTTATTTTCCTTTCATTTTTTATGATACCGCGTTGTGCGGTCATCTTTAACGCGTGTAGCCGGTGTGCAATTCGACGTCATCTAATATGTTATTGCCTAAAATCAAATTGTTCCATTCTTCAACTGTACCACCGTAATATACTTTTTCAAGTTTTACATTTAAATAATCATTGTATACAAAAGCATTTATATCTATTTCTTTGACACTCTTGGGTATGACAACCGTAGTTAACGGTGTGTCATAAAATGTAAACTGTTTTATTATCGTTACTCCGTCAGGTATTTCAAAATATCTCAGATTATTGCAATAGTTGAAAGCGCCTTCACCGATTTCTTTAATATTGTTAGATGCGCTTATATTAATATTAGATAACTGACTGAAAAGAAATGCATCTTCTGCTACTTCGGTAACCGTATCCGGTATGGTAAATGAACCTGTTTTATCTCTGGGACAACTTAAAAGCGTTGTTTTATTTTTATTATACAAAACACCGTTTTCGCTCGAATAATAATTATTATTGCTGTCAACCGTTATTTTTTTCAAATAATAGCACGAGTAAAGCGAGGATACATTTATAGATTTAATTCCTGCCGGTATATATATTTCTGTAATCTCATAATTAATTGAATTATTATTGTTCGAAAAAGCACTTTCTCCTATGCTTGTAACCTTTACTCCGGAAATACTGGAGGGAATTACCACTTTATCGTCGTTGCCTACATAAGAAGATATCTCCAACGTTCCGTTAGTCAATAGCCTTGTAGTGAAATCTTCGGCAGGCGACGAGTTATAGTCCGAGTTCGGCTTTTCGGTAGCGGGCTTTTGTGTCTGCGGCTTTTCAGTAACAGGCTTTTGTGTCTGCGGCTTTTCGGTCTCAGCGGGCTTCTGAGTCTGGGGCTGAGAAGCGCTTTGTGACGGGTCGGTGTCGGAGAGATAATCCTTATGTATAAATGAGCCGTCCTCCAGCTTATAATAATCCGTATCGGTTTTGGCGATGATTTTTACGCTGCTGCCCTGCTTATGCAGCTCCACCCTTTTTGAGCCTACTACTGCTTCCTTGCGCGAATAGCAGTCTACGGTCACATATTTTACGCCCGAGGCCTCGGTCTCCTCCCATTTCGGAGATGAGCTGTCCGTTTTGTCGGTCTGTGTGACGTCGGCAGACGAGGTATCGTCTTCTTTTGAAGTTGACGATGTGTCAGACGCGGTGCTGCTTTCTTCCGAGGCGTCTGACTGCTCGTCGTTGGCAGAGCTGTCAGAAGAGTCGTCGGTATTTTCGTCCGAGTATTCGCTTTCGGCCACGTATACCGCCTGACCGTCATTGTTTGCCTTTATCAAAAGCAGCACAGCGGCTGCGGCTGCTATGACGGCAGCGGCAATTGCGGCTATCTTTATCCACAGCGGCAGCTTTTTCTTCTTCTCTACTGTCGCGTCGTCCGCGTCATCCGCGTCGTATACGGCCTTTGCGGGTTGGAGCTCTTCGCTCTCGGCCGCCTTTATATCGTCGTGGTGCGCGTTATCAGCCTCGCTTTTTGCAAACAAAGCGTCGACATCCTTAGCAAACTTGCTCTTGCTCTGAGCGGAAAGAGGCTCTGCGTCTTGCGCGGGAGCGGTCTCTGCGGGGAGAGGCTCGGGGTCTTGCTCGGGCGCGCTCTCTGTGGGGAGAGGCTCAGCGTCTTGCACGGGCGCGGTCTCTGCGGGGAGGGGCTCGGGGTCCTGCGCGGGAGCGGTCTCTGCGGGGAGAGGCTCAGCGTCCTGCGCGGGAGCGCTCTCTACAGGGAGAGGCTCGGGGGCTTGCGCGGGCGCGGTCTCTATAGCTACGCTCACTGCGGTAGGCTTTTTCTTATCGGAAATATCCTCGACAAACCACTTATCGCTAAACGGCTCGCGCTTGTCGGAATAATCCTCCGGCTCATAATCCTCCGGCTTAGACACTACTATCGTATTATCGGGCGCGCCCTTGCATTCGTCCATATCATGCGCGGAATATAATTTACTGAAAAACTCATCCGTGCCCGAAAGCTTATATTTAAATACAGACTGTGTAGCGGACAGCTGCATTTCCATTCCGAGCGACATCTCGACCGATTCGAGGATAACGGAGATAAGCTTTTTCATCTTCATAAGCGCGAAATTGATCTCTCTTCTGCAATTATGCGAGTTAAGAGCATTTTCGGTGATAAAGGCTATACATATCGCGCTTTTATTTAAGTGGCTCGCTATTATTTCGGGCCACTCAGAGCCGGGGTCTATCCCCTCGTCATACCATATTCTGTATCCGTCCTTTGCCAGCTGCTCAATAATCGGGAACACCTGAGCTCTGTCCTTGTGGCAATAGCTGATAAAAATATATTTTTCATTTCCGTCATATGGCTTTACGGAGCATCTTTTTTTCATATCGTCACACTTCCTCCGCCGATTATTCTTCTATACATAAAATATCCAAAAGCCCTGAAAGCTCAAAATTATCCTTGACGTTCTCGGACAAATTTGTAAGAACAAATTCCGAGGTTTCTTTCTCGTCGATAATTTGCTGGATAGAGAGCAACGCTTTCATAGCTAAGCTTGCTATATAGGTTACATTTCCTAAGTCGATCTTGACTTTATCGAACACCGAGATCAAAGCCATGATCTCATCCTCAAACTCATGAGCCACCTCGTTGTTTATCTCGCCGGAAACCGTAACAAGGATAAAATCGCCCTCTTTTTTCTCGAGCATAGAAAACACCAAGACATCGTCCGTGTACACTTCGAGGGTATTTGCATTCATCTTACGAGTATTCATAAATTCCTCTCCTATAATAATTATATAATAAATATGCATTAAGCATAAATATTGTCTTAATTAAAGGCCGCAAAATATTTAATATTTAGAATTTAATCTTCGGATAAATTCGCTGAGATCCTCTTTTCTTGCGGCATATACCATATCCAACGAATTTTCGTCGAGTTCCTCTTGAGCATATGAATTTACAATTTGCGTCAGCTTATCGTCGACTCCGTATTCCTGTGTTTTAAATATCTCGTACAGCTTTCTTTCGATATCCTCATTCATATGCTCCCCTCCTATCATACTTATTTAGTAACAGTCTTTTGTTAATAATTTTGAGCGGCGACCGAAAACGGTCGACGCTCAAAACATCAAACTTAGCAAACGCCAAAGGTTTTGTACACCCAGTCACAGAATTTACCGCCGTATTTCCAGCCTAATTTTAACGCGCCTACGCAAATGGATATGGTCTCCTGCAATCCAAAGCCCGCGCCGCCCGAGACCTCGTCAAGAGATTCGGCGTCAAGCTCTGACGACGTATTCATTTTTACGAGGCTGTTTGACAATTGCTGAACATCGCTTTCAGAAAGCTCAACACCGTTCTCGGCAAAAGCCTTGCTGAGGTCATTCATACTTTTGAGCGAGTCCAAATTGTTCATAAACTCGGGATCGTTCAACAACTCTACGATTTTTTCTTCTTTAGTCATTTTAATGTTCCTTATCTGCGCTTTAATGCACGAGCACCGTAGCCTGTGAAGAAGCCTATTGCCGCAGAGCCGATAGCAAAGCATGCCAAGCAGCTTGCTGTAATAAGTATTCCGCCCGAAACATTGTCGAGATCCGACGCGTCTAATTCGCCGTTCTTAGAGACTGCCGCGGATTCTTTTACCATAGAAGCGATATCCTCCTCGGATAACTGTACTCCGTAATCGGCGAAAAGCTTTTGACACTCCCGGTCGGTCTCCACCGTATTAAGCTTTTCGATAAACTCGGGATTTTCGAGCAGCTTGCTTGCCTCTTCAAATCTTTTCTCAATTTGTGCCATTTTGATATTCCTCCGTATAAATTTTTATTTTTCAGCATCTCTGCTGTCATCTATATATACACGTCAAAACCGAAAGTGTTGCAAAAAAATTTATACAATTTGTCTGCTTGCCAAATTATAGAAGAGCGAGCGGTTGTTCATAAGCTCCTCGTAGGTGCCCTGCTCGACTATATGCCCCTTGTCGATAACGATTATCCTGTCGCATTTAATAATGGTGCTCAGCCTATGAGCGATGACTATCCTTGTCGCGTCCATCTTTTCGAGAGCATCGCACACCATACCCTGAGTGATATTGTCAAGGGCACTTGTAGCCTCGTCAAAAAACACTATCTTCGGGTTTGATATTATCGCGCGGGCAATAAGTATCCTCTGCTGCTGTCCTCCCGAAATAGTGCCGCAATCCTCCGAAAGCACGGTATTAAGCTTCATGGGCATAGCGTCTATATCATCCTTAAGTCCAACGGCCTCTACGACCCTTTCGACGTCCTTTACGGTAGCCCGGGGCGCGGTTATGGTTATATTTTCAAATATGCTCCCGGATATGAGCTTTCCCGACTGCAAGACTACGCCCATCTTTTTGCGAAGCTCTCTTTTATCAATGCTTTCGAGATCCTTGTTGTCGTAGTATATTTTACCGGAGGTAGGCTTTTCAAAGCCGAGCATAAGCTTCATAAGCGTGGATTTTCCGCAGCCTGACGAGCCGATAAGCCCTACATACTCGCCGGGCTTGATATTGAGCGATATTTCATCCAGCACAAGCGGGCTGTCCTGCTCATATGCAAAGGACACATTGTTTATTTCTATCTGACCGCTGATATCCCCGGGCAGCTCTTTAGCCTCGTCATATTCGGGAAGCTCCGTCAAAACGGGCATAAGTCTGTCCATGTTGGGCTTTTCGCTCTTATACGAAACCGCGGCGTTTACCAGCCGGAGAAAATATGCGGAAAACGCGCCGAACAAAGAGCTGAACGCGATAAACGTACCAAGCCCTATGCTTGTGCCGCCTTTTATTATCAACAGATAGAATACTATCGAGAAAATGCTGCCGGATATCATATTTAAAACATCGCCGAGATCGGATATCCTTTCTCTTTTTTCCTCGGTGTTTCTTTGATGCACATACGGCTTAAGGTATTGATAAA
Organism: uncultured Ruminiclostridium sp.; assembly: GCA_947594425.1. Lineage (GTDB taxonomy): Bacteria > Bacillota > Clostridia > Oscillospirales > Ruminococcaceae > Ruminiclostridium_E. Next base: position 64,144 of record CANQED010000001.1, read on the forward strand.
CCGCATAGTCCTCCGCTCCCGCGATCCTTATTTTTGATATCCCGCTTAAAAGCTGAAACATTATCGAGCTTGTTTTGCCGTCATATTCGATAGCCGAGGTCTTGTATTTAAGAGCTCGGACGGTGATAAGATAGTATACCGCGCCGAACAGCAGCAGCATTGCCGCCCCTACTAAAGTAAGCACAACGGAGTACCCGAGCATTTTGACTAAATATACCGCCGAAATGACCAGAGCCGCCGCCATCGACAATACTATATTTATTATCCTGTTTGCAAGGGCTCCCGCGCCTATTACCCTTTGCGCAAGGTCAGCCGACTCGTATTTTCTGAAAAAGCTCTCGGGCAAATTAAACAGCCTATCATAAACCGCATTTTGTATATCGTAGGATATCCTGCTTGATATTCTGAAGGATGCTATATTTTTTACTATAGAAAACATTACGTTTGCTATCATAAAGGATATCAAAAGACATCCGATCTGGACGATAACGTTCTTTTCGCCCAACGGTATATATGTATCATAAATGCTCTGGCTTATGCTCGGGGTCAGTATCCCTATAAGCGACGTTATCACGGTCAATACGGTCAGCAAAACAACATCCGAGGCTCTGACCTTTTTAAGGCAAAATCTCAATATATCCTTTTTGTCGGTCTGTTTATTCGGAAAAGGCGTATACACCATATATGCCTTTGGCGATATGCTCGCCTCGGTTCGCTTATTAGCGGGCAATTCTACCCCGTTTTCGACGTCCCACAGCCTATACGAATGAGTGCCCTTAGACAGGCAGACTATAGGTCTTCCGTCGTCGGCAAAGGCTAAAAACGAGCCGCAGTCCTGCTTTATCCAGCCCCTTGACAAAACGATCTCGCGATAAGAAAAATGCGATATCCTCGCAATATCCGAAACCGTATGCTCATCCTTGCAGGCCTCTTTTATCTTTTCATATGGGGCGATGGATATCCCCTGCTTTTTGCACAAGAGCTTCATTGCGTCGTATAATGGGCTGCTCTCGCTGTCGTACTCGAATATATTGTCGTCGATAGCTTTTTTTGAAAAAGAGCGGTATATCAAAGACAGTATATTGTCCGAGGTGCTTTCGCGTCTGTTTTGGGTCCGTCTGATAAAGCCGTCCTCGGTCACGGTGTTAAATCTGTACCGGTCTACTAATCCGCCGTTAAAGCCCTCCTTTTCATAATTCTTTATCCCCGCCTTTTTAGCAAATCGCGTTCTTAATACTTTTGTAGAGCCGTTTTGTATAACTTGAAGCGAGGCGCTGTCGACCGCCGCAAGGCAAAATCTCCATTCTTTGTATTCGTTGTCTTTATAAGAAAAGCTCGGTATAACTTCATTCTTTTCAGCTTGATAGATAAAAGAACGCCGTCCCATACCGCCGTCTTTCAGCGGAACGATATACACCAAAACAGCGCCGTCTAAGACCTTATACGCATCAGCGGCATTATCGGTCATATATGTCTCTCCGCCTTTAAGAGAAAACGAATTTTCATTTTCGAGCATATATTATTTCTCCTTTAACATTGCATTCTGCCGATATACGTTATCTTCGCTTTATTATTGCGAAGAAACGAACCGCTTATAATATCCGTCCATTTCGATAAGCTCATCGTGAGTACCGCGCTCGACTATCCTGCCCTTATCCATAACTATTATCTGATCGCAGTCTCTTATGGCGCTTAGCCTATGAGCCACCACAACACAAGTGCAGCCTCTGCGCTTGATATTATCCATAATTTGCTTTTCAACTAACGGGTCAAGGGCGCTAGTTGCCTCGTCCATTACCAAAACGGTGGGGTTTGTCGCCAGCGCTCTTGCTATCTCCAATCTTTGACGCTGTCCGCCCGAGAGATTAGCTCCGCCCTCCGAAAGGACATAGCTGTATGCGCCCGGCTTTAGTGAGATAACATCGTGTATGCACGCGTCCTTTGCGGCGGCTATCATATCGGCCTCGGATATGCCCGAATTCCACATAGTCAGATTATCGCGTACGGTCCCCGAAAAAAGAGTTATATTCTGACTTACCGTGGATACGCTAGCGCTGAGCACCTGCATGGGTATTTCGTCGGCGGGTATGCCGTCTAAAAGATACTCGCCCTGCCAGGGTCTATACAACCCGCTGACGATTTTTGATACGGTGGATTTGCCGCAGCCCGACAGCCCTACAAAGGCTATAGAAGAGCCGCATTTTATTTTAAATGAAAAGTCCGCGACAACAGGCGGCTTTAATCTGCTGTATCCGAACGCGATATTATTTAGCTCGACAGAGCCCTCGAGCTTGGCGGTTATTTTTCTCTTTTGCTGTGCGTCGGAATATTTTTCGTCTATAGGATATTTCATAATATCCTCTACCCTGTTTATATCGGCTTTGGTGGTCTGGATACTTTTTACAAATCCGAGCAGGGCGTTTAACGGCTGTGAAAAGGAGCTGAACAAAGAGGTAAACGCCACAAGCATTCCGACGGTCATATCGCCGTTTATTACAAACATTCCGCCGATGATCAATATCAAAACATCTCCCGCCATCTTTACCGCGTCGGGGACGGCGTTTATAACGCTTTGCATCTTGCTCAGCCTTTGCTCGGTGGATATGGCTTTGGCGCTGTGCCCGAGTATGCGGCATATGTACTCGTTTTCCGCGCCCGAGGCCTTAAGAGTATCGGTTATGCTGAGTCCCGCGCATACCGCGCCGGTAAGCTTGCCGCTGTCCTGCTGAAGCTTTATAGACGCGTTTGATACGTTGTCGGAAGTTATTTTAACGACAGCAAGGTCCACTATGGCAAAAATCAACGCCACACCTGTCAGCGCGGGGTTATATACTATCAACATCACTAAGTAAAACAGCGCCACAAAGATATTAAGCGCAGTCTCGGCAAGCTCTCCCGCCAAAAACGAGCTGACGTTTGAATTGTTGCTGACTCTGCTTGTGAGATCTCCCACATACCTCTGGTCAAAAAAGCTTACCGGAAGCCTCAGCAGCTTGTAAAGAAATTCTCTCGCAGACAGCAAAACAGTCTTTTTCTGAAATCTTGCCAACACTATATTTCTATATATAGTGAGCACGGTCTGCAATACCACCGCAGCCCCCATAAACAGCAAAAACTGCACAAATCCCGAGGTATTTCCTCCTACTAAAATATCGTCCATAAATACCTGCGAAAGGACCGGCAGCACGACCCCCGGAAATACAAGCAAAAATCCCACGAACAGCAGCTTTGCTATAATGGGATACTGACCGCGAAGCCTGTCGGAAATAAAAGAGAACAGCGTGTTCTTTTTCTTTTCCTTTTTAAAATCCGCGGTTTTTTCAAAGGTCAAGACAACTCCCGTAAAGCCGTCGTCGAGCTCCTCTAACGTCAGCTTTCTCCGACCGAGAGCGGGGTCGTTGATATACGCGCTTTTCCCTTTGACGCCCTCGAATACAACAAAATGGTTAAAATTCCAGTGTATTATGCAGGGGGTCTTTGTTTTAAGCAGCTCAGAAGGCTCTTTTCTGTATCCGTGACAGTCAAGACCGTACTTTTTCGCGCATCTCATCAGGTTTCCGGCATTGCAGCCGTCGCGGGATACGCCTGTTTCTATTCTCATCTGTTCGAGCGGGACATTTTTGCCGAAATACGCAAAGATCATACTGAGCGAGGCGGCCCCGCACTCCGTTGCTTCCATCTGGAATACAGTCGGAGTTTTAGTATAATTGTTCATTTTTTCTCCGATCCGTATTTATGCCTTAAATAGTCTTGTTATGGGCGCGCTTTGGTCGACGACGATATTAGCGGTAACTATCGTACCGCTCGGGACGGGAATATCTTTGCCTGCGCTTGACGTCCAGTATAAGCCGCTGATTGCGTTTTGGTCTTTTTTTATCTTACAGATAACGGCGACTACGGGTCCGTTAGAGACAAATTGCTCGGTTACAAGGTTTTCGCTTCCTAATATGTAAGCCATAGAGCTTGTGCTGGACGCGGACGTCTCGGTAAAAAGGACCTCTCCCTCCATATGCCCGTACTTTTGCGAGTCGACCGAAGAGGGATATATCAATACATTCATACCGCTTTTAAATTTTTGCGACACGGCCAAAGGGACATAGCATACCAAAAGCTTTTCGCAGTCAGCATCGACGCTTATCCTCGCTATCTGAGAGCCCGACAACACCGGGTCGCCCTCATTTACCGACAGTGCGCCTACCCTGCCAAAGCACTGCGAGGTGACTCTTTCAAGAGTGTTGTCCGCCGTCCTTATATCCGCGATCACTTCATCCTTGGAAACGCCGTCCCCTGAGCTTTTATAAATTTTCTCCACGACGCCGCTCAAGTTAGTGTATATTGCCGCGGCGTTGTCGGGATATACGACTACGCCCGATACGGTCTCGGTCGTCGGCAGAGTTCCGAAAACAGACCATAATATCGTCACCGCTATAATAAGAAATACCGCAATCAGCGCTAACCACGACAAAGGCGACGATATCTTGATCATTCTGTCGAGCTGCTCGGGATTAGACAGCTTATCCAGAGCTGATTTTCTGTACAATTGTGCCATATAATTTACCACCTTATATTATTTTTATCAAAATATTCTTTTATTTTATCAAGGGATCTTGATAATCTTGATCGTATATTTTCGGGCGTAAGCCCGGTCATTTCGGATATTTCCGTTGAATTCTTTTTTAAATAATATCTGTATATTATAATTTTTCTGTTGAGCTCGGGAAGAGTTTCGAGCGCGTTAGCTAAGTGCTCTCTCATCTGGGTTAGAGCGACGGCTTGGATTATATCATCGGCGTAATTCTTTTCATCACTCATAACGTCTTCGTTTAGCTGAACATATTCCTTTTTATCTCTGTAATAATTCTTTATCCTGTTATTAGCCACGACGAAAAGCCATGTCTGAAAGGAAGCCTTATCAGGGTCAAACTTATCGTAATTTCCCCAACATGCGACAAAAGAGTCCATAGCAATATCCTCGGCTATATGTATATCCGATACTTTTTTATATACATAAGCGCTCAGCCGTTGATAATATTTTAAAAAGTACCGCTCAAAATCTTTTCTTTTCGCGTCATCGTTCATAGTTCGCTGTGGCGCTCCTTGCTCCTAGAATTTAAAATATCCTGAGCACTCCCGTGAGGTATGTAGGTAGGTAAGAAAAGCTAAATAATGTGATATATATTTTCCGGGAGTAAATCACTCTGAGAAAAATTTACTTCTTTAGCAGCTCGCACAGCTTGTCCATATTTTTTCGCTTTAGCTCCATAGAGGGATGGACATATCTGTTTAGAGTTATATTGACGCTTGCGTGTCCTAATATCTCACTCAAGCATTTGATATCAAACCCTAATTCAACGCACCTTGTCGCAAAGGTATGCCGCAGCGCGTGAAAATTAACGTTGCTTATCCCGCAGCATTGCTTTACCTTGCTGAAATGATTTTCCATACACCTCGGTTCAATACATTTATCCTTTCTGCCGGTGAGTATAAAAGCGTCCGGAGCTTGTTCAAAACGTGCGAGCAGAGGCATAATGCTTAACGGTATCGGGATCTTTCTGACCGAGCAGTCGCTTTTCGGCGGCATTATTACTAATTGCGTTTTTCTGCCGTTATCCGCGTTATTTTGTATTCTTTGCATAGTAAAGCAAACATAAATATATTGCTCGGTAAAGTTTATATCTTTCCATTTTAGCGCGCATATTTCTCCTATCCTAAGTCCCGTATACAAGGATAAAAGGATACCTAAATAACACGGTGAGGCATTATTGAACAAATAATTGCTCAGCATAGTCTGCTCGGAGCAGCTCAATATCTTCATCGGCTTTTGCGGCTGTTTTATCGAAATATCTTTTATATCAGCCACATCTAAGCTTTTTTCTCTTTTTGCATAGGCAAATATGCTTTTCAATAACGATAGAATGCAACTTACCGTTTTGGGAGATAAGCAGGCGGATTTTTTCTCTTTATGCTCTAACAAAGAGCCGCAGAATTGCCGCACATCGTCTCGAGCGATATCCTCAATGCTTTTCTCCCCGAAAACAGGCAGCAGATACCGCCTTATAATATCGGCATATTTGACTAAGCTTGACAGCTTAAGCTCAGCCTCTTTGACTTTTAGCCATTCCTGCGCAAATGCTTTAAATTCGGGCTTTTCGGGCGGACTTGTTATTGCGCTGTCAAGCCGCATTGTACTTTCTTTGTGCTCTTTTATGTCCTTTGACATATAAACCACCTCCGATATTATTTTACCATTATCGAATACAATTTGAACAACCAAAAATTGATAATTTTCATTATCGGAAAACAAAATACCTGATAATGAGTTATTTTTTTGTGGGTTTTATTGACAGCATTTTGTTTTTATAGTATAATAAAAGGCATAAAAATTATTTTTTCTCAGAGTGATTTACTCTGAGAAAAGCCACAGCAAGTCTTGTTTAACAAGGCTTGCTGTGGCTGTTTTATATATAATAAGCTTATTTACGTTTTGTAAAGAAAATCTACGCCGTCAGCATTTTACGGCGAAAGCCTAGCTTACGCTCCTCCCCGCCTCACTCTTACTTATAGCAAATTCCTTATCCCCCGACTGATAATAGATATTATCCTCGTCGCTCTTAAGCGAGCTCGTATTAATGTGAGCGCCCGTCAGTGGGTGCGTGCTTTTATCCGCAAAAAGGTATGCCTTTAATTCTCGGTCTGAATTGACGTAATATATGCCGCGGCTGTCGTACTGGTATTCTTCTATCGCCTCGTCGATAAGACATTCTAAATCGCCGAAATTGTTAAGGGCGAAAATTTTATCGTTAGCAAGGCAGTTTAGCCGCCCGTCGGCGATAAAGATATCCTCAATAAAATAATTCGCCGACTGCTGTGGGCTATAATAATTGTACGCAAGCCCGAGAGCGGTCTTTGAAACGCCAGTGTCGGAGTACGGCTCTTGATACATCGTATCGCGCGCCATATCCGACAGTCTGAAGCGAATTATGCTCTGCGGGTGGGAAAAGGTCAGTATATACAAGTTGTCCTCGGTCGCACACATATCTTGTATTAAAGGCTGCCCGTCAAAGTAAGAAAACGGTATCCGTTCGCGCTCGCCGGTCTGCTTGTCGGTGAGATAAAGCATATCATACGAGCCGCTTTCGCCCTCCTCGGGCGTTTCGGTCTCAAAAAGATATCGGCTGTTCTCGCAAATATCGGGGTCGCCGTCAAATTTGTCGTACCCGCCGAGCTCGGTGTAAGGCTTTTCCACCGCGCTGCAGGAGGTGAGCAGCAGTATAACCGGCAGCAGGACAAAGCCGAGCGCTTTCTTACCTGTTAGGCGGTTTTTGCCCGACGCGGCAAGCACAATGCCGCCTATGATAACGACGATTATCGAGCAGATGACGATTGCGGCGAATGACCCCGACGGCACGCCGTGAAACATTATCGGCACTTCGCCCTCGAAAGAGGTCACATCAGGCTCGACTACATCGCCGAAAAAGTACCCGTACCCTTTCATAAGCCCCGTCGGCAGAAAATACGCCTGACTGTCTCTTTCGGCGAGATAATCCGCCGTAATAGGCAGTGCCGCATACGGGAACACCGCCGCGACATAATTTTTTGAAAAGCGCGCGGTCAGCATAGCGAGCATACATATCAGCATATATCCTATCGGCTTTATCAGCTGTACCGCGATAAACGCACCGATTATGCTGATATCATACTCGGTCGCGGAGTACCTCTCGAGCGAGCAAAGGCTAAAGCCCCAGTATTCGGCGGGGAGCTGTGCCGACAGCTTGATAAGATCTATCACGGACAATGCCGCGCTTGTGAGTATCACCGTTATCATCATAACGGCGACCTTTGACAGCATTGTACGCTGCTGACCGTTGGTGGTGGTCTTAAGTATCATATCCTTTTTCCCGCTTTGCTCGGTCATTATCGCATATGCCCCGCAAAACGCCGCAGCGAGCAAAAAGAAATAATTCACCGCGTCCTGCTCCATAACGGGGACGCTGACGGTCGGCAGCAGCATACGCTGCTCGCGGTCGGCGATAACGTACTGATACCTGTCGAACACCGCCGTTATTATATCTTCTTTATCGAGAATGTCTTGGTACGGCTCAAGCGCCGCCGTCAGCTCCTCGCCGCTTATCTCGCCCTGTCGAAATCTGTCGAGCATATCATCCTCCGCCGACTGACCTAAGAGCAAAGCCTCGTAGCTGTCTTTTATAATTTTCTCCTTTTCGTCGGTGAGCCGACCCGTAAGCGGCTGTATCATCTCGAGATAATGCGCCCTGTCGGTAGAGGTGTTAAAGCCGTAGGTCTGCGTCATACCCTCGGGCAGAGAAAGTATCGCCGCCAAGACGACCAAAAGCATGATCAATGCGCCGTACTGCTTTATAAGCAGCTTTTTCGCCTCGTATATAAAAACTCTCATGCCGCACCTCCTCTCACCTTTTTAACCGTTCGTAAGCGGCATATGATATGCAGCGCCGCCGTTAAAATGACCGTCAAGGCAAATGTAAATATCGGCGCGGGCACGGGTATATCGAAAATTCTCACCGCCGCAAACTGTGACAGCTGATTTTTCATATTGACAAGATTTATCGGCGAAAGGCAGCTCGGGATATGCTCGCTTAACAGGACGAGCCCCATTATTGCCGCTAAGCTGCCCGCTATGCACCCGCCGATATTCTTGCCTATGGTGGAAATGCACATGACTGCCTCGCCTACAAACAGGTACGCCGCTAATTTTCCTATAAACGACAATAAGATCCCGCCGCCTATCGTCACCGCAAACGGCGTAAAGCGATAGTCGGTCATAGCGTACAGCGGCATATTTAAATTGTCAAAGCCGTACAGCATTCCGTAAAAGCCCAGATCGACAAGCGAAAATACTACCGTCGCCGCAAATATCATAATGTACATCGAGCAGTGCTTTGCCCAAAATACCGAGCCCGTCCTGCGGCATGAGCGTATTATCCTGTCCGTGCCGGTGCTTTTCTCCTTAACAAACGTCGGAGCGAAAGCAAACACTATCATAAGTATGATAAGCAGCGACGAAAACTCATAATCAAAATACAGCGAATACCCCTTATATTGAGATATGGCGGGTATCTTTCTGCCGACGTACAGGGACTTTATAAGCTGATTTTTATTTACCTCATAATTATTTCGTCCGGTGTAAAACTCTATAAAATCGTCGGCGTTTTGCCTCAGCTCCAAAATGTCGTTAGGGTAAAGATACGCCTCGCGCATAGCCTCCTCAAAGCGCGTTATATCCGTCCAGTCCGAAAAGGCGTACCGAGTGTAATATTCATCGCTCGGGGTCGTGGTGTAATTGCCGCTCGATATTATCTTATCCATTTTGGAGTGATAATCCACCACTCTCTGTATGCTCTCTGGGGTTATATCCCCGCCGAATTCGTCGTATATGGGGGAGCTTGCGACCGAGCCCGTCTTAGTAACGGCGTCATAATCCATGCGATAATAGGTCTTAAGATTTTCAAACAGCTTGTACACGTCTATCAGCAAAAAGGCGGCGAGCAGAATGAGCAGCGACGCTTTAAGCACGTTTTTCTTTAGTTCGTAGATAAAAAGCTTCATATCACATATCTCCAAAGCGGTATATGCACACGTCCTCGAGCGTAGGCTCGACCTTTACCGCGCCGCTTATCGGGCAGTCGTCGGATATTATGCGCAGTGTATACTTTCCGCCCGTGCTGACGGCGTTAGACACCCGCATCCTGCTCATATAGTCCATGACCTCGCCGCTTAACACTTCACATTCCCACACCTTGCCGTCCGCGTCGGCGCAAAGCTCCTCCTGCGAGCCGCAGCTTATTATCCTGCCCTTATCCATAAGCACGACGGTTTTCGCGATATAGGCTATATCCGTCACGATATGCGTCGCGAGTATGACTATCTTGTCCGCCGCAAGCGAGCTTATCACATTGCGAAAGCGTATGCGCTCTTTTGCGTCAAGACCCGCCGTCGGCTCGTCAAAGATAAGCACCTTAGGCTCGCCGATTATCGCCTGAGCTATACCTAGCCGCTGCTTCATGCCGCCCGAAAAAGCGCCTATTTTTCTGTCCGCGTCCTCTCTTAGATTTACCTTAGAAAGAATATCAAGGGCGTATAAATTGTCATCCTCGGTCTTGTATTTTTTAAGCGTCATTATGTACTTGATATAATCCTTAGCGGTAAAGCTGCGGTAAAAGTCCATCCCCTGCGGCATAAAGCCCAAGTGCGACAGATAGTCATGATCACTGCCGTCGCTGAAAGCTATGCTGCCGCTGTCACGCGATATTATCCCCGTGATAATATTTATCAGCGTGGACTTTCCCGCGCCGTTTGGACCGAGTATGCCGTATACGCCCTCGGTCATGGTAAGGGTAAAGTCCGTTAGGGCGTTTTTGCGCTTTTTGCCCTTATAATAGGACTTGGTTATTCCGGATAATTTAAGCTCCATATCATTCTCCTATGTCGTGGGTTTCGTTTTTGCGGTCGGTTATCACGGTAAACTTTTCATTACCGCAGGCTATGACTGCCTCGGCGGCGTCGGCTGTAAGGTCTGTCTGACTGATAAGCTCGCCCGTAGCGGTATCGTATATCCTTACATAAGTATTTGACAGCGGTAAGGCGATCCCCGTCTGCGAGGTGTCAAACTCGGGACAAAGGGCGAGTATTTTGCTGCCGTCGGGAGTGATTGTGCAGCTGTGACATTCATTCAGCGAGGCGGTGGGTATCTGCCTGAATTTTCTCTGCTTTTTGTCAAAAAGGGTTATGCTGCCCGGGTCGTTGCTCGTGCGGTCGGGCTTTCCCGTGACGTAAAGGGCATAATCTCCCGCGCAGAGTATCCCCTGCGAGCCCGTGCCCGACATTACTGTCATAAAGTCTGCTTTTATTATCTCGCCCGTGGAAAGGTCGACTGCTATCGGGGTATCCTTTGTGCCGGATGGGTTGTTGTCGCTGAGCACTGAGTAAAGCATATCGTCCTTAACGGTGATATACTTATCCACTCCCAAATTATAATTGCGCGGCAGCTCACAAAGCATTTTCTTATCAGAGCCGTCGGGCTCGGATATATACAGCTGTATCGCAAAATCGTTAATGTCGGTATCGGAAAAAACCGTTTCGGCGTACACTATATGCTTATCGTCGTAAGGGTAAATTATATCGATATTCTTTTCGTCCGAGTGTATCTCTTCTTCTATATTAAAATTATGGTCGCATATATAATATTCCGTATCTCCCGAGCCGTACAAATTATGGACAATGATATGCTTATCGGTTATCTGAGGATATAATACTCCGAAATTATCGTCGGGACCCGATTGCTCTGAGTCCTCGCTTTTGGGGAGTACAGGCGTAATATCGGATATGCTCACCTTATTTACGACCTTTTCGTTATCGGTATCATAGTAGTATAATTCTTGTCCGTAAACATCATGCAGCAATGTGATACGCTTTCCGTCCTGCTCATAATACCCGAACCTCGCGCAGTTCTGCAATATCGGCAGGGCGTCGGGGTCCTCGGGCGTATCGCTCGGCGGGTCTGTATAGTCGGGTATGCTTTCGGGAGCGGCGGTATCGGCGGGAGGCTCGGTCTTAAACTCAAAGTCGCTGTTTACAACAAGGCTTGCGGGGGCGCTCTTTACGCTGAAAAATGTATTTGCGGCATCTTTCATAACGGCGGTGAGCTGCACCGTGTCACCCCGCTCGACCTCGTCGAGCTTTATCGCGGCGGTATAAATATGCTTATCCTTGACCGATATCTCTACATATTCTTTGCCGCCGTTAAAGGTAGTGAGTTGATTATTTTTAATCACACCCAGAAGATATGTCCCCGCGTCAAAGTTTGTCATAACCGCGTCAAAGGACAGACCGCCGTCCTCGCTAAGCGCCAAAGGTCCGTTTATATCGTTATCTTGATATGCGAAAAAGTACTCCTGCTCCTCCCTGTATCTCCCGTCCTTAAACAGCTTGTCGGTGAGCTCATTTGTGATAAGCTGCTCGGTATACTCGGTCGATATCTTAGGGGATGCCGTCTTAGGCTTTTGCTTTAATTCTATCGTGTCGGGCAGGCTGAAGTCGAGCGTGCGGGAAAAGCCGTAGGTCGGCCAGTCCTCGGTTGCAATAAACGCCGCGTTGGGGCAGGTCATAAAGGACATTTTCAGCTTGTCCTTGTCCGCGTCCTGCTCGAGCACCTCGGGGTCGAGTGTAAGCTCAAACTCGCGGCTCTCTCCCGGGGGAACGGCATCTAATACCAAGACCGTCGCGTCCTCCTGCCCGCAGCCCGAAAGCTTTTGATATACGCCGTTTATGCTGCAGGCTATGCCCGGCGCCCAGTCGATGGTATTTTCTTCATTCATCGTTACCGAGACCTTCACCGTGACGGGCTGTCCGTCGTACACGATAGGCTTATTGTCGTTGATAGAGTGATCCCACCCTCCGCGAAGAGATTGACCGGTGCTCTGCATAATGTTCTCGATAACGTCGTTGTCCTCGGATACCGAGAACACATCCTCTACCGAGCCGTAGTCCTCCGTGCTTTGAGCGCAGGAGGTGTTTATCGCAAGGGCGATAAAGAGCAGTATTGCCGATATTTTTTTGTACATTTTTTCCTCCTTAAAAAAGCATAATTTACCCCTCTGAATATATAATCCCGAAAAAGGGGGATTTGTTACAGTTGGGGGAAAAATTTTTTGAAAAAATTTTGGGGTAAAGCGTTGTGATGATTTAAGTCCTTGCGCCAAAGCGTCAAATTCCTGCATACAGCGGCAAGGGGTAGACAAATCCGATACTTTGTGATACAATAGCATTAGATAAGGTGAAAATATAACAGCGGTCTTTGATGATATATCGGCAAAGCCTTATGCAGGTATAGGAGGCACTATGCGCCAATTATTTAGCAAAAGTGGGACGATAATCGCATTCTTTGCGAGTACGTTTTTTCTGTGTACGTTTATAGTATCGGTGCTGCTTAACAGCAACTATGAAGACATATATAAACAGTTTTCCGAAAATGCAGAACACGTTACCGTAATTCAAGAAAATACCGCAGATAACGCCCTGTCATATTCGGATATGTCAAAAATACTTTCTTCATATCCGATAAAAGGCGCAATATTTTTTGATATAGGCGGCGGCAGAACGGGACATATGGTGTATAATTACATCGATAATAAAGAGTTTGAGGGCGCGGCAAATATGATAGACGTAAACAGCAAAACGCCCTAAGCGATAATCAAGCCTATGTATCAGGCGTATTGTATGCCCATAGACGGAACGCAGACGATAAATTTGATGGGGAGCGACCACGAGGTGATCGGGCTGAATATTTACGCGGGCTTAGGCGGAGTGGATTTTATCTGCAATACAGCGGGCTTATCGAGCAGCAGTACCAAATTTAAGGGATTGACATTGATAATCGACGCGGGAAAAGACAGTACCTCTGTTACAAGCAGCATTTTAAGCGAGATAAAAAAGCAAAATGAGAATATAAATTATACCCTTAAAAAGTATCCGATATTTTGAATGAAAGCAGCGGAAAAAGCTCCGACACCGCGATAGTCATTATTGCTGTTCTTTTGATAGGCTTACTGCTGCTCATCAACGCGAGCGCTTTTACAAGCTCGTGGATAAATTCCAAAAAATCTGAGATCGCCGCAAGAAGAATATGCGGAGCTGATAACGCGGATATAAAAAGACGTATTTTTAAAAATCATTTTTTGGTCTGCGCGACGGGCACGCTTATTGGCTTTGTGCTGACCTTTATACTGAACATACTTATAGACGTATCGTTTTATATAGGGATTATAAATTGGGCGGCGGGAGCGCTGACGGCGATATTCCTAATAACCGTAAGCAGTATCATATCATACGTCGAGGCGGCAAAATACTCCCGTGAGCAAGTAGTGACACTAAGGAGGGAGTAGGATGAACTTAAATAAAATCAAGCTGATTTTCGGGGATATAAGGCTTAACTTAAGAGCATATATTATGCTTACGGTTCAATCGGTGATAGCTTTTCTTGTTATCGGGGTAATATTACTTGTTTCTAATGTCGCCAGTCCTAAAATAAACGCATTAGACAGCTTTGACTTGTCGGATAATTATTACGGATGTATCCGAACGGAGGTATATACCAACCACGGTATAGTCAGCGGCGAAGAAGATCGTCAGCTCCGAAAAGAAATAGAATACTTTATTGCCGAAAATTACGAAGTGCAAGGCAGCATCGATTCGTATATTACTTATCAAGGAGAAGAAGAAGGGATAGAGTTCGTTACCGAAAAGTTTTTTGATATTTTTCATCTTGAGGTGCAGGAAGGGCGATTGTTTGAAAAAAGCGAATACGGTCAAGACAGCTTAGACAACACGCCCGTTATCCTCGGCGCTGCTTATAAAGATGAATATAAGCTCGGGGATATGTACTTAGATAGGTTTGAGATAGTGGGATTTTTAAAGGACGACAGCAACATTATCACTCTTGCGGGAGATCTAAGTTCCTTATTCTGTATAGATAATTATATTTGTGCCCCGGTAAAAAGCTTAAAGTGTATGAAAGAAAATAATTTAGGATATCCGACAGAGCTTATCTGTGCCGAAGATAAAGGGGATCTTAAAAAAATCAACGACTACGCAAACGAGCTCGGCGTGTACCCGTATAACTATGTATCCCTGCCCGAAACCAAAGCGCTGATAAACGCGGTGGCTAATCAAGTAAATTTACCTTTACTGCTCATATCTCTTATGATAACCCTCCTCGCCCTCCTCTGCCTCATCCAGTCCATGCTCGAATTTGTAAAGAAAAACATCGTCGAGCTGCTTATACATATGATGTGCGGGGCGAAATTGTCCGATATTATACTGCGGGTAGGCGCTGGCACGGCGCTGACGGCGTTTATAAGCGCGGCAGCAGCGTCACTTGTGTTCCGCTCGGCAAGCACGACGGCGGTGCTGTTTATCACAGCTACGGCGGTCACGGTTATCGCGGTTTTGCCCGTCGCGGTAAGATTAAAGCTTAAGCCGCTGATAGTCGCGGTAAAGGAGGAAAAGTGATGCTTAAGGTCAACAATTTAGTGAAGATATACCCGTCGGGCGATGGCGAGCTGCGCGCGTTGGACGGAGTAAGCTTTGAGGTGGCGGACGGGGAGCTTATCGCCGTCACCGGCAGGAGCGGCAGCGGCAAATCCACCCTGCTCAATATAATGGGACTGCTCGACAAGCCGACCGAGGGCGAATATTACATAGGCGATAAAAAGGCGTCGGGACTGCCCTTGCGGGAGCAGGCAAAGGTACGCAACGCCGAGATAGGCTTTGTGGTGCAGGATTTTGCGCTGGTGGAAAAGTATACGGTAAAGCAGAACGTTAACATTCCGCTAATATACAGCAAAAAGCAGATAGATAAAGAAAGAGCGATACGCGAGGTATTGCAGCGTGTGGGGCTTTCGGACAAGATAAATACCCCCGTTTACAAGCTGTCGGGCGGGCAAAAGCAGCGCACCGCTATCGCCCGCGCCGTGGTAAACGACCCGTCGGTGATACTTGCCGACGAGCCGACAGGCGCGCTTGACAGCGAGAACGCAAACGGCATTATGACGCTTTTCGAGTCGCTCAGCCGCGCCGGAAAAACCGTGGTTATCGTTACCCACGACCAGAATCTCGCGGCAAGATGTCCTCGCAGGATAGTCCTCGAGGATGGGAGGATAGTGTGAGGGGTTTTGGGATATGAAAAATATAACTTCAGCCGAGATGTTTGATACAACTAGAGGAAAAATATTTGTCATTTCCGAAAATATAGATATCAGCATAGGCGAGGAAATTTTAATAAACGGGAAAAAATACGCGGTGAAAAATATAATATTTCCGACTGCGCCTACTAATGAAAATAAGATTGCAATTGTAGTTTAGCCTTTACGATCAATATGTGGAAAACTGTCGAGAAGGTTTTAAAGAAATTATCGGAGGAAAAGTATAATGAAATATAAAATTGATGGCAAACATCAAACAGGAAAGTATCGTTTGATTATTATAAATGATTTTGACCCCAAACTTAAAGACGATCATGTCTATATAGATAACATTAGATATAAAACAACGGTGGTATATGATTTACCAAACGCTATAGCGATCGAATGCGGTGAAAGTGTTCCAAGCTTAATAGGAAAATATTTATATGTATAGCTGTATTATCAGCGAAATATTGAACAGGGGCGACATATTATGGATCCGATAAAATGGGCTAAGTTAGTCAAAAAAGCGATCGACGGAGAAAGTATCGCTTGCCCTAAATGCGGCGGCAATGTTAAAGCTGATTTTTATGCAAGAATTATCGACGGAGAGAAACGCGGATTTATTATTCTTGAATGTGAAAAATGCAATGAACGTATCCATTTCTCAAGGATAAAATTTCCCGATAATCTCGAAACTAAAGATTTTTGATCAATAATTCAAAAACAACCCCATTTTCAGGGCAAACGAAGTAATTACAATCATTAAAGAACGGAGGAGAGATATGTTCGACTATGATTATACTATCTGCACAGAACCTGATGAAGATATTTTTAAAAGGCAGTGCGCGGCGTTGGAAAAGCATATTCCTCTATTAGAAAAAGAACGCCTGATGATCGATGTAGATAATACAAAAATACAGATCTATCTCAAAGACGGAAAAAAGATAAAGGTAAAAAACGACTATATGGTCGGTGCTGTTTATATACAATCCGAAATAGAATTAACTCAGTTTTTTAAGGATAAATAAATCGGCGGTGATAGCTATCACTTCCTAATATCTGCGGCGTTTGAAAAGTAATTCTATAATTTCCCGGGAAAAGCGATAAGCGGGAGCTCGATAAACGGGAATTTATGTTTTTTTGCGTTCGATTATAAAAAGTATTGCTTTTGCTATTCCACCCATAAAAAGCAACGTAGACGATACCACTTTTGCGGTAAAAATATCGGGAGCAAATGCGCATACGACCCAAAGCGGAGCTGCCCATATTATTTGCGATAACAGCAATATAAATATCGGCAACAACAAATGCAATACGACAAGCGACATTATCTTTAACGCAAGATTGCCCGTTTTTAATTTCTTTTTATAAATACCAAGCAAACAAAGCGGTAAAATGGCTATGATAAAAACTGCAAGACAGATAAAATCGTAAAGTAAATGCCGTAATACATATTCATTTCCGCCAATTTGATTTGGCTCGTCGCCCATAAGAAGCAAAGCAACTCCCCAATCAATTCTGTCCATAAAGTCTTTGCTAACAAGATAATCATTAGTGTTTACTGTGATGGCAATACCTATTTCGCTTTCGGGCAAAATATAAATCGTTGACATTCCCGTTTCAACAAGTCCGCTATGGCGAAGTGCAGGCTCTTTTAACGGCTCGTTGATCAACGTCCAACCCATACCATAGCTATATGGAATAGAAGCGTTTACGCTCACATTTTCATAGAACATTTTATTTATGCTTTCGCTCGATATAATTCCTTGACCACCATTCAAATACATTTGAAGGTATTTACCAAGGTCGTTTGTCGAGGCTGACAGATAGCCTGCGGGAACAGAGATCCAATCACTGTCGACTTTTGGATAATGAGGCTCTGTTTTTATATTGAAACCAAACCAATTCTCATAACCGGGTGTCAAACCGTTTTCCAAACTTTTTTCAAGCGTTGCCGCCGAATTTGACATATTTAAAGGCTTAAACACATTTTCCGTTATATAACTTTCATAACTTTTATTGCTTACAGCTTCAACAATTTTGCCAAGTAAAGAGTAATTTACATTTGCATATGTATGAACGCCTTGCTTACCTACTATACTGTAATTATCAAGATTTTGATGTTCGCCAAGTCCGCTGGTATGATTTAAAAGTTGCCTGATCGTTATTCTATTTCCGTCTGTTAAATTTGGCAGATATTCTCCCATATTTGCATCTAAATTTATTTTGCCTTGTTCTACAAGTTGCATAACGCAAAGAGCAGTAAACGATTTGCTTACCGAGCCGAGCAGATATGGAGTGTCCGTGCTTTTGCAATTCCCATAAGTTTTGGAAAGCAGTACATTTTCTTTGTCTACAATCGTGATTGACATTGATGGAAATTGTGCTTTGGCAGTGGTGTCTAAAAGGTAAGCGTCGATTTTCTCAAACACATTGCCGCTGTTGTAAGCATGGGCTTTTGTTTGGGTTGTTCCAAGACCCATAATTAAAACCAAACTAACAAATAACGATGCTAAAAATACCTTATTCGTTCTTTTCATTATATACCTCGTTAAAAATCCCGGTTTATCTCTTTAATTATACTATACTTTCCCTTAAAAAGCGATAAGCGGCAGCTCGACAAACGGGAATTTAAATAATTGGTAACTCCATTTCGGAGAGCATGGAAATAAAGCCATATCTTTCATACAGTTTTCTTCCCATATCTGTTGCTTCAAGACTGATAGCTGTGACCCCACGCTTTTTGGCATCCAGAATGAGCAGATCAAGAGTTCTTGTGGCAATGCCCTTTCTTCTGTGATCCGGTTTAGTGTACATATTCATTATATATGCTTTTCTTCCTGTTGGATTATGAAATGTTGGCATAACTGTATAGTAGCTGATCCCACCGGCACCAATAAAATCATCTCCGTCAAAAACCAAATATGCTGTATGGGAATCGTTTATTAAAGCGTTTTCATAATAAGCACGAGTCTCTCTTTCAATACTTGACATATCAATATTATCGTCAAGATTATTTGCTGCTCTTAATACTTCAATTCGAGTTTTTGTCAAGATATCCAATTCATCAATAGTTGCTTTTCTGTATTCAAACTCCATTACTCCAATCTCCTAAATTCTGATTTATATCTTTAATTATACTATACTTTCCCCGAAATAGCGATCTGCGGCAGCTCAGTAAGCTTAAATCTGCACTAGATATATTATACACTACTCCTTATATGTTTCCATTTGCCCGCACAGCATATTATAAAAGCCAAATCGCTCATAAAACGGCTTTAAGCGCTCTTCATAAACCACCGATATTATGTAGATATGCTTTTCTTTCAAATATTGTATCATTTTATTCATAAGCTCAGTGCCTATCCCTTTGCCTTGATGATCGGGACAAACCATCAGATCCTGAATATAAGCGTCGGTCACCCCGTTCGATACACTGTCGATATACCCTATCAGCTTTTCATCTTCATATACCGCAATATGGCAGTACGAAGCCATCAAGGGGCTGTCATACTCTCTTTCCATTCTGTTCCAGCCAACAGCCTCGCGCAGGTCCGTCAAAGCTTTTACAGACACTTTTTCGTTAAATTTATATACCATAATATTTTCCTCACAGCAAAATATTTATATCGGCAGACCCTATCTACCCGTCTATAATTATACTATACTTTTCTCGAAAAAGCAAATCTTACAGCAGTTAAACAAAAAGCACCGCATAAGCAGTGCTTTTTATATGTCCGACAAGAAAGTGCCGTGTTAATTATTGCCGCGGTCAAACACCTCATTCATAGCCGCGAGCACCGCCGAGGTCTCGAGCGGCTTAGAAAGGTGCGCGTTCATACCCGCCTGTCGGCTCTTTTCCTCGTCCTCGGCAAAAGCGTTAGCGGTCATAGCGAATATAGGCACTGTCGCGGCGTCGGGGCGCTGCATAGCGCGTATATTCCTCGTCGCCTCATAGCCGTCCATTTTCGGCATTTGTATGTCCATAAGGATAAGATCGTAGTAGCCGTTTTCGCTCTTTGCAAAAAGCTCCACAGCCTTTTGTCCGTTCTCGGCCTCGTCTATTTTCGCTCCCGTAGCAGAGCCGAGCAGGGCGACGGCAATTTCGCGGTTGGTCTCGTTATCCTCGGCGAGAAGCACATGCTTTCCGCTAAAGTCATAGGTCTTTTCGTCGTCGATACTGCCGTATTCGGATCTGTCCCATTTACGGTCTATATATTGCGATTTTTCGGTGATGAAGAAAGGAAGCTCTACCACAAATTCCGAGCCCTTGCCGTATTCGCTGCTCACCGATACTTTTCCGCCCATTAGCTCCGAGAACCTCTTTACTATCGAGAGCCCGAGACCCGTTCCTCCGAACTTGTGCGTGATCTCGGCGTTTTCCTGCTCGAACGCCTCAAATATCTTTTCGAGGTTCTCCTCCTTAATGCCTATACCGGTGTCCTTTACCGAAAAGCTGAGCAGTACGGTGTCGTCCTCGTGCTTTATCTCGCTGACCTTTAGCGTTATCTTGCCGCCCTTAGAGGTAAACTTAAAGGCGTTAGACAAAAGATTAGTCAGTATCTGATTTAAGCGGAGTGAATCGCCGCCGATGAGCTTGTCGATTTTGCCCGAAAGGGAAATATTAAAGCTTATTTCCTTTTCCTGAGCCTGCACGCTGTAGATATTATCGATATTCTCGAGGAACAGCTGCAGGTCGAAAAGCTCATTTTTAAGCTGTATCTTGCCGCTCTCTATCTTAGACATATCGAGCACGTCGTTAATAAGCAGCATTAGGTGCTTTGAGGACAGCTCGACCTTTTTAAGGCTGTCGTCTACCTTATCGGGGTCGTCCTTGTTTTGGCGAGCTATCTCGGTCATACCTATTATGCCGTTCATGGGCGTGCGTATCTCGTGACTCATACGGCTCAAAAATTCGCTCTTTGCTATGCTTGCCTGCTCGGCGGCTCTCTGCGCCTTTTCGGCCGATTCGCGCGCTGCCTCGAGCTGCTTAGAGTGCGCCCGCAGGTTAAAAAGATATATGCAGAATATAACAAGTATTATCAGCATAACTGTAGCCATCATGGTAATGGCGTTGCGGTTAAGGCTGGTGCTTAATTCCTCGGTCATTTCGTCTACGACCTTATACGGCACCTCCATAAGCATATACCACTCGGTGCCCTCTATCGGCGCATAGTACATACACATATGAACGTCGTCCGCCTTAAATACCACCATATCGGATCTTCCACCGGCAAAATCATCTTCGATATCGTCTATAGAATACCCCTCGTCAAAGGTCGCGTACTCTCTGAATTTTGAGATGATATTGCTGCCCCGCGGCAAATCGGAGAAAAACGTGTTGTATACAACAAAGCTGCCGTCTTTAGTAACAATGCTCGCGTTAGTCTGACCGTCCTCGCTGCGCAAAAACAGATGCTGGCCGATAGAGTCCGCCGTAAAGCCCGCAAGTATCGCGATCATCTTTGTATCTTCAAAGGCTATCGGCTTTATCTGCGTGCCTAAGACTATCATATTATTTTCGAGAAATGTTTCGTTGTACGAAATAAGCTCGTCCTCTCCGTCGAGCAGCTGTGCCAAGAAGCTGAGCTTTGACGCGGCGGGGCGCTTTCCGTCGACGCTGTAATAAAATCCGTCCTCGTCTACAAACGCCAAAAACTCAAAGTCGTTATTCTCCTCTGTGTCAAGGATAAACCGCTCGAGCGCCTCTAAGCTTTCTACGTCCTCGTCGTTTACGCTCTCCGCCACCGACTTTAGACCACTGTACCTCATAGAAAGCCCCGACTTAAAGTTAGCCTGTGTAAGGTTGGTCATCTCTCTCAGATAAATTGTATTCATATCTTTAGTAAAATTAGAGGTCGTCTCGGCGGCCGCGACGATAAGCCAGTACACTAAAAAGCATACCAGCAATATCGCAAATATCAGTACGATATAAAACCGCAGGTGAGATACCTTTTTGCTATGACCTTCACTCATCTTCGCTCACCGCTGTGATCCTTCCTTCTATCTTTGACGCAATTTCCTCGTTGTTGTGTTTTATGATATATTCTTCAAGCGTTTGGCGGAATGTGTATTCCGTTTCGCGCACGAGCTTTACATTATCGGGCTTAGGCGTGTCGTCGCTGTAGACGTTGAGCATACTGTAGCCGTCGCCGTTGTTGTCGGTGTAGCCGCTTTTACCCGCCATATAATCCGTAACGGCAAGCGTGTATTTCGCATTTTCGTCGAGCGGCGAGCCGTCCGCTAAGGTAACGTCGACAAGCTGCGCGGGGGTGTCCCCCTTAGCGGGCTTATACGTATATTTCAGCCCCGAGACATTTAAAAATCTTCCGCCGGGTATGTTATTGCTTCCCGGTACCATAGCCGAAAGACCGTTAGAAAGCATACTGCGTATGACCTCGGCGTTTACCTCGAGCACTATTGCATGGTTGTCATACGGGCATACATAGTCAAGGTCGTAGCTGTACACATCGCCCTCGTATAAGCTTCCTCTTATAGAGCCGCCGTTTACCGCCGCAAAGTCGGCTTCGGTCATCTCTCTCACAGAGTCCGCGATAAGGTTTGCTATCTCGGTCTCCTGCAAACGGACATTGTAGTTTTCTACGATCATATCGTGGTCGATAGTGCCTATCAGCGTTACCACTTGGTCGTCGCCCTTATTCATATAGTCGTCGACCTCGGCAAAAGCGTCCGCTGTCTCCTTTTGCCCGCATAAGACCGCGTTGCAGCGGCTGCCGAAATACCGCAAAAAATCATTCGAGATAGAAATATTGTAGTTATAGCCCTCGTCGATGCTTTTCTTTATCCCCTCGGGAACGATATCGGCGGCAGGCGTGTAGTCCACAAGATAAGCATATCCCGCGCCGTTATCGAGCATAAACGCATCGTGACCCTCGGGAGTGGAGAGCAGGCTTACTATTCTGCGGCAGGCGTCTAATTTCGCCTCTCCGCCCTCTTCTGTAAGAGTCTTATTTATGCCTAAATACGCGGTCGGAGCGGATACCGTCCACGCGGGGTTGCCGTTATTGCTCATAATAGGCAGCATATCAAATTCGTCATCGCTGTTTTTGCGTATATCGTCAAGCATAGTGACATTGTCGAACGCCATTAGCATTTTGCCCTCGCTCATCTTTTGAAGAACAGGCGCGCAGTTTGAAACGCCGGTAAAAGGCAATGGGTCTACGCAGCCCTTTTCTATCAATTCAAGCGGCAGGTCAAGGCAGGATTCGAGCGTGCCGGAAAATTTAGACTTGCCGCTTTTGATCCCGTCAAGCCACTTTATACCCTCGGACAGCCCGAAAAAGTCGGGTATCTTGGTCGCAAATGCAAAGGCGGCGGTCGTTGCCGGCGTGCCGTTTATGGTAAAGACAAAGCCGTTTTCGTCTGTACCTATTCCTGCGGCCTTTGCCTTTTCGAGCATAGCAAGAAGCTCGTCCTGAGTTGAGGGAACGGTAAGCCCGTTTTCTTTTACAAGGGTGGCGTTATATATATAGCCGTAATACTGAGCGGGCAGCGGTATGAAGTAATTTTTCCCGTCCTTAGAGGTCTTGTGCATAATGCCCGCTTCATATGCGGATATGTATTTCTCCGCGCTGAGGTCGACAAGATAATTAAGTATATCGCCCGTCGCTAATGAAGAGGTGACTATGTCGTTTCCGTGACCGTTGCGCAGGCGGCGTTCTACCTCGCCGTCAATGGTGGCGGCGGCGTTGGTCTCTATTTGAAGGTCAATATCCGTGTATGTGCTTTCTACCAAATTTTCAAAGTTTGGAAGCTCGTTAGTAAATATCATAGTAACGACCGTTTTTTCATCGGTCGGCGTCGATACGTTATCCTGAGAAGCACACCCTGCAAGGCACAGCATAGCGAGCGTAAGACAAAGCATTTTCTTAAAATTCATATTCACCGTTCCCCCAAAAATATCAATAAGACAATACTATATATATTTTAGAATATTTCTCTCTCTTTGTCAATCCCCGCAAGGCAAAAATCATCATATTTACGCTGCTTTTTTAATAATTTCTCCCGCCGCAGCCGCAGGATACCTACGCTGCGGCTTGACAACTTATTTATTATATGGTAAAATACAGAAAGTAACATATTTACAAAATCGAGCACCGTTTATAGAAGCAATTTCGGAGGAGTAATATTGAAAAAATCTAAGCTTAAAGCTATAATAATCACAGTTTCTTTCGTTTTGGTACTGCTTTTCCTAATAACAATATTCTATATACATATAACGTACGGAATTTATATCTTCAAGTATACGGAAATTTTAGATAATTTAGGTCGGGAAAATATAGTTCGCGTCAGCAGCGGTGAAAATTTTATCGATATAGTAGTAGATACGGATCATCTGCGTGGCGGAAATTATACGGATAATATGCTCAAGCATTTATCAAGCTTCGACGAATTTATCAATTCTAAGGAAGAATATAAAAACACCAAAATAAGCATACAATATGACGCTAACGATAATATGCCCTTAGAGCTTAGCTCGGAGGTCAGATTTCAGAACTACTCGTTCAGCGGCTTACGGGAAATAGACGACAATATGTATTCAGAGCACGACGGCGAGAGATATGATGATTTTTCCTGCGTCTTTTTACCCGACAACTCGAATATATCGCTTGAACAGTTAGCAGCAAACGGGTATGGCGATATGAAAGAAATAATATTGTGTAACGATCATCATGATCTCATCGCAGAAATACCCGAATATACGCAGCTAAAGCATTTATATTTTTGGCACTCGATCGACAGCAAGCTTTATGATGAGATAAGCACAATTGCCCCGTGGTGCAATGTGAGCGTTGTGTACGGTACTATTGAAAAATGACGAGCAAGACCATGAAAAAGCTCTGATCTCTTTTATCTATATAGAAAAACGTCTTAAAAAAACCGCCCCCAAAAGAGCGGTTTTTAATATGTCGATTATTGTCGCGCTTACTTCATCAGCGCTTCAAGCCTGTTATTTATCTCGGTGATAAACTCGGTGGTGTTGACCTTTCTCTTATTTTCGAGCTTAGAGAGGATATAAAGGTCGCCGGTCATTATGCCGTCCTCGATAGTGTCTATCGTCGCTTTTTCAAGCTTATCGGCAAAGGCGGCAAGCTCCGCATTTTCGTCGAGCTCTCCCCTCTTGCGCAATGCGCCCGACCACGCGAATATGGTAGCGACGGGGTTGGTGGAGGTCTCCTCGCCGTTTAGGTACTTATAATAGTGGCGGGTGACCGTGCCGTGAGCGGCCTCGTATTCGTACTTGCCGTCGGGAGATACGAGTACCGAGGTCATCATGCCGAGACTGCCGAATGCGGTGGCGACCATATCCGACATAACGTCGCCGTCATAGTTCTTGCACGCCCAGATATAGCCGCCCTCAGAGCGCATAACTCTCGCTACCGCGTCGTCTATCAGGGTGTAGAAGTATTCTATGCCCGCCGCCTCGAACCTTGCCTTGTACTCATTCTCATATATTTCGGCGAAAATGTCCTTAAACGTATGGTCGTATTTCTTAGAGATGGTGTCCTTAGTGGCAAACCACAAATCCTGCTTTGTGTCCAGCGCATAATTAAAGCAAGAGCGCGCAAAGCCCGCTATGCTCTCGTTTATATTATGCAGACCCTGTATGATGCCGTCCGAGCCGCTGAAGGTATGTATCAGCTCGCGGCTCTCGTTGCCGTCCTTGTCGGTGACAACAAGCTCAGCCTTGCTGCCGTCGGATACCTTCATCTCGGTATTCTTATACACATCGCCGTAAGCGTGACGGGCGATAGTGATAGGCTTCTTCCACGAGGGGAGCAGGGGCACTATGCCCTTTACTATTATCGGCGCTCTGAACACCGTGCCGTCGAGTATCGCACGGATAGTGCCGTTAGGCGACTTCCACATCTCCTTAAGAGAATACTCGGTCATTCTCTGTGCGTTGGGGGTGATGGTGGCACACTTTACGGCAACGCCGTACTTCTTAGCGGCGTTAGCGCTGTCTATAGTTACTTGGTCGTCGGTCTCGTTTCTGTGTACCAAGCCGAGGTCATAATACTCGGTGTTGAGGTCGATATACGGCGTAAGCAGCATATCCTTTATCATCTTCCAGATTATTCTGGTCATCTCGTCGCCGTCCATTTCGACGAGCGGCGTTTTCATTTGTATCTTTGCCATAAAAATTCCTCCTTAATTTTGTCTAAATAACTCCCGTGCACATCAGGATAAATCCCGCGATAAGCAGTATTCCTCCCGCCGCTGTGATCGAATAGTGCAGCACAGCCCATTTCCCTCCGCGCTCTTTCTTTCTGAAAATGAAATATATTATCATAGTCAGCAGGCACAGCGCGGAGAGAAAGGCTAACACCCATATATTTTTAATCGCGTCGGCAAAAGCGGCTGCGGAGCTTATCATACGGATAATAACGTACACCGCAATTAAAGCAAACGCGGCAATAGTGAGCACCGCGGTGATAATGTCCCCCACATTGCGGCGAGGTCTATCGCACTTCATAAATTATCCGTTGTGCTTAGTGTAATTGAGCAGTCCTCCCGCGAGTATCATACCCTTTCCGCGCTCGGAGAGCTCGCAGGTGGTCTTAAATGTATAGCCCTTGGTCGCGTTCTTTACGGTTATCTCGGCGCCGCCTTGAATAAGCTCCCTTACATTGGCTATAACAAGGCTGTCGCCCTGCTCTATATTGTCATAATCCGCCTCGTTTACAAAGCAAAGCGGGATAATGCCGTTATTGATAAGATTTTGTCTATGTATGCGGGCAAAAGACTTACAGATGATAGCCTTTACCCCGAGATAGAGCGGAGCGAGCGCGGCGTGCTCTCTTGAAGAGCCTTGTCCGTAATTAGCGCCGCCGACGATTATGCTGCTGCCCAGCGCCTGTGCGCGCTTAGGAAAGCTCTCGTCGCATACGGTAAAGCAATACTGCGATATGGCGGGGATATTAGAGCGCAGCGGTAATATTTTCGCCCCGGCAGGCATAATATGGTCAGTAGTGATGTTGTCCCCCACCTTAAGCGACACGGTGGCGCTTAGCTTATCGGGGAGAGGTACGTTTATCGGGAAAGGCTTTATATTAGGCCCTCTGAGCACCTCGACCTTGTCCGCGTCCTCGGGGGAGGCGGGCGGCACTACCATATTATCATTTATCAGGAACTTCTCGGGCATAACGTACTTAGGCATATCTCCCGCTATCCTCGGGTCGGTGAGCACTCCCGCGAGCGCCGATACCGCCGCCGTTTCGGGCGATACAAGGTATATCTGACCGTCCTTAGTGCCGCTCCTGCCCTCAAAGTTGCGGTTAAAGGTGCGCAGCGATACGCCCTTAGAGTTAGGCGACTGCCCCATGCCTATGCACGGGCCGCAGGCGCTCTCGAGTATTCTTGCACCCGCGTTTATCAGTGTAGAAAGCGCGCCGCAGTCGGCGAGCATATTGAACACCTGCTTTGACCCGGGGGCTATCGAAAGGCTTACATCGGGGTGGACAGTCCTGCCCTTTAATATATGCGCTACCTTAAGCATATCCTGTAATGAAGAATTGGTGCAGGAGCCGATACATACCTGATCTATCTTTATCGCGCCTATCTCCTCGACGGTCTTTACGTTGTCGGGCATATGCGGACAAGCTGCAAGCGGTACGAGCGACGAAAGGTCTATCGTCAGCTCCTCGTCATACACAGCGTCGGGGTCGGCTGACAGCTCGACATAATCCTCCTCGCGCCCCTGTGCCTTTAAGAATTGAAGCGTGGTCTCGTCTGAGGGGAATATCGAGGTGGTAGCGCCTAATTCCGCGCCCATATTGGTGATGGTGGCTCTTTCCGGAACGCTGAGGCTCTTTACGCCCTCGCCGCAGTACTCTATCACCTTTCCTACCCCGCCCTTTACGGACATAAGCTGGAGGACTTTGAGTATAACGTCCTTTGCGGATACCCAGTCGCTAAGCTGTCCTACAAGATTTACGCGGACTATCTTAGGCATGGTGATATAGTATGCGCCGCCGCCCATAGCAACAGCTACGTCAAGTCCGCCCGCACCCATAGCGAGCATACCTATTCCGCCGCCGGTGGGGGTGTGGCTGTCCGAGCCGATAAGCGTCTTTCCGGGCTTGCCGAAGCGCTCGAGGTGTACCTGATGGCAGATACCGTTTCCGGGGCGAGAAAACCATATGCCGTGCTTTTTAGCCACACTGCCGATATAGCGGTGGTCGTCGGCGTTCTCAAATCCCGACTGTAAAGTATTGTGGTCGATATACGCGAGCGAACGCTCAGTCTTTACCTGCCCTACTCCCATTGCCTCAAACTGCAGGTACGCCATTGTACCCGTAGCATCTTGGGTGAGAGTCTGGTCTATTCTGAGCCCTATCTCCGTACCCTTTTGCATCTCGCCGTCGACGATATGTGACTTAATGATCTTCTCGGTCAGGGTAAGACCCTTGTTGTTTTGGTTTTCTGCCATTGCGCTTCATCCTTTCTTTACAATACCTAAAACAGGTATTTATATTAAAAATTATACTATAAAATACGGCAGATGTCAATTATTCAGAGTTCTTTTAAGATAAATGCCATAAAAATTTGTTTTTCTGGGGAAAATTTTAATCAAAAAGTGAGAAAAAAACATTTTGCCGCTTGACTACAGAAGTGGATTGTTGTATCATATTTTAAAAAGGGTGAACAAATCGTTGTTCGTGTTATATGTAATTGTGAACAAATAACAGAAAGGCATATCAATGCGTAAGGATATAATGAGGGCTTTGTCGGCGGCATTAGGCTGTCTTTTGCTCTTAAGCTCCTGCAAGGCGTCTATAATCCTACAGACCCCCGCGGGGACAGAAGCAGCCGACCGATATGTACATTACAGCGCCGACAATATCGGCGTTCCATACATACCGCAGACCGACCCGCAGTCGACCATAAATACAGCTCCCGCGCCCGAGACTACGGCCGCGCCGGAGACAAACGCGCCCGTGACAAGCGCGCCGCTCGCCTCCGAGCAGACCGCTCCTCCCGCCCAGCCAAACGAGCCCGAGCAGGTCACAGATACACAGACCGAACCCGAGACTGCCGCACCGCAGACGGCTGCGCCTAAGCCCGCTGCCCCGCAGACAACGGTATTATCGACTACAGCCGCACAGACAAAGACCCCTCAGACTCCGCCCGACGCCTCACTCTCGCCTAATTCTTATTATGCGCTGAATTACGACACGGTTAAGGGCATATGGATAACATATTTTGAACTGTACCCCATACTGACGGGCAAATCCGCCGAGCAATTCAGGACGGGCATAGGCGAATATTACGACAACGCAAGATCGCTCGGGCTGAACACGGTGTACGTCCACGTAAGACCCTACGGCGACGCATTGTACAAGTCCGACTATTATCCGTGGTCTAAGTACTGCACAGGGTATATAGGCGACGCGCCCGACTTTGACCCGCTTAGCATAATGATAGAAGAGGCGCACGCGCGCGGGCTGTCCTTTCAGGCGTGGGTGAACCCGCTGAGATGCTGGCAGGAGGACGACGCGCCGTATGTTTCGGACACCTTCGCCGCAAAGCGGTGGTATAACGACTATGACGGCGATAAGATAGTTAAGGTCGGCGGATACTGGTACCTTAACCCCGCCTACAGCGACGTGCGCGAGCTTATAGCAAACGGGGCTGAGGAGCTGACCGCAAAATATGACGTTGACGGGGTGCATATCGACGATTACTTCTACCCCACGATAGAGTCGTGGTTTGACAGCACCGCGTATAAAAATTCCTCCTATGACGACTTAGCGCAGTTTAGGCTTGACAATTGCAGCAAGATGGTATCCGAGATGTACTCGGCGGTAAAGCGCGGCAACAGCAGCGCCCTTTTCGGCATAAGCACGCAGGGCAACATTTCCAACAACATGTACACCCTGTACGCCGACGTGAAGAGGTGGTGCACCCAGCCCGGATACGCCGATTATATGGCTCCGCAGATATACTACGGCTTTAATAACACCGCGCAGCCGTTTAACACAGTGCTCGCCGAGTGGGACGATATGCTAAAGGGTACGGGCAGAAAGCTTATCCCGGGACTTGCTGTCTACAAGATAGGCACCGAGGACGTATGGGCGGGCGACGGCGCGTACGAGTGGATGACCGATACCGAGATAATAAAGCGGCAGACCCGTCAGAGCCTATCGGCGCAGTGCGCGGGCGGAGTGATACTGTACAGCTATCAGTTCATATTCTCCCCCGAAAGCAGCGTCGCCGCCGCCGTACAAAGTGAAATAGACGCGGTAAGACCGCTCTTGACATAAAGAAGGTATATTTATGAATGTAAAATTTAAGCGCGCAATATGCGCCGTTTTGGCAGCGGCTATGCTTTGTCCCTTGCTGCCGTCATATTCCGCCGAGGAGGGCGAGAAGGTGACCGCGCCGCAGGAGATAGAGCCTAATCTTTCGCTGTCCGACGGGCTTAAAGCCGCATATCTTGACCTGTCCGACTTTTCCGAGGAGGGCTTTGCGGATGAATTTTCCGCACGGCTGAAAACCCTCGCGGAGTACGGACTTAACGGCGTGTACATTTATCCCTACGGAGAGAAAAGTTCATACTATAATACAGATATGAACAAATCGGGCGGGCTATTGGATAAGGCGCTCAGCTTAGCGGACAAGGCGGGCTTTGAAAAGTACGTGTACTTTGACATAGACAGGACGCTGGCTAAGTGCGCGGACGACACCGAAAAGACCAACTACCTTGTCACCGAGGCACACAAGTTTGCGCTGAAATACCGCTGCAACGGCATTATCCTGACCGGGTACTATTCCCCCGCAGACAATCAGAGCTATACAGAATATATGTCTAACGGCTCGGGGATAGGCTATAAGAATTGGCTGTACGATATAGTCGAGCAGCGCTTTAAGTTAGTAAGCGACGTGATACATCTGACCGACAACACCGCGGCGGTGGGATTGTCCGCCGAGGACGTATGGGCTAACTCCTCCGACAACGAGGAGGGATCAAACACGTCGGGCAGCTTTGAGGCGTACTATAACGGCTATGCCGATACCAAAGGCTTTGCCGAGAAAGGGTACGCGGACTTTATCGCGGTGGACGCAAAGGGCTCGCTAGAGGATGAGAGCACGGATTTTGAGACGGTTTGCAGCTGGTGGGACAATGTAGCCAAGAGCGGCGAGATACCGATATATATCATTCATCATAACGAAAAAATAGGAACGGAAGAAGTCGGCTGGAACGGCGAGGATCAGCTGTTAAAGCAGCTCGCGGTCGCGGACGGGCTGGATAACTACAGCGGCAGCGTGTTCTACTCTGCAAAGGCGCTCGACGAGAACCCGCTCAGCACCACCGATACGCTGAAAAAATACTTCAACGACCAGATAAACGTCGACAGCCTCTTTGAGGACCTGCAGATGACCTCGCCGTACTATCTCGATTATTCGACCGATGAGGCTTCTGTGGCGTTTATGGGAACGTTTGACGAGAATTTTGACGTGTTCCTTGACGGAGAAAAGCTCCAGCTCAACGAGGCGGGCAACTTTTACTTTGAAAAGCCGCTCGAAGTCGGTATGAACCACTTTGAGATAAAGCATAAGGACAAGACCTACCAATACAATATCGAGCGCACGATAAACGTCCTGCGGTCGGTAGGCTCATCTATCGCCGAGGGCGGAGTTATGAACGTAGACGGCCTTACCGAGCTGTCTTTACGCTGTGTGGCGTATAAGGGCGCGACGGTGACCGCAGAGCTTAACGGCAAGACCGTACAGCTCACCGAGAGCACAAAATCCGACGACATAGACGTAAACTCGTCCTATGCGAGCTTTACCGGAAAATACACCGTACCCGAGGGTATCGTCGACGAGGAGCAATACCTCGGCAATATCAGCATAACCGCTTCATATGCGGGATACTCGCGCACCTATATCGGCGCAGAGGTGTACGTTAACGCGATAGTGCTTCCTCAGGTACAGCCCGAAATTGAGGTAGAGGTCCCCGCCGACCAGAGTTCTTACGGCAGCGGCGAGGTCGTGGGCAGGATATCCCCCTCGGTGACTGAGGACGATTATGCGACATATGTACGGCTGATAAAGGACTATGTGGATATCTATGACGGGCATACCACCTCGACTATTAACCTTACCAATATCGGGCAATTGCCCGCCGGGACGCTTGACTATTATCAGAGCGAATTTGACGGATTTTATATCACCTCGTCGGGAAAGCGCTTTCTCACTGAGGACTGCGAGCTTATCGACGACGTGGGTATCGGCGAGAACAGCCTAACTGTAAACGAGATAGGCGACTATAACGGCGACTCGTTCATAAAGATGAGTGTCGACGAGAAGATAAGCTTTACCGTCGTTCCCGTCGGCAACGAATACTACACGGGGTATAACGGCGACTGGTACCTTGACGACTTTACCGCAAGCTATATCTATATCACCTTTGACAATCTCACCGAGGTGACGGCGTTGCCGTCGTTTGACAATTGCACGGTATTTTCCGCGGGAGAATGGCAGCAGGTAGAGGTAGACGGCGTGCCTAAGTTCCGCCTTGTATTGCAATTGCGCACCCCGGGAGTATACGCGGGCAGCAGCGCTACCTATGACGAGAACGGCGACCTTGTGTTCAAGTTCGGCATACTGTCGGGCAATATCGCGAATATGACGATAGTTATAGACCCCGGTCACGGTCTTACCGAGTACGGATATATGGACCCCGGCGCGATAGGCCATATCGAGGAGCAGGGTGTAAACCTCGCGGTGGCAAAGCTCGTGACCGAGAAATTGCAGGCTCTCGGCGCAAACGTCATCCGCCTTGATACCGAAAACGAGTTTTACGACACACGCCAGCGGCCCAACTACGCAAGGGGGCTCGGCTGCGATATGTTCCTCGCGATACATTCAAATAAGGGCGGCGACGAATCGGGGCGCGGCACCGAGTGCTATTACTTTACCTCCTACTCGCAGCCCTATGCAAAGGCTCTGTCCGAGCACGTCGCGTCGTATTTTTCAAACTACGTATACAGCGACGGCGCATATCTTAATCGCGGCGACCAGTACAGCACGATGTGGACGACTATGCAGCAGGACTTCCCCGCCGTATTGATAGAAATGGCGTTTGTCAGCAATTATGAGGAGGCAATGGCTCTCGCCGACCCGGGACACCAAGACGGCATAGCGCAGGCTATCGTGGACGGAATGGTAGAGTACCTGAGCAGGAGCAGTTATTAAAGCCTCGCATAATGATATTTAAAAAGCACCGATTGATTTCGGTGCTTTTTGACTGTCGAAAAGGTTTTAATAAAAACAACAAGTTTATTGATACGGAAGAAAAAGACGGGGTTGCACTGCCGCCGTTCGGCGGACAGTTTACGCTCATTTCTCTTATTGCTGTCGCAATCCGAGAAATAAGCTACGGGGTAAAAACATCAGGTTTTTGCCCCCATTTGAGATAAGTTTCAGCTTCGGAAAACACCGTAAGGTGTTTTTCGACATGCTGAAAGCACCGATTTCACTCGGTGCTTTTTTGCATATAGGTTATCTATGGGCAAGCGCGGTATCTTTAGCGCACAGCCCGTCCTCTCTTAATGAGCGGTATGTCCTTATTATCAAGAACACCGCTATCGCAAAGGTCAATATATCCGATACCGGCATAGAGTACAGCACGCCGTCAAGCCCCCACTTTAGCGGCAATATCAGCGCAAAACCTACCCCGAATACTATCTCGCGCACCATAGAGAGCATTGTGGACGCCGCCGCCTTTCCCATGGCCTGTAGGAATATAAAGCACGCCTTATTTATGCAGGCGAATATTATCATACTGAGGTATACGCGAAAAGCCTTTACCGCAAAGTCGGTGTAGTAGGCGCTCTCGTTTGCCGCTCCGAAGATGTTTATCAGCTGCACGGGGAAAAATTCCACGACAATAAGCGCCACAGCGCCGAGCACCGCCTGCGCGGCGAGAAGCAGCGTGAACAGCCGCCTTACCCGCTTATTCTCCCCCGCGCCGATATTATAGCCGACAATGGGTATGCAGCCCGCCGCCATTCCGACGACTATCGAAATGACTATCTGGAAAAACTTCATCACTATCCCGACGACCGCCATAGGTATCTGCGAATACTCCTGCTGAGAGAATATCGGGTCCTCGGCGCCGTACACGCATATCATATTATTTATGGCCGCCATAGCCGCCACAAGAGATATCTGGGATAAAAAGCTCGTTATCCCGAGCGACAAGGTCTTGCGGACGATCTTTAAGCTTAGTAAAAGGTCGGCGCGGTGCGGCTTTATCAGCTTCATTTTAGCGATATATACTACCGCGAGGGCGGCCGTGGCTATCTGCCCTATAACGGTCGCCGCAGCAGCGCCTGCCATCCCCCACCTGAATGCGAAAATAAATATCGGGTCGAGGATGATATTGAGCAGCGCCCCCAAGAGCGTGGACGCCATGGCGAACTTAGGCGAGCCGTCCGCGCGTATTATCGGGTTCATCCCCTGCCCGAACACATAAAACGGTATGCCGAGCGATATCCAAAAGAAGTATTCGCTCGATTGGGCGTAGGTCTGCTCGTTTAACGACGCGCCGAACAGCGTTATTATCGGATGAGAAAATATAAGATACACCGCCGAGAGCAATATCCCTATCGCGGCGAGCATAACGACGGAATTGCCCGCGCTTTTCCTTGCGCTGTCGGGGTCGCTCTTGCCAAGACTTATGCTGACAAAAGCGCAGCAGCCGTCCCCCACCATGACCGCAAGCGCGAGCGCGATTACCGTTAGCGGGAACACCACCGTATTAGCGGCGTTGCCGAAAGAGCCGAGATAGTCGGCGTTAGCGATAAATATTTGGTCTACGATATTGTACAATGCGCCTACAAGCAGCGAGATAACGCAGGGTACGGCGTAGCGCTTCATAAGTCTGCCGACGGGCTCGGTCTTAAGAAAAATATCCGATTTTGCTTCCATTAAAATTCTCCCTTTGCAAAAAAATAAATGTGCAGCACTCAATCGGATTTACGCATCGAGTGCTACACATTGTATCTATATTTTACCCCAAAAAGGCAAAAATGTCAAAGGTGATATTGTACAAAATTATTTAATACAGGATAGGACATTTTTAATAATTATTTAACAAAGCCGCTGTTATTGAGGGCGCTGACAAGCGCGCTTACCGACGAATTGATGATATCGGTGTGGATACCCGCGCCCCAGCTCGATACGCCGTCTGCGTCGGTTATCTCGACGTATGCCGCCGCCTTAGACTTAGAGCCGACCTCGAGCGCGTGCTCGGTGTAGGTGGAGATGGTGTAATTAAAGCCGAGCCCCTCTTTAATAGCGTTGCTGACCGCGTCAAGCCTGCCGTTGCCCTTGCCCTTAAAGACGCTGCGCGTGCCGTTATACTCTACGGTCACCTCTGCGGCGATACGCGCGCCGTTTTCCTCTTGGACATAATGTGCCTCGGTCACCTTGAGCTTTGTCTCTATATTGACGAAATTCTCCTTAAATACGGCGTATACCTCGTCGGGCATAAGCTCTTTATGCAGATGATCCGACACACCCTTAACGGTATAGCCCACCTTTTCGCGGAACTTTTTGGGCAGGTCGATACCGAACTTAGTCTCGAGCAAGAAGCCGATACCGCCCTTTCCGCTCTGGCTGTTTATCCTGATAACGTCGCCGTCATACTGCCTGCCGAGGTCCTTAGGGTCGATAGGAAGATAGGGTACCGTCCACTGCTTGGTATTCTTCTCCTCGCGCCACTTCATACCCTTTGCGATAGCGTCTTGGTGCGAGCCCGAGAACGCCGCGAACACGAGCGCGCCCGAGTAGGGCTGTCTCTCGTATACTTTCATACAGGTCATCTTCTCATAGACCTCTGTGATGGCGGGGATGTCGCTGAAGTCAAGTCCCGGGTCTACCCCATGGGTGAACATATTCAGCGCGAGCGTGATTATATCGACGTTTCCGGTGCGCTCGCCGTTTCCGAAAAGGGTGCCCTCTATCCTGTCAGCGCCCGCAAGCAGTCCGAGCTCGCTGTCCGCTACTCCGCAGCCCCTGTCGTTGTGCGGGTGGAGGGACACTATCACGTTGTCGCGGTACTTCATATTCTTGCACATATATTCTATCTGGCTTGCGTAAACGTGCGGCATAGACATCTCGACGGTGACGGGCAGATTGATTATCACCTTATCGTCGGGGGTGGGCTGCCATACGTCGAGCACAGCGTTGCATATCTCAAGAGCATATTCGGGCTCGGTACCGGTAAAGCTCTCGGGCGAATACTCAAATTTAAAGTCACCGGGGGTGTTTTCGCGGTATTCTTTTAACAGCTTAGCGCCGGATACCGCTATCTCGGTTATCTCGTCCTTGCTCTTTCTGAATACCTGCTCTCTTTGCGCGACGGAGGTGGAGTTGTAAAGGTGCACCACCGCGTGCTTTGCCCCCTTAAGAGCCTCAAAGGTCTTCTTGATAATATGCTCTCTCGACTGGGTGAGCACCTGAATGGTCACGTCGTCGGGGATAAGATCCTGCTCGATAAGCGTGCGGCAAAACTCGTACTCGGTCTCGGACGCGGCGGGAAAGCCTATCTCTATCTCCTTAAAGCCTATCTTTACCAGCATTTTGAAAAATTCGAGCTTCTCGTCGAGGCTCATAGGCACGATAAGCGCCTGATTGCCGTCCCTCAGATCCACCGAGCACCATATCGGCGCCTTGTCGATGTATTCCTTCTTTGTCCAGTCTAAGCACTCTACAGGCGGCATAAAGTAGCCCCTTTGATACTTTTCTGCGTTTCTCATAGAATTTTCCTCCTTTAAAATAAATATGATACTTGCTTTTATTATTTGTGTGACAATTAAATGGACACTTAAAATAAAAAGCCCGCCTTCGTACAGAAGACGAGCGTTAAACCCGTGTTACCACTTCAATTCGCGCAATGCTCACGCAGTGCGCCTCGTTCACATCAAACAATGTGTTACTCTGTAACGGGAGATCCGTCGCAGCCTACTGCTATTTCAGCCGCGCAGCTCTTGGGCGAGTTATTTCCTCTTTTCGCTGCCGTCTTACACCGACCGACGGCTCTCTGAAAGCCGAATTGAGGCTTTTCTCCCAATCAACGCCTTTATTTATTGATATTATTATACTTGATTTTTTTGAAAATGTCAACACTTTTTTTGAAAAAATTTTTTAAAAAATTTTTATTTAGGTGTAACAAATCAGGCGTAAAAGCGATTATATTATTAGGAAGAAAAATCGGGGGTGTGCCAAAATGAAAAAGCTGCTGATAAAAGGATTTGTACTGTTTTTCTCGATAATCGTTCTGTCACTTTCGGCATTATTCGCATACGAACACATCTCACAAAGCGAGCATTTTCGCAACAGCGTGACACAAGCCGCAGAAACAGCCTTGCCCTATTCGCACTCCGACTGACTTTTCTTTCGATAAAAAACGGTGCCGAGCATCATCACTCGGCACCGTTTTATTATCATTGATTAAACGCCAAATCTTACGGTGTTTACCTTAACGCCGGGGCCCATAGTAGAGGAGACCGTACAGCTCTTGAGGTAAGTACCCTTTGCTGCGGCGGGCTTAGCCTTAACTATAGCGTCCATAAGCGCGTTAAAGTTCTCGTCTAACTTCTCCTTGCCGAAAGAAGCCTTTCCTATCGGGCAGTGGATTATGTTGGACTTGTCAAGACGGTACTCTATCTTACCTGCCTTAGCGTCGGCGATAGCCTTAGCTACGTCAGGGGTAACGGTGCCAGCCTTGGGGTTAGGCATAAGACCTCTCGGACCGAGGACCTTACCGAGACGACCTACCACGCCCATCATATCGGGAGTAGCGATAACTACGTCAAAATCCATCCAGCCGTCGGTTATCTTCTTTACGGTGTCGTCGTCGGCTACATAATCCGAGCCCGCGTCGACTGCCGCCTGTATCTTGTCGCCCTTTGCAAATACAAGGGTGCGAACCTTTTTACCTGTTCCGTTAGGAAGCACTACCGCGCCTCTGACCTGCTGGTCTGCGTGACGCGAGTCAACACCGAGCCTTACATGCAGCTCTACGGTCTCGTCAAACTTTGCCTTTGCGGTCTGACAAACAAGATCAAGTGCCTCAACGGATTCGTATGCCTTAGTGCTGTCTATCAGCTTTGCGCTGTCAGCGTATTTCTTGCCATGCTTCATTTATCATTATCCTCCTTGTGGTCAAACGGAAATATCCTCCCACTCAATATCAGTCAACTACCTCTATACCCATCGAGCGTGCCGTGCCTGCTATCATAGACATAGCCGCCTCTATCGAACCCGCGTTAAGATCGGGCATCTTCTGCTGTGCTATCTGCTCGACCTGAGCCTTGGTTATCTTTGCGACCTTGGTCTTGTTGGGCGTGCCCGACGCGGTCTCTATGCCGCAAGCCTTTTTGATAAGGACAGCCGCGGGCGGGGTCTTGGTAACAAATGAAAAGCTCCTGTCTGCGTAAACCGTGATGACTACGGGTATTATAAGACCCGCGTCATTCTTTGTGCGCTCGTTGAATTCTTTCGTAAATGCCGGAATATTTACACCGTGCTGACCTAGCGCGGGACCTACCGGCGGAGCCGGCGTTGCTTTGCCGGCGGGGATCTGTAATTTAATAAATCCTGTAACCTTTTGAGCCATTTAAATCTACCTCCAATAAAAACAATCTGAACTTAATTTTCGATCTTCTGCACGGAAGCTATCTCTACCGTCGCGGGCGTCGGACGGCCGAACATAGATACCGTAACGCTGACGGTGCCGTTTGCCTCGTCTATAGACTCGACAACGCCCTCAAATCCGTCGAGCGAGCCCGATACTATCTTTACTCTGTCGCCTGCCGCGAACGAAATTTCCGTGGCTTTCTTTGCTATGCCGAGGTTAGCGACCTCAGCGTCGGTCAGCGGGATAGCCTTAGATCCGGGTCCCACAAAGCCGGTAACGCCTCTTGTATTGCGGCAAATGTACCACGACTGGTCGGTCATGACCATTTTCACATATACATAGCTCGGAAAGAGCTTGCTCTCATATTCGTGCGTCTTTCCGTCCTTTTCTTCTACGACCTTTTCGGTGGGGACCATTACCTCTTCGATAAGATGATGAAGATTGCCGTTCTCGACGAGCTTCATTATATTGTTGGCCACCTTGTTTTCATAACCGGAATAGGTGTGAAGAATATACCATTTTGCCTCGGACATATTACCCTCCCGCTAAAAATACTCAGGCACTGACACTCATACCGAGCGCTAATCTGATGAGCGTGATAAATAAAGTGTCAATACCCCAAACAAAAATACCGGATACGATGAGCATAATGAGCACTACCACCGTATTGTTGAACACCGTCTTTTTGCTCGGCCACACGACCTTTTTGAATTCGGATTTTGTGTCCTTGAAATACTTGACTATAGACTTTCTGGGCTTTTTGGCTGCGGCAGCCATACGACTTTTCTTTTCGTTGGCCTTTTTAGCCTTAAGCTCTTCTTTAGTCAAGCTTTTATCGTTAGCCATACAAGATCCTCCTTACTTGGTTTCTTTGTGTGGAGTATGCTTTCTGCAGAACTTACAATACTTTGTAATT
Organism: uncultured Ruminiclostridium sp.; assembly: GCA_947594425.1. Classification (GTDB taxonomy): domain Bacteria; phylum Bacillota; class Clostridia; order Oscillospirales; family Ruminococcaceae; genus Ruminiclostridium_E. Next base: position 103,457 of record CANQED010000001.1, read on the forward strand.
TCTATTCTGTCAGGGTCGTTCTTCTTGTTCTTCTTGGTGTTGTAGTTGCGCTGTTTGCACTCTGTACACGCAAGCGTAATCTTAACTCTCACTTTTCGGCACCTCCTGTTATTTCCCTTTCGGGACAGCCTCCCTCGCTGTCGAAAGCCCTTTGCTCTCGGCAAGGGCAAATTTATGCGCTTAAAAACAGGCGCAAAAAAATAAGCCCCTATTGAGGTACTATAATAATAACACATTATTACAGCTTTGTCAATAGGGGAATATGAAATTTTTTAATTATTTTTTCTTTTGTGCGGCCTTAGCGGCAAAGCATACGCTGAGACTGAGCAGCACGAGCCTTATTCCGACAAATACTATATCGTACATTCCGAACCGCGACATATTGAGCAACTCGAGTACGCTCAATGTTCCCGCCTGCGCAATGCTGCCGTATATCAGCGCCGCGCCTATCTCGTAAATTACCTCCGCGAGCAATGACGCACAAAGCAGTATTATCGGCGCAAGTCCGAGCGTCTTAAATGACGCCTTGTACGCAAACAGCCCTAAGCCGAATATGATTATATGCGCTACAGCCCAGATAACTATGTATATTATCACGAGCAAAAACGTCGCCATTTCGGGAAGGCTCGGCAAAAGCAAAAGCACCCCCGCCGCGAGCGCCCCGGATATAAGCGCGGCGATTATCGACTTTGCCCAAAGGCTTATCTTAAGCGGTCTGACATAGGTCAGCGGGATAAGCATACATCCGCAGTACAGCAGCGGCAGAATGACCTTTATCCCCACGATAAAGCTGAGCGGCAGCAGCGCTAAAGCGATAAGGTCAAATACCACTATGCCTATCAGCGGGTGCTTAGGCCCGGTGAATTTTTTGAAAAAGCTTACAACGGGGTTGTCCTTTTTCTCGGTCTGAGCGGTCTGCTCAAGGTTCTTCTTTTCTTCAGCCATTATATTTCCTCCTCATTTAAGCTTAAAATAAAACAGCAGCTGCATACCCGCAAGCGCCGCTATCAGCGCGATTACTATCACTTGCGCTATTCCCCACGAGGGCAGCCTAAGCGCTATAAATACGCCGAGCGCCGCTAATATCGCCGCGTTTATCAAAAAGCGCTTTCTTTGCGGCGACGCACGCCGCGTGATACGGTTTTTATCCATTTTCGACTTGCAGGCGTTTAGCCATAAGGGTGTTTTGCATTAGCATTGCGATAGTCATAGGCCCTACCCCGCCGGGTACGGGGGTTATGTGAGAGCATTTCGGCGCGACCTCGTCAAATTTGACGTCGCCGCACAGCTTGCCCTCGGCGTTCCTGTTCATACCTACGTCTATCACTATCGCGCCGTCTTTTACCATATCGGCGGTGACAAAGTCCGCCTTTCCTACCGCGCTGACAAGAATATCCGCACGGCGGCACACCTCGGCGAGGTCTTTTGTGCGTGAGTGGCAGACGGTAACGGTGCCGTTTTCATGCAGCAGCAGCATAGCCATAGGCTTTCCTACTATGTTAGAGCGGCCGATAACTACGCACTGCTTGCCGCTGACGTCCGTACCAGTGCTGTGGATAAGCTCCATTACGCCCGCGGGGGTGCAGGGCAAAAACGTATAGTCGCCTATCATTATATGCCCGACATTTACCGCGCTGAACGCGTCTACGTCCTTAAGCGGCGAGATAGCAGCGATGACCTTTTGCTCGTCGATATGCTTAGGCAGGGGGAGCTGGCAAAGTATGCCGTTTACGTTTTTAGAAGAATTCAGCGTGTCTATCAGCTCGAGCAGCTGCTCGAGGGTGGTCTCCTCGGGCAGTGCGTACTCGTAAGAGCGTATGCCGCATACCTCGCACGCCTTTTTCTTATTATTGACATATACTCGGCTGGCGGGGTCGTTTCCGACAATTATCACCGCAAGCCCTATATCAAAGCCCTCGCGCTCTATCTCGGCTCTTATGCGCTCTTTGACCGCCGCCGATACGGCTTTTCCGTCGATAAGCTGCATTATTCGTCCTCCGTTTCTGCGTCGGTGTTTTCTTCTTCTGAGGGAGCGTCCTCTTCTGCGGGGACTTCTTCCTCATCATCGGGAGTGTTCTCTTCTGCGGGAGCTTCTTCCTCGTCGGGAGTATTCTCTTCAGCGGACGTATCCTCATCCTCCCCTGCGGCGGACTTTAGCTCTCCGTCGTCGAGGCTTACGTCCTCCGCGTCGTCGGCAAGTATGCTCGGTGCGGCGTCGCCCACCTCTTTCATCGCCTTTTTAGCCTTTTCTTTCTCGCGCATCACCATCATCTTATGGTCATACTCGGCAAAGCGCTCGGCGCACAGCTCGCTGTCCTTATACATAACGTAGCCGTTTTTGGCTCTTTTCCTAATTTTGCAATATATGAACAATACAAGTGCCACAGCGGCGGACACTATCGCCACAAGCTGGGATACTCTTATATCCCCGATATAAAGGCTGTCGGTGCGCAGCCCCTCTATCCACGCTCTCCCCGCGCCGTACCACAAAACGTACAGCAGGAATATCTCGCCGTCAAAGGTCCTCAGCTTTTTAGAATAAAAGTGCAGGAATAAGAACCCTATCAGGCACCACAAGCTCTCATACAAAAAGCAGGGATGTACTAAGGCGTACAGGTCGCTGCCCTGAGCATACAGCTCGTTTTGCTTTGCTACGACCTCGGGCGCTTCTATTATGATAGTGCCCGTCATGCCCCACGGGAGGTTGCCCGCTGTCGGCGCGCCGTATGCCTCTTGATTGACAAAGTTGCCCCAGCGGCCTATGCACTGACCGATAAGCAGCCCGAGGCCCCCGAGGTCGAACAGCGCGGGCAGGTTTACCTTGCGTATAACGCACATAATCGCCGCCGCGACTGCCGCGAGTATCACGCCGCCGTATATCGCAAGCCCGCCCTCTCGCAGGTTAAAAAAGTTGATATTGGCGTCGATGAAGATGCAATAGTACGCCCTCGCGCCGATAAATCCCGCTATAATAGCGACAAATACCACGTCAAACACATAATCGGATATAAGTCCGAACTGCTTGCAGCGCTTCATAGCGTAAATAAACGCGAGAATAACGCCTAAAGCTATCAATATGCCGTACCAGTAAACGTCTATGCCGAAAATGCTGAACGCAACTCGGTTTATCGCGAGAGAACCGTTCCACAGATTGGGAAATTCTATCTTGTCTCCCTCGCTCATCACCCGTAAAAGCTGTTCCATAATATGCTCCTTTCTTATCCCTCGGCGGGCTCGATTATCGAGAGCGCGCTGTTCTCGGTATCAAGCTGCGCCAAAGCCTCTTTAACGTCGTCAAAGGTAATCGCCGCGATATATTCGAGCTCGTCATATACCCCTATGCCCGACATTTCGCAGTTTAGCGCGTTCATAGCTACCCCCTCGGCGGTGACGAATGACGCTATCTGCGAGGCGTAGAACGTGTTGCGCACGGTTATGAACGACTCCTCGCTCAGCCCGTCATTTTTAAGGCGATTTAGCTCGGCCTTTACTTCATCATACACCTTGTCCGGGTCGCGGGACTCTCCGTCGACTATCACCGAGAAAAATCCCCTGCCATCAAATACATACGTGTTAAAATTGTAATTTATCAGCTTATGCTCAAAGCACCTTTCAAAAAAGTCCGAGCCCTTATTTAAGCACATATCGAGAAGAATGCTGTACGCGGCTCTTTTCTTTAGCTGCTCTTTACCCTCATAAGCGGGAAATTTAAAGCCGATATTGAATAGCGGCATAGCGCAGGACAGCTTTTGCGTGGTGCGGTGGGTCAATACTTCTTCAGGCTCGTCGGGTATGCGGGTGACAAGCTCGGGGTCGTCCGACTTTTTGAGCAGTCTGTCGCATATCTCGAGGGTCTTATCCACGTCAAACTTTCCCGCAATGGCGAGCACCATATTATTGAGATTATAAAAGGTGTTGTAGCAGCGATAAAGCAGGTCCTTATCTATCTTGGCTATGCTCTCGACCGTGCCCGCTATATCTATACGGACGGGGTTGTTATGGTACATAGCCTTAAGGCAGTTAAAGGTCACGCGCCAGCCGGGGTCGTCCTCATACATACGTATTTCCTGCCCGATTATGCCCTGCTCTTTAGCTACCGTTTCGGCGGTAAAATACGGGTCTTGCACAAAGCCGAGCAGTATCTCGAGATTTTCTTCAAACTTTTGTGAGCAGGAAAAGAGATACGCGGTCTTGTCAAAGCTCGTAAAGGCGTTAGCGTTAGCGCCCGTCTTGGCGTACAGCTCAAAAGCGTCGCACTCGTCATTCTCAAACAGCTTATGCTCGAGATAATGCGCTATGCCCTCCGGCACGGTGATAAAATCCGCGTCGTTCTTGGTCTTAAATGTCGTGTCTACCGAGCCGTACCTTGTGCCGAAAAGGGCATAAGTCGACGAGCAGCCTTTCATAGGGTACAGCAGTATCGTCGCGCCGCTAGGGTGCTTTATCCTTAAATATTCCTCATTGAGCCGTGAATTAGCTATCTTCTCACTCATTAGTCTTCCTCCTTTTCGGGTGAAGTCAATACATAGACGGTGTCGAGCACGAGCGACTTTGCCGCTTCTATGACCCTTTCGCGGGTAACGCCCGAAAGCCGCATAGCGTACTGTGCGGGATCGTCTATCTGATTTTTAAGCACGCAATCGAGGTACCATCTTTCCATACCTCTTACGGTGTCGTATATTGAATTTGCGTTATTGGTAACTGTAAGCTTTGCGATATTTACGTCCTCGTCGGTAAAGTCGCCCGACTTGATAAGCTCGAGCTGACGCAGTATCTCCTCGCGCGCCTTGTCGATATTGTCGTTCTCAACGCCGCAGTCGACGAGCATTAGCCCCTTTTCGCTGTCATAGGACGCCGAGCAGTAATAGCACAGCGAGAGCTTTTCTCTTACGTTGGCGAAAAGCTTTGACGACGGCGTGCCGCCGTATATCTTTTGTAATAGCGAGAGCGCGTCCTTGTCGTCGGACGTGGTCTTAAAGCCTATCACCATCTTGCTCTGATTAACGGGCAGGCGCTCGGTCTTGTACAGCGGCTCGGACTTCGGCGTGCTGCGGATAATATCGGTCATAACGGGCTTGCGCTGTACAGTGGAGAACGCGTCGGTGAGCTTTTGCTCTACTAATGAGAAATCTCCCCTGCCCACGCACATTATCTCACAACGCATTGTGCTGAGCACTTTTAGATACGCGTCGTATATCTTTTGAGGGGTGAGCGCCTTTGCGCCCTCTACGGTGCCGTTAGCAAAATACTGCGCGGGCTCGCCCGAGCATAAGAGCGATACCGCCTTGCTTATCGCGTATGAGCGCTTGTCGTTTATCAATTCCTCGATAGAGTCTATTACCGTCTGCTTTTCGAGCTCGGTGGTCTTTTCGGGGAAAGCGCCGTTTTCTGTTATCGGAGAGAAAATACAGTCTATCAGCATATCGGTGAGCAGCTCGGTGAGATTTTCCCCGTCAAGGGCGAACACATCATCTAAAAACTGCGCGGTCATGCCCATGCACTGATAGTCGTACTTTTTATAATAATGCGGCTCGACCGACGACCCGTAAAGCCTGAGCAGCCTGTTTTTGAGCTGCTTATAGGTGGGATAACGGCTGTTAGAGGTAGTCAGTATGCAGAACGCCGCAGCGTTAGCGGGAGCGTCCGTTTCGTTAAGCTCGGTGTAAAAATTGACCGAAACGCGGTGAAACTTGTATCGGTCGTCATTTACGGTGCTGAAATACACGCCGGGCGCAATTTCTTTGCGGTTTATCGGATTATCCATAATATACCATTCCTTTCATAATAAAAATCCATTATTAAGTATATCACAAACACGCGGGGATTTCCATACTTTTCACAAAAAAATCAAAATAAATAAATAAAAAAAGTGACCCCGACGCCGTCGAGGTCAAAAGCAGATCAAATTATAATGTGTAGAACAAAAGAAAGGAGACAACTAAAAAACAATCAGTTGACGCAAGATCGCTCTTGCGATAAGTTAATTATATCCGATTGTTGATAATTTGTCAAGAATTATTGCAAAAAATTTAAGATTATTTAAAATTTTTGTGAATTATTTATAATTATCTTATTGAAAAACAGTTGAATATTCACAAACGCACGGAGTATTTTACTATATGCGCTATTGATTAGCACGGGAAAATATGCTAAAATTAAAATAACGTCTACAACAACATCTAAAAAGGAGCAAATTATGCAAAACGAAATGCTGATAAAGCCGATAGCCCATATACAAAGTCCGTTTACCGACAAGTTCGGCATCCCGCGCCAAAGCGGGCTTGCAAGTCTGCCCTCGCGGATAGTATTCGAGCCCGAATACCGCGTAAAAGAGGCGGTGCGCGGGCTTGAGGAGTATACGCACATCTGGCTGATATGGCAGTTTTCTAAAGCGGTACGCGAAAACTGGTCGCCTACCGTGCGCCCGCCGAGGCTCGGCGGGAACAAGCGCGTGGGAGTATTCGCTACGCGGTCGCCCTTTCGCCCTAATCCGTTAGGTCTGTCGTCGGTAAAGCTCGAGCGGATAGACCTTGACGCAAAGGACGGACCGATATTATATGTCAGCGGCGCGGATATTCTCGACGGCACGCCGATATACGATATAAAGCCGTACCTCGCCTACACCGACGCGCACCCCGACGCGGCGGGAGGCTTTTCCGCTATGCGGGAGGGCACGCTGAAGGTAGAATTTGCCGAGGGCGTAAAGAAACAAGTGCCCGAGGAGCTTTTGGGCGGGCTTGTCGACCTGCTCAGCCAAGACCCGCGCCCCGCCTATCAAAACGACCCCCGAGCGTGTGTATAAAATGGATATCGCGGGTATGACGGTATGCTTTACGGTCAAAGACAAGGTTCTTGTCGTAAATGAGATATATAGTTGAAAGTTGTGTGTAAATTATTGACTTTAAAATGCCGTTGTGCTAAAATAAAACTTACAAAATCAATTACGGAGGTTCAATTATGGAAGCGCTTCAAGAACTAAATAACGGATATATAATTGCAAATACGCTTATTATAATAGGGATTTGCGTTGCGGTGCTCGCTATAGCGGCGCTTATTATGTCGCCTTTTTACAGAAAGGGCAAGGCTGGCGCGATAAAAACTATCTGCACCGCCGTCACCATCCCCGTGCTTATCGTGTCGATATTGCTTTTGATAGCGTACGCGTTTGTGGTATTCTTGCTGATAATCGGCTCGGGCATGGCGGCAAATTATGAGTTTTCGGATAAAACACTTAGCATTTTGTACCTTGGGATCATTGTAGCGCCTACAAATTTCAGTCTACCGAATGAGTTTCTTATGACCGGGCACACAGTGGCCGAGGTTATAGGGGCTTTGATGCTGGCATATTTTATATATCTCGTAGTACCCGCGATACTGGGATTTATTTCCTTTGGCGTAAACTGCGGATCACGCAGAAAATACAGAGCCGCTAAAGCCGCCGCGGCGCCCGTGCAGGCACAGCGTCAATACACTCAGTACCCCCTGCCCGCGCAAAATATCCCTTACGAAAGTCAGCCTACCACCATCTTAAATCAGCCGGTATACCCCGCTCCTCAAACCACGCCTATAGAGCCGCCCTATCAGCAGAGCGCGCCCGTAGAGCAGACTTATCAGCAGGAGGCACCCGCAGAGCAGAATTATCAGCAGGAGGCACCCGTGGAGCAACCCGCTCAGCAGGATACACCCGTTGAGCAGCCCGCTCAGCAGGAAACGCCCATAGAGCAACCCGCCCAACAGGAGACACCCGTTGAGCAAACTCCGCAGGAGGAAGCACCCGTAGAGCAGGCTCCTCAGCAGGAGGCACCCATTGAGCAAGCTCTTCAGCAGGAAGCACCCGTAGAGCAACCTGCTCAACAGGAGGCACCCGTTGAGCAAGCTTCTCAGCAGGAAGCGCCCGTTGAGCAACCCACTCAGCAGGAAGTACCCGTTGAAGAAGCACCCGCAGCTGACGAACCCGCTCAGCCCGCAAACGACAATTATGATTATAACGAGATATTTGAACAGCTCGACAAGGCCGAAAACACCTCGGCTTTGCAAGCGTCTCAAGCGGAGAGAAAAGCCCCTCAGCAGGCGGCATTTTGCATAAAGTGCGGCAACCCGCTGGGCGGCAACAACTTTTGCACCAAATGCGGATATAAGGCGTACGTCCCGCCGATAGGCTATTGCAAAAACTGCGGCACACCCTTTACGGCGGACAGCAGCTTTTGCACTAAGTGCGGGAATAGGGTGAATTAAATCTCAAGCCTGTCTGCAAAATGCAAACAGGCTTAATTTTCATTCATCTTGTTCTTTTTCAATTTCCCGCAAAAATTCTTCGGGAGAAAATACCGTGACCGATGATTTGCCATAGTCGCTGAGGTTTCTCGTGACAATGCATTCCGCGCCTATGCGCTTTGCGGTTTCTATCATCACCGCGTCTTCATAGTCCGAAGTCGGCGAGGACATTGCAATGCGGCAGTCTGCCGAAAACGTATCCGCAATATCGAACAGAACGAACAGCTTATTTACTGCTGCTCTTGTCTTCTGCTCATCGTGCAGACTTCTGCGAATGATGTAGTAGATGTCCATAATGGATTTTGCCGTAAGCACACCTGTGAATTTCCTATTTGAGGCGGCGAGGAAAATATCGAGCGCGGCTTTTGAAAACGGCTTGCGGTTTTGCAACACATCAATGACTATACAAGTATCTATAACAGCCGTCATATCCTGTCAAGCCTTTCTTCCCGCGCCTCTTCGGGAGTAATGTCGGCGGGAATCAGCCCTAAAAGTGACTTAGCGGTTTCCACTCTGTCGGCGTTCGGATTTGTAAGCTTTGCGACGACCTTGCCGTTTTTGGTGATGTAAACATCTTCTTTTTCGGCAAGCTTAAGATACTTTCCGAGATTAAGTTTAAATTCGGTAGCGGTAACAGACATAATAAGCACCTCCTATAAGCAGTATTTGCTTTCCTTATCTATATTATACTTAAATCGAACGATTTTGTCAAGAGTTTCGTTCGATTTTGAATTATGACATATTCTAAAAAACAGGAACATTTCATCATGTCCCTGTTTTTGTTTACTATTCTTTTTTCCTGAACACATACACACCGAGTGCCGACGCTATGCAAAATATGCCGATCCCCAAAGGTGCTTGGACTTGGACGCCGGTACCCGGATTATTATCGTCCGTATCGTCGGGTGCCGTAGTTTCTGCCGAGGTTTCGGCAAGCGTGGTCGTTTCTGTCGGCGTTGTATCGGTCGGGGCCGTTACCGCGGTTGTTTCGGCGGGCTTAGTATCGGTCGGTGAAGTTTCTGCCGTAGTTGCAGTTGTCGCATCTTCATCTGCGTAGACGATGGAAAAATCGAGATTTTCATATACGGACGGGACTGTATATCCGTCCCCGAAAATTTCCTCGGTAATGTCCTCGCCGTTCAAGATAACGCTCTTTATTTCTCTGCCGTCCTCATCAAACCTGTCCATAGTAAAGGTATGCGCTGACAGTCTGTCTACCTCGGCGGAATAATCGGCGCTTCCGTCCATATAGAGCATAACGCCGTGGGAAAAATGCGTCTCGATCTCGTGCTTTTCGGGGACTGAGGCCGAGATCTTTGCCCCCTCGTCATAATCATACGGACCGACCGCAAAAGCATAAAGCGAAGCCGCCCACAGCAGGCACAGCGACAGTATGCAAATTATGATCTTTTTCATGGACGCTCCTTATTTGTCGGCGTACTGAATATGGAAAATCATCGTATCTTCGTACTCTCCGGCAGCCGCCTGATTCCAGTCATCCTGCGAAATATTGATAGTCAGATCGGTTTTATCGCCCTCGGATAAATATTTTGCGGAAGTAAAAACGCTGTCGTCTTTTTTATCATGAATGCCGTAGGGAATCGTTTTGCTAGCGTCGGATGTATTGTCGAGAGTGTTGTCGCTTTCGAGTGTGACAACGACGCATTTATCCGATTCAAGCCGCGCGGTATCAAGCACAACACTTCCGAAGTCGGTCACCGTAGAGTTGAACGGCACTTTCACGCTAAGCGGGATCGTTACGGTGAATGTCGGAGAGATCGTGGTCGTTATCAGTGAGCTTCTGTCCTCGGCAGACGCCAAAACCGACGATGCTGCCAGAAATGCGCTTATTGCCGTAAAAGCTGCGATCGCTTTTCTCATCGGTATCATCTCCTTTTACTTTAATACGAATGTAATCAATCGCCAACTGCTACTTCTGAGAATGTAAACGTTACCGTATCGCTGTAATTGCCGGCAAACGTAAGTTTATCCGTTGTTTTGAAGTATACGGTAAGCGGCGTATCCTCCGCGTCGCCGGTATTAGCCGCAAAATCGCCTACTATTCCGCCGGACGTAATGGTCGAAGAAAAATCTTCATCGGTAGACGCCCGGTATTCAAGTACATCGGTTTCGATTGTACCTTGCAGCTTAAAATCGCTCGTGAGGGTGACCTGAAGCTTCTTACCCTCATCTAAGTGAATTTTCTCGGCAGTGATCTTTCCGTTGCCTTCATAAATCGTGTCATTATCTTCATCGGTAAGACTGATAGTGGCGGGGATAGTAATAATGTAGGTCGGGTCGGCATTCAGGGTGACATTTGCGCTATGCGTCTGTTCTTCGCTTACTTGTGTTCCGGTAAACGAACCTGTCACAGTATCATCGCCTGTCCAGTCCGCAAAAGCCGTTACCTGAGCGGTCATTGTCGCCGCTAGAGCGAGTGCTGTCAGAGCCTGTGCCGTTTTTCTTGTCTTCATGATAAAAACTCCTTTCATATTATCGCATCAGTTTCACGATACGGAAACTGCAAATGTTATCGTGCCTTGGTAAGTGCCGGAATAGGTGTATTCTCCCGGCGGGGTGAATTCTAAGCTTGCGGTTACGTCTTTTCCCGCTTCCGCTGATAATATTTCCGAATTAACCGTAATAGACTCAGCACCTTTTTTGATCGTGTAATCTAAAACAGGCGAAGATGTGTCGGTTCCGGCGCTGACTTTCAGCCCTTCTTGATTATTCTGCGCCTCAGCGGAAGAAAGCTTAACTTCAACCTTTTTCCCTTTTTCTATACATATATCCTTTACGGAAACAGTCGCTGAGCCGCCTATCGTAACGCTTGCGGGAATTGTTACGGTGTATGACGGCTGGACGGTATAGCTGACATTCATATTTGCTGTTTTAGACGAAGAGCCTTCTGTAATAGTAGTGTCGGCACAGACCGTGTAAGACATAGAAATTGCCGCTATAGCGGCAAGAAAAACCGCTGTTATTTTCTTTATATTCATAAAATATACTCCTTTCATAGTTAGCTTACAGATATTGTAAACGTTAGTGTTCCGACATAATTTCCCGGATAAATTATTTTATTCGGCGGCTCATTAAATTTAAGCTGTATATCCTTATTGCCGGTAAGGGAAATAATATCCGTATTCGCCGTTATATTCTTATTATTATCGCTTAGATTTGTAATAGTGTAGCTTATCTTTTCGTTTGTGTCGGCATCGGTAAGCTTTAAGCTGTTATCGCTTTCATTTGTCGAGGTAAGAGAAAGTTTAATGCTTTGGATATTGCCTTTATTTACATTTTCAGCTTTAATTGTTGCGGTTTGTCCGAGCTTTACGGACGCCGGAATAGTGACCGTGTATGAATAATCAGGGATCAGCGCAAGCTGTAATTGCCCGTCCGAATTCTTCTGCACTTGATAATTGCTGTCTACACTGACAAAATTTTCGGCTTTATTCCAATCTGTATTAGTGCTTTCGGTAAATACTACAGGATGGTTTAATGTAGGCTTTACATCTGTAGAAATTTTAATAGGATCGGTAATACTACTGAGAGCAATAATTTTCAATTTTCCGTTACTGCCGATTTTAATATCGGTGCCGTTTTTGCCGGTAAGTTTTGTAGCTCCGGCAAGGGTCACCGTTCCGTCACAAATAACGGCTACATTGTTATTGCTTGTAACGGTGGTATTGTTCAATTCAACGCTGCCGCCGCTATGGCAATATACGCCTGCTCCTTCGGCTGTTATTGTAGACGAAAGCAGCTTAGTGTTGTTATTATATGCGTCTATACACGTATACTTAGAGTCTAAGCTTGTTATGTTACTATCGTCAACATAAACATATTCACCATTAGCTGTAATTGCTGTTCTCGAGGTATATATTTCAACATCATATAATGACAATCGTCCGCTGTTATTATCAATACCTTTCGCGCTTCCGTCCGAGCCCGGGGAATAGTCATAAGGATTTCTTGTTTCTTTTCCGTCTAATCTCACATTCTCAATTGATAGATCGGCGCCGTCATTTTTTATTATCGGATTTCCTCCGTATGGGCAGTTAATTTCGGATCCATCTTCGCAGCTGACTATCTCTATTTTACCTGATGTGGTCACAATGCCCTTTGACGACAAAAACATCGAAACAGTCTCGCCGGACATACATAATTCAAGCCTATTATATTGTCCTAAATTCGCGCCAAGTTGATGATATCCGCTTGAGTCGATGCCGTCTTGAGAGTAATTTTCTTTATCATAAGAAAATTCATAACCATCCCGCAAATAGTATGTACCCGAATCCTGCGGCAATTGTTTCCTGCCGTTTATATCGTATTCTTCATATCTTAAAGACTCATGCTCTCGGCTGGTGTGTGACACGAGCGCATAACCCGAAAATGGATTTATCGTACAACAGAACACAACCGCTGTCGTCAGCGCGGCAAACCGTTTAAATACATTATTTGTTTTCATTTTTGCTGACACCTCATTTAGCTATCAATACCGTTTCCACGTTAGCGCCGTTAAGCGGCGTTTCGCCGTCGAGTGCGATAGTGGAGATTTGTATAGTCGCGGGATATTCTCCTGCAGGCAGTCCGCGCGACAGAGTTACGTCCGTTATCGCCTGTCCCGGAGGAACATATTTAGATTCGTAGAGGACTTCTTCGGTATCATTTAGTACGATAGTAAAATGAAAATAACACGGATTTCCCTCGGGATTTAGCAGCGACATTGTAACGTTTTCGGTGTCGGCCAAAATAGTAATAGACGGATAGCCGGGGATCTTTATTCCGACCTCCTCGCCTCCGCTGTCCTTAGGCGTTTCGCCATTATATGCGCCCGCGTTAGGATCTAGCTCAATGCCGGCCTTTGCCGCGTCGGAAGAGGCAGCATCGACCGAATTAGCTTCTCCGCCGAACCAGCTGTGCCAGTTAAACGCCAGTACGATACTTCCTATAAGGATTATCAGAAATACCACGGCTATGAATATAAGATGCTTTTTCTGAACAACAATTCCGCTTTCATTATTTTTGCTCATTTTTAAAGCCCCTTTGATATATAAGATATCCTTTATTAATTAAAAAGTAATATTATATTTTTTAATTAAGTATATATTATTAAGTCTCTTATATATTATATTACCCCCCCCCGCGTTTGTCAATAGGTTAAAGAAAATTTTATTTATTATTATATGATTTTTTTCAATATATTGTTACAATTTATTTAAAGCAACAAAACGGAGCACCCGCACGGACGCGCCGTTTATGTATTATGCCTGTTTTGCACTTTCCTTAAAATCACCGCCAAATAATGCCCCGCGCAGACAAAAGCTCCCATGATCGCAATATAGTCCAAAAGATACAGTATCAGCGGCTCGTCAAGTTCAAAGAACACAAAATGTATTTGCAGCAGCATATACCCTGCAAAATTCCGCTTTATAAAGGCAAAAATGCCGTAGGAGGCGATAAGCAGGCCGATAATGCGTACCGCCCACTTGCGGACGGACGAGTGCTTTTTAAAGAGCCGCCCCGCCATATTCGTTATATTGCCCCAGTGCAGCCCTAAATGCAGCGACAAAAGCGCGAAGCCCCAGTACGCACATAACATATGCAAGGTTTGCGCCTGTGACTGAAAGGGTCGGTCTCCGAGAAAGGCGTAAACTGTGCGCGAGAGCAGCACGCCGCTTATCATAGAGCCGACCATTGCGAGCATTACAAGCGTCACCGCCGCCGTCTGCGCTATGCGATATGGAGTGTATTTACCCTTAAAGAGCGACTTGCTCCACCTTATATTTAAGATGTGGTGAAGAATAAACAGCACGAATATCCCCACGCCGAGCCACTCGTGCGCGCTTTCGCCGACCAAGCTGTACGCCATAAGCAATAGCAGGACGGCGGTCATTGCCGTGTCGACGAAAATTTTCAATATCAGTTTCGGTTTCATAAGCTATCTCGCAAAAAACATCGGCAGCGCGTTATAAAGATACTCCTGCACGGCGTCGAAATCGTGATAGCCGCCGTCTTTTTGGTAGAAAACATAATGTTCCGGGGTGAAAACGTCGGGACGGTTTAGCATTTCTTCCGCCTGCATAAGCGTTTGGCTTTTTACCGCGTCCAGCGTTCCCACAGCGTGGTAGATAAAATACCCGCGCTCGTCAAGGTCATTATCCTTTACGAGCTGCTCGATAAAGTCGACGTTCTTTTCCGTCTGAAAATCGCCGTAAGTGCCGTAATACCAGCACGACCCGCTCATAGGCAGGAAGTATCTTATATAATCATAATCATAGCAAAATTCAAGCCACGTCGTGACAGAACCGAGCGAAAATCCGCCGAAAATGCGGTGATCCCGGGAGGCTTTCAGGTCCTCCGCGCTTGTAGAATTTGCATAAGTGTGATACTTTCCCTCCACAGCGGGCATAAGATTGTCCTCAAAGTCGCGGTGAAACTCGCGAAACTCGGCGATAGAGCTGCTGAAGTCCGTGTTGCTGTTTTCATTGTAAAAGGTCGCCGATACGATTATGACAGGCGGGATATCGCCGTTAGCGATAAGGTTATCGAACACATTTTTTGTAGGCGTGTACTCAAAATATTCTCCCGCGTGACCGCCCCAGCCGTGCATTAAATAAACGATGTTATAGCGGGTGCCGCTGTCGTTCTCGTCATAGCCGTAGGGCAGATAGACGTATGCCGTTTTGGTTATCGGCGCACTGTTGCGCAGATAATCGAGGGAGGCATATTTCAGCTCCACCACCTCGCCCTGCTTATCGGCGGGCTGCTTGTATTCGGCGGGGACGGCGGCGGTATATCCCGTTTGAGCATTTGCCGCCTCGGGAGAGGAGGTATTTTCCGAGGTGCTCGGCTGTGCCTGCATGTCGGCAGCGCTTTGCTCCGAGCCGCTTTGGTCAGCGTCTGATGTAGCCGCGTCTGATAAAACCGCCGAGGTTTCTAATGCCGCGGCGCTTTCCGCCAAAGCCGAGCTTTCGGGTGAACTTTCGCCCACACTATTTTGGCAGGCTGTTAAATTAAGCGCCAGCATTCCCGATATGATCATAAAAAATACCCTTTTCATTTTGACGGTCACCTGCATTCGTTCAAGACCACGAGCAATTCTTCCTTAGTAAACTCCTTGCAGCAGCCGCCCGTTAAGACCGTGCTGTCCGCTATCGCCTTGTAGTCGGTATCGGCGGCTATGCCCATTTCGGAGAATTTTGTCGGCAGACCCACTTCTTTTATAAAGTCGGACAGCGTATTTATAAATTCCTCGGCGAGCCTGCTTTCGCTCTTGCCGTAGGGCGAAAGCCCCCACACGTTCACCGCGAGGCGCGAAAACTGCGGTACCGCCTCGGGGAGCATATGGCGATATAAAACAGGGTGAATTACGGCGAGCCCCTCGCCGTGATTGCAATCGGTGTACGCGCCGAGCTGATGCTCGAGCATATGCGCCTGAAAGTCCGTTATCTTGCCTATTTTCAGCATACCGTTCTCAGCCATTGCCGCCGCCCAGATAAGCTCGCTGCGAGCGGTTATGTCCTGAGGCTCATTAAGCGTCGCGTGCAGATTGCGGATAATATTTCTCTGGCACGCCTCGTTTATCTCGTCGGAAAGATTTGTCTTTCGAGGCGTACCCATATAGGTCTCCATACAGTGCGAAAGCGCGTCGAACGAGCCCGAGATCACCTGCCTTAACGGCATTGTCATTGTATATGCGGGGTCTAATATTGCAAAGCTGTAAAACGCTCCCCACAGCGCACCCTTTATCTTCTTTTCTTCATTAGTGATGACTGCGCCGTTGTTCATCTCCGCGCCCGTTCCGAAAGCCGTCACCACCGCGCCCATAGGGATAAATTCGCTCGGCGAGCCGTGCTTTTCGGTTTCAAACGTCCACAGATCGTCGCTTATTTTTGCCTGCGCGGAGATGACCTTACAGCAGTCGATAACGCTGCCGCCGCCGACCGCAAGAATAAAATCGATTTCATTTTTCTTGGCAAGCTGAGCGCCCTCTTGCACTTTTTTATAAGTCGGATTTGACATTATCCCCGAAAACTCGGTGACGTTCTTTTTTGCGGCTTTAAGTATGTCCATAAGCTCGTCATACACGCCGTTATTCTTTATCGAGCCGCCGCCGTAAGCGAGCATAACATTTTTGCCGACTTTATTTAGCTCGGCAGGAAGATTGCTTTTCGCCGCCTTTTCGCCGAAATATACCTTAGTCGGATAACTGTATGTGAAAGTGTTCATGTTTGCCTCCGTATTTTTCAAACGGCGCACCGAATTTCACGGTGCGCCGCGCTTATTATTTAAATCTTCCGTGCAATGCCTTTACAAAATTCGGGTCGAAGTGGTCAACTATCTCGCTGTGACCGATGTCCATTTTAGAAATTGCCGCCATATCCTCGTCCGACAGCGTGAAATTCCAGATGTCGATATTTTGCTCCATACGCTCACGGTGAACGGATTTAGGGATGACTACCACGCCGCGCTGTACGTTCCAGTGGAGCACCACCTGCGCCGCGGACTTGCCGTACTTTGCGCCTATCCCTGTCAGCACCGGATCGCTGAAAATGCCGTGCTTTCCCTCCGCAAAGGGTCCCCACGCCTCGGGCGTGACCTCGTATTCTTTCATAAGCTTAAGCGCGTTTTCCTGCTGGAAGAACGGGTGCAGCTCGACTTGGTTTACAGCGGGGATGACCTCTACGGTCTCACAAAAATCGGCGAGAACGTGAGGATAAAAATTGCACACGCCGATAGCGCGAATGCGACCCTCCTTGTAAAGCTCCTCCATAGCTCTCCACGCGCCGTAATAATCGCCCATAGGCTGATGTATAAGGTACAGATCAAGGTACTCTAGCCCCAACTTTTTAAGCGAGGTCTCAAACGCCGCTTTTGCCTTGTCATAGCTTGCGTCGGATACCCAGAGCTTAGTCGTGATAAACAAGTCCTCACGGCAAGCGCCGCTTTTCTTGATCGCCGCGCCGACAGCCTCTTCATTGGCATAAGCCGCCGCCGTGTCTATCAGCCTATAGCCCGTGCTGATAGCGTCGAGCACCGCCTGCTCGCACTGTGCGGGGTCGGGGACTTGGAATACTCCAAAGCCCTCCATTGGCATTTTTATGCCGTTGTTTAATACTGTGTACTCCATATAATTTTCCTCCTAAATATTATTTTATTTCATTTTTCGCCCAATCGGCGATAATTTTCTCCGACCTTGCCGCGTCCGCGCCGTGCACCGCAATACCTTTTCCGAGCCTTGCGCCCTTGCATATGTTTTTGATATCGTGCTCGCTGACGCCCATGCCGCTGCCCTCGTGGGTCATAAGCGGGAGCACTTTCTTGCCCGCAAAGTCAAGCCTTTCAAGCTGAGAAAATACCGCCATAGGGAATGTTCCCCACCAGCACGGTCCGCAGACGAAAATATTATCGTACTGCGATATATCCGACAAGTATTCTTTCAGCGCGGGGCGGGCGTTTTCGTTTAGCTCCCGCTTTGCCTGCTCAATACATGTGTTGTAGCTTTCGGAATAGGGCGTTAATGTTTCGACCTCGAACATATCGCCGCCGACGGCTTTTTGTATAAACTCCGCCGCTGTCTCGGTGTTGCCCTTTTCGAGCATTTTCAAAGAGCCGTTAACATAATTCTCACCCTTGCGGGAGTAATAGATTATAAGATTTTTCGCCACTGCAATTCCTCCTAAATTCATTTTGAAAACAGCCAGCCCATAACATCCTCGTCATGCGCCGCAAGTCCACCGCCGCCATGCTCGTTGTCTATCCCTCGGTCGTTAAAATAGCTGTGCGGCTTAATGTCAAGCGTAACAAGCCGCGATATCTCGCTTTCCGAAAGTCCCTTGCCACGGTAAATTTCCGTCAGCCTGTCATATGCCTGCTGTGACGGCTCGCTGCCGTAATACTCGTCATTCTCGCCTACGAAAATATACACGGGCGTTTCGCTGTCCGCAAGGGTTTCTAAATCGCCGTCCCACTGCGAGCTGACGTGAAGATACGCGGTGAACAGCTCGGGGCGCTTTCCCATAACTATAGACATTGTTTCGCCGCCGCCCGAATAGCCGTTCGCGTAGACCTTTTCTCGGTCTATGTTGTAGGCGTCAAGAAAGTATTCAAGCAGAGCTATCGTCTGATCTGCGGAGGTTTCGCCCCAGTCGGAAAGCTGCGGCGCGACAATTATCATCTTGTCGTTGTATTTTTGCGCCTCAAAGCCGAACGCCTCCGATTTCAGATTTTGCGCCACGCCCTGAAAATACAATCCCTCATAGCCCGGCAGCGTAAAATACAGCGCGTAACTCTCACCGCCGTCATAGCTCTCGGGGATATAGACGTTGTAACGGATATCTCCATCGGATGGCGAATGATAGACGTTATCGATAATAAAGCCGTTATATGTTTCGGTTCCGACCTCGACATCATAATTTTTGTCGGAACCGATCATAGTCCCAAGCCGTCGACCCAATCCTTTACCGTGCTTTCGTCCGCTCTCGACTGAAAGCGCTGACCCTCGAGCCAGTTACCCGTGCCTGCCATTTCGGCGAGGAGCGTGCCGCTGCTGCCAATTCCCGAGGTCGACGAGGTGCAGAACGGTATCACCGTTTTACCCGTAAAATCATTAGCCTTTACGAACGTATCGGTCGGCCACGCGGCTATTCCCCACCAGATAGGATAGCCTATAAACACCTTGTCATAGTCCGCCCAGTTATCTACCGATGTCGAGGTAAGCTCCACATTGCGTAAAGATTCGTCGTCATGCTCGCGGGATACGCGGCTGTCGGGGTCGGTCCAGTTAAGGTCTGCGTCGGTGTACGGCTCTGTCGGAGTTATCTCGAACAGATCAGCGCCCGTCGCGGACACGATATATTCTGCGACAGCCTTTGTATTGCCCGACGCGGAGTAAACGACCACAAGGGTCTTACCGCCCTCGCTCGGCTCGTCGCTCGGCGCTTCACTTGCGGCATTGTCCGTCTCGCTGTCGGCGAGAGAGCTTGCAGGCTCCGCCGCTTCGCTTTGTTCCTCGGTGCTATCGGCATTATCGGCGCTTGTCGCCGCCGCCGAGGTCGCTTCGCTTTGTTCCTGACTGCTCTCCGCGTCAGAAGAAGCGGTAGGCGTGCTTTCGCAGCCCGCCAAAGCGAGCACAAGCATAACGCTTAAAACCGATGCAAATAACTTTTTCATAATTTTACTCTCCTTTAAAATTTATTCTGTAAAATCTCCGTCCCATTCTCCGGGGGGATTTGTGAACATACCGCCCATAGCGTCATAATTAAGGTTAAAATATCTGCCGCTATCCCTCTATCCTGCGCCGAACAGGAGGTAAATATATATATCATAATTATCAGCCCCAACGCTGTAAGTCGTTTCATACTTTCACCCCATTCAGCGTGCGGTGTTTTGTTCTGATTTTATTATACAAAAAAAGAGACCTCGTGAGAAGTCTCGATTAGTTTATCAGTTATAACTTTAGGTTGCAACTTATACGTACCATAAAAATATTGTCCGCCTGCTGTATCAATTTACAAAAGGCAAGAAAATTATTCAAACCCCATATATTTCATATTCATCTGCATTAGTCGATTTCGGAACATATCCGCTTTTTTCCAAAGCATTATTCTTGTTATAAAGATACGCCTTTAAAATCTCACGGCTCATATTTGTGATATCATCGCGCTTTACCGCGTCTTTTGCCGAAATAAGCAGCACCTCGTTGTTTTCGTACCCGTCTGACATCGGCTTGCCGCAGATATACTCCGTTGTAAAAACAATGCACCATTGCTGAGGTTTAAATTGCACCGAGAAAACAGCTTTTGCCTTTACGGTGACCCCTGTTTCTTCTAACACCTCTCTTTCGGCTGCTCTTGATGGGAGCTCGTTTTCCTGCACAAAGCCGCCGGGAATAAGTATCCTGTCTTTTGCCGTTCCGTAAGTATGACGAACCATAAGAATTTTGTCGTCTATATCAACTATCGCACATACTGTAAAATAATTATTGTTCATAATCAAAATCACCTCTTATTAAAACATATACATTTTTATATTACCGCCTTTACCGCCTCCAAAAACCTCTCCACGGTATGTGACGGCTCGTTGGAATAAAGCACGCCGAACGGGATACTGTGCTCCCACTCGACCGGGATGACCTTTAGCATAGGGTGGACGCAATTCCAGCTTTGAATTACCAGCAGCACGTTTTTTTCCTGCTCGCAGCGGTTGAAAATATTCATATCGTAAAAGTCAAAATCGGTGATTTTTATCTGCTTGTGGTCGTTAAGCTCGTCGCGCAGCCTGTCAACATAACTGCTCCAGCCGCGGTGCATCAAAAGCAATTCCTCACCGTACAAGTCGCTTATCGTAAGCTTTTCCTTTTGAGCAAGCGGGTGATAAATAGACACCGCACAGCAAAGCGGCTCTTTAGTTATTTCAAGTCCCGCGCACCCGCGCACCTCGAGCAAGGTATCGTCAAAAAGCCCCGTCACCACGTCGATATTCTGCCCGAGGTTTTTGAGAATTTCCCGCGCATTTTCGGGCGTATTCTCGAATGGCACGAGCTGAAAGCTGATATCCGAGCAGTGCTCGTGAATTTTCGGCCATAAATCTGTCAGTATCTGCGCGGGAGTCATCGGCGACGTGCCGATACGGATAACAGCGCTCTTCTCAAGGCTCGCGTTTCTCGCGCGGCGTACAGCCTCTTCGCTGTAGGACAGGATATATTTAGCGTCGGTGTAAAGCGACTCGCCCGCTTTGGTGAGCTTCAGTCCCCTGTGCGTCCGCTCAAAGAGCTGCACGCCGACTTCGTTTTCTAAAAGATTTATCTGCTTAATAACCGCGGTGGAGGTTATGTAAAGTTCCTCCGCCGCCTTGTTAAAGCTGCCCGCCTCGACTATCGCGACAAAGGTCTCGAGATGTGTGTTGTTCATTACTCCCGCTCCTTTCTTGATTAATAGTATCTTTCAACTGCTCTGTTTTAATTCCGCGATAAATGTCGTCACGGAATTTGCTTTAAGCTTAGCTGAAAAGCCCGACTTTTGCATAATACAAATATCGCCAAGCTCCGCCCAGTGCTCGCCCGTTTCAATATCCCCCGAGGTTCTGACCGCGTGGATATTTTCCGACCCGAGCGAAAAGCCCGCTAGCTCAAAATCGCACATTATGTCCTCTGCGCGGTCGTTTACCACGACTATGCAAAGATATTTTTCGTCGTAGGCGGCGAGGGCGTTTTCGCCGATATGCACTATTGTCATTTTCGGGCGGATGTATCTGCTGAACTGCCCCATTACATAATACTTTTGCGTAAGGAGAACGGTCTTATTATCGTGGTCTGCGACCGCAAGTCCCCAGTACCCCGAGTTAAGGTCTAAAGCGCCTCTGTCCTTGTTGCCGTTATAGCCTTCCTTGCTGATATGGCTGTCAATTATCTGCCACATTATCCATGCCGAGGGTGAGAGGGCGTTTATATCTCTGATGATTTTTTTAGCAAACCACAGCGGTGCCGCCATTTCTCCCGCGTTCTCCCCCGCCGTGCCGCCGCCGTCGGTCTCACTCATCCACAGCTCAAAGCCGACTTGCCGTGAAAGCTCGCCGAGCTTTTCCGCGCCGTTTTCGTCGTAGGAGTGGGTATTTATCCGCCCGATAACCGCTTTAGCCGTGTCAGAATACGCCATATACGCGTTGTATTGGTATTCGCAGCCCGTTTCGTCGCTTGCCGCAATAATAATGTCGGACAGCCCCGCCGCTTTAAGCGCATTAGCGGTTTCGGTTATTATCCTCGACTGAGAATTTCCGAGGTCAAAGTGGCAGCCCTCCTGCTTCCAATTATTTGCCCACCAAAAATCGGTGCTCGGTTCATTCATAGGGGAAAGAGAGGTCACTTTTATATTCATTTGCTCAACGATATATTTTGTAACATCCGCCAAATATTTTGCAAAATCCTCATAAGCGTCCTCGCGGAGATTGTCCTTAGCGGGGTCGGCATTTCCCGACGAGCAGCCGCTAACGGTCATATAATACGGCGGCGAATTAGAAAACACTTCTACAATAGCGTCCTCGCCCGCCGCCTTATATGCCCGAGCAAGCGCATTTAGCTGATTTCTATCGGCGGTGACGTCATAAGCCGCACTCTCCGAGGACTTCCACCCCGGAACAGCAGAGTCGGTGCGGGTGATATGGTGATGATCCGGCGCGTCGCCGCCGCCGATATTGTACCGCATTATATTCAGCCCGAGCTTATCCTTGGAGAAAAATAAGTCCGCTATTTGCCGCGTCAGCTTATCGGAATACCCCACGCGGTTAGCCCACCAGCAAAGGCTTGTCCCCCAGCCGTCAAATTTTCTCCCCGACAATTTAATGTCAACGGTCATCTTGATACTATCCATTTTTTACCTCGCAAAATATGATAGTAACATTTTACCATAGTTTTAAGCAAAATTCAATACCGAGCCCTTATTTCTGCCCGATTTTTAAAAAAATCGCCCGACAGCGCGTGCAATTTGTCCACATATGTCGCATTGACATTTGTCTATAAATGGTGTAAAATAATTAATAGAAAAATTTTTTAAAAAAATTTTTTTGAAGTGTAACAAATCGCGGTTTTTTCGGATTATTATATTAGAAGGGATTTTCCGACGACCGCGCGAAGAGGGTGATAGGTTGGCGGTCAGCTCGGAAAATAAAGCCGATAAGAAAAAATTCGAGCTATTATACGCGTCGCATAAGAACGCGATGTTCGCCTACTCGAATTATATACTTAAAGACCCTCAGCTTGCCGAGGACGCGGTGCAGGACGCGTTTATCGCGGTCTTAGACAATCTTGACAAGATCGACGACCCGTTTTCTAAAAAGACGCGCTGCTACCTTATCACCATTGTAAAAAATGCCGCGTACAAAATTTATAACAAGCGGAAAAAAGAAGTTGTCTGCGACGATCCCGATATCTTTTCGATAACGGACGACAGCTGTGTAGACGACGACGCTAAAGAGCTGATGTCGGCTATAAACACCCTTAACATAAACTATTCGTCGGTGCTGGTGTTAAAGTATTACATAGGCTTGACAGATAAGGAGATATCGCAGTCGCTGGATATCAGCGAGGTAAATGTGAGAGCAAGGCTTGCACGGGCAAAGGCGGCGCTCAAAAAAATGCTTGCAAAGGAGGACGAAACAAATGGATGATAAAGATTTTGAAGAATTGCTGAATAAAACATTTAAAGACCACGCCGATAATTATTTGAATATAAACGACGAAACGCCGCATATTTTCTCGGAAAAGTTTGAACACAGCATAAATAAAGCGGTCGAAAAGAAATTCAGAAAGCCTATCCCTTTTAAAAAGATCATCAAGCCGCTGTGCGGATTTGCCGCCGCGGCGGTAGTGCTTGTGACCGTTCCGTCCGTGCTGACCGTTTTCTATAAAGGCGAGCCGCTGTATTTTAACGACGACTTATGCCAAAGCTCCGTCACGACCGAAACCGAGGACGACGGGATGGTATTCACCTGGTCGGATTATAAGCCTATCGACGACAGCAATGCGACCGACATACCGAGTATACATTCCAGCTTCACGGTGGAGGAGGATGGCTATTATACCGTAGAGCTGTCGACATTTAATAATGGCTACGAAAAAGGCACTATCACCTTTTATCGGCTGGTAGACGAGAAAAATTCGCTGTATGTAAAAGATGCGACATTCTGCGTGCCGGAGCATTTTATCGGCATCCCGACGATCTATACTACGCTGCGTTTTCAGGCGGGAATTTACGCCGCGGTGACGTCCAGCGACGACAGCAATGACCAACCGAATTACGCTTATTCCATAAGGTAAAAGCATCACCGCCGCTTTTATAGCGGCGGTGATTTTACATTCATATAAAAACACAAATACCGCACGCCTAAGACGTGCGGTATTTTGATTATTTTGGTTTAGCGATTATTTCTTTTTGCGCTTTCCGCTGACAACGCTTGCTGCCGCGAGTGCTGCCGCTGCGAGAGCTCCGAGACCTGCTGCCGCGTCAAGACCTACGCCGGTGTTCGGGTTGGTGCCCTGAGGTGTAGTCTGGTCGAACTCTACGGTAGGTATACCGCTCTGAGGCGTCGGCTGAGTGAAGCTTATCGTGTAGTCGGTGTCAGCATCGACATCATTATCGGTATCCGTATCAGTGTCGGTATCCGTATCGGTATCGGTGTCTGTGTCCGTATCGGTATCGGTGTCCGTGTCAGTATCCGTATCGGTATCAGTATCAGTATCGGTATCTGTGTCAGTGTCAGTATCAGTGTCTGTATCCGTGTCGGTGTCGGTGTCTGTATCGGTATCGGTATCCGTGTCAGTATCGGTATCCGTATCAGTATCCGTGTCTGTATCGGTGTCAGTGTCAGTGTCAGTGTCTGTGTCTGTATCGGTATCCGTGTCAGTGTCAGTATCGGTATCAGTGTCAGTATCGGTATCGGTGTCCGTATCGGTATCGGTATCCGTGTCAGTATCTGTATCGGTGTCTGTATCGGTATCGGTATCAGTGTCTGTATCGGTATCGGTGTCGGTATCAGTATCGGTATCCGTGTCTGTATCGGTATCAGTGTCCGTATCGGTGTCACCGTCATCGAAATCGGTATCGGTATCGCCGTCGCCACCGTCGGTATCTGTATCGGTATCAGTGTCAGTATCCGTGTCAGTGTCGCTGTCGGTGTCGGTGTCCGTATCAGTATCGGTATCCGTGTCTGTATCGGTGTCGGTGTCAGTGTCCGTA
The DNA here is from genome assembly GCA_947594425.1 of uncultured Ruminiclostridium sp. Classification (GTDB taxonomy): domain Bacteria; phylum Bacillota; class Clostridia; order Oscillospirales; family Ruminococcaceae; genus Ruminiclostridium_E. The sequence continues at coordinate 128,461 of CANQED010000001.1, forward strand.
TCGGTATCCGTGTCTGTATCGGTGTCCGTGTCCGTATCAGTGTCAGTGTCGGTATCGGTATCCGTGTCCGTATCAGTATCGGTGTCCGTATCAGTATCGGTATCGGTGTCCGTATCGGTATCGGTATCGGTATCCGTGTCAGTGTCTGTATCGGTGTCCGTGTCAGTGTCGGTGTCCGAATCAGTATCAGTATCGGTGTCAGTATCCGTATCGGTATCGGTATCAGTGTCAGTGTCGGTATCGGTATCCGTGTCCGTATCAGTATCGGTGTCCGTATCAGTATCGGTATCGGTGTCCGTATCGGTATCGGTATCGGTATCCGTGTCAGTGTCCGTATCAGTATCCGTGTCACCGTCATCGAAATCGGTATCGGTATCGCCGTCGCCACCGTCGGTATCTGTATCAGTATCAGTATCGGTATCCGAGTCAGTGTCACTGTCGGTATCGGTATCGGTATCGGTATCCGTATCAGTGTCTGTGTCGGTGTCCGTATCGGTGTCGGTGTCTGTATCCGTATCGGTGTCGGTGTCTGTATCCGTATCGGTGTCCGTATCTGTGTCCGTATCAGTATCAGTATCGGTATCGGTATCGGTATCCGAGTCAGTGTCGGTGTCTGTATCTGTATCGGTATCGGTGTCCGTATCTGTGTCCGTATCAGTATCAGTATCGGTATCGGTATCGGTATCCGAGTCAGTGTCGGTATCGGTATCGGTATCTGTGTCGGTATCCGTATCAGTATCGGTGTCGGTGTCCGTATCGGTGTCGGTGTCTGTATCCGTATCGGTGTCTGTATCCGTATCAGTGTCCGTATCGGTATCGGTGTCCGTATCCGTGTCGGTGTCGGTATCGGTGTCCGTATCCGTATCGGTATCGGTGTCCGTATCAGTATCCGTGTCGGTATCGGTATCAGTGTCCGTATCGGTATCGGTATCAGTGTCGGTGTCCGTGTCAGTATCCGTATCGGTATCAGTATCAGTATCGGTATCGGTATCCGTATCGGTGTCTGTATCCGTATCAGTGTCTGTATCGGTATCGGTATCTGTGTCGGTGTCCGTGTCGGTATCGGTATCAGTATCAGTATCAGTATCCGTGTCGGTATCGGTATCAGTGTCCGTATCGGTGTCTGTGTCAGTATCCGTATCGGTGTCGGTGTCTGTATCAGTATCGGTGTCTGTATCGGTATCGGTGTCCGTATCTGTATCTGTATCGGTATCAGTGTCCGTGTCGGTATCGGTATCCGTATCTGTGTCAGTGTCCGTATCAGTATCGGTATCGAAATCGTCATCGGACATCGGGATATCGAAGGTGTTCCAGCCGAACTCCATGCCGCCCTTATAGGACTTAGCTATCAGCTGACCCTCGAGGTGGCGCTGTTCGCCGTTTACGTGCGAATTAGCAGCGAGAAGTGATCCGGTGTAGCCGTAAAGGTCTACGGTGCCCGCGTCGGTAACGTTAATCAGGAAGTTGCGGTATCTGTGCTCGGGATCGTTGTACTGGCTTACCTGCTGGCCATTGATGGTAACGTAATTTACACGCAGATTAAGTACGGTGTCCTCGTCGCCGCCGACAATGTTAAGCAGTATCGTCGAGCCCTCGGGTATGTTGTTGAACGAAAGGCCTACGGGCATGCCGTTGGTGCTGTTGTTGAGCTCGTCAGCTGTTATTGTAAATACGTTAACGCCCTCCGAATATCCGGTAAACTCAAATACGCCCCAGTTGTAGGAGTATACGCCGGTGGTCTCCATAGCGGCGAGCTTGCGCGAAGCGTTTCTCAGCTTATCAAAAGCGTCGCTGAAGTTGAAGTCGGTCTTTTCGTTAACGCCGCCGATAACGGTAACGCCGCTCTGCTGATTGGAGAACTTATCCGAAACCTCGTTAGCCCAAATAACGCGTCCGCTGTCGCTGACCTTAAAGTCAGCCTTGCCGCCGACGATAACATCGGCCGCGCCCTCTCCGCCGAGGTCCTCATTGTTAAATGTGAACCATCCGTCGGAAGCGGTAACGGTGAGATCTCCGCCGACAGCGGCACGTCCGCCGCAGTCGGAGCCCTCGAGCACAGCGTCCTCTTCAACGAATATGCCGAAACCTGCGGCATATCCGAGCAAGCCGTTTACGGACTCGTAGGACTTCTCTTCAACGTCCATTCCGAGAAGAGAATCATAATCGATATTCTCCTGATCAAACGAACCTGCGTCAGCGGTAGCAAGCACTGACGGAAGATCCGTGTGGTAAACACTGTCAGTATAGTAGGTCTGCGATGCACCCTGTCCGAACAGATCCATATCCACGGTATTTGTCGGGGCTGCGGTGGGCAGCGAGAAAAGGCGTGCAAACAACATATTGATAGCGAATACAAACGCTACTATCTTCCTGAGTATCTTCTTTCTCGTTGAAAGTCCGTTCTCGGGAACATTCTTTACATTGTCTGTCATAAAATCGGCCTCCTTGCAAGGCTGTAAAACCTTGGTATTATACTTTATTCCGCAGGGTGCGGATATGTGCCGCGACCCTCGGGTTCTTTCCGTACTTTAATTATAAAGCGGGCGAAAACTCGTGTCAAGTTTTTCGGCAAAAAAATTTTATTATTTTCTACGAAATTTTTCACGAATTTTTGGGGTGGATTTTGTGAAAATTGACAATAAATTTATCGCTTTTCGAGGCTTTTAAAAAGTATTTGTCCGCATAATATGACTTAACATATGCGGCGAATTGACTTTTAGGGCGAAATGTGGTATTATTAAATTAGGTATTGATTTTTAACCGGCGAGCGAAACTAATATGTATATCCACATACTATAATATATAGGAGGATGATGATATGTCCGAAGTAAGAGCGGTGCAAAAGACCGACATGCCCGAGATAAACGCTCAGGCGGCGATAGTTGTCACGCAGAACGAGGGCAAGATATTGCTCGAAAAGAATGCGAAAAAGAAGATGTACCCCGCGTTTATGACCAAAATTTTAGCGTCGATAATCGCGCTTGAAAAGTGCAATCCTGCCGACAGCCTTACTATACCGAAAAGCGTCGTCGAGGAGATGAAGCGGTGGAAGGGCTCGGCGTCGCTGGGTCTTGTCGAGGGCGAGCGGGTGACGGTGCTCGACCTTATATACGCCATGATGTTGACCTCGGCAAACGACGCGATGTTTGCGCTCGGAGAGTTTATCTGCGGGGGCAAGGACAAATTTGCGCAGCTTATGCAGCAAAAGGCGCACTCGTTAGGCGCGCAGGACACCTTTTTAGCCGACAAGAACGGCAAATTTACCTCCGAGCAATACTCTAACGCATACGACCTCGCGATAATCTGCCGCTATTGTATGAATAACCGCATGTTCAGGAAGATAGCCGCGACAGAGAGCTATACTATTCCCGCCAACGACAAAAGCCCCGAGAGGCCGTTGAGCAACTCTAACCTCTTGGTAAACAGCTCATACAAGCGCTATCGCTATCCGACAGCGATAGGCATAAAGAGCGGGTACACCGTCCGCTCAAAGTCCTGCCTTGCCTGCTCGGCGCTTCCTCCTAAGGGGAAAAGCGGCGAGGAGATAATGGCGATAGTGCTCGGCGCGGAGCTTACTAAGCAGATGAAATATGTATTTTACGACGCGATAACCCTGCTCGACTTTACCTTTGATAACTTTGAGCAGCTCAGCGGGATAAAGACCGAGAGCGCGCAGCAGCCCGAAGAAGAGGGTATGTTCACCGTCGACGAATTGTGCTCGGCGCTGAACATCACTCAAAGAAACTGCCCCGATACGCAGATAACCTCCGTGGCTTTCGGCAAGCAAAAGATAAAAAAGGGCTGCTTATATATAGCCGAGGATGAGACTTCTGCCAAGGCCGCATACAATGCCGGCGCGTCGGTGATATTATCGCAAAAGCCGACGGCGGGTATCCCCTGCCTTGTCACCCCCGACCTTAACGCCGCTAAGGACGCGCTTGCGCGCTTTATAAAGATAAAGCTCGGGCTGTGGTCGGTGGCGGTAATGGACACCCACGACAAGCTTAACCCGATGAATATGATATGCAGTATGCTCGGCGACAGAATGAAGACCGTGCGCTGTACCTCGCTCGAGGACAACTACAATTCTATGCTCAAGGCTATGCTGTCCGCGACAAAGGACACGGGGGCGGCAGTTATCAGCGTTTCCACCGAAGCGGATAAAAACGCGGAGAGAATAGCGCGTGTGAGCGGCACCGATATAGCCATACTGCTCAGCGCCGCGTCGTCGGCTAATCCTCGCGGGCTGTCTAAGCAGGAGCTGCTAGACGAAAAGCTCGGCATATGCAGCGGTATGTCCGAGGCGGGCGCGGCTATCATAAATATAGATGATAAAAACTTAGCGGGCATCTTTTCCATTCAGCAGGATATAATCACGATAGGCGTGGATAATAAAATGGCGGATTATTACGCCGACAGCATAGATATCCGCGAGGATAAGATAAGCTTTGATATAGTAAACGGGGCTAATATCTATCACGCCGAGATGTACACCGACGAAAAGCACGGCATATATCAGGCTCTGTCGACCTTTGCGCTCGGAGAAATAATGGGCATTCCCGCAAAGAATATACTTTCGTCTATCGAGCATTATCGCAAGACCTCGGGGCTGAGCACCGTTAAAAACGGTCAGCGCATTACCGTGATCTCGGACTTTGACAGTACGGGCAGCGAGAGCGTCGCGGTAGCGCTAAAGGAGCTGTGCAGCGCGTATATTCCCGCCGAGGCAAGGCGGATAGCGATATTCTCCGAGATAGCGGGCGGCGGCGAGCACGAAAAAGAATTGTTCCGCAGGGTCGGCGCGGTTATCAGCAAAAGCTCGGTGGATATAACCGTCTGCTACGGCGAGACCGCCGCAAATATAGCGCAGACCGCCGACCTTAAGTCTAAGAGTGTGATAGTGTTCAGGACCGAGCAGGCACTGCTCGAATACCTGAGCCTTAATATAAGGCCTAACGACGCGGTGCTGTTTAAGGGCTCGCACGACAGCGGCCTGCCGGATATAATGGCGGAGATAACCTGAGTTGAGGTATATATAGCAGGCGGGAGATGTCCCGCCTGTTTTGTATAAAAGGGCAATCCGTCACCTCCTTACTGTCCTGTCAACAATACAACAAAAAGAGCCTTTCCGAATGGACTTTAAGTCCAAGTATTAAATGAAATTAATAAATATTAAATTAGAAGGAGATATCTGTAATTATGCTTAGAGAACCGATCTGCTATAGGTGCAAGCATTTTTTCATCGAAAATGATACTTGGAAATGCGAAGCTTTTACCGAGGAAAAAATGTGGTGTAAAAACCAAGTTATCCCTACCTGTATTCCGTTTCAAATTTTATCTGGTGAATTGGATCACTCGCAACCATTTCCGGGAGATATGGGATTACGCTATGAGCCAAAAGGATAAATGCTTAATAATAAAAACTCTTAGTATTTGTTAATATGTAATGATTGTTTTATAATCATGTATAAAAAATCCGCCCTCTTTCGAGAGCGGATCTGGAGGCGCCACCCAGATTTGAACTGGGGATCACGGTGTTGCAGACCATTGCCTTACCACTTGGCTATAGCGCCTAATATGGAGCGGATTACGAGGCTCGAACTCGCTACCTCCACCTTGGCAAGGTGGCGCTCTACCGGATGAGCTAAATCCGCATATTTGGTGCCTCCGGTCGGAATCGAACCAACGACACGGGGATTTTCAGTCCCCTGCTCTACCGACTGAGCTACAGAGGCAAGCCACAAGCCGACAAGGCCTTTGGTGGAAGTTATAGGGCTCGAACCTATGACCCTCTGCTTGTAGGGCAGATGCTCTCCCAGCTGAGCTAAACTTCCGAACGGCCTTGTAAGCCTGTAGAATCACTGAACTTTAGTAAACTAAAATTCAGGCGGCTTTTATATTATACACTTTTTCGCTCGCTTTGTCAACCGTTTTTTGAAAAATTTTTGACGATGAAATTCCTAATTTCTCCGCGCCCCGCCAAAACCCGCACCGTCAGCGGTTTTTCAGCCGATAAAGCCCGTCAAAACAAAAACGAACCGACGTGCTCAACACGTCGGCGTATAGTCAATTTTGTTTATTATCGCGAAATAGCTCGTCTTGAGCCTGCTGTACGGTCTGCTTATCCGCCTTGATAGAGGACAGCCAGCCGCGGCTGACGGCCTCGTCGGATATCATGCCCGCGGACTGCTGGACCTCGTCGTGAGCGAAAATAAGCTTGTTTCTTATCTCGGGGGTAACGCAGCGGCTGACGGCGTGACAATACTTTTCGCTTAGCAATTCCTCCGCTAACAGCACCTCTTTTATCATCTGCTTTTCGGCGTTGCCGTTCATACTATCTCCCCTTTATTCGTTAAACAGCTTTTGCAGCGAGCAGCAGTGGTCGATGTGGTCGGCGGCGCACTTTTGCAGCTTTTCCTTTAGCTGCGGGTCGGTGCAGCCCTCGCTGCAATTCTTGTATTTTTCACTTAAAAAGCGTTCCGTCCTGATGATATCGGACAGGTCGATAAGCTCGGTCAAAGAGCATTGAAGCATAATATCCTTCCTTTCGCGGGCAAAAATTTTGCCGTATAAGCGGCTTGTGAAATTATTATTTGATTTTTTTCTCATAATATGCTATAATTAAAAAAGTTTATTTACCGTGCCGCGAATTTTGGCGGCGCACAGCATTTAATACGGAAAGGAAATGTACTTTGTCCGATAACGAATACTTGTCTAAAATAAGAAATTTTTGTATAATAGCCCATATCGACCACGGCAAATCCACCCTTGCGGACAGGATACTCGAGCTTACCGAGACGGTCGAGAAGCGCGAGATGGAGGAGCAGCTGCTCGACGATATGGAGCTTGAGCGCGAGCGCGGAATTACCATAAAGGCGCGCGCGGTACGGCTCAAATACCACGCCGACGACGGCGAGGACTATATCTTCAACCTCATCGACACCCCCGGTCACGTCGACTTTAATTACGAGGTGTCCCGCTCGCTCAACGCCTGCGAGGGCGCGGTGCTCGTCGTCGACGCGTCCCAGGGCATAGAGGCGCAGACGCTCGCCAACACCTACCTCGCGATAGATCAGGATCTCGAGGTAATCCCCGTTATAAACAAGATAGACCTGCCCTCCGCCCATCCCGACGAGGTGAAAGAGGAGATAGAGAACGTAATAGGCATACCCGCCGAGGACGCTCCGCTTATCTCCGCGAAAATGGGGATAAATATCAAGGCTGTGCTCGAGGACGTAGTAAACAAGATACCCCCGCCCTCGGCAGACCCCTCCGCCCCGCTTAAGGCGCTGATATTCGACAGCTATTACGACCCATATAAGGGGGTAATAGTCCACGTAAGGATAAAAGAGGGCACGCTTAAGGTCGGCGATACCATTAAGATGATGGCTACCGGGGCGCAGTTTACGGTAACGGAGCTGGGCTATATGGGAGCTATGCAGCTGATAACGGCGGACAGGCTGCTCGCGGGAGAGGTAGGATATATCGCCGCGTCGATTAAGTCTATAGGCGATACCAAGGTAGGCGACACGGTGACGCTTGCCGACAGACCCGCAGCCGAGCCGCTCGCGGGATACCGCAGCGTTAATCCTATGGTATTCAGCGGTATCTACCCCGCCGACGGCGCAAAATACGCGGATCTCAGAGAGGCGCTCGAAAAATTACAGCTAAACGACGCGTCGCTCTCCTTTGAGCCCGAGACCTCGATAGCGCTCGGGTTCGGCTTTAGGTGCGGATTTTTGGGGCTGCTGCATATGGAGATAATTCAAGAGCGGCTTGAAAGGGAGTACAATCTCGACTTAGTCACCACCGCTCCCTCGGTCGTGTATAAAATAACCAAGACAGACGGCACGGTCTGCTATATAGACAACCCGACAAATTATCCCGACCCCTCCGAGATAGAGGTGGCGGAAGAGCCTATGGTAAAGGCGAACATCTACTCCCCCTCGGACTATGTCGGCAGCATAATGGAGCTTTGTCAGCAGCGACGCGGAATATTTAAGGATATGACATATCTCGACCGCACCCGTGTGGAGCTGCATTACGATCTGCCGCTAAATGAGATAGTATACGACTTTTTCGACTCGCTGAAATCCCGCACAAAAGGGTACGCGAGCTACGACTATGAGATAAGCGGCTTTGTCCCCTCAAAGCTCGTAAAGCTCGATATATTGCTTAACGGCGAGATAGTGGACGCGTTGTCCTTTATTGTACACGCGGACAGCGCATACCCCCGCGCTCGCAAGATAGCCGAGAAGCTTAAGGACAACATCCCGCGCCAGCTGTTTGAAGTACCCGTGCAGGCTGCCGTCGGCGGCAAGATAATCGCCCGCGAAACGGTAAAGGCTATGCGCAAGGACGTGCTTGCAAAGTGCTACGGCGGCGACATCACCCGTAAGAAAAAGCTGCTCGAAAAGCAGAAAGAGGGCAAAAAGCGTATGCGCAAGCTCGGCAGCGTCGAGGTGCCGCAGGAGGCGTTTATGGCGGTGCTTAAGCTCGATGAATAAGCTCGGGCTGTATGTGCATATCCCGTTTTGCCTGTCAAAATGCCCGTACTGCGACTTTTACTCGGTAAAATATGACGAGGATACCGCAAAAAGGTACATCAAGGCGGTGCAAGCTAACATCTTAGGCTACAGCGGCGTTAAATTCGACACGGTGTATTTCGGCGGGGGCACCCCTATCCTGCTTTGGCGGGAAATATGCGGGCTGCTCGGCAGCATAGGCGATATGATAGACCCCGACGCGGAGATATCTTTAGAGGCTAACCCCTGTGTGACAAGCGCAGAAGCCGCAGCGGCGCTTTTATCCTGCGGCGTGAACAGGATTTCGCTCGGGCTGCAAAGTATGAACGATACCGAGCTAATTGCGCTGGGCAGGCGGCATAATGCTAAGCAAGGCGCAAAAGCCGTGGAGATATGCCATAATGCGGGATTTTCCGACATATCGGCGGATATTATGATAGGTACGCCCTGTCAGACAAGAGAAAGCTTAAGGCATACGCTTAGCGCGGTGACAAAACTGCCCGCGACGCATATCTCGGCGTATATGCTGAAAATAGAGCCCGATACCCCTTTTGCAAAGAGGGAGCTATCACTTCCGAGCGAGGACGGGTACGCGGATATGTACCTCGACACGGTGGAGGAGCTTAAAGCTAATGGCTTTACACAGTACGAGATAAGCAATTTTGCCCTTAAGGGGCACGAATGTCGGCACAATCTCAAGTACTGGCAGTGCGAGGAATATATAGGCGTAGGTCCCGCCGCCCACTCGTTTTACGGGGGCAAAAGATACGCGGTAAAGCGGGATATCGGCGAATTTATGGATAATGTGCCGCAAAGGACGTACATCACCGACGACTGCCCCGCGGGCTTTGACGAAAGGGTCATGCTCGGGCTGAGATTGTCCGAGGGGATAGACCTTTACGCCCTGTGCGACAGGTTCGGTATTGAGCGCAAAATGGCGGACGAAAGGCTGAGCAAAATACCGCCCGCATTGTACAGCTTTGACGGAAACAGGCTTAGGCTTACGCCCGAGGGATTTTTGGTATCAAATGCCGTAATAGGCATAATGACCGATATAAAAAAGGAGGACATATGGATAAGGAGCTATTAAAAAAGGATTTTCTGTCCGCGCTGTCGGACAAATATGATACCGCGCCGCATTTAGCCGCGCCGTATCAGCTGCACGACGCAGTTTCCCGGGCAATAATGAAGCAGATAACGCCCGACTGGCAAAAGAGCAGACACGCGCATATTGCGGCTCGCAGAGCCTGCTATTTCTCGGCGGAGTTTCTTGTGGGGCGCGCGATATACAACAATATGCTGTGCCTCGAGATAGAAAACGACGTTAAGGAGCTTTTCCGCTCGGTAAACGCCGACATAAATGCTCTTGAGGAGATAGAGGACGCGGCTCTCGGAAACGGAGGGCTCGGCAGACTCGCGGCGTGCTTTCTCGACAGCGCGGCTACACTGTCACTGCCGCTCGACGGCTATGGTATAAGGTACAAGTACGGGCTGTTTAAGCAGACAATTGTTGACGGCTTTCAAAAAGAAGAGGCGGACGACTGGACAAAATACGGCGACGCGTGGAGCAAGCGCCGCGAAGAGGACGCGGTTACGATACGCTTTGCCGACCAAGAGGTGCGCGCCGTTCCGTACGATATGCCCGTTATCGGCTTTAAGACTAAGAATATCGGCACTTTGCGCCTTTGGCAGGCAGAGCCCGTCAATAAATTCGATTTTGTAAAATTCAATAACCAGGATTATATCAACGCAAGCATAGAGCAGATACGCGCGGAGGATATCTCGCGGGTGCTCTACCCTAACGACGATACGAGAGAGGGTAAAATACTGCGCTTTAAGCAGCAGTACTTCTTCTCCGCCGCGTCGCTTTATGATATTGTGAAAAAGCATAAGGCGGCGGGCAACGATATACGCGCCCTCGCCGACAAGGTGACTGTACAGCTAAACGACACCCACCCCGTTATCTCGATACCCGAGCTTATACGTATACTTATGGATACCGAGGGGCTTAGCTTTGCCGAGGCGTTCGATATAGCTAAGAACGTCTTTAACTACACCAACCACACCGTTATGGCGGAGGCTATGGAGAAGTGGGATGTAGGCATTGTAAAGGAAGTTCTCCCGAGGATATACGAGATAATACTTATGATAAATGAGGAGTTTATCGCGGATATGTACCGCAGGGGTCTTTCGCGCAAGACGATAGACGATATGAAGATGATATCGGGCAACGTCGTCCATATGGCGAAGATGGCGGTGTACTGCTCTAAGCACACAAACGGCGTTGCCGCGCTGCATACCGAGATACTGAAAAACGACACGCTGAACGACTGGTACAAGCTGTACCCCGAGCGCTTTCTCAATGAGACAAACGGCATAACCCCGAGAAGATGGATAGCCCTGTGCAACAAGGAGCTCTCCTCACTTATAACCGAAAAGCTCGGCGGCGACGGCTGGATAAACGACCTTACGCAGCTCAAAAAGCTTGAGAGCCTGCGCGGTGACAACGCCGTTATGCAGAGATTTTTGGATATAAAGCAAGGGAAAAAGCGCGAGCTTGCCGCCTATATTCTTAAAAACGAGGGCAGGCAGATAGACCCCGACAGCATTTTTGATATACAGATAAAGCGATTGCACGAATACAAGCGTCAATTGCTGAACGCATTCTCGATACTGTATATTTATTTTGGGATAAAGGACGGCAGCATTAAGGACTTTTACCCCACGACCTTTATATTCGGGGCAAAATCCGCCCCCGGCTATCGCCGCGCTAAGGCTATAATAAAGTTCATCAACGAAATAGGCCGCATAATAAGCGAGGACGATGAGGTAAAGGATCTGATAAAGGTCGTATTCGTGCAGAATTATAACGTTTCTTATGCCGAAAAGCTCGTCACCGCCGCCGACATCTCCGAGCAGATATCCACCGCGGGTACCGAAGCGTCGGGTACGGGAAATATGAAGCTTATGCTTAACGGCACAGTGACCCTCGGCACATACGACGGCGCTAACGTCGAGATAGTCGAGGAGGCGGGCGAGGACAACAATTACATCTTCGGCGCAAGGGTCGAGGAGCTTGAAGTGATAATGAAAGACTACGACCCGAGAAAGCTTATCGCGTCCGACCCGAAGATCGCAAGAGTAGTAAACACGCTTATTGACGGCACAGTCAGCGACGGGGGCTCGGGCGACTTTGAGGAGCTTTATTTCGCGCTGACCGACGGGGCGAGCTGGCACGTTCCCGACCACTATTATCTGATAGGCGACCTTGACAGCTATGTAAAGGCAAAGCTGAGAGCAAACGCCGACTACAAAAACGCACGGCTGGATTTTGCAAGAAAGTGCTGGGCAAATATGTGCTTCTCGGGCAAATTCAGTTCCGATAGGACGATAAAGGACTACGCCGAGAATATCTGGCAGATAAGCAAGGTCGATATTTGAAAGGATAATGATGAAAAGGATAATCGATATTTTTCTTAGGGCCTTGCTTACGGGCTTTGCTATAGGTATAGGCGGGGCGGTATACCTCGCCTGCGACAATAAATACATAGGCGCGTTTTTATTCGGGCTCGGGCTGTTTATGGTGCTGTTCTTCGGGTTCAATCTGTTTACGGGAAAGGTCGGCTACGCGGTAGAAAACAAGCCGTCCTACCTTGTCGACCTGTTGATAATATGGGTCGGGAACCTCGCGGGCACAGTAATAATGGGGCTGCTGCTCCTGCTTACGCGGCAAAGCGACGCTATGCGGACAAAAGCCGCCGAGATATGCGCCGCAAAGCTTAACGACTCGCTGCTAAGCATATTTATACTCGCGTTTTTCTGCGGGATACTTATGTTTGTGGCGGCGGACGGCTTTAAGCGCATAACTAACCCCGTAGGTCAGGTCGTGGTGATAATCCTGCCCGTTATGGTGTTTATCCTAAGCGGATACGAGCACTGCGTGGCGAATATGTTCTACTTTACGATAGGCGAGGTTTGGTCGCCGACAAGCCTTTTGTACCTGCTGATAATGTCGCTGGGCAACTCGGCGGGAGGTATCTTTATCCCGCTTATAAGAAAAGGGTTTGAGAATAACAAGTAAATAGCAAATCGACCCGTGCGAATTGCACGGGTCGAATGCTTTATATGTATAATCCGCAGAAAGTCGGCTAAACCGTTACTTTCTCTTACGGATAACCGCTGCCGCCGCGAGAGCGCCTGCCGCCAAAATTGCGGGAGCGACCGCCACAGCAACGCCTGTGCCGGGGTTGTCGTCGGAGCCGTCGTCGGCGGAAGCGTTTCCGTCGCCGCTGCCGTCACCGTCACAGTCGCCGACAGCGGGCTCGGTATTGCTGTCCTGTATATCACTGTCGGGAGCTTCGGTAGCCTCGGGAGCTTCGGTAGCCTCGGGAGCTTCTGTAGCCTCGGGAGCGTCGGTATCGTCGGTATCGGGGGCTGCGGCGTGCTTCTTTGCATAGCTGTCAGTCAAGAACATACCCGAGTACACCAAGTTGCCGACGTTTACCGAGAGCTCTACAGCGTCGTATCCGTCAAAGGTCGGAAGATTTTTGAGCTCCTCTAGCTCTTCCTCGGTATTTTGGTCTAAGCCGCCATCGATAGCTTCGGCAAGGTTTTCTTCGTATAATTGTTTTATGAGATTGCCGCTTATTTTATTGCCAAACACACTGGTTAAGCCCGAGCCGCATACGCCATAATCTATCCCGTCAATTTTTCCCTGCGGAACGGTTACGGTTATTTCTTCGTTTACTCCTTCAAAATACCATGAATAGCAAAGACGTCCAGGGTGAGTATGTCTATCATATGAATACTTTTCTATAAGCTTTGAGCCGTCCTCGGAAAAGTTATAAAAGGTAAATTTCGGCAGTGTGTTTTCATCAATGGGGTTTTCGCCGAAATCCACCGTGATAAAGCTGTCAGCCGCCAAAATACCTTCGATAGCGTCCTTTGCCTGCGAGGCGTCCCCGCCGTAATGACGCACTACCGCCATCGCCTCGTCGTCATAGCCGTCCGCGCTGGCGACGTTCTCATACTTAAAGTCAAGTGTTGCGTCCTGCGCATAAGCGCATACGCTTACGCTTGCCGCCGCCGTTGCCGCAGCCAAAATAGCCGCAGCCGTTCTTTTTAAAGTCATGTAAATTCCTCCGTTTTCTTTTTGCGGTTCTATTTGTCAGCGCACTTTTCCGCAAAATCAAAAAGTGCGCAGCCGAAGCCGCGCACCGAAAAATGCAAAGCTCCGATTGCTGCGACACAATATCGTTTTCTCCGAATAAAGATATACACGATAAGAGCATGCACTTTTACCATAATACATAATAAAAGTGTATACCTAAATCGGAGAATTATTATATTGTGTCGCACCCATATTATAGCACGACCCGCTTAGGCTTGTCAAGATTTTTCGGATATTTTGAGCACTTTTCACCTGCTTAAGCAAAAATCGACCCGCGCGAAAAATGCGCGGGTCGATTATTTTTATGTAACAAGCCGCAGAAAGTCGGCTAAACCGTTACTTTCTCTTACGGATAACGACCGCCGCCGCAATAACAGCCGCAGCCGTTCTTTTTAAATTCATTTTAATTCCTCCGTTTCTTTTGCGGTCAACACTTTCAGCGCGCTGAAAATATTTGCTCTTACAGCGCTCTGCCGCACATATATTGTATCATAGCAGGCTTAGGTTCGTCAAGATTATTTTGTCCTCTTACGCAAAAATCGACCCGTGCAATTAACACGGGTCGAAATTTGTAATCCGATATTATTCGTTATCCTGAAGTGCGTCATATGCCTCTTCGCCGGTGCGGATCTTTACAACATTCTCCACATCGTGTACAAAGATCTTGCCGTCGCCGATATTGCCGGTATAGAGCGCCTCTTTAGCCGCCTCTATAACTTTCTCGACGGGGACCTTGCATACCACTATCTCGACTTTCATCTTAGGCAGCAGCCGCGCGTCTACAGGCACGCCACGGTAGAACTCGGTAGAGCCCTTTTGCATACCGCAGCCCAAAACGTGAGTTACCGTCATACCGGTAATACCTATCTCGGAGAGCTTGTGCTTTAATGCCTCGAACTTCTCCTGATTTGCGATAATGTCGACCTTTGTTATCTTTACGTCCGACGCGGAATATTCCGAGTCCTTAGCCTTTACGTGCTGTACAGTAACGGCCTTTTCGACGGGAGCCGCAGGAACAGCCGCAACGATAGCGTCTCCGCCCGAATAAGTCGTGTCGCCCGCGAGTACAAAGTCCGCATATGCCGAGGGCAGACCGTGCTCGGTAGAGTCAAGACCCTTGACCTCCTCGTGGCGCGAAACTCTAAGCCCTATCGTCTTTTTGATACCGAGGAATACAAGGAACATCGTAATACCTGCCCATGCGAGGACTGTCACCATACCGAGAGCCTGAATGCCCAGCTGCTCAAAGCCGCCGCCGTAGAACAGGCCTATAACGCCGTCCTGACCCTTGCCCGTAGCGAAAAGTCCTACCGCTATAGTTCCCCACATACCGTTGAGGAAGTGAACGGCTACCGCGCCGACGGGGTCGTCTATCTTAAGCTTGTAATCGAGGAACCATACGCCGAATACTACCAGCAGACCGGATACCGCGCCGATTATAATAGAGCCGAGCGCGTCAACGTCCGCGCAGGGTGCGGTTATCGCTACAAGTCCCGCAAGCGACGCGTTAAGGCACATCGAAACGTCGGGCTTGCCGTTTTTGAGCCAGGTAAATATCATCGTGGTAACGGTAGCTACCGCGGGAGCTATCGTAGTGGTGAGGAATATCTGACCGAGGAAGTCCTGATTAGAAGCCGCCGCGCCGTTAAATCCGTACCAACCGAACCAAAGAATGAACACGCCGAGCGCGCCGAGCGTCATAGAGTGTCCGAGGATAGCCTTAGGCTTGCCGTCCTTAGTAAACTTGCCGATACGCGGGCCTACCATAGCCGCGCCTATAAGCGCTACAAGACCGCCGACCATATGTATAGCGGTCGAACCTGCAAAGTCTACAAAACCCATCTGCTGCAGCCAACCGCCGCCCCAGATCCAGTGCGCCTCTATCGGGTAGATAACAAGACTGATAACGCCCGAGTAGATGCAGTAGGAGAGGAATTTCGTCCTTTCCGCCATAGCGCCCGAGACTATCGTAGCGGCCGTAGCACAGAATACCAGATTGAATACGAAGTTATGCCACGGGAAGTTTGCAAAGTCGGTAAATATCCCTAACGTCGGCATACCCAAAAATCCGCCGAGCGCGTCCTCGCCGCACAACAGTCCGAAACCGAGCACGGTAAATACCACCGTACCTATACAAAAGTCCATAAGGTTTTTCATTATGATGTTGCCCGCGTTCTTTGCTCTTGTAAAGCCGGACTCCACCATAGCGAAACCGCACTGCATAAAGAACACCAGCGCGGCGCCTATCAAAAACCACACGCCCGTCGTGCCGAACATTGTCGAATTGACGACATCCTGTACCGACGTGGGCTCGGCAGCCTCTGCCATTACGGTCAAAGCTGTCATATCCATAAAACAAGACCCCTTTCAAGGATTTTTCTGTTATGAAAACTGCAATTTATTAAGCGCAACCTTGCGGCAACTGCTTTTGCAGATTTTCATAAAAAATACGGAGCTTTCCCGTAAATTAGGGATAAGCTCCGTTGCTTACATTTATTATTATAATAGCTTCGACCCGATTTGTCAATAGGTTTTTGCAAGTTTTTTAATTAAATCTTGCATTTTGTTAAAAATACATAAGCTCGGTAGGTTTTGGTAAGTTACTTTATGCATATTGTCGGATAAAATTCCCTTGCATATAATCCCGAGTACGGCAAAATCTATTAACGCAACATTTTTTGAAAGGACGGATAATATGAGCAAGAATACAGGCACTAATATCAAGTGCGCGGGCTTGGCGCTTGTCGCGGGAGGGCTTACTTTTGCGGCGGCTAAGGCTATGAGCGGCACAAAGACCCGCGTTATCAAGAAAGCTACCGGCAAGGCGATAAAGGCGGTAGGCTCGGTCATAGAGTCATTGCAGATGTAAAAATAAACGGTGCCGCGATTTTGCAGCACCGTTTGATATTTATATCGATTTTTTTAGCCGAAGATGTTATTTAGTACGCCCGCCGCGACCGCCGAGCCGATAACTCCTGCGACGTTAGGTCCCATTGCGTGCATAAGTAAGAAGTTGGAGGGGTTCTCCTTAGCGGCTACCGTCTGCGATACGCGCGCCGCCATAGGAACGGCCGAAACGCCCGCCGAGCCTATCAGGGGATTTATCTTGCCGCCCGACAGCTTATACATCAGCTTGCCGAACAGCACGCCGCCCGCGGTCCCCATACAGAACGCCAAAAGTCCGAGGATAACTATTATTATCGTCTTTATTGTTAAGAAGTACTGCGCGGTAGCGGTAGCGCCTACGACCACGCCGAGCATAATCGTGATTATGTTCATAAGCTCGTTTTGCGCGGTCTTTACAAGTCTGTCAACTACCCCGCTCTCTCTGAATAGGTTGCCGAGCATCAGCATGCCTACAAGCGGTGCAGCGTCGGGGATAATAAGTGCGACTACGACCGTAACGGCTATCGGGAAGATTATCTTCTCGCGCTTGGTGACAGTTCTCAGCTGTCCCATAACTACGCTGCGCTCTTTCTTGGTAGTTAGCGCGCGCATTATCGGCGGCTGGATTATCGGCACGAGCGCCATATACGAGTACGCCGCCACCGCTATCGAGCCCATCAACTGAGGCGCGAGCCGAGTAGTTAAGAATATCGCCGTAGGTCCGTCCGCGCCGCCTATGATACCTATAGAGGCAGCCTCTTTAAAGGTAAAGTCTATCACATCTATACCCGTAAGGCTGAGCAGGCACGCGCCGAGGAATGTAACAAATATACCCACCTGAGCGGCCGCGCCGAGCAGCAGGCTCCTAGGATTGGCGATAAGCGGGCCGAAGTCCGTCATACAGCCTATACCGAGGAATATCAGCGGCGGGAATATCTGCGTCTTTACGCCTATGTACAGCACATCGAGCAAGCCGCCGTGGTGGAGCACCTCGCTGTAATCGACGCCGTTAGCGACCGCCTCGGCACCCATAAACATATCGGGGTGGAAAAGGTCAGCGCCGGGGATATTCGTCAGCATCATGCCGAACGCTATCGGCAACAGCAACAGCGGCTCAAATTTTCTTACTATCGCAAGGTACATAAGCAGGAACGACAACACTATCATTGCCGCCTGTTCCCAGCTCATTGACAAAAAGCCCGAATCTCTGATTATAGAGCTTATCGTATTTAGAAATACATCTATAACTTCCATTTTATTCTCTCCTTCTCTTTATTTCTGTGAGCTGTTCTGAGCCTTAAAATGGGCGTGTATTTTCACGAACGCCGACATTGCCCCAGTCAGAGCGCGTCGTCCTGTCCGTGCGCTTAATCTTCTTTATAACGTACTGCGTACCGTCGGCGGCGGCATATGCGGCTATCGCGGCGCTTATCACCGCTATCAGCTCCTCGTCGTCCTCGTCCGCCGCTGTATCCTCTACGGGTATGACCGCGGGCGCAGCCTTAGGCGCGGGGGTGAGGTCGACCGCTTTCTCGGCGTTTTTGGCATTTTTCTTTTTGGCGCTGTTGTTCATAGCCTTTCCGAACAGGCCGAGCAAATAAAGCACCCCGATAAGCAAAGCGAGTATGATAAAGACTACTACAAGTCCCGTTATCACAGTCGCCCACATACCGCTGATGTTCTCGGCGGGAAACTCTTCAGTTATGATAGCCATTGTACGCGATAAACCGTTCATACTATCTCTCCGTTCTTCTTGCATTTTCGCCGCGACCGTATACGGCATATATGTTTATTGTAACATATTTCCCGTGCAAATTCAATCGGTCGCGCGGTAGATTTTTAAACAAAACTTTTAACAGTGTACGGTGCTTTTTCGGCGAATTAACTATTGCCGCTTTGCGATACAAAGTCCTTAAGGGCTGTAAGCGCCTTTTCTCCCGCGTCTCTGCCGAGCCTGTATACGCGTTTTAGCTCGGCGGGGTCGTGCTCTGACGAGCCTATCTCGAGCGGCTGCTCGGGTCGGATGACAAACGCCGCGCCCTCCTGCTCGCGCTGTGAGATATATTCTATAGTGTCGTTGTATCTGTCGTGCCTGTCGGCGACCGCCGAGATAAACGCGGGGTATTTTCTCATAGTCAGCTTTAACAGCGGCAAAAACTTATTTTTCGTCTTGACATAATCCTTTGGGCGGGTGAGTATCACGACGTTTTTATCATAGCCTATGCTCTCGAAAAACTTAAGCGGTATGCTGTCCGCTATCCCGCCGTCGAGCAATTTATGCCCGTCGAGCTCCACTATCCGCGATACCAGCGGCATAGAAGCCGAGGCGCGCATATAGTCGAGATCCTTTCCCGTCCCGTCGGTGAGCTTTTGATATACTGCCTTTCCGCTCTCTACATCGGTGCACACCGCGTAAAACTCCATCGGGTCGGCTCTGAACGCGTCTACATCAAATATATCGAGCCGCTCGGGTATATCGTGATAGCAAAACTGCTCACCGTACAGATCGCCCGTCTTTATCAGCGAGCTTAGGCTGCAATACCGCTTGTCCTTGCAATAGGCGGTATTATAGCGTATAACGCGCCCGGGCTGGTGCGACTTATAATTACAGCCGAACACCGCTCCCGCCGACACGCCAACCATCCCGTCAAAGCGTATGTCGTTTTCCATCATTACATCGGTGACGCCCGCGGTGAACATTCCGCGCATTGCGCCGCCCTCAAGAACCAAACCGAGCATAATATGTCCTTACTCTAAAAACTGCTTTATGTCTACCTCTTCGCCGTCCTGCCACAGCCTCTCGAGATCGTAAAACTCCCTTGACTCGTTGTGGAAAATGTGAAATACCACGTCGAGATAATCCAGCACTATCCAGTTTGCGCTCTGCTTTCCCTCATAGTGCTTGGGCTGTAAACCCTTTTCGCCGAGCCTGAATTCCACCTCGTCGGCGAGCGCCTTTGCCTGAGTGGTGCTCGACGCGCCCGCTATGACAAAATAGCTGCCGATTATCGTAAGGTCGCGCACCTTGATAGCCTTGATGTCAAAAGCCTTCTTGCTGTCGAGCGCCTTTATTCCCTCTTTTAATATCTCTATATCCGTCATTTGCTTTTCTTCCTTTCATTATGAAGTATGGTATAAAAATTATATGCTCTTAAAGTACACGGTGCGATAACGCTGTGCTTGCCGATGGTCTCTTCTATCAAATATTTGAGCGAGTCGTACACGCACTCGTCTATGTCCTCCATACACTCTTTGCGGTACTTGTCGACATCCTTATAGCTGCGGTCGTCGCTGGTGATGTCGCTTATGTACAGTATCTTCTCGATAGGCGACATATCGGGCTTGCACGCCGTGTGATACCTCACCGCGCTGAGAAGTTCCTCATCGTTTATCCCGAGCTTAGTGCGGATATAATACGCGCCCGCAGGGGCGTGCCACAATGCGGGGGTGATAAGCTCCTCCTCGCTGATATCCATATCCGACAATACCGCTAAGGATTTCATAGCCTGAGGGGTCTCCTCTTTTTTGATGTCGTGCAGCAGTCCCGCAAGGTATGCCCTTTCTTCGTCGGCGTTATACCTGCGGGCAAGCCTTACGCACTGCTCGGCGACATTAAGGCTGTGGGTGTACCGCTTTTTGGACAGCATATCTTTTAACAGCTGCCTATATTCTTCATACTTTTCTTTATAGCTTTCCATATACTCTATTCGGCATAAAGCCGATTATCCTTGATGTATTTTTCTACCTCGGCGGGGACGAGGTCGGATATGCTCCCGCCGTCGGCGAGCAAATTTCGCACCTGCGTGGAGCTAACAGGTACGACGTTAAGATTGAGCACTTTTATGCGCCCTATCTCGGCGGCGTACTCGCACATATCGGCGTACTCGCTAACCTCGCGGGCGGCAGCGGTGACCTTGCACTCGCCGAGCAAAGCCTCATAGCGGTACCATTTTTCAAAGTAAAACAGCATATCCCCGCCTATCAAGAGGTAAAACTCCGTATCCGAGGGGTACATATGCTTAAGAGCGCGCACGGTGTTTATCGTATAGCTCGTGCCGCCCATCTTCTGCTCGATATCGCATATCTCAAAGCGCCCCGCCTTTATATCATCATTAAATGCGAGCTCGCACATCTTTGCTCTGTGCTCATATGCGATAAGCCCCGAGCTGTCCTTGTGCGGAGACCTTGCGCTCGGTATTATAAGCAGCTTTTTCAGCTTAAGCTCGTCAAAAGCCTGCCGCGCTATGCTGATATGTCCGAGGTGTATGGGGTTGAACGCCCCGCCGAATATCCCTATCTTAGTCATCTAACGCTATCGTCCTTTTCTTGGGGTCTTTATTCTGCTTATACAGCACTATCTTTGAGCCTATGACCTGCACGACAATGCTATCGGTGCGCGCGGCTATGGCGTCGGCGATAGTCCTTTTGTCCTCTGGCGCGCTTTCGAGCACGTTTATCTTGATAAGCTCGCGCGCGTCTATCGCCGCCGAGAGCTGCTTTATAAGCTCGTCGCTTATGCCGTTCTTCCCTATCTGAAAAATTGCGGGTGTGTCCTGAGCTATGCCCTTAAGCCTCGCCCGCTGCTTTGATGTAAGCGTCATAATTGCTCCTTTCTATCTCGGCCAAAAAAACCATACCGCGAATATAATTGCCGCCTGCAAAATTATTATAAGCGGTATGCCTATCATAAATCTTTTGTGTTTTGTCTTATGGTGAAATATGCGCATGGATATATACATTGCGACCGAGCCGCCGAGAATTGACACTATAAAAAGCGTCCTCTCGCGTATCCGCCATTTATCCCTCTGCGCTCTTCTTTTATCGACTATCGGGAGTACAAAGCCCACCGCGCTGATAATTATAAGCCATACGACCGCCGCTAATATGCCGATATTCATTTCAGCTTTTCCAAAAGGCTGTTCAGTGCCTTAGCGCGGTGGCTTATCTTATTCTTTTCCTCTTCGGAGAGCTGTGCCATGCTAGTAGAGTCGTCGACCATAAATATCGGGTCGTAGCCAAAGCCGTTCTCCCCGACGGGTTCTTCAGCGATAAAGCCCTCGCATTCTCCCGTGACGCATATCTCGTGCTCGTCGTCGAGTATGCAGTACAATGCGCAGACGAATTTAGCGCCTCTGAGCGGCTTGTCCACGCCGTGCATCTCGTCGAGCACCTTTGCTATGCGCTCGTCGTTGGTGGCGTTTTCTCCCGCATAGCGCGCGGAATATACCCCCGGCGCTCCCCCTAAAAACTCTATGCACAGTCCGCTGTCGTCGGCTATTACGGGCGTACCCGTGCGGGAATAAATAGCCTCCGCCTTGATGTGCGCGTTCTCGCTGAACGTCTCGCCGTCCTCGACGATATCGATATCTATCCCCGCCTCTTTCATCGATACGGGCTCGTATCCTAGCGGCGAGAGCAGAGCCTTAAACTCTCTTATCTTTCCTTGATTATTTGACGCGATTATTATTTTCATAGCTTAATAGCCCCTCCTTTGGGGTTTATCCGAGCAATGTCTCCGTTTATCCGAGCAGTGCCTCGGCGTAATCCTGCGGGACGAATTCCTGCAGATCGTCTATCTTCTCCCCGACGCCCACGAGCTTGACGGGTATGCCGAGCTCCTGCTTTATCGGGATTATTATACCGCCCTTTGCCGTGCCGTCTAGCTTAGTCAGCACTATGCCGGTTATCTCGGCGGTCTCGCTGAACAGCCGCGCTTGATTAACGGCGTTTTGTCCCGTGGTAGCGTCAAGCACGAGCAGTGTCTCGAGCGAGCAGTCGGGCAAATTTGTATATATTATGCGCGCTATCTTTTTAAGCTCATCCATAAGGTTTTTCTTATTATGCAGTCTGCCCGCAGTGTCGCAGATTATCACGTCCGCCCCGCGCGCCTGTCCCGCCTTTACCGCGTCGAATACCACGGCGGCGGGGTCAGCACCCTCGGCGTGCTTTACTATATCGACCCCCGCGCGGTCTGTCCATACGTTAAGCTGCTCTATAGCTGCCGCGCGGAATGTATCCGCCGCCGCTACAAGCACGCGCTTGCCCTCGCTTTTAAGGTTATAGGCGAGCTTTCCTATGGTGGTGGTCTTACCCGCGCCGTTTACGCCTATGACTAGCACCACGGACGGCTTTGTCTCCAGCCGTAGGGTATTGTCGCCCGCTACTATGTCGGCGATTATGCCCTTAAGCATATTTTTTATCTCGGCGGGGTCTGTCACGCCCTTGCGCTTTACCTCGCCGCGCAGCCTCTCGCATATCTCGGCGGAGGTCGCCGCGCCTATATCGGAGATTATCAGCGTTTCTTCGAGCTCCTCGAAAAAGTCCTCGTCTATTTTGGTAAACGAATTTATCACGCTCTCAAGCTTCCCGCTGAGTGCGTCCTTGGTATTTTTAAGCCCGTTTTTAAGCTTTTCAAAAAGTCCCATAATTCCTCCGTATTATCTTTATTAGGCGGTCTCGTCCGCAATGTCGATATCGTCGGACAGCTCCTGCTTTAGCAGTCCCGACACGCCCTTTTCCTGCATAAATACGCCGTACAGAACGTCGCATAATTCTATCGTGCCGCGCCTGTGGGTAATGACCATAAGCTGCGTGTTTTTAGAAAAGCGCTTTAGATACGTCGCGTACTTCTGCACGTTTATCTCGTCTAGCGCCGCGTCCACCTCGTCGAGCATACAAAACGGCGTGGGGCGGTGCAGCAGTATCGCAAGGTAGATAGTCAGCGCGACCATAGCCTTTTCTCCGCCCGATAACGAGGTCAGGGTCTTTATCACCTTTCCCGGCGGGGCGGCGAATATCTCTATATCCGAGTTTAAGACATCATTCGGGTCCGAGAGCTTGAGCCTTGCCTCGCCTCCCGCGAAAATCTCAGAGAAAAGCCTGCCGAAATGCTCATTTATCGCGTTAAAGCTGTCGGTAAATCGGGTCTTGATATCCTCGGTGAGATTTTCTATCAGGTGCTCGAGCTCCCGCTTTGAGCTCTCTACGTCGCTTAGCTGCTTTGACAGCACGCCGTACCTCTCGCGCACCTCGTCGAGCTCCTCTATCGAGCTGTAGTTTACGCTGCCTAGCGCGGCGATATCCCTTCGCACCGCGGCAAGGTCTACGCGCACAGCGCTGACGTCCTCGGCTGGCGGGTAATTTTGCTCCGCCTCGCTGCGGGTCATCTCGTATTTGTCCCACAGCGCGCTTACTATCTTCTCGGTCTGCTCATCCGCTAAGCGGCGGCGCTCCTCCTGCCGCGCAAGCTCGCTGCCGAACTTCTCCTTAGCGGCGGTAAGCTCGCGTATATCGGCGTTTATCTCGGCTATTCTCGCCTCGGCGGCGTTAGACTTAGCAAGGCTCTGCGATATGTCGCGCTCGCTTTGCTCTACCGCGCCGCTAAGCTGCTTTGCGTCGTCGGTGCGCTTAAGTATAAGTCCGCGTATGCGCTCGATATCGCGGTTTAGCTCGTCTATGCGGCCGAGCTGTTCGCTTCCGCCCTCGTCGATAGACTTTATAGACGCGTCCACCGCGTCGGTCTTTATCCTTACCGCCTCGATATCTTTATTGACGTTGACCGCCTCGATATTGAGCTCGGATATCTTATCCGCGAGAGCCTTGCGCTCGTTTTCCCTGTCGGATAGGTCGCTCTGCTTTAGCGATAACTCGCCCGCGTTCTTCTCTATTGCCTTTTTCAGCTCGTCAAGCTCCACTGTCAGCTTATCGAGCTCTTTTTGCCTGTCCTTGTCGGAAATATCCAGCCTATCGCGCATATCGGCGTTAGCGTCGAGCCGAGCGTTAAGCTCTTTTATCAGCATTTGCTCGCCGTCTGCCCGGGCTGACAGCCGTGCTATCTCGGGCTCGCACGCCGCGAGTATCTCGGCATAGCCCTCAAGCTCTATTTTCATCTTCGCGACCTCGGCCTTTATCGGCTTTATCGCGTCGTTTTCCTTTTCTATGCGCTCGCTTAGCTTAGCGGTGTCCTTTTCGATAGCGGATAGCTCCTGCTTGCGGGCGATTATGCCCGCGTCGCTCTTTACACTTCCGCCCGTAAACGAGCCTCCTGCGTTTACTACCTGCCCGTCGAGCGTCACTATCTTAAAGCGATAGCCGTACTTTTTGGCAATGACCGATGCGCTGTCTATGTCGGATGCTATCGCCGTCCTGCCGAGAATATTCCCGACGATGCCGACATACTTTTGGTCATAAGCTACAAGCTCGCTCGCCATTCCCTCAAAGCCCTCTTCGGTCGACAGCCCGTCAACGTCGAGCGTTTTCCCTTTTACCGACGTCAGCGGCAAGAATGTCGCGCGCCCGAGGTTGTTATCCTTTAAGAACCTTATGCACCGCTTTGCGGATTCTTCATTGTTGACTATGACGTTTTGCAGTACCCCGCCGAGCGCGGTTTCTATGGCGACGGTGTACTTTTTATCCATAGACAAAACGTCCGCGACGGTGCCGCACACCCCGCCTATCTGTCCGCGCTGAGAGGCGGCTATCACCGATTTTACGCTTGCGGCAAAGCCCGCCATACTCTTATCTATGCCGTACAATACGTCATAGCGCTGGCGCTTTTGGTCGTATTCTTTTTGCAGCTTATCGAGTGTCTCGGACGCGGCGGACAGCTTTTGCGAGCGCGACTCGAACAGCTTGCGATAGCCGACGAGCTTATTCTCGGTCTCCTGCTTTTTCTCCCGCGCGTTATCAAGAGCGGTGTTTATGTCTTTCAGCGTGCTTTTGTGCTCGTCTATCGAGGACTTTATCTCTTTATCTGAGCTGTCGAGCTCCGCCCTGCGCTTCTCCGCATCGTCGGCGCTGTCGGACAGCTGCTCGGATTTAAGCTCGAGCTGTGTGCGCTTAAAATATAATTGCCCCTGCTCGCTGTCGAGTTTGCGATACTGCTCGTCTAGCTCGCTGCTGCGCTTATTTAGCCCTGTCAGCTTTAGCGAGAGCTCCTCGGCGTTTTTTAACAGCGCCGCGTACTGCTCTTGCTTTTGCTTTTCTTCGTCGAGCAGCGCCTGCCTATCCGAGAGCAGCTTTTCTTTGCCGCGCTTTTGCTCCTCTATGCTTTGCTTTAGCTGCTCTATCTGCTCGTTAGCGTGGCGGATGTCGTTTTCCATGACGGCGGTCTCGCTCTTTATGTCCGCCATCTCTTCCTTAGCCTTATCTCCCTTATTGCGCAGCTCGTCGAGCTTAGCCTGCAAAGAGAGCTTAAGCTCGGTCTGCTCTTCCTGCTCTGCCTCAAGCTTAGCTATATCGCGGTCGAGGTTCTCGCACTCGGCGCGGTTTAAAAGTATCTTGTCGTCGGTCTCGCTTATCGACTTTTCTGCGGCGGATAGCTCGTATAAGCTCAGCGAGATGTCGAGCTGTTTTTCGCGGTCGGTAAGCTGCCGCGCCTTTTTCGCCTTTTCGGCCTGCTTTTCGAGGACGGGCAGCCTGCTCTCAAGCTCGGTCGCTATGTCGCGCAGGCGGAGTAGGTTATCCTCCGCACGCTTAAGGTCGTTCTCCGCCTCTTTTTTGCGGGCGAGAAATTTTGACACCCCCGCGGCCTCTTCAAACACCTCGCGGCGCTTTGTCCCCGAGGACTCGACTATCTCGGACACCTTGCCCTGACCTATTACCGAGTACCCGTCGCGGCCGAGCCCCGTACCCATAAACAAGTCGTTTATGTCCTTAAGCCTCGTCTTGCCGCCGTTTATCAGGTATTCGCTCTCACCGCTGCGGTACAGCTTGCGGCATATGGTCACCTCGTCGCTGTCTATATTAAGCGCGCGGTCGGAATTGTCTATAGTCAGCGCGACCTTTGCAAAGCCCATAGGCTTCCTGCTCTTAGTGCCGTGAAAGATAACGTCCTCCATTTTGTCCCCGCGCAGACTTTTTGCGCCCTGCTCTCCCATTACCCAGCGCAAGGCGTCGCTTATATTGCTCTTGCCGTTGCCGTTAGAGCCGACTACGGCGGTCATTTTCCTGTCAAAGTTGAGTACGGTCTTATCCGCAAAGGATTTAAAGCCGTGTATCTCCATTGATTTAAAATACATCTATATCCTCTTTACACGAAGACGCGTCCCCGCCTCTTCTTTTATATCAAAGGTTATCCCCCGCTCTTTCAGTGCGGTCTTATTAGCCTTGCCGTGTCCTGTCACTTTGCTGATATTGCTTTTGTCGGTGTATACGATATACTTTCCCGCCGTCGGCATATTTTCGATAAGCTCGGACAAAAACATCCTGCTCTCGCATATCTCTCTTAATGCGGGGT
Organism: uncultured Ruminiclostridium sp.; assembly: GCA_947594425.1. Lineage (GTDB taxonomy): Bacteria > Bacillota > Clostridia > Oscillospirales > Ruminococcaceae > Ruminiclostridium_E. The sequence goes on from CANQED010000001.1 coordinate 155,279, forward strand.
GAAATACCCCGCCCGTCATATTCTCCTTAACGCTCTTTTCGGCGTGCAGTCCGAGCCGTATCACGGGTATCCCCGCCCTGTCGAACATTTTGAGCAGCTCAGCGCATAAGTCTATCGTGGTTTCAAAGTCAAAGCTCCGGTATTCTCCCGCCTGCTGCAATCTATAAAGCCCCGTGCCCTTAAGTATCACGGTCGGGTATATCCGTACCGTGTCGCAGCCGAGCGCGATAAATTCCTCGGCGGTGCTTATGCAGTACTCGGGCTTGTCCTTATAAAGTCCCGTCATCATTTGCAGTCCGAGCTCGAAGCCCTCCGCTTTTATCAAGCGCGCGGCTTTTCTTACATCCTCGGCGGTATGCCCGCGATTATTTGCCGCTAACACCTCATCGTTCATGCTCTGCGCGCCGAGCTCTATCGAGCGCATGCCGTATGACCTCAGCACGCTCAGCACTTCTTTATCGATACAGTCGGGTCGGGTAGAACACCTAAGCGACGTGTACTGCTCGGGATATTTTTGCAAAAATTCTTTAGCGACTTCAAGCAGGCTTATCATATATCCCCTGTCTATCGCGGTAAAGCTCCCGCCGAAAAACGCTATCTGCGCCGAGGTGTTATTTTTCTGCAAGACGGGCTGCTGAGCCGTCAGCAGCTGCCTTAATTCGTCGGGGGTTATCGGCGAGATATGGCTGCTTATCGTCCTTTGGTCGCAAAAGCTGCATATATGCGGGCAGCCGCTGTGCGGGACGAATACCGAGAGGTTAGTCTGTCTCATATCCCATAAGGCTTACCGCCTCTTTAGCGGCGTGCTGCTCCGCCTCTTTCTTGCTCTTGCCCTTTCCTACCCCGATAGGCTGGCCGTTTAATAATACCTCGGCGGTAAACACCTTGTCGTGCGCCTGCCCTATCTCGTCGGTTATCTTGTATATTATCCGCTCCTCGGGATTTTGCTGTATTATCTCTTGGAGGAGGGTCTTATAATCCCCCGGCATATACGACCCGCCCGACAGCTTTTGTACGGGAGGGATAAACGACAGTATAAACGGCTTAGCGTGTTCCATACCGCCGTCAAGGTAAATTGCCGCTATCAGCGCCTCAAAGGCGTCCGCGAGTATAGAGCGCCTTTCTCTGCCGCCCGTGCTCTCCTCGCCCTTTCCGAGGTATATGTATTTGCCGAGGTCTATCTTTTTGGCGTACTCGTACAATGCGTTCTCGCATACGACCCCCGCGCGTATCTTGGTAAGTCTGCCCTCGGGCAGGTCGGTAAGGTTTTGAAACAGATACTCCGCCGCCACTATCCCCAAAACACTGTCGCCGAGAAATTCGAGTCTCTCGTTGCTCGGTATCCCTTTGCCGTTGGTGTAGGACGAATGGGTCAGCGCCTGATCTAATATCGCGGGGTCTTTAAACTCATACCCTATCTTTTCTTCAAGCTCAGTCATTTTCGTTTACGTTAAGCGTCCTCTCTATCTCGTTGATAACGTCCTTTTCCACAAACTCTTTCGCCTGACGAATAGCGTTTTTAAACGCGAGAGCGTCGGAGCTTCCGTGAGCTTTTATCACGGGCTTTGCCGTGCCGAGCAGGGGCGAGCCGCCCGTTTCGCGGTAGTCCATCTGCTTAGTAAGGCTGTTTATCCCGCCCTTAACGAGCAGGGCGGATATTTTGGTGCCGAGGTTTTTAAAGAACAGACGCTTTAACGCCTTTTTCATAAAGCTGCCCATGCCCTCTACTGTCTTAAGGTATATATTTCCCGTAAAGCCGTCGGTGACCACCACGTCCGCGCCGCCGAGCGCCGCGTCGCGAGCCTCGATATTGCCGATAAAGTTAAGCCCGCTCTCGCCCAAAAGCTTGTACGAGCCCTGCTCGAGCTCTCTGCCCTTTTCCTCCTCCGCGCCGACGTTTAACAGTCCGACACGCGGGCGGCTGACGTTCATAATTCTCTCCATATAGATACTGCCCATTACCGCAAACTGCTTTATCATCTCGGGGCGGCAGTCAAGATTTGCTCCCCCGTCGAGCAGTATGTACATATTGTCGGTACCGGGGAGTATCGGCGCCATAGCGGGTCGCTTTACGCCCTTTATGCGCTTTACAGTAAGGGTGCCGCCCATGACCAGCGCCGCGGTGCTGCCCGCGCTTACCATAGCGTCGGCCTCTCCCGACGCGGCGAGCGCCAATGCCCTGCCCATAGAGCAGTCCTTTTTCTCCTTAAGTATCTGCTTTGGGTCGTCCTCTATCTCGATGACCCCGTCCGCGCCGACAAGCTCAATGCCGTCCTTAGGCAGCCCGAGCCGCTTAAAGCAGTCCTCAAGCTTGTATACGTCTCCGGTCAATGCGATATTTACCCCAAGCTCTTTTACGGCCTGTACCGCGCCCTTTACCACCTCGTCGGGGGCGTTGTCCCCGCCGAATGCGTCTACAGCTATCTTCACACTTCTCCATCCTTTCTTAAAGCGGGCAGCTTAGCCTCGCTTATCGCCGCTCTCAGCCGCTCAAGGCTATGCTCGGCAAGAGCGGTATAGCGCTGCCGCTTATCCTTTATTTTTAACTCCGACTTAGGGAGCAAGCCCATGCTCGCCCCCATCGGCTGAAAATTCTTGTTCTCGCTGCTGACGTGCTTTGACAGCGCGTACAGCATTGTCCCCTCGGGCGGGATAAATTCTTTTTCACCCAATAGCCTGCTTGCAAGATTAATCCCCGCGATAATGCCCGACGCGGCGCTCTCGACATAGCCCTCTACGCCCGTTATCTGCCCCGCGAAATATATATTATCGCTGTCCTTTAGTCTGTATGTCATATCGAGCAGCAGCGGCGAATTTAAAAAGGTATTTCTGTGCATAACGCCGTACCGCACGAACTCGGCGTTCTCGAGCCCGGGTATCATAGAGAATACCCGCTTTTGCTCCGCAAACTTGAGATTAGTCTGAAAGCCGACGAGGTTATACATCGTGCCCTCGTTGTTCTCTTTTCTCAGCTGCACGGCGGCATACGGCCTTTTGCCCGTCCTCGGGTCGACAAGTCCGACCGGCTTCATACAGCCGTATCTGAGGCTGTCGCGCCCGCGCTTTGCTAGTACCTCTACGGGCATACAGCCCTCGTATACCTTTAGTCCCGCGCTTTCTTCGGGGCGGTCAAATTCGTGTAAGGGCGCGCTCTCGGCGTTTATGAGCGCGGTGTAAAAGCTCTCGTACTCGTCAAAGTTCATCGGGCAGTTGATATAATCCGCGCCGCCCTTGTCGTACCTCGCGGCAAAAAACGCCTTATCCATATCCACGCTGTCAAAGGTCACTATCGGCGCCGCCGCGTCATAAAAACTCAGCGTATCGCCGCACCTAAGGCGTATCGCCTCGGCAAATGTGTCCGAGGTCAGCGGTCCTGTCGCTATTATCGTATTTTCAGCGGGGAAAGCGGTGACCTCGCCGCTTTCTGCCTTAATAAGCGGGTGCGCTTTTATCAGCCTTGTCACCTCGTCGGAGAACAGTTTTCTGTCCACCGCGAGCGCTCCGCCCGCGTCTACCCTTGTCCTCTCTGCGGCTGCCATAGTCACCGAGTTAAGATAACGCATCTCTTCTTTAAGCAAGCCGCACGCGCTGCTTATATCGGCGGCCTTTAGCGAATTAGAGCAGACAAGCTCGGCGTAACCCTCATACTTATGCGCGGGAGAAAACTTAACGGGTTTCATCTCCTTAAGCGTCACCTCTACGCCCGCATTGGCGAGCTGCCACGCAGCCTCGACGCCCGCAAGCCCCGCGCCTATCACATCAGCCGTCAACCTTATCCTCCGCGTCGCGGACATATCCGCAGCCCTCCTTGGCGCAGTAGACCTGCCCGCTCTTGCCCGACTTTTTGAAAAGCGTCGCGCCGCACTTAGGACAAACGTCCGACAGCGGGGTGTCCCACGTCATATAGTTGCAGTCCTTATAATTTTCACAGCCGTAAAAAGGCTTTCCTTTTTTAGAGCGCTTTGCGAGCATTTTGCCCCCGCATTTAGGACAGGTGCCGCCCGACTCGTTTACTATGCGCTTTGTATTCTTGCACTCGGGAAAGCCCGAGCAGCCGAGAAACTTGCCGTACGGTCCTATCTTAATTACCATGGGCTTGCCGCATTTTTCGCATACGATATCGGTAGGCTCGTCGGGGATCTTTACGCGCTTGCCCTCCATATCCTTTTCCGCCTTATCGAGCGTCTTTTCAAAGCCTGTGTAAAAGCTGCGCAGAACTTCCACCCACTCGGCCTTTCCCGCCTCTATCTTATCAAGGTCGGTCTCCATCTGCGCGGTAAAATGCGCGTCTACTATCCTGTCAAAGTGCTCTTTCATAAGCTCTGTGGTGACGAGCCCGAGCGATGTGGGCTTTAGCTGCTTGCCCTCGCGCTCGACATAATGGCGGTCAAGAATGGTCGCTATCGTCGGCGCGTAGGTAGACGGTCTGCCTATGCCGTTCTCTTCGAGGGTCTTGATAAGGCTCGCCTCGGTAAAGCGGGGCGGCGGCTGAGTAAAATGCTGATTGCCCGAAAGCTCCTTTACCGTAAGCTTTTCTCCCACAGTAAGCGGCGGCAATGCGCCGCCCTCCTGCTCCTCGGTGTCTAAGCTCTCCTCATACAGCACCGTAAACCCGTCGAATTTTACCGTGTATCCGCTCGCCTTAAATAAGCAGCCCGCGCAGTCTATATCGACCGACTTAGTGTCGAGCAAAGCGTTTTCCATCTGGCTTGCCATAAAGCGCTCCCATATCAGCTTATACAGCTTATACTGGTCGCTTGTAAGCGAGCCCTTTACCTTATCGGGGGTAAGGGTAATAATAGACGGTCTTATCGCCTCGTGTGCGTCTTGGGCGTTGCTGCGCGAACGGTACGTCCTCGGCTTTGCGGGGAGGTACTGCTTGCCGTAGGTCTGCTCGATAAGCTGCGCGGCGGCGGTCTTAGCCTCGTCGGATATGCGCAGGCTGTCCGTTCTCATATAGGTTATCAGTCCGACCGCGCCCATTTCGGGCACCTCTACGCCCTCGTACAGCTCCTGCGCCGCGCGCATTGTTCTGCGGGCGTTAAAGGACAGCTTTCTTGACGCCTCCTGCTGTAATGTCGATGTGGTAAAGGGCGGCGCGGGGGATTTTTTCCTTGTAGAGCGCTTAATCGAGGATATGACAAATTCCCCGTCCTGCAGGCGCTCTAACACCTTATCGGTCGCCTCTTTATTGTCACTTTTAAATTTTTCGCCGTCGACGGAGGCGAGCTTAGCGGGAAAGGCGCGGCGGCTCTTCGACGAGAGCAGCTTAGCGTCTATGCTCCAGTATTCCTGCGGCTTAAACTCTTCTATCTCCTTTTCGCGGTCGACTATCAGCCGTACGGTCACCGACTGCACGCGTCCCGCAGATAATCCCCTGCGTACCTTTTTCCATAAAAACGGGCTCAGCTTATACCCGACTATGCGGTCTAATATCCTGCGCGCCTGCTGGGCGTTTATCAGATCCATATCGAGCACTCTCGGGTGGCTCATGCCCTCGGTCACCCCGCTGCGGGTTATCTCGCTGAACGTGACGCGCACGGGATCGTTTTCGCTTATGCCGAGGATATGCGCAAGATGCCACGATATAGCCTCTCCCTCCCTATCCGGGTCGGTCGCGAGGTATACCGTGTCCGCCTTTTTCGCGGCGGCTTTAAGCTCGCGTATAAGCGCGGATTTTTCCTTTTTATTCTCGTACAGCGGCGCAAAATCGTGCTCTACGTCCACTCCGAGCTTGGATTTGGGCAGGTCTCTTATATGACCCACCGACGCGAGCACCGAATAATTCTTGCCGAGATATTTGCCTATCGTTTTCGCCTTTGCGGGCGACTCGACTATTACAAGATCAGACATCAAATTTCCCTTTCTTTTATCTATATTATCTATTTTTATTCATTTCCCACGATATTATCGCCGCGGCTACCGACGCGTTAAGGCTCTCCGCCGAGCGCATAGGTATATATATCTTTTCGCCGCACATATTGACGGTGTCTTTAGATAAGCCGTTGCCCTCGTTTCCGATAAATACCGCCGACTTTTCGGCAAATTGCGCATTGCCGAGCGGTCTTGCCGTACTGTCGAGCACCGCCGCATAGAGCGTAAAGCCCGCCTCGGCGAGTACCTTAGCGGCGTTCTCGGGGGTATCGACAAACACCGGCACTCTGAAAAGCGAGCCCATTGTCGAGCGCACGGTCTTAGGCGCGTATATATCCGCGCAGTCGGGCGACATTATCACCCCGTCTATGCCGAGCGCGTCGCAGGTGCGTATCACCGTACCGATGTTTCCGCTGTCCTGCAAATGCTCGAGGTAGAGTAAACGGCTCATATTATATATTGTACTTAAATTTAAGATTTTGTCAAGATACCTAACGGTAATAAAAATTCCCTGAGGGGTCTTTGTGTCGGAAATATATTCGGCTATATCCTCGGATATGACCGCCGCATTAAATTTTTCTTTCAAAAGCGCGACGGTGTCAGGGTATTTTTGCATCGCCCTCACGGTATAAAACGCAAGGTCGCCCGCGTCGGCGCAGCTCAGCGCCTCTCTTGTAAGGCGCTCTCCCTCGGCAACGAACATTTTCGCCTCGCGCCGAGCCTTTTTATCCTGAGATAACAGCCGATAGCGCTTTATCAGGGGATTGCTCCTTGAAGTTATTTCCATATTATCACCGCCTTTATTTTTGCGTGCTTGACATCGGCACGTTTATATGATAAAATTGCCATAGGACAAAAATATGAAAGGATACCGATATGGCATTTTCTGAGCTTTCTTTTATTGAAAACGAAACGGGGCTTACCTTTAACGAGGAGTTCAATATTCTCGGAGGAGAAATGAACGGCGTGCCCGTCGCTGTTTTTGATAATTACACCCGCCATCGCTTTGATATAGTTTTCGGCGCGGAGGTCGGGGACAAGGTACTGCCCGATATAATGTCGCTCACCTCGCCTTTTCCGAAAAAGACCGTACTCGGAATAGAAAAAGAGGACGGCTGCGTCAGGGTGTTCTGCAAGGACTATCAGCTGTCGCAGGAACGTCTGCCGCTGCTGATAACCTTTTTAAAGCGCGCCACCGAGCTTATCGCCAAGAAAAAGCCGAGGCTTAAAGATCTCGATTATGACAAAATACACGCGCTGTCGGTGTATATGGTGCTCACCCGCCGCGACAACAGCATAAAGACCTCTAAAAAGAAAAAGGGCAAAAAAGTTACAAAGGAAAGCGCGCTTATTCTTATAAAGGGCATACTCGGCGGTCTGCTCGGGCTTATCATAGGGTGCAGCATATTCACCGTGTTTATTATGCTGAATAATATAGTCGGCTGGTTCGGCGGACTTATTATGTCTGCGGCGGTCATTTCGCTGTATACGGTGTTCTCGCGGCGACTCAAGACCCCCGACGTTATCATCTGCGGGATAATGTGCATAATCGGCTGGCTTTTCTCAAACACATTCGCCTATCTGTTCAAGATATTCTTATCCGAGCAGGAAAACGGGCTCAATATCTTCGGGATAATCAACAATTTCGGATATTACGCCTCTAAGTATTCCGAGCTTACGCTCGGATATTCAAACCTGCTGACCGTGACCTTTATATTCGTGTTCGCGGGTACGGTAGGCAGCTGTATATTCTACTTTAGATATCACAAGAGCGATATGTATTAAACCCTTTTACAAAATTTCACTCCCGCACGCGTATGCGTGCGGGAGTATTTTAATTCTTAAAGCGCTGCCTTTGCCTTTTCGGTAAGGGCGGTGAAGGCCGCGGGGTCGCTTATAGCGATCTCGGACAGCATTTTTCTGTTAAGACCGATACCTGCCTTTTTGAGCCCGTTGATAAAGGTGGAATAGTTCATTCCGTTGAGCTTGCAGGCGGCGGATATTCTCGTTATCCAAAGACGTCTGAAATCTCTTTTCTTAAGTCTTCTGCTTATATAAGCGTACTGACCCGACTTCATTACGGCGTTCTTCGCCGATTTGAACAGCTTGCTCTTGCTGCCCCAATAGCCCTTAGCTAACTTTAATGTTTTATTTCTTCTCTTGCGTGTCGCAAGTGCGCCTTTAATTCTCGCCATCTTTGTGTCCTCCTTAAAATATTGCGTCTGTCAAACAGCCGCTTTGGTCTTATTTATACGGTATGAGTGCCTTAACCTCTGCAACATTCGTCTTGTCGCAATATCCTGCTACGCGGTTGATGCGTTTCCTCTTAGTCGCCTTTTGCGTAAGTCTGTGGCGGCGGTTGGTCTTTTGATACTTGACCTTGCCGTTCTTGGAGATGTTAAAACGCTTTTTTGCGCCGCTGTGGGTCTTGATCTTGTATTGTGCCATTTTTTAGTCCTCCTTATTTTGCTTTTCCGAAGTAGTTTCGGAAGCTTTCTTTGCCTTCTTGCCGGCAGGCGCCGCCTTTGGCGATACGACCGTCATATAATTCTTGCCCTCGAGCTTTGCGGGTTTGTCGGCAGAGCCGTACTCAGCGACCGCGTCAAGAAATCTTCTCATCAGATCCTCGCATAAGTTCATATGCGACAGCTCGCGCGCGCGTCTAAAGCGTATCTTTATGCGCACCTTGTCGCCGTTGTTAAGGAATTTGACAGCGTGGTTGAGCTTGGTATTGAAATCGTTGGTGTCGATATTCAGCGACATCTGGATCTCTTTTATCTCCGCCTGCTTTTGATTTTTTCTCGCCTCTTTGTCGCGCTTTGACTGCTCAAAGCGATACTTGCCGTAGTCCATAATGCGGCACACAGGCGGCTTTGCCTGCGGGGCGATAAGTACCAAGTCAAGATCCTCTTTCTCGGCTATCTCGAGCGCCTCGGCAGATGACATAATACCCAACTGCTCGTTGTCCCTGCCTATCACGCGGACCTCTTTTTCGTTAATTTCTTCGTTGATGAGCTGTTCCTTTGTGCTGATCGTAAGCACCGCCTTTCTGAAAACAAAAAGCTTATGCAAAACAAAAGCGCGAAAGCATAAAACTCCCACGCATAAAGTCCTCGGCAATATGCCGAAAAAATATACCGTACCTCACTTGCTGCCCTTAAGGCGCGACTTGCCGCCACTTATGTGCGACCTGCTGCTGATATGAACGACTTGCTGCCGCTTAAGGCGCGTGTGGGTGAGAGTTCTTCTCTGCTTTTGTTATGCAACTGTACCGTATTATTGTAACACGGACTTAATAAAATGTCAATAGGTTTTTGAAAAAATTTTTACAGCTTATCCCCTTTAGCCTCCTCGGCGGTTATTTCCACCGGGGTCTCTTCGTCCGGGTCGTCGGGGCTGGCTATCTTTATCACCTTGCCTAAAAAGAGCGACAGCACAAGTCCCGTGATTATCGGCAGATAAAAGGTCAGCAGCCTCCATATAAACGTCGACGTCCCCGCGAGCGGGTCTCTGCCCGGAACATTGAATATCCCGCCGAAAAACGCCGTATAGCTTCCCTCCGCCGCTCCGAGCGCGCCGGGGAGCGGCACAAATCCCGATATCATAAGCACGAATGCCTGACATGATATTATCGTTATGTAGTCAGTGCCGCTTAGCCCAAAGCCGAGATATATCACATATGATATCGAAAAATACACGGTCAGCTGTATTATAGTGTATATTATCATACGTATGATGAGCCACGGCTTTTTCTTGATAAAATTAAAATTTTCGTGAAACTCGTCTATAGTCGCGTTTACTTTTTCGATAGAATTATCCACGTCGGCGGCGGTCTTAAGTATACGCAGCTTTCCGCCAAGCTTAATTACGCCCTTTGCCATTATTTTCAGCGGGCGGGTGAAAAATGCCGCCATTATCAGCACGACGATAACTCCCGTATTTATCAAAAAGCCCACCAGCACCAGCGCCATAAGCGGCGCGAAACGCTCGGCAAAGGAGGAAAACCTTACCACAAGAACAAACAGCGAGTACACCGTCAATACGAACTGATACACGATAAAGCGGCTGAGCAGGGCGGTCAGCGCGTTAGACACGGGTACGCCGAATTTTTTAAAATAATACGCCTGCATAGGCTGTCCGCCGGTAGACGACGGGGTTATGCAGTTAAAATACTGCCCGAGTATCGCCACGATAAACGACTTATAAAACTTCTGCCCCGGCGAGAGCGTCTGCAGCACGGCGTGCAGCTGTAAAGCCTCCATTGTCCAGTACACCACCATACACAATACCGCCACCAGCAAAAAGCCGACGTTTATCTTGCTGATATTGCTTATGATATTGTCAAAGCCGTCGACAAAGCACACGTAAAATATCATCAGCACAAACGCTATCGCGCAGATGATAAGGCTTATTTTATTTGAATTTTTCTTTTTCTTCTTTGTACTCATTTCTTCTCGTCTTGCAAAGCATTATACAGCCCCGTATAATACTCGTCCCACATTTTCATAATATTTTCCTTTGAGTAAAACTCGTTGCCGCGCTTTGACATAGCGCACGCGGCGTCATAGTATCCTTTATCGCTCATAAGCCGCCTTATTACCGAGATAAAGCCGTCGACGCTGCTTTCTTTTAAATAAAAGTCAAACAGTATCCCCTCATATATTGGCAGGTCGCGCAGCAGCACGGGCATATTTACGCACATTGCCTCTAAGATAGTCATCGGGAAAAGCTCCTCAAACGACGCGAGGAACATAACGTCGGCGAGATTGAACACCTCGTTCATGTACTCCCTGTCGACTATGCCCAAAAATTTGACGTTAGCGGGGGGCGCGTCGAGCACCTTTTGTATCTCCTTATAGCCGTCGGTTATCGCGCCGAAAGAAAATCCGCCCGCCCATACAAAGGTCACGTCGGGCATTTTTTCTGCTATCTTAAGAAAATCAAATATCCCCTTACGCACCTGAAGCTGTCCCGCGGACATAACTACAAACGCGTCCTCGGGTATACCGTACTTTTTGCGGTATTCCTGCTTTTGCTGCGCGCTCACGGGGTGAAACGCGTCGCTCGATACATAATTGGGGATATAAGTTATCTTTTCTCTCGGCACGCCGTACTTTTCGCTCAAAACGTCCACAAAGTATGAATTTACCGTGACAAGGTGATCCATACTCTTGTAGAACTTTATCATATACCAGTAAAATATCTTGCGAAAAGGCCCGGGGAGATTTAGGCTGCTGTCCACCGTCTCGGGGACCATATGCACATAGCACACCGATGTGCCCTTAGAGGTGAGTGAACGCTTCATAATGGCAAATTTAGGGTCTATCGTGTGATAATGCACGATAGGCGTCTTTATATGCTTATTCTCGTATACGGTAAACTTGTCGGACATCTCCTTTATCAGTCCGACCTGCTCGATATACGCCGAGCCTACTCCCTGCCCCTTTACCTTAGTGGCGCTTGACTGCATATTTATCTCTATCGGCATAAGTACACCCCCTCGGCGGTCATACAAAATTATCCTCTTTTTAAGAATACGTATATTATTATACCGCATTACCTCCGATTTGTCAACGGGAAAAATCGCGGCATACGGCAGTCCGAAATTTTTTATTTGACAAAGTGCGCATTATATGTTATAATACGATAATGTAATAGCGTGCTAAAGCAAAAACGCGCGCAAGGTCAAATTTTGCCGCAAGTGGTTAAAATTTCCACCCAAAGCGGCGGAACAATAAAAAGGAGGACATAATGAAGAAGTTAGCAATTATTTTAGCGGCGCTCACCGCGGCGCTAAGCCTTACCGCCTGCTCGGGCGAGTCGGGCTCGGACGTGGACTATGTAAAGAACAAGGGCACACTTATCGTCGGCATAACCGATTTTGCACCGATGGATTACAGAAATGAGAGCGGCGACGACTGGATAGGCTTTGACGCGGATATGGCTAAGGCATTCGCGGCGGACCTCGGCGTAGAGGCTCAGTTTATCGAGATAACTAACTGGGACAACAAGTCTATCGAGCTTGACACTAAGTCCGTGGACGTTGTATGGAACGGTATGACCCTTACCGACGACGTTAAGGAGCTTATGGCGACAAGCGAGCCCTATTGCAAGAACGCTCAGGTGGTAGTCACCAAGACCGAAAAGGCCGAGGGCTTAAAGAGCGTCGACGATATCAAGTCACTGAGCTTTGCGGTAGAGAACGGCTCGGCGGGTGCTGAGGCTCTCGACGCTGTGGGTATCGAATATACTAAAGTCGACAACCAAGCTAAGGCTCTTATGGAGGTATCCTCCGGCAGCGTTGACGCGTGCGTTATCGACCTGCTTATGGCGGGCGCTATGATAGGCGAGGGTACGAGCTATGACACCCTTGCCATGACCGACGTTAACCTTTCGGACGAAGAATACGGCGTGGGCTTCCGCAAGGACAGCGACCTTGTTGACGCGTTCAATACATTCTGGAAGAAAGCGTACGACGACGGCACTGTTATGAAGACCGCAGAGACCTACGGCATAGCGCAGAACATAATCGCTAAGTAAAATAATATAATTCAAGGCAGGGGTTACTCTGCCTTGTGCTGTATATTAATACATACGAAACGGAGAAAGTTATGTCATTCTGGGACGTCAATCTTACTATACTGCAAGGTCTGGTAACGACCGCCGAGCTGTTTTTCCTCACCCTGCTGTTTGCGATACCGTTGGGGCTGATCATCTGCATGGGCTCTATGTCAAAGATATCGCCTATCCGCTGGGTGGTAAAGACTATCGTATGGATAGTGCGCGGCTCGCCGCTAATGTTACAGATACTTATCGTATTCTACGGTCCGGGGCTGCTGTTCGGGCTGCCGCTGTTGCCGAGATTTACTGCGGCGCTTATCACGTTTGTGATAAATTATGCCTGCTACTTTTCGGAGATATTCCGCGGCGGCATACAGTCTATCCCGAACGGGCAGTACGAGGCGGGGCAGATGCTCGGTATGACGCGCTCGCAGGTGTTTTTCAAGGTGATACTGTTACAGCTTGTAAAGAGGGTCGTGCCGCCTATGGGCAACGAGCTTATCACGCTGGTAAAGGACACCGCGCTAGTGCGCGTTATAGCGGTATACGAGGTCATATGGATGGGCGAATCGTTTATCAAAAAAGGCATGATATGGCCGCTGTTCTATACGGCTGTATTCTACCTTGCGTTTAACGGCATACTTACTTTACTGCTCGGCAAGATAGAGAAAAAGCTGAGCTACTTTGACTGACGGGAGGGAGAAATATGTCATTGTTAGAGGTACACGACCTGCATAAGAGCTTTGGCAAGACGGAGGTGCTCAAAGGCATAGATTTTTCTCTCGATGAGGGAAAGGTGCTCAGCGTTATCGGCTCGTCTGGCAGCGGTAAGACTACCCTGCTGCGCTGTATAACTCAGCTCGAGAGCGCCGAGCGCGGTCATATAACGGTAGACGGCGAGACCGTCTTTGACGCCGACGAAACGGCAAAGCTTACTAAGGAAGAAAAACGCCGCAGGCAGCTAAACTTCGGGCTTGTGTTCCAGTCCTTTAATCTTTTCCCGCAGTACAACGTACTGCAAAACGTCACCCTCGCTATGGAACTTCAGGCAAAGGAGCGCCCCGATTTTAAAGAGAAAAAGACCGAGCTGCTAAAGGCGATAAATGACGAGGCGCTGCGCCTAATTGACAGCGTGGGATTATCCGAAAAGCTGTCCAATTATCCCTGCGAGCTGTCGGGCGGACAGCAGCAGAGAGTGGCTATCGCACGGGCGCTTGCTATGAAGCCGAGGATACTCTGCTTTGACGAGCCGACCTCGGCGCTCGACCCCGAGCTTACTAACGAGGTTCTCGCGGTAATAAAGAGCCTGACTAAGCTTAATATCACGATGATAATCGTCACGCACGAGATGCGTTTTGCCAAAGAGGTATCGGACAGGGTGATATTTATGGACGGCGGCGTGATATGCGCGCAGGGCTCGCCCGACGAGATATTCGGCGGGTCGGACAACGCGCGGCTGAATGAGTTTCTCGGCAGCTTTCAAAAATGAGCTATTGACAAATTAAAATTTTTGTGGTAAAATTACCCCCGTGAGTTCGCAAAATCCTCACATTCTCGATAAGTAAAATTATCGGGATAAATCAAAACTACGGAGGAATTTAATACCATGAGGAACAAGAAGGTTCTGTTCATCACCCAAGGAGCCGTCATTGCGGCGGCGTATGTCGCCCTGACGTGGCTTACAAGCCTTATGGGGCTTGCGAGCGGAGTAGTGCAGGTGAGGCTGAGCGAGGCGCTCGTCGTGCTGCCCGCGTTTACCCCCGCAGCTATACCGGGTCTGTTCGTCGGTTGCGTTATCGCTAACACGATAACCGGCGGGATAGTGTGGGACATTGTTTTCGGCAGCCTTGCGACGCTGATAGGCGCGATATTCACCTATATGCTGCGCGACAAGAACAAGTGGCTCGCACCCCTGCCGCCGATTATCTCAAACACGGTGATAATACCGCTCGTGCTGACTTTTGCCTATAATGTGCCCGACGCGCTGTGGTTTACGACCCTTACCGTATGCGCCGGAGAAATAATTTCCTGCGGGGTGGTCGGTATGTGCCTTTATCAGGGCATAGACAACAAGACCTGCCGAAAGCTTTTCGCCGGTGAGAACAGCTGATTTTGCAATACAACAACTGCCCTTGCGCAATTACTCGCAAGGGCAGTATTTTTATACCTGTATTAGCTTTTTGTGAGAGCTTATCCCTGTACTTCTCCCCTAAACCAGTGTCTTATCCAGTTGCCTGCCTCGGAGAGGTCGTCCTCTCCCCAGTTGCCGTCCGCCGAGCCCGAAGGTCGTACCACGCAGCACGCCTCGTCCTTGTTGGCGAGAGCCCAGTTCATATAGCTTACGCCCATGCTGTCGAGCAATGACAGCCACTGGGTCGCCTGATTAAAGTCGTTAGCGCCGTTGCCCGACGCGTCGCAGCAGCCGAACTCGGATACGAATATCGGCAGTCCCGCGCTGACGCACTGCTTTGCGCGGTCGCGCAGCCAGTCGGTATGCGTCGCCGCATAAAAGTGCAGGGTGTACATAACGTTGTCAAAATCGAGCGGGTCGGCTAGCGCCTTATCTATATCTTGGCTCCATGTCGGACTTCCGACAAGTATTACAGAGTCGGGGTCGTTTGCGCGGATAACGGGTATCACCTCTTCGGCGTAAGGCTTTACGTCGCCCTCCCAAGTGGCGTAGCCGTTGGGCTCGTTGCATATCTCGTAGAGCACGTTCGGATAATCGCCGTACTGCTTTGATATCTCGTCAAAGAAGCGCAAAGCGTCGTCCTTTCTTACCTGCGGGGACTGGTCTTGAAGCAGGTGCCAGTCTACAATTACGTACATATCAAGCTTTATCGCTATCTCGATGCCCTTGCGCATAAGCGCCTCGTATTGCGCTATGCCGTCGCCGGTATAGCCCTCGCCCGCGCCCGAATACATTGCCATTCTGACAGCGTTGGTGTTCCAGTCGTCGCGCAGGGTGCGGAATGCCTGCTCGTTGACAAAATCCGGAAACCAGCCTATGCCGTGGGTGCTCATACCCTTAAGCTGATAGCCGTCGCCGTTCTTATCGACAAGCTGTGTGCCCTTTACCGAGAGCTGACCGTGAGTAGCTACCGGAGTAGCGCCGTCGGGATCCTCAGGAGCGGGCGGCACGGTCTCGACAGGCTTAAGCGTGGTCTGCTCGGGGGTAGAATTATTAGAGCCCCCTTGAGTAGAAGCGGTAGATGACGCCTTAGTGCCGTTTACCGTAACGGCGTCTGGGGTAAATTCTTCGGGAGATGAATAATTAAAGCCGAAACTGATATTTTTCCCCTTTTCGAGAGCGCCGTTATATTCTTCGTTGGTGACCGTGACCTTAGTGCCGTTTACCTCGAATATGCCGTTCCACTGCGAAACGAGCTCAAATCCGTTCGGTACGTCAAATTCCGCTTTCCAGCTTTCTAAAGAAGTATCGGTGTTGTTGGTGACAACTACGTCATATCCACCGCAGTATTTATCCCCGTCCATCCATGTACTCGAGAGTTTCCACTGTACGTCAAAGCCGCTTGTCTCCTCGGGTGCGGAGCTTTCCTCAGACTGAGTATCGGCGGAGGTATCTGCGGCGCTCGTCTGCTCGGAAGAGCTGTCGGGGGCGCTTGTCTGCACTTCCGAGCTTTCTGCGGCGCTTGTCTGCTCTGCGGCGCTGGTGCTGTCGGAGGATGTGACAGAAGATGTGCTGTCGACATTTGACGAGGTATTAGCCTCGGTACAGCCCGACAGCAGCATAGCCGCCGACAGGATAAGAGCCGCAGCTCTTATTATGTATTTTTTCATAGAATTTTTCCTTTCTTTTATTGCCGTATTCGACTTATTTCATAATATACTATTTTGATACAAATGTCAAGTACATTCGCAATAAAGCTCCATATCCCACGCGGGGATATAGGGCGGCTCGCGCAGGTACATTTTGTACTCAGGGCAAAGCGCCTTTATCTTAAGCGGCAGCATAAACATATCCTCCACGCGGTGATACAGCGACACGATAAGCCTCGGCCTGTCCCGCAGGATATGCCGCCCGCACCCGTCTAACGCCCTATCCTCACAGCCCTCGGTATCAAGCTTTATGACCGTGACCTTTTCTTCTCCGAGGACGCTGTCGAGCGAGCGCATATCGGTGAGCTTGATATCCGACGCTTTTGGCGGGAGGCCTCCCGTATAGGGCAAAAAGCCCGAATTTCTTCCGCCCTTAGCGATAAACGGCAATTGCTCGTCCTTATCCCACGCCCCCGCGTTAACGGCGATAAGCTTATCGCCGAGCGCCGAGTGGCGTGAGACAAGCCGCTTTAGGCTCTTTTCGTCGGGCTCGAAAGCGTAAACGCGCTCTGCCTTATTATTAGCTTTGGCTAAAAATTTTGCGACGGTATCTCCGTTAAACGCCCCGAGGTCGGCGAATACCTCGCTTTCCCCAACACTTAGCAGAGAATAAACGCCGTCGTCCTGTAATGGCAAGAGCCCGCTTATATCCCCCGTTATCCGATAATTCAGCCACGAGGAGTATATCTGTCTTGACTGCTCGTCCGCGAGCATATCATACACCGCCGACAGCTCGGCATAATGCTCACGCGCGTACTCTTTATCAAACAGTCCCCCGCCTATCACGGGGACGTCCGGCACGTATAATTCCTGCTCGGCGGCTATTTTAAGGATATTGTCCATTACCTCCCGCCGCGACGTGCCGAAGCAGACGAGGATAATGACCTCGCCGTATTCTTCTTTTATCTCGGAGTATTTTTTTACCCTAAAGCCATGAAAGCTGTGTCCGCGCACAAAGTCGTCGCTCGCCATAACGCCCGACGGGGCTATCCCCTTATCGCTCATAACGTCGAGCACCTTTTGCGCGCCGTCACCCATGCCGTAGAGTATTATCGGCTTTTCTGCACATTTCAGCCGCTCCCATAAGCACGGGAGCGGCTCGATATCTATAAGACCCATAGCTTTATTCTACCGTGACCGATTTAGCGAGGTTTCTCGGGCGGTCTACGTCGCAGTTTCTGAGCACCGCAGTATAATACGCGATAAGCTGTAACGGCACTACCGCCACGAGCGGCATAAGTATATCCCGCGCCGCGGGCAATAACACCTCGTAGTCCACGTCGCCGCCGAGCGAGGGCATATTTTCGGTACAGATAAATATCACCGTCGCGCCGCGCGACTTTACCTCTTTAACATTGCTTGCGGTCTTTGCAAAAAGCTCCTGCTGGGTCGCTACCGCTATTACCGGCACGCCCTCTTCTATAAGTGAAATAGTGCCGTGCTTTAGCTCGCCCGCCGCATAGCTCTCCGAGTGGATATAGGATATCTCCTTAAGCTTAAGGCTGCCCTCCATACTCAGCGCATAGTCCAGCCCCCTGCCGATATAAAGCAGGCTGTCCGCGCTCATCAGCCGCGACGCGACCTTTTGATACTGCTCCTGCTTATCTATACATATCTGTACCTTATCGGGTATCTCCATAAGCTCTTTAGTAAGCTGCTTTACCTCTTCTTCGCTGATAGTGCCGCGCGCGTACGCGACCTTAAACGCCAATAGGTACATAAACGCCGTCTGCACCGTGTACGCCTTAGTCGAGCATACGGATATCTCGGGACCCGCGAGGGTGTACATGACCATCTTAGCCTCGCGCGCTATCGACGAGCCGACGACGTTTACTATGGCGAGGGTGTCCGCGCCGACCTTGTTGGCAAGGTTAAGTGCCTCTTTGGTGTCAGCGGTTTCGCCCGACTGTGAAATAATTACCACAAGGTCGTCCTTTGTTAAGAGCGGATTGCGATACTTAAACTCCGACGCCATATCCACGATGACGGGGGTGCGCGCAAGCCCCTCTATGATGTACTTGCCCACTATCCCCGCGTGCATTGCCGAGCCGCAGCCGATAATATAGATATGGTGATAATTTTTAAGCATCTCGTCCGTCAGCCCGCACTCGGAAAAATCGGGCATACCGTCCTTAATTCGCGGAGCGAGCGTCTTTTTAAGCGCACTGGGCTGCTCGGTTATCTCTTTTAGCATAAAATGCGGAAAGCCGCATATCTCCGCCGCCGACGCGTCCCAGTCCGCCTGCTGCAATTCCTTTTGGATAACATTGCGGTGGACGTCGTAAAAGGTCACCCCGTCCTTGGTGATATCCGCTATCTCGCCTTGCTCTAACAGATAATAATTCTTAGTGTGCTCTATTATAGCGGTGACGTCCGAGCCGATAAACATCTCGCCGTCGCCCTGTCCTACTATCAAGGGGCTCGCCTTTCGCACCGCGAAAATGCGGTTTTTGTGCTCGCGGAAAATTATGCCCAGCGCGTACGCGCCCTCGAGCTCCGCGACGGTCTTAATTATCGCGTCTAGCGGGTCGCCGTTGTAATTATAGTCGAGCAGCTTTGCCACCGCCTCGGTGTCGGTCTCGCTCTCAAAGCCGTAGCCGTGCTCGGTAAGAAATTCTTTTATCCTGCGGTAATTTTCTATTATCCCGTTATGGACGATAGATACCCGCCCGTTCCCTATAGGGTGAGAATTGATATCGCTCGGCTCGCCGTGGGTCGCCCAGCGCGTATGACCTATCCCCGCCGTCGCGGTAAAACGAGGCAGTGCAGCGAGCCTCGGCTCGAGCCCCTCGGATATCTTGCCCTTAGCCTTGACTGTACTCAGCCTGTCGCCGTCAAATACCGCTATCCCCGCAGAATCGTACCCTCTGTATTCAAGCTTTTTGAGCGCGTTTACGAGTATCCCTGCACACTCGCGCTCTCCCGTATATCCTACTATACCGCACATAATGCTGCTCCTTTTTATCTTTTTTTAATATTTATTAAGCGGCGCAAAAAATATGCCGAAATTTAACATACATTGAGTATATCACTTTTTTATCGCCGTGTCAACCGCAAAGCCCGCGCTCTAATTGCCCAAAACAGCAAAAATTCCCCGCTGGGTGCGGGGAAAGCGTGTTTATTCAACGTCGTCCGCGTCGTACCCGTACTCGTCGGGAGCGACGTCGGTCACTACGAGCCTGTGGGTGCACTCGCTGCAATACTCGCTGTCGTACTTATTCTTTGTGCCGCATACGGGACAGGTGACTATGCGCTTTACGTCCTCTATCTTTCTGCGGGTGCGCGCGAGCTTTTTATAAAGGGTCTCTATCTCGGTCACCGCGCCCGCGATGATATCGCTGTCGGCGGTGTCGTTTTTGACCATCTTGTATACGCTCCTGCCAAGCTCGGTGTACTTTTGCTTTATCTCGTTGTCGAGCTTTATGCAGCTCAATTTAAGTCGGGAGATCTTTATCATCTCGTCGGTCTTTTTTATTCCGCTGTCGGTAAGGGTCTTTGCCTTTTCGAGCACCGCTCCCGCCTCTTCTTTAAAATTGATGTCCTTGATGTTCATAAATGTCCTCCTGACTTATTTTTCTTTATTTTACCACATAGAGTGATAGTTGTCAAATATTATTTAAAAAACTCCGCCGCCTGCCGCTTTCTTTTTATGACCTCGTCAAAGCGCGAGATGTACTCATAAGGGTACTTAAAATTTACCGACCGTTTTATCCCGTCTTTACCGACAAATTTAGACGACCCCGCGCACCCTGCGGCGATTATGCTCTGCGCGTCCTCCATCATAAAGATATTGTACAGGCATTCCTTGCCGCTAAGGCAGTACCCCGCGTTTTCGAGGTTGTCGGCGATATTCTTTTGGCGATAAAGATAATACGGGCGATAGCCGTTATCCCAAAGCGCGCTTTGCGCCGCCGCGACCATCTTCCCCGCACCGCGATAAGATAAATCGGACTTGTCCGCTTTGAGCGCGGACGAGCGCTTTATCGACAGGGTGTGCAAAGTAATATTCTCAGGTCTTAGCTTAATGAGCCTGTCCACCGTATCGGCAAAGCCCTCCTCGGCGTCTTTCGGCAGCCCCGCGATAATGTCGGTGTTTATGTTGTCAAAGCCCACCTTACGCGCAAGGTAAAACGCCTCAAAAAACTGTTCTACGCTGTGCGACCTGCCTATAGCGCGCAAAACCTCGTCGCTTAAGGTCTGGGGATTTATCGATATCCTGCTGACCCCGCCGTGCTTTAGCGCAAGAAGCTTCTCCTTTGTCACGGTGTCGGGTCTGCCCGCCTCGGCGGTAAATTCTTTCAGGTGCGACAGCGGAAAATCCCCGAGCTTGTCCGTAAGGCGCTTTAGCTGCTCGGCGCTCAGCGTTGTGGGAGTTCCTCCCCCGATATATATTGTCAATATATCGAGCCCCGCGTTTTGTGTCAGCGCGCGGCACTCGTCGAGCTCTTTAAGCAGCAGCTCAAAATACTCGTCCTTTAGCTTTAGCGCCCCGCCCGACGAGGATATAAACGAGCAATAGCTGCACCTTGTCGGGCAAAACGGTATCGATACATAAAGGCTGACGCTTTTTTCGGTCAGCATATCGAGTATAGGGTCTTGCACCGAAATAATGCTTTTGGCGATATCAAGCTTTTCTTTTGATACCCTTAGCAGGTCGGAGATATAGCTCTTAGCGTCGGGTCGGGTATAAAGCGCCGAGCGTATCACCTTAATAGGGCGCACCCCCGTAAGAATTCCCCACGGCAGTGTTATCTCCGTGTGCTCGCTGATAAGATCGTACATAAGTCCGCAGAGCAAAAGTTCGTCAAGGGTATCGTCGCCCGACGACGCTGCCGACTTCTCGCGCCTCTCGCCGTCATATAATACGGCTCTGAGCTGCCCGCCGTCCGAGTACAAAGACACATAGCCGTCGGCGCTGTCGGGCTCTTCATCAAAGCATAAGCGCACCGACGGATAAAACGCGGTCATCAACCGCTCGCACTCATATTTATATTTTCCCGCCCCGCCAAAAAAATACAATGTATCTATCATTGCTCTTTAAGATAAAGCAAATAGGGGTTATATCTCTTTTCCTCCGACAACGTGGTCGGATCGCCGTGTCCGGGGTATATCTCATACTCGCCGCTAAGCGAAAGTATACGCCTTAGCGACTGCTTTTGCTTTTCTACGCTGCCGGAATAAAAATCCGTTCTCCCCACCGAGCCGCTAAACAGCGTATCTCCCGAGAATATGACGTTATCGCCGACAAACATCACGCTGCCGTCGGTGTGCCCCGGCGTGTGCATTACCGTAAATATGATCTCGTCGAGAGGTATCTTGTCCCCCTCGTCTATCAGCACGTCGGGCTTATACGGCTGTAAAACGTACCCAGGCAGCAGATACGACACGTTCTTTACCCTGTCCTCGCTCATATCCGCGTCGGCGGGGTGGATGTATATTTTCGCACCCGTGGCAGCCTTAAGCTCCGCTGCCGCTCCCGTATGGTCAAAATGCCCATGCGTAAGCAGTATCAGCTTTAGCGTAAGGTCGTTTTCTTTAAGCGTCCGCAGTATATGCTCCGCGTTGTCGGCGGGGTCGATAACCGCCGCATTGCCGCTGTCCGACGCGGCGATATAGCAGGAGGTGTCGAGCTCGCCGAGGTGCATGGTTATTATCTTCATTGCTTGCCCGTCCTTTCGGCGGAAATAACTCCCGGCACCTTTTGCAGGCGCAGAATGATATTTTTAAGCTGCTCTATCCCGCTTACTTCAATGGTGACTATGATGTTGGCGTTCCCGTTCTTGAGATAGTGTGCGTTTATCTCATGTATCGGCAGGCGGTTAGTGGCTATCGTGGTGGTGATATCCGCTATAAGCGCCGTCCTGTCCTCGGCGATTATATCCACCGTCGCCCTAAACGCGGTGCTCTCGTTTACCGCCCACTGCGCCTTGCGCCAGCGCTCTTTATTCTCGCTTTTGAGCCCCGCTATAACGTTCTTGCAGTCGGCTTTATGGACGGACACCCCGTAGCCGCGCGTGATAAAGCCCATTATTTCATCGCCCGGCAGCGGGTTGCAGCACTGCGCGTACTTTATCGGATAATTGTCTATGCCGTCTATGATAACGCCGTTTTTGCGCTCGCGGTCGTTGTTTTGCTGGACTATTTTTTCTACGTCGGGAATAATTGCGTTATTAAGCTTGTTCTGGCGTATCTGCTCTTCTCTCAGACGGGTGACGACCTTTGAGAGTTGTACGCCGCCGTATCCTATCGCGGCATACAGATCGTCCACCGTGCCGAACCTGTGGCGCTCGGCGGCGGTCTTTAGCATCTCGTCGTCTACAACTATATTGTTGCGGCGCAGTTCTCTTTCGAGCTGAGACCTGCCGCTCTCGATATTCTCCTCGCGGCACTCGCGCTTAAACCACGAGCGTATCTTAGCCTTAGCCTCGTTGGTGCGGGCGGTCTCCAGCCAGCTGCGGTTGGGCGCGGCGTTGCTGCCCGTCATGACCTCCACTATCTCTCCCGTGCTGAGAACATGGTCAAAGGTCACCATCTTGCCGCCGACCTTAGCCCCTGTCATTTTATTGCCGACCTCGGTATGGATAGCGTATGCAAAGTCTATCACGTTAGAGCCTACAGGCAGGGTGATAACGTCCCCCTTAGGCGTAAACACATATACGTCGTCGGGCGCAAGGTCGACCTTTATCGCCTCGGATATCTGCTCGACGTCGTCCGCCTCCTGCTGCTGCTCGAGGATATGCCGTATCCAGTCAAAGCGCTTTTCTCCCGCGACGGTGCCTGTTATGCCCGCCTTATACTTCCAATGCGCCGCTACGCCGTACTGAGCGGTGTTGTGCATTTCCTGCGTGCGTATCTGCACCTCAAACGGCACGCCCTCTCTGCCTATTACCGTGGTGTGCAATGATTGATAGCGGTTAGGCTTAGGCATGGCGATATAGTCCTTAAAGCGGTAGGGTATCGGGCGAAACATATCGTGTATTATACCGAGCACGTTATAACACTCGACCACCGTCTGCAATATTATCCTTACCGCGTATATGTCGTATATCTCGCTGAAATCCTTGCCCTTGATATAGACCTTCTTATATATGCTGTAGGTGCTCTTTACTCTGCCCTCTATTATCGGGGTGGGCTCTATATCCGAGATACGCTCGGCTATGCGCTGCTTTATCGACTCGATAAAGTCCTCCCTGTCCGCTTTTTTAAGGCTCAGCTGGCGCTGTATATCCTGAAAGCCGTACGGGTCGAGGTATCTTAGGGCAATATCCTCCATTTCCTCTTTTACGTCGCTGATACCGAGCCTATGCGCGATAGGCGCGTAAAAGTTCATCGTTTCGAGCGAGGTCTTGCGCTGCTTTTCGGGGGTGCGCGCGTCGAGGGTGCGCATATTGTGCAGCCTGTCCGCAAGCTTAATGATAATTACCCTTATATCCTTAGACATTGCGATAAGTATCTTGCGGATATTCTCCGCCTGCTGCTCCTCGCGGGTATTAAGGGGGACAAGTCCTATCTTAGTCACCCCGTCCACAAGCCGCGCCACGTCCTCGCCAAAGCGCTTTTGTATGGTGTCGAGCCCTATCTCGGTATCCTCCACAACGTCGTGCAGCAGCGCGGCGCATATCGTGTCGGTGTCCATCCAGAATTTTTCGAGCAGGATATAAGCTACCGCGACGGGATGTGAGATATACGGGTCGCCCGACGAGCGGAATACTCCCTCGTGCGCTTTCTCGGCAAGCTGATACGCCTGTAATATCTTGTCCGTATCATAAGTTTTCTCACTGCTTTTTATCTTATCGAGCAGCATATCTATCGTATACAGCATACCGTTCTCCTTTCAGTCCTCACTACCTGCCCCGCAGGCTCTTTTTATTCTCTTTACC
The DNA here is from genome assembly GCA_947594425.1 of uncultured Ruminiclostridium sp. Classification (GTDB taxonomy): domain Bacteria; phylum Bacillota; class Clostridia; order Oscillospirales; family Ruminococcaceae; genus Ruminiclostridium_E. Next base: position 179,434 of record CANQED010000001.1, read on the forward strand.
ACCGCCGAGCCGTCAAGCGAGATACGCCTGCCGCCCTTAATAAATTCCATTGTACCGTTTACTCTGTCGAGCTTTAGATGTCCAAATTCAGCAAAAATATGCAGGCACATCATAAACTTGCAATAATTCATTCCGCGCAAGACGGCATACTGAGCCGCCTTATCTATAGAGGTCATCCGACGCGACAGGTCAAACGGCATTTTCATATCCTCGACAGTGGGCATTATCCTGCTTATCAGGCGAGGGTCTATCCTCTCGCCGCCGATTATCTTTTCATAAGCGTCACACGCGGCGAAATATCTGTCCTGATCTATCCCGCCGGCCCTAAGATCCTTTACTCTGACGCTGACGCTTTTATTTCCATTATATTCGTTTACCTCGAGATTGGCGATAACGTCGACCTTATCCCCGGGTCTGTAGCAAAAATCCGCGTAGCTGATGCTAAAGCATAAAAACTTTAACCGTCTGCCCATATACTCGGCCTCAAAGCTCGTATACTTGCCATCCTTGAGCTTTCTTACCGAGAGTACCGCGCAGTTTCTCATTAAGAAAAGCGGCGCGGGGTTGCCCTCTCCGAACGGCTGCATATACCTTAGCAGCTCGACGGCGGATACGTCGGTATCCGCGGCCTCGGGCTCTATGTCCGCCTCGACTACCGCCTGCGGCATAACGGGATATTCGCCTTTAGCGTATTCCTGCACCGCGCGGCGAAACTCGTCTATCCTGTCCTTATCTATCGAAAAGCCGCCCGCGCGCTCGTGCCCGCCGAACTTAGTCAATAATTCCGCACAGCTCGTCAACATCGACGCCACCGAAAAGCCCTCTATGCTGCGCACGCTTCCGCGAGCGTCGCCGTTTTCTATGCCGATAACTATCGACGGCTTGCCAAAGCGCTCAGTAAGCCTTGCGCTGACAAGTCCTATTATACCGTGCCTCCAGCCCTCGCCGCTTACTATGATAACGCGGCCGTTAAGGCGCTCGGGCTCGGCATTTAGCTGTGCAAGCGCCTCGGACAGCATATCGTTTTCAAGCTGCTTTCTGCTGTCGTTTAATCTGCACAACTCCTCCGCGCCCGCCTCGGCGAGAGCGCGCCGCTCCTGAGTAAACAGCCGCGCGGCTTTCATAGCGTCGCCGTATCTCCCCGCCGCGTTTATCCTCGGGCAGATACCGAAAGCGACCTGTCCCGCGGTGATACCCTCCGCGGACAGTCCCGCCGCCGAGATAAGCGCGTTCAGCCCCTCGTTCTCGCTGTACTGCATTATATCGAGCCCGCGCTTTACTATCTCCCTGTTCTCACCGATAAGCGGCACGATATCCCCTACAGTGCCTATACAGGCGAGATCCGCGTACTGCTCTAGCACGCTGTCGGTGTCCCGCTCGAGCGCCGTTATCAATTTTAGCGCGACCCCGCAGCCCGCTATGTACTTGCAGGGCGAATTGTCGTCGGGGCGGTGCGGGTCCACTATCGCCTCTGCCCTCGGCATAACCTCGGGCACCGCGTGGTGATCGGTTATGACAAGCTTCATACCCAGCTCGTATATCTTCTCCGCCTCGTTTACGGCGGATATGCCGTTGTCTACCGTGATGATAAGCTTTGTGCCGTTTTGTGCGATATCCTCTACCGCCTTGATATTCAGCCCATAGCCGTCCTCGCGCTGAGGGATATACAGCTCGACCTCGCCGCCTAGCGCGGTGAGGTGATTTGTCAGCATAACCGCCGCGGTTATCCCGTCGCAGTCATAATCCCCGTACACGGTCATTTTGTCGCCGCTCTCGAGCGCATTTTCTACAGCGCTTATAGCCTTGTCCATATCCTTTATAAGAAAAGGGTCGGAAAACGGCACGCCGTTAAAGTATTCGTTCACCGCGTCGGGGTCGGTCATATTGCGCGCCGAGAGCAGCCTGCATATTAGGTCGGGCAGTCCCGTGCGGCGCTTTAATTCGTCCGCCGACGCTTTATCATATCCTCCGCACAGCCAGCGCCTCATTGTGCGCCTCCCGTGCAGTTGCTTGCTATCTGTATAAGCTCCTCGGAAGTAAAGCGGTACTTTTTATCGCAAAAGTGGCAGGTCAGCTCTGTCTCGGGCTGCTCCTCGGCGAGCTTAAGAAGTTCCTTTTTGCCCAGCGCCGCAAGCACGCGCTCGGTGCGCTCGCGCGAGCAGCCGCAGTAATAACCTGCCTCCCACTCGTCGAGTATCTGCCCGTCGAGCCCTTTTAGTCCCATAAGCGCAATGTCCGACGGGCTAAGCCCCTTTTCGAGCATCTCGGTCACCGACTGCATATCCTTGATATTTTCTTCTATATAGTCTATCGCGCTCTCGTTTATCGGCGGGACAAGCTGTATGATATACCCGCCCGCGCATTTAATGCTCAAATCCTTATCCACAAGCACGCCAAGCGCGCACACAGTAGGTATCTGCTCGCTGACGGCGTAATACTGCGTTATATCCATAGCTATCTCGCCGCTTATTATCGGTATCTGCCCCGAATACGGCTCTTTAAGCCCCATATCGCGTATCACCGCGAGATAGCCGTCCGTGCCGACTATGCCCGCTACGTCGAGCTTGCCTTTATCATTGGGCGGCAGGTCGGCGTGAGGATTGTCTATGCTGCACTTTACATTTCCCATATCGTCCGATACGGCGGTTATCGTGCCGACCGCGCCGCCGCCGTTTATCCTTACGGTTAGGCGGTCGGTGGCATTTTTCATCATAGCGCCCATAAGGCTCGCCGCCGTTATAAGCCGCCCCGCAGCCGCCGACGCGGTAGCCGACGTATCGTGTATCTGCCGTATCCGCGACACTATGTCGGTAGAATTAATAGCGGAGCAAAGCACGCTGCCGTCCGCCGATAACGCTCTAACTATCTTTCCCAAAGTCTGTTGACCTTTCTTTTATCTGTGTTTTCTTACGGCGGAGAAGAGCACCTTTTCACAGTCCTCGCCGCCCTTATTTTCAGTCAAAAAATCGTATATCCTTATATCGGTAAAATCCGCGCTTATGAGCAAGTCCTTTATCCTGCTTAGCGGCAGAGCCGTCTCGGTGATATTCTCGCCGCTCCTTGCATAGCTTCCGTCCTCTTCCTCGGTGAAAATGTCAAGCGCCATATCCACCCGTCCGTCCTCGTAAAAGTTCTGCCACACAAGATACACCCCGTCGGTGTCGTATACAAAGGTATTATCGCCCAAGACCTCGCGGTGCTTTTTTAAGGTATTTACGTCAAATAAAAACACCCCGCCGTCCTCTAAAAACAGCGACGCCGACTTAAAACAGCTCAGCATATCCTCCTCGCCGTCAAGGTGATTTATCCCGTCGAGGGTGCATATCGCCGCGTCCACCGTCCCGTACATATCCAGCGCGCGCATATCCTGACAGAGATACTGTACGCCGTCGTGCGGCTTAGCTAAAGCGACGCTCAGCATTTCGCCGCTTATATCGGTCGCTATCACGTCATAGCCGAGAGACTGCATACGCACGCTGACATTTCCCGTGCCGCAGCCGAGCTCGAGCAGTATCCCGCGCTTTTGCCTAACAGAAAAAATATGTCGGTCGTAGTATGCGCTTATCGCGTCATAGTCTATATTAGAAGTAAGCTTATCGTATACCTCGGCAAAGCACCCATAGCCGCCCGCGCTCATTCTTTATCCTTTAAGCGTCCGAACACTACCGAATATCCGTCGTTGCCGCCCTTAAGAGTGCGGTTTACGCGGCTTATCGTGGCGGTGCTCGCCCCTGTCTGCTTTACTATATCGCTGTAGACCAGCCCGTCGGTGAGCAGCTTTGCCACGTGCAGGCGCTGCGCCATAGACTCAAGCTCTTGTATCGTGCAAAGATCGTCGAAAAAATTGTAGCACTCGTCGACGGTCTTTAGCTGCAAAACGGCGCGAAAGAGCTGATCCTTGTCCTTGCTTTTAAGTTTGTCGTTCATTATAACTTTCCTTCCTTTACGGAATTGCCCGTGTGCTGAATAAATTTTACCACACTAAAGCGTAAAAGTCAATATCTCACCGAGCACACAGCTCTTTATAATCGTTGAATACGTTAAATATCCCTATGTGCTCCTTTTTGACCCTGAGCGGGCGGAAATTATCGTCCACAAAAAAGTGCCGCGTCGTGCCCACAGCCTTAAGCACGCCGTCGTCCTTTCCGGTGACGGTATAGGTCACGGTCATTTTAAAGCCGTTAAACTCAGTCACCTTAAGGTCTATAAGTACGGTCTCGTCAAAGCGCACGGCGTTTTTATACTCGCACTCGGCGGAGAGGACGGGTATCATGACCCCCTCCTGCTCCATTTTTTGATAGGGATAGCCGCATTTTTCAAGAAAGTACACCCGCGTTTCTTCAAACCAGCGTATATAATTTGAGTGGTGCACTATCCCCATTTTATCCGTTTCGTAATAATATGCCGTACGTTCGTACGGAGGTATAAGCGTATCCATTATTCTCCCTCCTTAAGTATGTCCGCTATCAGCCTATTGCCCACCGAGGTGTCTTTAAGCAGGCTCGCCGCCCGCTCTTTATCAAACCACTGAGCCGCATAGAGCTCGTCTGACAGCTTAAATTCTCCCTCGTCCACGTCAACACAGTAGCCGAGCATAAGCATCTGCTTTTTCTCATAGACATATGACGAAATAAAGCGCACCGATTTAGCTGCAAGCCCCAACTCCTCGTATACCTCGCGCCTCGCCGCGTCCTCCGCGCTCTCCGAGGTCTTGATATAGCCAGACACGCAGACATATTTATCACGCTCGCTTTGCTCGGGGGACTTTTGCTTTATCAGCGCGAATTTTTCACCTCTTCGCGCGAGCACGATAACGCAGCAGTAAAACATCTCAAACCACGGTCCGCCGCATTTATCGCACCACGGCACATTGTGCTCGTCGCCGAGGTCGCGCGACGACAATCTTTCGCCGCAGCTCGGACAATGACAAAATCTCATAAATACTCCCTTAATTTTTTTGCACAGCCCATAGGCTGTGCAAAAAGGTATGCATACGCGGATAATTCCCGTATACTCTTATCATCAATTGTTCTTAATAAAATTCCAGCTGTCGGCACACATCTGTTCAAGTCCGCGCTCGGCTTTCCACCCGAGCTCTTTTTTGGCAAGGGTCGGGTTAGAATAGCACTCAGCCGCGTCGCCCGGGCGCCTTGCGCCGATAACGTAGGGGACTTTGACCTTGTTCACCTTTTCAAAGGTGTTTATGATGTCGAGCACCGAGTAACCCTTGCCGGTGCCGAGGTTAAACGCGGGGCAGCCCGTGTTCTTGCGCGCATAATTTATCGCCGCAAGATGCCCCAGCGCAAGGTCTACAACGTGTATATAATCTCTTATGCAGGTGCCGTCGGGGGTGGGATAGTCGTTTCCGAACACCGTCAGCGTAGCCATTTTACCCGTAGCGGCGCGCAGTATCAGCGGCATAAGATTATTCGGTATGCCGTTGGGGTCCTCGCCTATCTTTCCGCTCTCGTGTGCGCCTATCGGATTAAAGTATCTGAGCAGCACTATGCTCCACCTGTCGTCCGAGGTATAAAGCTCGCGGCACATATTCTCTATCATCAGCTTGGTGCTGCCGTAGGGGTTTATCGAGGACAGCGGCATCTTCTCGGTGACGGGGACTTTCTTGGGTATACCGTACACCGTCGCGCTCGAGCTGAATACAAAGCGGCGGCAGCCGTATTTATTCATGGTGTCGAGCAATGCGAGGGTGGCGTTGATATTATTATTGTAGTACATCAGCGGATTAAGGCAGCTCTCGCCGACCGCCTTATACCCTGCGAAATGTATTACCTCTTCGATAAAGTTCTCGCTGAATATCCTGTCGAGCGCCTGTCTGTCGCAGCAGTCATTCTCATAAAAGGCAAAATCTCTGCCCGTTATCTCCTTTATCATCTCTATAGCCTTGGGCTTAGAATTGTAGAAGTTGTCGATAACTACGATATCCTCGCCCGCCTTTAGCAGCTCTATGCAGGTATGCGAGCCGATATAGCCCGCGCCTCCGGTAACAAGTACAGCCATAATAATTCTTCCTTTCGGGTAAAATTTATCGTTGATAATATTATATCCCTATTTTGCCCGAATGTCAAGGAAAAAAACTCTCAATGCGGCAAGGATTGACAAACGTAATTAAATATGATAAAATAGTAAAAATAATAAAAGATTTCGCCCTGCATTTTTTCGGAGGTGTTTATATGAGTGCATTCGGCGCATTGACGGTGCTCGGGCTGAGCGTCCCGACCATCATACTGTACTGTCAGTACAAAAACTATCCGTTAAGCTCAAAGCTTAAGACGCTAAGAGCGCTTACCGTGACGCTTACGGTATTTACGGTGCTTGACTTTGTGTGGCTGCTCGACGGCTTCGGACTGTTAAGTCCGTGGAGAGCCGAGGCGAGACTGACATACCTTAATTATTTTACCGACGATGATATGTATGTGAGATTTTCTGCCGGGGCGTCTCTTGTCCTGTCGATAGCTTTTCTTGTGTTCGGCATAGTCTGCTGTGTAAAGGGCTATACGATAACCGCAGACAAGCCGCGCGCCCGTCAGTCCTACATCAACGAGCGCATAGAAAAGGCGTTGTCCACAAACGCAAAGATCTGCTCGCGCTGCGGTCAGCTCGTACCCTATAATAACAACGTCTGCCGCTGCGGCTCGACCGAGTTTACCTATCCGCAGATAAATATGATAGATGAGCACATTCATCAAGCGCCCGCCGCTCCGCCGCAGTCGGTCTGCGCTAAATGCGGTACGCCGATAGCGCCGGGCGACAACTTCTGCCACGTATGCGGCACACCGAAAAATAATTAAAATTTACGGAGGAAATTATTATGATAGTGTTAGGCTTTTCCATTGCGATACTTATAATATGCAGTTCTTATAAGAACAGACCCACGTCGGGCAAGCGCACCGCGCTTAAGGTACTCCCGATACTCGACATCATATTCTCGGTGTTCGAGTTCTTCTCGGGAATAATTTTAGTCATGGTCGCTTTTGTTCCCAGCGCAGTCGGCGGGCTTTATGACAGTATGATCTCCGAAATGCTCGAGGAAATAAGCAGCGAATACGCCGAGGCAGGAATAGGCTTAGTAAACCTCGTATTTACGGTCATGGCGGTCATGGGCGTAATTAGCCTGCTGCTGACAGCATTCGGCATAATAGCGGGTGTATACGGCCTTAAGACCTCGGGCAACGCTCAGCTTGCCGCTCAGATATTGCCCCCTAACACCTATAACGCTCAGGGCTATACTCAGCCCGTACAGCAGCCCGTGCCTCAGCCTATGCCTCAGCCCCAGCCAATGCAGCAACAGCCGATGCAACAACAACAGCCTATGCAGCAACAACAGGCTATGCAGCAGCCCGGCTGGTTCTGCCCAAACTGCGGAAAGCCGAATTTGGCCGAAGAATTATTCTGCCCCAACTGCGGCGCGCCTAAGACAAATCAGCAATAATAAAAACATGTGCCGCAGGAATTTTTCCTTGCGGCACTTTTAGGAGGATGTATATGCTGTTTAGGATAACTACTATAGCCGCGGCGGTAATAATGCTCGCGATAACGCTTAGGTTCTTTGTATTTCCTACCCTCGGGAAAAGGCGGGCTATGTTTATATTTGCGGCGATAACGACGATATCCTGCGCGTTTATGGTGGTATATTCGTCGGAGGGCGAGGGCGACCTTATGATAAACGCGGTCATTCTTGCCGCCGCGGCTTTCTCGATCATATTTACGCTCTATCACTGCCTCTCGGCAAAATTTACCGCCATGGCCGCCAAAAACAGTTCTAACAGTCCTAATCTCCCTCAGATAAAGACCTGCAAGCATTGCGGTGCGTCGGTGCCGCCATACTCGGACAGCTGTCCTCTTTGCGGCGGGCAGGATTTTGATATAAAATACGGCAGCAGCGAGGTATACGACAATTCTATCCCCGTACATTACACCGCCGAGGAGGAAAGGCAGGGCAAGCGCTGCCCGTCCTGCGGACAGCTTAACACCGTGACCGACCGCTTTTGCTCGCGCTGCGGAAAGCCGCTGATATAATAACAGTCAATCGTTTCTTTCAAAGCGCGCTCGGAGCTTTTCGAGCGCCTTTTTTTCTATCCGTGACACATAGCTGCGGCTTATGCCGAGCTGCTTTGCGACCTCGCGCTGGGTCAGAATTTTATCGGTATGAAAGCCCGAAAAATTGAGCCCGTACCGCTTGGTCAGTATTTGCTTTTCTCTCTCGTCGAGCTCCTCCGAGATATAGCGGTACAGCTTTTGCACGTTTATATTAAGGTCCGCCTGCTGTGCTACGTCGGCGGGGTCGCGGAAAATATCCGCGAGCGTCACGGTGTTGCCGTCCTTGTCGCAGTCCATAGGGTCGTTCATATACACCTCGGTCTGCTGGTGCTTTATCTTGCGAAAATACATACGTATCTGATTGTTTATACACTTTCCAGCATAAGTCGAAAAGCTTACGCTGCGCTCATAGTCAAAGGTCTGCGCCGCCTTTATCAGCCCTATCATTCCTATCGAGATAAGATCGTCCCTGTCGCGATAGTCGGGATAGTGCTTTTTTACGATAAACGCCACAAGCCTAAGATTGTGCTTGATAAGCTTATCCCTTGCCTCGGTATCCCCCTTAGCCGCAAGGGCGATACACTCCCGCTCTTCTTTTGCGGTCAGCTTTCGCGGAAACGAATTAGTATTCTCAAAGTGCAGAGCAAAGAACATCATCCCCTGCAATGCGCTGAGCATAGCCGTTATCAACATACTGCCACCTGCCAAGTAATTTTTCTTTGAATATGTGCATACGGACATTCACCCGAGCAAATCAGCGTGAAAATTCTTCTCGGGTTCGGCTCCCACATGCTTAATTTTATTCCGCCCCATTTGTCCTTTATTACCGTTTTTTCTTGACTTAAATCAAGGATTGTGGTATACTTTCGTTATAGCGGGCTCGGCATACGGGTGAATTTTTGTATAAAGCAAGGAGCAACGATATGAAAAATAAAACGCGGGAAAAATTAAGTATCGGTATGAAAATAGGCGCGGGCGTGCTCGCGCTGATAATGCTGATAGGCGTTATCGCGCAGGGGTTTATGTATAATCAGATGTGAGGGAACGGGTGACTGATATGTTCAAAGTTACGGATATATTGCCTGTCGGCGATAATTTATCGGTAACGCTTGACGGGGATAGTGAGAAAATAGCTAACGGATGCCGGCTTGTCGACGCAAACGGCAATATCATAATTGTAAGATCCGTTGCAATGGTAAAATACACCAACCCGCAGCATATTGGTAAAAATATTACTGTATTGATCGATAAATGTGACCTCACAGTAGGAAGTATATTGTCGATCGCTTAAAAAATATAAAAGCGCTTTACCTGCCACGGTAAAGCGCTTTTGTCAATCCTTCTCCTTATAATACAGCATACAATGGCAGTACCCCTCAAAGTCGGGGTCGGCTATCTGCTCCCTAAATTCCTTGCACATACACTTGATGTCCTCACTTTTTCCGACGCGGCAGGGGCAATAGCCGCCTTTGGCTTTGAGCCCCTCTTTTACGGTGCGGACTATTTCTTCATTTTCGTTGTAACGTATTTTCGGCATAAAAGGTCCTTTCTTTAATGAGGCTTGCAGCGAGGGGCAGGGGGTATTCTGATGCTGTAGGGGATGATTATCCCGCCTGCGCTATTCTTCCGTCAGCCGCTGATACATCCGCATAAGCTCTGCCACACACTCGCTCTCGGTGATATTCTTCGGAAAACCGTACGCCGCCATAACGGCAAAATCATTCTGCTGATGTGCCTTGCGCAGCTCGGGCGGCATAGTGGTCTCGTCGTAGAGGTCGGCGAGAGAGCAGTCGGGATATAGTGCGCGTGCGTCGAGGACAGCCTGCGCGGTAGATTCGATTTTCTGTTTTTGCTCGGGTGTGGGATCGCACCACGGGAAATTGTTGTAGACGATGTTTACTGAATATCTGTATCGCATTTCAAGTCTTCCTGCAACAGCACGCATCCAAGCCATATGGACATTAGAAGTCAATACGCCGAAGTGAAACAAAGAAGTATTTGGAACAAATGAAGCAGCATTGCTTGCAATAACGTTTTTATTAACATATCCCATTGGTATATATCTTCTTCGCTCTGATGATGTAGCAGGAATTAAAATATAGTCTGTGTATGGTTGCTTTATTTCCATAAATCGACTTGGATAATCAGCAAATTTTCTTGTTGCTTCTTTTACGCTGTTTAGTCTAAATTCTTTTACAGCTTGTACTCGTTCCATAACTTTAGGCATATTTTTTAATTCCTTTGGTGAAACATTTAAAAGCCATAAACACCAACGAAAATGATTATTGATATAATCATCCGAACCTACAAAAGGTCTAAAGTATTTTTCAGACTGGGGTTCCAATTTTACAAAATCTGATTTTTCATTTTCTGTGAAAATTAGATTACCTCCCTCAACAGGTTTTCCGCCACTAGACATTTTTGGCACATCACAAATAGGATTGCTTCTGCTTTCAATAAAAACGAGAGGTGCATCTATAAGAAATGGATTGATATTTTCAGCAATTCTTTCTGTGCCATTATCAAAAATCCGCTTTTGTGCCGTGCTTGGCGCTGTGCTGAACCCCACTATCACCACATGTACAGCAGCCATATAGTCGTCTGTTTTTATCTTGTTGCCTTGTTCGTCTTTGCCGCGATTGTCCCATTTAAAGGTTCTGTGTGCAAAATCAATATGTATCCCGAAACGGTCAAAAAGCGGTTTCCAAACGCCTGCAACCTGTTCTCCCTGAGTGATTGAATTTGTCGAAACAAGCGCCGTGCGGATCGCTGTATTCTGCATAAATTGACACGCCTTAAAATACCAACCCGATACATAGTCAATTTTTCCGGCAGTTTTATACGGCTTGCCTTCCTCATCAACATAAATATTCAAGATGTCGTTTTTCTGTTCTTTTGACTGCAACGAATAACCCACAAACGGCGGGTTACCCATAATATAGGACAGCTTTTCTTTCGGCACGACGCTCTCCCAATCCATTTTGAGCGCGTTTCCCTCTACGATATTCTCATACGATTTAAGCGGCAGAAAATCAATATCCACCTGCATTATCTGTTCCGTTTCCTGCTTCATCTGACATTCCGCTATCCATAGCGCAGTTTTCGCTACAGTCACCGCAAAATCGTTGATCTCAATGCCGTAAAACTGCCCGATGCTGACCTGTATCAAGTCTTCCATACCGAGCAGCATCTGCCCGTGCGTCTCCTCAAAAAGCGCATCATTTTCGAGCCGCCGCAGACAGATATACGTTTCAGTGAGAAAATTTCCGCTGCCTGCCGCAGGGTCTAAGAACACAAGCATAGACAGCTTTTTGCGGAAATTCCGCAATTTTTCACGCCGTGTCTTTTCGACTTTAAGCGCCTTAATCTCCTCTAACTCGGCTTTCAGTTCGTCCAAAAACAGCGGGTCGATGACCTTGTGGATATTCTCCAAAGAGGTGTAGTGCATACCGCCGCTGCGGCGTGTCTCGGGGTTCAGTGTGGATTCAAACACCGCCCCGAAAATCGTAGGAGAAATGCCCGACCAGTCAAAATCCTCGCTTGCTTTATTTAACAGCAGATCGACGATCTCCTCGTTAAACCTGGGTATTTCAATATTCTCGTCTGCAAACAGCCCGCCGTTGACATAGGGGAAAGCCGCGAGGTCATCGTCCATATACGGGTCATAGGCTTTGCGCTCGTCCTCGTTCATATCAAGGACCCGAAACAATTCAACGAGCTTATTGCGCACTTCGTCTACCGGATATTTTTTCAGATAATCGTGGAACATCTGATGCTTGCCGAAAACCCCCGCGTCCTCCGCATACAGACAGAACACCAAACGCACACAAAGCTTATTCAGCGATTTAAGCGTTTCGGGGTCGTCGGGAGCTTTATATTGTTTAAGGACAGCGTCATACAGCTTACCTACCAGTCTGCCTGCTTTTAGGGAGACTTCCATTTCCTTTTTAAGATGTTCGTCTTCCTTATCCAGCAAAAATTGCAGACGATAAAACTCTTTCGGCAGATCCTTTAGAAAAATCTGCTCCGGCTCGCCGTTGGGCTTTTCCATATCGTACACTAAAAATTCCGCAAAATTGCAGGTGATTATCCAGCGCGGGCGCTTTGAATAAGGCAGCTCCGCCGCGTAGCGTTTTGCCTGCTGAAACGGCGACAGCACAGAACCGTCCGACTGCTTTATGCCCTTGCGCAGATCCTTGCCGAGCCCTTTTTGCTCGATCATGACATGTGTTTTCTCGATGTAGCCGTCAATGAAAGACGTGTGGTCGAGCTTCACCTGTTCTTCAAAGCTGATGTAACGTATGGCGTCTTCCACGCCATAGACATTTTGCAGCAGATCGAGCCAGAATTTCTGCGATTCTCCCTTTTCGTAGCCTTTATCTTTCCAGAAATCAGCGAACTGCTTTGCTGCAATTTTTTGCTCTTTCTCGGTCATTGTGTTTTCTCCGTATCTTTACATTTGTTTTTCTTATTGTACCACAACATCCCTAAAAAAGCAATACCGACTGTTACATAAGCGTAAAATTTACCCATGCTAAAAAAGCAAAAAGGCAAGCACGTTTGATCACGGGCTTGCCTTTTATAATTATACCTCCTCAGCTTACGCTTTCGGAACGGTGCTGATATTTTAGCTTGGTCGCCATTCCTCCCCTGATATGCCGTTCGTCCTTATTTTTCTGCAAGACCTCTTTTACCTTTTTACAAAGCTCCGGATCGGTTTTGGACAGTCTGACCGTTACGTCTTGATGGACGGTGCTTTTGCTTATTCCGAATTCTTTTGCGGCACTTCTGACAGTCGCCTGTTTATCTATTATATATTCTCCCAAAATGACACATCTTTCCTGTTTGGTTTCCGGCACTGAGTATGCTTTGCCTTTCACAAAATCGCCCCTTTCTTCGGAGTTTGATCCGTTGGTTGATTATATGCCGAAGATGAGCGGTTTATGATTAAACATACGGAAGTCTGATTTAAAGCCGCCCCACAAAACTAATTCATTCACCGTGGGGCGGCTTAAGCATATTTACAGCTATTTATACAGCCGCATTGCTATTACGGAAATGTCGTCGGCGTTGTCGCCGCTGTAGAATTTTGCGGTCTCGGCGACCTGCTTTGAAAAGTCCTTGAGGCTTATGTCGGACTTTGACATCTCGCGGTACAGCCATTTTTCATTAAGGCGCGCGCCGTCGCTGGTCATCACTATCATATCGCGGTTAGAAAGGGTAAAGGTCTGCTTTTCGTAGACGGGTGTGTCCCTTACGCCCATAGGCAGCCCCTTACAGCCATAGCGCGAATTTACGTTGCCGCAGCGGATATAGGTGTTGGCGCTGCCCGCCTTATACAGCTCGACGTTGCCGCTGTAAAGGTCTATCTTGCATAGCTCGAGGGTGGCAAAGCTCTCGTCCGAGGACTTTACCATAAGGGACATATTTATTATCCCGAGACCCGCCTCTATTCCTACCCCCGCCTGAAGCAGGCGTATAAGCATACCGCAGGCAAAGGACGAGTCCACCCGCGCGCGGCTGCCGCTGCCCATTCCGTCCGACAGTACTATATACGCCGTGCCGCTGCTGTCGATAAAGCTCTCGTAATAATCCCCGCAGGCACTATCCTCCTCCTTGCTTATCTGGCATATCTCTACGTCGAGATAATAGGTCGTTTTGGAAAACATACTCAGCTTGCAGCTGCCGTTTATCGTGGTGAATACGGGCATATCGAACCGCCGACGCAGCGCGGCGCTCATGTTGTCGCTCAGTTCTTGCTTAGAGCAGAAAAAGCCCTTGTCGCAGTACGCCTCTACCGACATCCTGCCTTGCTCGCCGACCGTCACGCTTACCGCGCCGAGGTCGTCACAGCCGAGATTTTTGAGCACGTCTCCCGCGGTCTTATTAAGCCGCGCGTCGCCCGAGCCGTCTATCTCCCTCGAAAGCTGCTCGAGCAGGCTCTCCGTCGCGGAGAGCTGTACGGTCAGCACCGAGCGCATATGCGATATCCGCCGCTTTTGCGCTAAGCAGGAGGTATAGTCGAGGTATAATTCTTTCAGCTTTGCGCACAGCTTGTCCAAGTTGCCGCAGCGGCGGGCAAGCTCTCCGCTAAAGTGCTCGGGGGTTAGCTCGTCCCCCGCACGCAGCAGCTTTACGGCGGCGGACATCTGCTTTACGCTGTCGGTGTATTCTTTGCCCCAGCACTGCATATTATAGCGGCACTTTGAGCACACCTCGTCGCAGGCGGCGTCGTATACGCGGCTTAGATCCGCCCTTTTGCTCTCGAGCTTTTCGGCGGTAATGTCCACCGTCCTGCGCACCTCGTCCACCGCCGCGCGCGCGAATTTCAGCCGCTCGGAGAACAGCGACCGTACCGAGCTCTCGCTGTACTCGTACTCTTCCGCGCGGGCTTCCGCGTCCGTCCATTTCGCGGGCAAAAGCAAAAATACCGCCGCCGACAAAAATAAGTCCGCCGTCAGCGCAAGATTTTGGTCATTCATACCGAACGGGATTATACACAATGTGGCGGTGAGCACGAACGCCGCCGCCGCGCCTATCCTTTTCCCCTCGAAAAAGCCTCTGCCGACGGCTGCCGCACAGCACAGCACCGCCGCGACAAAGCCGTACTCGGGCACAACGCATGCTATCCCTATACCCGACGCGGCCGCCGCAAGACACGCCTCCGCCGCGCCATAACGCACCGACGCGGCAAGCACCATAGCCCCGCTTATTATCACACCGAGGTTAAAGATATTTAGAGTATAGAAAGCCAGCACGCTCGCCGCCGCGCCGATAACGAACAGCGCGCTGATAAGGCACAGCGGGCTGCTCTTAATAAGCAGCAGCGCGCTGTCCGAGCGCTTTATCAGGCTCTTTACGCTTAGCAGCGCGAGCGTCCCCGCCCCCGCGATTAGCCCTAAAGCAAAGCATATTATTATCCCGTGCACCCCGTCCGCGGTGAAAAAGTTGGCGGTAAACACCGAGCACGCGGCGGTCACCGCGCATATCTTATCCGCCGCCGCGCTGTTCATACGGTAGGTGAGCAGCCTTACCGCCATAACAGACATAAGCGAGCTCGCCGCTATCACAAATTCGCCGAACCTGCCCGTGATAAGATAGCCGAAAACGCTGCCGATAAACGCCCCTATACAGTCTATCCCGCTCATAGCCGCCGTAAACGACGCGGAAAACGGCGACGGCCGCGAGAATATCGTACTCATACCGATAAGCAGCGCCGCGCATATCACGGCGGCGTGGGCGGCGTTCGCGCCCTTTTGCCGCTTAGCGGATAAAAAAGCCTCTCTTGCCAAATCACTCTCCCCCTTTTTATTACATTCTAACGTAACGGGGGCGTGAAATTTGTCAAAGAGAGGCTTTATTACAAAAACCGTTCGCTTTATCGCGACTTTATTTTTTCAGCTGTTCTATTATATGATAAAGATTTACAAAATCCTCCATGCTAAGCTCCTCGGCGCGCGCGGTCGGCTTTATCCCGACGCTTATAAGCTTTTCGCAAAGCGCGTCCTTAGGTATGCCGAAGTACCCGCTGATAGGGTTGGCGAGTTGCTTTCTACGCTGTGAAAAGGCTTGTCGCACGCAAGTGAAAAACAGCGCCTCGTCCTCGGCGGTGTAGGGCGGCTGTTCATATATATCCATTCTTATGACCGAGCTGTCGACCTTAGGCGCGGGGATAAAAGACCCCGGCTTTACGTTAAAGAGCCTGCGCGGCTTAGAATAAAAGTTGACGGCAACGGTAAGAGACGAGCAATCGCGCGTGCCGAGAGGGGCGCATATGCGCTGTGCCGCCTCGAGCTGTACCATAACGGTTATAGACTTTATCGGCAGGCGCTCCTCGAGCAGCTTCATTATCACGGGAGAGGTTATATAATACGGCAGATTTGCGCAGACGGTAACTTCCATACCGCCGAATTTATCGCTGATAAGCTGTCTTAGGTCGGTCTTCAGCACATCGGCAAAAATGACCTCGACGTTATTTAGGTCGCCGAGCGTCTCGTCAAGTATCGGGGAGAGCGTCTTGTCTATCTCGAGCGCGACGACCTTTTTACCTCGGGCGGCAAGCTCTCGCGTAAGTACGCCTATCCCCGTGCCTATCTCAATAACGCCCGTGTCGCCGTCCACCCCGCCGAGCTCGGCTATTTTCGGGCAGACAGTGGGGTTTATCAAGAAATTCTGCCCGAGCGATTTAGTAAAGGAAAAGCCGTACTTATCGAATAGCTGCTTTATCTGTCCTATATCGGTGAGCTTCATTCTTTTTTCTCCCCCGCGACCGCTTCGAGCACCTTAAACGCCTGCTTTAGATTAGCCGCGCCGTATATCGCAATGCCGTAATCCTCGGACTTGTCCAATTCTTTAAGCGAGGACTTAGGCACAATGCACTTATCAAAGCCCATACGCGCAGCCTCGCGCACGCGCTGTCTTATATGCGACACCGCGCGCAGTTCTCCCCCGAGGCCTATCTCGCCGAACACCGCGATATCCTCGCCTATCACCTTATCGCAAAGTCCCGAGTACAATGCGAGCGCCACCGCAAGGTCGCTCGCGGGCTCGTCTATTTTAAGTCCGCCGATAATATTTATGTACACATCATACCCGCCGAAAGAATATCCCGTACGCTTTTCGAGTACGGCGAGCAACACGCACAGCCTGTTATAATCAAACCCCGCCGACACCCTGCGCGGCGCGGCAAAGCCCGTCTTAGCGACAAGCGCCTGCACCTCAGCCATTATGGGGCGCGAGCCCTCCATAGCGCAGAGTATGGTTATCCCGCTTATCCCGGCGGGTCTGCCCGAAAGGAGCATTGCCGAGGGGTTAGTCACCTCGCTCAGCCCCTTGTCGCGCATCTCGAAAACGCCTATCTCGTTAGTCGAGCCAAAGCGGTTCTTTGCCGCGCGGAGTATTCGGTACGACAATTGCTTGTCGCCCTCAAAATACAGCACGGTATCCACGATATGCTCCAGCACCTTAGGTCCCGCTATGCCGCCGTCCTTATTAACGTGTCCGACCAAGAACACCGATATATCCAGCGCCTTAGCCGCGCGCATAAACGCGCCCGTGCACTCGCGCACCTGCACAAGGCTGCCCGGCGCGCTTTGTATATCCGTCAGCGCCATAGTCTGTATCGAGTCGATTATGACCACGTCGGGCTTCTCGCTGCGCATAGCCTCGCACACCGCGTCACAGTCGGTACAGGAGGATATATACAGTCCCTCTGCGTCTACCCCGAGACGGTCGGCGCGCAGCTTAATCTGCCGCTCGCTTTCTTCTCCGGAGACATAAAGCACCGTCCTGCCGCTTGCAAGCGATGAGCATATTTGCAATAAAAGCGTAGACTTTCCTATCCCCGGGTCGCCGCCGAGCAGCACCAGCGACCCCTTTACCAGTCCGCCGCCGAGCACTCTGTCGAGCTCGGACATACCCGTCTTATAGCGCGTCTCGTCGGGAAAATCCACGCCGCTTATCTTGCTCATAGTAAGCGTTGCCTTAGGCGCTGACGCATTGCCTGTGCGCTTTTCTACTACCGCCTCTTCAAGCGTGTTCCACGACCCGCAGGCATTGCAGCGGCCGTTCCATTTTGGGTGCTCCTGTCCGCAGACCGAGCAGATAAATACAGATCTTGTCTTTGGCATTTTAACTTCCTGTCTTTTTGTTAAGAGACCGCCGAGGTCTCCTCCTTATTGTCTATCGGCTCTACCGTCTGTAAATAGCGCAGTATGCCGTTATATATCATATACGCCGTCTTTCTCTGATAGACGGGGTCGGACAATTTCGCCGCGTCGTCCGGGTTTGATAAAAAGCCGCACTCGATGAGCACCGACGGCGTGACGGTCGTCTTGAATAGGAAAAGCTCGGTATCCATAAGCTTTACCTGTCGGTCGTTCTCGGGCTGGAGTGCGTGAAAATTTTCCTGCATAAGCTCGGCTAACAGCCTGTTGTCGGGATTGTTTTCGTTATAGAATATCTGCGCGCCGAAATATTGCGGCTCGGTGTATTGGTTCTGATGTATCGAGAGAAAGACCGCGTCCTTATACGACTGTATTATCTTTAGGCGGTTCTCCATATCCGATACTTTCTTATTGCGCAGTCCCTCGGTGCCGCTATCGTATATCGCCCTGTCGGTGTCGCGGGTAAGCACCACATTAAAGCCGCCGAGCGTCAGCATATCCCTAAGGTCGAGCACTATCGCAAGGTTGATATCCTTTTCGACCTGCCCGTTTATGCCGACGCAGCCGCCGTCCTCGCCGCCGTGTCCCGCGTCCAGCACCACGGTCTTTCTCTCGGTGACGTTTCCTCCCGAGGTCTTTACCGCAAGGCGCGTAAGGTCGGAGTTAGCGGCTATTATCACAAAGCAGCCGAGCAGTACCAGCACCGCGGGGACTCTTTTCAGCCTTTTAGCGTCGATGTTTTTAATTCGGTCAAATAATCGTTTCATAAAATACCCGTCCTTTTTTTAACTATGATATGAAACGATTTTAAAGAATATGTCCGAATATCAGTTATACATTATCTTATCCTTGTCAAATTTCTGCGTATAGCCGAAATAATACCCCAAGTGGGTGGCAACGGGGATAAGCGCATAGCACAGCATAAATACGAACGGCACAGCTATATTCATAGCGTCTATGCTGTTCTCGGGGATAAGCAGCAGCGACAGCGCGTATACCAGCCCGTCTATTATACGGTACACAAGCAGCACGTCGTAATACATCCCGCTTATTTTGTCTATAAGCAGCACTATTGAGGGTATGAACATAATAAGCGCGAGCAGTATGCCGAGCTTTATCCACCTATGCTCGTCGGGCGGGTCGGCTTTTTTAAGGTGCACGAGCTTTTGCTCTCGGTCGCCGTCCTTATACCCTACGGTAAACATAAGCGAGTAGAATATGATAAACGCAAGTATGACCACTATCACCTTTATAAAAGCCTCGCCTATAAACGCGGCGGTGGATATGGTCATTATCGTGCACAGCACATTAGCGAGCAGCATATACCCAAGCCCTATAAGCAGCAATTTTCCAAAGCTCTTGCGCCCCGATTTAGCAAAATAATCCATATCAGCTCTCCTTCGGCTCGTTTATCTTATTATCGCTTAAGATATTTTTAAGCACCTCGCGCGCCTCGGCGTTGTTTTTAAGCGCGTTGTCACTGTAGCTTATCATACCGGGCGCCTCGTTCTTTATCCCCATAACGAGAATATCGGGCACGGAGTTTTCGTAATTAGCCGCGGCGGCGAGCGGGGTATCCTTTACCTTAATGCAATTTTGCCCCTTTAGGCTGTCGTCGCCGAGCGCCTCGCCGAGGTCGGTGAACATGCTGTCAAATTCTTCCAAGGCGCGGTCCTCGTCCTCAAACTCGTTTGAGAATATCCCCTTATCGCATATTATCAGCTGCGCGGTGCCTCTTTCTATCTCACCGAAAAATTTAGCGGTGTTGCTGGTGACATAATATGTGTCCACCGACTTAGTAAGGTCGATATAGTACACCTCGACGTGGATGTTGCCGTTTTGGTCATAGTCGGGGCAGTACTGCTCGAGCCCGAGCTCTATATCGTGCGTCTTGCGGTATAGGTCGGGGGTGTTCTCCACGTTAGAGGTGACGACAAGCACCCTGATATCGGGCGCTTCTTTTGATAAAAGCTGATATATCATAAATCCGCCCACGATTATAAAAAACAGCCCGACAATGATATACCATTTATTGTGGTACATAAAATTCTCGAATTTTGCGAGCCCTTTTAACTCCTCGGGCTTCTCGTGGACGTCGGTCTCTATGATATCGCTCTCTTCTATAAGTCCCTGCTTTAGCTTAAGCAGTTCTCTTTTCTCCTCGTTTTCAGTCGGCATTGGGTACCACCTCTTTATTTTCTACTATCCTGTGCAAAAAGCCGCGCGCCGCGTCCTCTCGCTCGTCGCCCGTCGCCTTTATCGCCATATATACCTCGTTAGAGAATATCTTCAGCTCTTTGCCGACGGCAGTCTTGGTAAAGTCCAGCATATTGTCCTCGGCGTTTTCAAACTCGGATATATCCGCAAATATATCTCCCGTGTCTAACGCCTTAAGCTCGTCCTTAGTGCCTATGAATATAAACGAGCTGCCGTTTTGCATCTCTTCATAGTCCTCTATCGCGCTAAGCGCCGCGTCGTCGGGCGCTTGAGCTACCGTTACCACGCTCTGCCCGTCGCCGTTTACGTCGTCGCACCAGCGCGGCAGATTAGTTTCAAATAATCTGCGAAATGTGGTAGTATAATTAGACACCGAGTATATCTCTATGTCGGGCTTTGGCTTTATAAAATATACGGACGCTATCACCGCGCCGAGTATAATTATCAGCGCGCCGATAAGCAATATCCACTTATGGTACCAAAACCAGTTTTTGGTCTTTTCCGAGGCGCTCTCGGGCATTTTGACGTCATAGCCGTCCTCGGGGACGGTATCGCTTTGCTCAATTATGCCCTGCTTTAGCTTTAAAAGCTCGCGCTTATCGCTGTCCTGTGACATTTGCTCTCCCTTTCTGAAATTTATATGTATAAATGTAATTTTACCATAAATCAAGTCAAGTGTCAAGACAACCGCTGTAATATTTGCACAAAATCGGTCGGCGCTCTTTAGGGAAAATTCACAAACTTTGCGGCGGCTTCTTGACAATCTAAGTCGGCGGGAATATAATATTAGCGTAAACCGTTGAGGCGGAGATAAAAACGGCTGCCGACAATACAGAGATTTGGGGATGCTGAGAACCCGGAAAGAAACGAACCGTTAAATGGACCGCTGAGGGCACGGTCAAAGGCTTTTGCCGAGTATTCCGTGACGTATGGCACACGTTAGATGTCGGGGATATATAAGTATCCTGCTAAGTGGCAGATTTCTGCAATTCAAGGTGGCACCGCCGATATATATCGGTCCTTGACAAGAAAACAGTCTTGTCGGGGGCTTTTTTATTTTTCCGACAGACTAAAGGGAGCAATTTATGATAAAACCTAAGATGATAATCACAAAAGAGCAGGCGGCAGGGCTTGCCGAGGGGTACAAGACAGTGCCTATCGCGGCTGAGATGTTCTCGGATATGTACACCCCGCTTATGGTGATGTCGGCGCTTAAAAATGTCAGCCGTCACTGCTTTATCCTCGAGAGTGCGGACAACAGCAAGCAATGGGGCAGGTACACCTTTCTCGGCTTTGACCCGATAATGGAGATAAGCTGCACCGACGGCAAGGTGACATTAAAGGACGGCGGCAAATCCGTCACAAAGTACGGCGACCCGAGGGATTATATCCGCGAGATATTGGAAACTCACAAGAGCCCAAAATGTCCGTGGCTGCCGACCTTTACAGGCGGGCTTGCGGGATATTTCTCCTACGATTATATCAAATACGCCGAGCCGACGCTCAATCTCGACGCGGAGGACACCGAGGGCTTTAAGGACGTTGACCTTATGCTGTTTGATAAGGTGATAGCTTTTGACGCTTCGCTGCAAAAGATATTTGTCATAGTCAATATCTCCACCGACGATATAGATAAGAATTATGACGCGGGCTGCGCCGAGGTCGAGAGGATATGCGGACTGATAACGGGCGGCGAGCCGTACGCTTTCGAGCCGCTTAAGTTAAAGACCGAGATAACCTCGCTGTTTTCTAAAGAAAAATACTGCGCCATGGTCGAAAGGGCAAAGCAGTACATCTACGACGGGGATATATTTCAGGTGGTGTTGTCTAACCGCCTCGAGGCGGACGCCGAGGGCAGCCTTTTTGACGTGTACAGAGTGCTGCGCACCGAGAACCCCTCGCCGTATATGTTCTATTTTTCAAGCGACGATATCGAGATGGCGGGCTCTTCTCCCGAAACGCTCGTAAAGCTCGAGGACGGCGTACTTCACACCTACCCGCTCGCGGGCACTCGCCCGAGAGGCAAGACCGAGGCCGAGGATAAGGCTCTAGAGCGCGAGCTGCTCAGTGACGAAAAGGAAAAGGCCGAGCACAATATGCTGGTCGATCTCGGCAGGAACGATATAGGAAAGATAAGCCGCTTCGGCAGCGTGACGGTAGACGAATATATGGCGATACAGCGCTTTTCTAAGGTCATGCACATCGGCTCGTCGGTGCGCGGTGAGCTTGAGGACGGGCATACGGCGCTTGACGCGGTGGACGCGATACTGCCCGCGGGGACGCTCTCGGGCGCGCCGAAAATACGCGCCTGCGAGATAATAAACGAGCTCGAGAACAACAAGCGCGGCGTTTACGGCGGGGCGATAGGCTATCTTGACTTGTCGGGAAATCTAGACGTGTGCATAGCGATACGCCTTGCGTTTAAGAAAAACGGGCGGCTCTTTATCCGCAGCGGCGCGGGAATAGTAGCCGACAGCATACCCGAAAACGAGCACAACGAATGCATAAACAAGGCAAAGGCCGTAGTCGAGGCGATACGCCTTGCGGAAGGAGGGATAGGCTGATGATACTGCTTATTGACAACTTTGACAGCTTTTCCTACAATCTTTATCAGCTTGCGGGCAGCATTGAACCCGACATAAAGACCGTTAGAAATAACGAGATAGACCCCGACGGCGTAAGAGCCCTGAACCCGACCCACGTTATAATCTCTCCCGGACCGGGCAGACCCTCGGACGCGGGAAATTGTATCGACATAATACGTCAAACGGCGGGAGAATTTCCGATACTCGGCGTATGCCTCGGACATCAGGCGATAACCGAGGCATTCGGCGGAAAGGTGATACACGCGGGCAAGCTCGTGCACGGCAAGGCGGAAGTGATAAGCATAGACAACTCTCACCCGCTGTTTAACGGGCTCGGCAAGACGATAACCGCGGCAAGGTATCATTCGCTCGCGGCGGATAAAGAGAGCCTACCCGACTGCTTTGACATACTCGGTATGTCGTCGGACAACGAAATTATGGCGATAGCGCACAAGACCCTGCCCGTGTACGGCGTGCAGTTCCACCCCGAGTCAATAATGACCCCCGAGGGCAAGATTATAATGGAAAATTTTTTAAAAATAAAAATATAACGGAGGCAAAATCATGTTAAAGAATGAGATCGCGCAGCTTGCAAAGGGCTGCGACCTGAGCAGAGAGGCTACCGAGTCCGCTTTTGACAAGATAATGAGCGGCGAGGTAAACGACTTTCAAAAGGCGGCGTTTCTTACCGCACTGTCCATTAAGGGCGAAACTATCGACGAGATAACCGCCGCGGCTAACGTACTGCGCAAGTACTGCCTTAAGGTGCCGCACACCTGCGACGCATTTGAGATAGTCGGCACGGGCGGAGACAAGTCTAATACCTTTAATATCTCTACCACATCGGCTATCGTGCTTGCCGCTGCGGGTGTAAAGACCGCTAAGCACGGCAACCGCGCGGCATCGTCTAAGTGCGGGGCTATGGACGTTGTAGAGGCGCTCGGCATAGACCTTGACCTCGCCCCCGAGACAAGCGGAAAGCTGCTCGACGATAAGGGCTTATGCTTTTTATTCGCGCAGAAGTACCACTCGGCTATGAGGCACGTAGGACAGGTGCGCCGCGAGATAGGCATACATACGATATTCAATATTATAGGGCCGCTCGCTAACCCCGCGTTTCCTAAGTATCAGCTTATGGGCGTGTACGCCGAAGAATTAGTACAGCCGCTGGCTAAGGTGCTTAGCAATCTCGGCGTGACAAGAGTTATGTCGGTGTACGGCAGGGACTGCCTCGACGAGATATCGCTGTGCGGCGAGACGGCGGTATGCGAGATAATCGACGGCAAAGAGCGCTCGTACGTTATCACCCCCGAGGACATAGGGCTAAAGCGCTGCGAGAAGGCTGACCTTGTCGGCGGCACCCCAGAGGAGAACGCAAAGATAACCCTCTCGATACTCTCTGGCGAAAAGGGCGCAAAGCGCGACGCCGTAGTGCTCAACAGCGCATACGCGTATTATGTGGTAAACCCCGACGTCTCCCCCGTAAAGGCTCGCGAGATAATAGAGGATACCATAGACAGCAAAAAGGCGCTCGCATTCTTCAACGACTTTAAACAGTCCGCAGGAAAGGCATAATATGATACTTGACGATATAGTCAGCGCGACAAGGATAAGGCTTAAAGAAGCCGAAAGCGCAGTGCCGCTTAACGAAATCAAGCGGCAGGCGTTAGCGCTCAAAAGTGATACGGGCTTTATATTCAAGGCGGCGCTTAGCAAAAAGGGGCTATCCTTTATCTGCGAGGTAAAAAAGGCGTCTCCGTCTAAGGGCGTGATAGCCGAGGATTTTCCCTATCTCGAGATAGCGAAAAGCTACCTTGACGCGGGGGCGGACGCAATATCGGTGCTGACTGAGCCGAAATACTTTATGGGCGCGCCCGAGTACCTCTCGGAAATATCTGCGGCGGTACCCCTGCCCTGCCTTAGAAAGGATTTTATCATAAGCGAGTATCAGATATACAGGGCTAAGGTGCTCGGAGCGTCGGCGGTACTGCTTATCTGCGCCATTCTCGACGACGAGAGCTTAATCAAATATCTTCATCTCGCGCACTCGCTCGGTATGTCCGCGCTGGTAGAAACTCACAGCGAGGAAGAGGTGCTCCGCGCGGTGAACGCGGGAGCGGAAATTATCGGGATAAATAACCGCGACCTTACGACCTTTAACGTGTCGCTGAATACTACAAAGCGGCTTATCGGGCTTATCCCCGACGGCAGGATAAAGGTCAGCGAGAGCGGCATACATACCCCCGATGATATCGCGTACGTACGCGAGGCGGGCGCCGACGCGGTGCTTATCGGCGAGGCGTTTATGCGCTCGGACGATAAGTCGGGACTGCTAAAGGGCTTTAAGGAAACGCTATGAAGATAAAGATATGCGGCCTGCGCCGAAAAGAGGATATAGAGTACGTAAACGAGGCGTTGCCCGATTATATAGGCTTTGTATTCGCAAACGGGCGCAAAAGGACGATAAGCGAGGCTCAGGCGCTCGAATTATCCAAAATGCTCTCGGACAAGATAACGGCGGTCGGGGTATTTCTCGACAACGATATCGAGCAGGTCATACGGATAGGAAAGAGCGGCGCGGTTAAGCTTATACAGCTGCACGGACACGAGAGCGAAGAATACGCGAGGACAGTTAAGCGCGAGACGGGGCTTAAAATAATCAAGGCCTTTTCGATACAAAGCGCGCAGGATATAGACAGGGCGCTTTCATTTCCCGCAGATTTCATTATGCTCGACAACGGCATAGGCGGCACAGGAAAAACTTTCTCGTGGTCGCTTCTCGGCGGAAAAGCTGACGGGATATTCCTCGCGGGCGGGATAGATATTACTAACATAGCCGACGCGGCGAAATTGTCCCCCTACTGCGTAGACGTAAGCAGCGGGGCGGAAACGGACGGCTTTAAGGATAAAGACAAGATATCCGCACTGGTAAGAGCGGTGCGTAATATGACATAACAGGAAAGGGAGAAATTATGGAAAACGGAAGATACGGCATCCACGGCGGGCAGTACATCCCCGAAACGCTTATGAACGAGATCCATAAGTTAGAGGAGTGCTACGAATTTTATAAGAACGACAAGCAATTTAACGAGGAGCTTGATACCCTATTGCGCGAGTACGCGGGCAGACCCTCGCTGCTTTATTACGCCGAAAAGATGACAAAGGATCTCGGCGGGGCGAAAATATATCTTAAGCGTGAGGACCTTAACCACACGGGCTCGCACAAGATAAACAACGTGCTCGGTCAGGTGCTTATGGCTAAGAAGATGGGCAAGACGCGCGTTATCGCCGAAACGGGAGCGGGTCAGCACGGCGTTGCGACCGCCACCGCCGCCGCCCTAATGGATATGGAATGCGAGATATTTATGGGCAAGGAGGACACCGACCGTCAAGCGCTTAACGTCTACAGGATGGAGCTTCTCGGCGCAAAGGTAAACGCCGTCACCACCGGCACTATGACGCTTAAGGACGCGGTAAACGAGGCTATGCGCGAGTGGGTGTCAAGGGTAGACGATACTCATTATGTGCTCGGCTCGGTAATGGGGCCTCACCCCTTTCCTATGATGGTGCGCGATTTTCAGAGCGTTATCGGCAAGGAGGCAAAGCAGCAGATACTTAAGCTCGAGGGCAAACTGCCCGCGGCGGTAGTAGCCTGCGTCGGCGGCGGGAGCAACTCTATGGGTATGTTCTACGACTTTATCGGGGACAAGGACGTTAAGCTTATCGGCTGCGAGGCTGCGGGCAAGGGCGTAGACACCCCGCAAAACGCCGCCACTATAGCAAACGGCACGCTCGGCATATTCCACGGTATGAAGTCCTACTTCTGCCAAAACGACGAGGGGCAGATAGCGCCCGTGTATTCTATCTCGGCGGGGCTGGATTATCCCGGGATAGGCCCCGAGCACGCATACCTGCACGACACGGGCAGAGCGCAGTATGTCCCGATAACCGACGAAGAGGCGGTAAACGCCTTTGAATATCTCGCGCGCACCGAGGGCATAATTTGCGCGGTAGAGTCCGCTCACGCGGTCGCTCACGTAATAAAGACCGCTAAGGATTACAGTCCCGACGACTGCATTATAATCTGCCTTTCGGGCAGGGGCGACAAGGACGTTGCGGCGATAGCAAGATACAGAGGAGTGAAGATATATGAGTAACAGAATAGCAAACGCGTTTAAGCAAAAGGCTTTCGTGGCGTTCCTCACGGCGGGCGACCCCACGATAGAAAAGAGCGAGGAATATATAGGCAGGCTTATTGAGGGCGGCGCGGACGTTATCGAGATAGGTATACCCTTTTCCGACCCGATAGCCGAGGGACCCGTCATTCAGGCGGCAAATATACGCTCGCTTAGGGCGGGCTGCGACCTGAATAAAATTTTCACCCTCACCGAAAATGTAAGGAAAAAGTACCCCGATACCGCGATAGTATTCTTGACCTACCTAAATCCCGTGTTCAAGTACGGAGCGGACGAGTTTTTCAAAAAATGTGCCGAGATAGGCACGGACGGGATAATCGTACCCGATATGCCTTTTGAAGAAAAGAATGAAATCGCCGCCCCCGCGAAAAAATACGGGATTGAGATAATCTCGCTTATCGCGCCGACCTCGGAGGACAGAATTAAGCAGATAGCCGAGAGCGCCGAGGGCTACATATACATAGTGTCCTCGATGGGCGTCACCGGTATGCGCAGCGAAATAAAGACCGATATCGGCTCGATAGTTGAGGCGGTGAGAAAATACTCCGACCGACCCGCGGCGGTAGGCTTCGGCATAAACAAGCCCGAGCAGGCGCAAAAATTCTCCGCCTTGGCGGACGGAGTTATCGTCGGAAGCGCGATAGTAAAGATGATAGAGCAATATGGTGAGAACGCGGGCGACGCGCTGTATGAGTACGCTAAGCAGATGAAAGAGGCGTGCCTCAGCGCCGGAAAGTGATTGATTTTCTCCATTATATACATATCCCCCTGCCATAAGACAGGGGGATAATTGTGTTTATAGGAGTTATTCGTCCTCATAACAAACATATATCCTCTTCCTAATGACAGGGAGATATAGTCCGTAGAAAAAGGTTAATACAATACGGAAGGAAAGAGGAGTTTGAGGGGAAAACCATCAGGGTTTTCACCCTCAAGTTTAGATAAGAGCCGAGCGCAGCGAGGCAAAAATCGAGGAAACCCGCTACAGCGGGTGGTCGATTTTTTGGCAGCTTGGTGAGAAATCCGACCGTAGGGAGGGATTTTCACCAAGCTGCCCAACCGCACTCACCGATACTCATATCGGTAAATTTTGCGGTAAATGAAGAATTTAGCGGCGAGCAGGCGTACACGCCAAAGCTTATCCGCCCCACTCCCTCGTGCAGGTGGCAGATGCGCATTTGCCTCCACGCCACGCCGTCGTCGGAGCAGTCTATGCGATAATCGTCCTCGCGGCGGCTGAGCCTGTACCACATGGTGCGGACATCTGCGGGTATCTCGACGGTCGCCCAGTCAGAAAATCCGCGATTAGTGACAACACTGCCGAGGTGAGCAAAGCGGTCGTTCTCATATTCTACCGACGCTTTAAGCCAATTATCACTGTCGAGGTAAAGCACGATCCCGCACTGGTCAAAGCGCGTGCGGCTGTCGGTAAAGTCCGTCCGCACAATAAAACTGAAATACTTTTCGTCCGTTTCTGTCTGGAAAACGGGCGCGTTATCGTTTTGAAAATGATAGTACGTGCGCTGCCAAAGATCGGTGTTTGGCTTGGTCGTTATCTCGATACGGTCGTCAAATACCGAGCAGGATAGAGGCTCGCGCGTCCATTTAAAGGAGGATAAGTCCATCATCCCTTAAGCCCCCTCGACTGCCTGTCCATATCCTCTACCACAATATCGTATATCTCGCCGAGCGAGGCGCAGTACTCGAGCACCTTCCACGGCTCGTTGGTGTGATAGTGTATCTTAATAAGGTCGTCGTCGCCCACAGCAAGCAGGCTGTCGCCCTTAAAATTAGCGACAAAATAGTCGTATATCTCGTCCTCGTCGAGCCCCTCGCCGTCGATAAGCAGCTGGGTGTCGTATCTGAATTCTATCATCTTACTTTTCCTCGCTTAATACTGTTTTGATATGAAGCTCGTCAAGCTGCTTTTCGTCTACGTCCGACGGACAGCCCGACATAAGCTCGCTCGCGTCCTTCACCTTAGGAAATGCAACTACGTCTCTTAAGCTCTCTGCCCCGCATAACATCATCGTCAGCCTGTCGAGCCCTATCCCGAGCCCTCCGTGAGGCGGCGCGGCATACTTGTACGCGTCTACCAAAAAGCCGAATTTAGCCTGTATCTCCTCTTCGGTAAGCCCGAGCAGGCGGAACATCTTTTCCTGTAATTCGGGGTCGGTAATTCTTATCGACCCGCTGCAAAGCTCGGTCCCGTTTACCACAAGGTCGAAAGCCTTTGCCCTTACGCTGCCCTTATCATTGTCGAGGCTGCCGAGGCACTCCTCCATAGGCATAGTAAACGGGTGGTGCATAGCAAGCCAGCTTTGGGTTTCTTCATCCCATTCAAAGAAAGGAAATTCGGTTATCCATAAGAAATTAAATCCGCTGTCGGGGATAATTCCTATCTTCTTTCCGACATTAAGTCTCAGCGCGCCGAGCACGGGGAGCGTGACCTTATTCTTGTCTGCCACGATAAGCGCTACGTCGCCCTTCTTGCAGCCGAGAAAGCTGAGGATGCTCTCAAGCTCGCCCTCGGCCATAAACTTGCCGAAAGAGCAGGACGGAGCGTCGTCTACCCACCGCACATACGCCAAGCCCTTAGCGCCGATGCCGCGTACAAATTCGGTCAGCTTGTCTATCTCCTTGCGGGTGAGGATATCAGCCGCGTTTTCCGCGACGATAGCCCTGACGCTGCCGCCGCCCTGTATTGCGGAGGAGAACACCGAAAAGCCGCTGTCCTTTACCAGCTCGGATATGTCCTTAATTTCCATACCGAAACGAGTGTCGGGCTTGTCCGAGCCAAAGCGCTCCATAGCGTCCTTATATGTCATACGGGTGAGCGGGACTGTTATGTCTATATCGAGCGTTTCTTTCATCAGCGTCTTGATATACCCCTCTGTAAGCTCGAGTATATCGTCGACGTCCATAAACGACATCTCAAGGTCTATCTGGGTAAACTCGGGCTGCCTGTCTGCTCTGCCGTCCTCGTCGCGAAAGCACCTCGCGAGCTGTATATAGCGGTCATACCCCGATATCATAAGCAGCTGCTTATATATCTGCGGGGACTGGGGCAGGGCGTAAAACTTGCCCTCGTGCAGTCTTGACGGCACAAGATAATCTCGCGCGCCCTCGGGAGTGGATTTCATCATCATCGGCGTTTCTATCTCGAGAAAGCCGTTGGAGTAAAAATAATCCCTCGTCACCTTTGCTATCTTGTGGCGCATAATGAGATTTTGCTGCAATTTAGCGCGCCTAAGGTCAAGATAGCGGTATTTTAGCCTTAATTCTTCGTTGGTCTTGGTGTCGTTGGTTATCTCAAAAGGCGGGGTCTGCGCCTTAGAGAGTATCCTTAGGTCGCCGACCTTTATCTCTACCCCGCCCGTCTTTATCTCGGTGTTTACGCTCTCTCTGTTTCTGAGCAAGCCCTGCGCCATAAGCACATACTCGCTTTTCACCTGCTTTGCCTTTTCAAAGACAGCGGGCTCGGTCGTGTCGTCAAATACGAGCTGGACTATCCCCGTCCGATCTCTCAGATCTATAAAAATCAGTCCGCCCTTATCCCTTACTCTTTGGACAAAGCCCGCCACCGTGACGGTATTTCCCACGCCCTCGACCTCGCCGCAGTAGTGGGTGCGCTTTAGTCCCTGCATTGTGTCTGCCATAATATTCTTCCTTTCAGCTTGATAAAATAATTGTAGCATATTTTTATTGAAAATACAAGTGGGTGTGCGGACAAAATTGCGCCCACCGTGTTTTACACAGTGAGCGCGGAAAATTATTCAATCAACAGCTTATATATATCGGCGACGCTGTCGCATACCCCGACATTATGGACGTCGGACATATCCTCGCCTTTCTTAAAGCCAAAGCCGTAGGTCACGGCGAGAAAGGATATTCCCGCCTCCTTTGCGCCCTTTGCGTCGTAGACGCTGTCGCCTATCAACAGCGACCTTTCGGGCGGGATATTTAGCGCGGACATACAGTATTTGAGCAGCTGCGCCTTTGTCATAGGGGCTTCGATATCTACGCCCTTTATCACGTCAAATTTGTCGATAAGACCGACACTGTCGAATATCTTTAGGGCGGTGGTGTGCGCCTTTAGCGTAGCTACGGCGGTTTTATAGCCGCTATCTTTAAGCGCGGTCAAAAGCTCGACGATACCGTCATATAGCTTTATCTCCTTATAGCCCTGATTTATTGCGTGTTCTTTATGGTATGCCATAGCCCTTTGCAGCGCCTCGCCCGTTAGGCCGAAATTTCGGTGGTAGGACTCCTCCATCGGCGGGCCGATATGCGAGTACATTTGCTCTAAGGTTATCGGCGGCAAATTCATCATTTTCTGCGCGTACCGTATGCTGTTCAGCACCCCGGGAGAGGTGTCTGCAAGCGTCCCGTCCAAATCAAAAATTATAAGCTCGTATTTATCCATTTTATTCCTCGCCTTAATACTTAATAAAATAATTGTAGCATATTTTTATTTAAAATACAAGCGGTTTTAAGAAATAAGGACAACGGTTTTTATATGGGAAATTCCCCCACCGTCTTAATCCTAATAACATTTATCGACAGCGGCCGCAAAGTAAGCGTCTTTCCGTCCGAAAGCCTTACGGTCGCGGTATGCGGGCAAACCGCGTCGGGAGCGTCAAGCGTGTTCTTTGCATTTCTATCGGCGGCAGTAAGCACGGTCATCTCGGCGGTGTCGCTTAGCGGCAGGTCGCAGGTTAGGCTTACCTCTAAGCTCTTATCAGAAAAATTGACGAGCTTAATAATGACCTCGCCGCTTTTGACGTCGACGGTCGACACCCCGAAAAGGTGCGGGATAGCTTTAAGCGTGTGGGCATGCACCCGCTTATCGTTAAGATATATGCTAAAGCTGTCGCCGCTTGTTTCTATCACGACCGTGTTTTTATCCGTAAGTTCACATTCGGTGTCGGGGCAGATAAGCTCGCTCGACCAGCCGTTATAGTGCACGACGCGGCTAACGCCGTTTTCGACTATCCAGTCATAATGATCCTGATCCTCGCCGAGCCTTTGCTTATCCCAAAAGCGGATATGTATAGGGGCATTTCCGTATTCGGCGATAAATCTATTGCCGCCCGACACTTTTCCGTCCTCGGTGCAAAAGCAGCCGCTCTCGCACCTCTGTTCACTGTCGGTGATAATATCGCATTTGCAGACATAATCTCCTCGGTTCTCCGCAAATATTTTCAGCATATAATAGCTCGGTATGGCATAGCTTTGGTGGTTATCAAATGCGATAAGGTCGGGCTCCCACGACACGCAGCCGACATTTTTAAGCAGCGGCGCGTAGCTCGTCATTGTCACCTTGTCCTGATTGCGCTCAACGCCCGTGAGAAATGCCGCCTCGCCGAGCGCGCCGTACAGCGTCCCCGCCTTGCACCCTATCGTCGCGGCATACTCCCCGCAGTATATCTTAACGCCCACGGGGTCAAGCTTATCGTACATATCGGCGTTAGCGGCGAAGAACACCGGGTCGGAGTAAAAATGCTCGTCAACGTATTCGGTCATAAGCCCCGCCTTTTCGGTATGGTCGGTGGCGATAAATGTAAGAAAGCTAAAGCGCTCTTTCAGCCTTTTGTAAAATTTCTCATAGCGCTTATAATATTCTTCTCCCCAGTTTTCATTGCCTATCTCTATATATTTCAGCGAGTAAAAAGGCTCGGGGTGTCCGCTTGCGGCACGCCTTGCTCCCCACTCGCTGTCGGCGGGCGAAAGCGCGTAAAGTATCGCCTGCTCAGCGTCCTGCAAGCACTCGTCTATCGCCGTCTCGTCAAAATAGTCGGGGCATCTGCCCTGACAAGTCATACCGCAATTGCACACATACATTGCGTCTATGCCCGCGTCCTCGCAAAATTGCAAATACTCATGATACCCGAGCCCGTTAGTAGTCATATACGACCAAAGCAGCCAGTGCGACTTTCTCTGCCAAACAGGCCCGATACTGTCCTTAAAGCGGTGTGCCGTCTCCCTCGAAAAGCCCTCTACAATACACCCTCCCGGGAAGCGCAAAAATGCGGGCTTTAGCTGTAACAGCCTTTGCACAAGGTCGTTTCTAAGCCCGTTCTCTCTGCCCATAAATGTGTCTTTAGGGAACAGCGACACAAAGCCGAATATGACCTCCTCGTCCGCTTTTGAGCTAATATACAGCCTTGCATTATAGTCGTTAACGGGGCACAAAAGCTCGCACTCGTACTTCTTATACCCTCCCTCGACCGAAAAGGTATGCTTACAAAAGCTCTCGCCGTTTACGTCCGATATACCGACGGTGACCTCGGCGGCTTTGTCGCATTTTGCAAACATATAAAAGCGGTAGAACTTGCTCTTTTCGGCGGGGATACCGTCAAATCCCGAATTTAATATCCTCCCGCCGTGAAATTTTACACTGAGCGCGCGCTTTCTGTTTTCATTCAGCGTGTCGGTGCGCATTAGGCGCATCTCGGCGTTATTAAGGGCTGTCCACCCCGATATCCCCTCGCTCTCGCAGCAGTCAAATGACGACACCCAGCCCGTCGGCGAGGTTATGGTCTTATTATTAGGGTCGTAGGTGCACCCGTCGGGTATCACCCCGTCCTCAAAGGCGCGGTTGCGCAGCAGCTCGGCATACAGTCCGCCGTCCCCCGCCCTGTTTATATCCTCGAAAAACAGCCCGTACAGGCTTTTTGACACGTCTGTCAGCTTTTGGGACGCGGTTATATTTACGCTGTACATTTAATTTCCCCCATAATTTTTCTTTTTACGGCAAAATACAGATACCGCGACGCCCGCCGCGATAAGCGCTATCCCCGCCGCGGAGAGCCATATGCGGTGATCCGACGAGGTCTTCGCTATCTCGAAAACTCCGCGCAGGCAGGCGCTGACGATAAGCGCGCCGACCCCCGTATGGTACAGATTGCCCGCAAGAGGCAGAGGACGGTATTTTACCGCCAAAAGAATTATCGACGGCAGCACTCCAAGCAGCAACGGAAACAGAAAAAGATACGTCATACAAAACGAGAACACCCCGTGCGAAAAGCCGTTATACACCGTACTGAACACCGCGCACAGCGCCGTAACGCCGATGTATATAATTAGCCGCGCCACCGCGCGCTTTTTATCCGATGTAGACAATGTCGCTCACGCTCCTTTCGTCGGGCTGATAGGTGTGCGAAGTGGGATTGTTTACTATCCTGCCGCAAAACCACATGGTAGACGAGCCGCCGCCGTCGAGGTTGTAGGCTAAGGTGCAGCCCGCGTCCTTCATCACCCACGCAAGCTCATACAGCGACAGCCCTATATTCTTGCTTGTCCTGCCGTCGGACACGACAAAGACATAGTGCAGCGGCTCTACCATACCTATCGCGGTGCGGGGGTTTGAGTTCATAGACTGCTTTACCTCGTCGCCGCTCTCTACGGTAAATTTGCCGTCGGATAGAAGCCCCGGACCGAATGAGAATATCTGCACCGCGCCGCTGTCCTTTAGCTCCTCGGCGCTGACCTCGGACTCTTTTACCACGCGCATACTGCCGTCAGCGAATACCGCGAGCGCGTCGTCTATCTCATCGTGTCTCGCCTTATCGCGGTAGAGATAGCCGTTGCGCATAACGTATCCCCTGTCGCGATAGCCGTAATAATCCCCGTTGATGGCTAATACAGCGCCGTACTCGACCGCCATCTCGGAGGTCTTTTGCTTAACATTGCGCCCGAAAGACCCCTCGGCGAGCCCCGCCTTTAAATACGACGGGTCTTTTACTATAATATCCGCGATATATATATCGGTGTCGTATCTGCGGTCGGAGGTTATCGTGATAGAGATATTCTCGTCGGTGTAGCTGTTTTCGGTTATCACGGGCTCGTTTGCAACAGTGCCGCTTTGGTCGGAAGATACGGTGTCGGAAATTTCGGACAAGTCGGAGTTTTCCGCACTTGATACCGCGCTTTCGACTTTAGAGGTATAGCTTAGCGAATTATCGGGCGCTATATCCTCGACCTTAACTATATCCCTCGGTATCACAAATGCGTCGAGCAGCAGAAAGACCGCATACGAGGCAATCAGCAGCCCGCTTATTATTCCCCACAAGGCGGAGGTCTTTTTCTTCATAAATACGCCTCTTTTATATCAAAGTTGCTTTTTAAACACCCAGTTTTTCTGTACAACATAGCTCAAGAAGAAGAGCAAGGTGTCTATTATTATCTTTATTATCGCTGTCGGGATAGGAATAATCAGCGCCGCAAGGGCTGTAAGCCCCGCGCTAGCGCACAATTGCACGACAAAGAGTATCCCGTACCGCAAAGCCTCGCCGCCCGCCTTACTCTTGCTGCGAAAGGCAAAATAGCGGTTCATAAGAAAGTTTACCGTACCCGAGCCTATCCTCGCGAGCGCCGCCGCCGGGAAAATGACCTCTATCCTCGGCAGCGGTATCACCGCCGAGAACAGCAGATACAGCAGAAAGTCCGCTACCGCCCCCGACAGCGACCCTACGATATACCGCAAGAACCTGCCGTACACCCTAACCGAGTCGGCTATCGGGCGAAAGTGCGACGAGGCGTTTCCCTGCTCGTATACGGTGGTTATCGGGATATATTTGAACCTCACTCTGTGGGCGGCGGAGGCGAGAAAATTAAGCTCGTACTCGTACCTCTCGCCGTCCTCGGTCAGCGCGAGGTTCTCAAGGCAGGGCGGCACAGCTCTTAAGCCCGTCTGTGTGTCCTTGCACTTAACCCCCGTCGTCAGCCTGAAAAAAAACGAGGTCGCCCTATTGCCAAAGCGGCTGCGCGGCGGCACATCGGGCGAGGACAGATCCCTTATCCCGAGCACAAGCGCGCCGTCCTCGCCTGCCTCGGCTACGCGGAGTATATCCTCGGGCAGGTGCTGACCGTCCGCGTCGGCGGTGATATAGGTGTTGCCGCTGCCATAGCGCTTAACCGCGTCGCTGATACCGGTCTTTATCGCCGCGCCCTTGCCGAGATTCTTCTCGTGGTGCAGTACAACGCAGCCGAGCTGCTCGGCGCTGTCGAACACGGGGGCAAATTCTTCGCCGCTGCCGTCGTCGATAACGGTTATATATTTAAATCCAAGCTCAAAAAGCCGTCCGCACAGGGTCGGCAGCTTTTCGCTCGGAAAAAGCGCGGGAATTATCACGACCTGTCTTGCCATACTTGCCCTCCGTGATAGGTTTGGGTGAAAATCAAATTGCGGCTGCGCACACAAATTTATTATAATATTATTATACTGCATAAAAACACGCCTTTCAAGTACAAATTAGTGATAAGTTAATGAAAATTGCCGTAAAACAGCGGCACTCGCCGTAAAGCAAGTGCCGCATATTAATTATTCACTTTTTATTTCTTCTTGCGCTTTTTGATAAGCGGGGATACCGCCATAGCTATAAACGCGCCGAATGCCACTGTGCCGCCCGCAAGCGCAACGCCTGTTATCGGGTTGTTATCCTGCGGCTTCTCCTCCTCTGGAGCGGTAGTCTCGGGAGCTGTCGTTTCGGGAGCGGTAGTCTCCTCGGGTACAGTGGTCTCCTCGGGAGCGGTGGTCTCCTCGGGAGCGGTAGTCTCCTCGGGCGCCGTAGACTCCTCGGGTGCGGTGGATTGTCCTATAGTAGTTGTCGTCTCGGGAGCGGATGTCTCCTCCTCCGTGGTGGTGTCAGTGGGAACATTAGGCTTGTCGCTCGGGGTTGGATCTGTCGGAGCGGTAGCTTGTGTGGTCTCGGTAGGCACTGACGGAGGATTGTCGGGATTGTCGGGCGTATCCGATGTTACCTTAGAATTTATTACTTCGGGGGTATACGCCTTGCCGTCGGAGGTAACTACGCCGAGCTTATCAACGTGGAATTTGACCTCGGTCTCGTTAAGCTCATACCTTGCGTCGGACTTGGTCTCCTTGACGATATAATCGCTGTCGAGCTCTATGCCGTCCTCCTCGGTGAATGTCACCTTAGCGGTCGTGCCGTCAAATACGGGGGACTTAGCAGTCTTTTGCATCTTGTCGCCGTTTACTACCTTATAGAGCGTGAACTTGGTGCTGTTAAGCAGCGCCTCAAGCTCTTCGTCGCTAAACTTGGTAAGATCGGTGTCCTCAAAGGTCTTGATGACCTCGATATCGCTCGGGTGCAGCTTTTCATTATCTATCGTAAGGTCAGTGGTTTGCTCATCGCCGATATAGTAGGTCACATTGCCCTTTTCGTCTACCTTTACCGTGTAGACCTTATCGCTCTTTGCAAAGCCATTGGGTGCCTGCGTCTCGGTGACGGTGTAGGTCGTGTCAAGCTCTAAGCCGTTAAATATTACCTTACCGGTGATGTCGGGGCTTGCGGTCTTGACTGTGATATCGTCCTTAGACAGGGTGAATACCGTACCCTTAAGCATAGCCTCGGTAATATCAACAGGCGTTTTGCCGTCGACATAAGCCTTTTGCAGCTCTATTTCGCCCGCAGTGTAAATCATCTTGTTCTCTATCGTCTTTGTCTCGGGGGCAAAGTCTTTTTCTTTAGAGAACCTGTAGGTGACAACGCCCTCATTATCGACATTGACTACTATGACCTCATCGCTTATTAAGTAGCCGTAACCATCGGGCGCGGGGTCCTCCTTAATGTAGTAAACATTGCCGACCGAGATCTTCGATTTGTCGAATGTAACAAGTGCGCGAGTGCCGTCCCATACGGGAGAAGCGGATGTTACGGGCACTTCAAGCTCCTTGTCCTTATACAGCGTGAATTTCGTACCCTCGAGCAGAGCATTTCTATCAGCCACAGAAAGCTCCGACAGCTTAGTGTCCTGATAGGTCTTTATCAGCTGTATCTCGCCGGGGTTGTATATCTTCTTGTAATTTTGGACTCCGGGTACTTCTGCGGAGAATGACGTGCTGTCCGCCTCGGCGTAGGTAACTTCGCCCGTATCGCTTATCTTTACGGTATAATCGGTAGTCCTCTTATCGTCGTATCCGTCGGGGACGGTGGTCTCCTTAACGGTGTAGGTCTTGTCGAGCTCGAGCTTGAGCGTGCCGCTTCCTACTGTCATTCCGTCGGAGAAGCGCACAACAGCCTTGTTTATTGAATTATCCCATACGGGAGAAACGGAGGCTATAGGATCGGTGCCGTCATACAGCGTAAATTCAGTGCCGCCCAGCAAAGTATCTCTTTCCGCCTCGTCCATCTTAGCAAGGTCGGTCTCCTCGTACTCTTTATAGAGGAAAATGTCGTTTGCGGTGTATACGCGCTCGTTTACTATCTTCAATATATTGAGTTCTTCATCTATCATGAAGTTTTGGTCCGGCATAACGGAGACTAATGCAGAATTGAGCAATAATACTATCGGCTCAGCCGCCTTGTATCCTTCGGGCGCCGTTTCCTCGGTAAGCGTATACAGTGCGTAAGAATCGGTATCGCTAAGACCGCCGAATTTCGGCTTTGTTCCCGCAGAAAGCTTTACTGTCCTGCCGTCAATGTCCGTTTGACCGTCATAGATCCATATCTCCGCATAACAGGTAGCCTTTTCGCCTTTATAGCGCACATCTAAGTTGGGATGAACGCGCGCTACTAAATTACCGTCCACATCCTTAAGCGTGAATATAGTACCTTCAACCAAAGCTTCAAGCTCTTTAAGCTTTTCTGCGGTGACATCGCCCTTAGAAGCCGGCAGCATATCGTCATAGTACTTTACTAAGCTGAAGCCGAGCTTAGCGTTTTCTATCAGCGGAGCATCACTGCTGAAAACGGGATCCTTGCCGTAAAGCTCTATAAGCTCGTCGTAACTTTTGTAAACGTGATATTTTACCGAACCGTCGTCCGATACCTTAACATCAACTACCTCAGCTGCACGTGCGAACCCTTCAGGCTGCTTGCTCTCAAAGATATAATACTCCTCGCCCGGTACAAGATGATCGAAATCAACATAGTACCTGCCGTCGGATCTCTTTTCGAGCGGCTTGGTGACATAAGCAGCGCCGTCGGCAATGTCCTCGATAAATAATCCGAAAGACTCATCCTGTTTGTCAGCGTTTATGTCGTTCTTATTTACTAAGGTAAACTCGGTTCCTTTCATTACGGAGTCGTCCCCGTAATTTTTATTGTACGCCTGATTTCCGGTGAAAATGGTAGGACCAACCGCGTTAAACCACTTGTTTACCGTTGCCTTGCCGTAGATCTTGGTATTCTCAACGCCGTTAGTGATAACGTCGGGCGTTGCGGTGACATTAGCGTCCCCGTCTACGGTAAGGGTTATCGTCCCACTGTACTTCTTGTAACCGTCGGGGGTCTTGGTCTCTTCTACGGTGTATGTTGAATTTGCGTCAAGCCCGTCAAATGTCACGGTTGCCTTTCCGTCTTTAAAGGAGGGCGTAACCGAAGTAACTTTCTCGCCGGCCTCATTATAGAGCGTAAACTCGGTAGCGTCTGCAAGCGCTTTACTTGTGACGTCTGTTCCGTCGTCGGTGTAACGCTTAGTAAAGCTGAACGTGCCTGTCGGGGTAGTCTTAGCGGTATTTTTAACAGTGAGGGTATCCTCAAACTTAGCAGAAGCGCTCGTGTCGCCGATGTACTCGGCAAACTTTGCCACGCCGTTGTCTATTACGCACACATATACAGTAGTATTATCCTCATAAGTCGTGGGGTGCAAGGTCTCTTTAATGTAATATGTGCCGTCCTTAAGTCCGGTAAAGGTCACGACAGCTTTGCCGTCTTTAACGACAGGGTGCTGTGCCTCGGCTGACTTCTTGGTGCAATCAGCATCCGAGAACAGCGTAAACTCGGTAGCCGCTGCAAGCGTATTAAGGAGGTCGTCGCCTGTAACAGCCTTTCCGCCGTTGATGTATTCCTTAGTAAAGCTGATATCGGTGGTCTTTTCCTTGTAGTTTACAATTGTGCCGCCGTTTTCAAAGGGCTCGCCGTCTTTGGTAAGAGTAACATTGCCGGAAGCGTCGACGGTAACGGTGATTTTGCCCGTAAACAGGAGGTAGCCGTCGGCAGTCCTGCCCTCTTCTATCGTGTAGGTCTTGCCGCTCTCGAGATCGGTAAAGGTGAGCTTAGCCTTTTTGCTTTCTTCATCGTAAACAGGCTTTACATATTTTACCACCTTGCCTGTTCCGCTGTCACGCAGCTTGAACACTGTGTGATTAAGGAAAGCTTCGCGGGTCTCCTCAGAGGTATCGAAATTGTCAAGTGTGATACCGTCCCAGGTCTTATACAGGGTGACGTCTTCGCCCTTGGGGACGTTTTTGGCGGTGATCTTAACATCACCCGAAGCACCATGGAATTCTATTTCATCATATATCGCAGGGTTGTTCTGCTCAAACCATTCCTCGGTAAGCTTCTCGAGAAATACTACATACCACACTTGAGAACTAATGGCATAGCCATTTGGGGCTTGCACCTCACGTATCTCAATTACGGTATCGGTAGGAAGTCCGGAGAAGCTGAGCTTTCCGGCGTCGACCGCACCGTCCGCTGATGTAGACTTTTTATCAGTGCTTAATTTTCCGTTTCCGTCTATATATCTAACCTCGAAAATCGCACCTTCAAGCGGTTCGTCTTTTTCGTTATACTTGGTAAGCGTAACGCTGTGGTCGCCCGCCGCGCTCGCCCACGACTGATAAGTTAAATTTTTTCCGTATACTTGATTACTTTCAACCTCAGAATCCTCGACCTCTACACCTTCTATTTCAAGACGCAGCTTGTTAACAAAGTTAGGATCCTCATTTAGACGGTCCGAGCCATCGCGAGAAAGCTTGGTATAGAATGTAATTTTCAGGCAGTCATTTTTATATTCCTCGGGAATAGAAAATCTAAAGCCTGCATAATTGATCACACGATCGGTAATTTTTGACGTTATATCTTCATATGTCGTGCCTACGGTTACATTATACGGTCCATCAGAAAATGCAGTAACACATCTTTCTATCTTAAGCTCCATGCCTTCTTCATTAAGAACCATAACAAGACCGGTATCTTCAAGATCATCGACGATCGTCATACCGCCCATATCTCTGCGGTCACGATTGAATACTGCCTCCCACTTTATAGTGGTATCGCCGCTGGTATTACCATATTTTGAAATATTATTATATTTAACTTTTGTTTTTGCGGACTGTCTATGCTCAAATTCCTTCTCGCCGATAGAGCCCGAAAAATCAGCAGTATTTTCAAAAGTGACATATTCACCGCAGTCTGCAATATCCTCAGCAAAATCTTCATCTATCTCTAAAAAGATATAAATGCTGTAATTCTTATCAAGCGCACCGCTTCCAAAACTAAACGTGACTATGTCTTTTCTGTATTGTTTTTCGCTGCCATTGAAAGAAGCCACCCCGGATTCTGTCTCACAGCTTATGCCAAGTTTGTCAATTTCTTCTCCTTTATATGCGGTATTGTCACATACAACCGACTGAATACCTGCAAACTTAGTGCCGACAGGCAGTTCATCCTTAAGAACAGCATTATTGATATGGTACTTATAGGGATTTACATTTATAACATAACCCAAATATCCCGAAAAATCGGTTATTTCAAGTTCTTTTCCTGACCATTGACCGACCGCTTTTTTATCGAGCAGAGCTGTTTTAGCAGTAAGGTCAGCCTCGACGGTACTTGTGACATCATCGGGAGTTGTTGAGGAAGCTGTATTATGGTAAACCTTAGTCGGCTCAACTCCGTCTTGACTGTAATTCTGTGTCAAAAAGTCGTAGTCTATCAGCTTTGTATTAAGATAATACGAATACTTATATTCTTTTGTGACATCCCACAATACGATATAAAGCTCTGTACGGTCTTTACTTACATAATATCCTTGAGCTTCTTCGGTGATTGTTTTAGGCAATTCCGTACCCTTGTATTCGAGCCTCGGATAATCACCGTAAACCCCGTCTACTAAAGGTGTTTTGGTAATATCGATCGTCTTACCCTCACCGTAAATTTCTTCAGGGAATATCTGAAAATCATCAGGCTTATCAGACAATATGATATAATCATATTCTTCACCTGTTTCGTTGAAGGTAAAATTCCATTTAAAGAGCATAGTGGTAGGATCGTACGATTCACCCTTCTTAGACATAGGATGTATCTCAGTAGACTGCGCAGTAGCAGTAACGCCTATTACGCCGTCTACATCCTTGGTAAAATCGCGTTCCTTGCCGTCGGGTGTTGTTATAGTCAATTTATCAAATTCAACATCGGCGGTATTTTCGGGTTCTATTATACCATTTTCGTCAGGTATACCTTGTGTATAATATTCTATAATGATCTTTCCGTTTTCGTCAGGCTTTGCCTCGCTTAGGTCAAGTTTAAAGCCATCTTCAGTCTCTTCAGGCGTTACAGGAGTACCGTTTACTTTCATATCGGAAGGGTCGTCAAGTTTAATATTCTTGAACTTATCTACAAGCTCAGGGTTCTCCATATCAAAATTCTCGGCGTCTATTTCTATTCTCCAATAATATCTGCCGGTGTGCTGATAATCGGAAGCGGAAGATTTTGATACAACGGTAGTAGTGGGCAAACCTGCATAGCCTGTACCATAGTGAGGCTTATCCTCACTGTCAGTATAAGTCGCAGTATTATTAAGTCCGCCGACACTGTTTATGCTGCCGCCGTTAAATTTATGATTTTGAAGATTATTTTTGATATAATCGTCTGTGTAGGAATAATTTAATGTAAAGCTTGCCGATGTAGCATCTTCTTTAAATTCTTCGTAAACAAATTTGCCGTTTTTTATGTATTTTTGAAGATCTTCGCCTTTAAGCTCAGTTCCGTCGGAAAACTTTACGGAATAAAGCTCAAGGACATCTTCGTACTTTGTTTGATCGTCTTCCCAATATTCATGCTTAATTATTACATCATCCGAAAATTCGCCGCCTTTAAGAGTGCTTCCCTCGGGTGCGGTAACTGTTGCCTCGTATGTTACGCCGAATTTGCCGTTTTGCGTCCCGCTTTTTTGTACCTTATATGAAGGGGTGGCGTCCTTTGAGGGATAATGAGCCTCTATAACGACTTCGGCTTCAAATTCTCCGTTCGGCACTTTTGCATGCCAATTTTCAACATCATCTTTAAGTCCATCAACAGTTGCATCTATATCAAATCCAAATTCGCCGGGATCCCAGAAAAGTATATCGCTGTCAAGTTCAACCACAATTTCATAATAGTCGCCTTCGTCGGTTATAGTATATGAGCCGTTCTTATTACCGCCTTTATCAAAGATATCATAAGTATCTGTGGGGAGTTTAATTCCGCTTTTTGATGTGCCTTCCGACTGATAGTCGCCATCATACTCGCTGACTCTTTTATTTATTTTCAAAGATGTCTTTATCTCGGGAAGGGTCAGGTTATATTGCTTTACTAAATCTTGTATTATTTTAATTAAATTATTCCAATCGCCGGATTGAAGTCCGCTTAAATTGCCCGGCATCTCTCTGCCATACAGTTCTTTAAACTTTGCTTTTGCCTGCTCTCTAAGCCAATTGACATCACGAGAACTGTTGCTCTGGTCAACTACGCTTTTTCCGATCTCGTCTTTTTCAGGTATAACATTTACTTTAATATCAACTTTTGCGTTACCTTCTTTAGAGCTGCCGTCAACGGTGACCTGGAGCTCAGAAACGCAGTTAGAGTCCTCGCCTTGATATACCGCCCCTGCGCCGGTGACCAGCAGTCCGCCCAGTCCGCTTATGATGTCGGTGGGCAGTATGCTCTGCACTATAAGCACCAGCGCGGTAAATAAAGACGCTAACCTTTTTTTCATATCCGTTTTCCTCCCATTATGTAAAATAATTTATACATATGTAGTATCTATTTTCGGCATAGATACCGATACGATATTCGTAAAAGTAATTTTACCACATAAAGAGGTCAAAGTCAATAATCCTGTTGCGATTTTTACAAAAATCGATATCGGATAGATAACTTTTCGTTAAAAATAGATAAAAATCGCACCCGCAAAATGTGCATATTTTTCGGAAATATATGGAGATAATTGTTAATATAGTAAAACCTTCGCAAAATAAAACTTTACGGGCTATTGCGGCTGTATTGCACAAAAACGGCACACCGTTTACGCGGTACGCCGTTTAATGCTTGTGCAATTGTAATAAGCTTACTTGAGCTCGACCTTAGCGCCTGCCTCTTCGAGCTTAGCCTTGATCTCCTCAGCCTCAGCCTTAGGAGCAGCCTCTTTAAGGGTCTTAGGAGCAGCCTCAACGAGCTCCTTAGCCTCCTTAAGGCCTACGCCGCAGATGTCCTTAACGAGCTTGATAACGCCCATCTTGGAGTCGCCGAACGACTCGAGCACAACGTCAAACTCGGTCTTTTCCTCAGCGGCAGCGGCAGCGCCTGCGCCTGCTGCGGGAGCAGCTGCTACAGCGGCAGCGGATACGCCGAATTCTTCTTCAAGAGCCTTTACGAGCTCGTTGAGCTCTAATACGCTAAGACCCTTAACTTCTTCAATAATACCTAAAATCTTCTCTGAAGCCATTTTGTTTTCCTCCATAATTATGTTTTGTCTTTGCGGAATGCTCCGCGCTATGCGCTTATTAAAGCGCG
The DNA here is from genome assembly GCA_947594425.1 of uncultured Ruminiclostridium sp. Taxonomy (GTDB): domain Bacteria; phylum Bacillota; class Clostridia; order Oscillospirales; family Ruminococcaceae; genus Ruminiclostridium_E. The sequence continues at coordinate 223,680 of CANQED010000001.1, forward strand.
CTTAGGCGTCCGTCTTATGCGGACTGTTTCTTCTCGATCTCGCTTATCGCGATAGCAAGTCTCTGGATAGGCGACTGCAGCATAAATACCAGCTGAGAAAGCAAGGTCTCTTTTGAGGGGAGCTTTGCATACGCTACTACCTCTTCCTTGCTGATAGCCTTGTTGTCTACAAAGCCCTTCTTGATGGAAAATGTGCCGTCTGAATCCTCTTCCTGCTTGTACAGCAGCTTAGGCGCGGTAATGATGTCGTCCTTAGCGAGCGCGATAGCGGTAGTGCCCTCGAGCACGTCCTCTATGCCCTCGATCCCGGCGATCTCTGCGGCGCGCTTAAGCAGGGTGTTCTTTACTACAAAGTAGTCGATACCCGCCTCGCGCAGATCTTTTCTGAGCTTGGTGTCATCAGCTACGGTGATACCCTTGTAATCGACGATAACACCGCAGTCCGCATTTTTAAGCTTGTCGGCAAGCTCCTCAACGTAAGCCTGCTTAGTCTGTAATACGCTCTGACTCGGCATAAACTGTTCTCCTTTCGTTTATTTACTGTTCAAAAGGAAAAGATAAAGCCCCGTTCGCATAGAGGAACAGGGCGGAAAATCACTGTGATATTCCCATTCCTCGGCAGGCGGACAAGTCCGTTAGCGGTAAAACCGACCTGCTGTCTTTAGAACAGCATTGATATTATAGCACATCTCGCTGTGTTTGTCAAGGGGTGTGAGTAAATTTTTTCACCCCGCAAAATTTTTACGTTTTTACTCGATTATCGGAATGTCGTCCGCGGACGAAATATCATAATTAAGATCAGGGAGCTCGTCGTTATACTCTACCTCCCAATCATAGTCAAAATACCACCTGCGGGTACCCTTAAAGGTCACCTTTACCGTGCCGCCGTCCTCAGGCCTTATATCCGCCTCGGCGTACAAAGTATTGCCGTCAAGGGTCACCTTATCGGTATCGCTCCAGCTGCCCGTGCAGTTGTATACAAAATCTCTTTCGAGCCGCCCCTGCGTCTTGCGAAAACACATATTGGTTAGGTCAAATCTTTGGAACATCTTATCGGCGTTATCTAAAAAGATATGGTTCTCAAAGTCCTGCTTTCCCTCGACGGTTTCGTATATCCACTTATCGAAAGATACAGGCGCGAAAAATGATACCAATAGTATCGCTATTACTATCACGCATACCGCCGCAGCCGATATGGCGGCGATAAGCTTAGCTTTTTTATGCATAATTGCTCCTTTCACTATGACAATTTCGGTAAATCTTTTAATAATTTAATTATACCACTACACTAAAAAGCTGTCAACAGATTTAGCGATTATACAGTTATTTTTTCTCTATTTTCCCAAGGAAATATCTATCGTCTTATCGTCGATATCCCCGTACAGCTTGCGCAGGTGCGATATTATGCGCTGTCTTGACTGCTCGGGCTCTTCTTTATAAGCGGAGGTCACAAGGTCGTAGCCCCACACGCTCTCGGGCATAGCGAGCTTAGCGGCGGTCATTCCGTACTGCTCGCCCCGCTTATTAAATCTGCGGCGAAAATCTACCGCGACGAGGTAGGTCTGCTCCTGCAATTTGGTCAGCACGCCCGCAAAATTCTTTTCCCCGCCCTTGCCGAAGCCCGCAAGCTTTTTTATCTCATAAGTGAATAGCCCGTCCTGCGAGGTGAAAAGATCCATTATCTTCTTAGAGCGCAGCTGTGCCTTTCCGTCGTCGTAAAGACTGTCAAAATCGTATCCGTCCCTGCGCCAGTTGGCAAAGTACGGCAGCCACTCAAGCGAGATATACCCCGCCCTGCCGCCGAAAAATTTGCCGTACGCTATCCTGCCGCCGCGCGCTATCTCCTCGCGCCATATCCACGGGTCTTTCTCGGGGATATCGCACCACCACGAATTAGGCGCGGTGTGCTCCTCGGAGGAAAAGCCCTTTATCCCGTTGGCAAAAAGCGGCAGAAACCCCACCTTATTTATATATTCCTCAAGCTTAGCGCAGGAGGTGATACAGTCGGGGTCGCCGTAAGGCACTCCCCGCATTATCCATACTCCGTTTTCTACAGCCGTAACGCTCACTCCTTTGCCGTAAACATCAGATCAAGCAGCATTTTTCCAGTATTAAGGCGAAATATCTTATCCCGCGCAGCGTTTATCGCGTCTTTGCCGCTGTTGTCCTCGTAAAGATTGACAAGAAAATCCGCCTCGATAAGCGCCTGCAAGTCCGCGCCGTCTATATCCGTATAGGTGTGGTGGCGGGCGATAAGGTGCATGACCCGCCCCTTTACATCGTCATAGCCGCCGACCGTGTCCAATATTTTTGCGGCAATGTCGGGACCGAGCCGCTGCTGTATCTCGCCGTCACTTCTTCCGTACAGGCGCTCTCCCTCATGTATGCCTATATCGTGCAATATAGCCGCTGCGGCGAGGGCTTTAAGCTCGCCGTCGGATAGATTTTCTCCCCTGCCTATCAGCATAGCGAGCTGATAGACCTTTATAAAGTGCTGTATCCTCTTAGGGTCGCCGCTGTCGTATTCTATTGCCGCTAAAAGCAATTTATCGTGCATACTTACTCTCCTTAATTAAACGCCTTACAGCGACGCGTCGGATATTATCTTAAGCTTAGCGCTGTCGGCGGTTATCACGCGGCTGCCCCAAACGGTGACGATATATCCGCCGTCGGTCACAGCTCCCGTGATATGGCTTAAGTCGCCTTCCATAACTATTATCTCACCCAATGGCGAGAGCTTTTTGTCCTTATAGGTGTAGAACTGAAATTTTCCTACGTCGGTCACGCCGTCATAATATACCACCGGCACGCCTATTATCACATTATCGCCGGATATCCCCGTCACAACGGCGTCAGCGTTAGAGGGCAGACGGTAGCCGCTGCCGCCCTCTTCGCTTATATCTACCGAGGCGAGCTCGGTATTTTTGTCTATGCAAACAGACAATGTTACGCCCTTATCCTTTACCTCGGTCTTAGCGTACAGCCCGTCCTTTATAAAGATAAGAGAATTGTCGATAGGCTCGCAGCTTTTCAGCGTGTTTAAGTCAAAGCTGTACTGCATGGGCTTTTCTTCGGCGGTTATCACGCTTAGTATATCCCCCTCGCAGAAGATATCCGCCGTCGGCTTGTTCTCGGCGATATTGTCCACAGCGGACGGCTCGGAGAGCGCCGAGGGTAATACATACAGCACGGAGGTATTTTCCGCGCCCTTGCCCAAAACGGCGAGCTTTGTCTCCCCCGCCGCTATCATCTCGGGATATACCGCACCGTCAAGGTCATACTGCGACGGTGTAAGGCTCTTATCAAAACATATACGGGTTAGGCGGGTATGCGTATCGCCGTTTACCTTTACGGTGTCACAGGTGTACAGCCCCGCCGCGCTTATCGCCCAGCCGCTGTTCTCGCCGACCGCCGACGCTTTGACAAAGCAATCGTTGCCGCCGTTAAGCGGAAGGCGTGACACTACGTAGTAGTTAAGCCGCGCCGCAGCATAAGGCAGCACGATGTCATTGAACGCCGCCGCCCTCGATCGGTCGTTATTATAAATATGCGGGACAAAGGTCTCGGGCTTTCCCGAATTTGCCTTATCCACGTCAAATTCAACATAGCTTATCGGATAAAATGCATCCTCGCCTATATAATAGTCGAGCATAGCTCCCGACTGACGATAATCCACCGTCGGCGCGTCCAGCTGCCGCAGAGCGTCCTGCTCGTATATTTTTACGCAGGTCTCATCCCCTGCGGGGGCCGTCAGAATAAAGTACCCCTTGCCGTCATATTCTTTATAGAATATATTAAGGTCGGTTATATCGTCGTCAAAAACGTCCGCGGTAAATTTCGACTCGACCTTGCCCTTATCGTTTATCGAGCCGCCCTTTATCACAAGCTTGCCCTTGCCGTTGTCGCAGACGCGCAGGACGTATTTGGAGCTGAACGCGGTCTTGCTTTGCTCGTATGTATGCTCGGCGCGCGCGGGGCTCTCGGCAGCCGACAGATAAGACACCGCCTCGTCGGGCGTTCTTGCGCACTCGAGCAATTCTTTATCATTTGTTATTTGTTGGGAAAATTCCTCGGGCGCTGCGGGTATCTCATACGTATACGTCGGCAAAACCTGATAGAATTTCAGCAGCTTAAAGCCTACGCCGAAAACCAGCACCGCAGCCGCCAGCGAAAACGCCGCGATAAGGCAGTTCTTAGCCCGCCCCTCACGCTTTTCCACAAGCTCGCCCACGCTGCGCGCGAGCGACTTAGCCGAATAATCGTCGTCATCGTAAAGGCTGTCGTTTTCGTATACCTCGTACTCCCAGTCCTCCTCGCTATCCTCGGATGCGTCTTTGGCGGGAGCCTGTTCTTTGTGTGCCTCCTCGACGTGCGGCTGCTCGGCGGGGGCTTGTACTTCTTGTGTATCGGAAACTTTCTCCGTGGGCGTTTCCTCAGCGGGTGCTGTCTCTGCGGGTTTTTCATCAGCGGGAACAGTATAAACGGGGGCTGCACCTGCGGGTATCTCTTCGGTGGTTGTTACCTCTGCCGTGGCCGTCTCAGGAACGGGCGCGGGTGCCTCCTCAACCGCAGGCGCACCTACAAGCATATTATTTACTTCGGATATAATGTCGGTGAGCGCGAGGGTTTGCTCAGCAATTGCCTCCTCAACGGAGATTGCCCCGGCAGGGGTAATCTCGGCGGGCACTCCCTCAACGGGTGTCTCCTCGATGGGTGTTACCTCTGCGGGTACTTCCTCAATCGCAGGCGCACCCGCGAACATATCGCTTATCTCGGATATGATATCGGTGGGCGCGGGGGCTTCTTCAACGGTTATCTCCTCGGTGGGTTTTTCCTCAGCGGGTATCTCCTCAACTGGTATCTCCTCAGTGGGTGTCTCCTCGGCAGGTGTTTCCTCGGTGAGTACTTCCTCGGCGGGTGTCTCCTCGGCGGGGAGTTCCTCTACGGTCACTTCCTCGGTGGGCGTTACCTCAGCGGGCACTTTCTCCACAGGTTCTGCCTCGGCAACCTTTTGCGCCATGGCGCGGTCACGCTCGAGGCGCGCGACTGCCTCCTCCTCGCGCCGCCTGCGCTCGTCTCTGAGCTTTTTGCGGTGGGTGGCGGCGGCGAGCAGCACGCGATAATCCTCGCCGGTTAGCACAGAATTATCCAGCACCGTGAGCAATTCGTCAAATCTCAGGTGCGGATTTTCTTCTATATAGCGGTACTCGGAGTTGCCTATGCGAGAATTTCCGAGCAGGTCGAGAAATTCCGAGCCGGATATTTTAAGCTGTCTTAAGCTCTTTAAAAAAGTACCCGCGGTCAATTCGTTGTCCTGAAGGATCATATCTCTCACCGCGTCGGGCTTTACGCTGTTCGGCACCTCAATGGACGCGACATAATCCTTTAGTAGTTTTTCCGGTTCCATTTAATGTCCTTTCGGCAAAATTTACGACTTGGCAAGATAGTCCGCCTGTATCACCATCTCGGCGTTGTTTAGGCAGACCTCGACGGTATTTACGGTATATCCGCAAAGCTTGGCGGTCTTTTCGGCGTCTGTGCCGCATATGGTGCTTACCGCGAGCACGAGCCTGTCCATATTGGGCAGGCTGTCAAGCTCGCCGCGCATATCAAACGTATCGCTTTGCTTAGGCTGATCGTCCGAGGATAAACGATTTTGCTGTTTTATCTTAGCGCATAATATTTTAACTATCCATTCTATAAACGCGCCCGTGCCCTTGATATCCGAGCCCGCTATCGCGGTAAAGCTGTCCTTTACCGTCCTGTGCAGGGCGCTGACGGCCGCGTCCTCGCTTTTTAAGGCAAAGCGCGCTATCTTGTACAGCGGGCGGTATACCGCCGAATACAGCGAGATAAACGCCTCGGTATCGCCGCCTTTGCTCTTTGTGATAAGCTTATTCAATTCTTCGGGGTCCATATATTTTCCCTCCTGCTCGACATCTTAAATATACTCAAATAAAATTACGCACCTCAAATTTATACCCGACGCCCCATATATGCTTTAGCGTCCATCTGTCCGACAGCCCCTCAAGCTTAGATATAAGGGATAAGACCGTGTCGTCGGTCATAGTCTGTATATCCGCGATATCCGCGCCGAACACCTCGAGCGCGAGCTGCTCGCGGGAAAACACCCTGTTCGGGTTAGCGGCAAAGCATTTAAACAGTTCAAGCTCGTTGAGCGTCAGCTCTACCCGCTTTCCGCCCGCGGTGACGGACGGCTCGTCGGAGGACAAAATAAGGTCCGACGGCATATCGTCAAAGCCGAATATCTCCACCAGCCGCGAGAGGTCTATCGGCAGCGATATAACGCTCTTTCCCTTTCCGCCCTCTTTCAGACGGTATATCTCACACTGCGGGAAGAGCTCCCTGCATGTCTTTATCTGCGGACCGCGCCCCGATGAAAATATCGCAATGTCGGGCGCTCTGTCGGGCGAAATCTCGCCGTCGTCCGCATATATTACATCATAATCCGCTCCGCGCGCGGTGAGAGCGATAAGCTCACGCGTCAGCGCGTCTTCATCAGATAGCAGCAGTAATTTTTTCATAATTCTCACTCCGTTATTTCAGCCCATAAAAGCCCATAATATTATTATATACTCCCGCTCGGGTTTTTTCAACCCGTAATTTTATTTTTTTAGAAAATGAATTGTGTAAACATTACCAAAATTATTTCTTTTTAGCGGCAGCGTTTTGTGATATTATCACAAATTTAAGGAAAATTTGATATTAGGTCTTGATTTTTCAATTAAAAGTGATACAATAATGAATAGCGGATTTAGCACTCAAGGGTCAAGAGTGCTAAATCCACGGCAAGACAAATCAGAAAGGTGCATTGCACCCGCAATAAAAGGAGGACTAACAATGACGATCAAACCGTTATCAGACAGAGTGGTAGTTCAGATGCTAAAGGCGGAAGAGACTACCAAGGGCGGCATAATACTTACAAGCGCCGCACAAGAAAAGCCTCAGGTGGCAAAGGTAATAGCAGTAGGACCCGGCAGGACAGAGGACGGCAAGCTCATACCTATGGGAATTAAGGTAGGAGACCAAGTGCTTATGAGCAAGTATTCAGGCACCGAGGTAAAGGTAGACGGCGAAGAGTACACTATATTAAGAGCAGACGACATACTTGCCGTTGTAGAATAAGAAAGGGAGGAATTTAGACATGGCTAAACAGATAATATACGGCGAAGAGGCAAGAAAGGCTTTGCAGACGGGCATAGACCAGCTTGCCGACACCGTTAAGATAACGCTCGGCCCTAAGGGCAGAAACGTAGTGCTCGACAAGAAGTTCGGCGCTCCGCTTATCACCAACGACGGCGTTACCATCGCTAAGGAGATAGAGCTTGACGACCCGTTTGAGAATATGGGCGCGCAGCTTGTAAAAGAGGTCTCCACCAAGACCAACGACGCGGCGGGCGACGGCACCACCACCGCTACCCTGCTCGCTCAGGCTATTATCAGAGAGGGTATGAAGAATATCGCCGCGGGCGCTAATCCCATGATAGTTAAGCGCGGCATATCTAAGGCCGTAGACGCGGCCGTAGAGGAGATAAAGAACAACTCCAAGGCTATCGAGGGCAGCGAGGGCATATGCAGAGTCGCTACCGTATCGTCGGGCGACGAGAGCGTAGGCAAGCTTATCGCCGAGGCTATGGAGAAGGTCACCACCGACGGCGTCGTTACGCTTGAAGAGGGCAAGACCGCCGAGACGTTCAGCGAGGTAGTCGAGGGTATGCAGTTTGACAGGGGTTACATTTCGCCCTACTTTGCTACCGATACCGACAAGATGACCGCTAACCTTGACGACGCGTACATTCTTATCACCGACAAGAAGATAAGCAATATACAGGACGTTTTGCCGCTGCTCGAGCAGGTCGTACAGGCAGGAAAGAAGCTGCTCATAATCGCCGAGGATATCGAGGGCGAGGCGCTGACCACGCTTATTCTCAACAAATTAAGAGGCACGTTCGTATGCGTCGGCGTAAAGGCTCCCGGCTTTGGCGACAGACGCAAGGAAATGCTTCAGGATATAGCAATTCTGACAGGCGGACAGGTGATAACCTCAGAGCTCGGCCTTGAGCTTAAGGATACCACTATCGACCAGCTCGGACGCGCTAAGAGCGTTACCGTCACCAAGGAGAATACCACTATCGTCGACGGCGCAGGCACAAAGACCGACATCGACGCGCGCATAGCTCAGATAAGAGCCGCTATAGAGACCACCACAAGCGAGTTTGACAAGGAGAAGCTGCAAGAGAGGCTGGCTAAGCTCGCGGGCGGCGTAGCCGTTATCAAGGTCGGCGCGGCTACCGAGATAGAGATGAAAGAAAAGAAGATGCGCATAGAGGACGCTCTCGCAGCCGCAAAGGCAGGCGCAGAAGAGGGTATCGTCGCAGGCGGCGGCACGGCTCTAATTAACGCTATGCCCGCGGTAGAAAAGCTGCTCGACAGCGCCGACGGCGACGAGAAGACGGGTATCAAGATAGTGCTCCGCGCGCTCGAAGAGCCGGTACGCCAGATAGCCGCTAACGCGGGTCTTGAGGGCTCGGTAATAATCGACAACATTCGCCGCGAGAACAAGACCGGCTACGGCTTTGACGCATACAAGGAAGAGTATGTGGATATGTTTGCGGCAGGAATAGTAGACCCGACTAAGGTGACGCGCTCCGCACTGCAGAACGCCGCGTCGGTTGCCGCTATGGTGCTCACCACCGAGAGCCTTGTTGCAGATAAAAAGGAGGAAAATCCTCCCGCACCCGCAATGCCCGCAGGCGGCATGGGCGGAATGTATTGATGACGCACAGACGGATAGATAAACTAAAGCGAATAGGATAATGACACGGCGTGTCCAAGCGGGCACGCCGTGTTTGTTGTGGCAGATATGTGCTATATTCGCGTTATAAGGACGAGTTTTACACGCAGCTAAGAGACATAGAAAACGAGCTGAGCCACTATCGGGCGTTTTTTTCGGGCAAGACGGTTTTCTGTAACTGCGACGACCCGTTTAAAAGCAATTTTGTGAAATATTTTTCAACGATTACTTGAATAGCTTGCCGAATTCTATATCGATTCGTAGAAAATCAAATGCGTGGTCGTTTAAATATTCCCTGAAATCCTCCGACATCGGCTTGCCTTCGTTTCCGAACCAGTCGCGGGTATCGGTCTCTATTCTATCAAAAACGGGCGAAGTATATCGGTAGATTCCCGGCTTTTCAAATACTATCCTATCGTATTCAGCGGCGCAGGACTTCATCTCTTTCAAAAGACGCAAAATTTCTTTTCTGTCGGGGTTATCTTTTTTAATTATACCGTTTATCTTCTGACGGACGGCATAGTAGAGGCTGTGATTGAACTCGAGATAATTCCCGTCGGGTATCAGCGCGCAAAGAACCGCCTTTCCGGTGTCGGCAAAAGTGTATGGCGCAAGCAGGGACAGATCCCATAAAATGCCCTCAAGATGACTCTTTATGCGGTTCTGTTTGAAGATTATAAGCTCCTCGTCTGACAGACAGTTTTCAAGGACCTGTTCACGTGAAAAAGGCTGTCTTTCGGGCAGAAGCTCGACATATTGCCTTGCCTCATCGCGGCGTCCGCGCCAACTTAAAAGCTGGGTTATACCCTCTATAGCTTCGCTCCTTAAAAGCTCGTCGCTGCAGTTTTTGATCACAGCGTCGAAGAGCTTTATCGCCTTTTCCTGTTCGGCGACGTATTCCTTTTCGTCGCCGTATTCAAACGAACGGTTTGAGATAACCCATGCAAGGTTTGAAAGCCACCGCATATCGCCGGGATATTCCGATACAGCAGCTTCGCAGATACACTGACGTTCGGCAAAATCCTCTGTTTTGAATGTGTGTTCATACGCCTCTTTGAGTTCATCATAGCGGCTGTCGGGGTCACTGTCGCACATTCCGAGTAGCTCATCGGCGCTGATCCCGAAAAGTCTTGCAATCGGAATGATCAAAGATAAATCCGGACTTGCATTATTTGTCTCCCATTTCGACACTGACTGAAACGATACGTTCAGACGCGCCGCCAACTGTTCCTGCGTCAGTTTAGCCGCTTTGCGGTATTCTCTGATTCTTTCTCCTATGGTTTTCATAAACATTTTCCTTTCAAATAGATCCGTTCCGGAGCGGTAATTAAAGTATATCATAGCTTTTTTGGTATGACAATAACATATTTTTAGAAAGGAATTCTAATTTAATTAGAAAATTATGAGTGTTTCTTAACGCCGGTCGGCAGCACTCAGCTCGACCCGACCGAGATAGAAAATAGAGCCGCCGCTCTGATGGCGGACAAAAAAGTCACCGGGAAAAGCGGCGTGTATGAATATCTGTTAAGTAAGAAAGAGATATTTCTCAGCCTGCGGCAGTTCGAGGAGGATGACAGGCACACCGTCTACAAACAACAGCAAGGTATTTGCCCTATCTGCAAAAAGCGCTTTTAATACGAGCAGCTGCACGCCGACCATATTACACCGTGGCACTCCGGCGGCAAATCCGTTATCAAAAACCTCCACATGCTTTGCCGTGACTGCAGCTTGCAAAAGTCCGGGCAGATTCAAGCACCATATGGAACACGCATATTATTTATCCGAGTAGCTTTCGCTGTTATGATTTATCATAAACGAATTAATAACCTAACAGAACAGACAACTCGGCGTGTCCAAGCGGGCACGCCGAGTTTATATTGCACCATATTATAATTATAAGCTAAAATTGACAATAATTCCCGTCGTCGGCGTTGCCGAGCGCTATCTTCACAGGCTCTCCGCCCACTCCTTAAGCTCGCTCTCGGACAGCCTGCCGTTAAGCATTCTCCCCTCGACGATTTTTGTGTCGGGCGAAGCAGAACCCTTTAAGCCCTCGACGGTCTTTCCAAAGCCGCTGCCGCCCGAGGTCGCGAACAGCACTATCTTCTTCCCCGAAAAGTCATAGCTCTCGAGAAACGTGTTTATGATAGTCGGCGCGACATACCACCATATAGGAAAGCCGATAAGGATAGTGTCGTACCCCGCGATATCGGCGCTTTTATCGGCGAGCGCGGGGCGGCTCGACTTGTCGCTCATCTCGACCGAGCTTCGCGACTTCTTATCCATCCAATTGAGATCCGCCTTAGTGTAGGGCACTGCGGGCTTTATCTCATATATGTCAGCCCCTGCCGCTGTAGCAAGCGTTTTGGCGACTTCCGCCGTCCTGCCGCTTGCGGAAAAATATGCGACTAATGTTTTGCTCATAAAGTATCATTTCCTTTCTATCGCTGTAAAATTCCATTCGCCCACGCAAGTATCTCATCTTCCGACGCGTCGACGGAAAAGCGCTGTCCGCTAAGCCACTCGGCACCGCTTGCCGCGCTTTCTCACCGAACAAGCGTTAACGCACACCGCCATAATTGCCGCAAAAAATATCAAAAAAAGCTTTTTCATTTAAGCCCGCCGTACTGCTCGTCGTCGACGGGCTCCAGCCACTCGTTAGAACCGTTCTCGCCGGGGACCTCTATCGCGAGGTGGCTAAACCAGCTGTCGGGCGCGGCTCCGTGCCAGTGTTTTACACCCTCGGGGATATTTATGCAGTCGCCGGGGCGCATTTCTACAGCGTCCTTGCCCCACTCCTGATAGTACCCGCGGCCGCCTACGCAGACGAGTATCTGCCCGCCGCCCTTAGTCGCGTGGTGTATGTGCCAGTTGTTGCGGCAGCCGGGCTCAAAGGTCACGTTGAATATCCCCACCTGCTCTTTAGATACCGGCGCGAGATAGCTCTGCCCGATAAAATACTGCCTAAAGCCGTCATTCGGCGCGCCTATCGGGAAAAGGATAGTGTTCTGATATTTGTCTTTGTCGGAAAGAGCGGGCGCGTCGTCCTTCCACACGTCCTTTGCCATTCTGAACACTGCCCACGCCTTAGGCCAGCCGACATAAAAGCCGACGTGGGTAACTATCGCGGCGATCTCGGCTTTCGTCACGCCGTGCGCTTTGGCGTTCTCAAGATGATACACAAGCGACGAGTCGGTGATCCCTGAGCTCATCAGCGCCACGACGGTGATAATGCACCGCGTTTTAAGGTCGATGTCGGGGTTGTTCCAGTTCTCGCCGAAAAGCACATCGTCGTTAAAATGCGCAAAGTCGGGCGCAAACTCGCCGAGCTGATCTCTGCCTGCTGTCTGTGTGATTTTTTCCATGGTAAATTCCTCCTTAAAATTAAACTACATTCCCTGCCTTTTGCTTGCCGTTTTGAGCCATAACTCCGACAAGCGCATGGGGAACATAAAGCTCTTCAAGATAATCTGTCTCCTCCTGCGAAAGCTCGATATCTACCGCCCTCGCCGCGCCGTCTACGTGCGAGAATTTCGTCGCGCCTACCACGGGAGCGGTCACCTTTGTTAACAGCCACGCAAGCGCTATCTCGGTCATAGATACCCCACACCTGTCCGCTAATTCCGCGACGCGGGCGATAATTTTCCCGTCCGCCTCTGCGGAGGCGTCGTACTTGAATTTAGCATATGCGTCTTGCTCAAGGCGCTTAGAGGTCTCGCCGGGGCGCTTTGACAGCCGCCCTCCCGCGAGAGCGCTGTACGGGGTCATAGCTATATTTTGGTCGGCGCAGAAAGGCTTCATCTCGCGTTCTTCCTCGCGGAAGATAAGATTATAATGCCCCTGCACCGATATAAACTCCGTCAAATTATTCTCCCGCGCGAAAAAATTAGCCTTTGCCAACTGCCACGCGTAGCAATTAGAAATGCCGATATACCGCGCTTTTCCCGCCTTTACCGCATTGTGCAGTCCGTCCATTATCTCCTCCATAGGAGTGTGATAATCCCACATATGATAGATGTAGAGGTCTACATAGTCCATACCGAGGTTCTTAAGGCTTTGGTCGAGATAATTTGCGATATGCCGCTGTCCGCTTACTTTCGCGTCTATCTCGTCCTGCGTGCGCGGAGTAAATTTTGTCGCGATAACATAATCCTCCCGCCGCGCAAAATCCCGCAGAGCCCTCCCAACAAACTGTTCACTCGTGCCGTTTTGGTAAACAATTGCGGTATCATAGAAGTTTATCCCGAGGTCGAGCCCGTGCTTTATTATCTCCCGCGTTTCGCTCTCGCCGAGAGTCCAAGAGTGCTGACCCGTCGCCGCGTTGCCAAAGCCCATACACCCCATACAGATACGCGAGACCCTAAGGTCTGATTTTCCGAGCGCTGCATACTTCATAAAAGCACCTCCTATTAATTTCCCAAAAGATCTATCACACAATTATATACGATTTCGTATATTGTCATGAATACATAGTTTACTCCCGCCTGCTCCATTGCCGCCCGCTGTTTTTCGGTGACAAATGTGTACGGATATATCCCGAACATAAACGGGAAAAACGTGTAGACAAATTTTTGCTTTTCGCCTATCGACATTTCGGAGAAATATTGCTCCAAACAGCGCATAACTATCCTTAAAGAATTGCCGTAAGCTACCTTAAATTCCGCTAACCGCTCGGGGCGGCTATTGCTCTCCATATCGTAATGGTTCATCGACATTATTTTCAGCAGCTGTGCGCGGCTTTCGAGCGAATGCGCTATCTTATCTGCAAATTCTTCTTTTGTAAGCGAGGGGAATTTAAGCATTATGTCTTCCAGCTCCGCGTTCCACAGCTCATATTCGCGCTGTAATAGCGCGAGGAATATTTCTTCTTTCGTCTGAAAGTAATTGTAAATAGAGGTGCGGGTAAAGCTCGTTTCTGCGCTTATTTCTTTCAGCGTTATCTCTTTAAAGCTCATCGTCTGATACAGCTTCTCGCAGGCGTTTATTATCTCCTCTTTGCGCGCGCTTGTGAGCTCGGGCGAACCTTTGGGCATATTGCGACCTCCTTATTTTTATTTGAGGCAATAAATTCTGACACCGTGTCACTATGGATAGTATACCACTATTCTGACACGGTGTCAATATGTTTTAGAAAATTTCACCTATTTTTCACATTGCCGAGGTAGGGGCGCTTTGCGATAAAGCCCCAAATAATCAAAAATCCCCGTGAAAAATCAAAATTCACGGGGATTTTTGTGTTAAATATATAATTCTTTCTCACCCTATCGTCAGCGCGGGAGCGTCAAACTCCGCCGCGTCGTGGTGCTTGTCGTAGAAGAATATCCACAGCGTGTCGTCCTTATCCGCGCTGCTGTCGTCGAGCTTTACTATTCGCAAATTCATAAAAGAACTATCTTTCTTTTGATAAGAAAACTGTACTACACCGTTTTGGCGGAGCGCCTCCTCAAGCTCGTTGTAATTAAGCACCTTATTAAACAGGTCGAGGTAATCCTCCTTGACGTATTTTTTAGCATAAAGGCTAAGCGCGCCGCTGTACTTAAGGTCCGCCTGCTGCAATTGCTCGAGAAAATGGTCGGGGATATAAATGTGGCGTATCGTATCCGAGCGCAGATTGACAAAATACACGCCCGCGTACCTCTCGGAGATAACCTGCAGGAAAGACTCGACGTCGTGCTTCTCGGCGAGGATACGCTCTAGCTCCTTATTCATCTCTCTATTCTTGCGGCGGTCGCCGTGACACTCATAATAGCGCCCCTTGTCCTCGCGCATAAGCTGCTCGGCGCAGGTTATCATCTTATGAATATCGGGCTCGTCGGATATCCCGACCGAGATGGCATAGTTATCTTTTTCAAGGTCGGCCTCCATCTTTTCGGTAAGCTCCGCGACCTCAGACTTTTTGAGCCGCCTTGTCAGCATGACAAATTCGTCTCCGCCTATCCTGTAAAGTATCTCGTCGGGAAAATATCTTCTCAGTGCGTCCGCGACACTGCACAGCATATCGTCGCCCTTTTTGTGACCGAGCAGATTATTTACCTCGTGCAGACCGTTTACGTCGATATAAAGGCAGGTGATAAAGCCGTTGTCGACCGCCTCGGTATCGGTGTTGAACTTGTGGCGGTTATTGAGCATAGTAAGAGCGTCGCGGCTAAAGGTGTTCTCGAGCTCGCGCAGATTATTGAGCTCTCTCATATACTCGTCGTGTATGTCCTTGACATAGAGTATCACCACCTGACGGTCGTCGGTGTATTCTATACTCGGGGTGAGGTCCATCTGCACCCAGTGGTACATATCCCCCGACCGCCTGCGGTAGCGGCAGCTTTTCTTTGTGCGGTCGGCTTTAAACTCCCGCCGCAGCTTTTCGATATCGGTAAACTTTTTATACGCCTCGCGGTCGTGCTCGTGTACTCCGCCGCCGTCGCAAAACTCTTTCCACCACTCGGATATGCGGGTATAATTGCTGATAGCGTCGGCCTCGCTGTCGTCCACCTTTACGGCAAAAAAAGTATCGTTCGTAAGATTTATCTTAAGTATCTTGTGGTACATCACCGAGAGCGTCGCTACCGCGTCCATCATAGTAATGGTATCGGGGTCCGCGTCCCTCCATGTAAACAGCGCGTAAGGGTTTTCCTTAGAAAAATCGTGCGGCGCGATTATCGCAAAGGTCATCCATATCTCGCCGCTCGGCGATTTTCTCATATAGCTGTGTATCAGCCTTTTGCCGCGGGTGAGCAAGCGCCCCATAACGTATTCGCGGTCGGAAAATCTGTAATAATCCCTCGCATAATCGGGGCTTATCAGCCCGTCCTGCACCTGCCTTGCAATGTACTCATAAATATCCGTAACGTTATCATATTGCGGATCGTTTAGAGCGTCGTCCTTTTTCAAAAACTCGTACTCTCCGGTAACGACATTTACCCTTGCCAGCTTTAAATAATTGTCGACTAAAGTCCTCTCGGCGAAAGAATAAATATCGTCCTGCGAATGTTTATCGTCCGACATATTCCTTTCTTCTCTCCTTCCTTTACCGTCAAATATATCAAAGCTTCTCCAAAACAGACGCGATAAGCTCCTCGTCTATCTGCTTAGAGTAGCGATTTTCGCCAAAGCACATCATTTCGCCTATTTCCTTTTGGAACACGAACCTGAGCTTGCCGTCCCTGACCTTTTTATCGGTGTAAAGCTTCTGTAACAGGTCTTTCTTCTTTACATATACGGGGACGGACACAGGCAGCCCCGCCTTAGCAAGCAGTGCTATTACCCTGTCGGCGTTTTGCTTAGAAATATACCCGAGCAAATTGCCGAGCCTTACCTCGGCGGCGAGCCCCACTGCTACGGCCTCGCCGTGCAGCAGCTCATAGTCGCTGACCGTTTCAAGCGCTCTGCCGACGGTGTGCCCAAGGTTGAGTACCTCTCTGAGCCCCGACTCGCGCTCGTCGAGCATTACGACCTTATACTTTATCTCGCAGTTCATACGCGCGATATATTCGCAGGCATAATCGTTGCAGATGAGTATATTGTCTATATTGTCCTCAAGAAAATTAAACAATTGCACCGAGCCTATGCAGGCGTGCTTTATCGTCTCGGCAAGCCCGCTGCGTATCTGCCGCTCGGGCAATGTCTTCCACGCGTCTATGTCTATGTATACCTTTTTCGGCTGGTTAAAAAGACCGATAAGGTTGGTGGCGAGCGGGGTATCCACCGCGGTCTTGCCGCCGATAGACGCGTCCGCCGCCGCAAGCAGGGTGGTGGAATATATCAAAAACGGCACCCCCCTGCCGTATGTCCCCGCCGTAAAGCCCGCAAGGTCTGACACTACCCCGCCTCCGACTGCGATGATACAGCAGTCGCGCCGATACCCCTTTTGCAGCATAGAGTCCTCGACAAATTCTTTCATGGCGCGGGTCTTGGATTTTTCCCCCGCAGGGATAACAAAAATATCCGAGGAGTAGCCCGCCTCGGTAAGCATATTATGCAGCTTTATCGCATACAGATCGCGTACGTTAGTGTCGGTGACTATGGCAAATTTGCGCACACCTCCGACTAAGCCGCCCTTAAGGTCGTCTATAAGGGCGCCGTACAGCTCTCTGCCTATTTCTATCTCGTAAGAGTCGTCTATCGTCTTTTTAAGTTCGCAGTTGAATTTCATCACTTGGTGCCTTTCCTATGACCGAGCTTCTCAGTTGACCGCAGCCCGCGTTTATCTCCCCGCCGAATTTTCTTCTCAGCGTAACGCGCACTCCCCTGCCTTTAAGCATGCGGTAAAACTGCATAAGCCTGTCGCTTTTATTATATTCGCCGCCGTCGGTCGTGTTGTATTCTATCAGATTGACGGTAAAATCCCCGCTAAGCGCGAGCGTACTCAACGCATACGCGTCGTCGTCGCCGTCATTTATCCCGCTAAGCAGTGTGTATTCGAGCAACACTCGCCTGTTAGTAAGCTTAGCGTACCGCGCCGCCGCGCGCATACATTCTGCTAACGGATATTTTTTATTTATCGGCATAAGCCGTGTGCGCTTATCGTCAAATGCCGCGTGCAGACTTAGCGCGAGGGAGCAGGGTCTTTGCCTTTTTGCAAATCTATCTATCCCGCCGACAATGCCGCAGGTCGATACCGTCACCCTTTTAGGCGGTACAGCGAGGGCGTTGTCGTCGGTGATGATATCGCAAAAGTCGCTCACCGCGTCGTAATTGTCGAACGGCTCGCCTATCCCCATTACCGATACGTTGGTTATTTTTATATTCAGCGCCCTTTCGATATACAGCAGCTGGGATACCATTTCGCCCGCCGTAAGACTGCGGGTGCGCCCGTTTTTCCCGCTTTGGCAAAAGACGCAGCCCATAGCGCAGCCGACCTGCGAGGACACGCATACGCTGCTGCCGTAATTTTGCCGCATAAGCACCGACTCGATGTATTCCCCGTCCGACAGGCGTAAAAGAAATTTCACACAGTCGTCCGTCTCTATCCGCTTTACTTCATGTGGGAATACAAACTCGTACCGCTCGCTTAGCGCCCGCTTTATCCTGCCGCCGGTATTGCTCATATCGTCAAAGCTCCGTGCGTGATATCGGTATATATCCTTAAATATATTATTTACCGCCGCGCGCGAAGCCCCGTACCCCGACAATAAGCTCTCCGCCATACTCGGGGTCAGCGAATATATATCCATATCAGCCCATTGCCTCTTCGAGCAATTGTTTAAGCTCGTCTATGCCCTCTCCCGATACGGAGGATACCTCTATGCGCCTTATATCCGCATATTCCGAGAGCTCTGCGTCAAGCTCACCGCGCCGCCTTTCGCGCTCGGTCTTTTTGAGCTTGTCAGCCTTTGTCAGCACTATCACGAACGGTATGCCGCTCTGCCGTAAAAAGTCGAGCATAGTCATATCGTCCTTTGACGGCGGGTGGCGCATATCTATAAGCTGCACCACCGTCGAGATACGCCTGTTTTGGGCAAAATACCCGTCCACCAGCGCCGACCAGCGCCTTTGCTCGTCGCGCGCCGCCTTAGCATAGCCGTAGCCCGGCAGGTCGACAAAGTACACCTCGTCGACCTTGTAGAAGTTTACGGTTATCGTCTTGCCGGGTACGCCGCTCACCCTCGCGAGCGACTTTCGCATAAGCAGCTTATTTATCAGCGAGCTTTTCCCCACGTTGCTCCTGCCCGAGAATGCCGCCTCAGCCCTGTCGGAGGGCGGCAATTGCTTAGCAAGCCCGCAGGAGGTATAAAAAGCCGCCTTATTATAATTTATCTTCATACTTATCCCTTGCGCGATGAGGGGATATGCCCGCTGCCCTTTCTCACGGTCACCGCGTCTGAGACGCTCATCTCTGGGAGCGGCTTTATCGTATCCGAGATTGAATTAGTCTGTACCAGCGCGGTATCGAGCACCGTCCTTATATCGTCCGCGAGGACAAAATTAAGGTTGTCGAGTATCACGTCGTCAAGCTCGCTCATATCCGCCTCGTTTTCTTTGGGTATGATGACGGTCTTTACCCCCGCCTTATACGCCGCCATGGTCTTTTCTCTCAGTCCCCCGATAGGCAGCACCTTTCCGCGCAGGGTTATCTCGCCCGTCATAGCTATATCTCTGCGCACCGCCGTATTGGAAAGCGCGGAGATAAGCGCGGTGGTCATAGTCACACCCGCCGACGGTCCGTCCTTAGGAACGGCGCCCTCGGGTGCGTGGATATGTATATCCTTTGTCTTATAAAAGTCGGGGTCTATCTCATATTTTCTCGCAAGACTGCGCGTAAGGCTTACGGCTATCTTTGCGGACTCTTTCATAACGTCGCCGAGCTGACCTGTTATCTCTATCTTACCCGTGCCGTCTAACACGAGTACCTCTAGCGGCATTATCACGCCGCCCACCGACGTCCACGCAAGCCCGTTTACCAGTCCCACCTCGTCTAGCGGCGGTATATCATCCGATAGGTATTTCGGCGGTCCGAGCAGCTCTACAAGGTCTGCGGGCTTTACGCTGACCTTTTGCACCTCGCCGCTGACAAGCTTTTTCAGCGCCTTGCGGCAAAGAGACGCTATCGTGCGCTCCAGCGTTCTTACGCCCGCCTCTTTGGTGTACTTATCTATTATCGCGTACAATGCCGCGTCGGTTATCTTAAAGTCCTTTACCTTAAGCCCGTGCTTTTGATTTTGCTTGGGTATAAGGTGCTTTTTGGCTATCTGGAACTTTTCCTCGCGGGTATAGCTGCCCAGCTCGATTATATCCATTCTGTCAAGCAGCGGCGCGGGTATCGTGTCTAGCGTATTAGCGGTGGTTATAAACAATACGCGGCTTAGATCTAACGGTATTTCGAGATAATGATCCCTAAACGCAAAGTTCTGCTCGCTGTCGAGCACCTCGAGCATGGCGCTCGCGGGGTCGCCCTTATAGTCGCCGCCGAGCTTGTCTATCTCGTCGAGCAGCATAACCGGGTTCATAGAGCCCGCCTGCGTAAGCCCCTTTACTATGCGGCCGGGCATAGACCCGAGATAGGTCTTTCTGTGACCTCTTATCTCCGCCTCGTCGTGTACGCCGCCGAGCGACACGCGTACGTATTTTCTGCCGAGCGCCTTAGCTATAGACTTTGCGACGGAGGTCTTGCCAACGCCGGGAGGTCCTACAAGGCAGATTATCTGCCCCTTTTTGTCGGCGTTTTCCCAGCGGTTGAGCGCCACTATCTCAAGTATACGCTCCTTTACCTTTTTAAGCCCGTAATGATCCTTTTCGAGCTGCTTTTGCGCCCTGTCTATGTCAATATGCTCGTGGGTGTATTTTTTCCACGGCAATTCGAGCACCGTATCGAGGTACGAGCGTATCACCGCCGCCTCCTGTGAGCCGGGTCCGAGCTTTAACAGCTTGCCGCACTCGCGGATAAGCTTGTCGTGCGCCTCGGGGTCGGTCACCGCGTCGTCTATCTTATCCATATAGTTGTACGCCTCGGACTGCTCGTCGGCGTCGCCGAGCTGATTGGAGATTATGCGCATCTGCTCGCGCAGATAAAAATCGCGCTGGTTCCTGTCTATGCTCTCGCGCACCTGCTCGTTTATCTGCTGCTCCAGCCTGATTATGCTTATTTCTTCATTCAGCGCGGTTATCAACATCTGCGCGCGCTTTTTCAGCGTGCCGCACTCGAGCAGCACCTGCTTTACCTCGGTGCGAAGATATATGTTGAATATGATTAGCTCGGTCAGCCGCTCGATGTCTTTCTCGGCTAGCACGCCCTTATATAATTCTTTAGGCATCTTAGGCGAAACCTCGCCGTAGCGGGTAAACGCCGATGTCAGCATACGGCGCAAAGCGTCCTTTTCCGTATCGGACATCTTATCCGACGGCGGCGGCAATTCCTTTACCGACGCTATAAGATAGGGGTCGCTTTGTACAAAGTCGTCAAGGTCCGCCGCCTCTAAGCCCTCTACAAGCAGTCTTATCGAGCCGTCGGGGGTATTAAGCGTCTGGCGTATCTGTGCGATAACTCCCGTCACAAACACCTTTGACACGCTTACATCATCGTCGCGCTCGTCGCGCTGGGTCACAAGAAAGATCCTTCTGTCCCCCTCTACAGCCGCCTTTATCGCCTTTGCCGAGCGCTTTCGCGACACGTCAAAATGCAATATCATATGCGGAAATATCACAAGTCCGCGCAGCGAGATGGCAGGCAGCAGTGTAGGCTGCTTTTCTGTCCTCATAGATTTCATCCTTTCATTAACTACCGCAAATAAAAATATACTCCTAAACAGTCGGAATGCTTATCCGACTTCCTCTAATTATACTATAAAACCTTAGAATTTGCAAGTGTAATTTATGTAATCTCTGTAATTATCTGCTACTTTTCGAGCAGGCTTTTATAGTGCCTGCCCCTTTCCTCAAAGTTTTTATACGTCCCATAGCTTGCCGCCGCGGGAGAGAGTATGCACCGTACCGCGGTATGCTCTTTAGCCAGCCTTACCGCCTCGACCATATCCTCGGCAAATAGCTTATTGATATGCGGGGCGGTGACTTCACGCGCGGCGCGCACGCCGCTTTGCGGCAGGATAATAAGATTTTTTAAAGCGAGATCGGCATTTAAAAATTCCGCTAGCGGGGTATACGATACCCCCCTATCCATACCGCCGATTATCAGCGTATCGGTGTCGGGGTACGCCTGTAAGGCGGCTATCGCCGTCTCGGGCGCGGTGGATATGCTGTCGTTGATATACTCGGCACCTTTTATCGTACAGACATATTCAAGCCTGTGCTCTAATGGGGAGAAATCGCCTAGCGCCCTTAAGCACTCGTCCGGGTCGCAGCCCGCCGCCTTTGCCGCATACAGCGATATAGCAATATTGTACAGATTGTGCTCGCCCTTAAGGCGGGTATCTATCCTGTCGGCGGGATAATACATATCCCGCAAAAATATCCCGCCGTCCCGCGTGCCGATATCCCCCGCCGATATCCCCGCCGTGACAGTATGCGCCTTTGGGCTTTCGCTCAGCTCCTTATACAGCCCGTCATTTATTATCAGCGTGTCGTTTTCGCCTTGATAGCGGAAAATATTAAGCTTTGCGCTGCGATAGTCGTCAAAGTCCACATAGTGGTCAAGGTGCTCGGGAAATACGTTTAGCAATACCGCTATATCGGGCGACGCCTTGACATATTCGAGCTGGTGGCAGGACAGCTCGCACACTACCGCGTCCGCCTGCTCGAACTCTTTAGCGCGCATAAGCGGCGGCACCCCGATATTGCCGATAAGCATAGTCCTCTTGCCGCAGGACGATAAAAAGTGATATATCAGCGACGAGGTGGTAGATTTACCTTTTGTACCCGTAACGCCTATGACCTTTGTCGGGCAATAGCGCAAGAAAAGATCCGCCTGACAGGTTATCCTGCTTTTTATTTCCTCGCTGACGGTGTTTTTTAGGGCTAATCCCGGGGCTTTCATAATTATATCGTATTCGTCAAGGCGGGACAAATACCCCTCCCCGCTGTACACCTCGCAGCCCTCCGCGCCCTCGACAGGGTTTTTATCGGCGACGGATATTTTTTTACAGCAGTCGAGCTCCCTCAGCAGCTCTAGGGTAGAGCGCCCCTCTCTGCCAAAGCCTGCTATCACGACGCTTTTGCCGCAGAAAAAGTCCCTCAATTTATCGTATATGCTCATTTTTCCTCCTCCGCTCTTTTAGCGGCGCTTTTTACTATACCGATTAGCTCTGTCGGCACAAAATTATCCGTGTCAAAATAAGCCGTCGGGTCGTATTGCTTAATATCGGGGTTTTGCTCGATATAGCGGCTTATCAGCCTCGGCACGGGTTCTCCCCTGCTTTCTCTCAGCCTTGCGGCGCGGTATATCGCATATCTTACCTCCGACTTTGTCCCCACGCACTCGAACGGCTTGTCGACATTGTCGTACACAAGCCCGTCGAACATACCCGACATCTCCTCATCGTCCGCCATATTCCTGCCGAAAATGCCGACAAGCGTCTTATCGTCTAAAAAAGCCGACAGCAGTACATACACATACAGACACTTTGCGCAGGCGGCGCACCAGGTGTCGGTCTTAGAGCCGAGGTTGCAGCTCTGGAAAACGCTAAAGTACTCCTTATGCCTTACAAATTCCGCCGCTATCTGGTACTCATTCAGCGGGCGCAGCAGGCTGAAGTATTCTATCCCGCCGCCGAGATATTTTTGCGCGTACTCTCTGAAATCCCGCTCAAACTCGGTACTCTTGCTGTATTGATGATTTATCGAGGTGCCGCTGACGTTGGCCTCGTTAGCGCTACTCTCATTGGACAGCGTGATATATTTTTTTCCGCAAAGGTACGCTGCCAAGAACGCCGAGAAAGCCACCACCGCCGAGAACGGCGTATGCCCGTTAAGCCACCCCGCCGCGTTGCGAGCAAGGAGCTCCTTATCTATCGAGCGCCTAAGCCCGATTATTTTATCGTCCGAATAGCCCGCCGTATGTGCGCACCCCATAGTCGCCCCGCGCGGGTTTATTATGTAGCACAGCGTATCGTCCTTATACCCGCGCAGCAGCTCTAGCGTCACTATGCTGTCCTTACCCCCGCCGACGGGGATAAGAAATCCGCTTAAGCTCTTATCGCAGGTATAGCTTGCCCCCTGCGTATTTTGCGGCAGTATCGTCATAAAGCTGTCAAAATCGGGGGTAATGCCGTTTTTATAGAAAAATTCGCCGAGCCCGCCGAAGTACAGCTTTTTCCACCACTTACACTGCTCCTCGCTCAGCGTCCCGCAGTTTACCCTGACTATAGGCGGGCAGGCGCACTTCCAGTAACTGACAAGCTCCGCCATACCGATACTGAATATGATATTCTCGGCGACATGGTCGATATTCGTCATAAGCTGCCGAGGGCACTTCCACGACGGATAAAAGTGATATTCGTCTATCGAAAAATGAAAGGAAAATCCGTCCTCATCTATGCTGTACCCGTGGTATATAAACTCTTTATGCTCCTGTCGCAATTTGTCGTATAATGTCATTTACTTTTCCTCCGTTAGGGCAGAATTATCGGCGCGGCGGTAAGGTCGGTGCCGCACGGCAGCCGCTTTTTCAGCGCTAAAGCGTACATATCCCGCGCGCGACTTTGTAAAAAAGCCTGCCGCAGCGCGTTATCACTTAGGCGCGAGAGCCTCGCCAGCGAGGTATCCACCGCGACGGGGCAGTTTGCCGCACTGAGCAGCTCTTTCCCGCGACCGTTCATGCCGAGCACCCTTATGTATGCGGGCGCTGCGTCCGCGTCGGCGCGCGTTATCCCCAAAAACGCGCACATAACAAGCCTGCGCGCGCTCGACAGCGTGGTGCGCTTTGACTTATACCCCGCGTACAGCGCCGCAAGGCTGTCAGCCTCGCGAATAGCGCGATACAGACGGTTCTCCGCGCCGTTAGATATATCGGGCAGCTTAGAGAAGCTGTCTTTATCAAGCCCCCTCAGCACCGCGAGCATAGCGGTTTCTATCCGTGAGATATCGGCGCTGTCACCGATATTATACGGCAGAATGTTAAAAACGTCAACCCCCCGCCGTATTCTTTTTCGTATTTCGCTCGCCGAGAGAAAGCCGTCCTTTTCCTTATCCGAGTCGTGCATTGCCCCGCGCCGCCTTACCGCAAAAGGAACGGCATCGCACCCCGTCTTTTTTAACGCGCGGATATATTCCACCGCCAATATATCGTTTGGGCTGCTAAGCACCTCGGATATCTCCTTATCGTCTACCGCGCGGGTAAGCGCCGCAGGGTAGCTGTACCCCTCGTTCATAAGAGAAGAAAGCACAGCGCGGTCGACGTTATCCGCCCTGTCGGCGGCTCTTTTGATTAGCTCGATATCCCCGCACTCGCTGCCGAATGACAGCATATCCGCGCAGCCCATAAGCTTTATTATTTCCACCGCTTTAAGAGCAAAGCGCTCCGCGCTGCACACGGCGTACTGCGCGGGCAATTCTATCACGATATCCGCGCCGTTTTCCAACGCCGCCCGCGCGCGTGTAAATTTATCGCATACGGCTGTGTCTCCGCGCTGGACAAAGTCCCCGCTCATAACGCACATTATATGCGTCGCGCCGAGTTCGCGGGTACGGGCGATATGGTACTTATGCCCATAGTGGAACGGGTCGTATTCGGCTATTATCGCGGCACACTTCATAATATCACTTTCCTTATTATACGCTTTAATTTTTCGTCGGCGAATACCGCACGCGGTGTTTTTTCCCGATAAAGGGCGATTTTGCAATAAACCCCTTGATTTTTTTAAAAATATGGTATAAAATATATTTGTATAATTTATCCGAAGAAAGGAATTTATCAATATGAACATTCTTGTAGTAAACGCAGGAAGCTCGTCGCTTAAGTATCAGCTTATCGATATGAAGGACGAGAGCGTTATCGCAAAGGGCAACTGTGAGAGGATCGGCATAGACGGCAAGATAACCCACAAGACCTTTGACGGCAGAAAATATGAGGAGGAGTGCTCGTTCCCGACCCATACCGAGGCATTTGAGAAGCTCGTCGAGGTGCTCACCACAGGCGACGCTGCGGTGATAAAGAGCATGAGCGAGATCTCGGCGGTAGGTCACAGGATAGTGCAGGGCGCGGAGGTATTTACCGAGACTACTCTTGTCACCGACGAGGTAATAGACAAGATAGACGACCTCGCGGAGCTAGCCCCCGTTCACAATCACGCGCACGCTTTAGCGCTGAGAGCCTGCAAAAAGGTAGTACCCGCCAGCGTTCCGCAGGCGGTGGTATTCGACACCGCGTTTCACCAGACCATGCCGCCTAAGGCGTTTATGTTCGGTATGCCCTACGAGGTATACGAAAAGCTGCACGTTAGAAAATACGGCTTTCACGGCACTTCTCACCGCTATGTATCGATGAAGCTCGGCGAGGTAAAAGGTACGGATCTTTCTAATCTCAAGATCGTTTCCTGCCACCTCGGCAACGGCTCGTCCATAACCGCCATAGACGGAGGCAAGTCGGTAGACACCTCTATGGGCTTTACCCCTCTCGACGGTATCATAATGGGCACCCGCTCAGGCAGCGTAGACCCCTCTGCGGTAGAATTTGTACAGAATAAGATGGGCTTTACCCCCTCGCAGATGAGCGATTATCTTAATAAGCAGTCGGGCTTTCTCGGGCTGTCGGGTCGTTCGTCCGACAACAGAGATATAACCAGCGCAGCCGCTGACGGCGACAATCGCGCTAAGCTCGTATCCGAGATGCTCGCATATGAGATAAAGAAATACATCGGCTCTTATGCCGCCGCTATGAACGGGCTTGACGCGGTCATATTCACGGGCGGTATCGGCGAGAACGCCCCCGAGGTAAGAAAGGCTGTCTGCGAGAATATGGACGTCCTCGGCATTAAGCTCGACGAGAGCGTTAACGCTTCGCTTCGCGGCGAGCTCAAGCTTATCTCCGCCCCCGACTCTAAGGTCGAGGTCTGGGTAATACCCACTAATGAAGAATTGCTGATAGCGCGCGACACCTTAAAGATAACGGGTCTCGATAAGCAGCTTTAAGCCATATCTAATTATAACACATATCACGCTAAAATTCCATATGTATATGTAAAAAACCGTGTCGATTTTCGTCGACACGGTTTTTCGCTTAAACTAAACATTACTCTTTTATAAGGTCGCTCTCCTTAACGGCGGCTGTCACCTCGCCGTTTACGCCTATGACGATATAATCGGGGCGGGTAGCGGTGCCGACCTGCATAACGGTATAGGTATTGTCGTACACAAAAGCCGCAATACCCCCGCCGTTATAGTCGGTCGCGCCGCGCCTTACCTTTACCTTGTCGCCGAGCTTTAACGCGGTGCTGACACAGCTTTCGGGCAAGGCGTCGCAAGAGCTTATCCACCCCGTTATTTCCCCCGAGAGCCCTATCATAAGCTCCTCGCCGCAATTCCTGCTCCCGTACACGGTAAACACCGTGTCATACACCCAGCTAAACGGCTTTACCCCGCCGCAAAACACCGCCCCGCGCTTTACTCTCACCTTGTCGCCTTTAGAAAAGGCGGGGGCGGTATTTTCGGGGGCTGCGGGCTTCTCGACGGAGATATTATGCTCTGCGTACCACTTTTTTGTAACGAGCGGATAATCGGTAAAGCAAATATCCCCGTCTACGTCGATACCTATCCTGTCTATCCCCCACTGCCACATAGTCTGACCGTAATCGTACTTTGACGGGCAGTCGGGGTCGTTAGTCCAGTGCGCAAGCCAGATATCGTACTTTCCGACCAGCCTCGACTTGTCGTAATAACACTCCATCCAGCTCGGGTTAGCGTATATCCCGCAGGGCAGTCCGCCCGCCCTCACCGCGTCGCAAAACGCCTGCGCCATATCGGTTAGCTGCGCTTTGCTCAATGTCCGCGCCTGTGTGTCCTCCTCCATATCGTAAAATACGGGATAGGCGGGCTTTATCCCGCTCAGCGCCTTAAGGCAGGCGGCCGCCTCTTTCTTTGCGTCGGATACGTTCTCGGCATACGAGTACCAGTAAAAGCCGTAATCTATACCGTACCTCTCGCACTCGGCGATATGCTCTTTAAGCCGCGTGTCCTCCGTCTGCGAGAAGCCCGCGCGTATTATCGCAAATTTTACCCCGTTATCCTTTACCGCCTGATAGTCAAGCCCTCTTTGACAATAGCTTACGTCTATGCCTTTGACAAAAGCCATATGTACTCCTTTCTGTTATTCCTCGTCTAAGCTGTCCAGCATATCTTTAAGCTTTTTCGGTACGGGGAGCCCCAGCGCCGCGGCGTTTTCGACTATGCTTATGCCCTCGTTCGCCATATAAAACAGCATCACCGCCGACATCACCGCGGGCGTTCCGCCGAGGATAATATTGTCCGCGATATGTCCCATAGCCGTAAAGGACAGTATCAGCAGCTTTTTAGCAAGCCCGATAAAGCCCGCCTTGCTCGACACCTTATGCATTACCGCCGCCGATATCACGCCCGTCACATAGTCTATCGCCATAAACGCGAGCAACGCGTACAGCAGCCCGTTAGCCTCGCCGAATAAAAATCCCACGGCCGCGCCGACAGCCGCCGCTATACAATCGGTTATCGTCTGCCATTTCGGTATGTTATCCGTTTTCAGCCGCCCCCGTTCTGTTTTCATTAGCAAGCCGCTGTGCTCTCGCCTTATTTACGGCGGAGGCAGAATTTGCGGCGATCTGGGTCGACTGACTTAACATCTTCTTAGCCTGCTTTTTCCTCAGCTCATTAAGATAGTCCTTAGGCGCAAGCTCTGGGTGTATCGTGTACAGCACATCCAGCGCGGTATCTGTGCCGTCCTCAGATAATTTTACACTGCCGAGCCAGTCGATAAACCCGTCCTTATCCCCGAACATTCTGAACATCGACTCCACCAGCTCGTCGTCCGAGTGTATAACGTCCTTATACTTGTCCATAAAGCTGTACGCCATATCCGGCGTAAATCCGTCGGTGTCGTCCTTTTCGGCCTGCACCGCGCTTTCAAGGCGGCTGTTGATATACGAGCGGTCGTTTTCGTACACCTGCCGGTCATAGTCCCTGTCGCTCTCGTACACGCTGCGGTCATACTGCTTTTGCCAATTTGACTGCGCCACCGCGTCCTGCGACTTTTGATAATTATAGTCTCTGTCGCTCTCATATACGCCGCGATTATAATCTCGGTCACTTTCAAGCACGCTGCGGTTATAATCCCTATCGCTCTCAAGCACATTGCGGTCATATTGCTTTTGCCAGTTAGACTGCTGTCTATCATCCTGCGACTTTTGATAATTATAGTCCCTGTCGCTCTCATATACTTTGCGGGTATAATCTCTCGCGTCGCGGCTGTCGGATACGCTGTCGCGATAACGGCTGTACTCGGTATTGTCCGCGCTTTGCAGTGCGCTCAGCCTGTCGTACAGCGCGTCCCCCTCGCTCAGCCACCTGTCATACGCCCTTTGCTCGAGTTCGGGGATGATCCCGCTCAGCTTTTGCATATAGTCGTTGTACGCCTGCTGCCCCGCCGACACCGCATAGCTGTTCTGATATCCGCCCGTAAGCGTCGCCGCGTTTCCCATAGTGTCTTTCATAGCCGTATTGCCAAGCTGAGTGTACGTATCCTTATACTGACTGTACAGCTTGTCCTCGTTGACGTTATAATTAAACGGCTCGCGGCTTATTATGCTGTTCATAGTCTGCTTTATTTGGTCGGAATACCCGCTCGTGTATCCCTTATCCGCAGAGCCGTCCTGCTTAGTCAGCGAATTGCCTACGGCTTTATTTTTTGTTGCCATAAAAGCTCCTTTCTTTATCAGTTATAAAACATAGCCTTATACTTTACCCCTTGCAGGGTAGAATTCAATACCACCGCGCCGCTCTCGTCGGCATGGCAGGTGACGGAAATATCCCCGCTTTGATATATCACGGTGCTCTCCGCCGACAGCGGCAGTGTCAGCGCACAGCAGTCATAAAACCCCGCCTCGCCGCTGTCGCTCGGATTGCGCCACACCTCTATAAGCACATTTTTTCTCCCTGCGGGAACAGGTATCACGGTGTTTTCGTCCACTAAAGAGCAATACAGGTCAAAAGCGTTAGCGAACACTCTTCCGGTCAATGTCAAGTTACCGTTCCAATCCAACTCAAGGCCGTTTTTGCGGTTAGCGGGCGGCGTCCACGCCGTTCCTATCCCGACGCAAAACGCAAGATCTTTATCCACGTTGAACTTGCCGAAAACGGCGTTGTGGTTGTGGGTGACGATATTGCCTTGCCCGAATACGGCGGAATATTTTCCGCTTATTCTGTTATCATAGCCGCTCGCGTGGTTGTCTTCACCCGATACGGTGTTACCCTCGTTTTCGGCGTGGTTGCAGTTGCCCGTTACGTTATTCTTCCACCCCTCGGCGTGACACTTGCTTGCCCCGTTTAATATATCGTTGTCACTGCCCTCTATGTGATTTGTAGTTCCCTTGATGTGATTATATTTTCCCTCAAGGTGGTTAACGCTGCCGCCCTCGGTTGTGTTAAATTGTCCCTCCATATGGATAACGTCCCCGCCGCCATCGTCGTAATTTGACACCCCTTCAATATGGCTGCTGGTGCACGTTTCTATATTGTGGTGGGTGCCCTCGACGTGGGTGTAGGTGCAGCTGGCGGCGACGGAATTCAGCCACCCCTCGACATGCGTCGCATACGCGGCACCGGAATTGTCTTTGCCCTCGATATGGGCATACTGCCCGCTCGCGCTGTTGCCCGTGTAGTCGTTGAATATCTCGCTGTTTTTCTCGTCGTTTACAAATTTGCCTACCGCGCCGGTATCCTCTCCCTCGTTTTGCACTATCACGGTGACCTGCCGCTGTAGGTTGTTTACGGTGCGCTCGCTCTTCTCGATAGTGCGCTCTGTCCTTTCGCCGTCCTCGATAAGATTGCCAAAACAGTATTCCGTCCTGTCCGCGAGCAAGGCCAGCGCGTCCTCCGCGTCACTTAGCCTGCTCTCAACAGACGCGTTCTTGTTAGGGACGAACGACATATTAATGTTCTCCGCCAAGCTCCGTCCCCTCCTCTTCGTTAAGATATATCCCGTACAGCGTAAGCCCCGCGTGCGTGCTCTCGCGCGAGCTGTGCAGGCTCTCGCCCTCTATGCGCAGCTTTATCTTCTGAGAGCGCATAGGGATTATCGGGATGATAAATACCCTGCTTGCGGGAGGGTTAGTCCCGTCATAGCTGTACTCCGTCCGCCATTCCTCGCCGTCAAGATACTTTGCCTTTACGCAAAAATTCACCTTAGTCGGATCACCGTCTATCCCCACCGACAGCCGTATTTTAGAAAAGCAGCTCATAGCCGCATTCTCGCCGTTTATCCAGCCCGTCTCGGCACAAAAGCTCACTTTAGGCTCGCAAAACGCCATATCCTCCTCGCCCGACAGCTGCACCAGCTCCTTAGTATCCTCGCCGTACATCAGCGCGTAGAGGCTGCCGTTTACAGCAAAGCCGCGCTGTGCGCCCTCGCAGTCCTCACAGCTCCAACAGCCGTGCGCGCAGTCGTACACCCGCGCCTTTCCGTCGCTTGCCATCATATATATCTTTCTGTCGTCGGCGCAGGCCGAGGCGTTTAGCGTGATGTTCTCGCCGAGAGGTATATCCGCCTTTTGCGCGGTAGTACCGTTGTACGCAAAGATACCCTCGGGCGCTTTATAGTACAGCAGCCCGTTCGATATGCACAGCGAGTCGGCGCTGCCCTTTTTCACGCCCCTTAAGTGTACGGTGGTTAGGGTAAAGTTTGCGGGCTTTGTCCCGTAAATGACATGCACGCAGTCCTCCTTAAAGAACAGCACTCTCCCGTTATGCACCGCCGACCCCGTAAAGTCGCCGTCGCTGCCAACCGTCGCCGCCCACGAGTCGGTCGATATCCCCTGATAATCGCCCCAGCTTGTCGGGTCGCCGAGCTTTGAGCAGTATATCTCGTGATTTTTCGACGAGCACGCCCATAATCGATTGTTGTGCTCTATCAGGTATTCAAGATCGTCCGGCACGCTTAAGCGCATGACCGCGTCGCGGTGAAAGGAGATTTGTCTGGCAGACGTTACCGGCGCGTCCTCGGTGTAAAAATAATCCGTATCCGCAAACGCCGTCTCCGTCTCAAAAAACAGCCCGACCTTTCCGGCGCCGACAACGTTATATTCTTCATCGTCGCCGTGGACTATTGACTTAATGCTCATATATTCGGTTTTCTCATAGCTGTTGGGCGATTTTCCGACATAGGTAGAGGTGTTCCAGGTCACCTTTACCTTTGTGCCTATCCTAAAGATATCGAGCTTAGGGTCGTCCTCGCTCACAACAAAGAACAGCAGCTTTTTATATACCCCGACCGGCGTTTTTGCTGTCATGTCCATTTTATCCCAGTCTAAGGCGTTTACCTCGCGCAGTTCTCCCACCATTTTCTCCTCGGACTGCTCCGAGCCGTTAAGATACCTGAATTTAGGCGGGTCTTGCGCTGTGTCGCATATGATAAAATCGGGGAGGATGATAATATACGCGCCCATTGAGAGTAGCCGCTTTCCCCCCTCGCTAAGGGTCAGCGGGTACAACGTACCGCCTATATATATCCCCTCGGGCACGGTATAGCACCACCCGTCATTTTTATACATACACCCCGTCAGCGACCTGTCAAGACCGTTATATTCGCGCGGCGCTCTGCTTTTTAGCGCGGGATAGCGCGAAAAGTCCATATTGCTTAATTCCTCCCACTCGCCTAGCGGAGTGCCGTCCGCCTTGTTTATCCCGCCGAATTTATCGGTGCCCACCGTCCTTTGCCTAATTTCATTAAGCGCGGGAAGCTTCATATCACATCCCTCCTAATATCGTATTTTCTGCTCGGACAAGGGCATATGCTTTGACTGCCAAAATTTTTCAAAGTCCGAATATATCTCGTTGAATTGCTTTATCTCGTTGTTATACCTGCCGTACTCGGCATTTCGGCTGTCAATTTTTGCCGCAAGAAAGAGTATATACATCTCGTCGTACGGCTGCGGCACAAAGAGCTCCGCCTCCTCGTCCTCGCCGCTCGGCACCGTCATCTGCTCATCGTCATGCTCGTGAGTAAGATATATCTCGTTATATATCCTGTTTTCGAGGCTGACGAGCCACTTTGCCTTTACCTCTCGCGTAAAGCGGTTAGGCTTTACCGCGTCCGCCGTGTCTATAGCCTGCTTTATCGTCATCACTTATCCTGCTGGATTATCAGCGACTCTTTCCAGCCCTCCATACGGTAATATTCAGCCGCCTTTCTCTGCTGCTCGGCACGGTCGAGCGCCTTTTTGATATAAAGCGGGACTCTTACCTCCACACCCCTCTTTATTTGAAAGGCGTTGCCGTTCACCGATACGAACACATCGTCGGTATATCTTTCGTTGTCCGCAAACAGCTTTACGGGCACCAGTCTGTCAAGATCCTCGTTTACTTTAGCCGTCATTATCCTGCCTCCTTTAGCATTATGCCCGCGCATTGCGTCGGGGAAATTCCCCGACGCCGCGAGCGTGTATCGTGTATCAGTTAGCCTTTGCCTTAGCCGAATACTTAGGCGAGCAGCTTTCTATTCTCACAAGATACTCGTCGGAGAGTATCTCAGCGGTCTTTACCGCCTTCCAGCCCACGCTTGAGCGCTGATTTAGCGGGTCGTCGCCATAGCCGAGCTGCTTTATTATGTGCTGAAGCCCGCCGCCGGTTATATCGGTCACCGCATATGCGTGCGCTCCGATAACCAGCGTCGAGAACACCGCCAGCCCCTCGGGGCAGCCCTCTCCCGCGAATATCTTAGCCTCGGTCGACTTTATAAAGCGTACGTTGCCTATGCAGCCTATCTCGCCCTTAAAGATATTGTCGGGCTCTGCGTACTTATGTACGTCCATCCACTCGGGAGTTCTCATAAGGTCATACGCCGCGTAGGGGTGGATGATCGCCACATAGCTGTCCCCGTCTATGCCGTCGGCGTTCATAGCCTCAAGGTCTGCCGCCGCGCGGAATATCGTGTCCACGGTAAGTACGCAGTCGGCGGTAAGCTCCTCGCGGCTCTTTACCTCGGTGCCGTCCGCCTTAGGCGCATATATCACCTGAGTGCCGGAATTGAGCACCTCTCTTGTCACGGTATCGAGTGTGCGCCCCGCCTGACCGCCGAGCAGCTTTGTGCTTTGTACCACATTGTTATCTATTGCGGACAGCTCGAGCATATCCGACAGCCTGATATAGTCGCCGTACTGGTTTACAGACGCGGTGACGGTCGACACCGACAGGCTGCTGCCCTTAGGCGTGACCCCCTCGGTCAGCGGCGTTGTCGCCTTAGCGAGCGGGCTGTACTTTCTGAACTCTATGGTCTTGCCGTTATTCTTGGGGATAGGGTACTTATCCGCAAAGCGGTCGTGTACGAGCTTAGGCTCGGCTACGTCTATGAGCGTGTTCTCATAGAACGTCTTCATCTCGTTGGTTAGTATTTCCGTGGTCTGCACGGGTGTGTCAAACTGTGTCAGACAAATTTTGATCATTTTTTCTTTCCTTTCTTTTCTTTGGTTAAAAATTCTTAGGTCCTGCATAATTTTTCGGATGGCTAAGCATGCGGGTGCCGAACCCGAGCCGCCCCACGGCGACAAATTATTGATCGTGGGGTGCGCAGCAGTTTTTACGGAGCAGATTTTCGTCCGGACGAGGAGACCGAACGATGGCATACTTTGTGTATGTCGAGCGAGGGCGACGAAGTACGGGCGGAAAGATGCCCGTAAAAACCGGTTTGGGTTCGACTCCCGTATGCGTCTTTAAAGACGAATCTTCTCGCCGCGCTCCGCACGGCGGATGAGCTCCTTGCGCTGCTTTTGCGTCAGCGGCGCGGCGCTCTCCTTTACCGCCGCCGCCTCGTCCAGCGCGCCCTCTCTTACCGACCCCTCAAAGGGCATATCGGCGAGGAGCAGCTGCTTTACAGTCTTAGCGGCGTACTCCATGGCACTTCTGAGCAGCTCGTCGCGGTGCATTATCTCATATGCCGTCCTAACGTCTATCCCTCTGTACAGCAATGAGAAGAACTTTCTGTCGCTAAGCCCGCTCTTTAGGTCAAAGTCGGGGTACAACTCCTTTACCGAGCTCTCCTGCCCGCGCCAAAGGTCTATCAGCTCCTCAAGGCTCGCGCCGCTCATTTTGCCAAAGCTTTCGTCTATCGCCTTATCGAGCGCGTCTATATCCCCGCGCGGCGTGCCGTATCTCGCGCTAAGCTTATTGATAAAACCGTCCGCGCGGCGCAGCCTCTCGTCATTCAGCTTTTTCAGCCGCCTGTTAAAGCCGTCTTGACTGTCGGTTATGATAATGTCGCCAAACTGGCACAAGTCCGCCATACACTGCACCTCGCTTTCCTCGCTTAAGACTACAAGCTCGGGATACCTGTCACTCAGCAGCGAGAAGCCCGTCACCGCCGCCGAGAACGCTCCGTTTACCTCCTCGTCCTCGGAGATAAACTCTATCACCGCCTCCCCGCTTTTTAGCGTCAGCTCGATGATATCCGCCCTTTGCTCGTCCTCCGCCTGCATAATGTACTCCGCCAGCGTCTGCGCGAGTATGCTCAGCGCCGCGCACACGATATTGCCTCTCGCCGCGTCCTCGGTCCTGTCGGCGTGTCCTGTCACGCTTAATCTGCCGCCCGTCAGCGTCCTTTTCACATCAACGTATGTCATTTATTTCACCTGCCTTTCCTGCCGCGGTGCGCGCGGCGTTTTCGCTTATCACCTTTTTCAGGCTCTCCTTGCCCTCAAAGTCCATCATATCGAGGCACGCGAGCGCCTGCCCGCTTAGCTCGGGGTTGAAAAATCCCAGCCTGAACAGCTCCTTGGCAAGCTCGTTTTGCGCCGCCTTAGAAAACGGCGAACGCTTTGACGCGCGGCACACAACGTCGAATATCGGCTCTTTTCCCTTTAACTCCACGCCGAAAGCTCTGATAGGCTTTGCGCTCATAAGGCTGTTGTCAAACTCAGAAAAGCCTCCCGTTATGCGAAAGCTCCTCGGCGCGTCGTAAAACTGCCGTATCAGCTCTATCATCAGCCCGCATACCTTTTCAAAGGCGCGATAGCAGCCTTTGAGCATATCGCGTGACAGCTTGCTGCCCGCCTCCTGCAGCGCCGCTATAGCGCTCGCCGCGGTGACCCCTCCCAAGGTGCTCCCCTGAGAAAAGTCGCGGTTGCCGCTGGTCTCCTTCAGCTCCTCTATCTTCATATTCAGCGTCGTTATCACCGACGAGTCCAGCGGGGAGATATTTATCTCGCGTATGTCGTCATTTCCGAGATTGCCCGCGACATGGACAAAGGGCTTTCGCCAGTCGGCAAATTCTTCCTCCTTTATCGCGCTGTTATTGCGGATAAAGAAGCGCTTTCTCCCCATGCACACGGTATGCTCGAGTATCACCTGGCTCAGCTTGTCTATGTACATCTGCGCGTCGCGCATAATGTCTATATAGCCGAACCCGCACGGCGAGCCCTCCACCATAAACATGCTGTCTATCACGAACGGGTACATACCGTGCTTATAAAAGCCGTCCTTGTACTTAGGGTCGTCCTCGCTGCAATATAGCTCGACATCCCCGACAAACCGCGAAAAATGCAGCTGCTTTTTCCCGTCGCGCATTATCTTGTAATAGCGGTCTACCACCTCGGACTTTTCGCTGTTATCTATGCTCTCGTCATACTTATAGTCGGTGAGTATCCCCCTGCCGCCGAGCCTGCCCTTTAGCTCGGGATATTTCTCCTCGAGAGTGCCGTTATCGCACAAGCGTACGTAAAAGAGGTTAGGGCTTTGCTGTATGTCCTTAATCCCCGGCTCCCAGAACAAATTCAATATATCGACGTTTTTTATCGCTATATCTCCCCTGCCGTTGTCGAGCTCCGGGTCCCACAGCACCGCCTGACAGCAGCTGCCGTTTTTCAGCTTGTACCACCACATCTCGCTGTACAGCCTCTCATAATCGCACTTTTCGAGCAGGGCGGGTATTATCTTGGATAATTGCTCGGCGCACTGCCTGTCGCTTTGCTCTCTGGGCAGCACGGTCGGCTCGGGGATATTGTCCATAGCGTCCGCGTGCTTATTTGCAATGGAGTTGAAAAGCCACGCCGAGGTCGGGCGGGGTCTGCCCCTGTCGTACTCGCCCTGCGGTATTTCTCCCCAGTGCCGCAGCTTCCACCACTGCTCGTTGGACACTATCCGCCTTTCAAGCTCCGCCTTGCCCGCCTTGTACCGCTTTAACGCCGAGGCGGCGCGGCGGACGCGCTCTTGTTTAACAATGTTATTTTCCATTTGTCTCCTTTCATATTCTAAAAAAATCGCGGCGCGGCTCTTTAACATAAAGCGGGTCGTTTATGTCCGCCCCCGCCGCGCGCTCGGTGAGCGGCGCTATCGGGTTAGCCATAAGCACATATCTGCACTCGTCATAGATATGATCCTCCTGCGTGGTATCGATATCCTCGACATGTGTCTCGTCGTACACTAGCGACGGTATAGTACGCAAAAACGCCTTGCAGGTGTTAAAGCAGTAGAACATCGGCAGCCCCTCGTCGTCAAACTTAAGGCGATAATGGTACTGCATCTTGCCCGCTATGCGGGTATTGTCCCCGCCGCTCCATAGGATAAAATTCGGTGCCGCCGCCATTAGATCTGCGACGCTCTCCCCGCGCGAGCGGTCAAATATCGACGGGTCTGCTATGCCGGTTATCGTACGCCCGCGCAGGTTCTCGTCCTCGCTTTCTATGCGCTTGATATTAGCCGCTATCTCGGCGGGGTCGATCTTTATACCCGTATTCGGCGTGTCGGTGCAGCCGTAATACTCGCGTATGCGGTACAGGCAGCCCCTTTGGTCGGCGGCGTACCACCCGACCGAAAAGGGTTTTGCATACCCAAAGTCAAAGCCCCTTACCACCACCCATTCGCGCGGTATCTTAAACGGCGCGATAACGTGAGTATACCTGCGGTCGAGATAATGCGCGGGGTCGTCCGTCCACTCCGAGAACACCTGCCCCGAAAAGCTGTTCCAGTCGCCGTACAGCAGCGCCCTCTTTTCCGCCTCGGGCAGCATAGCGAGCGCCGCGAGGTACTCGGGGTCGTTTTTGAGCAGTATCTGATTGTCAAACACGCTCGCGGGTATAAATATCCTTGAGCGCGTAAGCGTCACCGCCCTGCCGTCGGGCGAATGCACCGTGTACTCGGACCTTATCGGGGTCATAGGCTTAGCCGCTGTAATGAACCTTTGCTTTACCCAGCCGTGCCCCACTCCGCCGGGGTTAGCGGTCGCACGGATATATACCCGCGTCCCCTCGCCGCCCGGGCGGTTGCGTGAGAACATATAGCTGTATTCCTCCCACGAAAAATGCGTCAGCTCGTCAAACCCTATAAAGTCGTACCTTTTGCCCTGATAGCTCGTCCTGTCCTTGGTGTACTGCATTGCGCCGAAGTATATCTTCGCCCCCGACTTAAACACCCAGCAGTGCTTTGTGTCGTTGTATTTCGCGGTAGGGAATGCCGCGCCGTACAGCTCTCTCGAGCGGTCGACAAGCTCCGACAGCTGCGGATACGTCTTACGCAGAATAAGCCCGCGATAATGCGGTATATCCACCTGCCGCAAAGCCTCCGCGAGCAGCGCGTCCGACTTGCCGCCTCCCGCCGCGCCCCCGTACAATGCCTCATACTCGGGGCGCTCCATAAAGAGCTTCTGCCGCTCCTGCGGCTGCCAAAGGATGCTCATTGCTCCTCCTCGCCGTCTAACAGCTCGGGCAGTACCACCACCCCGCCCTCGCTCTCGGCGGGCTTTTCCTCCCACTGATAGCCGCAGCGGTTTTTAAGCCAAAATATCTGCGCGGTCGTGCTCGGCATCACCTGCTTTTCGACTATCTTAACCGTTTCAAATTCTCCCGTCTTGCTGTTCAGCTGCCGCGTCACCTCCGTCGCGGTGTAGCCTACCGCCCGCTTTAACAGTGCCTTTTCGACGGGGTCGCGCACCGACCTCGCCGCAGACAGCGCCGCTTTCAGCTCGGGGCTCTTTTTCTCCCACGCCCTTAGCGTGCTGACGCTTATGCCTATCATGGCGGCTATGTCGGGCTTGGTCTTTCCACTTAGCGCCTCGGCGGTTATGCGTTCCAGCCCCTCGCCGCTAAGCCACTGCCCGCGCTTATCCGTCATCGGCACCGCTCTCGTCATCTCCGACAGGCTCTACCGCGCCCGAGCAGTACGGGCAGCTCGGCACCTCCTCATACGCGGGCGCGCCCCAAAACTCCCCCTGATAGGTGTATGAGTGAGAGAGCTCGTCCGCGTCGACAAGCCTTTTGCACCTAATACATTTGTACATAAACGCTCCTTTCTTTTTTAATTATGCAGGACCGCGAAAAGCCGCTGTACTGTTTATCGTACCGTCTATATGCTACAATAAGCTTGGCAGAAAAGAGCAAGTCAACTTTTCGTTGATTTAATAATATCACAAAAGCTTCGATTTGTCAACAGTTTGTTGCAAGATTTTTTAAATTTGTGAAATTTGGACAAAAGTTAACAACAATTCGTTGTTTACTATTGACAAGTCAACGAATTGTTTATATAATATAATCAGAAAACCTTTCAAGGAGGCTCTCACATGAGTATTTTTTCTGAGAATATAAGAAGGCTGCGCCACAAAAAGCAGGTGTCGCAGGCGGCTATCGCCGAATACCTCGGACTTACAAAACAGGCTTACAGCCTATACGAGACCGACCGCCGCGAGCCCGACTTTGACACACTGGTAAAGCTCGCCGAGTACTTTGACACCGACACCGACTGTCTGCTTAAGGGCGAGGACAATGCCGCCGTTTCTGACAGCAGACTTAAGTTCGCGCTGTTCGGCGACGCCGAGATAGACGACGACGTTCTCGACGACGTAAAGCGGCTCGCTAAGCTGCAATTAGAGCTTCGCCGCAGCAAAGAAAAAGAAAAAGAAGACAGCAAAGACAAATAAAACAACTAGTTGACTATTTGCGCGATTTTTTAAAAAATAAATTAAAAAGCCGCGATCTCTCGCGGCAACAATATGTAGATAAAGAGGTGACACAGTGAACAAGCTCTTAAAGATAGCTAACGATAACGATATCCCCATAGTAAATATGCGCCTTAACGGGCGCGAGGAGGCACTCAGCGAATGCAGCGACGGCTATTGCATTATCGCCATCGACCCCAAAAAGGTAAAAAGCCTGCGTGATTATAAGGTCAAGGCCGCGCACGAGCTCGGTCACTGTATCACGGGCGCGTTTTATGACGAGAACTGCCCCGTAATTCCGCGCGGACGGTGCGAGCGCCGCGCCGAAAAATGGGCGGTGCGCAACACCGTCTCACCGAAAAAGCTTAAGGCCGCGCTAAAAGACGGCCTGACCGAGGTGTGGCAGCTCGCCGAGCATTTCGGCGTGACCGAAGAATTTATGGTGAAGGCGCTGAAATACTACGGTCTTTGGAGCGGAGAATGAATGCTTAAGCTTGCTTTATCCTCATTCTCCGCCAGTTGATAAACCCGTACAGGTCGTTTATCAAAAACACCGCAAAGCACGCCGTCATAGGCAGATACCCTATATCCGCCATGCTCGCTAGCGCCCACAGAATTATCAGCACTATATCATTTGCGGCGTAAGCCAAAGCATAATACGGGCTGCGCAACACCGTCAGATACGACGCGATAAAGCTCGTAAGCACTGACAGCGTGCTGAAAATAAGATTAACCGTCCCCAGCGCCGCAAGGATAAAATAAAACCCCGCGGTCACCCCCGCCGCTAAGATAAGCATACATATTATCTTTCCCTTTGTCAGCCTGCCGACCCTTACCTCGGCGGTGTCGGCATAGGGATTTTTTATCCACGTTATGACCGACACGACGGCTATCGGCGCGGTCATGCCGAGATATGTTATCATTTCCCCGTAATAGGCAAAATAAAAGGATATTATCCCGTAAAACACGCTGAACGCCACCGTCAATATTTGCCCCAAGACGTACCCTTTTGCGACAAAAATAAGCGCGCTCACCCCTATAAGCGACGCGGCTAAGGTGATAATTCCCCCGCCCGACAGCAAAAAGCACACCGTCACCGCCGCTATAGAAAATATCCATAACCCGACCTCAAATTTAGTCAAAGGTCCCGCTATCTTCTTCATCTTTCCTCCAAAAAAACGCCGAAAAAATCTATTCGGCGTAAAACTATAAAAAGATTAAATTGAAAAATATATGTTATAAGCTTCGGAAGAAAAAGGGAGTATGAGGGAAAAAACATCAGGTTTTTGCCCTCATTTGAAATAAGTTCAGCTTGAAAAAGCTGACGCCGAAAGCCCCGCTTTCGGCGTGAATAGTACAAAATTTTTACGGCAGCATATATTTTTCGCTGTACTTCGCTATCTTTTCTCTAAACTCCGCGTTATCCTCGGATTTAAGCACATTGAGATAGCTGTGCGTGTCAAAGCTGTTGGAATTTATCTGGATTATGCACACCGCGATATTGGAGCAGTGATCCGCCACCCGCTCAAAGTTTGTCACAAGGTCTGTAAGCACAAAGCCCATCTCTATGGTGCATTTGCCTTTTCTGAGCCTGCGGATATGCCTGTCCCTTATCTCACCGCTTAGCGAGTCTACGACCTCCTCGAGCGGCTCGACCGACTTAGCGGTGGTGATATCGTTATTCTCAAAGGCGTTGACCGCCGTGGTGAGTATCTCGTTTACCGCCTCAGAGAAAATGCGTATCTCGTTCATAGCCTTTTTCGAGAAGAAGAGCTCCTTTTCGTGCATCTCCAAGGCGCAGCCCTTGATATTGACCGCGTGGTCGGCTATTCGCTCAAAGTCGCTGATACAGTGCAGCAGCATATTTACCGTTTGGCTTTCGCTCACCGTAAGGCTCTTAGACCCTAAGTTAAGCAGATAGCTGCCGAGCTTGTCCTCATAATTATCGACTATCTCCTCGTTTTGCGCGACGCGCTCGGCGTCCTGCTCGTTATATTCCGACATCAGCGATATGGACAATCTCAGCGTATCGCGCGCGCACTCCGCCATCTTAGCGGCAGCCTGACGGCACTGCTCCAGCGCCACCGACGGCGTAGCGAGAAAGCGCGGGTCGAGTATCTGAAACTCATTGCGTACGGGCTCTTTCTCGTCGCTCTCTTTATCACGGATAGTAAGGCAGGCTAGCTTCTCGAGCCATTTGCCGAACGGTAACAATACCAGCGTAGCAAACACATTGAATACGCTGTGTATCACCGCTATCCCCACTTGTCCCGCCGTATCGTCGACAAAGTCGAGCGGGTGCAGGGCGTTTACGGTGTAGAATATCACCATAAATAATATCGTGCCTATAAGGTTAAAGTACAGGTGCACAAGCGCGGCGCGCTTTGCATTTTTATTAGCGCCCATACAGGAGAGCAACGCGGTAACGCAGGTGCCTATATTCTGCCCCATAATTATCGGCACCGCAAGCCCGTAGGTGACCGCTCCGGTATCGCATAACGCCTGTAACATTCCGACCGACGCGGAGGAGCTTTGCAAAATAGCCGTAAGCACCGCGCCCGCGACGATACCGAGTAAGGGATTAGAGAACATCGTGATTATCTCGCGAAAGCTCTCGTTTTGCGCTAACGGCTCTACCGCCCCGCTCATCATATCCATACCGAACATAAGCACCGTAAATCCGACAAGTATGCTGCCGATGTCTTTCTTTCGGCTGCTCTTTGTCATCATTATCATAAATATGCCTATGATGGCAAGTATCGGAGTAAACGAAGTCGGCTTTAGCAGCTGTATAAACACATTGCTGCTCTCTATCCCCGTCAGCGACAACAGCCACGAGGTTATCGTCGTGCCGATATTAGCACCCATTATTACCCCGACCGCCTGTGACAATTTCATTATGCCGGAGTTTACAAAGCCGACCACCATTACCGTCGTAGCCGAGGAGGACTGTATCACCGCGGTGACAAGCGCTCCGAGCGCCACAGATTTTATCGGATTGGAGGTCAGCTTTTCGAGTATTTTTTCAAGCCTGCTGCCCGACAGCTTTTCCAGCCCCTGCCCCATGGTATTCATGCCGTATAAGAACAGTGCCAGTCCGCCTATCAGTGTAAGTACGCCGAAAATATCCATAAAATTCCTTTCGAGATAAATCGGCCCGCGAAAGCTTTATCCGCTTTTACAAGCCGTATCGAACGCAACCGATCGTGCAGCTTTTATACTTCACAGATTGTGAACACAATATTGCCAAAGGAGAAAGCGACAGGCACCTTAACGGTGTACTTTGCCTTTAGCTTAGCGACCTTGTCCGCGGTGCAAGCCTGCTGCGGGGAGAGCTTAAGCTCTTTTCCCGAATTATTCGACACGTTTACGGTAAACAAGCCGTTATTGAGGTTCAAAAACTCGCTTACAACGTCCTTGGTGTATTCGTCGTTTTCTGTCAGCTGCTCCTCGGCATAGCGCGAGGCAAATTCTATCATCGCCTTATCGCTGCCCGCCACCGAGGTGACAAAATTGCTTTCGCCGCTGATGTTCTGAGTAACGGCGGTATCGGTAGGCTGGACTGCGCATTCGTTTATCGGCGCAAAATCGTCGCCTATAAAGCGGATAAGGTTCTTTAACAGTATATTTATGTATTCTGATATAAGATCGGCGTTCGCGGTCTTTGACAGCTTGAAAAAGCTGCCGATAACATTGCCCGCCTTTTTCTCATTTTCGGTGGAAAAGTCCTCGTCCTCGAGGTGGTGCTCGCTCTTGTAGCTGTTTAACGCCTCTTCAAACTCTTCATTAGTAAGGCAGCCCATATCCACGAGCGTCTGCCCTAGCACAAGACATCCCGTCTTTTGCGCGGAGAGCAGCTCCGTCACCTGCTCGGGGGTAAGATATCCCATCTCTACCGCTATATCGCCTATTCTCTTATCCACGGTAGCCTGCATCTTATGCACGGCGTCCACCTGCTTTGCGGTCATATAGCCCGCGTTTATCGCGAGCACGCCGAGCTTTACGCGGGTGCTGCTCTTAAGCTCCATAGCCTTTTTGAGATTGTCCGCCGAAACTATCTGTTTATTAAGAAGATAACTGCCGAAAAATTGCGTGAACATATCTTACGCCTCCTTAAAATAATGGCCGAGCAGCTTTTTCAGCCTTTCTTCCT
The DNA here is from genome assembly GCA_947594425.1 of uncultured Ruminiclostridium sp. Lineage (GTDB taxonomy): Bacteria > Bacillota > Clostridia > Oscillospirales > Ruminococcaceae > Ruminiclostridium_E. The sequence goes on from CANQED010000001.1 coordinate 267,129, forward strand.
CTACGGGCTTTTGCAGAAAGTCGCTCGCGCCGTATCTTATCGCCTCGGTAAGATTGCCCTCTGTGCCTATCGAGGTAGCCATAACCACAACTGCGTCGGGATATTTTTCCTTGATAGCCTTAAGAGCGTCCACCCCGGACATCTCGGGCATAACTATATCCATAAAGGTGATATCCGGCAGCACCTCGGCGTACTTCTCCACCGCCTCTTTGCCGTCCTTAGCCTCGGATATGTTCGTCACCCCATAGCCCTCGAGCAGCGATCTCATTTTCTTTCTTATCATCATAGAATCGTCGCATATCAGTATCTTTGCCTGTGATAAAGCAGACATAGTTTATTCCTCCCGGTGTGTAAAATATATGGTCACTATCTAACAGTATATCATTTTTTTGTGGATATTGCAATACCCTTTTTTAAAATAATCACGCGTTTTTGTAAAAATTAAGCAACAGCGTAATAGCACACTCCCGCTATCTCTCTTAGCCAGTACGGCAATAAAAGGTGCAGCGGCGTATCACATGCCAAAAATCTGCTGTCAAGCCCGAGCTTGTCGGCTATCAGCTTAGCGCGGGCGAGGTGAAAGCCGTCGGAGATTATCACCGTGCTTTTGCTTAGCCCCTTTTCCTCTATAAGCTTAGCCGAATATTCAAGGTTCTGCTCGGTGGTGGCCGACTTATCCTCGCATAATATCCTGCTCTCGTCTATTCCGCGCGACACAAGATACTCCTTCATAGCCGACGCCTCGGTCACGGGCTCGCTCTCGCCCTTTCCTCCCGACACTATACACACCACGTCGGGCGAGGCCGAGAGGTATTCGTACGCCGTATCCAGCCTGTTTTTGAGCATAACGCTCGGACCGCTGTCATACACCTGACAGCCGAGCACCACCGCCGTGCGGTCGCTCGGTACCTCGGGGGCGGTAAATATCACCGCCAGCATAAAGCCCGACACCGTCAGCATAAGCGCGACAGCTATACCCGCCGCCGCAAGATATATGCGGCACAAGACCCTTATCTTTCCGCTTTCGCCGCCTTTAGCGTAAGGAACAGCAAACCCCGCCGCTATAAGCGCCGCGCCGCCCGCTATACCGATAAACACGCCTATATTCATTATCCGCGACATCACCGCGGGCAGCATTAGCACAATAAGCGCCGCCCCCGCCGATATGCAAAAGCAAAACAATATCTTACCGAAAAGCGAGAGCTTTATTATTCGGTCATAAAACCCGCTCATTTTCCGAGCAGCTTTTTAACTCTGCCCATAGCCTCCACTGTATTCTCATATGTGCCGAAAGCGGTCAGCCTGAACCATCCGTCCCCGTTTTTGCCAAAGCCCGCGCCCGGCGTGCCGACCACCTCCGCCTCGTTGAGCAGCTTGTCGAAAAATGTCCAGCTGTCCATACCGTCGGGGCACTTGAACCATATGTACGGCGAATTTTTGCCGCCCGTATACTTTATCCCCAGCTCGTCAAAGGTATCGGACATTACCTTGGCGTTGCGCATATAATACGCGATAGTCTCCCTCGTCTGCTTTATGCCCTCGGGGGTGAATACCGCCTCGGCGGCGCGCTGAATAGGATAGGACACGCCGTTGAACTTGCTGCCCTCTCTGCGCGACCACAATTGCATAACGCTCATCTGCGTGCCGTCGGGCGCGTCTATCATAAGCTCCTTAGGCACTACCGTGTACCCGCACCTCGTACCCGTAAAGCCCGCAGTCTTAGAAAGCGAGCATATCTCTATGGCGCACTGCCTTGCCCCCTCTATGCCCATTATGCTGCGAGGCAGCTCGGGGTCGGAGATAAACGCCTCGTACGCCGCGTCAAATATGATAATAGACTTATTCTTTATCGCATAGTCCACCCACGCCTTTAGCTGCTCTTTTGTGTAGACCGAGCCTGTGGGATTGTTCGGCGAGCAAAGGTATATCATTCCGGGCTTGATATTCTCGTCGGGCATAGCCGCAAAGCCGTTGCCCTCGGTGGAGTTTGCGTAGTATACCTTTCTTCCGCCCATAATATTAGAGTCTACATATACGGGATATGCGGGGTCGGTGACCAGCACGTCGTTAGAGCTGTCGAAAATATCCCCGATATTGCCGCAGTCGGACTTTGCCCCGTCGCTTATCAGCACCTCGTCGGGGCTGACTTTAACGCCGAACGACGCATAATACCCCCCTACCGCCTCGCGCAGAAAATCATAGCCCAGTCCGCTGTCCTCATAGCCGCGAAAGGTCTCCTTTACCCCCATTTCGTCGGCCGCCTTTTTCATAGCCTCTACCACCACGGGGGCGAGCGGCTGGGTCACGTCGCCTATCCCCATCTTTATTATCTTATTGTCGGGGTGAGCGGCAACGTATTCCTTTACCCTCTTTCCTATCTCGATAAACAGATAATTCTTTTTAAGCTCCAAAAAGCCTTTATTCATAAGTGCCATTGTCGGTGTCCTTCCTTTTTCTTGATTTTGCATAAGCTGCATATTAAGTTAATTATACTCCCGCTTTGATAAAATGTCAAGCAAGCCCGCCTTATACTCCTCGGATAAAAAATATCTAATATCACTTAATTTTCATTTGACAATCGGTTCGACCTATAGTATAATTAAATTGGTATGTTGCGGACTGTTTTGTCCGACTTAGTTACCCTCCGCCCGCAGATATATAAACGGCGGAAAATAACCGCATTTGCCTACATCATAACAATGCGCAAAAAGAAAGGGAGCTTTGCGATGGTTTTTGCCGATCTTTTATTTTTATATGTCTTTATGCCCGTTTGCTTTGCATTCTACTTCCTGAGCAAAAAGACCCTGTACAGGATGGTTTTCCTTATAGCGTCTGTCGCGGCGTCAATAGGCGCATATTTTCTCGGCACGTCCCTGCTCGACGTCACGCCCGAGCGTATGCTGTGGATATCTATAGTCCTTGTTTTGCTGTGCATAGCGTTCTGGCTGCTTAATTTATTCTTCGACCGCAATATCTACCGAAATATCGTACTTATCGTCTTCTCGCTCATCTTTTACGCCTGGGGCGAACCGGTATGGGTGTTCCTCCTGCTGATAAGCGTCGCGGTAAACTACGCCGCCGGTATGCTGATAGACCGCTTTCGCGGCAAAAAGAGCGCCACTGCCGTGACCGCCGTCGCGCTGATATTCAATATCGGCGTGCTTATGGGCTTTAAATACGTAGGATTTTTCATCAAGAATATAAACGCAATAGCGTCGTTAGATCTCCCCGTCCCCCCCGACGACCTTATGCCGATAGGCATAAGCTTTTTCACCTTTCAGATAATCTCCTATATCATAGACTGCTACTGGGGAAAAATACAGGTACAGCGCAACCCGTTCAAGCTGCTTATGTACATCTCGCTTTTCCCGCAGCTTATCGCGGGACCTATCGTCCGTTACAGCACCATAGAAAATCAAATAAGCGAGCGCACCTCCACCCCTGCGGACATCTCCGAGGGCATTGCGCGCATATGTATCGGCCTTGGCAAAAAGGTCATCCTCGCAAACAATTTAAGCACGATAGTCGATACGCTTTTCGCCTCGGGCGACCTCGGCGCGCTGTCGGTGACGGGTACGTGGTACGGCGTTATCGCCTACGCTATGCAGGTATACTTTGATTTTTCGGGGTATTCCGACATCGCGATAGGTCTCGGGCGTGTGTTCGGCTTTAAGTTTGACGAGAACTTCCGCCACCCGTTCATATCCAAGAATATCACCGAATTTTGGCAGCGCTGGCATATTTCGCTCGGCAGCTTTTTCAGAGATTATCTGCTCTACGTCCCGATATTCGGAAAGCGCAGACAGTACCTCAACCTGTTTTTGGTGTGGTTCTGCACGGGCTTTTGGCACGGCGCAAACTGGAACTACATCATATGGGGTCTGTATTTCGGCTTCTTCATCCTGATAGAGCGTATGATAGGCAACAAGCGGCTGAAAAAGATACCGCTCGCCGTAACGCACATCTACAGCAAGCTTGTCATAATAATCGGCTTCGGTATCTTCTACTTTACCGACCTATCTAAGCTCGGGATATTCTTCGGCAACCTTATCGGAGCTAACGGCAACCCGCTTGTCGACAGTGTTTCGCTTATGAATATGTCCTCTAACTGCCTGCTTATCCTGCTTTGCCTGATATGCTGCCTGCCTGTTATCCCGTGGCTTAAGAAAAAGCTCGGCGAGCTGTCAAAGTCGGATATATACGTCTACGGGCGCACGGCGGCATGCATAGCCATATTCCTTATGAGCAGCATACTGCTCGTAAACGCGACCGACAACCCGTTCATATACTGGCATTTCTGAGAAAGGAGCAGCAATGGCAGACTATATAAATGACAAAGAGCTCGAAGAGCTCAACGAAATATACGAGCAAAAGCGCCAAAATCAAAAGCACCCAAAGAAAGCAAAGGCTGAAAAGGCGCAAAAACCCGATAAGCCTCAAAAGGCTCCAAAACCCGAAAAGGCACAAAAGCCCGATAAGTCTAATAAGTCCGATAAGCCCGAGCCTCAGGACGCTCCCTCCGACAAGGAGAAAAAGCTTAACCGCGCGCATATTATCAGCATAATAGTGTCCGCGTCTTTGCTCTTCGTGACGGCGATAGCCTTAGTAGTTATCCCCCGCCCGACCGAGTCCGCGCTCGAAAAGCGTAAGCTCGCGGCTTTCCCCGAGTTTTCGTGGGATAAATACTGGAGCGGCGAATACACCGAGGAGATAAGCGAGTTTTATAACGATACCGTCCCGCTGAGAGACAGCTTTAAAGAATTAGGCGCGGCGTTTCGCTCACTGTTCGGGATAAGCTTCGGCAACGAGCAGATAGTCGGCTCCGTAGGCGATACCTCGATAGGCGACGAGACTAAGGTCACCACCGCCTCAACTAAGCCGATAGTGATAGTCACCCCGCCGCCTAAGGACGACAGCTCCCCCGACGTATCGAGCGATGTCGAGACCCCCGCGCCCTCTAAGACCGACAAGCCCGACAAGAGCACCGCCCCGGACGAGACTACACCTCCCGACGAAACTACCGCTCCCGACGAGACCACCACCCCCGCCGAGACTACTACTCCCGCAGAAACTACCGCGCCCGAATTTCACACTCCGTCCGACCCCGACGCGGAGGTGCTTATGCAGGCGGGCTTCAATATAGTATACAACAGCAACGGCGTGCTGCACGCGGGGATGCTGTACAGCGGCAATCGCGAGAACGCGCAGTACTTTGCCGCTACGGTGGACGGCTTAAGGCGAAGAATAAACGCCGATCTCTACTTTATGCCGATACTTACTCAAAACACCTTTGTCACCCCCTCAGAGCTTAACAGGGGCGTATACACCGAGCTTACCGACTCGCAGTATCTCATCAATGTTTTGGGCGACAGGGCAAAGATAATAGACACCTACAAGACGCTTGCCGCTCACGCCGACGAGGATATCTACTTCCTGCGCGACGTGCACTGGCAGCAGCTCGGCGCATACTATGCAATGAGCGACTTTGCTAAGGCGGCAGGGGTCGAATATCCCCCGCTCGACAGCTACACCTGTCGTACGCGCGACTGCCTCGGCTCGACCTATACATTTACGCAGTTTGACGCGCTTGCGGGAGCGTACGAGGACTTTACCTACTATATCCCCTCCAACGAATTCACCGTCGAGTATTACGACGAGAATTATGAGAACCCGTTCGAGTACCCGCTCATGCCCGAGAACGACTACCGCGCAAACGGCTTTTACTCGCTGTTTATGGTAGCGGAGAATTACATTAAGCATATAACTACCGACGCTGATACCGACCGCACTCTTGTGATACTCGCGGACGACTATATCAGCGCGGCTGTTCCCTGCCTTACCTCCTCGTTTAAGGAGATATATGTAATAGATGTGCGCCACTGCACATTTAACGCCGCCGACTTTATCAACGAGCACGGCGCTACCGACGTATTGCTCGCCATGACGGTAAGCAATGCATTAGGTGACGTGGGCAGCTATCTTGATTATCTGCAATAAGCAATATGCGGGGCAAAATATCATATAATATTAAAGCGTCGGCATAAAAATATAAGGGAGTGCTGTTTTGTTTACTGAGATAGACGGACTTAATATTAACTATATCGATAAGGGCGAGGGCGACGGCATACTCCTGCTGCACGGCTGGGGGTCTAATATCACCCTGTTTGACGGCATTATACGGCAGCTCTCCCCGCATATGCGGGTGACCGCTCCCGATATGCCGGGCTTTGGCGAGAGCGACGAGCCTAAAGAGCCGTGGCGGGTGGACGACTATGTCGACTTTACCGAAAAATTCTGCCAAAAGCTCGGCATATCCCCGTCTATATTGCTCGGTCACAGCTTTGGCGGTCGGGTAATTATTAAGCTATGCACAAAGCCCGAGCCTAAGCTGTCTCCCGATAAGCTTATACTCACCGACAGCGCGGGCATTATGCCGAAGAAAAGCCTCAAAAGCAAGCTCAGCACCAAAATGTACAAGGCGGGGCGCGCCGTTATGTCCGCCCCTCCTATGAAGGCGCTCTTTCCCGACGCGGTGGAAAATATGCGCAACAAGCGCGGCAGCGCGGACTATCTCGCCGCCTCGCCCGTTATGCGTCAGACGCTCGTCTACACGGTTAACGAGGACCTGACAGAGCTGCTAAAGAATATAAAGCAGTCCACCCTGCTCATCTGGGGCGAACGCGACGACGCCACGCCGCTAAGTGACGGGCAGACTATGGAAAAGCTTATACCCGACGGCGGGCTTGCGGTGATAAAGGGCGCGGGGCATTATTCCTTTCTTGACGACCCGTACACCTATTCGCGAATACTCGCGTCATTTTTGAATATTTAAAGGGGAAATATATGGTTTTGTTCTATATCGCGGCGATATGCTTTTATATCGCGCTGACGGCAAGCTGCGTGCTTAATTTTCACCATTATATGCATATGTTCCAACTAAATTCTTACCACGCGTCGGAGCAGTTCAAATGGATAAAAGAAAATCTCCCGCATGTTATCTGTCGGCACATCTTCACGCTTATCTCGGCGGGGATAATAATATTCACCTTTTCGGGCAGTCCCGACCTTATGAGCATCAGCACCTTTTTCCTTTTGCTCAGCGCGGCTGTATTTATTATAGTCAATATCAACAGCCTTTTCTTCGGTCACAAAAAGATAAAGAAAAAGCTTGTCTACACCCCTCGCGTAATACGCATGGCGGTGACAAGCGGGATAATATATCTCGCCGCGCTGCTGATACCCTTAGCCTTTTGCGGGGTCGGCGCTGTGTCTTTGCTTATCGCCTGCGGTATGCAGATATTGTCGGCGTTTATCGTTATGCTCGCAAATCTGATAAACACCCCGATAGAGCATGGGATAAACCGTCATTATATAAACGACGCAAAGGCGATAATAGACGGCTTGCCCGACCTAACTGTAGTCGGTCTTACAGGCAGCTACGGCAAGACGAGCACCAAATTCTTCCTCGAAAAGCTGCTCAGCGCGGGCTATAACGTGCTTATGACCCCCGAGAGCTATAACACCACCATGGGAGTGGTAAAGACAATACGCGGCTCTTTAAACGCCACCCACGAGATATTTCTTTGCGAGATGGGCGCAAAGAATGTCGGCGAGATAAAAGAAATATGCGATATAGTTAAGCCCAAATACGGCATAATTACCTCGATAGGTCCTCAGCACCTCGAAACCTTTAAGTCGATAGACAATATAATCAAGACCAAGTTCGAGCTTGCCGACAGCCTGCCTAAGGACGGCATTGCGTTTTTGAACACCGATAATGAATACATCCGCGCCCACGGCTATGCGGGCAATACCGTCACCTATGGGCTTAACGGCGGGGATTATTATGCGGACAATATCATGGTAAACGAAAAAGGCACGCACTTTACCCTCCACCACGGCGAGGAGAGCCACGACTTTTCCACTAAGCTCATCGGAGCGCACAATGTGCAGAACATAGTCGGCGCTATAGCCACGGCAAACACCCTCGGCATTCCGCTCGAAAAGCTCGTTATGCCCGTGCGCAGGCTCGAGAGCGTCCCGCACCGCCTGCAAGTCATCTCGCGCGGCGCGGATATAGTGATAGACGACGCGTTCAATTCCAACCCCTCGGGGGCAAAGGCCGCGCTCGACACCCTCGCGGTATTCGACGGGTACAAGGTGCTCATATCCCCCGGCATGGTAGAGCTCGGCGAGAAAGAATACGAGCTTAATAAGGCGTTCGGCTCCGAGGCCGCCGCCGTCTGCGATTATGTGATAGCCGTCGGCGAAAAGCAGGCAGTCCCGATAAGAGAGGGGCTTATCTCTGCGGGATACCCCGAGGAGAAAATATTCACCGCTAAGACGCTCGACATAGCGTTAAGGCATTGCGACGGATTAAAAACGGGCGGGAAAAAGAAGGTCATTTTGCTTGAAAACGACCTGCCCGATAATTATTGATAAAGGAGATATTGTTATGAAAATAAAGGTGGGGGTAATTTTCGGCGGAAAGAGCGTCGAGCACGAGGTGTCGATAATCTCCGCGCTTCAAGCGTGCAACGCGCTTAATAAAGAAAAATACGACGTTATCCCGATATATATGACCAAGTCCTCCGAGATGTACGTCGGCGAGAATATCGGCAAGATAGAAAGCTATTCCGATATCAAGTCGCTTTTAAAGAGCAGTCAGCGCGTCATCTTCGTGCCAAACTCCGGCAAGACCGAGCTGTACTGTTTCCCTCCTAAAAAGCTCGGCAACAATCTTTACGGAAATATAGACGTTGTCCTGCCCGTCGTACACGGCACCAACGTCGAGGACGGCACTCTTCAAGGCTACTTGCAGACGATAGGCGTGCCGTATGCCTTTTGCGATGTGGCGTCGTCCGCCGTCGGTATGGATAAGTACCTTATGAAGTGCGTATTCAAGGATAACGGCATACCCGTGCTCGACTGCGTGACGGTGCATTCTTCCCGCTATTCGCTTAACAGCGACGAGGTTATGGACGAGATAGAGCAAAAGATAGGCTACCCCGTTATAATTAAGCCTATCAACCTCGGCTCAAGCATAGGCATACAGATAGCGCACGACCGCGAGCAGCTCGACGAGGCGCTCAGCGGTGCGTTTAGCTATTCCGACCGCATACTCGCCGAGCACGCGCTTACTCACCTCACCGAGATAAACTGCTCGGTCGTCGGCGACCAAAGCGAGGCGGAGGCGTCCGAGTGCGAACAGCCCATTTCCGAGGGTGAGCTTCTCGACTTTAAGGACAAATACATAAACGACGCAAAGGGCTCTAAGCAAAGCGGTATGGCGAGCCTAAAGCGCAAGATCCCCGCCGACATATCCCCCGAGCGCCGCGAGGAGATACGCACCCTCGCCGTAAAGGCATTCAAGGCGCTCGGCTGCAACGGCATTGCCCGCATAGATTTTATGATAGACAACGACACCGACAAGGTATACCTCACCGAGATTAATACCATCCCCGGCTCGCTCTCCTTTTATCTGTGGGAGCCTGTCGGCGTAAAATATCCCAAGCTGCTCGACAAGATAATCTACTACGCGCTTAAGCGCGAGCGCGAGAAAAAGTCGCTCACGTTCAGCTTTGACAGCAATATCTTAGAGGGCTTTAAGGGCGGCAAATTCGGCGGCAAGGGCGGAAAGCTCTGATAAGAAAGGCGGAAGTATGAAAACAAAGGCATATATAATCGACCTTAAATACGGCATTTGGGAAAATCAGCTTTGGCTGAAAGCCGAAAATTCCCCCGAATATGAAGAATTATGGGAGCGTGCAAAGTCCGAGCTCGGCACTGTCGCCGAAAAGTGCCGCAACAGCGGAGAATTTTTCGCTAAAGCGATAGAGCATTTTCGCTCCTACGGCTTTATCAGGATACAAAAGTGACCGAAATAACCGTCACCGAAAACGACGGCGGACAGCGGCTCGACAGGTTTTTGGCAAAATGCTTTCCCCTGCTGACTATAGGCCGACAGCAAAAGCTCTACCGCAAAAACTGTATAAAGCTTAACGGCAAGAAGCGCCCCCTCGACACCCGTATTGAAGCAGGCAATGTGATAAGGCTGTACGTGTCGGACGACCTGCTTTCCTCCCGCAAAAATACCCCGCCGACAGATATAAGCGGCGAGGTAGACGTTATTTACGAGGACGAGAACATTATCCTTGTCAACAAGCCCGCGGGGCTGGTAGTCCACGAGGACGCGGACAACACCGCCGACACGCTGATAAACCGCATAATAAGCTATCTTTACGCTAAGGGCGAATACGACCCCGACAAGGAGCACAGCTTCACCCCCGCCCTATGCAACCGCATAGACCGCAACACCTGCGGCATAGTCATAGCGGCTAAGAATGCCGAGGCACTCCGCATTTTAAGCGAAAAGCTCCGCCTGCGCGAGATAAAAAAGCAATATCTCTGCCTTGCCCACGGCAAATTTGATAAGCCACACGATATTCTGACCGCATACCTCGAAAAGGACTCGGACAGCAACACCGTCAAAATTTACGACCGTAAGACCCCGACAAATCTCACGATAAAGACGGGCTATACCGTCCTCGGCTTTGACGGGGAAAATTCGCTGGTCGAGGTGGAATTGCTCACAGGCCGCACCCACCAGATACGCGCGCATATGGCGTACATCGGGCACCCGCTGATAGGCGACGGCAAATACGGCAGCAATAAGCTGAATAAAAAATACGGCTATAAATATCAGGCGCTGTGCAGCTATAAGCTGACATTCGACTTTTCCACCGACGCGGGGCGGCTTAATTATTTAAATAAAAAGACCTTTACCGCACCAAAGCCCGAGTTTGCGGAGAAATTCGGGAGGAAAAAAACTATCCACGGCACATAATTGTATTAAGTGCCTATGTCAACAAGAAAACAAAAGAGCCTTTCAATTGGGTTTTAAACCCTTTTGAAAAGCTCTTTACTACTATTTATCTATTTTATATACACTTTAAGAAAGATACTGACTAAGGTCTTTATGTTTCCATTCGATGAATCCGTCTTTTTCTAAAGTACCGTCATCATTCAACGTATCAGCAAAACTTACACCAAAACTCTTATCCTCTTTGCTATATCCAAATCTTCCTTCAAAACCTAAACCTTGTCCAATACCAAGCGTAAAGCCTGTAATGTCACCATCAGCATCTGCGTATATAGGCAAATTACCTTTTAACATACCAGTTTCTAAAACTTCTCCGCCCTCGATATATACCCAATCATTTATATTTTCGTCAAAATCTATTTTTATTTCCGAAATAAGCGATGGAATTTCCTCGTTATAAGAAAAGTTTACCACTTTACAGAACTGATGACCCTTGCTGTGTTCATACATGTGTTCCCACTCGAAACCGAGTTGTTCGAGTACCATTCCGAGGGCTTTAGTCGCGCCTGCACAGGAGGCTTCTTTGCCGATAAATACGCCCCATGCGCTCCAGTTTACGACCTTAGTATCGTCATAGCTGCACTTGTCGTAATACTCAGCTACTTTGTCGGTTGCAAAGGCTATCTGCTTAAGACTCTTTTCTTTTCCAACTTCCGCGCGTACTTCGTCAGCTATCTTCTTTGCTACCTTGAGCGCCGCGTTGTAATGCTCCTCGGTTTCGCCCTCACGCCAGCTATTAGGCTTTGCGGTCGTGCTTGTACTCGGCTTAGTTGTACTCGGTTTCTCAGTAGTTGACGGCGTAGTCGTACTCGGCTTAGCAGTCGTGGACGGTTTGCTTGTATTCGGCTTCGTGGTCTGAACAACTACCTTGTCCTTACAAAGGTAATCCGCGTGTATAAAGCTGCCGTCCGACAGTTTGTAATAGCCCGTATTAGTCACCGCCGTCACGCTTACAGCGTCGTTAAGGTTATACTGCTTCACCGTAGGTGCTCCGAGTACCGCCTTGCTACGGCTGTATATACCCGCCACTTGAACATACATAGTACCCGACGCGGTGCTCTCAGTCCATTCGGGAGCGGGAGCGGTAGTGCTTGCGGGAGCTGTGTTAACAGGAGCAGGCTTGGTCGTGCTTGCCGCCGCCGTGGTCGCGGGAGCGGCTGTTGACGGTGCTGCGCTCGTCGGGGCGGTGGTCTTTTCCGTCTGTGTTTCAGCCTTAGTGCTGCTCGGGGTAGTAGTTTCCTTTGCCGAGGTCGTCTGCGGCTGTGCGGGCGTAGTCTGCGAGGTGGTAGTGATCGTAGTTTCGCTCGGCTCGGGGTTAGTCTGCGCCGTGTTCGCCGTGCAGGACGTAAGAACGCCTACCGATATTATCGCCGCGAGGGCAGCTGCGAGGGTCTTTATGTTAGTAGTTTTCATTGTATTCTCCTTTCGAGATAATTATAACTCGTCAGGCATCCCATAAAAAGGACTGCTGCTATAATTGTAGCATATTTTTCTTGATTTTGCAAGCGTCCGCAAAAGCGATATGCGGACGTTATTTGCTATCCGTCCCTTTCTTCCCCTTATCGGTATTAGCCGAAAAGACGTCCGCCACCTCGCTTATGGATATATACGCACTCTTGTCCATTTCGCGGACAAGCTCCTTTAGCCTCGGCACCTGAAATCGGTTGACGATAAAATATATCATCGTCTTTTTAGCGTTTGAATACCCGCCGACCGCCTCTATCCGCGTCATTCCCGACTCAAATTCTTCACTTAGTGCGGCGCATATCTCGTCGGGCTTCTCGGTGACTATCATAGCGCTTTTCGCGCGGTCGATACCCTCGACGATAAAGTCGACGGTCTTAAGGGCCGCGCCGTACGCTACTATTGAATACAGCGGCAATATCCAGCTTTCTATCACAATTCCGCATATGATATAAAGAATTACATTATATGCCATAACAAACGTGCCCACCGTTATCCCTATCCTTTTCGCGAAGATAACCGCTATGACCTCTATGCCGTCCATCGCCCCGCCAAAGCGTATCGCAAGCCCGCTGCCTACACCCGATACCACCCCGCCGAAAAGCGCGCACAGCAGCAAGTCGTTTCCCGCGAGCGGCGAAGCGAACGACACGTCTATCGGCAGCACGTCGTTTATCAGCCAAGCCGTCACCGAGTAGATAAGCACGGCATATATCGCGTAAAAGGTAAACAGTCCGCCCTGCCGCTTGTACCCGTATATAAACAGCGGGATATTCAGCAGCAGCAAGAACACCGACAGGCTTAAAAATTCGGGGGTGACCTGCGAGAGCAGCATTGCCGTACCGGATATGCCGCTGTCGTAGAGCTTTACCGGCGCGAGAAAGCACACCACGCCGAACGAGTTTATTATCCCCGCCACGGTGAGCATAATTATATTTAGTGGTTTTATTTTCTTTAAAAAAGAGCCGCGTTCGTTCAATTCATTTTACCTCTGTAAACAAATCAAGGGACGGTCATTCGCCCCTCGATATATATTTATTGTATGTCAGCTTCTTGGCGTAAATGCCTTTCCTGCTCTGTACTGTGGTATTCCTATCACACAAAAGCCCACGCCCGCGAATAGGTAGCTTATCACAAGGTCTTTTATAAACGACGCCATCATATTAGCCGCGTCGGGAGCGATCGCCGCCGCAAGCTCGTCTATTTGCGACATAAAGCCGAAAAATCCGAAGAACAGCGACCCAAAGTCCTCATACCCTATGGCGGCGGCTACCTCCATAGCGTCGCTGTCGTTTACTACGCTCAGCACCTGCACAAATATGTTGCATCCGAGTACGGCAAACAGGATTATGATTATACAGCAGATTATTCCGTATACGTCAAATTTCTTTCCGAGCAGGCGATAACCCGTCACACAGCAAAATCCCATAGCAAGTCCGCCCCACCACGAGATAAACCCGAGCATACCGATAACTATCCATATAGCGCACGCTATCAGCGTAAACAGTATCGCGCCGACAAACCCCATGATAGGATTTGACTTTATCGGCTCGTAATTGACGCTTGCCGTCGAATAATTGTTAGTGGCAAACTCGGGCGCGGAGCGAAAATCTCCCGGTATCGGGGTCGGTTGATAATCGGTCGCAACTACCGGCGCCGTCGGCTGTAGCGCGTCAAACTGCTCGGCGGTGGTGTACCCCGTGCTCTCCGGGGTATTTTCAAGGCTGACAGAACCCATGCGGTCGCTTGCGCCAAGCTCGCTTACGCTCATTGCGGGAGCGTCCGTTGCGGCTCCGACCTGCCCGACTTGCCCGACTTGAGCAACTTGCCCCACTTGTCCGACCTGCCCTACCATAACACCCTGCATTGGCTGAGCGTAAGGCTGCTGCGGCTGTGCATAAGCCTGCTGCGGCTGTGCGTAAGGCTGTTGCGGTTGTGTGTAAGCCTGTTGCTGAGGCTGGGTGTAAGCCTGCTGCGGCTGTGCGAAAGGCTGCTGCGCCTGCGTGGCTTGTGCCCCCTCTTTTTGTGCGCACATAGAGCATAACTGCGTGCCCGACGCGCCGCCTCCGTAAATCGACAGCCCTATGGACGAGCCGCACTTAGCGCACGCGTTGTTATAATAATTAAGCTGCATAAACTCGGTCAGCTCTTCTATAAAAGTATGTATCCGCTTTGCGCTTGCCTCTGCGTCATCGTCGGCGGTCAAAATAACGTCGGTGGTATAGCCTGACGTCCTGCTCGCCTTAACATAGTCATTGCCCGGGCGGTGTGAGTATTCGGTGACGAAATCGTCCACAGACGAATTAGCGAGCGCGCCCTTTCTCGCCCAGACCGTGACGATAAAGCACATTTTCTCCTCGATGGCGTTTACACGCACCCCATAACCGTTGTAGGTGCCGCTCGCCGAGCTGCCGCTTAGAGCAAAGCCCGTATCCCGCGAGAGCGCCGATAAAATATCTGACAGCATATTTTTCCCCTTTCGTAAAGCAAATTTAATGCTCATATCAATATTTTACTATATTTAAAACTCAATGTCAATAGATTAGGGCATAAGCTTAAGATAATTTTTTGATACTATTTTATTTTTTGGTGAAAATTTCAAGGCGCTGCGCCTTATGCCCCGCAATTGACAAACATATAATTTTATGCTAAAATTAAATTAAAATTATACGGTCACCTACGGAGAACGGAGGAATATATGATGTCAAAAAAGCGCTTAGCGGTATCGTTGTGCCTTTCGGCGGCTATGCTTATTGCCGCTAATGTCGGCGTGACTGCGGCGGCGGATGAAGCCGCGATCAAGACCCCGTCGCAGGCTGTGGCGGAGATGACCTGGGGGACTAACCTCTGCGACCTTTATATGGCGGACGTCGAGTACCCTCAAGGCTCGGTACACGGCTATGTCGATTACGGCAATGCGGCTGTATTCGGACTTGCGGCATGGTTCGGCGAGGACGGCTTTGACTGGCTCACATATCACGATATGTATAACGGCACATTTGAAGTAAGCGTCGCCATACCCGACTATTCCTCGGTGAGCAACTGGAACAACAGCCTTTTTGAATTGGGCGTTATGACTACCTCTACCGACTATACGGTGGGTCTTACATTATCGGACTGCCGACTTATCAAAAAAGACGGCTCTACAGTAAAGCTCAATTCAATGAACAAAACATACACCTGCCCTACCGCCGAAGGTCCGGATATGAACGGCTGGTGCAGGTATGTGCTAAGCGCCCCCGCCGAAGCGCCTAAGCCCGACAGCAGCCTAAACGGCTCTAAGCTGTGCATGACCGTAACGGTACAAGAAAGCAATACCGGCGGCATGTCAAAGGCAGAATACTTTTATCAGAAAGACCGCTATAAAATGGACAGAGAAAAGCTCACCGATCTCTTTATCGAAGAGGGCGCTAATGTTTTTAGGCTTCCGGTGACATGGACTTCATTTGTCAACGACACGACTTTTGAGATAGATAAAGAATGGCTGGATATGGTAAAGGAGGAGGTCGACTACATACTGAGCAAAGGCGCATATTGTATTCTCAATATGCACAACGATTACCTTATGCGCTCATTTGTTGGCGTAAAAGAAAACGGCGAATGGACGAACCTCCACTGGGAAAAAGATTGGATGTTAGACGAATATTCCGAATATGTAAATGAAAGATTTAAGGCGGTATGGGCGCAAATAGCGGAATATTTTAAGGATTATCCTCAGCAGCTGATATTTGAAACGGCAAACGAGCCGTCGACCGAATGGTACGAGGACATTTCATATGATATGAACGCGGTCGCGGTTAAGCGTGTAAACGAAATGAATAAAATGTTCGTCGATACCGTAAGGGCGAGCGGCGGCAAAAACGCCGACCGTTTTCTCTGCCTCGCTGTGGCGGATTATAATACCTATCACTGCCTTTCCGATTTAGTCCTGCCCGACGACGACGGACTTATGGTACAGCTGCATTCTTATAATGAGATGGAGTATAACACTAACTTTCAGGATTATTATACCGTCAATCCGTCCTATGACTATGTCGGTCAAACGGATAAGCTGTTTGACGCTGTATCGCAATTTCAGCGGCAGCACCCCGATGTCCCTGTAATTATCGGGGAAAACGGTATCAGCCAAAAGATGAAAGACGCGGACGCCGCGCCGAGAGCTGAATATTTCTATACCAAAGCTAAAGAATACGGCGTACCCTGTCTTTGGTGGGAGGATTACTTTGTAACCGACGAAAAGATAGAATACTGGCTGTATGACAAAGCCGCGCAGAAGTGGGGACGTCCGACCCTGCTTGATATAATTAAGGATAAATCGGGCCTTGCCGACCCGATACTTACCGAAATAAAAGTAAACAGCACGGGACACAAGACGCAGTACCTTATAAATGAACCTCTCGACGTAAGCGGCCTTACGATAATTGCGGATATGAGCCGAGGCGAGGATCCCATTATCAACGTCACAAAGGACATGATAAGCGGCTTTGACAGCTCCGTACCTAAAGCAAAGCAAACGCTGACGATAACTTATCAAGGCAAGACTACCACCTATGATATAGCCATATCATTGCCGACAGTCACCGGCTTATCGCTCAAAGGCCGCGCCGCCGACGCTCTGCGCCTGTCATGGACGAAGAACACAAGTGCCGACGGTTACATTATCGAGCGCAAGGACGGCTCGCAGTGGGTTCGCGTAGCGAAAATCACTAATAACACCACAACCGAGTACCGTATTGATAAGCTTAAGGCGGGCACGGCGTACAACTTCCGCATACGCGCCTACAAGATGGACGGCAAGACCGCGCTATACAGCGGGTACGCGTCGATTTCTGCCCGTACTAACCCCTCGGCAGTGACGGGCTTAAAGCTCAAGGGTCGCGCCGCTGACGCGCTAAGGCTTGCGTGGACTAAGAACACCAGCGCCGACGGTTATATCATAGAGCGCAAGGACGGCTCGCAGTGGGTACGCGTCGCTAAGATAACCAAGAACACCACAACCGAATACCGTATTGATAAGCTTAAGGCGGGCACGGCGTACACGTTCCGCATTAAGGCCTACAAGATGGACGGCAAGACCGCATTGTACAGCGGCTACACGTCGATCTCCGCGCGCACTAACCCCTCGGCAGTGACGGGCTTAAAGCTAAAGGGTCGCGCCGCTGACGCGCTAAGGCTTGCGTGGACGAAGAACACCAGCGCCGACGGTTACATTATCGAGCGCAAGGACGGCTCGCAGTGGGTACGCGTCGCTAAGATAACAAACAACTCCACCGTTGAGTTTAAGAAGTCGGGGCTCAAGGCAGGTACGGCGTACACGTTCCGCGTGAAAGCATATAAGATGAGCGGCAAGACCGCATTGTATGGAACCGCTAAGACAATATCGGTATGCACCAACCCGAGCACGGTTAGCGGTCTAAAGCTCAAAGCCTCCGCTAAGGACGCGATCCGCCTCGCATGGAGCAAGAACACGAGCGCCGACGGCTACATAATTGAGATGAAGAGCGGCAGCACTTGGACGCGCGTAGGCAAGATATCGAAGAATTCCACCGTTGAGTTTAAGAAGTCGGGGCTTAAGTCAAAGACCTCGTACTCGTTCAGAGTTAAGGCATACAAGATGAGCGGCAAGACTGCCCTCTACGGCGCGACTAGGGCGATAACGGTTAAGACGAAATAAAGCACAAGTTAATACAGCAAACCGTGGGCTTGATTTAAGTCCACGGTTTTTGCATATTGAGCTCAACGGTATGTTGGGCTTTGCGTTTTTTGTGGGGAAAATGACACGGTTTATACACTCATAGAGTGACATTTGTATAAACGTGTAAGCCGAAAGCGGAGAAGAAAATAGTGAATATTAAATCATAGTACGAAAAATATAGCGCTTAGCTTTCCTAAAATATATTCGCTTACATTTTTAGAGGGCTTTGGAGGGAATATATATGTAGAAAAAAGGGACGAATTTCTGTAAATGTGTTCGCAAATGTCTGTGCGTGTAGAAATGTTAGGGAGGACTAACGTCTGTGTAAGTAGTCGTGATTTTAGGAAAATTATGCGCGCATTTTGGGACAATATGCGGCTGGGAAATTGCGGCGTTAGTGTGCGGGTGATTTTTGCTTTGCGGCGGGGTGAGGGGGTGCGGAGCGGCGGGAAAATAGACGGGCGCGGCGGCGTTGAGCGAAAATTTACGCGAGGTAACTCGGCGGCGATAATCCCGCTTGTGGAGCGGGATAACGGGCAGAGCGGGGCTGAGGGTGGCGGCTCGGCGGTGAGTGCGTTCGGCAGGGATAGCGGCACATACTGCACCTGTCTCAGCGGCGCACCTCGCGGCAATATACGCGCTTGTGCGGGCTTTACCCCGACTACAGATGTACACCGCCGCATCGCTGCACGTAGCAAGGCAAGTTTTATTTATTTTTTCGCACATTTGCTAAAGTTGTGTTTGGTATGCGTCTCCCACCCGCACCACCCCTGCCGCCCTCCGCCCGTGGCTAAGCCCGTACACGGTAGCTATCGGGTGTATACAGAGCACAACGCCGACACAGCGCACCCGCTCGGGCGAAAAAATAAATAAAACTTACCTTGCATAAGTATTGACAACTCAAGTAAGTTGTGCTATTATATAGGTGTAAACATCGCGGTTTTACAATATATGACAAAAGCATGAAATATTTTGCCGAAATATGGCAGAACGGAGGATTTTTTATGAAGTTTAAAAAGATTTTCACGGGACTTATATCCCTCGCGGCGACGCTGATTGCGGTTTGCGCGATAAGCATTTGCGCCGGAGCGGAGACGAGCGGGGATTATGAGTATAGCGTGCTCAGCGACGGGACGGTGGAGATAACCGGTTATACCGGCAGCGCGACCGATTTGACAATCCCCTCAACTTTAGGCGGGAAAAAGGTGACGACAATTGGAGTTTATTCTTTTTCCTCTTGTTCAAGCCTTACCTCAGTAACCATACCCAACACTGTTACGAGCATATATGATTGTGCTTTTTTTGATTGCTCAAGCCTTACCTCAATCAATATTCCCGACAGCGTGACAAGTATAGCCGGCGCCGCATTTTCCTCCACTCCTTTTCTCAATAATCAGACCACTACCGTAAAATATGCGGGAAAGTGGGCGGTCGCATGCGATAGAAACGCCACTATAGTATCCATAAAAAGCGGTACGGTAGGAATAGCGGATTACACTTTTTATTTAAATTCAAATCTTACTTCGGTAGACATACCTAAAGGAGTGAAATATATAGGACATTGTGCCTTTTTTGGCTGCAATATAAGTTCTGTTAAAATTCCCGACGGTGTGACAAGTATTGGAATATGTGCTTTTTCTTATTGCAGTAAACTTTCTTCGGTGACTTTACCCGACAGTATTACAAAAATAGGCGAAGACGCTTTTATATATACTCCCTTACTCGATAACCAGACATCCGCCGTAAAGTATGTGGGAAAATGGGCGGTTTACTGTGAGGGCAAAAAAGAAAGGCAACAAGGAAAAAGTTTAGGCATTTACTCAGCGGCGACCTACATCGATAACGATCATTTAAACGTAACTATTAAAGACGGTACTGTGGGTATTTCGGATAATGCATTTTATCATTGTGAAAATGTATTATCTATGTTATTGCCTGCCGGAATAAGATATATAGGTAATGCAGCATTTTCTTGTTGCACAAGCCTTACCTCAATAACTATTCCGGACAGTGTGACGAGTATAGGATCGCAAGCTTTTAGGGATTGTTCGAGCCTTAAAGACGTCTACTACATAGGTTCAAAATCCCAATGGGACAAAATTTCTATCGGCACATATAATGAATCTTTGCTGGGCGCTAATATACATTATCTTAACCTCGGCATATCCGGTCTCAACCTCAAAGGTCGTTCCGGCGACGCTCTCCGCATATCGTGGACAAAGAACGCCGGTGCGGACGGTTACATTATCGAGCGCAAAGACGGCTCGCAGTGGGTACGCGTCGCTAAGATAACCAAGAACTCAACCACCGAGTACCGTATTGATAAGCTAAAGGCGGGAACGGCGTATAATTTCCGCGTTAAAGCCTATAAAATGGACGGCAAGACAGCCCTCTACAGCGGCTACACCACTATCTCCGCGCGCACTAACCCGAGCACGGTAAGTGGGCTTAAGCTAAAGGGTCGTGCCGCCGACGCTCTGCGCCTCGCATGGACTAAGAACACCAGTGCCGACGGTTACATTATCGAGCGCAAAGACGGCTCGCAGTGGGTACGCGTCGCTAAGATAACCAAGAACTCAACCACCGAGTACCGTATTGATAAGCTCAAGGCGGGCACAGCGTACAACTTCCGCATACGCGCCTACAAGATGAGCGGCAAGACCGCGCTGTACAGCGCCTACAAGACCATATCTGCGACCACCAACCCCTCCGTTGTCAGCGGACTTAAGCTTAAAGCCGCTAATTCTAACGCTGTTAGACTGGCGTGGGAGGAGGACATCTCCGCCGACGGTTATATAATAGAGCAAAAGGTCGACGGCGAATGGACGCGCGTAGGCAAGATAACCAAAAATTCAACCGTTGAATTTAGAAAATCGGGCTTAAATAGCAAGACCTCGTACTTGTTCAGAGTAAAGGCATACAAGACGGTCGGCAAGACCGCTTTGTACAGCGCAACAAAAACGATAACGGTAAAGACAAAATAAAACAAAAGGTTAATACATCAAACCGTGGGCTAAAATCAGTCCACGGTTTATTTTTCGTAGTATAGAACGTAATATAAGGCGCAGCGCCTTAGGATTTTCCCCACCAAAAAGTATAAATTAAAAATTTTTGAAGGGGGTCAGGGGGGACTTTTTATAAAAAGTTCCCCCCTGAAAAAACTATATTGACAACTAATCAAACCCGCTGTATAATAAGAATACCGATTTTGTGCGAAAGGAAACAGCTATGACTAATACGATATGGTTTACTAAGCCGGGCGAGCTCGACAAGTGGGAGCGGCAGTGCCAGCCGATAGGAAACGGCTATATGGGCGCGAGCTTTTTCGGCGGGATAAATAAAGAGCGGGTCGTGCTAAACGAAAAGACCCTATGGGCGGGAGGTCCGTCCGACGCCCGACCCGACTATAACTACGGCATAACGGGCGACCGCGCCGAATACACTAAGTGCGTGCAGGAGCTGCTTTATCGCGGCGAGTATGACGAGGCTGTAAAGCTGCTGCCCTATCTCACGGGCGCGGCGGACGGCTTTGGCGCATATCAGCTGCTGTGCGACCTTATGCTTACTTTTTCTAATATAAACCCCGACAACGTCAGCGGCTACTCGCGCACTCTCGATATGGACAACTCGCTTTTCGGGGTAAAATTTGCCTACGAGGGAGCAATCCACGAGCGGCAAGCGTTTGCAAGCTATCCCGATAACGTTATCGCTATAAGGATAAAAAGCGACAAGCCCCGCCGCGTCTGCGTTATGCTTTCTCTCGATAAGCTGCAAAACGGCACAGTTACTTCGATTGACGACGTTCTCACCTACTCCGGCACGCTGAGCGATAACGGACTGAGATACTGCGCTAAGTTCAAGGTGATACCGAGTGGCGGCGAGCTTATCTCGGCGGCGGGACGCGTTATGGCGGAGCACGCCGACGAGGTAGTCATCCTTATCAGCGCGGCGACCGATTACAGCGACAAATTTCCCATATTCAGAAGCGGCATAGACCCCGCCGTATTGGTCGACGAGAGGATAACCTCCGCCGCAAAAAAGGGCTGGGACGAGCTGTACGCCGCGCACCTTGCGGACTATAAGGCATTATTTGACCGAGCCGTGGTAAACATCGGAAAAACGGCGGATATCACCCCGCCCACGGACGTTTTGCTGAATTCTTATAAAAAGGGCGATAATGAAGAATACGCCCGCACCCTCGAAAATCTATATTTCGCTTTCGGAAGATATATGCTGATATCCTCGTCAAGAGAGGGCTCTTTGCCCGCTAATCTTCAAGGCGTGTGGAATGAAAGCAACCAGCCCCCGTGGTGCTGCGACTATCATATAAACGTCAACCTGCAAATGAACTACTGGGGCGCGTATAATACAAATCTCGCCGAGACGGTATACCCTTTGGTAGAATTTATCGACAGCCTGCGCCCGTCGGGGAGGCTGTCTGCGGCGGCATACTACGGTATAATCTCCGACAGCGAGCACCCCGAAAACGGGTGGTGCGCGCACACGCAGTCCTCGCCGTTCGGCTGGACGGCTCCGGGGTGGGATTTTTACTGGGGGTGGTCTACCGCCGCCGTCGCATGGCTTATGCAAAATCTGTACGAGTACTACGAATTTACCCGCGACAAGGAATACTTTAAAGAAAAAATATATCCGATAATGCGCGAGAGCGCGAAATTCTACACGCAGTGGCTGATTTTCGACGACAAGCAGCAAAGGCTTGTCTCCTCGCCGACCTATTCCCCCGAGCACGGTCCCGTCACTGTCGGCAACACCTACGAGCAAAGCCTGATAGAGCAGTTTTATAAGGATTTTGTCACCGCGTCGGAGGAGCTCGGGCTTGATAATGCGCTCAGAGAAAAGGTGCGTGAGCAAATATCGCAGTTAAAGCCCTACGCTGTCGGCAAGACGGGGCTCCTTAAAGAGTGGTGGGAGGAGGACGACGAGGGCTTTGACCGCTCTAAGGTACAGCCGCACCACCGCCACGTCTCGCACCTTATGGGACTTTACCCCGGTAAGGCGATAAACACCCCCGAGCTTATCGCGGCGGCGAAAAATACGCTAAACGACCGCGGCGACGAGTCGACGGGCTGGGCGAGAGCCTACAAGCTAAACCTTTGGGCAAGGCTAAAGGACGGCGAGAGGGCGTATTCGCTGCTGCACGGGCTAATTAAGGACTGCACATACGATAACCTCTTCGACTTTCACCCGCCGTTTCAGCTCGACGGCAATTTCGGCGGCAGCGCGGGCATAGCCGAAATGCTGATACAAAGCCACGCAGGGTATATCGACCCGCTACCCTGTATCCCGCAAAAATGGAGCGGCGGCAATTTTAAGGGCTTATGCGCGCGCGGCGGCTTTGTTATCGATATAGAATGGGAAGATATGCGCCCGCGCAGTATAACCGTACTCTCTACATCGGGCGGCGTCTGCCGAATAAAGACCGACCTTAGGGATATATCCTGTGAGAAAGGCGCGGTAGATTATACCGCAGATAACGGCATTGTAAGCTTTACTACCCAAAAGGGCGAGCGGTATATTATAAATTAGCTTATCATTGTGCATAAAAAATACAGCGTATTGACGGATTTTTTATGCAATATGTTATAAAAATCGTTTTTCTGCCAAAAATTAAAAAAAAGACTTGCATTTCCGCGCAAATTCTGTTAAAATAATTAGTGCTATGCGAAATCGCAAATTACAGCATAATTGATAATTTGTATATAAATGCAAGTTTAAGGAGGTGCTTTCCACATGGCAAAATGCGAGATCTGCGGAAAGGGCGTCAGCTTCGGCATTAAGGTATCACACTCACACAGGCGTTCTAACAGGACCTTCAAGCCTAACGTAAAAAAGGTAAAGGCTATAGTAAACGGTACTCCTTGCAGAGTATATGCCTGCACCCGCTGCCTGCGTTCGGGCAAGGTTCAGCGTGCCGACTGATGACCGCACAAGTAAAGCGTTAAAAACCGTTGGCGTCGCCTTCGGTTTTTTGCTTATTTGCGCAAATTTTTTATCGAAATGTCATATTTTCAGCGTTAAGCGGTATTATTTTTCGCAATTTGCATAAATTTTGCAAGATGTCAAAAAAATACTTGCAAAAATCCGCTTAGCGTACTATAATATATTTTAGAGAAACGGGGGACGACAAAATGGATAATAACGAACTGCTCGCACTTAAAGAGCAAACGGAACAAAAATACGCCGAGCTTTGCGCTAAGGGGCTAAAGCTCGATATGTCGCGCGGAAAGCCTAATTCCGATCAGCTCGACCTTTCGATAGAGATGCTGACGCACTGTCTCGACGGCGAGTGCGTATCCAAGAACGGCACCGACTGCCGCAATTACGGCGTTCTTGACGGCATAGACGAGGCGAAAGAGCTTTGTATGCCTATGCTCGGAGTTAGCAAGGACGAAATAATCATCGGCGGCAACTCCTCTCTTCAGATGATGTATGACACAATAGCGCGGGCTATGCTGCTCGGAGTGCTCGGCGGCGATAAGCCTTGGAGCAGAAACGAAAAAGTAAAGTTCCTCTGCCCCGCCCCCGGCTACGACCGCCATTTTGCAATATGCGAAAGTATGGGGATAGAGATGATAACCGTCCCCTATAAGTCGGACGGACCCGATATGGACATGATAGAGAGTCTTATCGCCGAGGACGAGGAGATAAAGGGCATTTGGTGCGTGCCTATGTACTCTAACCCCGAGGGCATCACCTACAGCGACGAGGTAGTAAGGCGCTTTGCAAACCTCTCGCCTAAGGCTAACGACTTCAGGATATTCTGGGATAACGCCTACTGCGTGCACCACCTCACCGACACCCCCGACAAGCTGCTCAATCTGCTCGACGAGGCGAAAAAGACCGGCAAGCAGGATATGGTGTTTATGTTCACATCCACCTCTAAAATATCATTCCCCGGCGGAGGGCTTGCGGTGATAGGCGCGAGCGCCGCTAATATAGCGTACATAAAGAGTCAGATGGCGTATCAGACCATCGGCTACGACAAGCTTAATCAGCTGCGCCACGCGAGATTTTTCAAGAATTTTGACGGTATCTGCGAGCATATGAAAAAGCACCGCGCAATAATCGAGCCAAAATTTAAGGCGGTGCTCGATACGCTCGACAGGGAGATAGCTCCCCTCGGCTTCGGCACTTGGCACAAGCCCAACGGCGGCTACTTTATCTCGTTTAACGGGCTTAAAGGCACCGCAAAGAGGACCGTACAGCTGTGCAAGCAGGCGGGCGTTGTACTTACGGGCGCGGGCGCTACTTTCCCCTACGGGATAGACCCCGAGGATAAGAATATCCGTATCGCCCCCACCTACCCCACCGTAGACGAGCTCAACGCGGCTATGGAGGTCTTTGTCACCGCGGTAAAGCTTGCCGCTATAGAAACACTTATATAAAAGACAACTACTTAAGGAGTTATTATATAGCTCGCCCCGCGGCATTTGCTTGTCGCGGGGCGAGGTGTTTTTACATTCTAAGCGCGTCTATCGGCTTTAGCCGCGCCGCCTTATACGCGGGATAGCTGCCCGACAGCATACCGATAACCGCCGACGCCGCGACAGCGGTCAGCAGCACGCGCGGCTCCCACGCAAACGGCTCACCCAAAAGCACGCACCCGACATACACCGCTAATGTCCCCGCACACGCCCCGATAACGCTGCCTATAACGGTAAGCAGTGTGCTCTCCGCCAAAAAGCCCGCCACTATGCGGGTATTTTTTGCGCCGAGAGCCTTTTTTATGCCTATCTCCCGCCGCCGCTCGTTTACCGATACGAGCATGGCGTTCATAACAGACAGCCCCGATACTATCAGCGATATCCCCGCGATAAGCGAAAGCGCCGAGGTCACCGCCGAGAGTATGCCGTCAAGCTGCTGTTTTTGGCTGAGCAGGTCGTTTACCTCTATCCCGCTCATACGGCGATCCATACACTCCTGCACAAGACTGACTGTATCGGTGCCGCCGCCGTCCAGCCTCAGCGCTATCGTGTCATAACCCGAGGTACGGCACAGCTGCTGCACCGTAGTGTACGGCAGATAGACAAAATACGGCAGCATATCGTTTATTGCGCTTTGCACCGCGCTTAGCCCCGAGGTCACCACCCCCGCTATCGTAAAGCTCTGCACCTTTCCGCCGATATTTATATCCATAGTCTTGCCGACGATATTAGTCCTGCCGTAGGTCTGCAATGCTATCTCCTTATCCACCGCGCAGACCCGCGCGCCCTCGGCTATGTCGGCGCTGTTTATAAGCCTGCCGTGCAATGCCCTGAGGGAGATAATATCCTCGGCGTTGCGGCTTACGCCCCACGCTATGCAGTTTACGCTCTGCTGGGGCAAGGTGCACTGCGTCACCGCCGAGGTCAGCGGCATAGCGTCCGCGATACCCTCGACGGCGAGCAACGCCTTTACATCATCGTCGGATAATGCGGCGCTGCCGTCCTCGGTCTGGACAAGCACCGAATTTATCCCCATATCGTCAAGGCTCTCGGTGATGACGTTTGAACCTATCGCGCCTATCGCGGAAATGACCGCCACCGCGAAAATTCCGACCGCTATCGAGCAGATAGTAAGCATCGCCCTGCCCTTATCGGTAAATATCCCTGCCAAAAAGCGGATCATTATTCATCCTCCCTTGACACTATCCCGTCGCGTATCACAAGGCAGTCCGCGCTTAGCTGCTCTGAGTGCATTATCACCTCGTCGGATATTCCCACTCCCGACACCTCGGCACAGCCCGACAGCTCAACGCCGGTGGTTATATCCCGCCGCTTTGCGCTGCCCGAGCTAAAAACATATACGTATTCTCCCTTGTCGTCCTGACAAATAGCGTCGTACGGCAGGGTCAGTATTTTCTGCTCGTAGCCCGTCTGAATTTTCCCCTCGGCGGAATATCCGCTGCGCAGATCACTGTCCGCGTCGTCCACCTTTATCCCTACGTCCACAACCGAGTCAGCGGTGTCGTATTCTTTTCTCGCAAAGCCGCTTATCTCGCTGACGGTGCCGATATAGCTCTTATCCGCCGCCGTTATGACCACGCTCTGCCCTATGTCTACCTTTGATATGTCACGCTGAGATACGGCGGCGGTCATTTGCAGCTCGCTTTGCTCGCCTATGCTGACTATAGGCTCTCCCGCGGGGATAAGCGTGCCTTTTGCCCCGAGAGCGCACACCGTGCCCGATATGTCTGAAGTTATCTGCTCGGGTATGTCGTCTATCGTCATATCGCTCGGCGCAGCCGTGCCGTACAGCGCCTTAAGCTGCTGCACGGTGGCGCTCTTGTCAACGACGGCGGCTGTCTGACCCGCGTCGGCGTGCTTTCCGGTGCTGACCTTGTATTCCGAGATAACTACGGGGATATCACACACCACGCTGTGAGTGTCGGCGTACTCTATCACCCCCGAGCAGCTTACCGACGGGGTATAGCTTTTAATATCGGGGAAAACCGTATTGACCCTCGGGACGCTGCCGCTGACCCAAGTAGGCAGGACAGCCGCAGTCCCCGCGCCGACCGCGATTATAAGCAGCAGCGCCGCCGACTTAACCCATATGTCCTTTCCGACGGAAAAACTCTTTTTCATACCATACATTCCTTTCCATTAGTGCCTCATTAGGTTTCCCATAAAAGCTTGGAATATACGGAAATTTTATGTATATTCGCGCCCCAAAAACAGCATAATATACATAAGCTAAAATGCAGAAAAAAGAGGTGCAAGCGGTGAATATGATACTATGCAGCGAGCCGTGCAAACATCAACGCGACGGCTTTTGCGCGCTTAACGGCGAGGGCAGGATAACTAACGTTATCGGGAACGGGTGCAGATATTTTCAGCCGAAAAATATAACGGACAACAAAAGGGCGGGTAAAAATGCTGATAGAAACAGTTAATATGTGCAGGATCTATAACAAGCGCAGCGGCTCGGTCGCGGCGCTGACCGACGTAAGCCTAACGATAGAGCAGGGCGAGTTTGCGGTGCTTACGGGCGCGAGCGGCTCGGGAAAGTCCACGCTTATGAACATCCTCGGCTTTCTCGACCTGCCCGACAGCGGCAGCTATTATTTTGACGGAAAGGACATATGCGCTATGTCCGACAGCGAGATAAGCCGCATACGCAACTTAAGGATAGGCTTTGTCTTTCAGAGCTTTAACCTGATACCCGAGCTAACCGCACTCGAGAATGCCGCCCTCCCGCTCGAGTACCGAGGTATCCCGCGCAAGCGCCGCCGCGCTATCGCCGCCGAGGCGCTAAATACCGTCGGGCTGTCCCACCGCCTAGACCACAAGCCGTACGAGCTGTCGGGCGGACAGCAGCAGCGCGTAGCTATCGCGCGGGCGCTGGCCGCAGACCCGCAGGTGATACTCGCCGACGAACCGTGCGGCAACCTCGACAGCAAGGCGGGCGGCGAAATAATGCGCCTGCTGTGCGAGCTAAATAGACAAGGCAAGACCCTTATCCTGATAACCCACGACGAGCACGCCGCCAAAATGGGCTCGCGGCTCATTAAAATCAAGGACGGACGGGTGTACGAGGGGTAAAAAAATAAAAAAGATTGCCGTTCAAACTCGGAACAAAAGCAAAAACTCGCGTCTACCCGAGCGGCAATCTTTTAAAAATAGTCGGTAACAAAGTACCCCCGGCGTCCAATTCGCCGACGAAACTTTACCTACCGACTATATTTATATATTATCACACTTTCTGCTGATTGTCATTAGTTTTTTTAAAAATTTTACAAAAAAAGAAAGAGAATATCATGAGCCGAATGCCGAAGCCCCCCGCGTCACGTCCGAAACGCACCATGAGTTATCTCTTTCTATTAATAATATACCACATTCTCACGAAAATGTCAATACCTAAATTTAACTTTTTTATGATCGCCGAAATCAAAAGAAATACAACACCGTGCTGAGCAAATTAGCGAGAAAATGCGCCGAGAAGCTGCACCACGCGTTGTCGCTCACCTTAAATATAATGCCGTAAACAAGCGAGTCTATAAACACAAACAGCAGGTCATAAAATACTATTATCGGCGTGCCGAAGTTAAAATGCCCAAGCGCGAACAAAGCCGACGTAAGTATCAGCGACGGCACAAACGGCATTATTTTCGAGGTCTGTTTCTGGAAGAACGCGCGCCACGCTATCTCCTCCCCGAGCGCCAAAACAACGAGCTCCAAGAATAGTCTCGGCACACTGGCTAAGTCTAAAATGCCGTCCACCCTCGCGCCGACGTGCTCTATATATTCGGGCAGGCATAATTTAGCGATAACAAAGCATACCACATTAATTATCAGCGTCAAGAGTATCAGCAGAATGACCTTTTTATCCTTAAGCGAGCGTAAAAACGTCTTGATATTGAACCCGTCGTACTTATTCTCGTTTGTCTTGCGGGTGGTAAAATATGCGATTATCCCCACGATAACGGATATCCCCGCCAACTTAAGCGGCTCACCGTTTAGCTGAAAATTGAATAGATTTGTAAATGATAAAACTATCATCACCGCGAGAAGAATAATTACCGCCGTATTCGGCTTAGTTATCTTTTTCATAAGTCCTCCCGTATAGCAAGAATTGCGCCCCTGTACACCTGCTTAAGATGCACCGCCGCAAGATCCTCGTTAAACTCTACCGAATTATTAGCGATAATGCTCGCGTATCCGTGTACGAACATCGCGAGCGTCAGGAAAACGCTCTTGGTCTGCTCGGCGCTCAGCTTCATAGCTCCCTGCATTGCCGAAATTATCGGCGCAAGCTCCTCGGAGTTTAGCATCTCGGCCATATTATTTTCTTTAGCAAAGCCCGACTGAAACAAAAAGCGGAACAAATTAGGCTCTCTCACCGCAAAGCGGATATAGTTAAGTCCTATCCCGAGCATAACGCCGTCGGGGTCCGGGATATCGAGCAGACACTCGGTGTGGTACTCGCCAGCCTTTTCGTAGGCGGCTTTTTTTAATTCTTCTATCGTCGCAAAATGGTACATAACCGGCTGCGTGGAGCAATTAAGCTTTTCGGCGACGGTGCGGGCGTTGATATTCTCCGCGCCACGCTCCCTCGCGACCTCAAAGGCGGCGGTTATTATCATCTCTTTTGTGATCTTACTTTTCGGCGGCATAAAATTTCTCCTATAAAAAATAATCATCGTTATATAACATAAATTATACAACAATGCTCGCAATTTGTCAATAGCTTTTTTAAAAATCCCATAAAAAAGTAAAAATCAGCCGTCGTGAAGGAGGCGGTCGAAACGGAAAACCGAACGAGCACACTCCTTTGGTAGCTGATTTTGATAAAAGTATACCACAGCTCTGCGCAATTGTCAATACCCAAAAGAAAAAATCAGCCGTCGTAAAAGAGGCGGTCGAAACAGAAAACCGAACGAGCACACTCTTCTGGTAGCTGATTTTGATAAAAGTATACCACAGCATTACGTAATTGTCAATACCTAAAAGAAAATGTCCCGCAAAAGCGGGACAAATTCGCTGCCGGTATAACCGGCTGGTACGCCTGACGGGATTCGAACCCACGGCACATAGCGTCGGAGGCTATTGCTCTATCCAGCTGAGCTACAGGCGCATATTATTGCGGGGACGACAGCCGACCCCGCAATGATATTTTAACACGAAAGCTTATTCTTGTCAAGATTTATTTCTTAGGTCTATCACCCTTTGTGCTTTTCCCTGAAATCTTTGTATCGTCTTAGGCTCGACGAGCGACACCTTTACCGCAATGCCGAGCACGGTCTTTAGGTCGTGGTCTACTCTCTTACGCAGCTGCTCCAGCGCGGTGAAGCTCTCGAGCAGTCCAGCGTCGGCTATCTCGCACTTTACCTCGAGCGCGTCGTGTGTGCCCTCACGGGTCACGACTATCTGATAGTGCGGAGCTACCTGCGGTATAGTCATAATAACACTCTCTATCTGGGAGGGGAACACGTTTACCCCGCGAATTTTGAGCATATCGTCGGTGCGCCCCGAGGTCTTAGCCATGCGCGCGTGGGTGCGCCCGCACTCGCACTTCTCATAAGTTATCGAGGTTATATCCTTTGTGCGATAGCGCAGCACAGGCAGCGCCTCTTTAGACAGCGCGGTCACGACAAGCTCGCCCTGCTCGCCCTCGCCGAGGTTCTCGCAGGTCACGGGGTCGATTATCTCTGGCAAAAAATGATCCTCGTTAAAATGCAGCCCGCAGCGCAGTCTGCACTCTCCCGATACGCCGGGACCGATAAGCTCGCTCATGCCGTAATTGTCGGTGGCGAAAAGGTGCAGCCGCTCCTCGACCTGCGCCCTCATCTCGGCGGTGCAGCCCTCAGAGCCGAACAGCCCGAGCCTAAGCTTTATATCATCTTGGCTGTAGCCGAGCTCCTGTGCCATCTCTCCTATATGCAGAGCGTATGACGGGGTGGCTACAAGCGCCGTCGTGCCGAAGTCTTTCATAAGCATAATCTGCTTTTCGGTATTGCCCGACGAGCACGGCACAACCGTAGCGCCTATCTTTTCAAGTCCGTAATGCAGCCCGAGAGCACCCGTAAACAGCCCGTACCCGAAAGATATCTGCACTATGTCCTCATCTGTAGCGCCCGCCGCGGTGACTATCCTCGCCATACAGTCCGACCACATATCAAGGTCTGCGGCGGTATAGCCTACTACGGTCGGCTTTCCGGTGGTACCGGAGGAGGCGTGTATGCGCGTGACCTTTTTCAGCGGCACGGCGAACATCCCGAAAGGATAATTGTCGCGAAAGTCCGCCTTAGTGGTAAACGGTATGTACTTTATATCCGACAGCGTCTTTATCTTCTCGCAGTCAAAGCCCGCGTCGTCAAACTTTTTGCGGTACATCGGAACGTTATCGTAGCAGTACTTTGTCACCTTTTTCAGCTTTTCGAGCTGGAGCTTTTCAAGCTCGGGTCTCGGCATAGTTTCGATATCCTTTTGATAAAACATTGTATGATCCTTCTTTCGATAATTCGGCACAGCCGTTAATTTTTGTATACTATACTTAGGTCGGAAAACTTTGCGGTGTTCTCTCCCACGGCATAAAGCCCTGTCATTACCCCCGTAAAGCCGCCCGACACCTCGGTCGACAGATATTTTGCCTGTCCAAAGCCGAGCGGGCTCTCCCTGCCGTCCTGCTCTACATAAAAGCGATAATTGAGCGCGTCTGCGCGGACGATGAGCCTTGCGCTGCCGCCCGAGAGCGGTACGGTGCTTTGCTCGTGGTGCACCCCGCCTATATTAAGGCGCAACACAGCCTCATAGCCGCCGTCACGCTTTCTGATTGCCGCCTCGTAGTGCTCCTGCTCACACATATACATAACTGCGCCCGCTTCTCCCGCGTCTATGTCGACCGTTACCGACATCTCAAACTCAAACCCGCGCTGCCTCAGCGCGATAAATGTAGGCGAGCCGTCCGCAGTGTCGAGCGTTACGTCGCCGCCGCGCAGGGTAAAGCCGTCGCGGCCGAGCTGATAATTCTCCTTAACAGGAAAGCGCAAAAAGCACCAATCCTTATTAACGTCGGTATTAGAAAAGGTGTACTCCTTAAGCGGTTTTTGCTCAAAATCCACGCTAAGCTCATAGCATTCGTCGGTCGTGCCGTCGCCCGCCGTTATCCAGCCGTCATCGGTGATACGCGCGGGGGTCAAAAACACCTCTCTGCCGAGCGTATGATAAGCAAGCCACATATGTATCTGCCTAAAACCGAGGCTTAATATATGCCACTCGCCCTCATCGTCCTGCACAAGGTCGCCGTGCCCTATGCCCTGAATGATATACGGGGCTTTGTTGCGGTTAGTGAGTATAGGGTTATACGGGCAGCCCGTATATTCTCCCCAAATATCATTTGCGCGCGCAAGGGTTATCATATGCCCGTACTCGGTGCCGCCCTCCGCCGCCATAATATAGTAAAAGTCGTTTATTTTATACAGGTGCGGGCTTTCGAGAAAGCGCCCGCCGCTCCCCTGCCATACGCACACCGACCGCGACAGCTTTTTGCCCGAGGCGATATCTATCTCGCACATAACTACGCCGCCCCTGCCCTCGTCGTCGGTGCCGTTGCTCATAAAGTATGCGTGCTGCTCCTCAAAGTACAGCGACGGGTCTATGCCGTCCTGCTCGACGGTCACGGGGTCGGACCATTCGCCGTAGATGTCGTCGGTGTAGACGTAAAAATTCTCGTGCGTGGTATCGTTTGTGGTGACCATATAAAATCTGCCGTCATAGTATCTTATCGTCGGGGCGAAAACGCCGCCCGAGCTGTTCACCTTTTCCAGCGCGACCTGACTTTTGCGGGTGAGCACATAGCCTATTTGCTCCCAGTTGACAAGGTCGCCGCTCTCGAAAAGCGGCACCCCCGGGAAATACTGAAACGAGCTGCACACCATATAATATTTTCCGCCCGCCTTGCATACGCTCGGGTCGGGATAAAAGCCGCTTAGTACGGGATTGTGATATATCATTTTATCGCCTTACTTTAATTCGTCCGCGTCGCCTATCGCCTTGGTGACGTCGACTAAATTCTTCTGCTCATAGCAGGAGAAGATATCGTCGAGCTCCTGCTTTTTCATCTTAGGAGTGATAAGGCTCACTATAGGCACTATAATAAGCCCCGCTATCATTGTAAACATACCGAGGTTTACGGGCGACGCAAGGTCGAAGCCCAAAAACGTCCCTGTAGGCTTGATTATCATATGCAATACCGTCGCGCCCACGCCTATGATAAAGCTTGTGTAGACCGACGCCTTTGTGACGCCCTTCCAGAACAGCCCGTACATAAACGGCGCTAAGAACGCCCCCGCGAGCGCACCCCACGAATAGCCCATAAGGTCGGAGATGAGCGCGTTTTTATTTAGCGCGATAACTACCGATATGATAAGGAACACCGCGATAAGCACGCGCATTATGATAAGCGACTTCTTCTCGTCTATCTTGTCCTTGCCTATCGGCTTTATAAGGTCTAATGTCAGCGTCGAGCTCGACGTCAGCACGAGCGACGAGAGCGTCGACATAGACGCGGAGAGCACGAGCACCACTACCACGCCGATAAGTATCTCGGGCAGGCTCTCGAGCATCTTAGGCACAACGCCGTCCGAGCCTATCTCGGCAAACTGCTCGTCGGTGACGAATATACGACCGAACCCGCCGAGGAAATAGCTTCCCCCCGCGATAATAAGCGCGAATACGGTAGACACTATCGTGCCCGTCTTAATAGAGCGCTCGTCCTTTATGGCATAGAATTTATGTACCATCTGAGGAAGTCCCCACGTGCCGAGCGAGGTGAGTATAATTACGCCGAGCAAATTCATCGGGTCGGGGCCGAAGAACGACGCAAACCCGCCGTTAAGGTCGGGAGACTTAGTCCCCGCGGTGCTGACCTGCGAGAGCTGCTCTACCGCCGAAGTAAAGCCGCCCTTTGACGCTAGGGTCGCCGCTATTACCGCGACTATCCCGACCAGCATGATAAGCCCCTGCACAAAGTCGTTTATCGCGGTCGCCTTATATCCGCCGATTATTACATATACCGCCGTAATGACCGCCATACCGATAACGCAGTAGGAATAGTCGATATTGAACGCCATTCCGAACAATCTTGAAAGACCGTTATATACGCTAGCGGTATACGGGATAAGGAATACAAATACTATCAGCGCCGAGATTATCTTCATGACCTTGCTCGTAAAGCGCTTTTCAAAATACTCGGGCATAGTCGAGCTGTCGAGGTGCTTAGTCATAACTCTCGTGCGCCTGCCGAGTATCACCCACGCCATAAGCGAGCCGATTATCGCGTTTCCTATTCCTACCCATGTGGTGGCAAGTCCGTAATTCCAGCCGAATTTGCCCGCATAGCCTACGAATATTACCGCCGAGAAATAGGACGTGCCGTAAGCGAAAGCCGTAAGCCACGGACCCACCGAACGCCCGCCGAGCACATAATCATCTACCGTCCCCGCCTTTTTGCGGCAGTAGATACCTATCGCCACGACAAATACCACATAGATTATAAGTATCGCCAATACCATAAAGTGTTCCCCTCTCGAATTAAGGATAAGATGTGCCGATTTAAAGTATACACACTTTAAACCGATAAAACGATTATACTCTAATATTCGCGTTTTGTCAACTCTTAGGTAAAGCGCGGGCGGGATTTGTAATTATATACAATTATTCAGGTCAAAAATTATGCACCGCCGACAAATTTCGCTTAATAAAGGCATTTTATTAAGCCCGCACCTCTCGGCATATTTAAATTTATTTATCATTTTGTGAAAATCGTTATATTTTTGTCATTATACATCTTGAAAAAATTTTTTATATGTGTTACAATTATTTGTGAAAATTGCACAGGACAGCGAGCCTTTAGCGATAAAGCGCTGCCCCGCACAAAATTTTACGGTCAGAAAGGAAATTATCATGGCACAAAACAGACTTATCGGAGATTATCCGGTGATAGGCATACGCCCTACCATTGACGGGCGCAGAGGCGTGCTCGGCGTGAGAGAGTCGCTCGAGGAGCAGACCATGAATATGGCAAAGTCCGCCGCAAAGCTGTTTACCGATAATCTCAGGTACTCAAACGGCGAACCCGTAAAGGTGATAATCGCGGACACCACTATCGGCAGAGTGGCGGAGGCCGCCGCCTGCGCCGACAAATTTAAAAAGGCGGGAGTGGATATCACGCTTACCGTTACCCCCTGCTGGTGCTACGGCGCGGAGACTATGGATATGGATCCTATGACGATAAAGGGCGTGTGGGGCTTTAACGGGACAGAAAGACCCGGAGCGGTCTACCTCGCGTCGGTGCTCGCCACCCATTCGCAAAAGGGGCTGCCCGCGTTCGGCATATACGGGCACGACGTATGCGAGGCGGACGACACCTCGATACCCGAGGACGTTAAAGAAAAGCTGCTGCGCTTCGGTCGCGCGGCGATAGCCTGCGCCACTATGAGAGGAAAGAGCTATTTGCAGATAGGCTCTATCACAATGGGTATCGGCGGCTCGATAATCGACCCCGCGTTTATTGAAGAATATCTCGGCATGCGTGTAGAGTCGGTAGACGAGGTAGAAATAATCCGCCGTATGACCGAGGGCATATACGACGAGCAGGAATATCAAAAGGCGCTTAAATGGACTAAGGAAAAATGCCGCGAGGGCTTTGACAAG
Organism: uncultured Ruminiclostridium sp.; assembly: GCA_947594425.1. Lineage (GTDB taxonomy): Bacteria > Bacillota > Clostridia > Oscillospirales > Ruminococcaceae > Ruminiclostridium_E. The sequence goes on from CANQED010000001.1 coordinate 303,325, forward strand.
AACCCCGAAGAATTACAGCGCAGCCGCGAGCAAAAGGACAAGGACTGGGAGTTCGTGGTAAAGATGATGTGTATCATAAAAGACCTTATGAACGGCAACAAGAACCTCCCCGACGGCTGCGAGGAAGAGGCTGTCGGACATAACGCCATCGCCGCGGGCTTTCAGGGGCAAAGGCAGTGGACGGACTTTTACCCCAACTGCGACTTCCCGGAGGCTATGCTCAACACCTCGTTTGACTGGAACGGCGCGCGCGAGCCGTATATACTCGCCACCGAAAACGACGTACTTAACGGGCTCGGTATGCTGTTTATGAAGCTGCTTACCAACCGCGCGCAGATATTCGCCGACGTGCGCACCTATTGGAGCCCCGAGGCGGTAAAGAAAGCTACCGGATACGAGCTGGAGGGCATAGCAAAGCAAAGCGGCGGATTTATCCACCTTATAAACTCGGGCGCAGCCTGCCTTGACGCGTGCGGCAAGGCGGTAGAAAACGGCAAGCCCGCCATGAAAGAATGGTACAATATGACCGACGACGATATCAACGCCATTCTTGACGCGACCACATGGAATTATGCCGACCTCGGCTATTTTAGGGGCGGCGGATATTCATCAAGATTTGTCACCGAGGCGGAAATGCCCGCCACCATGATAAGGCTCAATCTCGTTAAGGGCTTAGGCCCCGTATTGCAGATAGCCGAGGGCTGGACGGTACATCTCCCCGACGAGGTCACCGATAAATTGTGGAAGCGCACCGACTACACCTGGCCGTGCACTTGGTTTGCTCCGAGGACGACGGGCGAGGGCGCGTTTAAGACCGCCTATGACGTAATGAACAACTGGGGCGCTAATCACGGCGCGATAAGCTACGGACATATCGGAGCAGACCTTATCACCCTTTGCTCTATGCTGAGGATACCCGTCGCTATGCACAACGTCCCCGAGGACAAGATATTCCGTCCCTCGGCGTGGAACGCTTTCGGTATGGATAAAGAGGGTCAGGACTTCCGCGCCTGCAAGGCATACGGCCCGATGTATAAAAATATACGATGAGCAAAAGGGTACTTGCGATAGATCTCGGCGCGTCGAGCGGGCGCGCCATTATCGGGCAATACGAAAGCGGCAGGATAGCGCTTAAAGAGATACACCGCTTTTCTAACGACCCCGTGATACTCGGCGGCACCATGTACTGGGACGTGCTGAGGCTTTTTTACGAGATAAAGCAGAGCCTGATACTCTCCAAAGAATACGGCAGGCTTGACAGCATAGCGGTTGACACTTGGGGCGTGGACTTCGGTCTTATCGATAAAAGCGGCAGGCTGCTCGAAAATCCCGTCCACTACCGCGACGGCAGGACTGCGGGTATGATAAAGCAGTCGTCCGAGCTTATCGACAAGGGCGAGCTGTACCGTCTTACGGGCAACCAGATAATGGAGATAAACACCGCCTTTCAGCTGCTATCCTTAAGCAGACAGCGCCCCGAGCTGTTAGAGCGGGCGGACAAGCTGCTGCTCATGCCCGACCTGTTCGCGTATTTTCTCTGCGGTAAGGTATTCGCCGAGCGCTCGATAGCCTCGACGACGCAGCTTTACGACCAGGAGAAAAAGGACTGGGCGTACCCTGTCGCCGATAAGTTCGGCGTATCAAGGCTATTGCCGCAAATAGTTGACAGCGGCACGGCGGTCGGTATGCTGTCCGACGAGATATGCAAAGAGCTCGATATTACGCCCTGCGAGGTCATCGCGGTCTGCGGCCACGACACCCAGTCGGCTGAGGTTTCCGTCCCCGCAAAAGAAAAAGATTTTGCTTTTTTATCGAGCGGGACATGGTCGCTCCTCGGCACCGAGCTCGACAAGCCGCTTATAAACGAAAGCTCCGCCGCGCTTAATATAACAAATGAGCAGGGCTATGCGGGCAAGACCTCGTTTTTAAAGAACATAATCGGGCTGTGGCTCATTCAAGAGAGCCGCCGCCAGTGGATAAGGCAAGGCGAGGAGTACAGCTTTGCCGAGCTTGAACGGCTAGCAAAGGAGGCGGAGCCTTTTTACTGCTTTATCGACCCGGACGCGCCCGAGTTTACTCCCGCGGGCGATATTCCCACCCGAATAAGAGAATACTGCAAGCGCACGGGGCAAAAAGAGCCGACATCGGTCGGGGCGATAATGCGCTGCATATACGAGAGCCTCGCGCTAAAATACCGCGCAGCTATATCGGAGCTTGAAGAGTGCACGGGCAAAAAATTCGGCACACTGTACGTTATCGGCGGCGGCACTAAGGACAAATTCTTGAGCGCGCTGACCGCGTCCGCCTGCGGTATAAGAGTATCGAGCGGACCTGTCGAGGCCACCGCGCTTGGCAACATAGCGGTGCAGCTTATACATCACGGCGAGATAAAGGATATTACCGAGGCTCGCGCCGCCATCGCCTTAAGCGAGGAAATAAGCGTCTTTACACCCGAAAATACCGCCGATTGGGACAAGGCGTACGAAAGATTTTCTAAGGTAACAAAGAAAGGATAATTATGCTTAAAAACATACCCGCGATACTTTCTCCCGAGCTATTGAAAACGCTCTGCGAAATGGGGCACAGCGACCGCATAGTTATAGCGGACGGCAATTTCCCGTCGGAAAGTATCGGCAAGCATTCAAAGGTGATACGCTGCGACGGTCACGGAGTGCCCGAGCTGCTCGACGCGATACTCACCTTGTTCCCGCTGGATACATATGTAGATAAACCCGTCAGCCTTATGCAAGTCATGGCGGGAGATAACGCAAAGACCCCCATCTGGGACGAGTACAAGGCAATTATCGCAAAGCACGACCCGCGCGGCGCAGATACCGTCGGCGAGATAGAGCGCTTTGCATTTTATGAAGAGGCTAAGACCGCCTACGCGATAATCGCCACGGGAGAAAAGGCCGTATACGCAAACATTATGCTGCAAAAAGGCGTAGTTTAAGGAGGAAGTATGTACGAAGAAATTAAAGAGCAGATGGTGGACATCTGCCATAAGCTTTGGCAAAAGGGCTGGGTAGCCGCAAACGACGGCAACATCACCGTTAAGGTCGCGGACAACCGCTATCTTGCAACGCAGACGGGGGTAAGCAAGGCTTTCATCACCCCCGACAAGATAGGGCTTATCGACGGCGATTTTAACATAATCGACGCTAAAGAGGGCTGGCAACCCTCGTCCGAGGTCAAGATGCACATGCGCTGCTACAGCGAGCGCCCCGACGTCGGCGCGGTGGTACACGCTCATCCGCCCGTATCCACGGGGTTTGCCTGCGCGCACCTGCCTATGGACGACTATTGTATGATAGAGACCGTTATCGCGGTGGGCTCTATACCGCTGACCCCCTACGGCACTCCCTCGACCTACGAGGTGCCCGACGCTATAACCCCGTATCTTAAAGACCATGACTGTATGCTGCTCGAAAACCACGGCGCGCTTACTGTCGGGGCGGACCTGATAACCGCATATTATCGTATGGAGACTATGGAATTGCAGGCGCATATCTCGCTTGTGGCAAGGCTGCTAGGCGGAGTAAAGGACATCTCCCCCGAGAATATCCAAAGGCTTATCGGTATGCGCGAGCAGTACGGAGTTACCGGCAAGCACCCGGGCTATAAGAAGTATCAATAATTTTTAAAGGAATATAAAAATGTATCTATATATGCTGCTTTGCAGTGTTTTTGCTCCATGCAGGGTTTGAGGACGCCGCATGGGGCGTACCTTTAAGCACGTCCTCAGACTTTGCAAATTGGTAATAATAAATTACAAGGAGCAAAGTCAATATGAAATCAATACATTTTTCAGCGATAAAGCGCTATCTCCTGCTTTGGGCTACACAATCGCTGTCGGCGCTCGGCAGCGGTATGACGAGCTATGCGCTTGTGCTGTGGCTGTATGAGAAAACGGGCTCGGCGTTGCAGACGGCGTTGCTGTCGGTCTGCTCATACGCGCCGTATGTCGTTATGAGCATATTCGCGGGAGCGTTGTCCGACAGGTGGAATAAGAAAAGGACTATGCTGCTGTGCGACCTTTTCGCGGCGCTGTGTACAATTGCGGTGCTGGCGCTGATAAAGACCGATACCCTGTCTATGTGGCACCTGTATCTGTTAAACGCCGTCAGCGGGCTAATGAACACCGTCGGACAGCCCGCCGCCGAGACCGCCGCCACTATGCTCGTGCCGAAAGAATACTATCAGCAGACGAGCGGCTTAAGGGGGCTATCGCAGTCGCTCAATACTATCCTTACGCCGATACTCGCCGCCGCGCTGTTTTCGCTTGTCGGGATAGAGGCGGTCATAGCGGCGGATCTGTTCACATTCGCGGTAGCATTTATCACGCTGTGGGCATTTATCCCTATTCCCGAGCCTAAAGCTTATAGCGAAAAGCCCGACGGCATTCTCCGCTCGGCAAAAGAGGCGCTGAGGTTTATACGCGATAAGCGGCTGATACTGTACCTTATACTGTTTTTAGGCTGTATCAATCTTACCGCGTCGATGTATGAGGCGGTGCTCCCCGCGCTTATCTTATCTAAGCAAAACGCCGCCGTCCTCGGCGCGATAAACGCCTCGGCGGGCGTCGCCGCCCTTATCGGGAGCGCTGTCGCTGTCATTCTCCCCGCACCGAGAAACCGCGTCGCGGTCATCTGCCTGTCACTGCTGATATCTATGGGCACGGAAAATCTCCTGCTCGCCTTTTCGGGTGAGCCTGTCGTGTGGTGCATAGGGGCTGTCTTGGGCTGGCTGCCCATCCCGATAATGAACGCTAATATGGACGTTATCTTCCGCACGCTTATCCCGCCCGATATGCAGGGCAGAGTGTGGGCGTGCCGCAATACATTGCAATTTTGCACGATACCCGCGGGGCTTATTTTGGGCGGAGTGCTGACCGACGCGGTATTTGAGCCGTTTGTCTCGGGGCAAAATAACGCGGTGCTGAGTACCCTTTTCGGCGAGGGAAAGGGCTCGGGTGCGGCAATGCTGTTCTTCATTATCGGAGTGGTCGGCGTGCTAACCGCCGTTATATTCTCGGTTATCCTGAAAAAATATCGCTTTTCGGAAAAGTAAGAATAAAAATATACCCTGATGTACATCAAAATACATCAGGGTATCTGTATTTAATCCTTATTATGCGGCCTCTTTATCGGCGCTTAAGTTTTTGATAAGCTCTTCCGACTCCGCCTTTATCTCGTCTATGGTATATTCGCCGTTAGCCGCCGCTACCATAGCGTCCACAAGCTCCTGAGACGACCAAACCATAGCCTTGCGGTTAAGCAGTCCGAACAGCTCGCCCGCGCCGTAGTGGGCGTTATTATCCCATACCACGCAGGGTACTCCGATATCGTGCATAGTGGTGATATAATACTTTGCCCAGTTTATGCGACAGTCGTCATTGTAGCGGTTCACCGCGCCGAACTCGCCGATAATTACCGCCTGCCCCTTATCTATAAACAGCTCTTTCAGCGTAGCGGCGAGGCTGTCTATATCACCCGTCATACCTGGCTTAGAGGAGTAGAATTTATCCGTGCCTCCGTCCTGCAGGGCAAAGCCGTACGGGATATACGCGTGCACCGATACTATTATCTTGTCGTCGTTTTCGGGGACGCGGATAGCCTTAAGCGCGTCGGGTGTAGATGACGCGGCGTAGCCGGGTATCATAAGGTGGCGCTTAGCGTTATTGCCGCCGAGCGAGCGTATCGTCTCGACAAAATCCGCGTCGAGCTTGTTTACGACCTCGCGCCCCTCGGCGTCGCCGCCGTTCCACTCATTAGGGGTGTTTCTCTGTCTCGGCTCGTTCATTCCCTCAAAGATAAGGTGCTCGTCATAATCCTTAAAGCGGGTGCCTATCTGCGTCCAGACCTTTTTGAGCCTGTCGCTTATCTCCTCGTACTTGTCCTCATAGGGGTCGTGCCATGTCTCGTGGTGTATATTGAGTATGACATACATATCGTTGTCAAGCCCGTAATTTACCACTTCTTCGACCCTGTCCATCCACGCCTCGCTTATGGTATAATCGGGACCCTCGCCCGTGCTCCAGTCCCACGTCACGGGAACTCTCAGCACGTTAAAGCCCTCATTTTTGACCATATCGATAAGCTCTTTGGTAATCACGGGATTGCCCCACGCGGTCTCTATTTCTGTGGGGGTCTTGCCCTTGTCGCTCGCGCTGCCGCCGTCGAGGGTATTGCCGATATTCCAGCCCAATTTAAGCTCTTTTACAAGCTCTACCGAGCTAATATCGCGTATCTCGCCGATATGCTTGCCGCTGCCGCCCGAATTGCCGCTGTCGGAATTTATTGAAGTATCGGAGCTTTCCACCCCCGACTGTACTCCCGAAACATCGGACGCGCCCTGCTCTCCCGAGCAGCCCGTAAACGCCGTGCTCATTGCCGCGAGCAAAGCCGCCGCGGTGAATATAGCGATAAATTTTCTCATATTATCTATCCCCTTTTCCTAAAAATTCAGCTTAGCTTGTCGGTGGTGTGGAACTGCTTAAGATTGCCTATCTTCTCGTTTCGCTCGCTAAGCACCTTTTCTACATCCGACCATTCGAGACCTTGATTTGCCGCAAGTACCATAACGTGATACAACAGGTCGTTTATCTCGTTTTTGAGCTCGTCGTTGTTATTATTCTTAGCGGCGATGATAGTTTCGGCGGCCTCCTCGCCGACCTTTTTGCATATCTTGTCTACACCCTTTTCAAAAAGGTAGCAGGTGTAGGAATTCTCCTCGGCTGTATTATTTTCAAAGGCGGCTTTGCGCGCCTTTATTACCTCAAATATCTCCTCGTATACCGTCATATTTCCTCCGCGTCGTTATATAATTCTTTAAAAAAGCAGGAATAAGCGCCCGTATGGCAGGCGACCCCCGTCTGCCTTACGTTTACAAGAAGCGTATCGTCGTCGCAGTCGGCGTACACCGATACTACCCTTTGCAGGTGTCCGCTTGTCGCGCCCTTGTTCCAAAGCTCGCCGCGCGAGCGGCTAAAGTACCAAGTGTACCCGCTCTCGAGCGTCTTTCTCAGGCTCTCCTTATTCATATACGCGAGCATAAGCACCGTCTTAGTGTCCACATCGAACGCTATCGCGGGTATAAGCTCGCTCTTTACAAAAAATCTGTCCAGCGCATCTAAGTCAACTTTAATCATAACACTATAATTCCTTTTTGTCAAGATTTATCTTACAGGAATGCCCTTTTTGCGGCAATCGTCCTTAACGTCCTTTATCGTAAGCTCGTGAAAATGGAACAGCGACGCCGCGAGTGCCGCCGAGCAGTCGGTCTTGATAAACGCCTCGGCAAAGTCGCCGACGCTGCCCGCGCCGCCGCTAGCTATTACGGGAATGTCCACCGCGTCGGTCACAGCCTTAAGCATAGGTATGTCAAACCCGCCGCGCACCCCGTCGGTATCTATCGAATTAAGGCATATCTCCCCCGCGCCGAGGTCTTGCGCTTTCTTTACCCATTCGATAAGGTCGAGGTGCATATCTATCCTGCCGCCGTTTATGTATACCGTCCATTTATTCTCCGCTATCTTTTTAGCGTCGATCCCGAGGCATATGCACTGGCTGCCGAATATATCCGCGCCGTCCTTGATAAGCTGCGGGTCCTTTACCGCCTGAGAGTTGACGGACACCTTGTCAGCGCCTGCCCTAAGTATCGCGCGTATATCCTCCACCGAGCCTATCCCGCCGCCGACAGTCAGCGGAACGAACACCTTTTTCGCGGTATTTCTCACCACGTCGAGTATCGCCCCTCTGCCCTCGTGCGAGGCGGTGATATCGTAAAACACTATCTCGTCCGCGCCCTGCTTATTGTACTCGTACGCGCACTCGACGGGGTCGCCGACCTCTTTTATCCCTTTAAAATTAACTCCCTTTACCACCCTGCCGTCACGCACGTCAAGGCAGGGGATTATCCTTTTGGCAAGCATTATATTCCTTTCTCCGCCTCGGCTATCGCTTCGCTTAAGTCGAGCGTGCCCTGATACAGCGATTTGCCGCATATCACCCCGTACAGTCCGAGCGACCTGCAAGCCTTTATATCCTCGATAGAGCGCACTCCGCCGCTCGCGGTGATATCAGCGCCGCAGCACTCGTTTATCTGCCTCAGCTCGTCGAGATTTACTCCCGACAGCATGCCGTCGCGGGATATGTCGGTATAGATGATGTACTTTACCCCTACGTCCGACATAGCCTTTGCAAGCTCGGTAAAGCGCACATTTGACTGTTCAAGCCAGCCCTCTACCGCGACAAAGCCGTCCTTAGCGTCTATCCCGACCGCTATCCTGTCGCCGAACTCCTTTACCGCGTTTTTTACAAGCTCGGGGTCTTTTACCGCAGCCGAGCCGAGTATAACGCGGGATATCCCCTCGGACAGGTACATTTCCACCGTGTCGAGGCTGCGTATGCCGCCGCCGAGCTCGACCTTAAGCCCCGAATTTTTAGCTACCGAGATAAATATATCGCGGTTGGGCTGACCCGCGTCCTTAGCTCCGTCGAGATCCACCATATGTACCCACTTTGCCCCCGCGTTTTTAAAACTCAGCGCGGTGTCCATAAAACTCTCCGCAACGGTGTGAGCGGTGGAATAATCCCCGCGCATAAGCCTTACGCATTTGCCGTCCTTAATATCAATAGCGGGAAAAATCGTCATAATAATTCCTCCATTACAGGCTTGCAAAGCGCCTTAATATCTCGAGCCCCGTCTCCCCGCTTTTCTCGGGGTGAAACTGGCAGCCGTACACGTTGCCGTTTTGCACCAGCGCGGGCACCTTCATACCATAGCCGCAGTACGCCGCGATATACTTATCCTCGGTGTGCGCCGCGTACGAGTGCACAAAGTACACATATTCCCCCGCGCTCTCGCTTAGCAGCGGGCATTTGCCGTTTTTTATAAGCTCATTCCACCCTATATGCGGTATAGGCAGTCCTCCCGCGGGCGTCATAAGCTCCACCGTCCCGGGTATCAGCCCGAGCCCGTCAGTCTCGCCGAACTCATAGCTTTTATCGAGCAGCATCTGCATACCGAGGCATATCCCCATAAGCGGCTTTAGCTGCGCCTGCCGCTTGATAACGTCGACGAGCCCCGCCTCTTTAAGCTTTCTCATAGCGTCGGGGAAAGCTCCTACCCCCGGCAGTATCAGCCTGTCCGCCGCCTCGATATCATCACGCTTGCTCGATATCTTATTTTCTATCCCGAGGTGGTATAGCGCGTTTTGCACGCTGAACAAATTTCCCGCGCCGTAATCTATTATTACCGTCATAATGCCCTTTCTTACAGCACGCCCTTTGACGACATCAAAGCGCCGCTGTCGTTCTTTACTAAGGCGCGCCTTATCGCGTAGGCGACTGCCTTAAATATAGACTCCGTCTTGTGGTGGTCGTTCTTGCCGTATATATTCTTTATATGCAGGGTTATCCCCGCGTTAAAGGCGAACGCGCGGAAAAACTCCTCCGTTAGGCAGTTGTCATACTCCCCCGTCTTATCTGTAGCAAAATCCGCGTCAAACACAAGATACGGTCTGCCGCTTATATCTGCCGCGCAAAAGGACAACGCCTCGTCCATGGGGACGAAAGCCTCGCCAAAGCGCGCAATGCCGCCCTTGTCGCCGAGCGCCTCGGCAAGCGCCTTTCCGAGCACTATGCCCGTATCCTCTACCGTGTGATGTCCGTCCACATTAAGGTCGCCCTTTACGCATAGCTTTAGATCAAAGCCGCCGTGTACGCACATCGAGGTCAGCATATGGTCAAAAAATCCTATCCCCGTGCTTATCTCGGTCTTGCCGCTGCCGTACGGGGTAAAGTCCGCGCTTATATCCGTCTCGAGTGTCTTTCTTTCAATAACGCTCATAGCTATTCCTTTCTACAGTATCTGCTTTAGCGCCGAGTACAGCGCGTCCATCTGCTCGTCGGTGCCTACCGTTATCCTGAGATAATCGCTTATCCTCGGCTTGTCCCACCATCTGACATAGATATTCTTCTCTTTAAGCTTAGTGAAAATTTCCTTAGCGTCGCGCTTATTATGCTTAGCGAACAAAAAGTTAGCCTTAGAGTCGGTAAGCGTAAAGCCGAGCTCGATAAGTCTTTCCTTTGCCCGCTCTCTGGTAGCTATGATTTGCGCTACCGTCTTTTTAAAATACTCCTCGTCCTTTATCGCCGCCGCGCCGCATATTTGCGATAGGGTGTTCATAGTGTAAGAGTTTATCGAAAATTTAACGCTGTTAAGGTACCGTATCAGCTTTTCGCTCCCCGCGGCAAAGCCTATCCTCATCCCCGCCATAGAGCGCGATTTAGAAAAGGTCTGCACCACAAGCAGATTGTCGTATTTTTTTATTAGCCCGATAACGCTTTCAGCGCCGAAGTCCACATACGCCTCGTCGATTATGACCACGCTGTCACGGTTAGCGGCAATGATACTCTCTATAGTATCCGCGTGAGCACATATCCCCGTCGGAGCGTTGGGGTTGGCGATAACTACCCCGCCGTTCTCGCCGAAATAATCCTCGGCAGACAGGGAAAAGTCCTCCCTCAGCGGCACCGTCTTGTACGGTATGCCGTACACCTGAGCCCACACCTCATAGAATGAGTAGGTTATATCGGGGAAAAGTATCGGCCTATCCGACTTAAAAAAGGTCAAGAACGCCATAGACAGCACATCGTCCGAGCCTACGCCTACGAATAGATTTGCTTTATCCAGCCCGTACCTCTTAGCAAGCCCCTCTACCAGCTCGTCACAGCTGATGCTCGGGTACAGCCTCAGCCTGTCCGCGTCCGCCTGCTCGAGCGCCCTTTTGACAAGAGGCGACGGCGGGTAGGGGTTCTCATTTGTATTAAGCTTTATCACGCCGCTTTGCGTGGGCTGTTCGCCGGGGGTATACGGCGTTACGCGGCGGACGTTTTGCTCCCAGCCGCTCATTGCTTTTGCTCCTCAAATCTCACCGCTATGGCGTTTGCGTGAGCGGTAAGGCTTTCGCGCCGCGCCATGAGCATAATATCCTCTTTAGCCGAATACAACGCGTCGCGGGTATAGTATATGTAGCTTGATTTTTTGATAAAGCTGTCCACCGACAGCGGGGAGAAAAATCTCGCGGTGCCGCCTGTCGGCAAAACGTGATTAGGTCCCGCAAAATAGTCGCCGAGCGGCTCGGGCGAATATTCGCCCAAGAACAGCGACCCGCAGTTTACAAGCTTTCCTATATATTCGAGCGGCGAGCGCACAAGCACCTCAAGGTGCTCGGGGGCTATCTCGTTAGCTAAATTGCACGCGCTGTCCATATCGCGGCATACTATTATCGCGCCGTTATTTTCAATAGCGGTCTCAATTATTTCCTTACGCGAGAGCAGGGCGGTCTGCCGCTCTATCTCCTTTGCGGTCTTTTCGGCAAGCTCTTCGTCGGTCGTCACCATAACGCACCCCGCAAGCCTGTCATGCTCTGCCTGTGAAAGCAGGTCTGCCGCCGCGTAAACCGGATCGGCGCTGTCGTCGGCGAGCACTAGCACCTCGCTCGGTCCCGCTATCATATCTATATCCACCGTGCCGTAAAGCTGTTTTTTCGCCGTGGCGACAAATATATTACCGGGTCCCACTATCTTAGACACCTTAGGTATGCTCTCGGTACCGTAGGCGAGCGCCGCAACCGCCTGCGCTCCGCCGCACAAAAATATTCTGTCCACCCCGCATACAGCCGCAGCGGTGAGTATATCCTTATTAGCCGTGCCGTCCTTTTGCGGCGGGGTGACCATTATTATTTCGCCTACGCCCGCTATCTTGGCGGGGATGGCGTTCATAAGCACCGAGGAGAACAGCGCCGCCGTGCCGCCCGGCACATACAGCCCGACCCTGTCGAGCCCTCTTACCCTTTGCCCGAGTATACAGCCGCTGTCGTCGGTCATCATATAGCCGTTTTGCTTTTGCCGTTCGTGAAATTTAGTGATATTCTCCACGCTGTTAAGTATAGCGTCGACAAAATCCTTATCCGCCTCGGTCAGCGCGTCGTTTATCATATCCCTCGGCACCTCATAGCAAACAGGGTTTTGGCAGTCGAATTTAGCGGTATATTCCTTTACCGCGTCGTCGCCCCTGTCCGCTACGTCGGCAAGTATAGCGGCTACCGTTTTTTCTATGCTTTCGTCGGAGCCGCCCGCTCGCCTTTTCAGCGCGTCGGTAAACTGCTTTATTTCGTCTGCCGTTTTAATTATCTTTATCATCAGTCTATTTCTCCTTTATGCTTTTCCGCCTTTTCTACAAGCCGCTCTATGGCGGCCTTTTTCAATTTCATACTTACGGGGTTTACTATTATCCTCGCGGATATGGGCAAAACGTCCTCGTACACCTCAAGCCCGTTTTCTTTAAGAGTAGTGCCCGTTTCCACAATGTCCACTATCCCGTGCGACAGCCCGAGCAGGGGAGCCAATTCCACCGAGCCCTCTATCTTTACTATATCCACGTCCATACCCTTGCCCTCGAAAAATCTGCGGGTGACGTTAGGGTACTTTGTAGCCACTGTCTTTATGCCTACTCCCGCATAAAAGTCCTCGCCCTTTTTCCCCGCGAGGGCAAATCTGCACGCTCCAAAGCCGAGGTCGCACACCTCGAAATAGCTGCCTTGGTGCTCTTCTATCGTGTCCTTTCCCACAACTCCCATATCGCATACGCCGTGCTCTACATATGTAATTACGTCCGCCGCCTTAGCGAGCACCACGTCTATACCGCTGCCCGGGATATCGAGGATAAGCCGTCTGCCCTTGCTCTTAAGCTCGCTTACGTCAAATCCCGCCCTCTCGAACAGCGCGACGGTATTCTTTTCAAGCCTGCCCTTTGTTAAGGCAATGCGTATTTTACTGTTGTCTGCCATATTCTTTTCCTTACACATCTATATGTTCTATGTTTGTGCCGATAAAGGCGTCTATGCGCTTTATCCCGCGCACCGCGGCATAGTCCTTAGCGCCGCTTAGCGTCTGCCCGTCATAATACTCCGCTGTCAGCCCCTTATCTGTCAGCTCGGCACAATGAAGTATCCCCTCGATAAGGCTGTCCTCGTCGGCGAAAATCAATACCTCGGGCTTTGTTATCTCCTCGGTAAAATGCACCGCGTCCGCTATCGCGTTTATATTAGCGGCAAAGCCGACGGCGGCCGCCGCTTTCCCGCCAAAGCTGTCTATAAGCGTATCGTATCTTCCTCCCGATATGACCGCCTGACCGTATTCTTCAATATATCCTCTGAATATGATACCCGTATAATAGTCCGCCTTGCTGACAAGGCCTAAATCTACCGTTATCCTGTCGCGGCTCGCTATCCTGCATAGCTGCTCGTACGTCTGCCTAAACTCGGCAAGGTCTCCGAGCAGCTCGTCATAGCTGAAAAGCTCTTTCGCCTTATCGAGCACCTCGCCCGAGCCGAAAAGCGTCGGCAGGCACAGCAGCATATCCGCCGCCCCTTTAAGCTCTGTCCCCTCGTATACCGAGAGAGCTTTTTTCAGCTCGGGGGTGTTTTTGTTCTTGATTAGCGTCCTGACATTCTCGTCGTCCTCTATGCCGAGTATGCGTATCAGCCGCTTGTAAAAGCTGTTGTTGCCCAGCTCTAACCTCGCCGTCTTGCTGTTGAACGAGTCGAGCACCCTCGCCGCGAGCGCGAGCGCCTCGAGATCCGACCTGCGCTTTTCTCCGCCGATTATCTCTATCCCGCTTTGCCGTATCTCGTCGTCACGCCCCGCCATCTTGGGGTTAGAGCGGTATATATTCTGACAATAAAATAATTTCAGCGGCAAAACGCTGTCTTTCAGCCTTGTCGCGGCTATCCTCGCTATCGGCAAGGTGCTGTCGGGTCTAAGTACCATAAGCCGCCCCTTTTCGTCGGTCAGCTTGTACATAGACTCTTGGCGAAAGCTGCGGGTCTTGTTATTGAATACGTCGTAAAACTCCAACGCGGGGGTAATGACCTCGCTGTAGCCGTACGACATAAACAGACCGCGCAGCTTATCCTCCGCGCTCTTTATCGCGGAACATTCTTCAAATAACAGATCTCTCGTCCCCTCGGGGGTAATAAGATCGCAGCTTTTCATTCTCCTGCCCCTTTGTTCTGTATATATTTCGCTTTAGCGTGCTAATACGCTAATGTGATAACGTGATATCATGCTAAATAGTTTAACACATTCTTCCCTCTTTGTCAAGAGTGGATTTTAATTTTTATCAACTTTATTAAAAGAACGACAGCTGTGCCGACTGAGGTAGATCGCCGAACACGTTCATATCGTACAGCTTTTGTATCACCGTCGAATTAAGTCCCGACAGCGTCTGTATGTCGTCCACGCAGATGTACTCGCCGTTATCGAGCACCTCTTTGAGCTTAAACGCGGCGTTTTCTCCGCAGCCCTCGACCGCGAGGAACGGCAGCCGTAAATTGCCGTCCTCAATGGCATATGTAGCCGCCTCGGACTTTTTATAATCTACGGGCAAAAAGCTTATCCCGCGCAAATTCATCTCGTATATAAGCTGTAACGCGTCGAGCATAGACTTGTCCTTAGGCGACGCGTCGGGGCTGGACTGGATAAGCTGTATCTTTCTGCGCACAGCGTCCTTTCCGCCCAGCACGGTCGGCACGTCTATATTCTCGGTATGCTTTGTAAGCACCGCGGAATAAAACTCCGACGGATAGTACACCTTAAACCACGCAAGCTTTACCGCTCCCGTGACATATGCGGCGGCGTGCGCCTTAGGAAACATATACTTTATCTTTTTACAGCTCTCCACATACCAGTCGGGGACGTCGTTATCCTTAAACGCCTGATATATCTCTTCGTTGAACGCCTTTTTCGCCTTGCCCTTGCGGGTAAGCTCCATTATATCGAACGCAAGCTTAGGCTTTACGCCCTTTTGCATAAGATATACCATTATATCGTCACGGCAGCCTATTACCTCGGATATGGTGCAGGTGCCGTTTGTGATAAGCTCCTGCGCGTTGCCGAGCCATACGTCGGTGCCGTGCGACAGCCCCGATATCTGCAGCAGGTCGGAGAACTTTTTCGGCTGCGCGTCCTTAAGCATTTGCAGCGTAAACGACGTGCCGAACTCGGGTATGCCGTATGTGCCGCTCGTCGCGCCGAGCTCCTCGGCGGATATACCGAGCGGCTCGGTGGATGTGAACAGCTTCATTACCTTTTCGTCCGAGGTGGGAACGTCCGCTATCTTTATCCCCGTCATATCCTCAAGGTGCTTGTAGAGTGTCGGCACATCGTGACCGAGCTCGTCGAGCTTTAATATAGTATCATGCAGCGCATGGAAGTCAAAGTGCGTAGTTATCATATCGCTCTCCGACTTATCGGCGGGGTGCTGTACGGCGGTAAAGTCATACACCTCATAATCGCTCGGCACGACGACCATTCCGCCGGGGTGCTGAGATGTGGTGCGCTTTACTCCCACACAGCCCGCCGCGAGACGCTGTATCTCGGTCTGCGGGGCGGTCATACCGCGCTGCTCTAACCATTTACGGACAAAAGCCTCAGCGGTCTTTTCCTGCACCGCCGATATCGTCCCCGCCTTAAAGACGTGATCCTTACCGAAAAGATCCTCGGTATAGCGGTGCACCTTGCCCTGCACCTCGCCCGAGAAGTTAAGGTCGATATCCGGCGACTTGTCCCCGTCAAAGCCGAGGAACGTTTCAAAAGGTATATCGTGCCCGTCGCGTATCATATCCTCGCCGCATACGGGGCATTTTTTGGGCGGCAGGTCATAGCCGCTCGCATAGCTTCCGTCGGTGATAAATTCATTGTGGCGGCACTTTTGACAGCGATAGTGCGGCGGCAGGGGGTTTACCTCCGATATTCCCGACATTATTGCCACCAGCGACGAGCCGACCGACCCTCTCGAGCCTACAAGATAGCCGTTAGACTCGCTGAACGCCACAAGCTTTTGCGCTATCATATACAGTACGCCGAAGCCGTGCTTTATGATAGAATTAAGCTCCTTTTCAAGCCTTGTCTGCACTATCTCGGGCAATTCGTCGCCGTACCACGCGTGCGCGCGCGTCCAGCACAGCTGCTGCAATTCATCGTCCGCGCCCTCGATATGCGGCGGATATGTCCCTTTAGGTATCGGGCGCACCCGCTCTATGCTGTCCGCTATTTTCTGCGGATTGGTCACTACTACCTCAAAAGCCTTTTCCTCTCCGAGATAGGCAAACTCGTCGAGCATCTCGCGCGTCGTCCTAAAATACAGCGGCGCCTGCACGCTCGCGTCCGTATAGCCCTGCCCCGCCTGCAATATCTCGCGGAACACGCTGTCCTCGGGGTCTTTAAAATGCACGTCGCAGGTAGCCACGACGGGCTTTCCGAGCTTCTCGCCGAGGGCTACTATCTTGCGGTTTATCTCCTTTAGCTCCTCCTCGCTTGCGACATATCCGCCGCGCACAAGGAACATATTATTGCCGATAGGCTGTATCTCAAGATAGTCATAATACGACGCTATCTCCTCTATCCTCTCCTGCGGCGCTTTTTCGCGTATCGCGCGGTACAATTCTCCCGCCTCGCACGCGCTTCCGAGTATAAGCCCCTCGCGGCAGGTATCGAGCAATGAGCGCGGTATCCTCGGCTTTTTATAAAAATAATCAAGGTTGGACGCGGAGATAAGCTTGTACAGGTTTTTAAGCCCCGCCTGATTTTTAACAAGTATTATCTGGTGATAGCTCGGCAGCTTTTTGGGGTCGGTCTTGCCGAAGAGGTCGTTCAGCTCGCCTATGTACCTATACTCATGCTCTTTTCTTATATCCGCCGTGATATGCTGATATATCATACACAGCATTTCCGCGTCGGCTACCGCCCTGTGATGCTCAAAATCGCCGAGGTCATAATACTTGGCTATGGTGTCGAGCTTGTAGTTTTTAAGTCCCGACAGCACCGCCTTAGATATAGCGAGAGTATCTGCGACGGGGTTAGTAAATTCCAGTCCCGCTCTCTCGGCGGCGGAACGTATAAACGACACGTCAAAAGCCGCGTTGTGCGCTACAACGACATTTCCCCCGCAAAAGTCCAAAAACGCCTTTACCGCCTCCGCCTCGCTCGGAGCGGACATGACCATATCGTCGGTAATACCCGTAAGCTCGCTTATCGCGGACGAAATCGGCATACCGGGGTCGACAAATGTAGAAAACTTGTCCACTATCTCCATATTTTTCAGCTTTACCGCGCCTATCTCGGTAAGCCTGTCGCTCGCGGGGTGAAGTCCCGTAGTCTCGGTGTCGAATATTATCGTTTCGCCGTCGACCTCGCATTCCGAGCAGCCGTACACCACCGATTTGCCGTCGTCGACAAAATACCCCTCCATACCGTATATCACCTTAAAGTCGGGGTCGGTCTTGTTTATGCTCTCCACCGTATTCATAGCCTCGGGGAAAGCCTGAGCGTTGCCGTGGTCGGTTATCGCTATCGCCTTATGTCCCCACTTGTGAGCCTGATTTATCAGGTCCTCGGCGGAATTTATCGCGTCCATATCCGACATCTTGGTATGAAGATGAAGTTCCACGCGCTTTTCGGGCTCGTCGTCGGTCTTTTCCTTTACCGTGACAAGCATTATCGACTGCGGATTGATAATATTGCAATGCAAGAACTCATCAGCCTTATAGCTGCCGTTTACGAGTATGCAGCTTCCCTCTTTGATAAAATCATACCCGTCAAGCTTGTTATTGTATACAAACAGCTTCATCATCATAGATGATGTGCGGTCGGAGAACGCGGCAGTGATTATAGTGGATCTGCCGTTTTTGGTCTCTTTTCTTTCGACATTGAATATCTTGCCCCACACCGTCAGATCGTCGAGCTCGCTCATTACCATATTCATAGCCGTAGGCGGGTCGTTTATCGGCTTACCCATTACGAGCTTTGCGTCGCTCTCAAATTTGTCAAAGTCGAACATAAGCCGCATCTCTTCCGCGGGCTTTGCCGCCGCGGCCTTTGCGGGCGCGCCTTGAGGGCTCTGCGCGGCTTTGGGCTGTACGCCCGAGACGGCGGTCACCGAGATGATATTCTCTGGGTTAAAGCATTTTTCGTTGGAAAATTTATCGGTCTTATAGCTGCCGCTCATAAGAAAGCAGCCGTCATATAAAAAGTCATACAGGTCGATATTCTCGCTCAGCGCGAATATCTTCATAGGCACGCTGCCGGTGTCGTCGCACAGCCTTGCCGAGATGATGGTATATACTCCCTGCCGCGTGTCGTGGTGCTCGATATCGCTTAGCGAGCCCCACAGCGTCACCGCGCTTTTCTCCCCGTCCAGGTCGCATATGCTGACGGGCGCGTCGGCTATCTCTCCGCCGAGGTATATCTTGCCCGCCTTTTCGAGCTTTTCATATGTAAAGGGCAGCTCGGTATTTTTCGGGCGCTTAAACGGCACGGCTTTTTGACGCCCCTTTACACGCTTAGGCGAAACCTTTGAGGCGCGCTCGCGCTGCGCCTGCTCTATCGCGTCAAAATCGGGCACGGGCAGCTCGGACAGCATATCGTATCTCAGCCTGTCGAGCTGGTCGGGGTCTACCGTCTCTTTACCGACAAAGCGCACCGTTATCGCCTTAGAAAATACCCCGCGCACGAATTTTTCTATCTCACGATCGATATGCTCTCCTACAAGCAGGTCGTACCCGCCGTGCTCGAGCGCGAACTCGTACACGTCGCCGTCGTCGCTTATCTGTGCGTTGTCCATATATCCGTTGATAACGCCGTATTGCTGCTTCATTATCTCAATGATATCGGCGAGATATTCTATAGTAAAAAGCTCCTCGTCATATTTAGGATATATCCTGACCGACGGCACTTCAAGATAGCCTTTTATCATATTGCCCGCGTCGATAAGCACCCGCGCGGGTATAAGGCTTCCGCTCTCGAGCTGCATTATCATACTTCTGTCGCTCTCGCTGACCCGCACCGACAGCAGCTCGCCGTTTTTGACCTCGTCGGGCAATTCGGGTATATCAAGCAGCTGTATTAATTTAGCCATTTTTACTTCCTTTCATCTTTCCGTCTTTTTCAATAAGCTCCATCAGCGCGTCTACAAGCCTGTCCTCGGGGGCTTTAGATAAAATCTCTCCGTGGGAAAAGAGTATCCCCTCGCCCTTTCCTCCGGCAATGCCGTAATCGGCGTTGGAAGCCTCTCCCGGGCCGTTTACCGCGCAGCCCATGACCGCTATCTTCAGAGGCGCGGTCATACCCGCCGTGCGGCGCTCTACCTCTCGGGCGAGGCTGATAAGATCCACCTGCGTTCTGCCGCAGGTCGGGCAGGATATTATCTGCACCCCGCAGCTTTTCCCCACCGCCTTAAGAATATCTTTAGCGGCGTATATCTCCTCCTCGGGGTCGGCGGTCAGCGATACGCGTATCGTGTCGCCTATCCCGTCGCACAGCAGCGAGCCTATGCCTATAGCCGACTTTATAAGTCCCATTCTCGCCGTGCCCGCCTCGGTCACCCCGAGGTGCAGCGGATAGGGGTATCTTTCGTGTATGTATCTGTAGCCCGCAATAGTAAGCCGCACATCCGACGACTTAACCGACAGGACTATCTCGTCAAAATCGAATTTGTTGAGCAAGGCGATATGCCTCGACGCGCTCTCGCACAAGCCCTCGGGGGTGACACCGTACTTAGCGGCAATGTCCTTTTCGAGCGAGCCGCCGTTTACGCCTATGCGTATAGGGATATTCTTCTGCCTGCATACGTCGGCGACCGCCTTTACCTTTTCCTCCCCGCCTATGTTGCCGGGATTTATGCGTATCTTGTCCGCGCCCGCGTTAGCCGCCTCTATCGCCGCCCTATAGTCAAAATGTATATCCGCAACAACGGGTATACCTACATTTTTCTTAAGCTCATAAATAAGCTTAGCGTCGTTCGGCGTAGGGACAGCCGCGCGTATTATCTCGCACCCCGCCCTTTCGAGCCGCACCGCCTGCTCTACACTGCCCGCGATATTCTCAGCGGGGACGTTAAGCATAGACTGTATATATATTTTCTCCCCGCCTAGCGTCAGCCCGCCGAGCGCTATTTTCTTAATGCTCATATACTTATCCTCCGCCCACAAGCCTGAATATATCGTTCACCGTGACTACCAGCATAAGCAGCATAAGCGCCACTATCCCGATAAAATGCACCATACCCTCGTGCTCCGCCTTGATAGGCTTTCTTCTTATCGCCTCTATTATCAAGAATACCAGCCTGCCGCCGTCCATTGCGGGGATAGGGAGCAGATTGACTATCCCGACGTTTATCGCGATAAGCGCCGCTAAGGTCATAAGCGGTCCTATACCGATAGACGCTACCGTGCCGACGCTCTGAACAACGCCGATAGGCCCCGACAGCTCGTTAAGTCCGTAGGTGCCGTTTATAAGATTTATCAGCGATACCCATACCAGCCGCGCGTCGGATACAAATGTCGCCGCCGCCGAGCTTAGCACATTGCCGAAAGTCTTCTCCGCAGGCATAACATAAAAGTCCAAAAACAGGCTGTTCTTCTCGGCGGGGTAGTCCTGCTTATACTTTTCTATTATCTTTTCCGTCTCGGCGCAAAATTCGGGGTCGCTGTCCCTCAGCGCCTCAAAGCTGTCCGTAAAGCTGTCCGCCTTAACGTCATAATACTCGGTGATAAGCTCGGCGAACTGCTCATCCCCGCCCCTCAGCTTGGTATAATCCGCTATCAGCTGCGCATACGCGTGCGAGGCAAAGGACACCCCGTCAAGCCTTAACGTCTGCCCGTCGCGCTCTACCACAAAATCATAGCTGTAAAACTGCTCCCCCGCGTTCCTTGAGATCGAATTTGTCAGCTGAAATGAAATATCGAGGGTGGTAAATATATCCATACCGTTTATCTGCTTGATAACGTCGCCCTTTTGCAGCTCAGAGGAGCTTACCGAGCCCGAGTAGAACCCGCTTATCTGCGTGGTGGCGATATTCGCCGATACCGCGATAAAGAGAATACAGAATATAAAGCCGAGCACAAAGTTCATAAACGCGCCCGCCGCTATGACGATTATCCTCATCCATACGGGCTTATTGCGAAAGCCGTTAGGGTCGTCGCTGTCCTCGTCCTCGCCGAGTGACACCGACCCGCCTATCGGAAAGGCCTTTAAGCTGTACAATGTCCCGCCTATTTTCTTCTTTAACAGGCGCGGACCCATACCTATGGAAAACTCGTTGACCGTCATTTTGCAAAGCTTTGCCGCGGTAAAATGCCCGATCTCGTGTATAAATATTATCAGAAAGAAAAGCAGTATACCTAATATGATATTCCAAAAATTCAAGTTATCTCCTCCGTAAACGTCATACGGCGTTAAGCCTTACATACTCCCTCGCCGTCCTGTCGGCAAGCTCTATCGTATCAAGGTCGACCGTATCGCTAAATCCCGCATTATCAATTGTCTCCATAACAAGCTCGCCTATACGGTAAAAGGGAATTTTACCCTCGAAAAACAGCTCGCCCGCGGCCTCCGCCGCGCCGTTAAGAAGCGCGCAGGCAGTGCCGCCCCTGCTTATCGCCTTTTTCGCCGCCGCAAGGCATAAGAACACGCTCTCGTCGGGGCGCTCGAAAGTAAGCTGCCTGTTAAGCAGCGAAAAACTCTCGCCCGGCGTCTTATATCTCTTGGGATATGTAAGCGCGTACTGTATAGGCACTCGCATATCAGCCGCGCCTAGCTGCGCTATTATGCTGCCGTCCTCAAATTCTACCGCCGAGTGCAATATGCTCTGGCGATGGACTATTATCTCCACCTTATCCCACGGCGTATCAAACAGCCATACCGCCTCGATAAGCTCAAAGCCCTTATTCATAAGCGTAGCGCTGTCGAGAGTTATCTTCCGCCCCATATTCCATGTGGGGTGCTTTAGCGCCTGTTCCGCCGTGACCTTTTTGAGCATATCGTAGCTGTACCCGTAAAAGGGACCGCCCGACGCGGTGAGCAGTATCTTATTTATTTTATTATCCGCTCTGCCCTGCAAGCACTGAAATATCGCGGAATGTTCGCTGTCTATCGGGATAAGCCGTCCGCTTTCGCGCGAAAGCCCCATTACGAGCTCTCCCCCCGCGACAAGGCTCTCTTTATTGGCGAGCGCGAGCGTGTTCCCCGCCGAGAGCGCCGCAATAGTCGGGTACAGTCCCGCCACGCCCACAATGGCGTTTACTACGGTATCGCACTTTCGCGCGGCGGCCTCGCACAACGCCGCACGCCCCGCAGATACCTTGATATCGGTATCACTTAGCCGCGTCTTTATATCGTTATAAAGGCTCTCCTCGGCGACGCACACCGCGTCGGGGCGATACTTTCTCGCCTGCCGCTCGAGCAGGGCGGTATTCTTCCCCGCGGTAAGGACGAGCGGCCTTATGCCGTGCAGCTCGCATACCTCTAACGTCTGCACGCCTATAGAGCCCGTGCTTCCGAGCAAAACTATATCCTTTGTCATATATGCTCCTAACCTTGTATATTTAACCAAACAATGCCGAAGAGCAGCTGCTCTCGGCACCGTTATAATTATGGAATATTTTATATCGGGGTAACGGGAAAATACAGCTGAAACATCAGGTACGCAAACGGCGCGGCGCACAAAACGCTGTCGAACCTGTCAAGCACGCCTCCGTGTCCCGGCAACAGATTGCCGAAATCCTTGACCGAGCATTCTCGCTTTACAAGCGACGCGGTGAGATCTCCCACAACGCCGAGCACCGATATCACAAGCGCGAGCGCCGTAAGATATATCCAGTTTACTCTAAACGTATG
The DNA here is from genome assembly GCA_947594425.1 of uncultured Ruminiclostridium sp. Lineage (GTDB taxonomy): Bacteria > Bacillota > Clostridia > Oscillospirales > Ruminococcaceae > Ruminiclostridium_E. The sequence continues at coordinate 326,067 of CANQED010000001.1, forward strand.
CGCCCCGTTGTTTATCAGCGTATCTATAAACTCGTAGGAAAAGCACATTATCACCGATAATACGCCCGAGGTGACTATCCCGCCGATAAAGCCCTCCCACGTCTTTTTCGGGCTTATCTTGGGGCACATCTTATGCTTTCCGCAAAGCGTACCGACAAAATACGCGCCCGCGTCGCTTATCCAGACGCTTATCATCGTGTATACGATAAGAAACGTCGCGTGCTGAGGAAAAGCCGACCTTATAAACGCTATAGAGCTCAGCGATATCGGTATCGCTATCGAGATAGCCGCCGTCAATGCCACCTGCTCAAAGCGCGCCTTTTCGTGCTTAAACAGCAATACCGTAAACAGTATCATCAAAAAGCCGAAATATATAAGCCGTATATTCTCTTTCAGCGCGTCCACCCAGAACAAGAACGGCGTAGCCGCCGTAAACAGCAGGCTTAGTGCCGATATTGTGCGATTTTTGAGATATTTTGTCGCGACGAGCAGCTCGTACACCGCCGCGGCGGATATAAGCGCCATGGCGATATAATACAGCAGCTCGTTATTGAGCGCTATTATAAGTATCCCCACGGGGATAGCTATTGCCGCAGATATTATGCGTTTCGCCATTACTCGTCCTTCCCTTCGTCGGTCCGCTTACACCCCGCCAAAGCGGCGTTGTCTCCCCGCGAACCAATCAAGCGCCGCGATAATGTCCTTCTTTTCAAAATCGGGCCATAATACGTCGGTAAAATACAGCTCGGCATACGCCGACTGCCATATAAGAAAATTCGACAGCCTTTGCTCTCCGCCCGTCCTTATTATAAGGTCCGCGCTCGGCATGGGCGATGTATAGAGCAGCCGCTCAAAATCGTCCTCGGTCGCGTTTTGTATATCGCCCGCGCTCAGCCGCTTTGCCGCGCGCAGTATCTCCGCGCGCCCGCCGTAATTGAGCCCTATGCAAAGGTACAGCCCGTCGTTATTCTCGGACACCCGCTCTATTTCTTCCAGTCTGTCTATTATATTATCGGAAAATGCGGACTTATCCCCCGCGAAAAATATGCGGGTGTTCTTCTGCGCCATTTTCCTTATATCATCGAGATAGCTTTGCAGCAATCTCATAAGCGCGTCGACCTCGTCGGCGGGTCTTTTCCAGTTCTCGGTAGAAAAGGCGTAATATGTGAGATATTTTACCCCCAGCGCCCTAAAATCCTCTACCGAGCGCCTAAACACCTTTGCCCCCGCGGAATGTCCCGCGCTGCGCGGCAGTCCGCGCTTTTTCGCCCAGCGCCCGTTCCCGTCCATTATTATGCCGACGTGGGCGGGCAATATCTTATTATCAGCCACCTTATACGGTAAGTATCTCTTTTTCCTTAGCGGCGGTTATCGCGTCGACCTTGTCGCAGTACTTATCGGTCAGGTTCTGCATTTCTTTCTCCGCGTCCTTAAGGTCGTCCTCGGTTATCTCGGAATTTTTCTTAAGGGTCTTCAGCTTGTCGAGAGCGTCGCGGCGAATATTTCTTAAAGCCACCTTGCTCTCCTCGCCCATTTTCTTTACCTGCTTAACGAGCTCTTTTCTTCTCTCCTCGGTAAGCTGGGGGAAAGCTATGCGTATAGCCTTTCCGTCGTTGGTGGGGGTGATACCTATATCACTCGCAAGTATCGCCTTTTCGATATTCTTTAGGGTAGACGCGTCCCACGGCGTGATAACGAGTATCCTCGCCTCGGCTACGGCTACTGCCGCCATAGCGTTTATCTGGGTAGGAACGCCGTAATAATCGACGGTTATCTTATTGAGTACGGCGGGATTAGCGCGTCCCGCGCGAATGGTAGACAGCTCGTTTTCGAGCGCCGCCGTGCTCTTCTCCATTTTTTCCTTTGCGGTGTTGATGGTAGCTTTCATAGTAATTCTTCCTTTCGATATATATTTTTGACCGTCGGGTCAATCTGCTCAGCTTACGACCGTGCCGACCTTTTCGCCCATTACCGCGTCAAAGATATTGTCGGGGCGTCTAAGGTCAAACACGAGTATCGGGGTGTTATTGTCGCTGCACATTGCCGCCGCCGCGCTGTCCATTACCTTAAGTCCTAACGCAAGCACCTCTCTTAAGGTAAGCGTGTCATATTTTACCGCGTCGGCATACATATTGGGATCCTTGTCATACACGCCGTCGACCATAGTCGCCTTTAGCAAAATGTCGGCGTTTATCTCGGCCGCCCTTAACGCGGCGGCGCTGTCTGTCGAGAAGAACGGACTGCCCGTGCCGCAGCCGAATATCACTATCCGCCCCTTTTCAAAGTGGCGCAGGGCTTTTTGCCTGATATAGGGCTCCGCTATCTGCTTCATCTCGATAGCGGTCTGTACCCTGACCTCGCAGCCGAGCCCCTCGAGCACATCCGCTACCGCGAGCGCGTTCATAGCTGTCGCGAGCATACCGATATGGTCGGCTCTCACTCTGTCCATAGAGTCGCTCGAGCGGCCTCTCCAATAGTTACCGCCGCCGACGACTATGCCTATCTGTGTGCCGACATCGGCGCACTTTTTAATAGACTTACATATCTCGGTAACGGTCGGGATATCAAGTCCGACCTTGTTCTCTCCCGCAAGAGCCTCGCCGCTCAGCTTTAGCAAAATTCGTTTGTACTTGGGCTGTTGAGCCATTTTGTCCGTCCTTCCCTGCGTGACGCATTATAAAATATATAGCCTTAATAGCTTAATTATCAATAATCGAGTATGCGTATGTTGCCGAGCAATTTGCCGCCGAGCTTAGCTATACCACTGTCGCAGTCCTTTTCGCTGATAGGCTCGGTGATAAACGCAAGCTCGCCCGCGTCGGCGTTAGCCCTTACAAGATACCTTACCTCGCCGAAAACTTTCTCTATATCGGCCTTGTCCGCTCCGCTGACTCTGATATAATGAGCCAAGACTATATTGTCCTTATCCTCGACAAAGTCCTGCGTACCGCAGTCCTCCCAGTAGAGGGTGCTGCTCGACGAATGCATCTTAGCCGCCGCAACAACGTCGGCAACTACCGCGCCCGCCGTAGGAAATTTGCCCGCGCCCTTGCCGTAAAATACAACGTCGCCCGTGGTGTCGCCGTTTACGAGTATGGCGTTGAATACGTCGTTCACCCCCGCGAGTTGGCTTTCCTCACGGATAAACGCGGGGCATACCATTATCGCCGTCTTGCCGTTGTCGAGCTTTTGCGCCCAGCCGATAAGCTTTATCGAGCCGCCGAAGTTCTCGCAGTACTCCACGTCCTCGGGGGTTATCTTGGTTATGCCCTCGGTGTATACGCTCTCGGGATATATATGCTTTCCGAATGCGAGCGACGCGAGTATGCATATCTTGCGGCACGCGTCCGCCCCCTCAATATCCGCCGAGGGGTCGCGCTCGGCATATCCGAGCTTTTGCGCGGTGGACAGCGCGTCGTCAAACGCCATATTGTCGCGTATCATCTTAGTAAGTATATAATTAGTTGTGCCGTTAAGTATACCGGCTATGCCGATTATCTTATCGGCGGTAAGGCACTGGTGCAACGGGCGTATTATCGGTATGCCGCCGCCCACGCTCGCCTCAAAGAAGAAATTGACGTTCTTCTCGTGAGCTATCTTGAGCAGCTCCGCGCCCTTAACGGCTACAAGCTCCTTATTTGATGTGACCACGCTCTTGCCGCGCAGTAATGCCGCCTTAACATAATCATAGGACGGGTGTATGCCGCCTATCACCTCTACAACTATATCTATCTCGTCGTCACCCAGTATAACGTTAAAGTCCTTGGTAAATTTGTCTTTAAAAGGACTGTCGGGAAAATCTCTAAGGTCGAGTATATACTTTACCTCCAGCTCCTGCCCCGCCTTTTGCTCGAGCGACTTTTTGCTCTTTTGCAAGACTTCCGCCGTACCGGAGCCTACCACTCCGTACCCGAGCACCGCTATCTTTGCCATATATCGCCATTCCTTCCTATTCCGTAATTTAATAAGCTTTTTTGTCTACACGATATTAGTATACCATATTTCGGGAAAAGTTACAAGTGTTTTTTATGTGACATTTAACGTTTTGTCACTTGAAAAAATCTTTTCCGAGTACAGCCTCGTATTTGGGCAAAATTCCCTTACCGCCGTCGTTTTGCAGATGGTTCTGGCAAAGCGCATAGCTCGGCATGGTGTTTCCCTCCACAAGCACGGGTCCTTTATCGGTAATGGCTACGTCCCAGCCGACATAGCCTATCCTCGGCTCTATCTCGGCGGCCTTTTTGCACATCTCGACCGCCTCGTTAAAGTACGGCACTCTAAAGCCCGCAAACGACACTCCCGTCACGGGGTGCTTTTCATAATAGCGAAAATCGTCGTTGCAATAGGCGTTCTTGGTAATTAGCCCGTCCTCGCCGATTATGACGTACATACCGCCGCTGCATATGTTGTCGACGCAGTTTACGCCGTTTCCGACCCTGAGCAGGGCGTACATAAAGTGTACCTGTCCCCGATAATTTATCGTCGCTATCCTTACGGTATTGACCGACGCGGGGCAGAGCTTGCTCATCTGCTCGTGCTGCTTTATCTCCTCCTCGACAAGGTACTGACCGTTCTTGCACAGCCTCTCATACATCTGTTCATAATCGATGTCGGGGGTAATAACCTCTCGGGACATCCCCGCCCCGCCAAAGTCCTCGGTGGACTTTGCAAATACGGTCTTTCTCCCCTTGCAAAACTCCTCGAGAGCCTTAGCGTCCGACCTGTGCAGGTCGATAAAATCTCTCCCGAGGTACTGCGAGTACCGCCTGTCAAACTCGGTCTTGTCGTTGAATACATAAAACACGCTCTTATCATTTAGCGTATTGGCGACCTTAAGATTATGGTTCATGGTGAGAAAGGTCTTTCTGTCCTTTCCCTTTACAAGGGCAAATCCGAGCACGCGATAATCAAGGTGTCCCACCGAGTACCTGACCGCGCACCAAAGTATATCAAAGAACATGATAAACCGATTTTTGCCCGTTTCCTCGTGGACGCAGTTCATATTTATTATCATACGCTTTATGCTTCCCTCAAAAAGTCGGGTGAAAAAGCTCTTCAGCCGTACAAAAAACAAGTCTTATCCTCCTATCCCACTATCTTAGACAGCACCTTGCCGATAAAGCGCTTTATCGGCGTAATGATAAGCTCCCGCTCCCTCGCGGTAAGCCCCATATTCCACACAAAAAACACAAATACTACCACAAACAATATGCCGAAAATCACTATTTGCAGCAGCCCTCTTATCGGCACAAATATCGCTATCGCGAGCGCCGCGAGCGTCGGTATCACCATAGACGGCAATAGCGCGCATATTCTACGCCAAAAGCGCGGTATATCCAGCCCGATATATTTATTGTAGTACCAGTTCATAAGCAGGCCGTTTCCGATAAATACCGGTATCGCCGTACCGATAGCGACGCCTATCTCCGAGAACCATATACAAAGCGGTATGCTGATAAGCACATTGAGCACCGCGACCGCAAGATACGTCACCGAGCGAAACTTGTGCATATTCTTTGCGCGCTGTATCTCTATTCCGAGGTTTTGTATACTCGGAAGTATTGTCGGGATAAACAGCAGCAGGGATATAATGTACGCGTCGCCGTAGCCCTCTCCCGCCCACATAAGTACGAAAGGATACCCCACCGCCACAAAGCCGAGCAGTATCATCACAAGCAGCACAAATTGAAACCGCCCTACGCGTATGAACAGGTCGCTTATCTTCTTGTCCGATACGTTATTAGCGACCATTTGGTGCACGCGCGGGGTGAGCAGATTAGAAAATGTCGTCGCCATAGACATATAGAATACGTTCAGCTGTGAGGCGACATTGTACACCGCTATGCTGTGCGAGCCGTGGAACCATCCGAGCAATACCTTGTCTATGCTCCAGTTTAGCTGGTCGACGATAATTCCGATAAACACCCAGCCCGTGAACCTGAACATCTCGAACAGCAGCCTAAAGTCAAACGCGCGAAAGTTTATCCGCATTTTTAGCTTAGCAAAGCAATAATACACATCGAGCACGCCGCTTAGTATCATAAACGCGAGCGACATATACGCTATCGCCTCGCTCCTCAGCCCTATCATAAGCAGAGGTATTATCAGCAGCGGGTTTATTACTGTCTTTACGAACGCGAGCAGCTTTAAAAAGACATACCGCTCGTTTACCATTATATTCGACTCAAATACGCTTATCGGAAAGCTCAGCGCCGCGTTTACCGTCATAATGCGCATAAGCCGCACCGCTATCTCAATTTCCGCCTCGGTAAGCTCGCTGCCGAAAGCAAGCCGCGGGTTGTCCGCTATCGCGAAGCCCACCACGCTGACTATTATACCGAGCACGGTGTATATGATTATAAACATACCGTTAAGCTTTGCCATGCCGTAACGGTCGTCGGATTCTTTATATCTGGTATAAAATCTCGTATACGCGCTGCCCAGCCCAAAGCTGAACAGATTAAGGTACGATACTATCGGCAATACCAGCGAATAAACGCCGTACTCGCTGTCGCCGAGCCGCTCTATCATGATAGGCGTGTATACTAAGGATACAAGCGTCCCCAAAAACAGCGACAGATAAGAGAGTATCGACCCTGCCCTCAACTGATTTATCTTCATTAAACGTCTTTTCCTTCTCGCTTTAACGGCTGTAGACATAAACAGCCCGCATTATAGACCACTTCTATATATATTACCATATTTTTGAGCGTTTGTAAAGTAAAATCGGACGAGAATATAACGGCGTTGATTTTTTGGGGGAAATGTGGTAGAATGATATACGGTCGGGGAGAGGTAAGGGTGAGCGGCAAATCGGGATTTATGGAGGTATACAATGAAGAAGGCTTTTATGTGCAGTCTATGCCGCAAGGGGATATTGGGCGGCGGATTGTATCTTGATCATCATTCCGTTACATATAGAACACAAAAGCTCACCGTTGATGAAAAATACAAGAACCTTGTTTTGCCATTGAATGAAATAGAAAAAGTTACTTGGAAATGGATCATTTTTCCTGTTGCAGCATTTTATATGAAAAGCGGAGAAAAGTATAGCTTTATTATATTTAATAAACCGCGTTTCAATAAATACTACAAAGATTATGGCGGCAATTAGATTAATGAATTACGATTTATCGAGCAGGTAACAAACAGGGATATATACTCTATATGTACTCTAATAGTATAGTGCAAAGGAATACGATAATGTTATTTTTTATATGCGCCGCAGAATTTATAAAAAAGCTGTTTTCCTCCGCTTTGGATATCATTACCCTGTTTTCCGTAAGGGCGTCGCGCGACGAAAAGCGTTGGGAGCAGCCGGATCTCAGCTCGGACAGAGATATCAAAGCGGGCAAATCGGACTTTATCCAAGCTGTAAACAAAAATGCGGAAGAATTTCAGATAAAAGATATATACGTCGGTACCAAGAAAGACAAAGCCATACTGAATGTTGATCTTACGGCTGTGACCGCTCCCGACGACGAGCGGACGGTGCTGTCATACATATATACACAGCCGCGTTTTGCCCACCGCTTTACTTTGGGATATGATTTTAAGCCGTATTTTGATAGCTCTGCGCCTTTTTTCAAAAATATGACGGGCGTTATCGACGGCGTTTTATCCAAATACGGCATAAACGCTTCTCTTTGCGATAAAAAGATACGCCTGAGAGTTAAATATGCGCCGCATTATATGGCGTACAGCGCGCTGTCAGACGTATATAACAAGTTAGCCAAGACTATGAAGCGGCAGGAGACGAAATTAAGACAGCTGCTTAACGATTGCAGCGCGGATATAGCGATAACGGATAATATCAGAAAGTTTGCAAAGTCCGACAATTACTCTCCTGCAATGCTGCTTATCTGCCGCACCGAGGCTGCGCGTGAAAAGGCGGACGAGGTCGGACTTTTGTCCTTAGTAAGGGAAGAGACCGAGTTTGTATCAGAAAAGCTCGGCGTGACGGATATATTGAAAAATATCGAGTATCGCGAGATAGTATGGGAGAGCCTTAGCGACAGACAGCGGACATTGCTGAGGCTCGACAATAATTTTTTGTTTGAAAGATAGCGTTTTTGCGGGATCGCTGTATTCTTACGCTCACAAAGGATATACGGATAAAGCTTGTTTTGGCAATTACGATTTATCGAGAAGATACAGGATATATAGTATAAAAAGCGCCGTGCGGTCGGCGCTTTTTTATTCTAAAATTTCCCAAAACATCTTGAAATCGTCCCCAAAATATACTATAATTATTATGGGAGAATGTATAAAATCAAGGGAGAATGTATATGCCCGACAAGAAAAAGAAAGAGATAAAAATAGATAAGAGCCTTACCGCTACGGGCATTGTCATAGCGGTCATTGTCGCGCTCCTCGTATCGGCGTACATCGGCATAGATATAGCCCTGCGCAACCGCGCTATCAGGCGTATGGAGGAATGCGTAAAGACCATCACCGAGGAAGTCGAGGTAAAGATACACCGCGACAGCCAGATACTTAACGCCACCGCCGAAATGCTCTCGGAGCTCGAAACCGTTAATATAGACACCGCCTCGCAGGTATTAAAGACTAACGACGTGCTTATGGAGACGATACAGGTGCGAGTGCTCTTGCCCGATAATTCGCTGCTTGCTCCCGACGGCACCGTACAGAAAATTTCCACAGACGATATCTCCTATGAAGAAGAGGCCGCGCTGGGAGAGCATATTTCCGAAAGGGCGAAAAATATTTTTACGGGAGCTCCCGTACTTAGGCATTTTGTGCCGATAGTCCGCGACGGCGAGACGGTCGCCATGCTTTACGGCGCGATAGATTTAGAGGAGCTGCCTGACAGCATCAACAACCAGACCATTTACGAGTCCTCCGCCAGCGTCTATATCATAGACACCCGCAACGGAGATTTTCTCCTCGATACATACCCCACTCATAATGAGCTCGGCAATGTAAAGGACTACGACTCAAGCATATATCCCCGCGAGACAAAAGGCGAGCTCAGCTGGGAGGAATATATAGACGATATCCTTGATCGCGGCACGGGATATGTGATATTCCGCACACAGCAGACTAACGGCTGGGACTATATGTATTACAGTCCTATGGGTATAAACGGCTGGTCTATCGCGGTAGAGATACCCGAAAAAGTAGCCTTTGAGAACGTTTTCTTTGTGCGGCAGTTATGCCTTGCCTTAGGGATAATAATGGCGGCAGTTATTGTCGTATATTATCTGTGGGTGAGGAAAAATTCCAAGCAGATGACAAAGCAGGCCGTAGAGCAGGCTGTACTCACCGAGAAGCTGCACAAGGCGGAAGCCGCCGACCGTGCAAAAAGCATATTCCTGTCAAATATGTCCCACGACATAAGAACGCCCATGAACGCGATAATCGGCTATACCACCCTTGTCCAGACCTGCCTTGACGACCGCGAAAAGACCGAGGAGTACCTCGCCAAGATACTTTCCTCGGGCAATCATATGCTCTCGCTTGTAAATGATATCCTCGATATGAGCCGTATCGAATCGGGCAAGCTCAATATCGAAGAGAAGGACTGCTCCATATCCGATATATTCAAGGATATGCGCAATATTATACAGACGCAAATGCACTCTAAGCAGCTCAATTTTTATATGGACACTATCGACGTCACCGACGAGGACATACGCTGCGACAAGCTGCATGTAAATCAGGTATTGCTTAATTTGCTGTCGAACGCTATAAAATTTACACCTGCGGGCGGCACCGTCGCACTCACCGTGCGGCAAAAGCCGAGCGCGCCCACGGGCTATGGCGCATACGAGCTACGCGTAAAGGACACCGGTATCGGCATGAGCAAGGAGTTTATCGAGCATATTTTTGAGCCTTTTGAGCGGGAGAGAAATACCACCGCCAGCGGCATTCAGGGCACGGGGCTCGGTATGGCGATAACCAAGAATATAGTGGACGCTATGGGCGGAACTATAACCGTCGAGTCCGAAAAGGGCAAGGGCAGCGAGTTTATCATCGACCTCGAATTTCGCCTGCAATCCGAGCCGAAAAAGCGCCAAGACGCCGCCGAGCTTAAGGGTCTTCGCGCACTTGTCGCCGACGATAACTTTGTCACCTGCGACAGCGTATCCAAAATGCTGCGTCAGATAGGTATGCACGCCGACTGGGTATTGCACGGTAAAGAGGCCGTTCTCCACGCAAAGCAGGCGCATGAAATGGGCGAGGATTATAACGTCTACATTATAGACTGGCTATTGCCCGACCTAAACGGCTTAGAAGTAGTCCGTCAGATACGCGGCGTGATAGGCGACGACACCCCGATAATAATAGTTACCGCCTATGACTGGACGGATATAGAAGAGGAGGCTAAGGCCGCGGGCGTGACCGCCTTTTGCAGCAAGCCGATATTCCTCTCCGAGCTTAGAGATATACTCATCGCCTCGGCAAAAGACCGCGTTTTCCCCACTAAAAAAGAGGTCATCCCCGAAAAGCCCTATAAAGGCGGCGGAAAGCGCCTTTTGCTCGTCGAGGATAACGAGCTCAACCGCGAGATAGCCGAGGAGCTTTTGGCGGCAAACGGATTTATAATCGACAAGGCCGAAAACGGCAGCATAGCCGTCGATATGGTAAAAAGTTCCTCCCACGGCTACTACTCCCTTATACTTATGGATATACAAATGCCCGTTATGAACGGATATGAAGCAGCTAAGGCTATCCGCGCCTTAGACGATAAACAGCTCGCCTCGATACCAATAGTCGCAATGACAGCCAACGCCTTTGACGACGATAAGCAGCAAGCTCTCGACAGTGGTATGAACGCCCACGTCGCTAAGCCTTTCGACATCGACAGCCTTATGGAGCTGCTGACCGAGCTTATCGGGGATAATCAAACTAAATAAAAACGCGGCAGGCATAAGCTTAAAATGCTTTGCCTGCCGCACTATTTTTATGTTCTTTACCAATTTATAACTTCTTCTTTATTTTTCTCTATCATAAAGATATTCTTATAGACCAAAAGATTGACCTCGCTGTTTATGTCGATGTTCTTATCGGTGCTTCCGAGCTGATACATTATAAACCGCTTCCCGTTAGGAGTATCGACTAAAATCTTAGCGACCTGCGCGGGGCGGCCGTTTATCAGCACGTTGTCGTCGGTATAACCGTAAAACTTTCCTGTAATGTGTTTTCCCTTGCTTTTCACAGTTATGTATCTGATAACATTCTTTAAAACTATTACAGCCGCGGCTATGCCGATCAAGAGGAACGGTACAGACATCAACATAACAAGCGGCGAATCATCTTCAGCCAAGCCCGTAATTGCAACCATAAGCGTTGCTATTCCGGCTATGGTAAACATTACGGCAAAAATCAGCGGGAATAACGTCGTCCAAAAGCCGAGCGCGGCCTCCTTGCAATTAAGCATGGGATATTCCATATATGCGTCGCTTGTATTTACGTTAGTGACGCTCCCGCAATACGGGCATATCTCCGAGGTGACCGCCGCCCCGCAATGCGAGCAGGTGTATACCTTTGATTTTTCCATAGCTTATCCTTTCAGCAAAAATTATCAATTTCCCCAAAATGCATATCACCGCTTGACCTTAAGCCCGCCGAGTACTCGACGGGCAAACGGTCGTAGAGCTTAATTATACGCTTTCTTATATATCTCGAGTATCTCGGCGGGGCTTGTATCTCTCGGGTTGCCGCCCGTGCATACGTCGTTGAACGCGGCTACAGACAGCGCCTCGAGGTCCTCCTGCTTTACGCCTATCTCTGACAGCTTTTGCGGGATGTCGATGGATACCGACAGCTTGCGCACCGCGTCTATTGCGGCCTTTACTCCCTCGTCGTCGGTCATATTCTCGGTGCCCGATACGCCCATAGCCTTAGCTATAGCCTTGTATTTAGGCTTTGCGGGGCTCTCGGCGTTGTATTCCATTACAAAGGGCAGCAGCAATGCGTTAGCCACGCCGTGCGGCGTATCATAAAACGCGCCGAGCGGGTGCGCCATAGAGTGCACTATGCCCAGTCCCACGTTAGAAAAGCCCATACCCGCGATATACTGCGCCAGCGCCATAGTCTCGCGAGCCTTGGGGTCGCCCTGAACGCTGTCATACAGCGACGAGGAGATAAGCTCTATCGCGCGCAATTCTACCATATCCGACAATTCCCACGCGCTCTTGGTGATAAAGCCCTCTATCGCGTGAGTAAGCGCGTCCATACCTGTAGACGCGCACAGCCCCTTAGGCATACCCATCATAAGGTCGCTGTCCACGATAGCCACAACGGGAATATCGTGCGGGTCAACGCAGACCATCTTTTTGGTGTTGACCTCGTCGGTGATGACATAATTTATCGTTACCTCTGCGGCGGTGCCCGATGTGGTGGGCAGTGCGATAAGAGGCACGCTCTTATTCTTGGTATCAGCGACGCCCTCGAGAGATACCACATCCGCAAACTCGGGGTTCTCGATTATAATGCCTATCGCCTTAGCGGTGTCCATTACCGAGCCGCCGCCCACGGCTACAAGCGAGTCCGCGCCGACCTCTTTAAACTTAGCCACGCCCGCCTGCACATTATATACGGTCGGGTTAGCCTTGATGTCTGAATAGGTCTCATAAGCTATGCCCGCCTTATCGAGCTCGCTGCTGACCTTGCCCGCAACGCCGCAGTCTATAAGCGTTTTGTCGGTGACGAACAGCACCTTTTTAAGTCCCCTGCCCTTAAGCTCGGGCACAAGGTTCTCCCTTGCCCCCGCTCCGAAGTAGGAGGTCTCGTTAAGAATAAAACGGTTTACCATAATAATTCTTCCTTTCGGGTAAATATTTTGCAATTTTATTGTACCATTTTTGCGGGAAAAATTCAACACTTTTCACAAACTTTTCAACATATCAATAATTTTTTGTATAAAATGCAATGTCGAAAAAAATATACACCCCGCCGTTCCTTTCACAATCGAGCACAAAAGCAGCCCGTATCTCCTCCTCCGCTATTGACAGAAAAGCGGTATTGTGATAAAATTACAGTGTATTTAGCATATTGAAAGGACATATTATATATGAGAATGTTTGCGGCGGTGCTGATATGCAGATTTTTGCATTTTGTCGGCGGACTGCTCGGGCGAGGCAGCAGTCTGCCGGGACTGGTCGCGCTTAAAATATACCCCGATATCCTCGCTCACATAAAGCTGCCTAAAGCGGTGGTCGCGGTGACGGGCAGCAACGGCAAAACCTCGACGGTCGAGATGGCGGCACATATACTTAAAGCCGCCGGCAAAAAGGTCATATTTAACCGCGAGGGCTCTAATCAGATAGCGGGCGCGGCGTCGCTGATACTCTCCGCCTGCACCCTTTCGGGCAGGGTGAAATGCGACGTTATACTTCTCGAGACCGACGAAAGATACGCGCGGCATATCTTTAAGTATTTTTCGCCTACCCATTATGTGATAACAAATCTGCTTAGAGATCAGCTTACGCGTAATGGGCACCCCGAGTGGGTCTACAATTCGATAGAGCCGAGCATACCGCGCGATACGGTGCTCGTGCTCAATGCCGACGACCCGCTCGTCTCCTGCTTTGCCGATAGGGCGGACCATACGGTATGGTTCGGTATGGACAAACAGCCCTTTGACACCGATAAAAATACGGGTATCTACGACGACGGCAAATTCTGCCCTAAGTGTAAAGCGCCACAGGTGTACGACTATTATCACTTTAATCATATCGGCTCGTATCATTGCACCGCTTGCGGGCACAAAAAGGCGGACACCGACTATACCGTCACCTCCGCCGACCTCGATAACGCCGAGATAGTCATAAACAACACGCATAAGATAAAGCTCAGCTTTGCCTCGCTGTACAACGTCTACAATATCCTCGCCTGCTATGCGATATGCTCGCTTATCGGCGTAGACGAAAAGCTGACCTGCAGCAGCATCAACAGCTATGTGCTCAAAAACGGCAGGATAGTGCGCTATCGCTGCGGGGTAAATCATGGGGTCTTCTTGGTGTCTAAGCACGAGAACTCGGTGTCCTACGACAGCTCGCTGAGATACATAGTACAGCGCGGCGGAGAGTGCGCGGTGATAATAATCGTCGACTCGGTAAGCAGGCGGTACGAGACGGGAGAGATAAGCTGGCTGTGGGACGTGGACTTCGGTATACTGAGTGCCGACAGCGTAAAACATATATACCTTTCGGGAAAACACGCTGACGACCTTTCGGTGAGGTTCTCCTACACCGACGTTTCGCCCGAAAAGATAACCGTGATACCCGATATCGGCGAGATGACCGACACGGTGGCAAAGACCCCGTACAAAATGCTGTATACCGTGACCTGCTTTTCCGATAAGGAAAAATTCTTGAGCCGCACCCAAAAGGAGGAGGACTAATGAAGCTGCTGCATATGCTGTACGACCTTTGCTCATTGTACGGCGATTACGCTAACGTTCTCGCACTAAAGCGCGCTCTCGAACAGTCGGGCGAGCAGGTCGAAATAGACAGGCTGTCGGCGGCGGATATACCGCGGGATATAGACTTTTCCTCATACGACTTTTTATACATAGGACCCGCCACCGAGAAAAATCAGGCGGTCGCCGCAAAGCTGCTCGCCCCATTTCGCGACGGGATAAAAGCCGCGCTTGACGGCGGTACGATAATGCTCGCGGTAGGCACATATGAGATATTCGGCAAAAGTATCACCGACAGCAAGGGCGCGGTTACTGAGGGTCTTGATCTTTTCCCCTATCATTCGGTACAAAGCGAGCAAAGGACGGTATCGGACGAGCAGGCGGAGTTTGGCGGCATACCCGTGATAGGCTTTATAAACAGATGCAGCGAGATATACGATATAGACGAGCCGTTTTTCACCGTAAAGCAAGGTGTGGGAAATTCTGCGGCAGACAATACCCACGAGGGCGTTATCTCGGGCAACTTTTACGGCACGCATATCATAGGTCCGCTGCTTATAAGAAATCCCGATATGGCGGGATATTTTGCAAAGCTGCTTTTAGAGCGGCAAGAAATTAAAGGAGGAAATTATGCAGATAACCGAAGCTGAATTTGACAAAGAGGTATTGCAGTCGGAAAAGCCCGTGTTAGTGGACTTTTTCGCGACGTGGTGCGGCCCGTGTATGATGCTCGCCCCGATAATGGAGGAGATAGAAAAAGAGCACCCCGAGATAAAGGTATGTAAAGTAAATGTCGACGAGTGCCCCGACCTTGCCGCGCGCTATGAGATAAGCACGATACCGCGCGTGTTCGCCTTTGTAGACGGAAAGCAAAAGGCTATGCTCGAGGGGCTTGCGGATAAAGAGTATATTCTTAAATTGCTCGATTGACAAACAGCCGATTATAATGTATAATAACCTTAACAACAAATTCGCTTACGCAAATTTCGCGCGCAGTCGCGCGCGTGTCCGACCGTGGTCGGACGTTAAGAACATTGTATCATAAATTTGGGCGCGTTGCGCCCGACGGCTTACGCCGCCCGCGTCTGACGGGTCAGCCGCAATTTATGGTATAATAACCTTAACAACAAATTCGCTTACGCGAATTTCGCGCGCAGTCGCGCGCGTGTCCGACCACGGTCGGACGTTAAGAACATTGTATCATAAATTTGGGCGCGTTGCGCCCGACGGCTTACGCCGCCCGCGTCTGACGGGCCAGCCGCAATTTATGGTATAATAACCTTAACAACAAATTCGCTTACGCAAATTTCGCGCGCAGTCGCGCGCGTGTCCGACCGTGGTCGGACGTTAAGAACATTGTATCATAAATTTGGGCGCGTTGCGCCCGACGGCTTACGCCGCCCGCGTCTGACGGGCCAGCCGCAATTTATGGTATAATAACCTTAACAACAAATTCGCTTACGC
>CANQED010000002.1 GCA_947594425.1 uncultured Ruminiclostridium sp.
TGCTATAATATTCATGAAGATAAACGCCTCTTTCGTTATATGTTTTGTTTGCTACTTACATTATAACATTTTTGAGGTCGTTTGTCTTCTCTTTTTGTAACATATCTATTGTAGCATAACAAAACAAGCCCGCCGAACGGGATTTTGCCCTTGCAATTTGCTTAAATATATGGTAAAATAAGAATAATTACGATTTAGCCGAGGGCACGGCTGTTTTTGCCTTTTTGCGAAAGATCGGGGGTATAGATATGCGAGAAATGATGAAGAAGTTATCAGTATGGACGCTATGCGCGGCTATGCTGTTCAGCGGCACGGTACAGCTGCCCGCATATGCGGAGAGCGAGCCCGTGGTCGAGGAGGAAAATCCGTATCTTTATACCGGATTTTCGGGTATATACCAGAAGATCACTATAGACGGGCTGACCGTCGAGCAAAGCGGAAAGACCTTTATCTTGACGGACGACCCCGCTTCGGACTATACCGTGCAGTTTTTGCCGCGCGATATGGGCGACGGGAGTTATGCGTTTGAAAATCGCGACAGCGAATATCGCATAGCTTTTGCCGACGAGGGAGAGGCGCTTCCCGCGACGCTGTATAATATCAGAAAATACCTTACGCCAAATCCGGACAGCTATGCGGGACTTAACGATAACACTCAGCATTGGATAAGAGAAGACGCGGAAGAAAATAAATATTACTTAAAGAGCCTGGAAAACGACCTGTATATGGGCGTTCGTGATAATAAATTGATCGCCGTAAGTGAAGAAGATAAAGCGACTATTGAATTTGTCCCGCTATGTGATCAAAGCCCGCTGTATCTGCTTTCTCAAAACGAGGGCTATTCAAGGCTTACTCAGCAGCAGCGCGATCGCTTAGAGCGCGTGTACGAAAGCGTGGCGGGAGATGTATTTGAGCTTGATGGATTATATGCCGGAACTGACGATCCTAAATCAACACCTCGTGCAAAAATCGACAATATTTACAAAGCGGTTTTGGCTGCCGATAACAGTCCGGATACATGTTACTCTAAGTTAAGCTTTTATCTTAAACCGGATAACGCTATTTTAACCAAACAGCTTCAAAGCCATTTCTTTATTAGTATGGAGCTGCCCGGCACCATAGGCAATTACAGTATTATCAGGCCGAATGGGCAAGACTTACCTGAGCAGAGCCAAAATGACGGTCAAAGTTATGAGTGCTACATCGATATTTACGACAGCAACGGTAACTTAGAACAAACTATCAGTATGTCGGTCAGAGATAACGGATGGTCGGTCATAGCTAATACTAAAATGTTTGCCGAAATTATGCCGCGTATTCCTTATGTTCTTCGCAAAAATATCAAATATGCTTCGTGTTATAAATCGAGTTCAAGTCAATTTTCAACTAACGGCAATAATGTTGCAATTACGCTGCAAGCAGGTTGTACTAAAGATTCAATGCTTTATTCGGTCGTTCACGAGCTGGGTCATAGTATAGACAGAGGCTACGGAGCAAGTTACGGCTTAAACCATTTCTCTTATAAAAATGAGTGGATAGAAGCTATAAAAAGCGATATTTTTACACTTTCCGATTATTCTAATACCAGTTACAGCGAACGTTTTGCCGAATTTTGCAGATTTTATTTTTCGGGATATACAAATCAAGACTGGGCGAGAGCTTTAGAAATTCTTTGCCCCGATCAATACGCCTTATTTAAACGCGTGCGTATGGATTATCTTGACGGATATTCGCTCTGGGACGACGGCCCCGAAAAAGACGTCACGGTAAGCTTTGATTATAATAACGGCACAAGCGCGGCCGAGACCGTGACAGCTAAGCAGTATTCGCTTTACAGCGACAGTATCAAGAATATTCCCGCCCCCGAATGGGAGGGACACAGATTTTTGGGCTGGTACACCGAGCAAAGCGGCGGTGTGCCGATCACGGATAAGAAAAGGATAATAGATGAAAACCCGCATACTCTGTACGCCCACTGGGAGGAGGTCGGCTGCTCCTTTGAGCCGTCCGAGGTCAGCGTCATGGTCGGCGGCAGCGCTACGCTCCGCGCGGTTTTAGACGGATCATACACGGTTACGGACGCGGAATGGACCGTAGAAAATGACAACGTTGTTTCTATTTCGGCAGATGAGGATAAGAGCACAGCCACAATAAACGGCCTTAAGCCGGGAGCTACCTCTGCGGAGGTTAAATTTACCGTATTGCCCTCCGACGAGGAAAATCCGATTACGGTGAGAAAGTCGATCACCATTACATCAATATGCGGTCATACCTATAGCGATTGGGAAACAAAAACGCCTCCCACCTGCGCAACAGCTGGCACTCAGACCCGCACATGCTCGGTATGCGGCAAGGTAGAAACCCAAACTATACCCGCGACGGGAAATCACACCTCTTCCCCCGCCGTTAAAGAGAATGTTAAGAACGCCACCTGCGGCGCGGACGGCTCATATGACGAGGTCGTATACTGCTCCGTCTGCAAGGCAGAGATAAGCCGCAAGACCGTTACCGTCCCCGCGACGGGCAAGCACACTTTTGACGAGTGGGAAACGACTAAGGCCGCGACTTGCGCGACAGCAGGCACTCAGACCCGCACATGCTCTGTATGCGGTAAGACAGAAACTCAGACGGTAGCCGCTACGGGAAATCACACCGCTTCCGCCGCCGTTAAAGAGAATGTAAAGAATGCCACTTGCGGCGCTGACGGCTCATATGAAGAGGTCGTTTACTGCTCCGTCTGCAAGGCGCAGATAAGCCGCAAGACCGTCACCGCCCCTGCTACAGGCAAGCATGCTTTTACCGAGTGGGAAACGACTAAGACCGCGACTTGCGCGACAGCAGGCACTCAGACCCGCATATGCTCTGTATGCGGCAAGACCGAGACACAGACTATACCCGCGACGGGAAATCACACCTCTTCCCCCGCCGTTAAAGAGAATGTTAAGAACGCCACTTGCGGCACGGACGGCTCATATGACGAGGTCGTATACTGCTCGGTCTGCAAGGCACAGATAAGCCGCAAGACCGTTACCGTCCCCGCGACGGGTAAACATACCTTTGACGAGTGGGAAACGACTAAGGCCGCAACTTGCGCAACGTCGGGCACCCAGACCCGTACATGCTCGGTATGCGGCAAGACCGAAACCCAAACTATTCCCGCGACGGGCAAGCACACCGCTTCTGCCGCCGTTAAAGAGAATGTTAAGAACGCCACCTGCGGCGCTGACGGCTCGTATGAAGAGGTCGTATACTGCTCCGTCTGCAAGGCGGAGATAAGCCGCAAGACCGTTACCGTCCCCGCGACGGGTAAACATACATATGTCGATAAGGTATTCGCTCCGACCTACACCGCCGAGGGTTACACACTGCACACCTGCTCAGTCTGCGGCGACAGCTATAAGGACACCTACACGGCTAAGAAAACCGTCTCCGCCGTCTCCGGCCTTAATATTAAAGCCCGCGCCGCCGACGCTCTCCGTCTCACTTGGACGAAGAATACATCCGCAGACGGCTATATAATTGAAATGAAGAGCGGCAATTCTTGGGTACGTGTCGGCAAGATTACCAAAAACTCCACCGTTGAGTTTAGAAAGGATAAGCTTAAGGCAGGCACGGCGTATACCTTTAGAGTAAAGGCGTACAAAATGTCGGGCTCAACCGCCCTCTACAGCGGCTACACCACAATCTCCGCACGCACTAATCCCTCCGCCGTTACGGGGCTTAAGCTCAAAGGTCGTGCCGCCGACGCGCTCCGCATAGCATGGACTAAGAACACCTCCGCCGACGGCTACATAATTGAGATGAAGAGCGGCAGCACTTGGACGAGAGTAGGCAAGATAACGAGCAACTCCACTATCGAATTCAAGAAGTCTAAGCTTAAGGCGGGCACAGCGTACACGTTCAGAGTAAAAGCGTACAAGATGTCGGGCAAGACCGCCCTATATGGCGCGACTAAGACCATATCGGTACGCACCAACCCGAGTACAACGAGCGGCTTAAAGCTCAAAAACTCCGCTAAGAATGCAGTCCGCCTGTCGTGGACGAAGAACACAAGCGCCGACGGCTACATAATCGAGATGAAGAGCGGCAATTCTTGGGTGCGCGTAGGCAAGATAACGAAGAACTCGACTATCGAATTTAAAAAGTCTGGGCTCCAAGCAGGCACCGCTTACACGTTCCGCGTAAAAGCGTACAAGATGTCGGGCAAGACCGCCCTGTACAGCGGGTACAAGACGATAACCGTAAAGACGAAATAAGCTAACATATACATAGCAAACCGTGGATTGAATTCAGTCCACGGTTATTTTTTCGCAGCAAAGCAGGTCGTAAAAGGCGTACAGCCTTGGGATTTTCCACCAAAAATAAAGGCATTTTGACAAAATATATACAAAGCAAATCTATTGACTTTGGTGGGTAAGATGTGATATAATTGATTTACAATTATGCCGCATAACGGCAGAACGGAGGAGTTTTATGAAGTGTAAAAAATTATTCGGCGGGCTTGTATCGCTCGTCGCGGCAACGCTTGCAGTCTGCGCGATAACAGTATCGGCGGGCGCGGAAGAGAGCGGGGACTATAAGTATAAGGTCCTTGCCGACGGGACGGCGGAGATAACCGGCTACAGCGGGGACGAGACCGACGTCGAGATACCGTCGACGCTCGACGACCTTAAGGTGACGAGCATAGGAAACTACTGTTTTTCCAACAATTCGCATATCACCTCGGTCACTATACCCGACGGGGTGACGAGCTTAGGCACTCGCGCTTTCAGCTATTGTACGAGCCTTGCGGAAGTGGATATGCCCGACAGCTTGACGCATATAGGGAGATATAGCTTTTACTTCTGCCGCAGCCTTTCGCCGATAATTATACCCGAAAATGTGACGAGTATAGAATACGGCGCGTTTTACGGCTGTTCGAGCATTACCGAGATAGATATTCCCGACGGCGTGACAGAGATAAGCAGGTATTTGTTTGAAGAGTGCAGCAATCTTGCCTCGATAACGATACCCGACGGCGTGACGCTGATAGACAATGCCGCATTCAGAAATTGTGCGAGCCTTGCCGAGGTCAATATCCCCGACAGCGTGACAAGCTTAGGAGACAGCGTCTTTAAAAATTGCACAAGCCTTACCGAGGTCACAATACCCGACGGGGTGACCACAATAAAAGAAAATACTTTTTATGACTGTTCGTGTCTGTCCGAGGTCACAATACCCGAGAGCGTGACGACTATAGGCGAGGACGCTTTCGGCTGGTGCGTCAGCCTTGACACGTTCACCATACCCGCAAGCGTGACAAGCTTAGGCGATTATGCCTTTGAGAGCTGTTTAGAACTTAATGAGATCACTATCCCCGAAAGCCTGACAGACATAGGTGAGGGCATATTTTACGGCTGTACGGGACTTAATTCCGTAACACTGCCCGACACAATGACGAGTATAGGAGTAGGCGCGTTTTCCGAATGTTCAAGCCTTTCTTCGATAACCTTACCTAAGAGCCTTACGAGCATAGGAGATAATGCTTTTGAGATGTGCTCGGGGTTTACCTCGATAATAATACCCGAGGGTGTAACAAGTATTGGCGATTTTGCTTTCGCGCAATGCGCAAACCTTTCTGAGATAACCATGCCCGACAGCTTGACAAGTATAGGCGCATTTGCTTTCGGAAAGTGTGACAGCCTTACCTCGCTTGCCTTAGGAAACGGCGTAACGGGCATAGGACCGAGCGCTTTCACGCAATGTGAAAATCTCACCTCGATAACCATACCCGACAGTGTGGAAACCATATGCAGCGCAGCTTTTTGGGATTGCTCTAACCTAAACGACGTATACTTCATAGGCTCAAAAGAGCAGTGGGACGAGATAAATATTATCAAAGTGCATAACGATTGCCTGCTAAATGCAAATATCCATTACAACTGTGTTTCTCCGATATCGGGCTTATATGTCAAGGGCAGAGCGGGCGACGCACTGCGCATCGCGTGGGAGGAGAACAGCGACGTTGACGGCTACATAATCGAGATGCCGGACGGCGATACCTGGACGCGCGTAGGCAAGATAACCAAGAACGCCACCGTGGAGTTTAGAAAAGCGGGACTTAAGGCGGGTACCGAATACAGCTTTAGAGTTAAGACATATAAGAAGATCGGCACGACCGTCCTCTACAGCGAGTATGTATCTATATCCGCGCACACTAATCCCTCGGTAGTGTCGGGGCTTAAGGTCAAGGGCAGAGCGGGCGACGCACTGCGTATAGCATGGGAGGAGAATACCTCCGCCGACGGCTATATAATCGAAATAAAGGACGGTGACACCTGGACGCGTGTAGGCAAGATAACCAAGAACACCACCGTGGAGTTTAGGAAAGCGGGTCTTATGGGAGGCACAAAGTACAGCTTCCGCGTTAAGTCGTACAAGATGAGCGGCAAGACCGCGCTGTACAGTGCCTACAAGACCATATCTGCGACCACCAACCCCTCCGTTGTCAGCGGACTTAAACTTAAAGCCGCCAATTCTAACGCTGTTAGACTGGCGTGGGAGGAGAACGCAAGCGCCGACGGCTACATAATAGAGCAAAAAATCAACGGCGAATGGACGCGCGTAGGCAAGGTAACCAAGAATACCACCGTGGAGTTTAGGAAAGCGGGGCTTAACAGCAAGACCTCATACTCGTTCAGAGTAAAAGCATACAAGACGGTAGGCAAGACCTCTTTATACAGCGCCGTTAAGACGATAACAGTAAAGACAAAATAAACACAAGTGAATACAATAAACCGTGGACTGAATTTTGGTCCACGGTTATTTTTTCACAGTATTTAAGGCAATAAAAGGCGCTGCACTGTAGTATTTTTCTAACAAAATAAAGTATATACTAAAAGTTTTTGAGAGGGCGAGGGGGAACTTTTTTCAAAAAGTTCCCCCTAACTTTCAGTCCATCTTCATCTTGATATAATTTTCGATAAGGTCGGTGGTCTTATCTATGCCGAGCTTTGACGAATTGACGCACAGGTCATAGCCGTGAGGCTCGCCCCACTTAGTCGAGCAGAATGAATTGTGATACGCTCTGCGGGTGCGGTCGTTTTTGAGCATAATAAATCGCGCCTCGTCCTCGCTAACGCCCTTTTCGTCGCATATGCGCTTTAGCTTATCCTCCTCGTCGGCGAGCACGAATATTTTTATCAGGCAGGGAAAGCCGCTGAGCGCCTCCTCCGCGCAGCGACCGACTATCACAAACGACTCGCCGCTCTCGGCCTTATAGCGGAGAAAATCAAACTGTATCTGAGCGACGTTCTCCTCGGGAGAGCCTTTCATACCGCGCACAGTCCTCGCAAAAAACGGCTTAGGCTGCTCGTCAAACTTCTGCATTCTGTCGATATTAAGCTTATTGTCCGCGTCGGCGGCAGCCATTTCGTCAAGAAGATTGCTGTCGTAAAAGCTTATTCCCATCCTCTCTGCGAGCTTTTGCCCTATTATGTGTCCCGCGCTGGCATATTCTCGGCAGATAGAAATAATTATTTGTCCCATAGTGTACCCCCTTGTGGTAAAAAAGCCTTTTCCCTATTTTTATTTTACATTATTTTGCCCTGTTTGTCAATATTAAACATAAAGGAATTTCCGACAATATATCAAAAATTTATTGTTTTGTTTTAAAACAAAGCGTTATGTCCATATCGACGCTGTCTTTGGGCAGGCGGTATTTATCGCTAAGCCTCGGACCGCAGGCGGCGGAGCCTACTCCCGCCATATACGAGTCTATGCACAGCACCGTCGAGCCGCATTTATTAAGCTCGAACGAATGCCGCTTTTGTGCAAGCTCCTGCGCGGTATACTCCGACGCATTGAATGAGAACGGCTTTGCCGCCCTGACGGTGAGGATAAATTCATCATCGGAGAGCGTCATATATTCACAGCCGAAGTGGGAGGAATTTTCCTGCGGTCGGATATAATCCTCAAACATCTCCCCCACGCGGGCGGTAAATTTGCCGAAATAGGACGCCATATGCTTGTCGCAGTAGCTTTCGTAAGGACCATAGCCGAGGTACTCCACCTTGTCAAAGCGGCGCGGCATAATAAGCCGTATACCAAATCGCGGAAAATTGTCCACCTTGTCGCAAAGCTTTGCCCGGGCTTTGATATTAAGCCTGCTCGGCGAGACGACAAACTCCGCGAGAAGCGAGGCAAACGGCTGATGGATATTCTTGCCGAAGGACAAGGACGCGGATATCACGACCTTATCCTCACCGGTGGAAATGTCGGTCGAGTACACCTTTACGTCAAAGTCGTCGAGGTGCATAGCCGTCCAGTCGCCGCGCATAACGTCGTTGTCGACGGGCGCACGGTAAAAATTAAACTCTATCGGCGCGTCCAGCAACTCCCGCCCGTTTGATATGACCGACGTAAACCGCGCTCTCCTGCGGTCGAATGTATAGGTCGTATCCCCCGCCGTGACGGTATAGCTCAGCGGCTGCTCGGTATAGGTCACATTGCCGCTGACAGGGGGAATTTCGGGCTTGGGGCTGTCAGAGAGCTTAATTTGATCAAATGCCGCCTCGCTGCCCATTTTCGCCCACGGCTTATCGGAAGAAAGCTCAAAGATAAAGCGTATATACCCCGCGCTTGCGCCGGGTATGCTTATTATCCTCTCGCCCGCGGCGGGGATATCCATATCTATATCGCCCGTAGAAATTATATCCCCGTTCTCGCTGAGCTCATAGCGGCAGCTAAGCCGCTCTTTGGCGTTGATAAAAGCGAAGAGGTTCTTAAATCTAAACTTGCCGCCGCCGAGGTATTCTACACGAATAGGGCGGTACACCTGCTTTACCTCTTTTAGTCCCGTGTGGGGTCTCCTATCGGGAAAGCATAAAGCGTCGCAGCAAAAGTTGCCGTCATTGTGCGGCTCGCCCCAGTCCCCGCCATAGCCGTACTTAAGTCTCCCGTCGGGGGTAGTGCCGAGCGGTATGCTGTGATCCGCCCATTCCCACACAAAAGCGCCGAACACCTTGTCATTAGCGTATATCGCCTGCCAATAGTCCTCGAGGTCGCCCGGGCCGTTGCCCATAGCGTGGCTGTACTCGCACAGCACGAGAGGCCTGCCGTTAGCCGAGGGCTCGCTCTTGGGATAATCTGCGACGTATTTTATCTCGGGGTACATACGCGACACCATATCAAGCTCGCTGTCGTCCTTTTTATCCAGCCTATGCTGTGAGCTTTCGTAATGTAAGGGGCGGGTGGGGTCGACTTGCTTTATTTTTTTAGCGGAAAGGCGGAACGCGTCGCTGTAGCCCGACTCGTTGCCGAGCGACCATATCACGACCGAGGGTCGGTTTATGTCGCGGCTTATAAGCAAATTGTGGCGGTCGGCGACGGCGTCGTAATAGTCGGGGCGGCTTACGAGCAGGGCTATGCCGTTATACCCGCCGGGGCGGTTCCATTTAAGATTTTGATACGCGGTCACGCTGCCGTGAGCCTCGAGGTCCGCCTCGTCTATTATGTAAAATCCCAGCTCATCGCATAAGCGGTAGAATATCGGCGCGGCGGGATAATGAGAGGTGCGTATGGCGTTTATATTGTGCTGTTTCATAAGATAGAGGTCGCGCAGTATCTGCTCCTCGCTGCATGCGTACCCCGTATCGGGATAGCTGTCGTGGCGGTTTACACCGTAGAGCTTTACCGCCCTGCCGTTTATCTTAAAAACGCCGTTTTGTATAGATATAGTGCGAAAGCCGACCCGCTCGCCTATTATCTCCCGCTCGGTCGAGAGGGTCAGCCGATAAAGCGTCGGGGTCTCCGCCGTCCACGGCAAAACGTCTTTTACCGTGCAGGTAAAAGGCGCGCCCTCGGCCGCCCTGCCCTCGGCAATTTTTTCTCCGTCGGGAGAATATAGGGCGGCAGTGGCCTCACAGCCGATTATGCTGACGGACAGCTTTCCGCAGCCGTTTTCATAAGAGGCGGTCACCCTGTAATCTTCTATCCTTTTATCGGGGCGGCTGACGATATAAACATCGCGGAATATTCCCGACAGGCGTATCTTATCCTGATCCTCAAGGTACGTCCCGTCGCACCATTTAAGCACCGCGGCGGTGACAGTATTTTTCCCCTCGGTGATAAGGTCTGTTATATCAAACTCCGACAGGGCGTGCGAGACCTGCGTATACCCCGCGAATATGCCGTTTATATAAAGATAAATGCAGCTGTCCGCCCCCTCAAAGGTGAGTATACGCCGCATACCGTCGGGGCGGTACTCATAATCCCTATAATACACCCCGACCGGCACATCGTCGGGGACATGCGGCGGGTCGTAGGGTATGGGGTACGGGACATTTGTGTATTGCGGGCGGTCATAGCCGTACAGCTGCCAATTTGACGGCACGGGTATTTTGCCCTCGGGCGGCATTAATGCAAAGTCGTCCTCAAGGTCGATAATGCTTTCGCGGTAGGTAAAACCCCATTCGCCGTTAAGCGGCTCTACCCTGCTCGACTTATCGCGCTTAACAAACGGGTCAGAGCCGATATCAAACGGGATAAAATACGCGTGCGGCGGCTTTGTCCCTACATGCAGAGAGTCGGGGTCCTCGTGAAATATCATACAGCTTTTCGCCGAGCCTTCTTTGGATATAAGCGACATATTCATAGCTGTTCCTGCCTTTATTGTAATTTTGTCTGTTTTTATTTTACCATAAATTATGGCGTCTTGCAACAGGGTGCTTACATTTTACAAATAAATTCTCACAGAAAAATCCGCCTAAAACCAATTATTTAGGTCAAAGTGATGAATTTGTCGAAATGCTTAATAACCTTAATTTTGTCGGTTGACACTAAAATAATTTTGTGCTAAAATATTACCGCATACGACAGAAAAGCGAGTAGAAAGGGGATATGTACCATGGCTGCGCAAATTGTAGCTGTCGCTATATTTGTTGTGATGTTCATACTTATTATAACGGAGAAGATAGAAAAGCATTATGTCACGCTCGGCTGCGGACTGCTTACGCTGATAGGCGTATTCGGCATATGTATGCAGGATATGGACTCGATGTGGCATGTATTAAATTTCAATTCGATCGTTGATCTTGAATTTTGGCATACTACGGGGATGGAGACCGACTCGGGCGGAATAGACTGGGCGACCATTTTCTTCCTCGGCGGTATGATGATAATGGTGGAGGGCATGGCGCGCGTCGGCTTTTTCAACTGGCTGTGCCGCAGAATAGCAAAGCTCGTGCACTATAAGACGATACCGATATTTTTCGCATTTATGACTATGTCGTTCGTATTATCGATGTTTATCGCCTCGATAACGGTAATACTGTTCTTAGCGTCGGTAACGATAGAGCTTTCGCGCCTGCTTAAATTTAATCCTGTGCCTATGATAATGGCGGAGATTTTCTGTGCCAACCTCGGCGGCTCGGCAACTATGTGCGGCGACCCGCCGAACATTATAATCGGCTCTAACCTGCATTATACGTTTATGGATTTTGTAATGAATATAGGTCTGTGCGCGCTGATAGCTTTCGTGCTGACGTTAGTGTACTTTTTCCTCGTTATGCGCAAGGAGCTTGCGGGAGATCCCGACAATAAGACCAACTTTTCGGATTTGCCGTCTCCCGAGAGCTTTATCACCGATAAGAAGGGCTTTATAATAAGCTGCGTTATCTTCATTTGCTCGGTGGTACTGATCATAACGCACAGCTTGACGGGGCTTACGGTGGCGTTTATAGGAGTTGCCGTAGCGGTTGTTACTCTGATAACCTCGGGAAAACATATCTTAGAGGTGCTTAAAGGCGTAGATTATCAGACGCTGCTGTTCTTTATCGGTCTGTTCATAGTGGTCGGCGGTATCGAAAAAGCGGGAGTGCTCGAGATAATCGCGGGCTTTATAAGCGACATATGCGCGGGCAACTACTACCTTATGGTAGCGATAATAATCTGGGTGTCCGGCATAGCGAGCGCGTTTATCGACAATATACCGTTTGCCGCTACTATGCTGCCTATCATTCAGGAGCTTTCCGGCGGAAACTCATCGGTGCTGTCAACTCTCGCCTGGTCGCTCGCTATCGGTACGGACGTCGGAGGCTCTGCTACTCCTATCGGAGCGTCCGCTAACGTCGTGGGTATGTCCGCCGCGTCAAAGGCGGGTCACCCTATCGGCTGGGGAGAATATTGCAAAAAATTAGCTCCCGCTACCGTTATCGTGCTTGCGATAAGCACTATATATATCTTCATAAGATATGTGACGGGGCTTTAATTTAAAAGATTTATAATTCACCGCCTATGGGTATAATATCCCATAGGTGGTGTTTTTTATGCTGTATAGACGGTCGCACCCGCTGACGGTGTTTTTCTCGCTGAAAAAATATTTTTGGCTGACGGCATTGCCCGTGATAAGGGCTATGCTGTTGTACGGTATGCCGCCAGAGCGCGCTTTCGCGGGCTTTTGGGCGGATATCCTGCTCGCGGGGCTTATACTGCTCAGCGCGATTATAAAGCGCCGCACCTCTTATCTCGGGGTAAATAATGACGCGGTGGAATATAAAAGCGGGCTTTTATTAAAAAGGCGAATATCGCTCGGCTTTGATGATATCTCCTGCGTAAGGATATCGCAAACGCCTTTTACGGCGGCTTTTAGCTGCTATAAGCTTGAAATATACACCCGCGCCGAGCTGAAGCCCGCTATACTGTTCTACGCTGACCGCCGCACCGCCGCAAGGATAGCGCGCGGGCGCAGACAGGTCGTATTAAAGACCGATACCGCGCAGAATATCGCGCACTCGCTGTTAAGCGCGGACGGAGTGGGCGGTTTGTTGATAATCTCCGCCGTATTGTCCGCGATAGGCGTTGCGGTCGGAAAGGGCATAAACGAGCTTATACGGGAAAATATCGGCGCTATCCCCGCAAGGCTCGAATTGCTGCCCGGGCTGCTTATGGCGGCGGCTATAGCGGTGTTTGCGGGGTGGCTGGTGTCCTTTGCCGCCGAGATCATGTCTAACGCGGACTTTACGCTTAGCAAGGGCGGGCGCGGCATGTCGATAAAACGCGGGGCGTTTATCTGCCGCCGCCTTATCATAACGCAAAGACCCGAGTATATGCTTTATTCTTACACGGCGGCGTTTGACAAGCTCGCAGTATACGCGGGCGCGGCGGGCTGTGAGGACGAGCCCGTGGTGCCTTATTGTGCGCCTAATATCGCCAAGAGCATAAACGACATCTCCCCCGCCGCCAAGGGAAAAGCCGTTATAAGCACAAACAAGCAGCCGCTGAGGTACTTTATACTTATGCCCTCGGTCATGTTTATCATAGCGTGCGGGCTGTCGGCTATGGCTGTATGGTGCGGGCTGTTCGGGGGCATGAATTATGCGGCGGTGCTTTTGCCGCTGCCGTTCTTGCTTAATATATTTTACGGCGTTTCGGCAAAGCGGCACACCGCCGTGTACCTTTATGACAGGACCGTGTCCGCCGTCTGCTGCCGCCGCTCTAAGCGCCGCACAGCGGTTTTTGACAAGGCGAGTATAGGAAAAATCACCGTATACCGCAAGGCGTTTAGGCGCAGGCAGTGCGACGTGAGATTATTTTTGCCGTATGAGAAAAAAGAAAAGCTGCTGCTCAAGCGGCTTCCGCCGGAAGCGTTTAAAAATGAAAAAAATACTGTTATTTTTCCTTGAAAAAGCGCGAAAATATATGTTGATTGTGTAAATTGCACAAAAATTACTATAATATTTCTACACGAATATTTCAGTTTTCACGAAAAAGGGATTGTAATTTTTACAAAATCAGTATATAATGAATTTATCTACTTTTTATCGCTTATGAAAGGACGGTTTTTATATGAAAACCTACAAATGCAAAAATATCCGCAACATTGCGCTCGCAGGACACGGCGGCAGCGGCAAGACCTCGGTGGTAGAGGGACTGCTGTACAAATGCGGTGAGATCGAACGTATGGGAAAGGTCGCCGACGGCACCAGCGTATGCGATTATGACCCCGATGAAATAAAGAGAAAGATCTCGCTGAACACCGCGCTTGCTTACTGCCAGTGGAAGGACGTCAAGATAAACATTCTTGATACCCCGGGACAGTTTGATTTTGCGGCGGGTATGTACGAGGGCATAAGCGCCGCCGAGAGCGTAGTTATCACCCTGCCCGCAAAGGACGGCGTTCAGGTCGGTACGATAAAGGCTTATCGCGAGGCGATAAAGCACGGTAAGGCTACTATGTTCTGCGTCACCCGTATGGAGGAGGAAAACTCTAATTTCTATAAATGCCTTGAAGAATTAAAGACCGAGTTTGGTCCGTCGATATGCCCGATAGTAGTGCCCTTTGACAAGTACGGCAAGGTCGAGAGCTATATAAATCTTCTCGAAATGAAAGCGTATACATACGCTAACGGCGTGCCGACCGAGGTAGAAATGCCCGCGTCGGAGAACCGCCTTAAAGGCTTGCGCGCGGCTATGGCGGAGGCTGTAGCCGAGACCGACGAAGAGCTGATGATGAGATATTTTGAGAACGAGGGCGAGGACTTTACCGAGGCTGAGCTTGTAAAGGGTCTTCACGACGGAATACACAGCGGCGATATAACTCCCGTGGTGTGCTGCTCGGGAGATACCCTCGCGGGAATAGATATGATGCTCAATACCATTATCTATATGCTTCCCTCCCCCGACGAGTCCGCGGGAGAAAAGACCGAGAGCGGCGAAAAGATACCCTACGACGAGAGCAAGCCTCTTGCGGCTAAGGTATTTAAAACAGTAGCCGATCCTTTCGTCGGCAAGATGAATTATGTAAAGATAGTAAACGGCACTCTCGCCGCAGGCAGCGAGGTCACCGACAGCGCGACGGGTCAGACCGAGAAGATAGGCAAGCTTCTTACCCTGCAGGGCAAGAAGTCCGAAGAAATGGTAGAGGCGTACGCGGGCGATATAGTCGCGGTGACTAAGCTCTCCGCTAATACGGGAGATACTCTTACCGCGGGCGGCAGCAACGTGGTATTTGCAAGAGAGGCTTTCCCTGTGCCCTGCTATTTTAAGGCTATCGCCGCTAAGAATAAGAACGACGAGGGCAAGATAAGCAACGCCGTAAAGCGTATGACCGAAGAGGATCTGACGCTTAATTATTTCCACAACCACGAGACCCATCAGAGAATACTCGGCGGGCTCGGCGAGCAGCACCTTGACGCGGCTGTAGCGAAGATGAAGACCAAGTTCGGCGTGGACGTAGAGGTTTCCGACCCCGTGATAGCTTATCGCGAGTCGATACGCAAGAAGGTTTCCGCCGAGGGCAAGCATAAAAAGCAGTCGGGCGGTCACGGTCAGTACGGACACGTAAAGATAGACTTTGAGCCCTGCGACAGCGAGACGCTCGTATTTGAAGAGCAGGTATTCGGCGGCAGTGTGCCGAAGAATTATTTCCCCGCAGTAGAAAAGGGCTTACAGGAGAGCACCGCGCACGGCGTGCTCGCGGGCTACCCCGTGGTAAACCTCAAGGCTACACTGCTCGACGGGTCGTATCACCCGGTGGACAGCTCCGAGCAGGCGTTCAAGATGGCTGCGCATATCGCGTATAAGACGGGACTTGTAAACGCGTCACCCTGCCTGCTCGAGCCGATATGCAATGTTACGATAGTGCTCGACGACGCAAGCACGGGCGACATTATGACGGTAGTCAACAAGCGCAGAGGCACCGTGCTAGGTATGAACCCCTCCGACGAAGAAAAGGGCATGACGGTGCTGCAGGCGCAGATACCTCAGGCGGAGATAACCGACCTTGCCACCGTAATAAGGCAGATAACGAGAGGCATGGGCTACTTTACTTCCGAATTTGACCGCTATGAGCTATTGCCGCAGGCACTCGAAGCCGACGTAATAGCTAACGCGCCCAAATTCTCCGAGTACGAGGGATAAT
This sequence comes from uncultured Ruminiclostridium sp., assembly GCA_947594425.1. Lineage (GTDB taxonomy): Bacteria > Bacillota > Clostridia > Oscillospirales > Ruminococcaceae > Ruminiclostridium_E. The sequence continues at coordinate 15,899 of CANQED010000002.1, forward strand.
TAAAGCATAATCAACGACATATAAAAGCAAAACGGGAACCGATTTTTTCGGTTCCCGTTTTGGCGTCCACGAGGGGATTCGAACCTCCGACCTACCGCTTAGGAGGCGGTCGCTCTATCCTGCTGAGCTACGTAGACATAAACTGCCGAAATATATTATACACTATTTGAGCAAAAAATGCAATAGCTAAAATAAAAATTTTGCGGACGGAGTGATTTTTGGTGGGAATTATAAGGCGGTGCGCACTCATAAAGTGACATTTAGAAAATTCACAAACCGATAACGGCGAGAAAAAGAGTGAATATAAAAGCACAGTGCAAAAAATATAACGCTCAGCTTTACTAAAAAATATTCGCTTACTTTTTTAGAGAGTTTTGGAGGGAATATATATGTAGAAAAAATGGGCAAATTTCTGTAAATGTGTTCGCAAATGTCTGTGTGTGTAGGAATGTTAGGTAAAGCTAACGTCTGTATAAGTAGTCGTTATTTTGGAGAAATTGTGCGCACATTGTGGGACAATTTCGTGTGGAGGAATTGCGGTGCGGGAGAGCGGATATTTTTGCTCTGCAGCGGGGTGAGGAAGTGCAGAGCGGCGGGTATGCAGACGGGCGCGGCTATGTCGGGCGAGGAGTTGCGCGGAGTGACTTGACGGCGCTAAACCCGCTTGTGGAGCGGGAAAGCGGGTTTAGGGTGAAGCCAAACGCAACGGCTCGTCGGAGGATAAGGTTGGCAGGGGTACAGCCAACCACTGCACCTGTCTCGGCGGCGCACTTTGTGGCAATTTACGTGATTGTGCGGGCTGGGTAATGAGTACAGATGTACGCCGCCGCACAGCACGCGCATGCAAGGTAAGCTTCATTTATTTTTTCGCACATTTGCTAAACTTGCGTTCGGTACACCTGTCCCACCCGCACACCCCTGCCGTCCTCCGCCCGTGGATGCTCCCGTACACGGCAGCTATAGGGGGTATACAGAGCACAACGCCGATACAGCGAACCGCTCGGGCGAAAAAATAAATAAAACTTACCTTGCATAAGTATTGACAACTCAAGTAAGTTGTGCTATTATAAAAGTGTAGATATCGCAGTTTTGGCAATATGTGCCAAAAACGTGAAATATTTTGCCGAAACATGGCAGAACGGAGGAAGTTTTATGACATTTAAGAAGTTGCTTTCGGTACTTATCTCCCTCGCGGCGGCTTTGCTCGCGGTGTGTGCGATAACCGTGTGCGCCGGGGCGGAGAGGAGCGGGGACTATAGCTATTATGACGTTAATGACGGAACAGTCGCTATATCCTATTATACGGGAAGTTCCAAAAATCTAACTATCCCATCAACATTAGACGGAAAAAAGGTTGTGGGAATAGGATATGATGCTTTTAGTTCTTGCTCAAGTCTTACTTCGGTAACCATACCTGACAGTGTGACGAGTATAGACGATTATGCATTTTGCAATTGCACAAACCTAACCTCAATAACTATACCTGACAGTGTTACAAATATCGGATATTTTGTTTTTTATAAAACTCCTTTGCTTGATAATCAGAAAACTCCGGTAAAATACGCCGATAAATGGGTAATTGATTGCGACGAAGAGGTTACATCGGCAACTGTAAAGACAGGCACTGTTGGATTAGCAGCACGTGCTTTTGAGGATTGCTCTAAGCTAAAGTCAGTTACTATCCCAAATGGGGTGAAAAGTATAGGAGTATATGCCTTTAGGGATTGCTCAAGCTTGCCCTCAATAACCTTGCCGGATAGTGTTACGAGTATAGCAATCTCCGCTTTTAAAGATTGTTCGAGCCTTAACTCAATAAAGCTGCCTGATGGTTTGAAAAGCATAGGATCAGGTGCATTTCAAGGCACTCCACTACTTAATAATCAGACTACAGCCATAAAGTATGTGGGAAAGTGGGCGGTTGACTGTGATCAAGTTGCAACATCAGCGACAATAAAAAGCAACACTTTGGGAATAGCAGATGACGCTTTTTCCGGATGTTCCAATCTCATCTCAATAACTATACCCGACAGCGTGAAAATCTTAGGATACAGTGCCTTTGAAGATTGCACAAGACTTAAATCCATAACCATTCCGACCGGAGTAACAAGTATAGGATATAGTACTTTTTATGGTTGTTCAAGTCTTACATCAATTACCATACCTGACAGTGTGACGCTCATAGGCAGTTCTGCTTTTGCGGGTTGTTCAAATCTTACATCAATTACCATACCTAACAATGTGACAATCATAGGAAATTATGCGTTTTCCCGCTGTGCAAGTCTTACCTCATTAAACGTAGATAAGAATAATAAATACTATTTATCGGAAAACGGAGTATTATTTAACAAAAATAAAACAAGCTTAATTGTATGTCCGGGCAAGAAAAAAGGCGATTTAAGTATACCAAACAGCGTAACAAGTATAGATGATTATGCTTTTAAGGATTGTTCAAATCTTTCGTCGATAACTGTCGGTGCTGGTAACAAGAATTATTCTTCTCAAAACGGAGCTTTATTTAACAAGAATAAAACCGAGTTGATATTCTGCCCACCTGTTAAGACCACAATTACCATTCCCGATAGCGTAACAGAAATATCCTACTACTACGCATTTAATGATTATTCTCAGCTCACTTCAATTTCGGTAGGAAGTAAAAATAAAAATTTTGCTTCTAAGGATGGCGTATTGTTTAATAAAGACTTCACAAGAATTATAGAATTTCCTAAATATAAAGGCGGAGAATATACAGTTCCCGATACGGTGAAAGAAGGCGATCTTTCAAACAATAAGAAAATAAAAGTAATAACATCATCTGTAAGTATCAATTGTAATGGCTGTACCAATCTTGAAACGGTTATATTTACGAAACCCGTAAGTATCATTGGCGGCTTTATCGGTTGTACTAATTTAAAAAATATCGTAATACCCTCAGGTGATGATATAACGATAATTTCGTACTCTTTTAATAACAGTTTTAATCTTCAAAATATTTACTATTTAGGCACTGAGGAAGAACGCTTGAAATATTGTGACATAAATCCGCCAAAATCTTGGGAAGCACTTCCGGGCGAAAACGAAGGAAGCTGGTCCAAAGTAAAATGGATCTATAACCCTGTAGCCCCCGTATTCGGGCTGTCGCTCAAAGCTCGCGCCGCCGACGCTCTGCGCCTCTCTTGGACAAAGAACCCCTCCGCCGACGGCTACATAATAGAGATGAAAGACGGCTCAAAGTGGACAAGAGTAGGCAAGATAACAAAGAACTCTACTGTTGAATTTAAGAAGTCAAAGTTAAAGGCGGGCACGGCGTACACGTTCAGAGTAAAAGCGTATAAGATGAGCGGCAAGACCGCTCTCTACAGCGGCTACACCACCATCTCCGCGCGGACTAATCCGAGCGCGGTAAGCGGGTTAAAGCTTAAGGGCAGAGCCGCCGACGCTCTGCGCCTCACTTGGACGAAGAATACATCGGCCGACGGTTATATAATCGAAATGAAGAGCGGTAATTCTTGGACGAGAGTAGGCAAGATAACGAAGAGCTCGACTATCGAGTTCAAGAAGTCTAAGCTAAAAGCAGGCACAGCGTACACGTTCAGAGTAAAAGCCTACAAGATGAGCGGCAAGACTGCTTTATATGGCGCGACTAAGACCATATCGGTACGCACTAACCCGAGCACAACAACAGGCATAAAGCTCAAAAACTCCGCTAAGAATGCAGTCCGCCTGTCGTGGACTAAGAATACAAGCGCCGACGGATATATCATAGAGATGAAAGTTAACGGCGTTTGGAAACGCGCAGGAAAGATAACGAAAAACTCTACTATCGAGTTTAAGAAGTCGGGGCTTAAGTCAAAGACCTCATACACATTCCGCATAAAGTCTTACAAGATGAGCGGTAAGACCGCACTCTACAGCGGGTATAAGACTATTACTGTTAAGACTAAATAAAAAAGCAAAGTGAATACAGCGAACCGTGGGCTTTAATCAAGTCCACGGTTTGATTTTCGCAGTAAAGCAGGCTGTAAAAGGCGTACAGCCTTAGGATTTTTCCCCCAAAAAAAATACTATATATTGTATAGTCGTTGACAACTTTGGTAAGTTGTGATATACTTAATGCAATAATAAGGACGGAGGAATTTATATGACGCTAAAGAAGTTATTTACGGGGCTTATATCCCTTGCGGCGGCGCTTATTGCGATATGTGCGGTAACGGTCTGTGCGGGAGCCCAGACAAGCGGGGATTATGAGTATAAAGTCCTCGATAACGGTACGGTCGAGATAACCGACTATACCGGGGACGCGGCTAAGCTAAGCATACCCGCGACCTTAGGCGGGAAAAAGGTGACCGGCATAGGAGAGAAAGCGTTTTCTGATTGCGACCTTACTTCGGTGACTGTACCAAACGGCGTGACGAGCATAGGAGACGGCGCTTTTGCGTATTGCACGAGCCTTGCCGCAGTAAATATGCCCGACAGCCTGAAAAATATAGGGTCTAACGCTTTTGAATTTTGCATAAGTCTCACGTCGATAACTATACCCGACAATGTGACGAGTATAGGGTACAGCGCTTTTTACCAGTGCCAAAGCCTTAGCTCTGTAAAGCTTTCTAAGAGCCTAAAGCTTATCGACAGCGCTGTTTTTTCAAATTGCAGAAAGCTTGCCTCGATAACCATACCCGACAGCGTAAAGAGTATAGGAAATCGTGCTTTTGTAAACTGCTCAAAGCTTGCCTCGGTAAGCATATCCAAAAATGTGACGAGTATAGAAGACGAGGCTTTTTACTGCTGCGAGAGCCTTAAGGCGATAACCATACCCGACAGCGTGAAAAGTATAGGAAAAAACGCATTTTGCGGTTGTATTAGTCTTGCCTCGGTGACTGTCGGCAGCGGCATATCAAGCGTAAAATACGGGGCGTTTTTAGACACTCCTTTTCTTAAAAATCAGACCGCTGACGTAAAATATTTGGGCAAATGGGTGATAGGCTGCAATAATACAGCGACTGCCACAATAAAGAGCGGCACTGTCGGAATAGCGAATAACGCTTTTGAAAACTGCAGCAGCCTTACCTCGATAAATATACCGAACGGTGTGAAGAAGATAGGATATGAAGCTTTTCGCAATTGCTCAAGCCTTAAATCGATAACCTTACCCGACAGCGTGACGAGTATAGACGCAGGCGCATTTTACAGATGTTCGAGACTTATAGACGTTTATTACACGGGCTCAAAAGCTCAGTGGAGTAAAATTGATATCGTCATAGGCAGCGAGGATCTGACGGGCGCTAACATACATTATCTTAACCTCGGCATTTCGGGGCTGAAATTAAAGGGCCGTGCGGCTGACGCCCTCCGCATATCGTGGGATAAGAATACAAACGCCGACGGCTACATAATCGAGATGAAGAGCGGCACTAAGTGGGTACGTGTCGGAAAGATAACGAAAAATTCAACCGTCGAGTTTAGAAAAGCGGGGCTTAAGGCGGGCACTGCGTACAGCTTCCGCGTAAAGGCATACAAGATGAGCGGCAAGACCGCCCTCTACAGCGGGTACACGTCCATCTCCGCAAGGACTAACCCCTCTTCCGTGACGGGCTTAAAGCTTAAAGGTAGAGCCGCCGACGCCCTCCGCATATCGTGGGCGAAAAACACCTCCGCCGACGGCTACATAATCGAGATGAAGAGCGGCGGTAAGTGGGTACGTGTCGGAAAGATAACGAATAACACCACCGTTGAGTTTAGAAAGGCGGGTCTAAAGGCGGGCACGGCGTACAGCTTCCGCGTAAAGGCATACAAGATGAGCGGCAAGACCGCCCTCTACAGCGGGTATAAGACGATATCCGCGCGCACTAACCCGAGCGCGGTGAGCGGCTTAAAGCTGAAAGCCTCAGCTAAGGACGCGGTAAGGCTCTCGTGGGCAAAGAATACCAGCGCCGACGGGTACATAATCGAGATGAAGAGCGGCAACACTTGGACGCGCGCAGGAAAGATAACGAAAAACTTTACTATCGAGTTTAAGAAGTCGGGACTTAAATCAAAGACCTCGTACTCGTTCAGAATAAAGGCGTATAAGATGAGCGGAAAGACCGCACTGTACAGCGGATATACGACGATAACCGTTAAGACTAAATAAAACAAGGTTAATAGAGCAAACCGTGGGCTGAAATTCAGTCCACGGTTTATTTTCACAGTATATAACGTTTAATAAAGCGCAACACCTTAGGATTTTCACCCAAAAGAGGAAAATGTAAAGGCGGTGCGGCATTAGACCTCGCAGCAGGTGTCGCAGTGGTCCTCAAGCTTTCCTACAAAGGGGGTGGGGTCGACGCCCTGACGGGTATAATAGTCCGCGATAGCGCTCTTTATAGCCTGCTCAGCAAGCACCGAGCAATGTATTTTAGCGGGCGGGAGACCGTCGAGCGCCTCTATGACCGCCTTATTAGTGAGCTTAAGCGCCTCGTCGAGCGGCTTTCCTTTTATCATCTCGGTAGCTATCGAGCTTGTGGCGATAGCCGCGCCGCAGCCGAAAGTCTTAAACTTAACGTCGGTGATAACGCCGCCGTCTATCTTAAGATACATCTTCATAATATCGCCGCATTTTGCGTTTCCTACCTCGCCTACGCCGTCGGCGTTCTCGATCTCGCCGATATTACGCGGATTGGCGAAATGATCCATAACCTTTTCTGAGTAAATCATAATGTATTTTCCTTTCGTTTATTTTATTTTGAATGTTTCGCCCTTTAAAATATGCTCCCACAGCGGGGACATACCTCTGAGCTTTGTAACTATGGCGGGAAGCACCTCGAGCAGGCGGTCTATCTCCTCCTCGGTGGTGTATTCCGACATCGATATTCTGAGCGAGCCGTGCGCGACCTCGTGGGGCAAGCCTATCGCGAGCAATACATGCGACGGGTCAAGCGAGCCCGACGTGCATGCCGAGCCGCTCGACGCGGCTATTCCTTGTAGGTCGAGCTGTAAAAGCAGGCTCTCGCCCTCGACCCCCTCGAATGAGAAGTTGAGGTTGCCGGCGAGCCGCTTTGTCCTGTCGCCGTTGAGGTGGACGCGGTCTATCTTCATGACCTCGTTTATTATCTTGTCTTGGAAAGCGCGCAGCTTTGCGTTTTTCTCGTCTATCTTGGCGACAGCCTCGGTGATGGCAACTCCCAGCCCGACTATGGCGGGGATGTTCTCGGTGCCCGCGCGCCGTCCGCGCTCCTGCGCACCGCCGTTTATAAACGGAGCGAGGCGGTACTTTTTATTGACGTACAGCACGCCCACGCCCTTTTGCGCGTGTATCTTGTGCCCGCTGAGCGAAAGCATATCTATGTTCTGCTCTTTTACGTTTATGTGTACGTTGCCGACCGCTTGGACTGCGTCGGTGTGGAAGATAACTCCCTTAGCCCTGCACACTTCTCCTATCTCGGGGATAGGCTGGATAGTGCCTATCTCGTTGTTGGCGTACATAATGGTAACAAGGGCGGTATCGGGGCGTATAGCTTTCTCTACGTCGTCGACCTTTACTATGCCATTTTCGTATACGGGGAGATAGGTGACCTCAAAGCCCTCTTTTTCGAGCGCCTGTAAGGTGTGCAAAATTGCGTGGTGCTCGAATGCGGAGGAGATGATATGCTTCTTCCCTTTTGCCGCCATCATCTTTGCGGTGCTGACAAGCGCCCAGTTGTCGCTCTCGCTGCCGCAGGAGGTGAAATACACCTCGCTGTCCTCGCAGCCTAATGCCTTAGCCACCTGCGAACGCGCGGTATTCAGCGCGATAGCCGCCTGCCGCCCGAGGGTGTATATAGACGAGGGGTTGCCGTACCCGTCTTTAAGCCACGGGAGCATCGCGTCAAGAACGCTGTCGCTTATCTTTGTAGTGGCGGCGTTGTCAAGATATATTTTAGTTTCTGCCAAATGTGTCATTCCTTTCTATAAAGCAAAAAATATTATACTAAATCCATAGGAAAAAAGTGAACCGATTTAGTCCGTTTTTATTATATACCTTTTCGATAGGAATATCAAGGGGTTTTTTAAAAAAACCTTGAAAAACCTATAATATTTTTTATTGACAAATCCGTTTTAATAGTGTATCATCAAATTAAGAAATTTTTTACGGAGGCGATATTATGAAAACCGACCGAGCGCCTATGGGGTGGAACAGCTGGGACTGCTGGGGAGCGGCTGTCACCGAAGACACGGTGCGCAAGAATGCGGAATTTATCGCAAAACACCTTAAGCCCTACGGCTGGGAGTATGTCGTGGTGGATATCCAGTGGGCTGCGCCAAACGCCAAGGGGCACGAGTACGAGCCTTTCGGCGAGCTAAACATGGACGAATATTCGCGGCTAATCCCCGCCGAGAACCGCTTTCCGTCGAGCAAGGGCGGTAGGGGCTTTGCCCCGCTTGCTGAGTATGTACATTCTCTCGGGCTTAAATTCGGCATACATATTATGCGCGGGATACCTCGCGCGGCTGTCCACTCGGGCGGCGTGATATACGGCACGGACATTAAGGCTAAAGATATAGCGCGCTTTAACAGCATATGTCAGTGGAACCCCGATATGTACGGTGTCGACGCGGGCAAAGCGGGAGCGCGAGAATACTACGACAGCATTTTCCGTATGTATGCCGAGTGGGGCGTTGATTTTATTAAGTGTGACGATATCTGCCGTGAGCTGCCGCACGAGCTCGACGAGCTGAGGCTTATCAGCGAGGCTCTGCACGGCTCGGGGAGGGATATGGTATTCAGCCTCTCGCCCGGGCCCGCATTGCTGGAATATGCGGAAGAATATAAGCAGCTCGCGGATATGTGGCGTATCACCGACGACTTTTGGGACAAGTGGGAGCTTTTGTACGATATGTTTTCCCGCGCCGAAAAATGGTGCGTGCATACGGGCGCGGGCAACTGGCCCGACGCGGATATGCTGCCTGTCGGGGCTATATTGCAGGACTACGGCGATAATCGTACCAAATTTACCGAGGACGAGCAGATAACCATGCTGACGCTGTGGTGCATATTCCGCTCACCGCTTATGATAGGCGGCGACCTTACTAAGTGCGACGATTTTACCCTAAAGCTGCTGACTAATGAGCGTGTGCTGTCTATGCACAAAAACGCGCGCAATTCCCACCCGGTATGGCGCAAAGAAGTCTGCGGCAGCGAGATCATACTGTGGACGGCCGACTGCGCCGAGGGCGGAAAGTATCTCGCGGTATTTAACGCGGGAGAAGAGCCCGTCAAGGCCGATATTCCGCTAAAGGATATAGAGCTTAACGGCGCTGAGATAACGGAGTTGTGGAGCGGTGAGAGCCTCTCGGGGGATACGATACCCGCCGAGCTCGCCGTACACTCGGCTAAGGCATATCACTTGATTTGAAAGGACAAATTATATGGAAAAGATAGGCGTATACATAAACACAAAGGATGTTAAGGGGCATATTGACCCCGAAATATTCGGCAACTTCTCCGAACATCTCGGGCGCTGCATATATAACGGGATATATGTCGGCGAGGGCTCGAGCATACCTAACACACGCGGGATAAGAAACGACATAGTCGACGCGTTCAAGAAAATCAAGCTGCCCGTGCTGCGCTGGCCGGGAGGCTGCTTTGCGGACGAATATCACTGGCGGGACGGCATCGGCGCAAAGTCCGCCCGCAAAAAGATGATAAACACCAACTGGGGCGGCGTGGTAGAGGACAATTCTTTCGGCACGCACGAATTTTTCGACCTGTGCGAACAGATAGGCTGCGAGCCGTACCTTGCGGGCAATCTCGGCAGCGGCACGGTAAGCGAGCTGTCGGAGTGGATAGAGTACATCACCTTTGACGGGGTGTCGCCTATGGCGCTGCTTCGCCGCGAAAACGGCAGAGAAAAGCCGTGGCGGTTAAAATACCTCGGCATCGGAAATGAAAACTGGGGCTGCGGAGGCAATATGCGCGCACAGTACTATGCCGACGAGTACCGCCGCTATCAGAGCTTTTGCAAAAATTTCGGCGAGAATAAGCTGTACAAGATAGCCTGCGGGCCTAACGCCGACGATTACGGCTGGACGGAGGTCATTATGCAAAACCTTAGCCCCTGGACGGCTAATGGCATATCGCTGCACTATTACACAGTGCCCTCGGGCAACTGGGAGCATAAGGGCAGCGCCCGCGACTTTAGCGACGAGGAATATTATACCACCATCCGCAAGACGCTGTATATGGATACATTGCTTACCCGCCACGGGCAGATAATGGACAGATACGACCCGGATAAAAATATAGGGCTTGTAGTTGACGAGTGGGGCTGCTGGTACGACGTAGAAGACGGCACTAACCCCGGATTTTTATATCAGCAAAATACAATGCGGGACGCTATTGTCGCCGCGTGCAACCTTAATATATTTGCCGCGCACTGCGACCGCGTAGTCATGGCAAACATCGCGCAGGCGGTAAACGTATTGCAGGCGGTGATACTGACCGAGGGCGCTGGCATGGTGCTCACCCCGACATATCATGTATTCGACCTATATAAAGAGCATCAGGACGGCGACAGCGTATACTGCTTTACCGAAAAGCTCACCGAGGGAGATATACCCGCCGTGTCCTGCGCCGCGTCGGTAAAGGACGGCGTACTCACAGTCACCGCAGCTAATTGCTCGCTTAATAAGGATATCGAGATAGCGATAGATATCGCGGGCACCGCGCCGTCGGGCTGTACGGGCAGAGTGCTCAACGCCCCCGTTAGGGCGCTTAACGACTTTGACGCTCCCGACAACGTGACGATAAAGCCGCTCGACGGTATCTCACTTAGCGGCAATACGGTAAAGGTCGTACTCCCCGCGTGCAGCGCCGCAGAGTTGACAATAAAGTAATCATTTGCAGAAATATACCCCCGAAAGTTTTTACGCTTTCGGGGGTTAATTTAGTTTTGCATAAATATCTGCTGACCCGTCAATAATGGGTAGCTTACAAGCTCGGCAGAGTTGAGATCTTCCATATACATATCGACGCCGGTTATCCTGCTGTTTTCGTATGTGGTGTAGTAATATATTCCTCGGTCGGTATTGCAGCAAGCGGAATATATCGTATGCTCCCAGCCGCCCGTCACCTTACAGCAGCCGCGCTGCTGTTCGACCGAGCCTAATATGTGGAAAAATTGGCTGACACTCTCGCTCTCGCTGTCGCCCGACACGGAGTTTGCAAGCGTAAACGCCGCCTTGACAAATCTTGACGCCGAGGAGAGGTCGCCCGGCAGCCCAAAGCTGCCCATCCCCCTGCTGTAAGGCGTTAGATCAAGCTTATCGCTGAAATTGTTTGCGGGGTCGGCGGGCGATACCGCCATGTAATTAGCGAGATTAGTCATATGATAGTCAAAGGTCGGGTTGTTGGTAAGCACGCCGACGGGGTCGTCATAAACCTTTAAGCCGTCCTTGACCGACTCGACAACTATGCTCTCATTTTTATCGGAAATTATCCAGTGCAGGGGCGAAAGCGGCAGAGCCTCGCTGAAATTCTCATTAAGCAGATTAAGGCGTGAAAGCTTGTCCCGTGCCTCGCTTACATTATCGCACTGTCCGAGTATCCACGGTATAAACTCAAACGGCGTTACGTTGTCCTTTCCCGCCGCCTCGGGCTTATAGTCCGCGTTATGAGGAAAATTGAGCCCCGCCATGCTGAGCCCCTTTTCGTTTGTCGCGTCATAATAAAGCGGGTAGTTCTCCTGCACATACGCCATGCCTATCATAGCGTAGTGAGCGTCCATCTTCCCCACCTTGCGGAAAACAAACGGGTAATTTCTCGGCGTGACTGTCACCGTCTGATTATACTGAAATTCATAATCGAGATTTCTTCCGAAATAGTTATCCTTAGTCTTATAAACAACCGCTGTACACATATTTCCTCCTATCAAAAAACACAAAAAGGGACACTGCTGTCCCTTTTTATTATCCTTATACAGGCATTACCTTATTCTGCTTATCGGCGTGGTCTGCGTCTATCCCGAGCTGCTTATCAAGCCTTTTCTCGAAGAATTTTTCCGCTACCTGACCGAACATAGCATAGCTCAATACGTCCTCGTCCTGCTGCGACCACTTTGCCGCCTCGGCTTTGAGTGTTTCAAGCTCGGGCGGGATAAGGTCGGCGGGGCGGCAGTCTATCGGCTGCTCGTCGCCGAGTATTTTCTTTCTGAACTCGGGGTCTATCGGCGCGGGGGTCTTGCCGTAATTGCCCTTAACAAGGTCTTTAAATTCCTTGGTGACGGTCTTATAGCGCTCGCCCATAATGATATTGAACACCGCCTGTGTGCCTACTATCTGCGAGGTGGGGGTGACTAAAGGCGGATAGCCCGAATCGGCTCTTACTCTCGGCACCTCCTGCAACACCTCGTCAAACTTGTCGGACTTGCCCGCCTGCTTTAGCTGCGATAGCAGATTAGACAGCATTCCGCCCGGAACCTGATATATAAGGGCGTTTGCATCCGCGGCGAGCATTTTCGGGTCAAGAAGCCCGTTGTCGATGTATTTTTGACGCACGGTCATAAAGTATGTGCGTATCTCCTCGAGCTGTACAAGGTCAAGTCCCGTGTCGTACTCGGTGCCCTGCAGCGCCGCTACCATTGATTCGGTCGGGGTGTGAGACGTGCCGAGCGCGAGCGGCGACAAAGCGGTATCTATCATATCCACTCCCGCCTCTATCGCCTTTAGCAGGCACATCGAGGACAATCCCGAGGTGCTGTGAGTGTGAAGCTGGATAGGTATGCTTACCGCCTTTTTCATAGCCCTTACAAGGCTCTCGGCGTTATACGGGGTGAGCAGTGCCGCCATATCCTTAATGCAGATAGAATCCGCGCCCGCCTCTTCTATCCTCTTTGCATAATCTACAAAATATTCCTCGGTAAATACCTCTCCGCGAGTGTAGGATATAGCTATCTGGGCGTGCGCGCCCTCTTTCTTAGCCGCCTTTACCGCCGTTTCGAGGTTTCGTATATCGTTCAGCGCGTCGAATATCCTTATTATATCTATGCCGTTAGCGACAGACTTTTGTACGAAATATTCGAGCACATCGTCGGCATAATGACGATAGCCGAGCATATTCTGCCCTCTGAAGAGCATTTGCAGCTTGGTATTCGGCATTTCGTGCCTAAGTACGCGCAGTCTTTCCCACGGGTCCTCGTTAAGATAACGCAGGCACGCGTCAAAGGTCGCTCCGCCCCAGCATTCTACCGAGTAAAAGCCTATCTTATCGAGCATAGGGAGGGCGGGCAGCATATCGTCGAGCGACATTCTCGTGGCAAAGAGCGACTGGTGCGCGTCACGCAGCACCGTTTCGGTTATTTTTACTTGTGCCATAGTCTTTCCTTTCCGCCTTACGCGTTTATCGTTGCGATAAGCGTACCTGTTTCGACAGACTGACCCTTAGTGACGTTTACGGTAGCTATAGTGCCGTCACAGCTTGACACGATATCGTTTTCCATCTTCATAGCCTCGAGTATAGCGATAACGCTGCCGTTGGTGACCTTTGCGCCGGGCTGCAGCTTAACGTCCACGATAGTGCCGGGCATGGGCGCGGTTATCTTTACGCCGCCCTGAGCCGATGCTGACTGTGCGGGCTTAGCTGCGGGCTTCTTGGCTGCGGGAGCGGCGGGCGCTGCGGGTGCCGCTCCGTTAGCGTCGGCCTCCTCGACTGTCACGTCGTATGAGTTTCCGTTTACGGTGATGTTATATCTTTTCATAATTCAAAACCATCCTTTTGAAATTAAAATACAAAGTTTATGTGCTTTCTTGCGGGGGCGGCTACTCTCTTATCAGCCGCCGCCTCGACAGCGGATATTACCGCCGCTCTTGTGTCCTCGGGCAGTATCACCCTGTCGACATATCCGAGCTTTGCCGCGGTAAAGGGGTCAGCCTCGTCCTCGGCATACTGAGCCGCCATTTTCGCCGCGGTGTCCTTATCCGCCGCGCCGTTTATAAACGCCGTGACAGCCTCGGGACTTGCGGGTGAAATGACCGCGTCCTCCCACGCTATGCAAAAATCGCTCCCTACTCCGGCAAGCGCGGCATACGCGCTGCCGTAGGCCTTGCCGGTAACTACCGTCACCTTAGGCGTGGTGGCGCTGGCGTATATCTGCGCAAGCTTTGCGTTATCAAGCACCGCGCCCGCAAGCTCCTCCTGCCCCGACTGAGCAAAGCCCTCGGTATCTATAAATGTTATCAGCGGTATGGAAAACGCGTCGCAAAATCCCGCGAAACGCGCCGTCTTGGCGCAGTCCCTTGCGCTAAGCCTCTTGCCGCCGTCCGCGCAAACTATCCCGACCGTGCGGCAGTTTAGGCTCGCAAGCGCGGTAACAACGTTCTCGCCGTATCCCTTATAAAGCTCTGCCGCGCTCCCTTTGTCCGCAAGGGCGTTTATAAGCTCGATACCCTTAGTATCGGAGGTTATGACAGCGTCGCTCTCGGCGCTCTCATAAAAATAGTCTGCGGGCTCTAGGTTATTCTTGGGCAAGAGGGCTATCAGCTGCTTTATTGTCTTAGCCGCCTGCTCGGTATCCTTTACTACCACTGCGGCGGTCCCCGCATTAGCGGCGGCATTTGCCGTGCCGGTGTCCTTTTGTCCCGATACGAAAGGCGCGGTCATAAACAGCTCGGACTTTTCGGTCATAATAACAATGTCCGCCATACAAGCTATCATTGCCGCCGTGCCCGCACATATCCCGTCTATCAACGCTATCTGCGGAACAACGCCCGACAGCTCCGCGCTCAGTGCGGCTATCTCGCCGTACGCTCCGAGCACCTTCATACCCTCGGTGATATCCGCGCCCTTAGAGTCGTATATCCCGACTATCGGCGCGCCGTTCTTGCGTGCAAGCTCGTACAGCTTTTTTAGCTTCATAGCCGACGCCGCGTCCATTGCCCCGCCGCAGACGTTAGAGTCCTGAGCGAAAGCGTACACGGGTATGCCGTCCATTGTCGCATATCCGCATACCACGGCAGCCTCTCTGTCGCCCGAGGCAACATATCTGCCGAGCTCGGTAAAGCTGTCCTCGTCAAATATCGCCGTCAGCTTTTCTCTCGCGGCGTCAAGCGCGGTGTTCTGTTCAGCCTCGGCAACTGTTTTCTTCATTTGCAGTCATTCCTTCCTCTTTAAGCCGCTAAAGCAGCCCATGTATATATTAAATATTGTAGAAAACCCTGTAAATACAGTCAGGTTCGGCGCATACAGCGCTAAAACTCATAACAATTATAACTCATATTTAATCGGATAACAAGGGATAAAACGTCATTTTCCGCAAGTTTTATGAGTTGTGAAAAAATTATCTATATCATCTATAAGATTATTGTCGTTTTTCACAAAACCGAGGCGGCGCAGCTCGCCGTATACCTCGCCGTCCTCTATCTTAAAAACGCACTTATTCACCAATCGATTATAGGCATAATTCATAGCCGCGCGGCACAGCCCGTCTATGACAAAGCTTTCTGCGGCGATATCGGTTATAATAAGCGTATCTTCGTCAAAATTCGACACCAGCCGCCCGATAAGCTCTTCCCCGCTTTTCGCCTCAAAAACGGGTGACTGCCTGTCCGACGAGGTATTAAGTATAGTTATCATTTTGACGCCTTTCTCGCCTTATCGGTAAGGCCGAGCTGATACATCAGCCCTTTGAGCTCGTTTGCGTCGAGGTCGCGCCATTCGCCGGGGCGCAGCATACCGAGCTTGATATTTGCCTCGGCTGTGCGCTTTAGCCTTACTACCTCGAGCTTTACCGCCTCGCACATTTTTCTTATCTGGCGGTTTTTGCCCTCGCTGATTATAAATTCGAGCACCGTGCGGTTTTCCTCCTCGGTCAGCACCGACACCGTGCAGGGGCTCGTCACCCCGCTGTCTATCTTAACCCCAGAGGCAAGGGTGAGCAGCTTGTCCTCGCCGACCTTTCCTCTTATCGTGACGCGATAGCGTTTTTTTATCTTGTGTGAGGGGTGCATTATCGCGTTTGCGAGCTCGCCGTCGTTTGTCAGCAAGAGCAGCCCCTCGGAATTTTTATCCAGCCTCCCTACGGGGTACACTCTCTCGTCTATCCCGTCGAGCAGCTCGGTTATCAATTTATCCCCGTGCGCGTCGGACATAGAGGTCATATATCCGCGCGGCTTGTATAGCTTTATGTATCTTAACGTGACGCTCTCGGCTATTCTCTCCCCTCCGACGGCAATAATATCCGTATCGGGGTCGGCACTGTCGCCGATAGACGCGGTCCTGCCGTTTACCGTAACAAGACCGTCGGCGATAAACTGCTCCGCCCTGCGGCGGGAGCAATAGCCGCTGTCCGCTATTATCTTCTGTATCCTAAGCTTTACCATTTATACTTCCCTTTTTCTTAATAAAAAGCTTGCCCGCAATTAAATATTGAGCAGCCCTCTGAAAAATTTAACACACGCCGCAAAGAATGAAAGCTCCTGCTTTGCCTTACCGCAGCTCTCGGCCGCCGCTAACGGCACCGTGACAAGCTCTCTGCCGTTAAGCTCATAGCGTATCTCCCCGACCGTTTCTCCCGCGACTACGCCCGCGTAGATGAATTTCGGCAGGTACACCGTCACCTCGACATGCTCTCTTTGCTCGTCTGTAAGCGGCAATTTAGCGCTGCTAAGCGCCTTTACGCCTATACTTTCGGCCTCTCCGCCTATAACTGGCAGGGAGAGTTTAGAGCAGTCGTAGGACGCGTCGGTGTTCTTTACCTTTTCAAAGCCGTAATCGAGCAGCTTAGTATGATCCTCCCAGTCGTTAGGCGCATTAAGCGTGACCGCTATCAATCTGACTCCGTCGCGCTCGGCGGCGGACACCAGCGTCCTTTTCGCGTTATCGGTAAAGCCCGTCTTTACGCCTATGCAGTCGGGATAAGAATACAGCAGCTTGTTAGAATTGACAAGCGTCCGCTTTGTCGGCGGGTTGCCAAACTCGGTCTGAATTTTGACACTGCCGCATATCTCGCTGAACGTGTCGTTTTGCAATGCCGCAGCTGTAAGCAGCGCGAGGTCGTATGCGCAAGAATACTGCCCGTCTGCGTCAAGTCCCGACGGTGTGACAAACCTGCTGTCATTCATACCGAGCGACGCAGCCCGCTTATTCATAAGCTCGGCAAACGCCGACATACTCCCCGCGACATTTATCGCCGCAGCGTTGGCAGCGTCGTTTCCCGACGGGAGCAGCATACCCGCACAAAGCGCGCGCCGCGTTACGGTATCGCCCTGCTTTAGCCCCATAGAGGTGCCCTCTACATTTATCGCGACAGGGTCTACGACAAAGCGCTTATCGAGCTCGCCCGCCTCAATTGTGAGCAGGGCGGTCATTATCTTGGTGGTGCTCGCTATCGAGCGGTGCTCTTTCTCGTTTTTTGCATACAGAACCGTACCCGTGTGTGCCTCTACCAAAATAGCGCTTTGCGCCGATAAAGAGATATCGCCTTTATCCTTGTCGGTATTTTGATTAGGCTCGGCATATACCGTCCGACATAATATCACCGCTGATAAAAGCGCGGCAATAACTTTTAATTTCATAACGCTCCCCTTTTCGCAAAACAGCTTGTTTTTTCAATGTTTATGCGAAAGCGGACAGCATTATTCAATTATTCTTCCGTATCCTCGGTATCTTCCTTATCCTTAGCAAAGATAGCCTTTACCTTAGTGATAAGGTCGGGCACTCCCGCTATCAGTCCGTCGAGCGCTCCGCCCTGAGCCATGCCTATTTCGAGCATTTTCACCTCGCCGTCGCGCTGGACTACGATAAACGCCTGCGGCTTTATCGTGATACCTGCGCCGCTGCCTCCCGCAAATACGTCCTTAGGCGCGCCTACGGGGAGATCCGAGCCGCCCGCTACAAAGCCGAAGCTTACCTTTGACACGGGGATGATTATCGTGCCGTCGGGGGCTGTTATCGGCTCGCCGATGATGGTATTAACATCCACCAGCTCCCGTATCTTCTGCATAGCGGTCTCCATAAGTCCGTTGATGGGGTGTTGTTCTGCCATTTTAATTTCCTTTCTCGGCAGCCGTATTTTCGGCTCCGACCTCATTTTTAGCGGCGAGTATTCTTTTCGCCGCCCTAAACGCATACCACAGCGCACAGCCTAAAGCGGTGCTCAGCCGCAGCTTCAGCTTAAAGCTGATAAAATATTTCGTCTTTTGACTTTGAAAGTCGACGTTTATATCTATCTTTTCTACGCTTAGCCTTACCGTAGAGTAAAGCAGCTGTAAAAGCGAATGTATAACGGCGTTAAGCTTGCCGTAATTAAGCGCCGCCTCGGCAGCGTCCTCTCCCGACACAACTATATCCGCGATAACATTAGTAATCCTTATATGAGAAAACAGCCGTTTTACGGGCTTTCCCGCGCTCGATACCAGCGCCCTGACAAGCTCGAGCGTCTGATATAAAGAGCGCTTAGGCTTGGTCTTATCTTTCTTTTGCCGCTCCTTTTTCTCTTTTTTGGCGGCGGCCTTGAGCTTTTTCTTTTCTTCGGCTTTTTTCTGCTTGGCTAAGGCTTTGGGATTAGCGGCTGTCTTTCGCCGCTTTTCTTTTTGCTTTTGCTTTTTCTCGGGGGAAAGCTCAAATATCGGTATACCCGCGTATTTTACCTTTACTCTCAGGTCTTCGCCCGCAGAAAAGCTTACTGTCACGGACATAAACAGAGCGATAACTATTATGAGCAATATACATAAAAGCACGATAACGACAACGCTCATATTCCCTCCGTAAAATTATCTGCCTTAGCGGAGCAAATTATTCCGCCGTCGGGCTGTTTTCGTCCGCTATTCTTCGATAGGCTCACCGATGTTTTCTTCTTGCTCGGAGCTAAATCCCTCCGCGTCGGCAAACTGTGACAGGTCAAGCTGTCCGTCTTCACTCGGGAGCGGCGGCAGTGCGTTTAAGCTGTCAAGCTTAAAGCAGCGCAAAAACACGTCGGTAGTCTTATAGCATAGCGGTCTGCCGGGCAATTCGAGCCTGCCCGCCTCGGCGATAAGCCCGCGCTCGACAAGCGTATTCATTACCCCCGAGCTGTCAGCGCCTCTCACCTGCCCGACAAAAGCCTTAGTGACCGGCTGATTGTACGCGACCACCGCGAGCACCTCGAGCGCCGCGGGAGATAGCCGCGTCTGCCGCTTGTTCTCCATGGCGTTTTTTATATAAGGGGCGTATTCTTCGCGCGCCGCTATCTGAAACGCGTCCTCGAGCCGTATCACCCTAAGCGCGCTCTCCTGCACGTTATATCTTCTCTCAAGCTGGTCTATCAGCTTGACGACGGTCTCTTTTTCTATCCCCGACGCCTCGGCGAGCTTGTCGGGGGTGATAGGTTCGCCCACCGCAAACATTATCGCCTCGATAATGCGGATATATTCATCAAACTTCATCTGCCGCCTCCGCCTCGTTAAAGGAAAATTCCTTTTCTATATCCTCTCTGGGGACAAATCTCATATACTCGTTGTTGTCGGTAAACTTTATCCTGCTGCTTTTAGAAAGCTCGAGCAATGCCAAAAATAAAGCCACCTGCTCAGAGCGCTTTTGCCCCTTAAACAGCTCGTCTACCTTGACGGGAGCGTTATTGTGCATAACTCTGCGCAAAACGTACAGCACCTTAGAAAATACGCTGACGTATTTTTTCGGGGCCTCGGGCACGACAGACTTCGGCAATTTCTTTACAGCCGCCTTATAGCTAAGCTGCGACATAGCCATATACAATTCGTCGGGGTCGTGTATGCCGCTGTAGGTCTTGTCCTGCTCGAAAGGCTCGGGTCGGCGCACAAGTATATCCTCGCCGATGTACAACGCTCCGAGCTTTGCCGCCATTTGACGGCATAAGGCGTATTCTATCAAAGCGCCCTCGAGCTCTTTTTTCAGCTTGTCCGCCTCGTATTTAGGCAACAGGGCGTAGGATTTAATGTATATCAGCCTTGCCGCCGCCTCAAGAAAATCCCCCGCTATCTCTATATCCGCCTGCTTCATCTTTTCGAGATAAAGCATAAACTGCTCGCAAAGCGCCGATATCTCGATATCGTAGATATTGAGCTTGTGCTTTGCGATAAGCGACAGCATAAGGTCGAGCGGCCCCTCGTATACCTCGAGCTTAAAATTAAGTGCGTCCGTCATAGCTTATGCTAAGGGTATCGGGGTGATAAAATCTATAAACTGCATCACCGCGTTTCTTAAAAACGCGAGCGGATAATCAAGTATCCCCGTAAATACTATAAGCAATATCCCGAACATAATATACTGCTCATACCGCATTATCTTAAAATAAGTCTTTTCGTTAAGAAATACCAGCGCTATGCGCGACCCGTCAAACGGCGGTATCGGCAGGAGGTTGAATATACCGAGCGATACGTTTATACTTGCGGCGGTATAGAACGCGTTGTAGACATAGTACATTGTTTCGTAATTATCGCCCGATAATCCGATAAGCAGTACAAGCTTGCCTATTAGCATAAACACTATCGCGAGCAGGACGTTTGATATAGGGCCCGCCGCGGCGGTGAGAGCCATAGCGGTACGCGCGGTGACCTTTCTTGCGCGGGTAGGATTGACGGGCACGGGCTTTGCCCAGCCTATGCCGACGATAAGTATCGCGGTAGTGCCGATAGGGTCATAGTGCGCGAGGGGGTTCAGCGTTACTCTGCCCTGCATAAAGGCGGTATCGTCGCCGAGCAGCCTTGCGACAAACGCGTGAGAGCACTCGTGAAACGGCGTAGCCACCAATATTATCATTGCATATGCGAATACAATAACAATTATATACTGCGCGGTCAAAGCACCTTGACGCGCAGCGTCAAATATATCAAGAAGCATTATAATTTCCTTTCTTAAGCCGCAAAACTCTATACAAAACTAATTATACACTATTTTTTCTCGATTTGCAAGTGTTTTCGGGCAGATATGCGTCATTTTAAG
This sequence comes from uncultured Ruminiclostridium sp., assembly GCA_947594425.1. Classification (GTDB taxonomy): domain Bacteria; phylum Bacillota; class Clostridia; order Oscillospirales; family Ruminococcaceae; genus Ruminiclostridium_E. The sequence goes on from CANQED010000002.1 coordinate 36,804, forward strand.
CAGAAATCGGCATTGTACGGCAGTTTTTGCAAAAATAAAGCGTGCCGCTATACACGGCAACACGCTTTAATATTAAAATCATGCAAGTACATTGCTGTACAATACGCCTTTTTGCGGGGTAATATTCTTAGCGGCGAAAAGCCCCTCCACCGTCAAGAACTCGTACCCTCTAGACAGCGCCTCGGGTATTATCCTTTTCAGCGCCTCGACGGTCTTGAAATTATCCTTAGAGTCGTGCAGCAAAATTATCACCCCGTCGCTTAGCTGCTCGAGTATCCTGTCCGTGCGCTGACTTACCGACACCGCGTCGTCCCAGTCGTCCGCACCCAGCCCGCATATAAACGTCTTATCCGTATAGTCGTACATCTCGGCGCTGACGGCGATATACGGCGGGCGGAAGAATTTCGGCGTCCTGCCGCAGATGTCCTCTATCAATTTATCGGTGCGGTTTAGCTCGGCGATAAACTCTTCCCTGCTCATCTTACTCATATCGCTGTGAGTCGCCGAGTGATTTTCTATCATACAGCCCTGCTCGACCGCCCGCCGCGCGGAGAGGGAGCTCTGCTCATTTATATTGTCGCCGACAAGAAAAAATGTCGCGACAATGCCGTATTGCTTTAAAACATCGAGCACGAGCGGGGTCACCGTCGTATTTGGACCGTCGTCAAAGGTCAGCGCTATCTGCTTAATCATACCGATACCTCCTCATTTTGCGAAAGATAACACTTTGTGCGCCATTTTCCGCTTTTATATCTTATACATCCCATAGCGGCGGTGAGCAGCCACGTAAGGCAGGACGTTCCCCACACCGCCATGCTTCCTATAGACGGTACGGCGGTAAGTATCAGCCCAAAGCCTACGCGCCCAATAACCTCGGCAAGCCCGTTGATAAACGAATACCCCACGTCGCCCGCGCCGTTGAGCAGCCCTCTTGTGACCTGCAATATCCCTAAGAAAGGATAAAACAGGCAGGACAGCATAAGCGCGCTGCCGCCTAAGTCTATTACCTCCTGTCGGCTGACAAAGCACCCGACTATAAGCTTGTTGCAAATAAGGAATATTATCATAATAAACGCCGCGAATATCACCGCCGATAAGACCGCTCTATGATATCCGCGCTTTACACGCTCGGGCTTTCCTGCGCCGGCGTTTTGCCCCGTAAAGGCGGACAATGCGGAATTAAGCGAGATAAACGGCTGCTGTATCAGCTGCTCTACCCTCATTGTAGAGGTGTACGCCGCCATAACCGTCTCGCCGAAGCCGTTCGCTATGCGCTGCAAGAATATCATCGACACGGATACCATGCCGTATTGCAATGCTATCGGTATACCCGTCCTCACGCAGCGAAAAAGTATCTTCTTTTCGGGGCGCGCCTGCTCCTTATCGAAAATGAAAAACGGATTTTTCCAAAAGGCAAACGCTATGCTCAGTGCCGCGGACACTCCCTGCGCTATCACGGTCGCCCACGCCGCGCCGGTAACGCCGAAATTGAATACCATAACAAACAGCAGATCCAGCCCGACATTGAGCAGGCTCGCTATGATAAGGAAAATAAGCGGCGTCCTCGCGTCGCCGAGGCTGCGCATAACGGAGTTTATCCAGTTGTACGCCGCCACCGCGACAGTCCCGCCGACGGCTATGCGCATATAGTCCACCGCGTCGGACAGCAGCTCCTCGGGCGTGTCGAGCAATTGCAGCAGCGGCTGCGCCAAAAACACCGACACCACGCTTATTATCAACCCTATCGCGCCTATGCAGTAGGCGGAGTTAGCGATAAACTTCTTTACCTCGCTGTCCTTTCCCGCGCCAAAGCATTGCGAAATAAGCACGCCCGCGCCTATCGACAAGCCGTTGCATATCGTGTAAAATAAAAACGTAATCGACCCCGTCGTGCCGACCGACGCTAATTTTTCATCGCCGAGATACTGCCCGACCACGATAGAATCGGTGATATTGTACACCTGCTGAAAAAGATTGCCGATAAGCAGCGGTATGGAGAACATAAGGATGTGCCTAAGCTCGCTGCCCTCGGTCATCCTGCGAACATACAGACTCATAAAACGACCTCACGCTGTTTAGTGATAAAAGTATATCACAATCCTTTGAGGATTTCAATGCTTTTTTAATACTTCGCTATAAAAAATAAGCTCCCGAAAAATTATCGGGAGCTTAATATTATTCAGCTATTCATAGCAATGAAGCTTTAATTCAAAGCTTATTATCCGTTTGCCTCGCCCTTAGCGTTCAGCTCGTCAAGACGAGTCTGGAGCTGTGCGGATACGGACGAACGAACCTCGGTAAAGGTGGTGCCGTTCATAACAGGATAGAAGGTAAGCTGCTCAAGCGGAGAGTCGCCCTTCTGCGGGTCTGCTATATCAAGACCGATACCGGTGAAGTCGAATACGGGGCTGAAGGTCTCGGGATCTTCGATTATAGCGATACGCTCCATGATATGATCGGGAGTCTCATAAGATTCCTGGAACTGCTTGTTGAATGCTTCCTTAACGCTCGGATCCTTTGCGGAGTAAGCGTTGCAGTAGATCCAAGCCTTATAACCGTCAAGGTTCTTAGCGCCGGATACCAGCATTATCGGGTCTACCTTCATCGACTGATAATATACGTCAGAGCCGGGCATCTGCGGGAACGGAACGACCTGAAGCTCGTCCTCATCCCACTTAAGAGCTCTCTTCATCTGACCTACGCCTGTGCCCTCGAGCGACCACTTGCCGTCCTCAAAGAAGAGGACGTCGCCGTTACGAGCCCAAGCTGCGAGGTTAGTACCCCAGTTGTTCTCTATCTCACGAGGATAACGCAGCGATTCTTTGGTGTCGTCAAAGAGCAGCAGCATATCCATAGCCTTCTCGAAATTAGCGTCGTTCCAGTTGCCTACGAGCTTGCCGTCAACAAGGCTTATTCTCGGAAGACCTGTGGTGTACAGAATAGAATTCTGGAAATGGAAACCGTCTATAGCATACTTGCCGTTGTCGGGGTCGGTAAAGTCACGGCACATCTGAAGGAACGAATCCCAATCCCATTTGCCCTGTTCAAACAGCTCCCACGGATCGTCGAGGCCTGCCTCTTCGATCACGGACTTTCTGTAGAACAAGAGCTCATCGGTACCTACCGATACTATCGGGCAGTAATAGTGGCCTGCCCACTTAAAGTTCTCGATAACGTCCTTGGTGTTAGCCCAAAGATCATCGTCGAAGTTGAACAGATCGTCTACGCTCTGGAACAGGTTCTGCTGAGCTACGCAGTAGGGGAAGTTTCCTATCTCGAACGGGAAGCAGTCGGGTGCGCTGTCCGAAGATACCATCGTAGCAAGTCTGGTATTTCTGTCATCATAGATGACATTGATGTTTACAAATACATTCTCGTCGGGGGTGTCCTCATAGCCCTCGGGCTTCTTCTCGGGTACACCGTAAAGCTGCTTGAACAGCGTTACCTCGGGAGAATTCTCGTCAATAGCCCACCATGCGAGCCACTTGATCTTGGTGTCTACCTTGATGTTGGTAACATCCTCGGGCATATCGGTTGCAACGTTGCCGATTGCACTTTCGGTCTCGCTGTTTGCCTGAAGATGAGCGACAGATTCGGTAGAAGCAGCAGAATCACCGCCCGATGATGTGGGAACGGTAGACGTGCTGTTGTTAGAGCAGCCGGCAAATGTACCAACGGCACAAGCGAGCGCGAGCGCGCCGGCTGTAGCTTTTAAATACTTCTTCATTGGTTCCTCCTATGAAATTTTTTAAAAAAGATAACCTAAGCGCATTAAACTTACACTGCGCCCACTATTATTATATCATTTTACCGCTATTCATTCAAGGTGCAATATGCAAAAATATATACACCCCTTTTTATATAAAATCTACAAAATTATCACCAATTTTTAAGCTTAATTTACTTAAAATTTGACTAAAAAATCATTTTTTGACAAAATTAAAGGAGAGCCTACCGTAAAGGCATGCTCTCCTTAAAACCGTATATTTTATTATCGCCGAATTTGACTATCGGTCACGCTCGGCTAAAGGGATACGACCCATGCATAATCAGAGCTCTTCGTTCTGTTTTCTCTTCTCAAAGCAGGCGCTGCAATAAACAGGGCGGTCGTCGCGCGGCTGAAAGGGCAGAATTGCCTCGCCGCCGCAGTCTGCGCAAACTGCCGTAAACTTCTCGCGTCTTGCGCCGTTCTTTCTTGCGTCGCGGCACGCCTTACACCTCTTAGGCTCGTTGGTAAAGCCGTTCTCGGCGTAAAATTCCTGCTCGCCTGCCGTAAACACAAAATCCGCTCCGCATTCCTTGCATTTAAGAGTCTTGTCCTCGTACATTTTTATTACCTCAATTTTTCTCACGCGTCATGCGTGTATTATAATATATAATAAGGCACTCTTGCCTTATTTCCCCAAACTGCGCCTGATCTTAGCCTTGGCGCGCTGTAAGGCGTTGTCTACCGCCTTTTCGTCTATGCCGAGCTTTAATGCCGCGCTCTTGTAGGAATAATTCTCCAGATACAGCGTCAGCACCTCGAGCTCTCTGTCGGTCAGCAGGTCGGAAAGCCTGTCATATAAGCCGCCGTCCGCCTCTTTGTCTATGACCGCGTCCTCTATAGAAACGCCGCCGTCCGCAAGCTCGTCCATATCAAAGTCATAATCCTTAGCGGGTACAGCACCGCGCGAAACAAGCGTCCGCATGCGGTTAGCTACGCACACATCGGCAAACGTCGCAAACGCCGCACCCTTAGCGGGATCGTATCGGCGCACCGCGCTGAGCAGTCCGAGCAGCCCCTCGGAAAAAAGGTCATCCGCGTCCGCCGCGGGAAAAGACCTTGCCATACCGAGCGCCTTTGCCCTGACGGACTTCATATAACGCCTGACAAGCTCCTTCTCGCCTCCGGGTACGCCCCGTGCGGCAAGCTGCTCATCGGTAAGATGAGAAAGATCCTTTTCGTCCATTGCTCCTACGCCATCCCCGTTATTGATTATTGTATCACTTTATTAACGGTTTGTCAACTGAAATAATTTACATATCAAATATTCTTTGCGTATTTTTTTCTGCCGAGGGAGAAAATATCCCCGCCCATACAGTCTATCGCCACGATAAGCGGAAACCTGTCAAAGGTCAGCCGCTTTACGCTCTCGCAGCCAAGATCCTCAAAGGCTATGACCTCGCACTCGGTGATACAGCGGCAGGCTAGCGCGCCCGCGCCGCCTATCGCGCAAAAATACACGGCGTTATTGCGCACCATAGCGTCCACTACCTCGCGGCTGCGCTCGCCCTTGCCTATCATGGCGCTTAGTCCCATATTTAGCAGGGTCGGCGCGTACACGTCCATTCTGCCCGAGGTGGTAGGTCCGCACGAGCCTATGACCATACCGTCCTTAGCGGCGGTGGGACCCGCGTAATATATCGCCGCGCCCTTTAGCTCAAAAGGCAATGGCTCGCCGTTATTTATCAGCTGTATAATTCTCTTATGGGCGGCGTCGCGCGCGGTATAGACCGTGCCCGACAGCTCGACCTTATCTCCCGCCTTTAGCGTGGGTATCACCTGCGAAAGGCGGAATGTATCAATCTGTATGCTCACTGTAGTATATTAAAGATCGTCAAAGAAGCCGACGTTGTCGCTGCTCATCTCGTCGTCGTCCTCGTCCTCTTCGCCTGTTCCCTCCATAAGCTTCATATCCCACGAGGGGTCGTACTGCGGGGTATTGCCCGTATTAGCGTCGTTGGTGGTCATCTTGGGCAATTCGGGCTTAGGCTCGGGCTCGGGTGCGGGATGTACCGCCGGCGAGGGCTCAAAGGTCACGCCGTTCATCTGCGCCTCGAGATCTTTCCACGGGTCGTTGGGCTTTTCTTCCTTGCCCGCAACGCCCATATTAAGGCTCTCGTTGAGCCGCTCTTTATGATTAAGTCCGCCGCCTATGCCGCCGCTCGGCTGAGTGTCCGAAAGCAGCGACGCGAGGTCGTCGTCCGCACTGTCCTTATCTTCGCTGTCGGACGGCTGCGCCGCGGGCTCTGCGAGCAGATCGGAGAAGTCGTCGTCCGCCTTAGCGGTCGTTTCATTATACGAAACCGTATCCGAGGCGGTGTCCGTAACTGCGTCCGCAAGCAAGGATGAGAAATCATCGTCGGCTGCGGTCGTGGTGGTCTCTTTTTCTTCAGATACAGCGGGTGCGGGGTCTGCGAGCAGCGACGCAAAATCGTCGTCAACTGTCGCGGTCTGATTAACGGGCTCTTCTTCCTGCTTGGGCATATCGTCCGCAAGCAGGGAGGATATATCGTCGTCTTTTTCTTCCTTAACGGGCTCGCTGAGCAATGACGAGATATCGTCGTCTTTTTCTTCTTTAACAGGCTCGCTGAGCAATGACGAGATATCGTCGTCTTTTTCTTCCTTAACTGGCTCGCTTAGCAAAGATGAAATATCGTCAGCCGAGGCCGTAAGATCGTCCTCCTCGGCCTTTACCTCTACCTTAGGCTCTTCGACGCTTACCTCGGGCTCTACGGCGAAAAGATCCGCCATATCGTCGTCCGCCGAGACAACAGCCTCGGGCTCTTCTTCAACTACGACCTCTTCTTCCTCTTCTTCGTCGTCAAGCTGGAGCTCGGGCTCTACAAACAGAGCGTCTATATCAAGCTCAAGCGGCTCGGGGGCGCTGATAGGCTCGGCAAGAGTAATTTCTTCCGCCTGCTCCTCGGGCTGCTCGGCGTTGTCCGCGTTTTCGGGCAGGACTATCTCGGGCTTAAATGTATAGGGCTCTACCTCCATAGGCTGATAGCCCTCTATCTGCTGACTGTCAAATGCAGCTACAGCCTCAATAGCGGATTTAGCGGCGGCTATGCTGTCGACCTCGCTGAGTAATTTAGCCTTAGCGTCGGTGACGGTCTGCTCGACATTAAACTTCTGCACAGCCTCCTCGACCGCGGCCTTTACCGCCTCGTCTATCTTAGCGGTAAGCTCATTTAGCGCTGCGGTCGGGTCCTCCGCGCTCTCGGCGCTTATCTCGCCCGCTCTCCTGTCAAGCTCTCCTACAAGGGCGGCCTTATACTCGTCCGCCTTAGCGACCGTTTCGTTAGCATAGCTTTGGGCGGCGGCGATTATCTCGGCGGCCTTAGCGCGAGCGTCCTCGATTATCGCGTTAGCGTCCGCGCCCGTCTTTGCGGCAAACTCGTCTAACTGTTTGGTATTAAGCGCCGCGCTTGACGCTTTAGCGCTATTCAGCCTTTGCTCCATAGACGCCTTATATTCTTCTACCGATGCCTTATAGCTGTCTACCGACGCCTTGTACTCGTCCATCTTGGCGTTGTACTCGTCGACCTGAGCCTTATAGCTCTCCGCGCCCTGTCTGTAGGACTTTGCGCGCGCGTCACTCCTGCGCGCCTCGGTGCGGTACATCTTGACCTCGCTCTTTCTCTTGTCAAGCTCCGCCTGTATCTTAAGCGCGTTCTTCTTGTATTTAGCGCACTCGTCTGTAAGCTTATCGCACTGCTGCTTATATACGTCGGCGTCCTGCTTGTATTTTTTAATATCGAACTCGTATTTTTCTACTAAATCGGGGTCTACCGAGCCCGCGTCCGCCTTAAGCTCGTTATAGTCCTTTCTGAGAGAGTCGTACTGCTCTTTAAGGTTCTCATAATCTTTCTCAGCCTGAGCCTGTAGGCGCTTAGCCTCTATGACCTCCTTGCGCCCCTCGAGCAGCTGATCGTTTACCTCAGCCTTTTTCTTCTCGATGTCGGCATAAAGCTCCTCCGGGGGAGCCGCCTCTTTAAGCTTTTCTACCTCGGCCTTAAGACTGTCGTTTTCTTCTTTTAACGCCTTATTCATCTTGTTATGGCTGACTATGTATGCCATAACCTCATTTTTGTCAAATCCGAAAGCGACCGTTTTAAAATCGCCGTTCTCGGACGGCTGCTGAGTCTTTTTCTCCGCCATACTGATACCCCCTGAATAATGAGTTATAACTATTATAACAAATTTTTTTAGTAAATTCAATAGGTTTTTGAGTATATTTTATGATTTTTTAAAAAATAAGAGACAAGGCGCGAATGATAAGAATTTTTTTAATTTATTTAAGAAAAAGTATTGTAATTTTTAAAAAAACAGTGTATAATTTAAATAAATACGGTTTATACTCGTTTTGGCGGCACTTGCCGCTTTATCTGAAAGGATGGTAAAATATGATAGACAAGACTATGCCGTTTTCTCTCAAGGACGAGAGAGAAAACGAGATGAAAGAGATACTCGGCACGGTATACGCGGCGCTTAAAGAAAAGGGCTATAATCCCATAAATCAGCTCGTAGGCTATATCCTTTCGGAGGATCCGACCTACATAACGACCTACAACAATGCCCGCAGCCTTATTCGTCACATAGACCGCGACGAGCTTTTGCAGGCTATGGTAAAGCATTATCTCGATTCTTGACAAATTGATGAATATTCACCTCCCCTTTTTCAAAGAATACCTTTGAAAAGGGGTGATTTTTTTGCATTTTTTTATTAAAGCTATGGCGTGTGCAACGGCGGCGGTGTGCGTCGTGGCGGCGGCACTCAGCGTCCCCGCGTCCTGCGACAGCGCCCTATCGAATGAGAAGATATGCTACGGTCAGGGGGTAATCACCGACAGCGATAACCGTCCTGTCGGCGCGACCGACGCCGAGGAGAAATATTCCTCGCTCGGGGGCAAATTTATCGGCGGCAAAGACGAAAAGCGCATCTACCTCACCTTTGACGAGGGGTACGAGAACGGCTGCACCGCCGATATTCTCAACATCCTAAAGGCGAAAAACGTAAAGGCTACTTTTTATGTCACATACGATTATGCGCTTAGTCAGCCCGAGCTTGTACGGCGTATGGCGAGCGAGGGGCACAAGGTCGGCAACCACACCTACTCGCACCCCAGCCTGCCCGACTGCTCGGACGAGGAGTTTATCGACGAGGTAGTAAAGCTCGAGCAGTATCTGTATGACAATTTCGGGGTATTGACCCGCACGCTCAGACCGCCTATGGGCGAATTTTCCGAGCGCACCCTCTCGCTTGCGCGGCAGCTCGGATACGATACCGTGCTGTGGTCGTTTGCCTATAAGGACTGGAACACCGACGCGCAGCCCTCTCCCGCCGAGGCGTATAAGCGCATAACCGAGGCGACCCACAACGGCGCGATATATCTGCTCCACGCCGTCAGCAAGACGAACACCTCCGTACTCGGGGACGTTATCGACTACTGGACAGCTAACGGCTACGAGATATGCGCTATATAATGAAAAAAGAGCTTGCCGCAAAATCGGCAAGCCCTTATTTTATCCTTTATTGTATAAACATATCGTTGTTCATCGCATAGTTTGCGCCGTCAGAGCCGTTGAAACCACAGTATATTATAGGATATTCCGTTTCTTTGATCTTATCGCTGTATATTGCCTCATAAAAGCCGGTAACGTACGACAAAAATATGCCGTAAGGCATCCACTGCATTTTAGCCGCTGTGCTGCCGTCACTGCGCAGCATAACATAATCTCTGTATGTGGTGGTATCGATCCTCCCCATGCCTAAACCGTCGTACTTAAATTCATGTACCTGCGCAAACTTAAGGTCGGATATTTGCTCTCCGTCGGCGTTTTCGAGGATGATATAAGGGGGTTCGTCCTCGTCATCGGCCAAATGCGGCACGGCGTATACTCCCTCGCCGATATCGCATTTGCTGATAGCGGAGATCAAGTTATTCTCATAAGTCTCGACGTCGGTTTTACTCAGCTTAAGATCGTTTGTCAGGCGATATGCGGACGACTTGCTGCCGGGCTTGCCGCTTTCATCGACTATATAATATATGCCGTCTTTATCATTAAATATCGATTCCTGATGTCCGTTCGGTATCTCGTATTCGTACTTTTTGCCTGTCACGGCGTTTACGGCGTAACTATTTAAGTCGCCGTCCACCGTCACAAGCTGGCTGTCGGTGACGCTGATACTTAACGGCAGGTCATACGCCCTATCGGAGTATGTCACCTTTCCGTCATATATCACGCTGATATCGACCGTCGACCCGCTTTCATAGCTTTCCTTTGACGCCGTCACAAGAATGGTGTTGTCGATATTATTGATCACCTCTAAGCCGAACTTACCCGTGCATAATACCTCGCCGCTTACAAGGTCCAAAAGCACTCCCTCGCCGCTGTACCCGTTAATAAAGTACATATACCTGTCGCCGTATAAATAAGGAGTTTCTATCGTTCTGTCGTAATACTCGTAATAATCATCCATATCTCTGTATTTTACGCTGTAGATAAGCTTGCCGTCATATGTGAACAGACCGAGAGCCATACTTTCTCCCTCAGAGTAAATCATTGAGCAGCAACGTCCGAGGTCCTCTTTTATACTGTACATTATTTCCTCATCGTTATCGATAAGCTTAGTCAGCGGGGCTAAACTGCCGTCGGGGTGATATGTGACGGTAACATTAGATACTTGTGCCATAATATCGCCGTTGCCGAGTATGCTCATCTCCTTTGTAATGCTTTTCAAATCGCTGAAGTCCGAATACTCAAAGCATTTCATACCCTTAAGCTCGTCAGCGTTGGGCAGTAAAATATTTCCCGATAGGTCGGTGACGATATCGCCGTCGTTCAGATAGCTCTTCCAGCGCAAGCCGTACGACCCGTCGGAGAGCTCGGAGACCTGAGCAAGTACTATACTGTCGAGCTTGTCTGCTATGTCGTCCACGTCGGGCAAGGTATCGGGAGATATCAAAGTGCCGTATTTATCGATAAGCCTCATATCATAATACTCACCCGCCGTATAAAGCCCGCACTTAAAAAATCCGTTCTCCTCCTCCGCGTAGTCCTTATAGTGCTCGTTTACCGTGCGAAAATCGTACTCGGTATACAGACCGTCGTCCGTCCCGCTGTCGCTTATGTTAAGGGGAGAAATATTATACACATACCCCGCGTCCTTAAATGTGCCGCAGTCCTCCGCCGGCTTTATATCCCTGCCGATAATAAAGGTGCTTGATCCCGCGCCGTCCAGCGGGGTCTTTACCACCGCGTACCCGTCGCAGTAAAAGTCCGACGCCGCGACAAATTCCGCCTCGCCTACGGGCTTGCCCTCCATATCGAGATAGCCGAGCCTGCCCTTTACCTTGTCATAATACACCGCATAGCCGTACTTAGGCGCGTAAAACTCATATTCGGTCGAGAACACTTCATTCAGATCACTGTCAAGGCAGCAGTAATTCCCGTCCGCCTTTTTCGCCACGGCATAGCCGCACTCGTTAAAGGCGCTCGCCAAGACATAGCTGCCCGTAATATTTCCGTACATATCGCCATAGCCGTAGGTGCCGTCGGGATTTTTCACGGGTATATGTCCCGCCGAGGTGCGCACGCGCACGCCGTCCGCGTAGAGTGCACCCGTAAGGCTGCGCATACCCTTATATTTATACTCCCATGTCGGCTCATAGAACGGGTCGTCGGGATAGTCGGGCGGTAGCTCTTCTTGTATAAGAAGCTCGGAAAAGTTGCTGACGTACTCGCTCTCGGGGGAGAATATCGGCTTGTCGTAATTTAGCTTTTTGCCCGAAAGAACGTCGTAAAATTCATTCTGCACCTTTTTGCTGTCGCTCGGCTCGTAATAAGAGGATACAATGCGATCCTGTATTACATTAAACGAGCAGCTTGTCTGCCCAAAGACGTCTTGGGAGGTAAACTCCGCATTGTACGCCATAATGCGCTCAAAGTCGGAGTCGTACACCTCTATCAGCCACCTGTCGCGCGAGGGCGAATATCTGCCGAATATCATAAGTCCGCCCCTGCCCGCGCGGTCGATATAATACGCCATGCCGTCATTAAATAAAAATACCGAGTTTGAGTACCTGTCGACCATAGAGCCGTACTCGTTTACCGTATCATCGGTGTAAAAGCCCGCGTCGGTAAAGCCCGCCATTATCGTACTTTCTTCGGGGATCTTAGAATAGGGATAGAGCACATTTTGCTGCTCGGACTGAATAAAATATAACAGGTCGTCGTCCTCTTCGTTTTCGCTTGAGCAGAAAAACTCTATCATTCCGTTTTCATAATCATATCTGCCCGCGGCATTGCCGTCCGAGAGATACGCTAAGTTGACATTATCAAACTTAGGCAATTGCACGACGTCTTCATTGGGCGTGCAGTCTACCTCTACAACGCCGTTTTGCATAAGCGCTACGTCGTTTCTGTGCCCGTAAAAATCATTTAGGTCGTACCCCTGCATATCCACGTCGCAGTAATACGCTTTATTGTAGGCAAAATCAAGCCCACTGATAAGCTCTTTTCCCTCGGTGTCGATGATGGCATAGGTGCGGCTTTCTTTGACATAAGCGTACCCGTCGGCGGAAAACTCGGTCGCGTAGGTGTATTTCGGCTGCATTATCACATTGCCCGCCGTATCGATATAGCCTATCCGCCCGCCCTCGTCAAGATAGGGGGCAAGTCCGCAGTTAAATTTGCCGAAAGGGTACGGCGTATTAAACAGCTTGCCCTCGGCTGAGTACGCCGAGAAAGTGCCGTCCTTTTCTTTAACGCAGAATATCCCGCTTTTATCAAGATAAGAGGTTATCGTCTGCCCCTCGCCCTCGGTCAACAGCTCATTAAGCTCGCCGTCGAGCAATACGCGCTTTGCATTCTCGTCGGCGGAGGTATACAGCACTAGCCCGTCGGATTTAGGATAAAACTCCAGCGGCGCGTAATAGCTCTTCTCGGTCGGAACAAGCCCGCCGTCCGCCGCCTTTTCAAAAGCGACCTTATAGCAAAGATATTCGTTATCGCTGTCTATGGTAAATTCGAGCACATAATCCCCGTAAAAATCTATCCTGTCATAGTGCGTATCGCTTATCTGTCCGCCGTCGGCGCAAGAGTGCAGGGTCATATATACATTGTCCCCGTCCGAGTGCATAACAGTGAACATATCGCGGTACAGCCTGCATATGTGGGTGTTTTGGTCGGGTGTCTCGTACACGGTGCTGCCGTCGCGCTTTATCACCCTGCACTTATCGTCGACTTCGGCGGAGGGGCTGACGAGCGCGTAGCCCTCGTCGTTAAAGTCGGTCGCGTAGCGCTGATTATCAGTGATAACGTCGCCGAACATTTTTCTCCCCGCGCTGTCGATATAAGAATAATTGCCGCTTGTATCAAGGGTATATACCGTTCCGCCCGAAGAAAAGCTGCCTACCTTTAAAAACTGCGGCGAGATAACAAACTCCCCGTCCGAGTTTAAAAAGCCGAATTTTCCGTCCACTGCCGCCGCTCCGAGCGCGTTCAGCTTATCGTTAAAGCGCATAGCCGCCGAAAACTGCGGCTTTATCACAAATTCGCCCTTATTGTCGATATACCCCCACTTGCCGTCCTTGCTGACGGGGGTCATGCCCATAGTAAACAGCGCCTGCCCGCCGCCCTTAAGCTCTTCGTGCTTATTAAATAAGCCGAATACGTCAAAAGTAAACACGGCCAGCACCGTGCCGACTATCAGCACTAACGCCGCGGCGATGATGATAATATTTCTCAGCGTGCGGGGCTTTGCCGCCGCAGCCTCGTCGCTCTGCTCGGTATATGCGGCGCAGTACGGGCAAAATTTTGCGTCGTCCTCTATCTCCCTTTGACAAGAGGGGCACAGTCTGCTCATAGCTCATTCTCCTTTTATTTATATAAAATAAGTTTATCTGCTATATCGTAATATAACATACATCTGTAATTCTGTCAATAAAGCTTAACTATATTGTTACCGTATTGTAACCATTGTTACCGCTTTGTAATAATTTGTTACCGTTTTGTAACTATTACCGCCTAAGTGTTCTGTGTCGCGTGGTATTTTTGGGCAAAAAATATGAAAATTGTTGGTTCGCTATTGATTTTTTTATAAAATAGTGTATAATTAAAGTTGGGGTAGCATGCTTATACCCCTTAATTGCGTTAATACCGCGCTAATAGCGCGCTATCCCATCCGAAAAGCTCTATTATTTACGAAAGGAGGGTCCGACTATGAGAAAAAATATCGCGGTCGTTTTAGCGGCGGCGTTTATTGCGGCGTCTATGCTGCTCGGCGGCTGTACCGCGCAGGATAACTCGTCTTATTCAGAGTCGAACGCCTCCGTTTCGTTTGATACCGCGTCGGGCTCTCCCTCGGGAAACACCACGGGCACTCAGTCTCAAAGCACATCGGGGACAATGTCGGGGACGACGTCGGACACGACGTCGATGACGACATCGATGACTACATCAAGTACAACCTCGGCGACAACATCGAATACGACATCGATGACGACGTCTAATACGACTTCGACCTCCGCACAGACGGCGCCACCCAAGACCGACCCGCCTAAGACTGCGCCCCCTGCCACCGACCCGCCTAAGACCGCGCCCCCCGCGACCGACCCGCCCAAGACCGATCCACCCGCTACCGAGAAGCAGCCCTCAGGCATATCAAAGCCGTATGTGCCTACTCTCACGGCGAGCGGCAAGACCGTATACAAGGGCAGCTATTCGCTTATAGACGCGTCGGACACCTCTAAGGGTTATATAATGGTAAAGCTTACCTCCGCCAAAAGCGGCGAGTACAAGGCGGTAGTTATGTCACCTAACGGCACCTACACCTACAACCTCGACGCGTCGGGCGGCGAATATACGATAGTCCCGCTCACCGCGGGCAACGGCACTTATACCGTATATGTCGGCTCGGTAGTTCCGGGCGGAGGCAGCATAGCTCCCGACCTTGCGCAGGACATTTCGGTCAGCATAGCGAGCGATTTCGACCCGTGGCTGAGCCCCAACGCCTACTGTATGTACAGCGCAAGCTCAAATTGCGTGATAAAAGCGTCGCAGCTCTGCGGCGGCTTTACCGAGCTCGAGAAGGTCGAGGCGATATATAAATTTGTAATGAAAAATACCGACTATGTGCCCACGGCGGCAAGCTCGGCGGACGGGTATGTTCCCTACCCCGACAGGACGTATGCCAGCGGACAGGGCATATGCTTTGACTATGCGTCGCTTATGGCGGCTATGCTGCGCTCGCAGCAGATACCGACAAAGATAGTGGTCGGGTACGCGGGCAGCACCTATCACGCGTGGCTTAGCGTGTATATCACGGGTCAAGGCTGGGTAGACGGCATAATACGCTTTGACGGAAACAAATGGACAAGGATGGATCCTACCTTTGCGGACGGCGCGTACGGCACCTCGTCCTATCAGCAATGGATAGATTATATAGCAGACGATAATAATTACATCGACTATTTGTATTATTGATAAAGGAGAGAGATATGGCAAAAAAAAGCATTTATTCAAATTCCGACATATCCGCGCTTTGCTCAGAGCTCGCCTCTATCGTACAATCGGGGATAACGGTCTCGGACGGGCTGTTTATGATGTGCGAAGAAGAGCCGAGCGAGGACAAGAAGAAAACGCTAAAGCAGATGCTCGGCACGCTCGAAAACGGCGGCTCGCTAAAGCAGGCGTTCGAGCTGACGGGGTCGTTTCCATCGTATTTTATAGAAATGGTTGAGATCGGCGAGCAGACGGGACGCATAGAGAACGTGCTGTTTTCTCTGTCGGAATACTACGAGCGGCAGGACGAGCTTTCGGGCTCGATAAAGAACGCGGTGGTATACCCTGCGGTGCTGCTCGTCACGATATTTGCGGTGATAGTGGTGCTGGTTACATATGTTATGCCGATATTCTCAGACGTATTTTCCGAGCTCGGACTTACTATGTCAAATTCTTCTATGTGGATAATGACCACGGGCACCGCGATATGCAGAGCAGCTGTGATAGTGATAGCGGTGCTTGCGGCATTGCTTATAATAGGGGTCATACTTTATCACTTTACGGGCTTTAAAAAGGTCATACTGTCCGCCGCCGCGCATACCCGCACCGCTAAGGCATTGTACAGCGCGAGATTTGCGAACGCCTTAGCGCTCACTCTCTCGAGCGGAATGGATATAGACGAATCGGTGGCTATGAGCGAGAAGCTTATCGAGAACCCCGTTATGCTCGAAAAGATACGTCAGGTGCGAAAGGATATGAGCGAGGGCAGCCCGTTTGTCGACGCTGTGTCGGTATCGGGGCTGTTTTCGGGCGTTTATACGCACATGATAAATATAGGCTTCAGCACAGGGACTATCGACAGCGTAATGAACGAGATAGCGCTTAAAAACGAGGCTAAGGTAAACAACGTTATGCGCACGGCTGTAAACCGCTTTGAGCCCGCCATGATAGTAATTATGTCGGTAATAGTAGGCTTTATACTACTGTCGGTCATGCTGCCGCTATTAGGCATTATGTCGGTGATAGGCTGAGAGGTGATATAATGAAGGTCAGCCGTCAAAAAGCTCTGCGCGTCATACTGCTCGACGTGCTGCTCCCGATAGTTATCCTTGCGGCAGTGATAACGCTTATCGCCGTATCGATAGACCTTGCGGGCAAGAGCACTTTATCCGAAAACGCGCAGATTACCGAGCAGGGCATACGCCGCGCGGCGGCGGCGTGCTATGCCGCAGAGGGGATATATCCCGACAATATAGAATATCTGATAGATAATTACGGGCTTAATATCGACCGCGAGAGGTTTGAGATATTTTACCGCCCGACCGCCACTAACATTATGCCCGATATTAGAGCAACGGCAAAATAACTTTAGTGCAAATTTAGGAACGGAAGTGTGAAAATGAAAGAGCATACTCCTATAAAATCAAATAAGAGCAAGGTAGACGTCATTTTCGTGCTTACTTTATTCGTGCTGTTTGCAATTAGTCTGCTTGCGGCGACGGTATGCTTTGCAAAAATATACAAGCAGACAGGCGAGCGCACCGCCGAGCGCTTTAACAGCGCCACCGCCATCACCGCCTTAGTCCAAAAGCTGAGAGCCTACGACAGCGAAAACGGCATAGAGGTATTAAACGACCG
Source organism: uncultured Ruminiclostridium sp. (assembly GCA_947594425.1). Classification (GTDB taxonomy): domain Bacteria; phylum Bacillota; class Clostridia; order Oscillospirales; family Ruminococcaceae; genus Ruminiclostridium_E. Next base: position 53,716 of record CANQED010000002.1, read on the forward strand.
AGACGTCGGCTGCGTGCTGAAATTAAATGAGAGCATAGGCGGCGCCGAATATTCTACTTATATATATTGTCTTGACGGAAGTCTACACGAGCTGCTCGCCCCCGCCGAGGGAGATTTTAAACCGCAAAACGGCTTTGAGATCATCCCCGCCGAGGCGTTTAATATCGAGCAGAGCGCCGACGGCTCGCTTAAGCTTACGGTAGTTACCGAAGAACAGACCATAACGCGCAGCGTATACCCAAGAGCGTCAGGAGCGAAAGGAGCCGCCGATGAATAACACCGACAACAAACGCTCGCGCTCGGGTATCTTCCTTATCGAGCTGCTTATCATCTTGGCGGTATTTGCGATATGCAGCGCGGTATCGGTAAAGGTAGTCGCGCTTGCGGAGGAGGAGCTTAAGTACAGCGAGAACCTCACCGTCGCGGCTAACGCCGCCTCGGACATAGCCGAGAGATTTAAGGCGGGACAAAACGCCGAGCAGTTGAGCTCTATCGATATAGGCAGGGAAGAAAACGAAATGACCGCAAGTCTTACTTATTCCGAGGACGGCGGCGTTCAGCTGCTGACAATAAAGATAGCCGACGATAAATACACCTACACCGAGATAACGGCGGCGCGGCTTGCAGATCGATAGAAAGGAATGATAGGTATGAAAAGCCGTAACGGAGGCTTTTCCGGGGCGGGAATATCCTCGCTTATGATAGTGTTTACCGTGCTCGCTTTAGCGATATTCACGCTGCTCGACCTGCTGACGGTAAGGCAGGACTTATCTATGAGCCGTAAATATTCCGCCGCGCAGGAGGAATATTACGCCGCGGATACCCTCGCCGTGCAGAAGCTAAGTCAGCTGAACACCTTGATAAGCGAAAACTCCGACCCTAAGCTGCTCAAATTTGCGGCAGAAAACGCGGGCTTTACGGTATCCGACGACGGGCAGACGATAAGCTGGCGCTCGGATATAAACGATGCTCAATATATAGAGTGTGAGGCTGTCATTACAGACGGAGAGGCGCAAGTCACCGAGTGGCGCACAATGCACACCGACGCATACGCGCACGAGGACTCTCTTCCGATATGGGACGGCAGCACTCTCCCGACATAAATGACCACCAAGAAAGGATAAACATATTATGGAACTTATGGAAATGCTCAAAAGCGCCGTGGACAAAAAGGCGTCGGATATCTTTATCATCGCGGGGCTGCCCGTGTCCTTTAAAGAAAGCGGCACGATAAAGCCGCAGGAGGAAAAGGTAGTAAGCCCCTCCGCCGCCGAAAAGCTGATAAAGGAGATATACTCTCTTGCGGACAGAAGCACGGAGCGCTTTGACGAGACGGGCGACGATGATTTTTCTATGTCGGTACAGGGCTTAAGCCGCTTTAGAATAAGCTCGTATAAGCAAAGGGGCACCCCCGCTGCGGTTATAAGGCTGGTAGCGTTTGAGATACCGCAGTACAGCGACCTAAATATACTCCCCGATATCATCCACGACACCGCCTCGCGCACTAAGGGGCTGGTGCTTGTGACAGGTCCAGCGGGCGGAGGCAAATCCACCACGCTCGCCTGCATAATAGACGAGATAAACAAGACCCGCAACGGGCATATAATAACCCTTGAGGACCCGATAGAATACCTGCATAAAAATAAGCTCAGCGTGATAAGCCAGCGCGAGATAAACAGCGACACCGACAGCTATATAACCGCCCTGCGCGCCTGCCTGAGACAGTCGCCCGACGTTATACTGCTCGGAGAGATGCGCGACTATGAGACGATAAGCACCGCTATGACCGCCGCCGAGACAGGGCATCTTGTCATATCCACGCTGCATTCGATAGGCGCACAGAACACCATTGACCGTATAATCGACATCTTCCCGTCGGGTCAGCAACAGCAGATAAGGATACAGCTTTCGCAATTGCTGTGCTCGATAATCTCTCAGCAGCTCGTGTCCTGCACCGACGGCACGCTTCGCCCCGCGTTTGAGATAATGAAGTGCAACAACGCCATACGCAATATGATAAGAGAGTCTAAGACCCACCAGATAGACACTGTCATAACCTCCTGCGGAGCGGACGGCATGATAACTATGGACGCAAGCCTTATGAAGATGTACAAGCAGCAGCTTATCACCAAAAATGACCTTATCAGATACAGCTCGCACCCCGAGATAATGATAAGAAAGATAGGCTCGGCGGACTGAAAAAGCTATAATACAACATCAACACCGCCGTAAGGCGGTGTTGATTTAAAAAAAGAAAAACAGCCCGAGCGCTGTCGCTAAGCTGTTTTTCATGACGGAAAGAAAAGTAAAAATCTAAGGTAGAAATCAATTTAAATCTACAGTTATATTATCTCACCGCTCGGTTACATCTCGGTTACATTTTTTATAAATCAAGAGAAAAAATTATTTTTTTCTTTTTTTAACAAAAAATCTACTATATATGTGTTAGTTTAATTATGTTTCTTACAAAAATTAAGTAAGGGTTACTGTATTTTATATCTTTATCCGGCGATAAAGCGGACAATATTTCAAATTTAAGGGGTTTTGCCGAAAATTTTTTTGAAAAAATCGGAAAAAATTAGAAATTTTTTCAGGAGGTGAAAATATGCCTACGCTTGAGATAACTATGCTCGGAGAATTTTCGGTATCGTATCGGGACAAGACGCTTACCGAAAAGGACAGGCGCTCAGCGAAAATGTGGATGCTGCTCGAATATCTCATTGCCCACCGAGAAAGAGAGGTCGCGCAAAACGAGCTTATCGAGCTATTGTGGTCGGATAACAGCCGCAACCCCGCCAGCGCGCTGAAAACGCTTATACATCGGCTGCGCGCGGTATTGCTCGAGATACTGCCCGAAAACGCCGAGGTCATCATAAATAACGGCAGCTCGTACAGATTTTTGCCCAACATAGAATATACCGTGGACTCGGGCGAGTTTGTGCGGCTTACTAAGCTTGCCGACAATGAATTGCTCTCGCGCACCCGCCGCGCTAATCTCTACAAGCGCGCGCTCGAGCTGTACAGGGGCGACTATCTCAATACCAAGGCGGGCGAGATATGGGTAATGCCGGTATCGGTATATTTTCACACATTGTATACCTCGGCGGTGGAGAAGTACGTCAAGCTGCTCTTCCCTATGGGCAAATTTGTCGAAATATGCAAGGTCTGCGAGCACGGAATAATAATAAACCCCACCGACGAGAAGATGCACATACATCTTATACGCGCTATGGCGGCAATGGGAGAATACTCTCAGGCGGCAAAGCAGTACGAATATATCAAGGCGCTGCTGCTCGAGCAGTTCGGCGCGCCGCCGTCCTCGCGGTTAGAAGAGCTGTACGAGACCACCGTAAAGCCGCGCAACGAGGCGCAGACCTCGCTTGACGTGGTGATAGGCGACCTGTCGGAGAACAGCGACCTTAACGGCGGGTATTACTGCGAGTACGAGGTCTTTAAGTACATCTACCGTGCTAACTGCCGCGAGAGCGCGCGAAACAAGCGCAGCCTTGTTATCTGCCTGTTTACTTTGACAGACTTAAGCGGCGCGGCGCTCGAGGAGCAAAAGCTGTTAAGCAAGGCTATGAGCAAGCTTGCCGACTGTATAGGCGGCTCGCTGAGAATGAGCGACGTATATACGCGCTTCTCGCGCTGTCAATACCTGCTTATGCTGCCCGACGCGGACATCGACGCGAGCGACGGCATAAAAAACCGCATACTCGGCAAATTTAGACGCTTTCAGCAAAAAAATAACGTCACGGCGGCTTTCTCCTCCCACCAAATAGGCAGTGACGGGTAAAATAAATGTAACCGAAATGTAATTTTAAAATGTGAAAATCGTTTTTTTGCCGATTGACAATCGGTCGGCGTTATGATATACTATAGTTATATAACACAGAGCGAAATGCGCTCGGTATCTATTTTCCCTGAAAGGCGAAAGGGGCTTACGGCAATGGATTTTTTTGACGAAAACGGAAAAATAACGCAGGACTGGGGGCTGTTTATCAAGAGCTTTCCATCTATCGGCGTTTTCAGAATATTTGACGACAGCGAAAGGGCGTTTATCGACCCCAACGCCGCCGCTGTTCTCAGCATAAGCGATACTCCCGAGAAGAACGACATTTTCTCCGTCATAGACGCTCTCGCCGAAAATCCCGTCGACGGTCAGAAGAACGTTTTCGCCCTGACGGTGTCCGACGCGCAAAAGCAGATATTGCTCAAGATGAATTATATCTCGGGCGGAATGGTAGGCTTTGTGCAGGACGTCACCGACCAGCTTAATAAAAAAGCACCTGCCGTAATAAGAGAGCCCGAGGAGCTGAATTCGCGCGAGCGCTTTATGAAAAACGTACACACCGCCTTAGCCGAGGTCGCGGGAGCTAATGCCGACTGCTGTCTTGCCGTACTGCACATAAACGGCATAGACCGTGTGGACAGCGAGCTTAATTACGACAAGACGAGGCAGTGCGTCGCCGCCGCGGGCAGATGTCTTGAGCAGTTTGAGAGCGATGATATCCTGCTCGGGGCGAAAAGCTATAAGGAGTACTACATATTCTTCCGCCAGCTTGCAAAGAGTGAGATATATAAGCTGTTCAAGAGCATATCGGACGAATTGCAGAGCTGCCGCATTACCGACGAAAACGGCAACGAGCTTAAGACCCGCAACGACGTATTCTCCGCTACTATCGGCTACTGCTGGTACCCATCGCAGGCGGGCAGCCTCGATATGCTGATAAATTATGCGGATTTTGCCATGTACCGCGCGCTCTCTACAGGCAGCGTGATAAAAGAATTCGACCCTAACGAATACACCAGCGAGATGATGAGCTATTCCGCATCAAAGGAGCTTGACGAGCTTATCGACCGCAATAATTTTGAATACCACTTCCAGCCGATAGTAAACGCCAACGACGGCAAGATCTTCGCCTACGAGGCGCTTATGCGTCCTAAGGGCTCTACCCCGCTGGAGGTATTGAAGATGGCACAGAATAACGGCAGGCTGTACGATATAGAGCTGCTCACTTTCGAGAATGTGCTCGCGGCCGTAAATGAAAATATGGAGAAGTTTGAGGGAAAGAAGATATTTATAAATTCTATCCCCGAATGTATGCTAAAGCAAAACGACTTCAGCCGCTTATGCGAGACGTACCCCGACATTATCCCCAATGTGGTAATAGAATTTACCGAGCAGTCCGACCTTACGGGCGAGCGCGTTATGAAGCTTAAGGACATATACCGCTCTAAGGGCTGCGAGATAGCGATAGACGACTACGGCAGCGGGTACTCTAATTCCGCCGCTATGCTTAAGCTCGGGCCCGAATATCTTAAGATAGACCGCTCGCTTATCGCGGATATAAATAAAAATACCCGCAAGCAGCATTTTATCTCGGGCATAATCGATTTTGCACGTATGAACGGGATAAAGGTGCTCGCCGAGGGCGTGGAGACTTTTGAAGAGCTAAGCGTCACGATTAGGCGCGGGGTGGACCTTATACAAGGATTTTATACCGCGCGTCCTAGCGCTCAGATCATCGCCTCGATATCTAAGGATATCATCAGCGAGATAGAGGCGGTCAACAGGACAAAACCCGAGATAAAGACCGCCAAGACCTACGAGATAAACGAAAAGAGCTATGTCCCGATAGAAATATCACAGCTTACTAAAGATAAGTACACCGATATATCTATCTCCTGTGAATTTGCCTATCTTAAAGGTAACGGCAAGGACGCGGCCACAATAAATATAAAAGTCGCCGACAACACCGCCGTAACCTTAGTCATTGAGGACGTGGTGATAAACGGCGGGGTCAGACAATGCCTTGTTATAGGGGAGAACTGCGACGTGCGGCTTGACTGCCGAGGCGATAATCTTATGAGCTATGACGGCATATTCGTCCCCGAGACCGCCTCGCTCGCGGTTATCGGCAGCGGCTCGTTAAAGATAGACTCTTACCGCAACAACGGTTGCTGCATAGGCAGTCCGTACAATGAGCCTTTCGGCAAAATAAAGGTCGATATAGAAGGCAAGCTTACCTTAGAGGCTAACGGCGACCACGGGGTCGGAATAGGCGGCGGAGTTACCGACGCGGACGGGCTTATCGAGCTTAAGCACGGCGATATCAAGCTTAATATAACCGGTCAGGACAGCGTCGGCATAGGCTCGTATGACGGGCTGTGCGCTATAAACCTCGGACTGTGTACGATAGACGCGGCGGTATCGGGCGACCGCTCTGCGGTGATAGGCTCTCTTAACGGCTCGCCGACGATAAACGCCGCGCAGACGGATATCAAGATCGATACGTCGGGCACCTGCACCGTGGGCATTGGCACTCTCGCCTCGTTTGTCAGGGCGGACAATCCCCCGCACATAACGATAGACGGCGCAAGGTTAGAGATAGTATTTAAGGGGCAGCTCGGCGCGGGCGTCGGCAGCCGCTCGACAAACTGCGAGATAAATATTTCAAACACCGACGCGGGAATATATTTTGAAGGCGACAAGCTGGCGGGCATAGGCTGCGCGGCCGCTCCCGGTACATTGCAGATAGAAAACTCGAATATAAACATCTCCTCGCTGTGTGGGCGCGACTCGATAGAGATAGGCTTCCACGAGGTAGGCTGCAAGGTCAAGAACAGCAAGATAAACAACATCCCCGTAAACACCGACTCTTACACAGGAGCATAAATATTTTAAGCGAAAAATTAACACCGTTTGCAAAAGCGCAAACGGTGTTTTTGTATATATCCCTATATTACTTTCCGAGGACCTTTTTAACGGTATTTATTATATTCTCCGAGCAAAGCCCGAACTCCTCGAGCAGTTTAGGCGCGGGACCCGAATGACCGAACACATCCATAACGCCTATCCTTGTCACCTTAGTGGGATAATTCTCACTCAGCACCTCGCATACCGCGCTGCCGAGCCCGCCGATAATGCTGTGTTCTTCGACGGTTATCACATTGCCCGTGCGCTTTGCCGAATTTATAATAATATCCTTATCTATCGGCTTTATCGTATGGATATTGATAACGTCGGCGTTTATCCCCATATCGGACAGCTCGCTCGCTGCGGCGAGTGCCTGCGCTACCATAAGCCCCGTAGCTATTATGGTGACGTCGTCGCCCTTTCTGAGCTGTATGCCCTTTCCTACCTCAAATTTATAGGTCGCGGGGTCGTTGAATATCGGGGCGGCAAGTCTGCCAAAGCGCAGATAAGTCGGTCCCTCATAGTCCGCCATAGTCATGACCGCCGCCTTAGCCTCAACGTCGTCGGCGGGATTTATCACCGTCATACCGGGGATAGTGCGCATTAGCGCGATATCCTCGTTGCACTGGTGGCTCGCTCCGTCCTCTCCGACGGATATACCCGCATGTGTAGCGCCTATCTTAACATTAAGATGGGGGTAGCCTATGCTGTTTCTTACTATCTCATACGCTCTGCCCGCCGCGAACATAGCGAACGTGCTAGCGAATACGAGCTTTCCGGTCGTGGCGATACCCGCCGCAACGCCCATCATATTTGCCTCCGCAATTCCGCAGTCGAAAAAGCGGTCGGGGTACGCCTTTTTAAATATTCCCGTCTTGGTAGCCGCCGCAAGATCCGCGTCGAGCACAACCAGGTCGTTTCTCTTCTCGGCAAGCGCCACAAGCGCCTCGCCGTAGCTTTCGCGTGTTGCCTTTTTATCCATAATACTTATCTCCTATCCTTACGACAGCTTAGCAAGCTGCTCTTCAAGCTCAGCCTTTGCCTGATTGTACTGCTCCTCGTTGGGCGCGGTGCCGTGCCACGATACCTGATCCTCCATAAAGGATACGCCCTTGCCCTTTATGCTCTTTTGGATTATCGCGGTGGGGTGATTTAGCGCCCTCTCCGCGCTGTCGAAAGCCTTTTCGATAGCGTCAAAGTCGTGACCGTCTATACATACCACGTTCCAGCCGAACGCTTTGAACTTCTCGTCTATGGGATAGGGTGACATAACGTCCTTTATCTTGCCGTCTATCTGTAAGCCGTTATTGTCAACGACTATGCAAAGATTGTCAAGCTGATAATGCGCGGCAAACATTGCGGCCTCCCATACCTGACCCTCTTCTATCTCGCCGTCGCCGAGTATGGCGTATACTCTGTAATAATCGTTGGACAGCTTGCCCGAGAGTGCCATACCGCATGCGGCGGAGATCCCTTGTCCTAGCGAACCCGTGCTCATATCCACACCGGGGATCTTGTTTCTTACGGGGTGTCCCTGAAGTCTGGAATCGATATGACGCAGCGTCTTTAGCTCCTCCACCGGGAAAAATCCTCTGTTAGCAAGCACCGAGTACAGTGCGGGAGCGGTATGCCCCTTTGACAGCACGAGCCTGTCGCGCTCGGGCATCTGCGGATCTTTCGGGTCGATGTTCATTCTCGCAAAATAGAGATAGGTCAGCGTATCCGCTATAGACAGCGAGCCGCCGGGGTGTCCCGATTTTGCGTTATAAACGCCCTCGATTATCCCAAGCCTTACCTTAGCAGCGGTGCGTTCGAGCTGCCGTTTGATCATAGCATCCATATTCTGTATTCCTTTCATCGGGGCATGCCCCGTTATTTTTCTTAAAGCTTTCTGATATAATCTATCATATGTGTCATAGGGTCGTCGTTATTTGAGCCGATTATCACGTCCGCCGCCGCCTTTACCTCGTCGTGGGCGTTAGATACCGCAAAACCGAGGTCGGCGCTCTTTACCATTTCGGCGTCATTGGGATAGTCTCCCGCCGCGACCGTGAACCTGTCGGTGTTGTTTGTCACCTCTAGCAGCCTTTTATAGCCGTACGCCTTGCTCACTCCGACGGGGAGCAATTCGTAGAAAAACGGCGCGGACAGCACGCGATTAGTACCCTCGGCGCAGCATTCGTCGACAAAGCGGCGCAGCCCGTCCATTTTATCCTCGGGATAGGCGAGCAGTACCTTTAGCCAGCCGCCCTCGGGTATCTCGTCGACATCGCAGAATACGCCCTGCACATTCTCGAGCGCCATATGCATACTCTCTACTTCATTATTGGCGGGGACGTACACCTTGTGTTGCTGCAATACTTCTATTCCTATATCGGGAAATTCCCGCATAATAGCCTTTATGTAATCTCTCGCGCGGTAGGTGACCTCGCTCTGCCATAAAAAGCTCTCGGTCTTAAAATCATACACCGCCGAGCCGTTGAATATCACGGCGGGCATTCTTAATGAGAGCTTATCGGCAACGGGCTTTGCCATAGAATAGCCTCGCCCCGTCGCTATGGTAAACGCTCCTCCCGCGTCACAAAATTCATCGATCGACTTAAGGTCGCGCTCGGATATGTTTTTCTTGTCGTCGAGCAGCGTCCCGTCAAGGTCGGTCATAATGATAACCTTGGAAAAATCCATTTTGCTCCTACATCTATATCTTTGTATTTTCAAGGCTTCTGAGCAGCCTTGTAAAATAATCGGGCAAAGGGCTGTCAAACTCCATATACTGCCCGTTCGGGTGGATAAAGCCGAGCCTTTTAGCGTGCAGACACTGCCCGCCCAGCCACTTAGGCTCGCCTGTACCGTACACCGAGTCCCCCGTCACGGGGTGACCGATATACGCCATATGCACCCTTATCTGGTGAGTGCGCCCCGTCTCAAGCTTTAATCTGAGCAGCGTATTCTTACTGTAATTTTGCTCTACAAAATAATGCGTCAAAGCTGGACGCGAATTAAGCTCGGTGACGCACATCCTCTTGCGGTCCGTCTTATGTCTGCCGATAGGCGCGTCTACGGTGCCATTGTCGCGGATAACGCCCTGCACTACCGCCATATACTCGCGGGTAAAGCTGTGCTCCTTTATCTGCTCGGCGAGCGTCCTGTGCGCGTTGTCGGTCTTTGCGACGACTAGCAAGCCGCTCGTGTCGCGGTCTATCCTGTGTACTATGCCGGGGCGCATAACGCCGTTTATCCCCGAGAGGCTGTCCTTACAGTGATACATCAGCGCGTTTACGAGAGTGCCCGAATAATGCCCCGGGGCGGGGTGTACCACCATGCCCTTAGGCTTATTTACCACTAACAGCTCGCCGTCCTCGTACACTATATCGAGCGGTATATCCTCGGCATTTATATCCGTTTTTTCAGGCTCGGGGAGAATAATTTCCACCCTGTCGCCGATACTCAGCCTACAGCTTTTGCGGGCGGGCTTGCCGTTGACACAACAGCCGCCGCTGTCGGCTATTTTTATTACAGCACTGCGCGAAAGTCCCGTATCCTGTGAAGAGATAAACTTGTCGAGCCTTTCGCCCTCGGCGTCACAAACAAAAGTCAGTACATCCTCCGCGTCGGCGCACATCAGCCTTCACCGTCCGTGCTGTCGCTCTTAGCAGCATGCCTTGCCCTGACCTCTTTTATCTCGTCATACAGCACAAATACCAGCAGCCCTATCGAGCCTACCACTGCGCAAATATCCGCGACGTTGAACACGGCGAAATTTATCAGCCTAAAGTCGATAAAGTCCACTACCGACCCCGTTATCAGCCTGTCGATAAGATTGCCTACGCCGCCCGCGAGTATAAGCGCCACGCACCAAATGTACGCGGGCTTTTTAATTCGCTTTGACAGCAGCAGATACAGCATTCCGAGCAATATCAGCGCGGTTATGATGATAAGAAATATCTGCTTTCCCTCGAGTATGCTGAACGCCGCGCCCGTGTTGCGCTCGTAGGTGATATTGAGCACATTAGTGCCGCCTATCTGTATGACGGGTATAGACTGGTGCAGGTGCATATTGCTGTCTATAATATATTTTGTAAGCTGGTCAAGACCTATCAGTCCGACTGCCGCCGCAAGAGCTATATATACCATTGAGTGAAAAATCCTTTCAGTGCCAAAACTATGCGGAAGTATGTAAAGCGAATATCCTATTATTGCTTTCCGAATTCAAGCGGCTCGTGCAGCTCGTGCAGCTCTGAGGTCTTTTCGTCGGTGAGCTTGAAAAGTATCGAGTCGGTCTTTTTAGCGTCCTCGTGCTTTTTGTCCTCGGGTTTCTTTTCCTCGTGCTTCTTTTCCTCGGGTTTGGGCTCTTCGGGCTTTTTCTCCTCGGGCTTAGGCTCTTCGGGCTTCTTTTCCTCGGGCTTGGGCTCGGGCTTCTTTTCCTCGGGCTTAGGCTCGGGCTTTTTCACCTCGGCGGGCTTAGGCTCTTCGGGCTTCTTAGCAAAAGCGCTGTCGGCGGGCTTGCGGCTCTCGACCTCTTTTGCGGTGTTTATCACAAACTCGTTCTCGCACTGAGCGGGGATATTCTTGATATACTCGATATGCACGTTATAGGCGGCGAGTATCTTCTCGGTAAACTCGCTGACCTCTTTTCTTGTGCGCTGTAAAACTATCTGCTCTCTCTCGGTCTGCTGCTTCATTATGGTATGTATCTCGTCGGCCTTGCCGTTAGCCTCGTCGACTATGCGCTTAGCCTCCGCCTTAGCGTCCGCGAGCGTCTTGTCAGCCTCCGCCCTTTTCTTGGCGGAATAATCGTCCGCGTCCTTTTTGGTCTTTGCGGCCGCGTCATTAGCCTCTTTATTTATCTTTGCCGCCTCTTCCTTGGCCTCGTTTACTACGGCTATACCCTGCTTTTTAGCGATAAGCAGAGCGTCGCGCAGAGCGTCCTCGTCGTTGCGGTATTCTCTTATTTTGGCGGCAAGCACCTCAAGCTTTTTCTCAAGCTCGGCGTTTTCGTTCTCGAGCTTTTTATACTCGACGGATACGTCGCGCAAAAACTCGTCTACCTCCTCGGCCTTATAGCCTCCGCCGAGCTTTGCTTTCTCAAAGGTCTTTGTTACGATATCTTTAGCATTCAACGCCAAATACCTCCTTGTTATATATACTTCTTCACTGTTATATGAAGACTGCCTTTTCTTCCTTCGCTGTTTATCTCGTCAAAGACAAACTTTCCTACGCCGCGCACCGAGATTTTGTCCCCCGCCTTAAGTCTGTGGTCAACGTCGGTGCATACGACGGAATTTACCGTCACTCTCTGCGGTCTTATATACTTTTCTACCGCGTTATTGCGCCCGTGTCCCGCTAAATGCCCCACCATAGTGTCAAGCCTAAGCGACGACACCGACAGCCTCAGCAGCTGAAATTTTCTCTCGGGTATAGGCGCGTTTACGCCTATTTCGGCGCGCACACCTATGCCGCCTATCTTAGTCACCGTATCCGCTACAAGCGGTATCACGGCACTATACAGATAGGCTATCGCCTTATCCTCATAAAGATATATGTCGCCTATAGTGTCGCGCTCTATCCCCACCGATATTAGCGTGCCGAGCACGTCCCTGTGCGTTATCCTGTCCTTTTGCCCTAAGGTAAAGGTCACCGCCCCTATCGGGAATATGCCGTCGTCTATGTCCGACATTTCGCTCGGAAGCAGTCCTATACACGCACGCTCATAATCGAGATTAGCTTCTCCGCCGAATAGGCGCAATTCTACCCCGTGCGGCATTTTGACGCGCTTTAGCAATGCCTGCTCGCTGTCGGTAAGGAATTTTGTAAAGTACGGTCTGCCCGTCCTTGCACAGCGCTCGGCGGCGTCTTCTAAATACGCCGCAAGCTGCTTATCGTCTGACGACATCAGCCGAGATCGTCAAATATATCTTCGCCCGAGATGTTGCTTATCTCGTCGATAAAGTCACCCGATATATCCACATTAAACGGTGCGAGCACATATGTGGTATCGCCTATTCTCTTAAGCTCGCCGTCGGTGATATAGCTTACGCCGCCGAGAAAGTCGATAAGGCGGTTGGCGATATCCTTATTTGTGTTGCTGAACATAAGTATTACGGTATTCTTGTTTTTATAAAGCTCAGCTATCTCCGCAGCGTCGCTGTACTTTTTCGGTCTGCTGACTACTAAGTGCAGGGTGGTGCTTGCGTTATAGGTGAATACCTTTCCGCTCGACGCGGGAGTACGGGGCGCCTCGGGCATTTTTTCGCGCTCGGTCGCTTCTTCCTCGTAGCCCTCCTCGTCCTCGGGGTCCTGCCACTTCTTGGATAAGTTTTTCAGTCCTTCAAAAGCCATTTTTAAATTCCTCCGTTAAATATTATAGTTTCTGTAACCGAACAGGGCGCTGCCTATCCGAATTATTGTCGAGCCGTATTTTATCGCGGCGGCATAATCCGCGGACATCCCCATAGAAAGTACATCCATTTTGCTAAGTGCGTGGCATTTTATCTTCAGCTCGTTAAAAAGCTCCTGCGTCCTTGCAAAATATATCTCGTTTCCTCCGGGCGGGGGTATTGTCATAAGCCCCCTTATATTTACATTCCGAAGCTCGGCTGCCGCGCTTGCGGTATCGAAAAGCGCGTCGGGCGTAATTCCGCTCTTGCTCTCCTCGCCGCCGATATTTACCTCCAGAAGTATATCCATTGTCAGCTTATGCTCGATAGCGCGCTTATCTATCTCCTGCGCCGCCTTTAGCGAGCCGACCGAGTGTATCATACTCACCTTGTCTATGATGTATTTTATCTTATTTGTTTGGAGTGTGCCGATAAAATGCACCTCGGAGCTTTTGGAATAGCTCTCGTATTTGCTCAAAAACTCCTGCACGCGATTTTCCCCGAGCAGGTCTATACCGAGGCTCTCGGCATAATTTATCTTCTCGACGGGGACAGTCTTTGTCACCGCCATTATATTTACCTTGTCGGTGCGCCCCGCCTTATCCATAGCCTCGACGGTATTATACCGTACAGCCTTGAGATTTTGCTCTATCTCCTTAAAGCCTGTCTGCTCGGCAGGCAAGTCACAGCACTTTTCCGTCATACAGGTTCTTGCCCTCCACAATGATACTGTCATACAGCGAAAGATAGCCCTGCATACCCGTGGTGTCCTTTGCGATAACATAGTCCTCGCCGGGGTACACCTCGACTATGCGCCTAAATTCGGCGGTCGAGCCGTTCTTTATGTACACGCCCATATTGTTGTCATCGTCAAAATGTATCGCGTCCGCCGATATCCTTATGCCGCTGTAATTTTCGAGCGACATCCTGAACCGCTCGGTGCGCTTAGCCGTGACCGACTGGGTGAGTATATCCGAGGAAAATATCACCACGCTGTTGCCACTGTCGGTCTTATTTACCTTCTCTACATACACTCTTACGGGGACGACCGACGCCCCCGCAGTAAGCGTCACATAAGTCCCCTCTTCAAGCACTGCCGCCGCCGTGTCGGAGTCTATCACCGCCGCTAACATCCAGCTGTAGCTGTCTATCATCTTGCCGATAACGCCGTTAGACGCGCCGTCCTTAGCGCCGGTGTTAATGATCTCGTTTATTCTTTTTTCGGTAAGCTCTTCTGCGGTATCAAAAGTAAGCTCGCTCTCATAGCCGTCCACCGCGCTGACAAAATACCCGCTCTCCTCGGAGACTATGCTCTGCACGTCGGTGCTTAATTGCTGCTCTAAGCTCTGCTCGGTATTTTCGAGAGTGGTTATCACGGAAGAATAGTCCTCGTTTTTGCCTTTAGCCATATCGCGCTTGCTCTGGAGATTGAGCAGCTGATATTTTATCTCTCCCGCGGCGGTATAATCCTTATTGTATATCGCCTTTATCAGCTCGCTGTGCTTTTCGTAAATAAGGCTGTTAAAGACCTCTATCTGAGAATTATCCGTCCCCGCTAAGCTCTGAGCGTCCTTAAGCGACTCTATGCGCTTATTCAGCGCGCTTATGCGGTTTTTGACCCTTATGTCCTCGGCGTTTTGATATACGTTTGCGATAACGCTGTTCTTGCCGAGCTTAGAGCCGTCGGGATGTGCGTATTGCAATACTCCGTCCACGCTGCTTTTGACGGTATGCTCGCTTCTGATAAACACACCGTCAAACATCAGCGCGTCCTGAGACTCGTACAGCATTGCGACCTCCGTCCTTATGCCGTTTTCATTGCGTACCGCAAACTGACTTATTATGGTTATCACCAGAAATATCGCCAAAAGCACGGCGATTATCTTAGTTGTCCCCGATCTGTCCATATATTATTGCTGCTCTTCTCCCTTGTCAAAAGCGTCGAGTATCGACACGGGCCTTAGCGGCGTTATCGTCGATATTGCGTGCTTATAGATAAGATTTTGCTTCCCGTCGGTATCGAGTATGACGGTATAATTGTCAAAGCCCTTTACCATTCCTTTGAACTGAAAACCGTTGGTGATGTATATCGTCACCGGTATTCTTTCCTTTCTCGCCTGATTTAAAAAAACGTCCTGTAAATTGATTTCCTTTGCCATGGCCGTGACCTCCTTAAAATCGACATATTCTGTCCGGCTTTTACTTTTACGTCTTTTGGCGTAAAGTCCCTTTTCCCGTGTATACCGTGACGGGCTTTTTATTTTAGGCGGGAATAAAGCCCCCGCCAGATAGGGCGTCAGCGTTTTGGCGCTGTTTCAGGTTTGCTCGGGGCGCGTGCATAAAACTCCCCACTCTATATTGTAACATATTTTAATCGGAATTTCTACAGGTTTTTATATAATTTTTTGCTTTTATTAAAATTTCTTCAAAATCGACGGTTCGGTCGGCGTGTATTTTGTATATTTTCTCATTTCTGTTAAACCATGTAAGCTGCCTTTTGGCGTATCGCCTTGTTTCGCGCTTAAGCCTGTCTATGCACTCTGCTAAAGGCTCTTCGCCGTCAAGATAAGGCTTAAGCTCCTTATACCCTATCGCCTGTGCCGCCGTGGGATAGTCGTCGTGGGAGAAAAACTCCCTCGCCTCGTCAACAAGCCCGCGCCGTACCATATCGTCTACGCGGCTGTCTATCCTGCGGTATAATTCCTCGCGGTCATAGTCTATCATAATATAGCACTTAATATACGGCGAGGGCGCTTTGCGGCTCTCTCTTTGCAGCTCGGTCATGGTCCTGCCGCTTATTTTATATACCTCAAGAGCCCGTATTATCCGCGAAAGATTATTCGGGTGCAATCTTTTTGCGCAGTCGGTGTCTACATTATTCAGCATATCGAGCAGGTACTGCCCGCCGCGCTCTTCGGCTATGGCTCTTAATTCCTCGCGGTACTTAGGGTCGCTCCCACCGTCAGCGTCAAAGGTGATATTATTATTTACCGAGTCGATATACAATCCCGTCCCGCCGCAAAGTATCGGCTGGCGTCCCCGCGCGGCTATATCCGCTATTTTTTCCTTGGCCAGCATAACATAATCCGCTACCGAAAATTTTTCTCTCGGGTCAAGAAAGCCTATCAGATGGTGCGGCACGCCGAGCATTTCTTCCTTGTCGGGCTTTGCTGTGGCTATGCCGTACCCCTTATATACCTGCATAGAGTCGGCGGATATAACCTCTCCGTCAAGGTCCAGAGCGAGCCGCGCGGCTAAAGCCGTCTTGCCGCTCGCGGTAGGCCCGCATACCGTGATAAGAAACTGCCCCGCCATATCAAGTCCTCATAAACAGGTGCTCTATCTTACTCTTGGGCAGTACGGTCATAACAGGTCTGCCGTGCGGGCAAAATCTTATCGCCTTGTCATTGTACACCCTGCGAGCGAGCACCTCAAGCTCGGTGATGTCGGTATGATCGTTAGCCTTTATCGCGCTGCGGCACGCCATAGTGTGCAGCATATCGTCAAACAGCGCGCCCTTTTGCCCCGTGCCGCCGAGCACTAGCCTATCCGCTATATCGCATACCACCTGCTTTGGGTCATCGGTGATGATGCTCGGCATGGCGGTTATCTCTACGGTCATATCGTCGGCAAACACAAGCTCTACCCCCGCCTGCTCGACATACTCGTAATATTCGCTCAGCGCGTTATATTCCTCGGCGGAGAGCTTTACCTTTACCTCGTCCATAAGCAGCTGAGAGGTCTGGCTGAACTCGGCTTTAAGCCGTTCAAAGCGTATGCGCTCGTGAGCGGCGTGTTTGTCTATCAGTATAAGTCCCTCTTCCGCCTCGCAGATGATATAGGTCGCGGCGTATTCGCCTATGACGCGTATATTCTTTTCCTGCTCGGGCTGCTCGGGCACAATAGCCTTTGTGACATTGCCCGAAAAGGCGCTTACTCGCAGATATTCTTCGGGAGGCTCGGGCGGAGGCGGTATCTCAGCCGCAACGGGCTCGGCGGGGGTAACGACCGTCGGCTCTTTTTCTAACGGCTTTCTCGGGAGTAACCCCGACGCGCGCGCCTCTCCTCCGTCGTGAAAGGCGGGCGGCTTTCTTACCTCGCCGTATACGGTCTTTACGTCTATATCCGCGTCGGGCAGCTTTTGTTGAGCGGGAGCGGGGACGTTCATATATGCGGTGCGCTCGAAATATTTTTTAGGCGAGTAGTCGTCCTCTTTTTTCGCGGGCTCGCTTACTGCGGCGCTCTCGCTTAACAGCAGGGCGTTCTTTGTCGCTAAATACACCGCGTCGAACACCGCCTTTTCATAAGCGAACCTGACCTCGGTCTTAGCGGGGTGGACATTGACGTCCACCATATCGGCGGGCATATTTATATTCAGCACGCAGGCGGGGTATCTCCCCGTCATAACGGTATTGCGATAGCCCTCCTCGAGCGCTGCCATACAGGTCGTGCTCTTTATATACCGTCCGTTTACGAAAAACATCTGCATTGCGCGGCTTGCGCGGCAAAACAGCGGCGAGCAGACAAAGCCCTCTATCGTGATATTATTGTAGGAATAGTCCGCCTTTACGAGCGAGTCGGCAAACTGTCTGCCGTACACCGCCCTTATCGCCGAGAACCTCGAGCCGTCGCCCGTCGTTACGCGCACGTTCTTATTATCTCGTATAAATCTAAAGGATATCTCGGGCTTGGATAAGGCGAGCTTATCGACAAGCGCCGATATAAAGTTGCCCTCGGACACGTCCTTTTTCAAGAATTTCAGCCGCGCGGGGGTATTATAAAACAGGTCGCGTATAACTATCGTCGTACCCTCGGGGCAGCCGCAGCGCTCGTGCAGCTTTTGCTCGCCGCCCTCGATAACGATCCTGCCGCCTAATTCGTCCCCCGCCTGCCGCGACATCATCTCTACCCGCGCTACCGCCGCGATAGACGCGAGCGCCTCACCGCGAAAGCCGAGCGTGCCTATCGCCACAAGGTCGCCGCCGTTATGTATCTTGCTGGTCGCATGACGCAAAAAGGCGGTCGGCAGCTGGTCAAAGGCTATTCCGCAGCCGTCGTCGGTAAGCCGCATATAGCTTATGCCGCCGTTTTTTATTTCAATTGTGATATGCTTTGCTAATGCGTCGGCGGAATTTTCTATAAGCTCCTTTATCACCGAGGAGGGGCGCTCTATCACCTCTCCCGCGGCGATAAGCTCCGCTACGCTCTTATCAAGCAGTCTTATCGTCGGCATTGTCTTACCTCTACTTGAGCATGTTTTTAAGCTCCTCAAGCTTTGCGTATGCCTCTCTCGGGGACATATCGTCCAGCTCTAGCCGCTTTATCTCGTTTATAACATTCTGTCGGGCGGTAGCCTCAAAGTCTATCTGCCCGCCCTCTTCCTCGGCGCGCAGCTTAAGTTCATGCTGTGCCTTAGGAGCTGCCTCCATGTCGGAGAGTATCTGCCTTGCGCGAGAAAGCACCTTTTGCGGCACTCCCGCGAGCTTTGCCACCTCTATGCCGTAGCTGTTGTCCGTTCCGCCCTCGACTATCTTATGCAAGAACTGTATATCCTCGCCCTTTTTCTTTACCCTTACGCTGTAATTGCGCACGCCGTCGAGCTCGCTCTCCATTGAGATAAGCTCGTGATAGTGCGTGGCGAACATCGTCTTGCAGCCGATAGCCTTAGAGCTGATATACTCGGCTACCGCCTTAGCTATCGACATTCCGTCAAAGGTAGAGGTGCCTCTGCCTATCTCGTCGAGTATGACAAGGCTGTCGCGGGTCGCGTTTTGGAGTATCTCCGCCACCTCGTTCATCTCCACCATAAATGTAGACTGCCCCGCGCTTAGATCGTCGCTCGCCCCTACGCGGGTAAATATCTTGTCGACTATCCCTATACGCGCATACGACGCGGGGACAAAGCAGCCTATCTGCGCCATAAGCACTATCACGGCGGTCTGGCGCATATACGTCGATTTACCCGACATATTGGGCCCCGTTATTATCATAAGGCGGCTGCCCGCCGTGTCAAGATAGGTATCGTTAGGGGTAAAAAGCACCTCGTTTACGGTCTTTTCCACCACGGGGTGACGGCCGTCCTTTATCTCTATAACGCCGTTAGGCGCTATCACGGGGCGGGTATAATTATTCTCCGCCGACACCCGCGCATAGCTGCACAACACGTCAAGATTTGCTATCGACTCTGCGGTCAGCTGTACCTCGCTCAGCCTCTCGGCGATAAATTCTCTGACAGCGGCGAAAAGCTCCGCCTCGAGTGCAAGTATCTTGTCGTTTGCGCCGAGTATCTCGCTTTCTATCTTCTTCAGCTCGTCGGTTATGTATCTTTCGCCGTTAGTAAGGGTCTGGCGGCGAATATACCTATCGGGCACCATAGATATATTGCCCTTAGATACCTCGATATAATAGCCGAATACGCGGTTATACCCCACGCGCAAATTCTTTATACCGGTAGCCTCGCGCTCTCTTTGCTCTATTTTGGAAAGCAGCTCTTTTCCGCCGCCGGTTATATCTCTTAATCTGTCGAGCTCTTCATTATAGCCCGCCTTGATATATCCCCCGTCCTTAGTAAGCGCGGGAGGGTCGTCCGCTATCGCCCTTTCGGTAAGCTCGGCGATATCCTTAAGATCGCTTATCTTTTTATTTAGGCTCTTTATCAGCGCGGCGGACAGCTTGCCTATATCCTCTTTTAACCTCGGTATCGCGCGGCAGGTCATCCCCATAGCGTATATGTCTTTAGGCGAGGCGGTCTTATATATCACCCTTGTCATAAGCCGCTCAAGGTCGTATACCCCGTCAAGGTCGTCCTGTATATCGTACAGCACCGCCGAGTTATCGATAAGCGACTGCACCGCGTCGTGCCGCCTAATTATCGCGGCGGCGTCGGTAAGCGGGCGCTCTATGCATTGTCTTAATCTGCGCCGCCCCATACCCGTTACGGTCTTGTCGAGCACCCACAATAGCGACCCGCGCTTTTCTTTAGAGCGCATTGTTTCTGTCAGCTCAAGGTTGCGCCGCGCGTTAAATCCTAGCTCCATATACTCCGCGCCGCTGTGCACATTGAGTTTTACAAAGCGCTTAGCTCCGCTGCGCTGTGCATTTTTGAGATAAGCTAGCAGGGCGGAAAGCGCGCGCACCGCGTTTTCTTTTCCGTCAAGCCCTATATCGGATATGCTGCCCGAAAACTGCTCGGTGACTGATTTCTCGTCATAATCAAACGCGTCCTCCTCGAGCTGCTCCGCCGAGCATTTGACAAACCGTGTGCGGATAAAATCATACACGGGCTTTGCCTTTAACAGCTCAAAATTAAACAGCAGCTCTACGGGGGTATACCGTGAGAACTCGTTTATTATATCGTCGTATTGCTTTTTGCCGTTGGGCTTTTCAAAGGCGTGCACCTCTCCCGTCGAGATATCGGCAAAGACAAGTCCCGCGCCGCTTTCGCCGAAATATATGCAGGAGATATAATTGTTTACGCCCTCTTCGAGCATGGACGCCTCTATCACCGTACCCGCGCTGACGAGCCTAACTATATCCCTGTCTACAAGCCCCTTAGCGAGCGCGGGATCTACCGTCTGCTCGCATACCGCGACCTTAAAGCCCTTGTCTATCAGCCGCTTAATATAGCCCTCGGCGCTGTGGTGCGGCACCCCGCACATAGGAACGCCCGCCCTTTGCGTCATAGCAAGTTCGAGCTCTTTAGAGCCTATCAAAGCGTCGGAGTCAAACATCTCGTAAAAATCGCCGAGCCTGTAAAAAAGGATATAGTCCTCGTATTTCTTTTTGATATCGAAATACTGCTCCATCATCGGGGTCAGCTTTTCGGTCTTGTCCGCCATTATTTATCGCCTTTCACTTGGCTTTAGCCGCAGCCATGGCAGGTGCTGCAAGAGCCGCTGCACGCGGTATAGTCGCAGGTGTCGGGGTCCTCGCCGTTTACGCATAGAGAAATTATGCCGTTTACTTCATTGACAAGCTTATCCATACCCTGCTTTGCCATTGTATAGTCCGCCATATGCTCATTGGACATGACCAGAGTATAAAGGCGCTGCATCTCCTTATTAGCCTCGTCGAGCTTTGCCTTGTCCTGCTCCTCGGGGCTCTTGCTCATCTCAAGTCCGACCTGCTGTCTTTTTAGGTTGAACTCGCCGATAAGCTGCTGTAATTCTTCGTCTGCGTCGTTGGCGAGCTTTGCGCGGTTATATTCTATATAACGCTCGTCCGCCTGTATCGCCTTTCCTAACTCTCTTGCTGCTTTTATTGCGTCCATTTTTATTCTCCTTTATATTTGCGGCGTTAAGCCGTGTATTTTACTGTATAAGCTCTCCCTCTACCGCCCACGGCATAGCGCCGGTTATCTTTACCTTGACGAATTTTCCTATGCAATCGTCAGGGCCCGTAAACCGCGTTATAATGCTCTGCCTGCTGTGACCGGTGAGGTACTCGGGCTTGTTCTTATCCCTGCCCGAGCAAAGCACCTCAAAGGTGCCGCCGATATACCTTTGATAATTTTGCAGTCCTATCTCGCCCTGCACCTCTAACAGCTCGCGCATCCACGCGCCCTTTTCTTTATCGCTTACGGGGTCGGGGAGGAGCGCCGCCTTAGTCCCCTCGCGGCGGCTGTAGATAAAGGTGTACGCCATATCAAAGCGTATCTTCTTCATAAGCTCTAATGTCTTAGAAAAGTCCTCGTACGTTTCCCCCGGAAAGCCGACTATTATATCGGTAGTAAGCGACAGGTCGGGTATCCTCGCCTTAGCGTATTCGGCGAGGGCGGTATAGCTCTCCACCGTATAGTTGCGGTTCATAGCCTTTAATATCCTGTCGCTGCCGCATTGCACGGGGAGATGTATATGGTGCTCGATATGTCTGCTGTCGGCTATGGTGTCTATCAGCTCGTGCGTGCAGTCCTTAGGATGGCTTGTCATAAAGGTTAGCTTATATTCTCCGTCTATATCGTCGAGCATTTTAAGGAGTGCCGCAAAGCTTACGCCGTGCTCTTTGCCGTAAGAATTTACATTCTGCCCGAGCAGCATAATTTCCTTATACCCGTCGGCGATAAGCTCCTTTACCTCGTCATACACGGCCTTAGGAAGACGCGAGCGTTCCCTTTTTCTCACATACGGCACTATACAGTAGGTGCAAAAATTATTGCACCCGTACATAATAGGGACGTACGCCTTTATTTTATCCTCGCGCAGGACGGGGATATCCTCGCTTATCTCCTCGCCGCCGTCAAGGTATGTGCCGCCCGTGTTTTGCGTCAGCTTTTCGTATATCAGCCTCGGAAGCTCTCTCGCGGCGTTGGTTCCGAATATTATATCAACTAAAGGAAAAGACGCGCGCAGCTTGTCGGCGATATGCCGCTGCTGGGTCATACATCCTCCGACCGCTATGATAAGCGAGCGGTTGTGCTCTTTAAGCTTTTTCAGCGCGCCGACATTGCCGAATACCTTGTCCTCGGCGTTTTCTCTTACGGCGCAGGTGTTGAGCAATATAAGGTCGGCGTCGGCGGTATCTGAGGTAAACTCGTACCCCATAGCCGCAAGTATGCCCTTAAGCTTCTCGCCGTCGCTGACATTTTGCTGGCAGCCGTAGGTATGTACGTACGCACTCGGCCTTTTTCCCGCGCTCTCAAAATACAGGCGGGCAGATCTCACATAACTGTCAAAGCTGTCAGACATATCCACGACCTCCCGTCAAAGCAAAATTACCCATATATAGTAGTCCATTTTATATTATACTACACTCCGTACAAAATATCAAGTGAATTTTACATCTATTTTACTTGCCATACGCAAAACAATATTGTATAATGTAAATAGAGAAGGTGTGCGTATGAAAGAGCTTGGCAATTTTAAAAAGAGAATAGTTATCGGTATGGCGGCGCACGTCGACGCGGGCAAGACCACCCTTTCCGAGGCGCTGCTTTTTCACGCGGGAGAGATACGCAGGCGCGGCAGGGTCGACGACGGTGACTCATATCTTGACACCCACCCGACCGAGCGGTCGCGCGGCATAACCGTATTCGCCCACTGCGCGAGGTTATCCCTCGGCGACAGCCTTTATACCCTGCTCGATACGCCGGGACACGCGGACTTTTCCGCCGAGACAGAGCGAGTATTGCAGGTTCTCGACTATGCGGTACTTGTCATAAGCGGGACGGACGGCGTGCAAAGCCACACCGAGACTATATGGCGGCTGCTTGACAGCTATAATATCCCCGTCTTTATATTCGTAAATAAAACCGATATGGCGGGCTATGATAAGGACGCGGTCATGAACAGCCTTAATAATAGGCTCGGCGAGGGATTTATCGATTTTACCGATACCGCGTCCGAGGCGTTCTTTGAAGAATGTGCTATGAATGACGACGACGCCGCCGAGCAATTTCTCGACAAAGGAAAAATAGACGATATAGTTATCGCGAGGGCGGTCGGCCGCCGCGGGATATTTCCCTGCATATTCGGCTCCGCGCTCAAAATGCAGGGCGTAGACAAGCTTGCCGAGCTGATAGAGAGGTTCACCCTATCGCCCGAATATTCGGACATATTCGGCGGGAGGATATACAAAATATCCGAGGACAAGGGCAAGCGGCTGAGCCTGTTAAAGGTGACGGGCGGCGCTCTGCGCGTCCGCGACAGCATAACCTACACCGCCAAAAACGGCGAATTAATGACCGAGAAGATTAGCGAGCTGAGATTATACTCGGGCAGCAAATACGAAACCGTCGACTGCGTCCCCTGCGGCGTTATCTGCGCCGCCGTCGGGCTGTCCGACAGCCGCGCGGGCATGGGGCTCGGATACGAGAGTGGGCTAACGGAGCCGCTTCTCGAGCCTGTTATGACCTACTCGGTAGAGCCGCCCGAGGGCGTAGACAAATACACCCTCTTACAGCAGCTAAAGCAGCTCGAGCAGGAAGAGCCCGCGCTTAATGTACTAAGCACGCCGTTCGGCATATCGGTAAGGCTAATGGGCGAAATACAGCTTGAGATACTGCGCGGTATGATAGAAGAGCGCTTTGGCATAAAGGCGCAATTCGGCACCGGAAAGGCGGCATATCTCGAAACGATATCCGACACCGTCGAGGGGGTCGGACATTACGAGCCGTTAAAGCACTATGCCGAGGTGCATTTATTGCTCGAGCCATTGCCGCGCGGGTCGGGGCTGGTGTTTGATACGCTTTGCAGCGAGGAGCAGTTAGAGCGCAGCTATCAGCGGCAGGTTTTAAGCATATTAAAGGATACCACCCACCTCGGGGCGCTGACCGGCTCGCCGATAACGGATATTAAGATAACGCTTTGCAGCGGAAAGGCGCATATAAAGCACACCGAGGGCGGGGATTTTGCCCAAGCGGTACGGCGCGCCGTACGGCAGGGACTGCGCACCGCAAAGAGCGTATTGCTCGAGCCGTATTATGATTTTACCCTTATACTCCCGTCGGAATATTCGGGGCGGGCTATTGTGGATATACAGCAGATGAACGGCGAATTTTCCCCGCCCATCACCGAGGGCGAAAACTCGGTGATAAAGGGGCACTGCCCCGCCGCCGCAATGAGCGGCTATCAGCGGCAGCTGACGGCATATACAAGGGGGAGGGGCAGACTCTTCTGCTCGTTCGGCGGATATACCGAGTGCGCCGACCCCGACAAAATTATCGCCGAGATAGGCTATGACCCCGACAAGGACACCGAGAACTCCGCAGACTCGATATTCTGCTCGCACGGGGCGGGAGTTTTAGTAAGATATGACAAGGTAAAAGAGCATATGCACCTGCCCTCCTGCCTTAAAGCTGCAAAGGAGGAGGAAGAGCGCATATCCGCATACCGCCGCGCAGAGAGCTTTGCCCAAAGAGCCGCGACCGACAAGGAGCTAATGGAGATATTCGAGCGCACCTACGGCAAAATTGACCGCGACCCGCGAAAGGCAATGGCTCCCGTGCCCAAACCCCCTACATACAAAAGCCGCGCCGCCGTGCGTATGGGTCCCGAGTACCTGCTTGTAGACGGGTATAATATCATCTTCGCGTGGGACGAGCTTAAAACTATCGCCGAGCAGAGCCTTGACGCGGCGCGCAGCCGTCTTATAAACATAATGTGCAGCTATCAGGGCTATCGGCAGTGCGAGCTTATCCTCGTATTTGACGCATACAAGGTCCCCGGCGGCACCCGCACGATAGAAAGGGCGGGCGGCATATCCATAGTCTACACCAAAGAGCAGGAGACCGCCGACTCTTATATCGAAAAGACCTCGCACGTCCTCGCCAAAAACTACCGCGTGCGCGTCGCCACCTCCGACGGCGCTGAGCAGGTAATAATCCTCGGCAGCGGCGCGCTGAGAGTCTCCGCCTCGGAGCTGTACGCCGAGGTCAAGGACGCCGAAAAGGCAGTCAGAGAGTATATAGAAAAGCTGAGGAGAGAGGTGTAGGTTTAGCGTTTCCCCCTGACCCCCTTTCAAAAACTTTTGGTATATACTTTTTTTGGGTGGAAAAATCCTAAGGCGCTGCGCCTTTTAATTCGTTTAATACTGCGAAAAATAAACCGTGGACTGAAATCAATCCACGGTTTGCTGTATTCACTTTGATTTTTTACTTAGTCTTTACGGTTATCGTCTTGTATCCGCTGTAGAGCGCTGTCTTTCCGCTCATCTTGTATGTCTTTACGCGGAATGCGTAGGCGGTCTTTGACTTAAGCCCCGACTTTTTGAACTCAACGGTGGAGTTCTTGGATATCTTGCCCGCTCTCTTCCAAACGCCGTTGACTTTCATCTCTACGATATACCCATCGGCGGAAGTGTTCTTATTCCACGTCAGGCGGACTGCATTCTTAGCGGAAGCTTTCAGCTTCAGCCCTGCCACGGCGGAGGGGTTAGTGCGTACCGATATAGTCTTAGTTGCGCCGTACAAAGCGGTCTTGCCCGACATCTTGTAGGCCTTAACGCGGAAGGTGTACGCGGTGCCGGCTTTGAGCTTGGACTTCTTGAATTCAACGGTGGAATTCTTGGTTATCTTGCCGACACGCGTCCAAGCGCTGCCGCTCTTCATCTCGATTATGTAGCCGTCGGCGGAGGTGTTCTTTGTCCATGTGAGGCGCAATGCGTCGGCCGCGCGAGCCTTGAGCTTCAAGCCGCTTATTGCGCTCGGGTTGGTGCGGGCGGATATTGTGGTATAGCCGCTGTAGAGGGCGGTCTTGCCGTTCATCTTGTACGCCTTAATGCGGAACGTGTAAGCCGTGCCCGCCTTGAGCTTCGATTTCTTAAACTCAATGGTGGAGTTTTTCGTTATCTTGCCGACGCGCGTCCAGCTGTTACCGCTCTTCATTTCTATTATGTAGCCGTCAGCGGATGGGTTCTTTGTCCAAGAGAGGCGCAGAGCGTCGGCGGCGCGGGCTTTGAGCTTAAGTCCGGTGACGGAGGAGGGGGCGGTGGGGTTGTAATTGTAGTGGATAGTGGCGCTCAGCAACTCTTCGTTAACCTCATCAATAGAGATTTTATCCCATTGTGCTTTAGAGCCGGTGTAGTAGATGTCAGTAAACTTCCAACAACCATATAAGATGTTTTGTTGTATATTTGTCACACTTTCCGGTATAGTTAGTGAAACAAGGCCTGTGCAATTAAAAAAGGCATTTGATTTTATACTCGTCACACTGTCTGGTATGGTTATCGAGATGAGGCTTGTGCATTCATTAAAAGCACAATCTCCTATACTCGTCACGCTGTCGGGTATTGTTACCGAGGTAAGGCTTGAGCAGCCGGAAAAAGCCCAATCTCCTATACTCGTCACACTGTCGGGTATATCTATTGATGTGAGACTTGAGCATTCTGTAAACGCACCACTGCCTATGCTCTTTACGCTGTTGGGTATTTTGATTGAAGTAAGACTTGAGCAATATGTAAAAGCTGAACCTCCTATATTTATCACAGTGTCGGGTATACTTATTGATTTCAGGTTTGAACATTCATAAAACGTATAATCTGCTATCCCAAAAGTGCCATCTTTTATTATTGCGGTTGTTGCATCTTCATTACAGCCGATTACCCACTTTCCTGCATACCTTACATCAGATGATTGATTATCAAAAAAAGGAGTATTTGTAAATGCGTATCTTCCAATACATGACACACTGTCAGGTATATTAATTGAGGCGAGACTTTCACAAGAATCAAAAGCTTCATATCCTATAATTGTTACTTTGTCAGGTATTTTTATAGAAGAAAGGTTTGAACAATATTCAAAAGCGGCATCACCTATGAAAATCAGACTGTCAGGAATGAAAATAGAAGTAAGGTCGGCGCAATTCTCAAAAGCGCTATCTGCTATCCCTACAGTTCCATTTGCTATTGTTGCTGACGATGTATCTTCATCACAATCAACCGCCCAATTTTCAACATACTTAACTGTAGTTGTCTGGCTGTCAAGAAGCGGCGTGTGCGTAAACGCATCAGAGCCAATATCTTCTACACTGTCGGGTATATTTATTGAAATAAGGCTTGAGCAGTTATTAAAAGCTTTACCTGCAATACTTATCATGTTGTTCGATATGCTTACCGATGTAAGATTTGAACAATTCTCAAAAGCACCAGCTTCTATATACGTCACACTATCGGGAATATTTATTGACTTAAGTGATGAGCAATTGTAAAAAGCGCTCATCCCTATACTCGTCACACTTTTCCCGTCTAAAGTCGATGGTATGAGTAATTCTTCTGCGTTTCCCATATACCGGAATATTTTTACAGTCCCGTCGCCGAGCACGTTGTACATATAATCCCCGCTCGTTTCCGCTCCCGCGCAGACGGTTATCGCGCACACCGCGAGCAAAGCCGCCGCGAGGGATATGAGCCCCGCAAATAACTTCTTCATTTTAAACCTCCTATAATCAAAAAGTGCGCAGCCGAAGCCGCGCACCGAAAAATGCAAAGCTCCGATTGCTGCGACACAACTTTCGTCCTCTACAAATTTGTACGAAAAGAGCCTGCACTTTTACCGTAAAGCAAAAGTGTATTTTGTAGAGGGAATATTAAGTTGTGTCGCAATTTTATTTTACCATACCAAGGAGTTGTTGTCAATAATTTCTGCAAATTATTGACAATATATTTTATTCAAAAGGCTTGCTAAAGCACAAACCGTGGACTGAATTTCAATCCACGGTTCGCTGTATTCACTTTGTTTTTTTACTTAGTCTTTACGGTTATCGTCGTATATCCGCTGTACAGCGCGGTCTTTCCGCTCATCTTATACGTCTTAACTCTGAACGAGTATGAGGTATTAGACTTAAGCCCCGACTTCTTAAACTCCACGGTAGCATTGCTTGTTATCTTGCCTACCCGTACCCAAGAATTGCCGCTCTTCATTTCGATTATGTATCCGTCAGCACTTGTATTCTTAGTCCATGCGAGACGCACCGCGTCCTTAGCGGAAGCTTTGAGCTTTAAGCCCGATACCGCGCTCGGGTTGGTACATGCGGAGATGGCGGTGTACCCGCTGTAGAGCGCGGTCTTGCCGCTCATCTTGTAGGAGCGAATGCGAAAATCGTAAGCCGTGCCCGCTTTAAGCTTCTCGACGCGGTACTCGGTGGTTGAGTTATTAGCAAGCTTTGCTATACGTACCCACTTAGTGCCGTCCTTGCGCTCTATTATATAACCGTCGGCACTCGTGTTCTTTGTCCACGCGAGCCTTAGCGCGTCAGCTGCACGACCTTTCAGGTTTAAGCCTGTCACCACGGAGGGGTTAGTGCGTGCGGAAATCGAGGTGTACCCGCTGTAGAATGCGTCCTTGCCGACCATCTTGTAGGCTTTTATTCTGAATGAGTAAGCTGTGCCTGCCTTTAGTCCGGCTTTTCTAAACTCGACGGTGGAGTTTTTCGTTATCTTGCCAACGCGAACCCACTTGCTGCCGTCTTTCATCTCGATTATGTAGCCATCAGCGGTGGTATTCTTAGTCCAAGCTATGCGCAGAGCGTCGCTCGAGCGGCCTTTGAGCGCTAAGCCCGACACCGCAGGAACGGTTTTCTTAGCTATATAATTCTTATAGCTGTAGCCGCATACCGAGCAAGTGTACTCGGTATAGCCCTGCGTTGTGTAGGTCGGGGCGACCGTCTTGGTGGTATAAGTGTGCGCCTTCTTGGGGATGACCGCGGTCTCTTTATGGCCGCAGCCCTTGCAGGTAAGCTGCTTTTGCCCCTCCTTAGCGCAGGTAGGCTGTGTGATTATCTTTTCCTCAAAGTCGTGCGCTACTTTAATGGTAAACTTCTTTTCCACCGAAGGGTTATATACGGGTCTGATGGTAATTGTCGCCGTTCCGGGCTTTAGCGCGGTCAGCATAAAGTCGAGCCCCGTGCCGCCTACGCGCAATACGCTCGCGTCCGAGGAGAACGCCTCAAAAAGCTTATTTGCTCCGTCGGGCAACGCAAGATTGAAGTTCTGCCTGTCCTCTACGTCAAATGTAGTAGGAGCCTTTGTACTGTAGCTTGTGCCTGCGGCGGACGTGCCCGTCTCCCACCAAACGGTGAAATCGGTCGCTACCTTTTCGGTAAAGATCTGCGAGCATTTTTTGCACTTTAATGTCGCGGTGTCGCCCGATACGCTCTTCAGCTCGAGCTCGTGGCCGTATTTTAAGCTTGCGCTCTTTGCCGCCCTATAGCTCGAAAGGTCTATGGTGTAAAAATCCACCGTGGCGCTGTCCCAAACATACCACACAAGCTTGCCGCCGCTTACCACAGGCGCGCAGTCCGAAAGGTGCCCCGTAAAGCTGCTTATAGAGCCGACTTTATTGCCCTTACCGTCAATTCGGGTATAATAAACCGTATCGCCGCGCTCCCAGAGCACCATATAGCTGTCCGTGCTTAATCTTACGAGATGGGGAGTGGTCGCGCCGTCCTTATAGGCGCTGCCGCTGTATGAGGTAAGCTCAGTCACCTTGACCGCGCCCGTCGTCTTATCGGCGACGCTGACATATATATTTCTGGCGTCGCTGCTGCCGCTGAGATCTGTCTTGCTTCCGACAACGATATACGAGCTTGAGGATATTTCAAATCCGCCAACGGTAACTCCCGTATAATTATCCCCTACTTCTCCGGGGATAGACAGCATGGTTATCGTGCTGCACTGATTAGAGTAGGTGGGGGTAAATTTGCCGCCCGCCGCGCTTGTGGGGTACTTTATCAGCACCACGGACCTCGGATATGCGTCGCCGTGGTCTACGGCTACTATCTTGCCGTTTTCGGTCTTGACAAACTGATTGAACGAGTGGCTGACATAACCGTATTTCACATTCATAACATCGGTGTAAGAATCGGTCACGGTCATACTGTCTGTATCATACTCTATCGTGACGTTGGCCTGATGGCCGCTGTACATCTCGTGGCAGGTGCGCACTATGAGGTACTTGCCCTCCTCGGTGATACGCGCGCTGCCCGCGTCAAAGGGCACGGTGGTATTGCAGTTGTACAAGCCTACGGATCTTACCCTTGTCCAGTCCTTAGTGTATTTAGTAAGGCGATAGCACTCTACGTTGGCACTTTGACCGGGGTTAGTCTGTCCGGTCAAAAGATAATAGTTAGACGAGGTCTCATAAAACGCTCCGAATATCGGCAATTCCGCGCTGATAAGCTTTTGCGAGGTGCAATTGAAGTTCTTGTCAAAATACTCGACGAAAACCTCCTTGCCGGTCGCCTGCACCCTCATAAATGTGCCGTCCGACCTTGCCGACAGATACGAATTTACCGTACCCGACCAGTTGTGTCTGTATCCGGGATATTCCTGAGCGGATACATTGCTGCCCGTATAATATGTACAGGGCGTTGTCGCGGCGGACGCCGCTATTGCCGCAGTACACATCGCGCCGACGGATATTATGACCGCCGCAGCCTTTTTAAGCAGTGAGATACTCATACTTCCTCCTTATATAGCTTTATTTATACCGATAGATGGATATCTTTTCAAAGCCGTCCAGCAGCTCGTCGGTGTAATCGAAAGCTTTCTGCACGCCTCTTGCCACACATTCTATCGGGTTATCCGCCATTTTGCACGGTGCGCCGACCGTCTCGCTGATAAGCTCGGCAAGCCCTTTGAGCATTGCTCCGCCTCCGGTAAGAATTATACCGTTAGTGAGTATATCTCCGACAAGCTCGGGAGGAGTAGCCTCGATTACCTCCTTTACCTTGTCGACTATTTCCATAACATGGTCTATAAGAAATTCTTTCATATCAAGGTCGCTTATCTCCACGCTTTCGGGAAGTCCCTTGATAAGATGTCTGCCCTTAACGACTATCTTTTTGCTGCCGTCGGGGTCGTATACGTTTGCTATCTCTTTTTTAGCCTGCTCGGCGGTCTTTTCGCCGATAAGTATCTTGTATTTTTGCTGTACGCCCTTTATTACCGCGGCGTCGAATTTATTTCCCGCCATTTTGAGCGAGCAGGACTTTACTATCCCGTTAAAGGACGCTACGGCTATATCCGCCGTGCCGCCGCCTATATCCACGACCATAGTGCCGTTAGGCTTTGATATGTCCACACCCGCGCCGAGCAACGCGGCGATAGGCTCTTCTATAATATACACCTTGCGCGCCCCCGCGGACAGCGCCGCCTCTACCACCGCGCGGTTTTCAACGTCGGTGACGGAGGAGGGCACGCAGAGTATTATCCTCGGCTTCATTATCCTGCCCATTACCTTGCGGATAAACTCCACTATCATAGCCTCGGTCATCTCGTTGTCAGAGATAACGCCGTCTTTCAGCGGCTTTACCGCGACTATGTATTCGGGCGTCCTGCCTATCATCTTATACGCCTCGGTGCCTACCGCGAGTACGGCGTGCTTTTTCTTGTCATAAGCCACCACCGAGGGCTCGTTTACTACTATTCCTTTGTTTCCTACAGTGATTATCACGTTGGCTGTGCCAAGATCAATACCGATATCGGTCATTGCCATAATTTAATTTCCTTTCCGTCCGTCGGATATATCCGACTCGGTTTTCAAATACTCCAAAAGCTCCCGCTTGCTGTTCGGTACTTTTCCCTCCGCCGCGCCCATAAGCATATAGCGCAGCGCTTCTCCTATCCGCTTTCCCTCATATCCTAAAGATATAAGGTCGCCGCCCGTGACGGCAAGCTCTTTTAATGTAAGCGCGGGCTCTTTAGCAAAAAACTCCCTCGCGTGCTGTTCGAGCTGCCTAAACATATCCGCCTCGTAGATATACTCGGGCGCTTTGCCCATATTATCATATATATGAACGTTTATCAGCTCAAAAAACCTCTGCTCGCCGTATTTTGCGGCGGCCTTGCGAAAATACCGCTCGCTGTCGTTCATAACAACGCCGTGATTTTTCACCAAGAACAGCACTTCGTCTCGTATTTTATTGGAGAAATGCAGCCGTGCGAGCACCCGCCTCGCTATATCCGCGCTGATATCCGCGTGACCGTAAAAATGCCCCACGCCGTCTTTCATAAAGAACGCCTTCGGCTTGCCTATGTCGTGGAGCAGCATAGTCAGCCTGTAAACAAGCTCTTTGGGCGCCGCGCACATAGCCGCGACGGTATGCCCGTACACGGTCTTGTCATGATACTTTGTATGCTGCACAAATCCCACACACGGCGCAAGCTCGGGGACAGCCGTGCAGATAACGTCGGAGTACTCCTCCATTATCTCCGCGCATTCTCCCGTGATTATGCCGCACAGCTCGTCGCGTATCCGCTCCGCAGAAATATTATCCAGCAGCCGCTTATTATTGTGCACCGCCTCGGCGGTCCTTTCGTCGAGCCGCCAGCCGTACCTCGAGGCAAATCTCAGCGCGCGCAGTATCCTCAGCGCGTCCTCCTTAAACCTCTCGTCGGGCTCGCCGACCGCGCGTATAACGCCGTTTTTGACGTCCTCGCGGCCGCCGAAAGGGTCGATTATCTCCCCGTCTAAGCCGCACGCCATAGCGTTTACGGTAAAGTCCCTGCGGGCAAGATCGTCTTTTAGCTCAGCGGTAAAGCTGACGCTCTCGGGTCTCCGACAGTCGAGATATTCGCCGTCTATTCGATAGGTGGTTATCTCGACGGGCTCGCCGCCGATAACTACGCCGACCGTGCCGTGCTTTAGTCCCGAGGTGATGATGTGCCGCTCGCCAAACGCCGATATTACCTGCTGCGGCTTTGCCGAGGTGGTTATGTCGTAGTCTTTCGGCTGCAGTCCGAGCAGGCTGTCTCTGACGCAGCCGCCGACCGCGTATGCCTCATAGCCGAGCTCGCTAAGCCTGCCTATGACCCTTGCGATATGTGCGGGCAGCTCCACTTGCCGTCACCTCGCTTTCCGACTAAAAACAATATCCGCCGCACGGCGGATATTCAGCGGCAAACAGCTCTACTGCTGCTTTAAGCTGAACACCTGCCGAATGAGCGGCGGATATCTGAATGTTGATTATTTAAGAAAAATTATTCGTTGATCTTGGTAACGACGCCCGAACCAACAGTTCTGCCGCCCTCACGGATAGCGAAACGAAGACCCTCTTCGATCGCGATGGGGGTGATAAGCTCAACGTCCATAGTTACGTTATCGCCGGGCAGGCACATTTCTTTGTCTGCGGGAAGAGTGATAACGCCGGTAACGTCGGTAGTTCTGAAGAAGAACTGGGGTCTGTAGTTAGAGAAGAAAGGAGTATGACGTCCGCCCTCTTCTTTCTTCAGTACATAGACCTGACCCGAAAACTTCTTATGAGGATGGATCGAGCCGGGCTTGCAAAGTACCTGTCCACGTTCAACCTCGGATCTCTGTACACCACGGAGCAACGCGCCGATGTTGTCGCCTGCCTGAGCAAAGTCGAGCAGCTTGCGGAACATCTCGATACCGGTAACGACGGTCTGCTTAGGCTCGTCTACAAGGCCTGTGATCTCTACGGTGTCGTTGAGGTTAAGGATACCACGCTCAACTCTGCCGGTAACAACGGTGCCGCGTCCCGAAATGGTCATCGTATCCTCGATAGGCATAAGGAACGGAAGATCAGCCTTGCGGTCGGGAGTGGGGATGTACTCGTCAACAGCGTTCATAAGCTCGAGTATGCAAGCATACTCGGGAGCGTTGATGTCCTTGCTGTCAGAATCAAGAGCAACCTTAGCCGAACCGCGGATAACGGGTATCTCGTCGCCGGGGAAGTCGTGATCGCTAAGGGTCTCACGGATATCCATCTCAACGAGGTCGAGCAGCTCGGGATCGTCTACGTCGTCGCACTTGTTGATAAATACGACCATAGCGGGAACGCCTACCTGGTGAGCAAGCAGGATGTGCTCCTTAGTCTGAGCCATAGGACCGTCTGTACCTGCAACAACGAGGATAGCGCCGTCCATCTGAGCCGCGCCGGTAATCATGTTCTTGATGTAGTCAGCATGGCCGGGGCAGTCAACGTGAGCATAGTGACGCGCGTCGGTCTCATACTCTACGTGTGCGGTGTTGATAGTGATACCACGCTCTCTCTCCTCGGGAGCCTTGTCTATCATATCATAAGCCTCAAACTTTGCCTGACCCTTAAGAGCGAGCACCTTGGTGATAGCTGCGGTAAGAGTGGTCTTGCCGTGGTCAACGTGACCGATAGTACCAATGTTTACGTGGGGCTTGGTACGTTCAAATTTTTCTTTTGCCATTGGATTGTTCCTCCTTTAATTATGTGTAGTATTCCGTACACCTCACTTGATATTGTAACAGAAAACCGTTAAAAATACAAGTGTTTTTTTAGATTTTTTAATATTTTTTTAAGCGGCGGCAAATTGCCGTAAAAATTATTCCTTGCCGCGCTTATTGATTATGCCGTCCGCAATGGACTTGGGCACCTGGATATAATGGCTGGGCTCCATTACATACTGACCGCGTCCCTGTGTCTTAGAGCGCAGGTCGTTGGAGTAGCCGAACATCTCGGACAGCGGAACGAAAGCGTTTATCTGCTTTATGCCGTTCCTGTCGTCCATACCCTGTATCTCGCCGCGGCGTGAGCTCAAGTCGCCGATAACGTCGCCCATATATTCCTCGGGGACGGTAACGACTACCTTCATTATAGGTTCGAGTATTACGGGGTTAGCCTTGCGGCAAGCCTCTTTAATAGCCATAGAGCCCGCTATCTTAAACGCCATTTCGGACGAGTCTACCTCGTGGTAAGAGCCGTCGTACAGGTCTACCTTAACGTCTACGGTCTGATAGCCCGCGAGAACGCCCGACTCGAGCGCGCCGCGTATACCTGCGTCTACCGCGGGGATATACTCCTTGGGTATAGCGCCGCCGACAACGCTGTTGGTAAACTCATAGCCCTTGCCCGACTCGTTGGGATAAACGTGCAGCTTAACGTGACCGTACTGACCTTTACCGCCCGACTGACGCGCGTACTTGGTGTCCACGTCGGCGGGAATGGTGATAGTCTCTTTATATGCGACCTGCGGAGCGCCTACGTTAGCCTCTACCTTAAACTCGCGCAGCAGTCTGTCTACGATTATCTCAAGGTGAAGCTCGCCCATGCCCGCGATGATGGTCTGACCCGTCTCGTCGTTGGTGTAGGTCTTGAATGTGGGGTCCTCCTCCGCAAGCTTTGCAAGCGCGAGAGCCATCTTCTCCTGACCTGCCTTGGTCTTGGGCTCGATAGCAAGGTCGATGACCGGCTCCGGGAACTCCATAGACTCAAGTATTACCGGGTGCTCCTCATCGCAAAGAGTATCGCCCGTGGTGGTATTCTTTACACCTACGGCGGCGGCGATATCACCGCAGTAGCATATCTCAAGGTCCTGCCTGTGATTTGCGTGCATCTGAAGGATACGACCTATGCGCTCTTTCTTGTCCTTAGTGGCGTTTAGCACGGTGGTACCCGTGGATATGGTACCCGAGTATACTCTGAAGAAGCAGAGCTTTCCTACAAAGGGGTCGGTAGCTATCTTGAACGCCAAAGCCGAGAACGGCTGGTCGTCGCCCGCGTGCCTTTCTACCTCTTCGCCCGTCTCGGGGTTAGTGCCCTTTATAGCGGGTACGTCGAGAGGCGAGGGCATATAGTCGATTATAGCGTCGAGCAGCTTCTGCACGCCCTTATTTCTGTAAGAGGTGCCGCAGACAACGGGAACTATCTCGT
The DNA here is from genome assembly GCA_947594425.1 of uncultured Ruminiclostridium sp. Taxonomy (GTDB): domain Bacteria; phylum Bacillota; class Clostridia; order Oscillospirales; family Ruminococcaceae; genus Ruminiclostridium_E. Next base: position 89,868 of record CANQED010000002.1, read on the forward strand.
TATCTATGGTAGCCTTACGCAGAACTCTCTTTACCTCTTCGGTGGAGATCTCCTCGCCCTCAAGGAACTTGTCCATAAGCTCCTCGTCCTGCTCGGCGACCGCCTCCATGAGCTCGTCGTGATACTTCTGGGCAGTTTCTTTCATGTCCTCGGGGATCTCCTCGACACGCATATCCTTGCCCAGATCATCGTAGTAAATATCGGCGTTCATCTCGATAAGATCGATAATGCCTCTAAAGCTGTCCTCGGCGCCGATAGGGAGCTGAATAGGAACGGCGTTGCATTTAAGCCTGTCCTTCATCATGCTCACAACATTGTAAAAGTCCGCTCCCATAATGTCCATCTTATTTACATATGCCATTCTGGGAACTCTGTATTTGTCCGCCTGACGCCAAACCGTTTCCGACTGGGGCTCTACACCGCCCTTAGCGCAGAAAACCGTGACCGAGCCGTCAAGCACTCTCAGCGAACGTTCGACCTCGACAGTGAAGTCAACGTGGCCGGGAGTATCGATAATATTGATCCTGTGCTTCTTCCAGTAGGCTGTGGTAGCGGCCGAGGTTATCGTGATACCTCTTTCCTGCTCTTGAGCCATCCAGTCCATCGTCGCAGCGCCGTCGTGCACCTCGCCGAGCTTGTGGTTTATACCTGTATAAAACAGTATACGCTCGGTGGTGGTAGTCTTGCCCGCGTCGATGTGAGCCATTATACCAATATTACGGGTCATCTCGAGAGATACATCTCTACCCATATTTCCTCCGTCTGTCAGATCACCACTTGTAATGAGCGAAAGCCTTGTTGGCTTCTGCCATTCTGTGGGTGTCGTCTCTCTTCTTGCAAGCTCCGCCCTGACCGTTCAGAGCGTCGAGAATTTCGTTTGCAAGTCTTTCTTTCATTGTTTTTTCGTTTCTCTGTCTGCTGTAAAGGGTTATCCACCTAAGACCCAAGGTCCTCCTTCTTTCGGGGCGGACCTCCATAGGTACCTGATAAGTAGCACCGCCGACGCGGCGTGCCTTTACCTCTAACTGAGGCATAATGTTCTCCATTGCCTCTTCAAATGCTTCGAGAGCGCCCTTGCCCGACTTCTCGGCTACTATTTCAAATGCGCCGTATACTATCTTCTGGGCTACTCCCTTTTTGCCGTCAAGCATGATGTTGTTGATAAGTCTTGTTACCAGCTGCGAACCGTACAAAGGGTCCGGCAGTACCTCACGCTTGGGAACGTTACCTCTCCTTGGCACTTTACTTCCCTCCTTCATAAGAAAATGAAAATCATAGGTACTCGAAAGCATTCAACTTCCGCCGCTGCCGCAGAGAATACCGCCCGCACCTATTATATATAAGTGCCTTGGCATAAACGTCGGGAATACCCGACGCTGTATATATCTCCACGCATCGTGGTCGGTTATCTTAAACTTTACGATTTTTTACCCGCCTTCGGACGCTTTGCGCCGTACTTGCTTCTGCCCTGCATTCTTCCGTCAACGCCCTGAGCGTCAAGTGTTCCTCTTACGATGTGGTAACGCACACCGGGGAGATCCTTAACACGTCCGCCGCGGATAAGAACAACGCTGTGCTCTTGCAGCTTGTGACCGATACCCGGGATATAAGCGGTTACTTCAAAACCGTTGGACAGTCTTACTCTGGCTATCTTTCTCATAGCGGAGTTAGGCTTTTTCGGGGTCGCGGTACGTACTGCGGTGCATACGCCTCTCTTCTGAGGTGACGGCAGGTCTGTCGTCTGCTTTTTGAGCGTGTTCATGCCCTTTTGCAGTGCGGGAGCCTTCGATTTCTTCTCGTGAACGGCTCTGCCCTTACGAACCAATTGGTTAAAGGTTGGCAAAATTTACACCTCCTTATAATATTTACTTGGCGCTTTAGCGATATTTCCCGCTTATGTGAAAATATTCTGCGCGCATTTTATTATTATATACAAAAAAACGGTAATTGTCAAGTTTTTGAGAGTTTGGCTCAAAAATTTGTAGCAATTACCGCTTTTTGCTTAAATCAAAACTTAATTTTGTGCAGATTCACTAATGCTCTGTCCCGCCGCCGAGCCGGGTGCCGTACTATCCGAGGGCTCTGCCTCGCTCTCGGTCTCCTCGTGCTTGCGCTCTTTGGGGAACATACCCGTGCCCGCGGGTATAAGCTTGCCTATGATGACGTTTTCCTTAAGACCGAGCAGGGGGTCTACCTTGCCGTGGATAGCGGCGTCGGTGAGCACTCTCGTCGTCTCCTGGAATGAAGCCGCCGAAAGGAAACTGTCGGTCGCGAGCGACGCCTTTGTGATACCGAGCAGTATCGGATTGCAGGTCGGATATACTATCTCCTCGCCCGCCTCCTTGCGCTCGTCGAGCTGATTGATTATATTCTGAAGCTCGTTCTTGTCTATGGTAGAGCCGGGTAGCAGATAGCTGCTGCCGGGATCTTCTATCCTGACCTTGCGCATCATCTGACGGACTATGACCTCGATGTGCTTGTCGTTGATATCAACACCTTGCAGGCGATAAACCTTTTGTACCTCGGCGATGATATAATTCTGCACTGCCTCTTCGCCCTTTACTAAGAGCACGTCGTGCGGATTTATGCTGCCCTCGGTTATCGGGTCGCCCGCGTTGATATGGTCGTCGTCCTCAACTCTCAGCTTGTAGCCGAACGGTACGGGATAGGACTCCTCGGTGCCGTCCTCTGCGGTGATTATTACATGTCTTGTTTTCTTTATCTCATCTATGCGTACGGTACCGCTTATCTTAGCCATAATAGCCGAGGACTTCGGTCTGCGAGCCTCGAAAAGCTCCTCGACACGCGGCAGACCCTGTGTGATATCCTCCGCGGAGGCGATACCGCCCGTGTGGAAGGTTCTCATAGTAAGCTGGGTGCCGGGCTCGCCTATCGACTGAGCCGCGATTATTCCTACCGCCTCGCCTATCTGTATCGGCTTGCCGTTAGCGAGCGACGAGCCGTAGCACTTAGCGCATACGCCGTGCTTTGCCTTACAGGTGAGTACCGAGCGTATCTTTACGGTCTGGGCTCCGGTTGCTACTATTGCCTTTGCGTCGGCGTCGGTAAGCAGCTTATCCTTAGATACTATCACATTGCCGTCAGCGTCCTTAAAGTCCTCCGCAAGGTATCTGCCGACTAAGCGCTCTGTCAGCGACTCGATTAGCTCCTTGCCCTCGCGTATCTCATAGATGTCTATGCCGTCCTCGGTGCCGCAGTCGTCGGTCCTTATTATGACCTCCTGCGATACGTCGACAAGTCGCCTTGTCAGATAGCCCGAGTCCGCCGTTCTGAGCGCGGTGTCGGCAAGACCCTTTCTTGCGCCTCTTGAGGAGATGAAGTATTCGAGTATATTAAGTCCCTCGCGGTAATTAGCGCGTATCGGTATCTCTATGGTCTCGCCCGAGGTATTGGCGATAAGTCCTCTCATTCCCGCGAGCTGTCTTATCTGGTTCGTGCTGCCGCGCGCGCCCGAGTCCGCCATCATATAGATGGGGTTGTACTTATCAAGACCCTGCGTCAGCGCGTCGGTGACCTTAGAGGTAGCGTCCTCCCATACCTCCTGCACGGCGGATTTTCTCTCCTGATTGGAAATAAAGCCGTTGTTGAAGTAGTCGGTTATCTCGAGCACCTTTTCGTCCGCTGCGGCGAGTATATCCTTTTTCTCCTCGGGGATCACCGCGTCGCATACCGCAACGGTGATAGCCGCTTTAGTGGAGTACTTAAAGCCGAGCGCCTTTATCTTATCGAGCACCTGAGCGGTCATAGGCGTACCGTGTATCTTAAGGCAGCGGTCTATTATCTGACCGAGCTCCTTTTTGCGCACCTTAAAGCCTATCTCAAGGTCGTACTTGGTGGCGGGGTCGTTTCTGTCGACAAAGCCGAGATCCTGCGGGATATGCTCGTTGAAGATTATCCTGCCGACGGTGGTGTCTATAAGCACAGCCTTGCCGTCGTTGTCCCTTGCGACCCTTACCTTTATGGCGGAATGAATGGTGATATACCCCTCGTTGTACGCCATAAGCGCCTCGTTAAAGTCGCGGAACACCTTGCCCTCGCCCTTTTCTCCCTCTTTATCTATCGTCAGATAGTAAGAGCCGAGTACCATATCCTGCGTAGGAACGGTGACAGGACGTCCGTCCGACGGCTTTAACAAATTCTTTGCCGCAAGCATAAGCGTGCGCGCCTCGTTTTGAGCCTCGTCCGAGAGCGGCAGATGTACCGCCATCTGGTCGCCGTCAAAGTCCGCGTTGAATGCGGTACATACCAGCGGGTGCAGCTTTAGCGCTCTGCCCTCGACAAGTACCGGCGAGAAAGCCTGAATACCGAGGCGGTGCAGCGTCGGCGCGCGGTTGAGCAATACGGGGTGATCCTTGATAACGTCCTCTAATACGTCCCACACCTCGTCCTTAGCGCGCTCTACCATCTTTCTCGCGCTCTTTATATTGTTGGAAAGTCCTCTTGCCACAAGCTCTTTCATAACAAACGGCTTGAACAATTCTATCGCCATTTCTTTGGGCAGTCCGCACTGATCCATTTTAAGGTCGGGACCTACGACGATGACCGAACGCCCCGAGTAGTCAACACGCTTTCCGAGCAAGTTTTGACGGAAGCGTCCCTGCTTTCCTTTAAGCATATCCGAAAGGGACTTTAGCGGACGGTTGGACGGTCCCGTTACCGCTCTGCCGTGTCTGCCGTTATCTATAAGAGCGTCTACCGCCTCTTGCAGCATCCTCTTCTCGTTGCGGATAATTATTTCGGGGGCGGAAAGCTCTTTCATCTTAATAAGGCGGTTATTTCTATTAATAACTCTGCGGTACAGGTCATTAAGGTCGCTGGTAGCAAAGCGTCCGCCGTCGAGCATTACCATCGGGCGTATATCGGCGGGGATAACGGGCACAACATCGAGTATCATCCACTCGGGACGGTTGCCGCTCTGTCTGAACGCCTCGATAACGTCTAATCTTTTGAGCAGCTTTATGCGCTTTTGCCCCTGCTGGGTGTCCTCGAGCTCTTCTTTTAGCTTTGCGGCAAGCTCGTCGAGGTCTATCTCGGCAAGCAGCTCTTTTATCGCCTCAGCGCCCATCTCGGCACGAAAATCGTCCTCATAGCGCTCTTTCATATCGGCGTATTCCTTCTCGGTCAGCAGCTGACCCTTTGTCAGCACCGTATCACCGGGGTCTACAACGATATATTTAGTAAAGTACAGTACCTCCTCGAGCCTCTTAGGAGAGATGTCGAGCACCTGACCTATACGGCTGGGCGTACCCTTAAAATACCAAATATGAGATACGGGCGCGGCAAGCTCGATATGTCCCATACGCTCGCGTCTTACCTTTGAGCGAGTGACCTCAACGCCGCAGCGTTCGCATATCTTGCCCTTGTACCTTATCCTCTTGTATTTGCCGCAGGCGCACTCCCAGTCTTTCTGCGGTCCGAATATCCTCTCGCAGTACAGGCCGCCCTTTTCGGGCTTTTGTGTCCTGTAGTTTATGGTTTCGGGCTTTTCAACAACGCCATAGCTCCACTCGCGTATCCTGTCGGGCGAGGCAAGACCTATCTTTATTGAATCAAAAGTATTAAATCCCACTGTACAGACCTCAATTCTTTATAAGATTAACTTTTCGAGCAAGCCTTAACTTATTCGTTGTAATCGTCGTCGTCGGCATCTTCTAATTCGTCGATGTCGTCCTCGTCATCCTCAAAATCGATGTCGTCCTCAAAGTCGTCATCGTCCTCTTCGTCGTCGGCGTAAAAGTCCTCGTCGTCCTCGACGTCGCGGGTGATGAACGCGTCGTCAAGCGAGCCCTCCTCGACAACGTATTCAAAGTTGTCGTCGCCCGCCTGAAGTCCGATATCGTCGTCGTCTTCAAAGGTGTGCTTTAGGTCTATCTCGTTATGATCCTCGTCAAGCACGCTGATGTCAAGACCGAGCGCCTGAAGCTCTTTGATAAGCACCTTAAAGCTCTCTGGAACGCCCGCCTCGGGGACGGGATCGCCCTTTACTATAGCTTCATAGGTCTTAACGCGTCCGTCTATATCGTCGGATTTTACCGTCAGTATCTCCTGCAAGGTGTACGCCGCGCCGTAAGCCTCGAGCGCCCACACCTCCATCTCGCCGAAACGCTGACCGCCGAACTGCGCCTTACCGCCTAACGGCTGCTGCGTTACGAGAGCATAAGGACCTGTTGAACGTGCGTGTATCTTATCGTCTACAAGGTGATGCAGCTTAAGATAATACATATATCCCACGGTTACGGGGCTGTCGAACTTCTCGCCCGTACGCCCGTCTATAAGCTGGGTCTTTGCGTCGGGGTTCATAGGTATCTTGGAGAAATCTATCCTCGGGCTGTCCTTATCGGGATAGTCCGCCCTTATCTTCTCCGCCTCGGCAAAGCATTCTCTTATATCCTGCTCGTGCGCGCCGTCAAATACGGGGGTCATTATCTGCCAGCCTAATGCCTTGCACGCATAGCCGAGGTGTACCTCGAGCACCTGACCGATATTCATACGCGACGGAACGCCGAGGGGGTTGAGCACGATGTCAAGCGGCGTGCCGTCGGGTAAGAACGGCATATCCTCCTGCTTTAATATGCGTGATACGACGCCCTTATTTCCGTGTCTGCCCGCCATTTTATCGCCGACGGAGATCTTTCTCTTCTGCGCGATATAGCAGCGTACGACTTCGTTTACTCCGGGGCTCAATTCTTCGCAGTTCTGACGGGTGAACACCTTTACGTCCACGATAATTCCGCTCTCGCCGTGAGGAACGCGCAGGGAGTTGTCCCTTACCTCTCTTGCCTTTTCGCCGAATATCGCGCGCAGCAGTCTTTCTTCTGCGGTAAGCTCGGTCTCTCCCTTAGGAGTTACCTTACCGACAAGGATATCTCCCGCCTGCACCTCCGCGCCTATGCGGATAATGCCGCGCTCGTCGAGGTCTTTAAGCGCGTCCTCGCCGAGGTTGGGTATATCTCTCGTTATCTCCTCGGGACCGAGCTTTGTATCTCTGCACTCGAGCTCGTATTCTTCTATATGGATAGAGGTAAATGTGTCGTTGTATACGAGTTTCTCGCTTATCAGGACAGCGTCCTCGTAATTGTAGCCCTCCCACGTCATAAAGCCTATCAGCGCGTTTTTGCCCAGCGAAATTTCGCCCTGCGAGGTGGCGGGGCCGTCGGCGAGCACGTCGCCGACCTTTACCTCCATGCCCTTTTCGACAGCGGGCTTTTGATTTATGCAGGTGCCTTGGTTAGAGCGCTTGAATTTTATGAGCTTATACTTATGCTCTTGACCGTTTTTGTCGGTGACGATTATCTCGTCCGCCGTCACGGAGGTCACAACGCCGTCCTCCTTAGCGAGCACAACAACGCCGGAATCTATCGCCGCCTTGTACTCCATACCGGTGCCGACTATCGGGTTCTCGGTTATCATCAGCGGCACAGCCTGACGCTGCATGTTAGCGCCCATAAGCGCACGGTTAGCGTCGTCGTTTTCCAAAAACGGTATCATTGCGGTAGCCACGGACACCACCATCTTAGGCGAAATATCCATATAGTCTACCTTTTCGCGCTCGACCTCGAGTATCTCCTCGCGGCAGCGCGCGTTTACACGCTTTCTTGCAAAGCGGCCCTGCTCGTCGAGCGGCTCGTTAGCCTGAGCTACGATATAATTGTCCTCGACGTCGGCGGTCATATAATGAACCTCGTCGAGCACCACACCCGTCTCTTTATCCACCTTGCGGTAGGGCGCTTCGATAAAGCCGTACTTGTTTATCTTTGCAAAGGACGCAAGATAGGATATAAGTCCTATATTCGGTCCTTCGGGGGTCTCTATAGGACACATACGCCCATAGTGCGAATAGTGTACGTCGCGCACTTCAAATCCCGCGCGGTCACGCGAAAGTCCGCCCGGACCGAGCGCGGATAATCTTCTCTTATGAGTAAGCTCCGCGAGCGGGTTATTCTGATCCATAAACTGCGATAACGGTGACGAGCCGAAAAACTCTTTTATCGCCGCTACCACGGGTCTTATATTTATCAGCGAATTAGGCGATACCTTATCGGGCTCCTGTGACTGCAGTCCCATACGCTCGCGTATAACTCTCTCCATACGCGCAAAGCCTATGCGGAACTGGTTTTGCAGCAGCTCGCCGACCGAGCGTATACGCCTGTTGCCGAGGTGGTCTATATCGTCGACCTCTCCCACGCCGTCGCACAGATTGATAAAATAGCTTACCGACGCGAAAATATCGTCAAGCGTGATATGCTTAGGCAGCAGCCTGTCAAGATTATTGCGGATACCCTCTTTTATGCCCTCCTCGTCGGACGCGCCCTCGAGTATCTCCTGAAGTACCTTAAAGCTTACCTTTTCGTTTACGCCGAGCTCCTCGGGGTCGATGGTGTCGGGGATATATCCCTTTATATCCACCATACCGTTGCCTATTACCTTTACCTCTTTATCCTCGGCAAAGATAACGCACTCCATAACGCCTGCCTGCTCTATCTCGGCAGCCTTATCGGCGGTTATAAATTCGCCCGCGTCGCAGAGCAATTCGCCGGTGGAGGGGCTTATTATCGGAGCGGCAGCCTTTCTGCCCGCTATTCTCGCGCTTACTCCGAGCTTTTTATTGTATTTATAGCGGCCGAACCTCGCAAGGTCGTATCTCCTCGCGTCAAAGAACAGCGAATTTAAGTGGTTCTGCGCGCTCTCTACCGTAGGCGGCTCCCCGGGGCGCAGCTTTCTGTACACCTCGAGCAATGCCTCTTCGGTGTTCTTGGTGGTGTCCTTATCGGTCACGGTCTGCACTATCAGCGGTTCTTCGCCGAAAAGATCGGTAAGATCGCTGTCGCTCGATATCCCGAGCGCGCGCATAAGCGTGGTCGCGGGTATCTTTCTGTTCTTGTCTATGCGGACATAGAATATATCGTTAGAGTCCATTTCGTACTCCAGCCACGCGCCGCGGTTGGGGATAACGGTGGAATGGAACAGCTTTTTGCCCGATTTATCATAATCAAAGCCGAAATACACGCCCGGAGAACGCACCAGCTGCGACACGATAACACGCTCCGCGCCGTTTATCACAAAGGTGCCCGAGTCGGTCATAAGCGGAAAATCGCCCATAAATATCTCGTTTTCCATGACCTCGCCGGTCTCGGTGTTTCTCAGCTGTGCCTTTACTCTAAGCGGAGCGGCGTAAGTAACGTCACGTTCCTTGCACTCTTCTATAGTATATTTCGGTTCTTCGTCCAGCCTGTAGTCAACAAAGCTCAGCACAAGCTTGCCGTTTGCGTCGGTGATAGAAGAAATATCGTTGAATACCTCTTTTATTCCCTCTTTCAAAAACCAGTTATAGGAATCCTTTTGGATCTCTATAAGGTTAGGCATCGGCTGCACCTCATTGATCTTGGAAAAACTCAGACGGGCATTCCTGCCCAGCTTTACCTGCTTGACATTCACCATGGGCTTTACCACTCCTTCAATTTACTCGCCGTGATAGCGCTAAACTCTCTCAAAACCGTTCGCCGTGCGGGTTTGCCCCTTAGGAAAACCTGTCCCGAAAACAGTTCAAACGCATATCAGTCCATTATGATACAGTATATTATTTTACCATAGAGGGAAAGGTTTGTCAATACTTTTGCGCAAACTTTTTTATTTTTTTAAAATATGTAAAATTACGCGCCGCATTTTGGCGGCTTTTTTGTGGGGAAAGCCTAAGGCTCTGCGCCTTTTACTCCGTTATATATTGCGAAAAAATAACCGTGGACTGAATTTCAATCCACGGTTTGCTGTATTCACTTGTGCATTATTTTGTCTTTACGGTTATCGTCTTTGTAGCACCATACAAAGCAGTCTTGCCCGACATCTTATACGCCTTAACTCTGAACGTATAAGAGGTCTTTGACTTAAGGCCCGACTTCTTAAATTCAACAGTAGAATTTTTCGTTATCTTGCCCGCACGCTTCCAAACGCCGCCCACTTTCATCTCAACGATATAACCGTCAGCGGAAGTGTTCTTGCTCCACGCGAGCCTAACTGCGTTAGATACAGCGGCTTTAAGCCTAAGCCCGCTTATATTGCTCGGCTTAGTGCATGCGGATATGGTCTTATAGCCGCTGTAGAGCGGAGTACTGCCGACCATATTATATGTACGGATGCGGAAATTGTAGGTGGTGCCTGCCTTAAGCTTAGCTATGCGGTACTCGGTGGTGGAGTTCTTAGTGATTTTTACCACGCGCACCCACTTGCTGCCGTCCTTGCGCTCGATTATGTAACCGTCGGCGCTGGTGTTCTTAGTCCACGAAAGGCGGAGTGCGTCGCTTGAACGACCTTTAAGCTTTAAGCCGCTTACCGCGGAGGGATTGGTAGTCCACGAGCCCGATTTGTACGCGCTGTAAACCGCCGTAGAGCCTACCATTTTATAAGACCTTACACGTATCGAATACTTAGTAGAGGGCTTTAGACCGTTGACGGTGTATGCGCTTGTGGCCTTGCTGGATATCTTTGCGGCTCTTGTCCACTTGCCGCCGACGTTCTTTTCTACTATGTAGCCGTCCGCGGTGTCGGTAGGCGTCCACTTAATGGTAAGCGTCGACGAGCCTCTGCTGCTGAGAGCTATTGCGGCCACGTCCACGGGCTTTTTATTGATTACAGTGACATTGCATACGGCGGTCTTGCCGCTGGTGGTCTTTGCTCTTATGGCGGCAATGCCCTCTTTCTTAGCGTAGATTATGCCCGAGCGGCACTCGGCCACATCATTGTCGCCGCTGGTCCAGGTCACGCCGTCGTTTGAATTTGAGGGGGATACAGTCGCGTCGAGCACAAGCTCTTCGCCGACCTCCAAGATAGCGGAGGTCTTATTAAGCTTTATCGAGGTGGCAGGGACAGCGGTGCGAAGCGAGTATGATATGTTGTTATCCTTAGCGTATGCGAGCGCGTCAGAGCCGGGGAAGCAATACATGTGGACGTTGTTAGAGCCGTCAAACAATGTATTTGTATCCGGCATGGTCCCATAACCAAAATAAGCTGATGTAATATTACCGCAATCAGCAAAAGCAGCACTACCATCCCAATAATTTGAGCCCCAAGAATCAACAGTACTCGGTATTGTTACGGATGTTAAACCGCTTTTTCTAAACGCCTGATATCCTATAAAATAAAGTCTTTTGCCAAGGTTTATTGATGTAAGCGAAGAACAATTTCTAAAACAGCTTTCTCCTATTTCGAGAAGATCGCCCTTGACAGTAACCTTTGATAGTGCTTCGTCATCAAGGAAAGTGTCTGTATACAGATACTTTACATTAGCACCTAATGTTACATTTGTAAGACTTGGACAGTTACTTAATGCTCCATCACATACTGTTTCGGAATTAACAGTGGCTGTTGTCAACAGATCACAATCACAGAAAGTGTTGCTTTCCAGTGTATTAGAATTAACTGTTACTGATGTAAGCTTATCGCAATCTCTAAAAGCGGAACTGCCTACCCAATAATTTAAACCCCAAGTAGTAACAGAACTCGGTATTGTTACTGATTTTAATCCGCTATTTCGAAATGCTTGAGAACCAATATAAGTTAACTTGCTGCCAAATGCAAATGAAGCGAGCGAGGAACAGTTTTCAAAGCAGTTTTCTCCTATTTTGAGAAGACTGCCTTTAACAGTAACCTTTGATAATGCTGCGTCATTAATAAAAACTTCATCATTCAGATTCTTTACTTTAGTACCTAATGTTACAGTTGCAAGACTTGCGCAATCTTTAAACGCGCCATTGTCTATTGTTTCAGAATTTACCGTGACGGTTGTCAACTTATCGCAATTGTTAAAAACGTTATCTGCCAAAAAATTAGAATTAACAGTTGCTGATGTAAGATTATCACAATCTTTGAATGTAGAACAACCGTTCCAATAATTTGAGCCCCACGTGGTAACAGTACTCGGTATAGTAATAGACTTTATATCAGTTCCGGCAAATGCCATGGAGCCGATATACTTTACCGTGCTCGGTATAACTACCGAATTAAAGCTGTCACTGTCTTGAAAAGCCGCTTCGCCTATACCGCTTACTGTTTTCCCCGCTATTTTAGAGGGTATAGTCAGCTTATCGGTAAATCCGGTATAGCCGGTAACATATACAGTGTTATCGTCCTGCACCTCATACTGCCAGTAGCCCGAGGTCAGCTCCTCAGCTCCCGCGCAGACGCTTATCGCACCGACCGCAAGCAGTCCCGCCGCAAGGGATGTGATCCCCGCAAACAATTTCTTTAACTTCATGATTTTCCTCCGTTCTTCCATAATTTGGAAAATTTTCGCACGTGCGGCATTTACTGCCGCAACTGCTAATTGTACACTAAAATAATAGCACAACTTACTTGAGTTGTCAATACTTATGCAAGGGAGGCTTTATTTATTTTTTCGCTGAGGGGTGCGCCGAGGTGGTGTTTGTGGTCTGTATGCCCTCGATAGCGACCGTGTGCGGGCTTATACACGGGCGGAGGGCGGCAGGGGTGGTGCGGGTGGGAGACGTGTACCAAACAAAAGTTTAGCAAATGTGCGAAAAAATAAATGAAACTTGCCTTGCTACGTGCAGCGATGCGGCGGTGTACATCTGTACTCATTTACCAGCCCGCAGAAGTGCGTAGATTGCCACGGGGTGCGCCGTTGAGACAGGTGCAGCAAGTGGCTGTATCCCCGCCGCTTGTACTCCCCGCCGAGCCGCCTCCCTCAGCCTCACCCTGCCCGTTTTCCCGCTCCACAAGCGGGTTCAGCGCCGCCGAGCTTCGCCTCGTGCATAGCCCCGCCCAATGTCGCCGCACCCGTTCTTTTGCTTGCCGTCCCGCACTCCCTCACCCCGCCGCAGAGCAAAAATCACCCTCCCTCCCGTGCCGCAATTCCCCTACTCTAAAATGTCCTATAATGTGTGCGATATTTCTCGCAAATTGCGACTACTTATACAGACGTTAGTCGCACCTAACATTCCTACACGCACAGACATTCGCGAATACATTTACAGAATTTCGCCCCGTTTTTCTACATATATATTCGCTCCGAAAGGCTCTAAAAATGTAATCGAATATATTTTAAGAAAGTTGAGCGTCATATTTTTTGTACTATGCTTTAATATTCACTGTTTTCCTCGCCGCTCTCTACCTGTATGTTTCCATAAATGTCACTCTATGCGTGCGCAGATCGTATCATTTTTCCCACAAAAAACGCAAAGCCCAACATACCGTTGAGCTCAACATGCAAAAACCGTGGACTGAATTTCAATCCACGGTTCCCCTTACTTTTAAAATAATCACCTATACAGATCTTCTATCAAACTATTCATCTTATCCCCCGCCTTAGGTTCTGCGTCAGAGTACCTAAGCCGCGAATACTGCCCCGATATCTCCTCGATATCGCACTGACCCATATACACCTGCTTTGCCTCGTCCGTCTGCTGCTCTACGGTAAACGACGGGGTCAGTCTGCGGCTGTGCTTACTAAGCCACATAAGATACAGCCTGTAGCCTATGCGGTACTTTGTCTTGGGGTCCTTTTCTTTTTTATAATCTTTCAGCAAAGCCGAGGGCGACTGCTTTATCTCTCGCTCGGTGCGCTGTGAGATATGCTCGTACCTGTCGGCGTAATTTTCCTCCTGCATAGTATTTTCCACTACGGAGAACTTGCCGAACAGCTTAGCCGCCACCGCCTTAAACAGTGCGACGATCTTCTTTCTGAGCAAAATCACAGCCACTACCGCAATTACAAGCACGATATATATAAGATAATCCCTGCCCTGTCCGTCCATGCTGAACAGGCTGCCGAGCTCAAGCGTATTGTCCCCCTGCTGCGCAGGCGCGCTGTACATCTTTATATTATTGAGCAAATCGTCGATAAGCCTGCCCGTAGTCACAGCGAGCCACCTAAGCCCCGACGCTATCGGGTCTTTAAGCAGCAGCAGCAAAAGCGCCGCGCCGCAGACGACCCCGATAAGTCCCGCGTTGAACTTTCTCAGTCCGCGCGGCACTATCAGGCTTATGCTCTTTCTGCGCCCGACTTGGGTATCGATGTTAGCTTGATTTATAAGCAGCACGGTCAGCATAGCGGTTATTATCAGCTGATAGGCGGCCGCCGTGCGGCACACGGACATGACCTCTATATCCTCTTGCTGCACCGCCGCGAAGATAACGCACACAAAGCATTCTACTATAAACATCCCGAGCCATACGGGAGTATACACCTCGCTGTAGCCCGTGCCTTTAAGCTTTATGCCTAAATAATACCACAGCATTATCGCGGGCAGCAAGCCAAGCGTTAAGGTAAAGCCGTTAAACTTGTCCCCCGCGCCTATGCTCCCCGCGACGGGTATAAAGATAAGCCACAGCACGAACAGCAGCACCGCTCCCGCCGCTATCAATATATTTACGCCGAATACCTTTTTAGGCGAGACCTGCGCCCGCCTTAAGGTGCAAAGAAAATACCCGCCGGTTATCGGTATAACAGACAGTGCGAAATAAACTATGTATCTCAGTATATTTATATTGCGGAACGCCGCGGCGTCGGCAAGCATCATCAGCGGCAAGGGCAGCACAAGCATTACCGCCGCGGCAAGTATCTTAAGCGCTCTGCTCCTCATGACGCCTCCCCCAAATTCCATCTGAACGAAAACCTCGACACCGCGAGATAATTATACCCCTCCGCCTCATCGGTATTGCCGTCGGTGTAAAACACGACGTTCCTGCCCACAGCGGCGGCTTTATCGGCAAAAGCCCTCATATCATCGTCTATATACGATGTAACTATAATTATATCCGTAAACCCCGTCGGGTTTATTTCATCGAGAAAATCCGCAAAGCCGTCGGAGCAGCTGTCCGACAGCTCGGCGAGCTTTAATAAGAGCGGCAAAAGCTGCTCGTCGGTGCTTATCATATCGCTGACGCAGCGCCCATGCCCGCCGTTGGTGGCAAAAGCCGCCGACCCGCCGCTCTTTACGGCGTTTTCGACAAGCCTTACCGAGATCTTTATAAACGCCTCAAGGTCGCGTATATCCACGCAGGTAACGGGATACACCTCCCTGCGCTGCATATTCATAAGCACAAGAGTCTTGTTTGAGGTGGAATATTCGTTGGTGCAGACGTACAGCTTGCCCTTAGAGGCGGTATGTTTCCAGTGTATGCGGTTTAACGGCTCGCGCCCGCTGTACTCTTTCGCCCCGCTGATGATAAACGGGTCCTCGTTTATAAATCTGCGCACCGTGGTCTCGCCGATAGGCTCGGTAAAAGAAAGCGGCGCGTCCTCCCCGTCGAGCGCGGTAGGCAGTACTGTGACGGTAATGTCCACCTGCTGTGAAAACGAATGCGATATTATCCCGAGTATATCCGTCGCGGTTATCACCGTGCGGTCAAAGCTGAACACCCCGCGCTTAAGGCACTTTATCCGCCGTGTACGGATACAGCGGCGCTTTGGCGGCAACGAAAACACCCCGGGTATAAAGCTGCTGTCATTGCCGACAGTTTGCGCGGCCGAGTCCTTTTTAAAAAAGGCGAGCCATTTAGACGCGGACAGCTCGGTCTTTATCCACGGCAAAGGGAAAAGCCGCCTGTTCTCTATGACCTCGACAAGCTCGAGCGTTTCGCCCTCGTAAACGGTGGTCTTATCCGTCGATACGGAATAATATATCCCCTTGACGGCGTATTTTTTGAAAATAATGACCTGCGCCGCAAGAACGACCCCGATTATGAGCAATATAGCTACAAGCTCCATATCATATCCTCTCGGTGGGGACTGGCACTTTCTCTACTATGCTGTGTATTATTTCTTCTTTAGCCGAGGCGCTGTCGCGCATTACCGCCGAGCGGCATATTATCCTGTGACATGCGGCATATGGCACTACGTATTTCACATCGTCGGGGGTGACATAATCTCTCCCCCTTAACGCGGCGCGTGCCTGCGCGGTCTTTTTCACCGCGATAAGCCCTCTTGTGCTGAGTCCGAGCTTAATATCCGAGGAGGTCCTTGTCGCCTCTCCTATATCCGCGATATACCCGCGCACCGCGTCGTTTACCTTTATCATATCGACGAGCGCCGACATCTCGATAAGCTCCTTTACATCGGTGACGGGCTTTAGGCTGTCTACTGGGTGAGCGGCTCTGATATTGTCGAGCACCTCTATCTCGGTCTGCCTGTCGGTGTACCCTACGCTAAGCTTTATCAAAAAGCGGTCAAGCTGCGCCTCGGGCAAGGGGTATGTACCCTGCGTTTCTATCGGGTTTTGCGTTGCTATTACTATAAAAGGCTTAGGCATGGCAAAGCGCGAGCCGTCTACGGTAGTCTGCTTTTCCTCCATACACTCGAGCAATGCCGACTGGGTGCGCGGCGTGGCGCGGTTTATCTCGTCGGCAAGCAGGATATTTGCGAATATGGGGCCGGGTCTGAACACAAATTCCTGCTTTTTCATATCAAAAAAATGTATGCCCGTTATATCCGACGGCAAGAGGTCTGGGGTAAACTGTATGCGGTTAAACCTGCCGCTGATACTTTTTGCGAGTGCCTTTGCAAGCACGGTCTTACCCGTGCCCGGGACGTCCTCGAGCAGTACGTTTCCTCCCGCGAGTACGGCTGTAAGCACAAGGTCGATGACCTCGTCCTTTCCCTTTATAACCTTAGAAATATTATCGCGCAGCCTGCCTGCGTATTCTTGTACCGTCATATTATTTCTTTTGCTCCTTTTTGCTGTTTGCTATCTCGTTTATTATCATATCTATCTTCTGCTCGGCGTCCTCGTCAGAGAGCTGGCAGGTGCCGACGTTTACCCGTCCGCCTCCGCCGTACCTCGACACAAGCTCGCCTATATCGACCGTGCTGGTGCGGTTAAATACCGAGTACCCCACAGCGACGGACACGCCTTTACCGCCCCTGCCCCTTACTATCCAGACGGAGATATTCTGCTCAGGATAAAGGGTGTATATCAAAAATCTGTTTCCGGCGTATATCGGGTCAGCGTCGCGCAGGTCGGTTATGATAACGTCGCCCTTAGTTCTCGTATGGGCGCGCACCATATCTATAAACAGCCTGCTCTGCTCGGCGTAAAGCTCCGCGCGCTCTTTAACGTCGGGCATGGCGAGTATCTCCTCGGCGGTCATCTGCGAGCAGCATATAAGCAGCTTTTCCATAAGCTGATAATTGCTTATCGTAAAGTGCTTAAATCTGCCGAGCCCCGTGCGCGGGTCCATAAGAAAGCCGAGCAGTATCCACCCCTTAGGGTCGAGCACCTCTTCTTCGGTAAGGTCGGCGCTGTTTACCTTGTCCACCGCGAGCATAAGCTCGTCAAAGTTGGGAAAGCGCTCTTTACCTCCGTAATAATCGTATATTATCCTCGCGGCGCTCGGCGCTATGCGCCCCTCGCCCATATATTCGCCCTCGTACCTTAATCTGTCGAGCTCGGTCGGGTGATGGTCGAACCAAAGCCCGCAGCCCTTAGCATACGGCAGATTGGCGAGCACGTCGTCCTTGCCCACGGGTATAAGTCCGTCCTGCATATCCTTAGGGTGAACAAACATCCAGCTGTCTATCACCCCCGCGCTGAGCAAAAGCGCGCCGCAGACAAGACCGTCAAAATCCGATCTGGTTATCAATCTCATACTTGTTCCTCCCTTTGCCGCATAATTTTATCCTTACAGCTTTATCTTAAGATATGTTTTCTTTATCCGCCCG
The DNA here is from genome assembly GCA_947594425.1 of uncultured Ruminiclostridium sp. Lineage (GTDB taxonomy): Bacteria > Bacillota > Clostridia > Oscillospirales > Ruminococcaceae > Ruminiclostridium_E. The sequence continues at coordinate 107,560 of CANQED010000002.1, forward strand.
CACGAATTCATAACAAGGCGGTACAGCATATCGGTGTACTTAAGCACCGCAGCGCGTTCGTCCTCGGTTATCTCCCCTAAAGAGAATTCCGCCTTTTCTATAATGAGCATTATCTGATACAGATTGCCGCTCATATTGCTTATCTTCATAAGCTCGTCCGTCCTGAGCGCAAACTCCATAGGCAATTCTCCCTGCCTCGGGGCAAGGTCTGTAACGCCGAACAGCTTCATTATAAACTCGTGCATTTCCTTTACAGCGTCGTTGGTCGGTCTTTTTGCAAAGCGCTGACGGCGGCGTTTTTCTTTATTATCTATATGTTTAAAGAACATATGCACGGCTATAATCAGCGCTATTGCGATAACTATCGCAAGGACTATGCCTATAAGCAGCGGGTCTAATCTTCCGCCCTGTCCGATAATCCCGCCCACAGACTGGGACGCGTCGGGCTCGGTCTGCTCGGTCGTGGCGACAGTAGTCTCGATCTCGGGAGTGGTAGCGGCGGTATCATAAGTAGTGACCTGCACCACTTCGGTGGTCTGGGCGGCAGTGGTCTCAACAGTAGTGGTGGCGGGCGGCTCTGTCTGCTCGCCGGGATCGGTCTGCTCGGACGGGTCCGTCCACGTCGACCCCGTCGGGTCAAACATCAGCCATCCCAAATTAGGGAAGTACGCCTCTACCCAAGCGTGCAGATTGTTTTCAAGCACATAGCTCTCATACATCCCCGAGTCGGTGTTGTATTCGCCCTGCCCTACGGCAAAGCCGGTAATATACCTCGCGGGTATGCCGTGCTCTCTGAGCGCTAAGGTCATAGCGCTCGCGTACAAAGCGCAGTGCCCCTTTTTGGTCTCGTTAAGAAATCTTCCGAGTATCGTATTCTCCGCATTGCTCGAATTATCCTCGGTAAGCGAATATTCGTAATTATTTCTCAGGTATTCGCTCAGCGCATAGGCATAAGCATAGTCCGACATCCTCGTGCCGTACTGCTCGGCAAAATTCTCATTAAGCGTCCTGATATTGTCAAGCTCGCTGTCGGGTATGCTCATATACATATCATAAACGTATCTTGTATACTCGCTCTTATCCCTTATATACCGCTCGGCCTCCTCGGGCGAATAGTTAAGCTCGGTCATGGTCTGCTTAAGCTCTTCGTCGCTCGGTACGACATCCGCCGCAATATTCATAAGCGAACCGCTTACGGGGATAACGAAATTGCTCTCGAATATCTGCATCCAGTCCTTTTTATCCGCTATCCTGATAACGCTGTCGCCGTAATAGTTAAAGTCCTGCTCGCGCAGATATTTGCCGTTGGCGGGCATATACGGCTTAAAGACGATATTGGTATTCTTAAGATACTCTACCCTGAGATAATTATTATTAGTCAGCCTTGACGAAAGCGAGCGGCTGTCCACCGAATTGTAATGGTCCTCCTTATACGCTGTCTCATCATACGGCGAAAGGGTGTATGTATCATTGCCCGCCGACACCGCAAATCGGTACAGCTGTATCATCATCTCGCTGCTGAAGCTGTCGGATACGTCGTATCCGTCCTTGGCGATATATTCGTTTGTATCGGCTATGCGCTGTATGCTCTCCCAGCTGTCGCCCTGAAAATTGACCCCTATATCGCCGATAAGATATATCGGCTGCTCGGTGTCCGAATATACATGCAGTATCTGCTCTCTTCCGCTAGACGGGGGAGAATTGAGCTCTATGCGATTATTGATAAAGAAATTGTCGTCGGAAAAATATCCGCTGAATATGCTGCCCGAGTCCCCCGACACGATATTGGAAAAGCACTCTCCGAGGTCGTGAAAAGCCCGTACCGTATAATCCACCGCGTCCTTAAGGTCTAAAAACGAGCTGCCCGGGAACAGCGACTGCGAGCCGAACGCCACGGCTAACGCGAGCACCCCCGCTATTAGCCCCGTGATATAGCTGCCGATACTGCCGCTAGTTCCCTCGTATGCGCGTATTATTGCGGATGGGGCGCGGCTCTCCTCGGGTGCGTCGGACTTTTGCCGCTTGCTCTTTTTGACGGGCTTTTTTCTGTCGGGCTCGGCGGTCCTTTCGGCGGCGGATATGGCGTACATACCGATAAGCCCCGCTATAAGCAGCAGCAGATACGGGTTATAATCCGCCTTTTCGGCGATTATCCCCGGGACATAAAGCAGGGCTATAAACACCGTCAGCGCACCGACGCGCATACGCTTTACACAGCATAGCGTGACTATCAGCGCGACGAGCGCGGATATTATGAACATAGCTATATTCTTATCGCTTATATAGTCCTGCGTCTGGGTCAAAAACGCGTGGCTGTCGGCGGGGACATACCCGAGCGTAGACAGCAGCCTGCTGTCGAGCTGTATAAGCATATGGTCGCGCAAAAGCTCCACCGCGTCGTTTATCGGCTTTTGGCAGAAAAAGTATATATTAGCCCCTATCAATGCCAAAACGGGCAGCGCGTATCTTTTCTTTATCAGCGTAAGCACGGCAAAAAACGCCGTACCGAAAAGTACGGTCTGCTCCGCCGCCGTGCCGAACGTATACGGTATCGCGTACACCCGCGTAAAATTCATCAGTATACCGAATGTAAACAGATACGTCAGCGCTAACTTTATCGCGAGAGCCGACAGGATATTGACTTTTTTCTTTCCCGTGCTGCCGACAAGCACCGTAGCCTCGGCACGGGCTTTTTTCTTATTATCTTTCTTAGTCGTTTTCAAGGCGTTACTCCGTATCATGCTCTGTTGTACAGCGCTATGGCTTGGTTGAGCGAGCCCTTGACGTCGTTTTTATTAATGCTCCACAACTCTATCCCGCGCATATTGGATATTGCCTCGGCAAGCTCTTTTTGCTGCTGAGATCTCATAGGCGGATCTATCAGTACCACCTTTATTTTTTTATTATTAAACAGCTCTATCTCGCTTATCCTTTTGATAAATTCCACCCTCAGCTGAGAGGTCAAAAAGTACACCTCGCCCGCGTCTACGGGTATATCGCTTACGCTCTGGGCTATGTCCTCGGGCAAGAATATCTCGGTCTGCCGAGGAAGCTTGCTAAGCGTATCGTACAATACCGAAAAGCTGTCGTCGTCCGTCGCGGTAAAGCTCTCGCACCTCTTGTCGGCAGAAGAATACCACAGATTTATGCACGGACGCTTGTCCGCTATAAGCGAAAGGTCGAGCGCGAGCATTGCCTCTATTATGCAGTCGGCGTACTCGTAATTGTCCTCCTCAAACGGGAAATAGCCGTTTAGGTCGGCGAGCAGTATCGCGGTGCCTCCGGCGCTGCGCTCGAACTGCTTTACCATCATTTTGTCGAGCTTAGCCGACATCTTCCAGTGTATGTGCTTTACCGAGTCGGCGGGCTGATATTCTCTCACATTGACAAAGGTATTCTTGTCGAGCGCGAACTTGCTTTGCGACGCGGTCTCGGTGTCGCTCTCCTCGGTGGAGAGAATGGGCTCTATCACAAGCTTACGCGGAAGTATCACAAAATCCTCATAGCGGTTAATTTTCTTTTTAAGGCAAAACAGCTTAAGGCAGTCGTACACCGCTATTTTCTCCACACCCGACTTATATGTACCGAGCAATTTTATCGGGGCGGTAAAATTTACGGTGATAGTAGAAAACGGCGGCACGGACAGCAATATATTCTGATATTCAAAATTATTCTTCGGCTTAAAAGGAAAGCGGCAAAACATACCTATCGGCGACAGCGGCATTAAAAATCTGTTGGATAGCTTTACCGTTATCGAGGTGGGGTCGTTTTTCATAACGATCGTATCACGGTATATTATGCTGACCTTAAACGCCGCTTTTGATACTAAAGCGAGCAGCAGCGACACGATAGGCAAAAACACCGCCACCAAAAACAGCACCGTTGTCAGCTTGCTGCGATATGCTAACAGCATTACGGTACATATGACCAAAACCGAGAGATATAATATCCTGTACTTTTTCATTTATTCGCCCTTAAACGGAGGCTTAACAGACTTCATGACCTCGCTGATAACATAATTTACATCTATATGCTTTACCTTTGCCTCCTGCGTAAGGTGTATCCTGTGCGGCAATACATAATATGACATAGTGCTTATGTCCTCGGGGGTGACATAATCTCTGCCGTTCATAAACGCGCAGCTCTGTCCCGCCCTCATAAGCGACAGCGACGCACGCGGGCTGGCTCCGAGAGCGGCAAAAGGATGGCTGCGCGTAGCGCTGACTATATCCACTATGTACTTATATATCGCGGGGTCGATATGCACGGCCTTTACCGCGGCTATGCACTGCATTATATCTTCTGTCGAGCATACGGGCTGCACCTCGTCTATCGGGTTGCTCTCTTTTCTGCTGTACAGTATCATCATCTCGTCTTTAGCCGAGGGGTAGCCCACCGACATCTTTATCAAAAAGCGGTCGAGCTGAGCCTCGGGGAGAGGATATGTGCCGACATAGCCGACCTCGTTCTCGGTGGCTATTACCATAAACGGCTGAGGCAGCAAATGCTCTGTGCCGTCTACCGTCACTCTCTGCTCCTCCATGGCCTCGAGCAGCGCCGACTGGGTCTTCGGCGAGGTGCGGTTTATCTCGTCCGCGATAAGTATATTCGTCATAATAAGTCCCGCACGATACTCAAAGCGGTCGCTCTCCTTGCTGTACATAGTAAAGCCCGTTATATCCGACGCCATAACGTCGGGAGTAAACTGCACCCTGCGGCACTTAAGCGAGGTAGCCTTAGACAAAGCGGTGGCGAGCGTGGTCTTGCCCGTGCCGGGAACGTCCTCGATAAGCACGTGCCCCCCGGATATAAGCGCCATTATCAGCAGCATAATAACGTTGCTCTTGCCGACAATGACCTTTTCTACCTCGGCGACCAGCTTTTTGATCATTTCATACAATTGTTCTGTGTTGTTGTTTTCCATCTTTTCATTCAGCCCTATGGGCTTCTCTCCTTATTTGTTTTATAAAAGGTAATACCTTTTTAATTATAACAAACGTAAACAAAAAAATCAACCGTTTTTAACAAATATGCTGTCAAATGCTCAATAAATATCGCGCGGATGTTGCGTTTTTCTTTAAAATATGTTAAAATTGCGGTATCCGGTAAATAATAAGGAGGCTTATATCATGCTCAAAAAGATACTCTCGCCGCAAACCTGCGCTAAGTGCAGGGTCTGCTGTGTCTTCGACCGCAGCGATATATGGGAGATACCCGTTATCTCCGACGAGCTTAAAAGCAAGCTGAGCGGCAAGGCGGAATTTGTCGAAAGGGACGGGGTGTGCACCTTTGCTATGCCGTTTAAGGACGGCGAGGAGCTTGTCAGCTGCCCTATGCTGACCGGCAGCGGCTGCGCGCTCGGCGACGACAAGCCTTTTGACTGCAAGGTGTGGCCCTTTAGAGTTATGCGGCTCGACAAAAGCACCGTGGGCATAACCGTGTCCCCCGTGTGCGAGCATATCTCAAGCTTGCCGCTGAGCACACTCTGCGAATTTTTACAAGAGGGCTTAGCGGAGGAGATGTTCGATAAGGCACGGCTCTGCCCCGAGATAATAAAGCCGTATCAAGAGGGGTATCCTATTTTGCGGATAAAAAATATGTAATACAAAAACCGCCACACCTTTTGGCGTGGCAGCTTTTGCTTAATGGGATCAGTTATTCGAGCGGTTTGTTTCGCCCGATGTTTCGACCAGCTCGTTGCGCTTGAAAAACAGCGATATACACCATATCGCCGAGAGCGCGACGATTATATAAAGTATCCTGCTTATAACGTTGTCGCTTCCGCCGAATGCCCAAGCGATAAGATCAAACTGAAACAGTCCCACAAGACCCCAGTTTATACCGCCTATAAGCAATATGAAAAGAGCGATCTTATCCATCATAGCCTTTTACCTTCTTTCTTTGTCGCAATTGTTTTTTGCATATCGGACAGCCGTTTTGATAAACTATCCCTATGTATTATGGTCTTTCTTTTACGATTTATTCATCTGTAAAATTTGCATAGAAAATAAATTTTGAGTTAAAAATATTATTGCAATTTTTACAAAAGAACGGATTTTTTTGAAAAAAGGCAAAAAAGGTGTTGACAAATTCTTCGTATTCGTGTAAAATATAATATTGTCAGGTCGGACGAGAGGTCCGACAAGATGTGGAAGTTTAGCTCAGCTGGGAGAGCATCTGCCCTACAAGCAGAGGGTCATAGGTTCGAGCCCTATAACTTCCACCAATACGGCCTGGTAGTTCAGTTGGTTAGAACGCCGCCCTGTCACGGCGGAGGTCGTGGGTTCGAGTCCCATCCAGGTCGCCATTTTTATGCTTTTTCTGCCTCTGTAGCTCAGTCGGTAGAGCAGAGGACTGAAAATCCTCGTGTCGTTGGTTCGATTCCGACCGGAGGCACCAAATATGCGGATTTAGCTCATCCGGTAGAGCGCCACCTTGCCAAGGTGGAGGTAGCGAGTTCGAGCCTCGTAATCCGCTCCATTTGCGTCGTGGAAATATCCGCGGCGTTTTTATTTTAGCATACGGGAGACGAAAAAAATCACGACCGCAGAGATTTCCCCTGCGGCCGTTTGTGTTGTTATTCGTTATTAAATATAATATTATCGAGCTTCCAGCTGCCGTCTACATACCTTGCTGTGCAGGTCTTATCGTAGTAGAAGAATTCCATGCCGTCCTTAGGCGGGTTATTGTTCTCGACGTCGGCATAATGCCAAATAAACGTGCACGTATCCTCCGTGCTCTCGGTTATCTCTATATACGACCGCGCGATAAACGGGTCGCCGCTCCAAATAGGAAATATAGTGGGGTCGCAGTACATATCGCCGTCTTTCTCGGCAAGCATAGGGAGCGGCTCGGTGATACTGTCGGCAGGAGGATAGCGCTCGGCAAAGAACAGATCGACCGTATCGCGGTCATAGGTATCGTACATCAGATCATATATGCTCTGAACGTCCTTAAAGCACGTCGAGGTAAACTGATAATACGTATGCTCCCATAAAAACACGTCCTCGTCTATATTGTCAAATACCTCCCTATAGCCGTAGACCTTAGACCAGTCGATCTTGATAAGCTTGTCGCCGTGCTGATAAAACGTCTCAAAGCATAACCTGTTCTTATCCATAAGCGCGGGGATAGCCTTTGCGGGGTCTTTTTGCGAGGTGTCGGCGTTTATTATCTCATCGAGCTTTAACATTCCCTCCTCGCGAGAATCGAGCGCTATCCAGCTTTCGGGCACTTTTTCGTCGTCCTTATATACCCTGCCCGCGGGGAACGGCGGCTCCTCGGTGGGGTCTAAATATATATCGGGCAGTTCGCCGCCGCGGTATAATTTAATAATATCAAAGGTCTTGCCGCTATCGCTTTCCGCAGAAAAATCATCAAGCTTAAATCCCCCGTCCTCTAAGAGCGAAAGCGTATAGTATAAATAGCACCTGTCGATTTTTCCCTCCGATTCGGTCATATCGCAAAGCACCTTTATATATGCCTTACCCTCCCTCTCATAATAATCCTTGACATAAAGCCGTGGCTCGTCATTGAACGGCTCGGTGCCGTCGCCCACATAGCAAAATCTGTATACCGCCGAGTCTTTCTCCCACATATACCGCGACATACCGTAACGCTCGTCTATCTTGCTTATAAACTCGTCGGTAAAATATTTTGAGCGCTCGGCTGTCAGCTTTTCGATAGTATTTACCGCCGAGCCGGTGTACCTTATCACCGTATAAGCGTCATCACTTTGTCCGCTTTCTTCCTCGAATTTTTTAAGAATATCCTCGGGTATCTCTTCCGCGCCCAAAAGCATACGCTGAAATTCGTACTCGGTGTCCTTATACAAAAGGGGTATATTCTCTATCTCATAGCTTTCGTTGAAGAATACAAACGCCGCCTCGGTGTAATTGTCGCAAAGATCGATCATCACCTGCTTTTGCGAGTTGTTAAGCTTGATAGAAGCGAGTGTGTCGGTATCGGCGGGGGTAGTGACCGAGCTGTCGGCCGAATTAGAAGGTTCGATATAGTCGGGCGCGCTGTCGCTTGTCTCATAAGCGGTGTTTCCCACGCCCGAGGTATCGCTGTCGGTAAACTGCACACCGATACCGCCGTGCAGGGCGTTTATTACCGATATTACAGCCGTTGCGAGCACAGCCGCCGCGCATACCGACGCTAAGGATAATATTATATGCTTTCTGCGTACTTTCTTCTTATCCTGCTCGGTGATAAAGCCTATCAATTCGTCGGTGTAGCTCTCGTCTATGCCGTCTAACGCTTTAATGAGATATTCCTTGTCCGTCATAATAATCCCTCCTTAATAAGCTGTTCCTTTAGCTTTTCTCTAAGCCTTGATAATCTTACAGACGCCGCGTTCGGCGTAATGCCGAGCAGCCTCGCCGCGTCGGATATGCTGTACCCGCCCCAGTATCTTAACATAAACAGCAGGCGGCTGTCCTTATTAAGCTCGGCGAGAAAGGCGTTTATCGCCGCCGAAAGCTCCCGCGCGTCGAGCTCATCCTCGGTACGCACCTTTGACGGCACGCACTCCGACAACTCGTCGAGCGAGGTGTCGTATTCGCTGTTTCTTACTGCGGCGGTGTTTTTACGATAGCGCGACAAAGACTTATTGCGCGCTATCCTCCCGACATATGCCGAAAGGCGGGTAGGGCTCTCGGGCGGTATGCTGTTCCACACGCTTAGATACGTATCGTTTACGCACTCCTCCGCGTCCTCGCGGCTTTTCAGCACGTTGTACGCTATACTGCGGCACAGCGAGCCGTATTTTTTATTAAGCGCCGCGACCGCCTCCTCGCTCCTGTCGAAAAACAGCTTGATTATATCCTTATCCTCCATTCGTATCACCGTCCTTATCGCTGTATTTCCCCTCATATATGTAGACGCAAATTATGTCTTAATCTTACATTATGTCTTGCAAAAAGTCAACTTCGCGGCGATATTCTTTCAATTCGCGCGGAGATATTGAAAAATCCTAATAGATGTGGTATACTTACATTATGTAATATTACTTACAGGAGGCATATTATGATATTCAGGCTTATACTTACCGCATTGTATAACGCTATTCTTGCGGTGGGGATATATGTGATAGACAAAAAGACCCCGTTCGGCAAATTGCCCGAGATGAAAAAGCAATTCTTTATCGGCATACTGTTCGGGCTTATGGCGTCCTTTGCGAGCCTGCCTGTAGGCGGGGTGGATATAGGCGACGGCACGATAATGAACGTGCGCGACGCGGCGCCGCTTTGCGCGGGGCTGATATTCGGCTCGCCCGCGGGAGTTATCGCGGGACTTATCGGCGGCGTGTTCAGGTACGTGTCGGCGTTTTTCGGCTTTACGGGGACGTACACGCAGGTAGCCTGCTCGGTATCGACCGTGCTTGCGGGACTTATCGCGGCGGGGCTGAGAAAGTTTATGTTCGACGACAAAAAGCCCGGCTGGGGGTACGGTATCGGTATAGGCATGATCTGCGAGGTCATACATATGCTTATGATATTCTTCACTAACGCCAACGACCCCGAGACAGCGTTCGGCTTTGTCAAGGTATGCTCGCTTCCTATGATGCTGTGCAACGGCTTTTCGGTGGGCGCGGCGGTGTTTGTTATCTCTATTTTAAGCTCTGGCAGAGTGATAAAGAAAAGGGATACTAAGCATATCTCCCGCACCTTTCAGATGTGGCTGCTGCTGTGCATAGTGGTAGCCTACGCGATAACGGGGACATATACTTATGTACTGCAAAGTGAGATGTCCTATAACGACACCTCATCGGTGATAATCACCAATATAGACGACGTGGCGCAGGACATAACCGATACCTCGGACGAAAATCTTCTTACTAAGGCGCAGCAGATAAAGACCGAGTACACCTCGGTATTTGATAAGAGCAAACAGTATCTCCAAAATTTGGCGGGGAAATACGGCGTAGCGGAAATCTCCGTCATAGATAATAACGGCATTATCACAAATTCGACCGTAGACGATTATATCGGCTTTGATATGAGCAGCGGCGAGCAATCCAAGGAATTTATAGACCACTTTAACGCGGGGGATGAATACTTTATACAAGAGTACCGTCCGCAGTCCTTTGACTCCGAGGTATGGATGAAGTACGGTGCGGTGGCGCTAGACGACGGCGAATTTTTACAGGTGTGCTATGACTCGGCGGAATTTACCGCCGACATTAACAGCACAGTCGCAAAGATAGCGAAGAACCGCCATATAGGAAATGACGGCTTTGTACTGATATGCACCGAAAACGGCGACGTGGTGAGCGAGGGCGGCCTCTACAGCGGCAAGAACCTCTCCGATGTGGGCGAAATAATGACCACCTCTGACAACGCCGAGGACAGCATATTCAATATGAAGCTTGACGGCAAGGATTATATGTGCGCATACGAATACGCCGAGGGCTATTTTATCGTAGGCGCGATACCTAAGGACGAGGCGCTGTTTATGCGGGATGTTTCGGTATATCTAAGCTCGTTTATGGAGCTTATCATATTCGCGATACTGTTCTTGCTTGTATACTTCCTTATCAAAAAGATAGTTATAGACAATCTTACTAAGGTAAACGCGGCGCTCTCGCAGATAACCGACGGCAATCTTAATGTAAAGGTCGAGGTCCGCGCAAATGAAGAATTTGCCTCGCTGTCCGACGATATAAATATGACGGTGACGACGCTAAAGCGCTATATCGCCGAGGCGGCGGCGAGGATAGACGCCGAGCTCGAATTTGCAAAGCAGATACAGCATTCCGCGCTGCCGTCGGTATTTCCTCCCTACCCTAACAGAAATGATTTTGACATATACGCGCATATGATAACGGCAAAAGAAGTCGGCGGAGATTTTTACGACTTTTATCTGCTGGACGAGAACACCGTGGCTTTTCTTATAGCGGACGTATCGGGTAAGGGCATACCCGCCGCGATGTTTATGATGAAAGCGAAGACGATAATCAAAGACCTCGCCGAGAGCGGGCGCGAGGTAAACGACATATTCACCGAGGCTAACGCAAAGCTCTGCGAGAACAACGAGGCGGGTATGTTCGTCACCGCGTGGATGGCTATCGTCGACCTTAAGACGGGGCTAATGAGCGTCGCGAACGCGGGACACAATCCCCCCGTTATACGCCGCGCCGACGGCAAATTTGCCTACGAAAAAATGAGAGCGGGCTTTGTGCTCGCGGGCATGGAGGGCATTAAGTACAAAAAGACCGAGATACAGCTTTATCCCGGCGACCGCATATTCCTCTACACCGACGGCGTGACCGAGGCTACCGACGCAAACGAGCAGCTTTACGGCGAGGACAGACTGCTTAATATACTCAATTCGCTTGACGGAAACGCCGATGTAAAGACCGTCTGCGAGGAGGTACAGCGCGACGTGGACGGCTTTGTCGACGAGGCGCCGCAGTTCGACGACATCACGATGGTAAGCTTTAAGCTTAATTACATCATAAGCGATCAGAAGATAGTATTTATCCCGAGCCGGGACGCGGCGCAGGCGGTCGCGGAGTTCTCCTCCCGCCTTACCTCAAAGCTTGACGCTCTGCCCAAAATATCAAGCAAGGTAAGCATAGCGATAGACGAGATAGCGTCTAATATCATAAACTACAGCGGCGCATCCATAGCGGAGATATCCTGCACGATAGAAAACAGTATGCTCACACTCCGCTTTGAAGATAACGGCAGAGAATACGACCCGACCACAGCCGAGGACCCCGACATCACCCTCTCCGCCGAAGAACGCAGCATAGGCGGCTTAGGCATATTTATGGTAAAGAAAATGGCGGAGAGCATGGAGCACACCTACCTCGACGGCAAGAACAAGCTTACGATAGTGATGAAGTTAGCGCCGTGAGAGAGGGTGGAAAAGCCTAAGGCTCCGCGCGTTTTGCGGCGCTGTATAATGCAAAAAATAACCGTGGACTGAAATCAGCCCACGGTTATTTGTGTTTATTTAGTTTTAGCGGTTATGTAAACCGAGCCGATTTTCAATTATCATCGTCTGCCCGTGCCGCCGCAGGTCTTGCAGCGTCCGCCGTTGCAATATTGACACGTCCTGCTTCCGTGGCAGCCTTGGCAGTCTACCCAGCCGCTGCCGCCCATACCGTAGGTAGGCACGCTCATTCCGCCTCTGCCGTGGCATACCTGGCAAAGGTTGGTGCCATGGCACATATTGCACAGTCCCGTGCCGCCGCATACTAAGCAGGTCTGTATCATCGGCAGACCCGAGCTTCCCGAACCGGAACCGCCGGAGCTGCCGCCGGAGCTGCCGGAACCCGAGCTGCCCGAACCGCTGCTCGTGGTGGGCTTTGTACCCTTTCCGTCACAAGCAAAGCACTTGCCGTCCTCACAGTACGGGCAAATGCCTGTGCCGCTGCAGTTGGGGCACAAAAGGAATGTCCCGTAAGACCATACTCCGCCTTCTCCGAAGCACACACTGCATTTGGCAGTGCCCGAGCATAAAGTACACTTTCCATCGCCCTTGCAGATAGTGCAAGTTTCGTAAACAGTGGTCGTTGAACTGCCGGTCGTGCTGCCGGTGACAGTCTTATACCCGCTGTACAGCGCGGTGCTGCCGCTCATCTTGTACGCCTTAACGCGGAACGAATATGACGTGCCCGCATTAAGCCCGGCTTTTCTAAATTCGACGGTGGAGTTCTTAGTTATCTTGCCTACTCTCGTCCAAGTGCTGCCGCTCTTCATTTCGATGATGTAGCCGTCGGCCGAGGTGTTCTTCGTCCACGCAATGCGCAGAGCGTTATTAGCCTTACCTTTGACCTTAAGTCCGCTTATCGCGCTCGGGTTAGTGCGCGCGGAAATGGTCGTGTACCCGCTGTAGAGCGCGGTGCTGCCGCTCATCTTGTACGCTTTAACGCGGAAAGAGTATGCGGTACCGGCCTTAAGCCCCGCTTTTCTAAACTCGACGGTGGTATTTTTGGTTATCTTGCCTACGCGCACCCACTTGCTGCCGCTCTTCATCTCAACGATATAACCGTCGGCCGAGGTGTTCTTCGTCCACGCAATGCGCAGAGCGTCGGCCGCGCGTCCCTTTAGCTTAAGTCCGCTTATCGCGCTGGGGTTAGTGCGCGCGGATATGGTAGTGTACCCGCTGTACAGCGCGGTGCTGCCGCTCATCTTGTACGCTTTAACGCGGAAAGAGTACGCTGTACCGGCCTTAAGCCCCGTCTTTCTGAACTCAACGGTGGTGTTTTTGGTTATCTTTCCTACTCTCGTCCAAGTGCTGCCACTCTTCATCTCGATTATGTAGCCGTCGGCCGAGGTGTTCTTGTTCCACCCAATGCGCAGAGCGTTGACAGCACGGCCTTTAAGCTTTAAGCCGCTTACCGCCGTGGGCTTCGAGGTGGTCGCGATGGCCATTATCCCGCTGTTAGCCGCAGCTTTCGCGCCGCCGTCAAAGACTGTATCCGCCCCCGCGCCGACGCTGACTACACACATCACAACGGACATCAGCGCCGCGATTATCTTCTTAAATCGCATAATGCATCCTCCATTCTGCCATTATTTGGCATAAAATTTCACGCTTGCGGCATCTTTCCGCCGCATCTCAATCTTTACATTATAATATTAGCACAACTTGCTAAAATTGTCAAGGGTATGCAATGTATGATATTTGCTTTTTGGGGAAATCCTAAGGCACTGCGCCATATATTAAGTTCTATACTGCGAAAATAAGCAGTGGACAAATTAGCCGCCGTTATTTGTCATAGCCGTCCACCCCTTTCCTGAAAAGCTTGCACGAGAACTTGTAGGAAAGATAGTATATCGCCACACACAATATCAGAGCAAAACCGATACAGAGCATCATATTATCGCTGATTTTTCCGCCCATTACTTCGGAAAACCACTTCATAAGTTCATCCTTTACAGGGTTTGGCAGATTTTCCAATGAGATCACCAGTATAGTTGAGATACCGAGCATAAGCGCCGTCTTGATATAGCTGCCCTTTTTCTGCCCGAAACGGATCATAAAAGGGATATCCAAAGCACATATTGCCAGCAGCAGGAAAAAGATCGCAAGGTAAAGATTGTTTAGATTTGAGTTTTCTTCTCCTGTTATTACATGGTACAGCGTATCATAAATGCCGCCGGCAAATATTGAGCTTGCCATGAACAGCCCGTTCATTGCAAAGGCTAAGAAGTATTTGTAATATATACTCCCCCTTACCCCCTGCGGCGTGCTTACTATGAAATACGCATAGAGCTTGCGGTCATCTCCGCCGAAAATGCCTGCGATCAGACTGCTTGCGACATATGCTCCTATGGCGATCATCAGAAAACGAAATATCACGTTTTCGCCGTCGGCGAGAACATCGGAAAAGGCAGGCTTATTTTCACCGGTGACTGCCATCAAATACAGTATCATGTAATTGAACACCAGCAGGATAAGAGGCAGCAGGGTGGTCAGGATAATACATGACCGGTTCTGCTTCAGTTCCTTATACAAAAATCCTGTAGGATAGTTGTGGGTGTCGGAGAGTGTCCCCTTTTCCTGTATCTGTGCTTTGGTATTGTCTTTACCTTTCGAATATGCCGACCGCATACAGCTTTTTATCACGAGATAATCCGCAAAAAGCAGCACTATACAAAGAGGTATTAGCCAAATGAGCATTTTGCCGTTCAGTGTATCAAGCAGCTTATACAAGGGAAAGCTTTCAAAAGAAAAAAGAATATCCTTTATCTTGCCGAAAAATATCGCCCCGATAACTATTATGACACCCAACGTACCAAGTCCGAGCCGCTGCACGGAACTGTTTATCTGCGCTATGCTTCTTGAACGCAGGATAAATCTGTCGCTGACGATATTATACAGTGCGGCGGCAGCGAAAATTATTGCATATATGCTTACGAACGACAGGGAAAATCCGATCCCTCCTACAGCACAGTATACCGCCGTAAAGCCCAGTCCTGCCGCCATAAGCGGGAGCGTCAGACCGCAGTTGACGGTCAGCGTTATGAGCGCACGGTCTTTCGGCTCGATAGGCAGGGTATAGGAATATGTGAGCCAGTTGGTATTTATGTCTTGTTTCAATATATCCGTATGCATATTCCCCGACAAAACAGCTACTGCGCCAAGGGAGAGTGAAGCGCTGACTATCAGAGAGATAACACTTGTTTCGTTCAATTCCGGGTCTGATGCTGTTATGCTGATACCAACAGCAAAAAACAGTCCGAATATGGTCAATAAGACAGCTTTTATAATAATATTTTTTCGGGAAGCACGCAGTTCACGGAAAAGCAGGGACTTGAATTTTGCCATTACTGCCACTCCCTTTCTTCTTTGTGAACATAGTAGAGCGTGATGTCGTCAAGGCTTGCGGGGTCGACAGGATATTGCTTATACTTATAGGCACTGTTCTCCCTGTCGCAAAGCATGACCTCTGCGCCGAAATTATTTAACCGCACGCTTACGATATCGCCGCTGTCGATTTCATTCACCTGTTCCTTACTGCATTTAAGGATACCGTGTTTTTCGATAAGCTCGTCTTTATAGCCCGTGAGCAAGATCTTTCCTTTGTCTATGAATGTCACCATATCGGCGATTTTTTCAAGGTCGCTTGTAATGTGCGAGGACATCAGGATAGAACGCTCACCGTTTTGCAGATACTCCTGGAAAATATGGAGAATTTCGTCACGCACCACCGGATCAAGACCCGTGGTCGCCTCGTCCATTATCAGCAGCTCGGCATTATGGGAAAGGGCGCAGGCGATCTGCAATTTCATCTTCATACCCTTTGAGAATTGCCCTATCTTCTTTTTCAGCGGCAGCCCGAAGCGTTTGATATACTGTTGATAGACAGAATTATCCCATTCCTCATAAAGCCCCTCGAATATGCGTGCCATGTCCTTTGCGCTAAAGACATCATGGAACGGCAGCTCGTCAAACACCACAGCGATGTGATTCTTTATCTCCTTTTCATGCTGCAGATGGTCAAGCCCTAACAGACTAATCTCGCCTTCATCTATATTTGTGATGTTCAATATACTGCGGATAGTGGTGGTCTTACCTGCACCGTTCTGCCCGATAAAGCCCATGATACAGCCTTTTGGCACGCTGAAGCTCACTCTGTCAAGGGTAAAGCCCTCATAGCGCTTTGTAACGCCTTTTATCTCAATAGCATTTTCGTATTCGGTCATGTTAGTCACCTCCGTTTACAAGGTCGAGAAGTTCGTGAAGCTCCTCCATAGTAACGCCCGCCTTGCGTGCCGCGTCACCTGCCTTTATTAGCAGAGACTCGATATGCTTTAGCTGTTCTTCACGATAGATCTCTAAATTCTGTGCCTTGACGAACGAGCCTTTGCCGGTATAGCTTTCGATAAACCCGTCACGCTCCAGTTCCTCATAGGCACGTTTTGTGGTCATAAAGCTGATACGGAGTTCTGTGGCAAGCACGCGCATAGAGGGCAGCATTTCGCCCTCTTTCAGCTTTCCCTCCATTATCATAGTCTTGATTTGGTTTGCGATCTGTAAATAGATCGGTTCGCCGTTTGAATTGCTGATGTTGATATTCATTAAGTGTACACTCCTTGAAGATATCCGGCTCTCTAAGCATTTGCAACTACCGAGAAAGTCAAATTGTATAGCCTCAATATATACAATTATAGCGGAAGAGTTACAAAATGTCAAGGGGTTTTGAAAAAAATTTTATTAGCTGTGTTTTTTGCAGTAGATGTGAGGCAATTTGTTTGCTGTAATTTTCACTATTTTTCTCGCTGCTTTCGGATTGCACGTTTTCACAAATGTCACTCTATGAGTGCGCAGACGGCGTAAATTTTCCCAAAAAAAGAAAGCCCAACATAACGTTGAGCTTGCAATTTATCAGTGTATCGATCAGAAACTTATCTTATCCGAGATATAATCCTTTACCTTATCCATAGGTATTCTCTCCTGCTGCATACTGTCGCGGTCGCGGACGGTAACACAGCCGTCGCTCTCGCTGTCAAAGTCGTAGGTCACGCAATACGGCGTACCGACCTCGTCTTGGCGGCGATAGCGCTTTCCGATAGAGCCTGTCACGTCATAGTCGGTCATAAAGGACTTAGACAGGTCGGCGCACAGCTTTTCGGCGCCGTCGGACAGCTTTTTGGAGAGCGGGAGCACAGCAGCCTTATACGGAGCTATCGCGGGGCTGAGATGGAGTACCGTCCTGACGTCGTTCTTCTCGGCGTCGATGACCTCTTCGTCGTATGCCTCGCACAGCAGAGCGAGCACCGTTCTGTCAAGCCCGTAGGTCGACTCTATGATATAGGGGATAAACTTCTCGTTTGTGTCGGGATCGAGGTATTCCTGCTTTGTGCCGCTGTACTCCTGATGTCTTGTCAGGTCAAAATCGGTGCGGTTATGCGTGCCGTTTATTTCGCCCCAGCCGAACGGGAACAAGAACTCTATATCGCAGGCTGCCTTTGCATAGTGCGCGAGCTTCTCGTGGTCGTGGAACCTTAAATGCTCCTCCGGTATCCCGAGATCCTTAAAGTAATTAAGTCCGTACTGCTTAAAATAATCATACAGCCCGGTATCGTCGCCCTCTTTGCAGAATGTCTGGAACTCCATCTGCTCAAATTCTATCGTGCGGAAAGTAAAGTTGCCGGGGGTTATCTCGTTTCTGAACGCCTTGCCTATCTGCCCTATAGAGAAAGGCAGCTTTGCGCGCATGGTGCGCTGGACGTTGAGGAAATTAACATACTCGCCCTGCGCGTTCTCGGGTCTGAGATAGATAACGCTCTTTGAGTCGTTGGTCACTCCGCGGAATGTCTGGAACATAAGGTTGAACTCGCGTATCTCGGTAAAGTTATGCTTGCCGCAGTGGGGGCAGGGTATCGAGTGCGCCTTAATGTACTCGAACATCTCTTCCTTAGTCATGCCGTCGGCGTGAGCGTTAGGGTCAAAGTCGTCGATAAGGTTATCGGCGCGATGACGCATTTTGCACTCTTTACAGTCGAGCAAAGGATCGGAGAAGCTGGCGACGTGTCCGCTCGCCTCCCACACCCTCGGGTTCATAAGAATATCCGCGTCCACCTCGTAGCTGTTGGGGCGCTCTTGTATAAAACGCTTGCGCCAAGTGTCCTTGACGTTATTCTTCAGCCTTGCGCCGAGCGGGCCGTAATCCCACGTATTCGCAAGTCCGCCGTAAATTTCACTGCCGGGAAAGATAAAGCCTCTGTTTTTGCACAGAGTGGTTATTTTCTCCATTGATTTCTCGGTGTTGTTCATAAAAAAATTCCTTTCGGTAAAAATAGGGTGATACTGATACCGCCGGCGCTCTCACGTCGGCGGAAAAAATCACAGCTTTTCTATCCAGCCCATATCGTCGGGCAGCTTTCCGTACTGCATACCCGTCATGGTGTCGTAAAGTCTTTGAGAGATATCGCCTATCTTGTTGCCGTTTATCTCCATTACCTTATCGCCCCACTTAAGATGGCCTACGGGTGAAATAACGGCGGCGGTGCCGGTGCCGAATACCTCGTCGAGCTTTCCTGCGTCGTATGCGTCGGCTATCTCTTGGATGGTTATGCGGCGCTCGGTGACCTTAAGCCCCCACTTTTCGCAAAGAGCGATAGCGGACTTTCTGGTAATGCCCGAGAGGATAGAGCCCTGCAGCATGGGAGTAACTACCTCGCCGTCGATAACGAAAAATATATTCATCGCGCCGACCTCTTCTATATACTTTCTCTCCACGCCGTCGAGCCATAAAACCTGCGAATAATCCTGCTTGTGCGCCTCGTCCTGACCCGCGAGCGACGCTGCATAGTTGCCGCCCGTCTTGGTAAAGCCCATACCGCCGCGTACCGCACGCACGTAATTTGTCTCTACATATATGCTTACGGGGTCAAGTCCCGACGCGTAATAAGCGCCCGAGGGCGACATGATTATCATAAAATAATACTTCTCACCGGGGCGAACGCCTAAGAACGGGTCTACCGCGATGATAAAGGGTCTGATGTACAGCGACGCGCCGTCGGTATGCGGTACCCAGTCAGCGTCTACCTTAACAAGCTCGTGCAGTGCCTGTAGGCAGTCCTGCTCGTTGAGCTGAGGGATAACAAGTCTCTCGGCGGATACGTTCATTCTCTTAAAATTCTCCTCGGGGCGGAAGAACTGTATATCCCCGTTAGGCGTTCTGTACGCCTTAAGTCCCTCGAATATCTCCTGACCGTAATGCAGTACCATTGCCGCGGGAGAAAGCGTGATATCGCCGTAAGGAACTATTCTTGCATCATGCCAGCCCATACCCTCGTCATAGTCCATAATGAACATATGGTCGGTAAAGATATGACCGAACCCGAGCTTTGTCTCGTCGGTCGGCTTAGCCTTAGGCGATGTGGTTTTTTCGATCCTGATGTCCATAATAAATCTACCTGCCTTGCTTTTATTTTGTTCCCTTATGTCACGGGCAGCCGCAAAAGCGTGCCGTTATGCTCCGCATTTGCCGCCGTCCGTTTGCGACGGGAAAGATAAACTTTAATAAAGTATACCACATTTTTTTGTAAATGTAAATATCTTTTTCGGAAATTTTGAAAGATTTGTTTTTCATTCTTTCATTTTTGAAAAAATTTTTACCGCCTGCGCTCTTTCACCCTTGACTTTTTAATAAAACAGATATATAATACTAAGAAAAAAAGGAGGTATCCATATGGATACAAAAGTAGTTAATTTGCTTGTTCAGCAGATAAACAAGGAATTTTACTCGGCGTACCTTTATCTCGACTTTTCAAATTATATGTATGATAAAGGGCTGTCGGGCTTTGGCAACTGGTTCAAGATACAGGCGCAGGAAGAAAGAGACCACGCGCTGCTGTTTTTGCAATATCTTCAAAACAGCGGCATAAGACCCGAGCTTTCCGCCATAGACAAGCCCGCGATAGAGTTATCCGACCCTAAGCAGGTGCTGGCAGAGACGTTAAAGCACGAGCAGTATGTCACCTCGCTGATAAACGACATCTACGAGGCCGCATTTTCGGTAAAGGATTTTCGCACTATGCAGTTCCTCGACTGGTTTGTTAAGGAGCAGGGCGAGGAAGAAATGAACGCAAACGACCTCATCACCCGCTATGACCTTTTCGGCGGCGACCCGAAAGGGCTTTATATGCTCGACAGCGAGCTCGGCGGCAGAGTATATTCCGCACCGTCCTTGCAGCTGTAAATATTATTTGCAAAAACTCGACCCTGTCGTTTATATCGGCAGGGTCAAATTTTTATGCTTTTAAATTTTTGTCATTTGACTTATTCTTTTCCTTAATAGGAACGGAGAAAGGATATATCTCGTGATAAGAGTCGGTGTCCTTGCCATTGCCCGAGGGGATAAGCCCAGTGCAGTCGTCCGACGAGGACGAGGCGCAAAAATTATCGAGCAGTATCTCCTCCATACGTCCGCGCTCTTCGGCATTGTCGGGCACGTCCTTTTTTAACAGCCTTATATCCTTTTTCAATCTGTTGTTGTCCATAATATTACCTCCCGTATGCGCTAATTATTATGCGCGTGCTAATTATTATGCACGTTTAGGAAGATAATATCCAAATCAGTTAGTTATGCCGAAGCCGAGTATGCGCAGCAGTATCACGTTAGTACCCTCGGCGGGTACGGGAGTAAGGGTCACCTTGTGTTCGCCCTTTTCACCGCTGAATATAAGCACCTGATCGGGATTGTTCCAGCCGCTCGGCGACGAGGTCGGGAACAGACCGGTCTCCTCTCCGTCTACAGTCACCTTTACCGATGAGAAATTAGGGCTGTCGGCGCAATGATATATCATAAACAGATTGTCCCCCGTAAAGGTAAACTCCATAGGCTCTGCCGCATCGTCAGCGCTGCCCTTAGCCATCCAGCCGTTGGGGAACTGCGTAAGAGTGTCCGCCTCGGTCAAAGAACCCGGCGAGGTTATATTGATAAGCTCGGGGTTGTATACCCTGTCGGTAAGCATCATATGCTCAAATCTGCTGTCGTACACCCACTCGTCGGGTATCGGCTTTATCTCGGTATCGCCGCCCGCCTTTACCGCCTCGTCGACTTTCTCGAACATATTGACGATAAGGTCTTTGGTCATCTCGTGACCCCATACGTTGGGGTGCGACTCGTCGTCGGAGTAGTCCTCCCACGTCATTCTGCCGCTGTCAAATTCGGGCTTGAGCACATTATTGAGCGATACCATGGGCAGGCCGTACGCCTCTCCGACAGGGCTCATAGTGTCCTCGCAGGTATGCCCGCTCTTAAGGACGGTAAAGTAAAGTACCACGGCGGGCTGATTTTCCGCCGAGAGCAATTCTCTTACGAGAGCCTCATAGCTGTCCTTGTAAAGCTGCTCTTTGCCGTCGTTTACCGCAAATTCCACAAAAACAAGGTCGGGATCTTTATCCAAAACGTCTCTGTGCAGGCGGATATTGCCGAGTATGCTCGGGGTGCCGCTCATTCCCGCGTTGACATAATTTATCGTCGTGTCGGGATATTTTTCACAAAGATAATCGTAGGTGAGCTTTGCCCAGCAAAGGTCCGCGCCCGCGGTAAGTCCCTCGGTTATCGAGCCGCCGAGGAAAGCCACCGTCACCTCTTCTTTATTCTCGAGCTTGTTTATCACCTTAGCCATACGCGCGGTGTCGCCCGTAGTCATAAGCGAACGCGAAACCATATCGTCGTATATCTCCTCTTCTGTCTTGCTTTCGTCGCCCGATGCGGCGGCGTCCGTGCTGTCTGCGTCGGTGCTTTCCTCGCTGTCGGTGCTGTCCGTGCTGTCCGCAGTGTCCGAGCTCTCGCTCTGCTGTGCGCCGCTGCTTTCCTGCGAGACGGAAGAATTTGACTCGGTCGAGGTCACCGACGAGCCGCCCGTGCTGTCACACGCCGCAAACGACAAGCAGCATATAAGTGCGAGCGCCGCAGCGGCAATTTTTTTCATTCTTTTCATAGAACCTCCTTTAGCATAGCATTCCCTAAACCTCGGGAATAATTTTTACCGTAAAAACAGTATAGCGCATTTTAGCCGTAAAGTCAAGTGC
Source organism: uncultured Ruminiclostridium sp. (assembly GCA_947594425.1). Classification (GTDB taxonomy): domain Bacteria; phylum Bacillota; class Clostridia; order Oscillospirales; family Ruminococcaceae; genus Ruminiclostridium_E. The sequence continues at coordinate 129,571 of CANQED010000002.1, forward strand.
GACTTCATTCAACAAAATCCGCGCCCGATAATAGAATATAACAGCCGATAATATTCTCGGCAAAGACAAAAGCTAAAATAACGGCGCCGATTTTTCTTACAGCTTGAATAAACCCGCGCGGCGCAGTTAAAAATATAATTGCAGTACATTTCAGACACTTTCTGTGAAAGGATAATCATTATGACAGTAAAAAGAGGAGAGATCTATTACGCCGACCTAAGTCCCGTTGTCGGCAGCGAGCAGGGCGGACTGCGTCCTGTACTTATCGTCCAAAACGACGTCGGCAACCGCCACAGCCCCACGGTGATAGCCGCGGCTATCACCAGCCAAAAGGATAAATCCAAGCTGCCTACGCATATCTCGATAAACGCGGACAGCTGCGGACTTCAAAAGGACTCGATAGTCCTGCTCGAGCAGGTGCGCACGCTTGATAAGCAGCGGCTGAAAGAGCGTATGGGCGAGCTCGACAACGGCTCTATGAGCAGGGTGGATAACGCCCTGTCGGTAAGCTTCGGACTTAACGGCGTATGATCTTTGACCGATAAAAACACCCGCCGCAAGGATCTCCCCTGCGGCGGGTGAATTTTTGCCGTTATAGCCTCAGCTTACTTATTGCTCTCAAACTTAGCGTCGGCGAGCTCGTCCATAGACTTGCTCTCGTCGTTCCACGAGTAGAGCTTTCTTATCTCGGCGCCGACCTGCTCGAGCTGATGTTCGCCCTCTATGCGCCTTGTAGCGTTAAAGTGCGGACGACCCATCTTGTTCTCGGTTATCCAGTTGCGGGCAAAGGTGCCGTTTTGTATCTCGGTGAGGACCTTCTTCATCTCTTTCTTGGTGTCCTCGGTGATAAGTCTCTTGCCTATCTCATAATCGCCGTACTCTGCGGTATCGGAGATAGAGTATCTCATCATCTTAAAGCCGCCCTTATAGATAAGGTCAACGATAAGCTTCATCTCGTGTATGCACTCAAAATATGCGTTCTGCGGGTCATAGCCTGCCTCTACGAGCGTCTCAAAGCCCGCCTTCATCAACGCGGTAACGCCGCCGCACAGCACGCACTGCTCACCGAACAGGTCGGTCTCGGTCTCCATCTTAAATGTGGTCTCGAGCACGCCCGCTCTCGAGCCGCCGATACCTGCCGCATAAGCAAGTCCCGTATCGAGCGCTCTGCCGGTAGCGTCCTGATGTACCGCTACGAGGCAAGGAACGCCTCTGCCGATAGTGTACTCCGAACGAACGGTGTGACCCGGTCCCTTAGGAGCTACCATTATTACGTCAACGTCAGCGGGAGGGATTATCTGCTCAAAGTGGATATTAAAGCCGTGAGCGAACGCAAGGGTCTTGCCTGCGCTGAGGTTGGGAGCAATGCTGTTCTTATAAAGATCAGCCTGCTTCTCGTCGTTGATAAGTATCATAATTATGTCGGCGAGCTTAGCCGCCTCGTCGGAGGTGTATACCTTAAAGCCCGCTTCTTCAGCCTTTTTCCACGACTTAGAGCCGTTGTAAAGACCGATTATAACGTTTACGCCGCTGTCCCTGAGGTTTAGCGCGTGAGCGTGTCCCTGACTGCCGTAACCGATTATCGCTACGGTCTTTCCGTCCAAGAGCGACAGGTTGCAGTCCTGCTGATGATAGAGTTTTGCCATTTTTCTTATCTCCTTTTTTATTTTTGACGGCATAGCCGCCTTATATTGAAGTCGGGGTCCTAAAGTCTCATAGAAACTCCGCCTTTTTGCATAGCTATAGAGCCTGTGCGCACTACCTCTTTTATTCCGTAGGGGCGCAGCATTTCCTCAAAATTCTTTATCTTTTGTACCTGATCCGACAATTCGAGCGTCATGGTATTGACGGTGATGTCGGATATTTTAGCCTTAACTATCTCGGCGAGCGCGATAACCTCGGCGCGCTGAGAGGGCTGGCAGGCTATCTTAATAAGTACGAGCTCGCGGGTGAGCAGCTCGGTGCTGTCAAAGTGTCTTACCTTGATAACGTCGATAAGCTTATTAAGCTGCTTTTCTATCTGCTCGAGCGTATGCTCGGTGCCGTCCGCGATTATGGTAATGCGGGAAATATTCTCGTCGTCGGTGACGCCTACCGCAAGGCTGTCTATATTGAACCCTCTGCGGGCGAACAGTCCCGCTACCCTTGCGAGAACGCCCGCGTGGTTTTCTACAAGTACGGATATTGTATGCTTCATTACTTTTCCTTTCGGCAAAATTAAATACGGCGGGTCATATTATCGTATTCTCGTCCTCGTCTACTCTAACCTCGAGCAGATAACAGCCGTCGGACGATATAAGCGCGTCTATAGCCTTTTCCGCCTCTAAGGTATCGGTGACCCGCTCGGCGGGTATCCCGTATGCCTGCGCGAGCTTTACAAAATCGGGGCTGCCGTCAAGCGCTACCGCCGTCTGCCTGTCGCCGTAAGCGTTGGTCTGCACCTCGCGCACCATGCCGAGCCTGTTATTTGCCATAACTATTATCTTAACATTTATATTGTGCTGGACAAGCGTGGCAAGCTCCATAAATTCCATCTGAAAGCTGCCGTCGCCGCACACGGCTACTACCGTCCTGTCGGGCATTGCCGCTTTAGCGCCCTCGGCGGCGGGGACGGAATATCCCATAGTGCCCATACCGCCCGAGGTCAGCAGCCTGCCGCCCTTTTTAAGAGCGATATTAGCGCACGTCCAGATCTGATTTTGTCCTACGTCGGCGCATACCACGGCGTTTTCGGGCAGCTTTTCGGATAATATGCGTATAAACTCCTTGGGGTCGGCGCAGCCCTGCTTTATCTGCCGCGGGGGTCTTACCTGCTCCGCCTTTTTGGCATTTAGCGTCTGTATCCATTCGTAATGGTCATAATTTTGCGCAAGCGAAAGCAATTGAGTAAGTATATTTTTAAGGTCGCCCACGACGGGGGTCGTGACCGGCAAATTCTTTCCTATCTCGGCGGGGTCTACGTCTATATGTATCACGTTTACGCCCTCAAGGCGGTTTATAGCGGTGACAGCCCTGTCGCCCACTCTCGCACCGAGAAGAATAAGCAGGTCGCAGTGATTTATCGCATAATTAGCCGTAGGCGTGCCGTGCATACCTATCATGCCGATAAACAGCGGGTGCTCGGAGGATATAGAGCCAAGCCCCATCATGGTATTTACCACGGGGATATTTGTCCGCTCGGCAAACTCGCACATAAGGTCTGCGGCGTTAGCGGTAAAAAGTCCGCCTCCCGCGCATATCAGCGGGCGCTCGCTCTTTTCTATAGCGGCTATCGCGCGCTTTATCTGTAATTTATTGCCCTCGACGCTCGGCTTGTATGAGCGTATATTTACGGTCTCGGGGTACTCGAAGTCTATTTCGGCCTTTTGTATGTCAAAAGGCATATCTATCAGCACGGGGCCGGGTCTGCCGCTGCCGGCGATGTAAAACGCGTTCTTAAACACCACGGCGGTGTCTTTGGGGTCTTTTACAAGATAGCTGTGCTTAACAAACGGCTCGGCAGCACCTGTTATATCCGCCTCTTGGAAAACGTCCCTGCCTATCATATCGCTGCTGACCTGTCCGGTTATCAGCACCATGGGTATGCTGTCCATATAGGCGGTAGCTATCGCGGTGATAAGATTAGTAGCGCCGGGTCCCGAGGTAGCCACAGCTACGGCGGGTCTGCCCGTCATTCGTGCATAGCCGCTCGCGGCATGCCCCGCGTTTACTTCGTGGCGGACAAGTATATGCCGTATCCCGCCCTTTAACATCTCGTCATAAAACGGGCAGATAGCGGCTCCGGGATAGCCGAACACCGTCGTTATCCCCTCCGCCTTAAGCGCCTCGGTCATTGCTTTAGCAACTGTCATTCTCTCCGCCATTTTCTCACCCTTTCCATCATTAAACACTATTATAACTCTACACTCGATAAAAGTCAAGTGCTATAATATCATCTGCGCGAATTGTCCTTAAGCGCGCGCTCTATCGTCCTTGCCGCGTCGCGCTTTGCGGCGTCGTCGCGCTTGTCGTAGAGCTTTTTGCCCTTGCACAGTCCGACCTGCACCTTTACTATGCTGCCCTTAAAATACACCGAGATAGGCACGAGCGTCAGCCCCTGCTGCTTTACCGCGCCGAACAGGCGCATTATCTCCCGCTTGTGCATAAGCAGCCTGCGCTCGCGCAGCGGGTCGCGGTTAAATATGTTGCCTTTCTCGTACGGCGAGATGTGCATTTGCTTTATATATGCCTGTCCGTCCTCTATCGATATCCAGCTGTCCTTAAGATTGAGCCCGCCCGCGCGTATAGACTTTACCTCGGTGCCGGTAAGCTCTATTCCCGCCTCGAGGCTCTCGAGGATAAAATAATCGTGGCGCGCCTTGCGGTTCTCGGCTATTGTTTTTACAGAAGCTTTTTCCATCCGCACTCTTCTCCCTCCCCAATTCTTCCAATATATTTTACTATATTTTCATAAAAATATCAAGGGGAATTTTCGGCTTCTACACTCTAAAATATTTTGCAATTATTTTTTTCAATTCTTGCGCAAAAGTAAAACAATATGCGACATATTGTGATTATTTTAATAATTAAACAAATTTTATTGAAAAAATTAAAAAAACTGTTGCAAATTTTTCCCGTATGTGCTATACTTTAATAGTACGAAAGGCTAACGGAGCTTCGGGCTAAATTTTGCACGGTGCGGCAATATTCGACAGCCGCGCGGCACAAAAATCACATCGTCATCCCATATCAGCACAGTATCCCGCGCCGATAGCCTTAAAGCAAATTATACAGGAGGATTTTAACAATGGCGTTAAAAAATCAGTATCTTATCGACGTACTGGAGACAGTGAAGAAGAGAAACGCGGGCGAGCCCGAATTTATTCAGGCAGTCACCGAGGTTTTTGAGAGCCTCCAGCCCGTAGTAGAGAAAAGACCCGACCTTGTAGAGGCGGGCGTTATCGAGAGGCTCGTAGAGCCCGAAAGACAGATAATTTTCCGTGTTCCGTGGGTGGACGACAACGGCAAAACTCAGGTAAACAGAGGCTTCAGAGTTCAGTACAACTCCGCTATAGGTCCTTACAAGGGAGGACTCAGACTTCACCCCTCGGTTTATCTCGGTATAATCAAGTTCCTCGGCTTTGAGCAGGTATTCAAGAACAGCCTTACCACGCTTCCCATGGGCGGCGGCAAGGGCGGCTCGGACTTTGATCCTAAGGGCAAGAGCGACGGCGAGGTAATGCGCTTCTGCCAGAGCTTTATGACCGAGCTTTGCAGACATATAGGCCCCGACTGTGACGTTCCCGCGGGCGATATCGGCACGGGCGCGCGTGAGATAGGCTATATGTTCGGTCAGTATAAGAGAATAAGAGACGAGTTCTCGGGCGTGCTGACAGGTAAGGGACTTACCTACGGCGGCTCTCTTACAAGAACAGAGGCTACAGGCTACGGACTTTGCTACTTTACCGACGAGATGCTCAAGGCTAACGGCAAGAGCTTTGACGGCAAGACCGTCGTTATATCCGGCTCGGGCAACGTTGCTATATACGCTACCGAGAAAGCTACCTCGCTCGGCGCTAAGGTAGTCGCACTCTCCGACTCTAACGGCTACATCCACGACCCCGACGGCATAGAGCTTGACGTGGTTAAGCAGATAAAAGAGGTCGAGAGAAAGAGAATTAAAGAGTACCTTGACAGGACATCACACAAGAACGTTACATACACCGAGGGCTGCTCGGGCATATGGACTATCCCCTGCGATATCGCGCTGCCCTGCGCTACTCAAAATGAGATAAACGGCGAGTCCGCCGAGGCTCTCGTAAAGAACGGCTGCTTTGCCGTAGCAGAGGGCGCTAATATGCCTTCTACCCCCGAGGCTATCGAGGTATATCTCGCTAACGGCGTGCTTTACGGCCCCGCAAAGGCTGCTAACGCAGGCGGCGTCGCTACATCGGGTCTTGAGATGAGCCAGAACTCCATGCGCTACAGCTGGACCTTTGAAGAGGTAGACGCTAAGCTGCACGACATTATGGTACAGATATTCAAGCAGTGCGACAACGCGGCTAAAGAATACGGTATGCCCGGCAACTATATGGCAGGCGCAAATATCGCGGGCTTCCTTAAGGTCGCAGAGGCTATGAAGGCTCAGGGCTGCGTTTAATACACGATAAAGCCGTACCCTTTAGGAGGGCAATATGAAAAACGACTCTTTAAGCCACGGCAAAAAGAATACAGGCACAAGGGCGCACGACTGCGACCTTAAAGACAATGTAAATTCACGCCGCTCTGAGGACATTTCCTCGTCCGGAATAGAATTTCATAAGCCTTTTTCAAAAGGCTCAAAAAAGCCCGAGGATAAATGACCCTCGGACGGAATATCAAAACTAATCCCCGCAGTTTTCACTGCGGGGATAATTGTTATATATTCGGTTTAATATCTCGTCATTGAATAAGTGAACGAGCTCTTAAGCTCTGAGGCGGAGATAAATCTTCCCCAGTGTACCGAGCTGTTATAATTGCCCTCGGCTACGACTACGCCCTCAGGCCCTACGTCAAGTATCAGCACCGTATGGGTGTCGTTATTCAGCCTCAGCATATCGCCTATGCGCAGCTTATTGATATTTAACGTATAATTCTTAGGTATATCCTTGCCCTTAAACAGCGAGTCGCTTATCTCAAGCGCAAACGCCATGCAGCCCTTTGCGGTAAAGTTGGTCTTTATGCCCTTAGAGTCGGTATAGGTGGTCTTATATACCTTGCTGTTATCCCACGCCATACCCTCTTTATACTTGCTCTTAAACGCGATAAGCTTATTATAGATGTCGTTGTACTTCATGGGCATATTATTGTTAGTGCCCGCCTTTTGCGTAAGGGTAAAGCCATCGCCGCATTTAGTGCAGGAATATGTAGTATACCCGTCCTTAGTCGAGGTGGACTCTACGTTCTTGGTGCGCTGATATTCGTGCTGTCCGTACTCGCTGTGAGTAGCTCCGCACACGGTGCATTTTTGGAACAAAACGCAGGTATCGCCGTCGGCGTATTTCTGGGTATCCCACGAATGGTCCTTTACAAGGGTGTCGGTCTTTTTAGTGCCGCATACCGTACAGGTATATTCTGCCTGACCCTCTCTGTAGCAGGTGGCTTCTTTAATAACCGAGCTTACCTTCCACTTGTGGTTGGTACATGCCGCAGGCTTCTCGGGCGCTTTGGTAGCGGCGGGAGCTTTGGTAACAGTAGGAGCTTTAGTGGCGGGGGCCCCAGTCTGAGGAGGCTTAGTGGCGGGTGCCACGGTCTGAGGAGGTTTAGTCGCGGGTGGGTTGGTCTGCGGCGGATTTGTCGCGGGCGGGTTTGTCGCTGGCGGATTGGTCTGCGGTGCTTTAGTAGCGGGAGCTTGTGTCTGCGCGGGCTTAGTAGCGGGCGCGTCGGTCTGAGGCTTCTGCGTCTGTGTGTTGCCGCTAGAGGTCTTATCGTCGGAAGTGTCTGACGAGGTCTTATCGTCAGAATTATCGGAAGAGTTCTTATCATCCGAGGTGTCGGAAGAAGTCTTGTCGTCCGAACTGTCGGAAGAAGTCTTGTCGTCCGAACTATCGGAAGAGGATTTGTCGTCGGAACTGTCGGAAGAGGTCTTGTCGTCCGAACTGTCACCCGAGGTCTTGTCGTCCGAGGTGCTGTCACCCGAGCCATTGCCCGAGGTGCTGTCACCCGAGCCGTTATCCGAGGTGCTGTCACCCGACTGAGCCGAACTGTCGGATATCGTCGTCGAGGTGCCGTCTGCGGGGACGTTGCTTGTCGTTTCGCTCGCGGAGCAGCCTGTCAGCAATACGGCAAATACTGCCGCTGCCGAAGCAATTTTCAATAAAAACTGCCTTTTCATATATTTACTTTCCTTTCCCAAAAACGCCTGTTAGGCGCAAGACAATTATGACTCGGGAGTGTCGTGTACTGTCCTGTTCTCGGCAATGCTGCTCTTAAGTATCCTTATCTTGGTCCTGTCGCTGCCGGTTTCGATAAGAACGGTGTCCTCCTTGACACTGAGAACTCTGCCGATAATGCCGCCCGCGGTGACTACCTCGTCGGCTACCTCGAGATGGTCGAGCATCTCTTTCATTTTCTTAGAGCGCTTTTTCTCGGGTCTTATGATAAGAAAATAGAAGATAACTATCATAAGCACAAGAGGTATCAGCATTAAAAGCATACTTGCGGGATTTTGCGTTCCCTGAGCCTGCTGTCCGCCGGCTGTCGTCATAAATTTAATAAGCTCTGTCATAATTGTTTTCCTTTCTTTTTAAGGCGGTCTGCCGCCTGTTGATATTATACCATAAATTGCGGCTGACCCGTCAGACGCGGGCGGCGCAAGCCGACGGGCGCAACGCGCCAAAATTTATGATACAATGTTCTCAGCCGCCTGTGTAAACAGGCAGCCGCGTAAGCGGCGTAGATTTGACAAGTCAAATCTACCGGCTGAGGTTATTATAGCACAGATTTACACACATGTCAATTTCATTTGTGTAAACGGTGCAAATTTCCTTTTATCCGAGCATTACCGCCTTGCAGCCCGCGTCGGTGAGCAGCTTTTCGGCATTAGCGGCGTCGGTGATATCGCCGCTGAGCCTTACGGATATTTCCCTGCTTCCGGTAAGCTTTTTGACCTCGGAGATAAGCTGCGGCAATGCCTTAGCCATATCCTTTTCTATCTGCAAGGTCTTGCCGTCGGCGATATCGAGCTTAGTGCCGAACATCGCGGTATCTATATGGATAACTATCTCGCAGCCCTTTGCCTTATCTATGCTCGAGAATATCTCGGCGGTCGCGTCGTATGTCGTTGCTGCCGCACTGATAAGGTCGTCAGCGTCTATCTCGATATAAGAGGCGCTGTTTTTAGCCGAGGCGGCGAGCGCCGCTGCGAGGGCGGAGAGCCTGTCGGCACGGTCGTTTGCCTTTACGCTCGCGGGCAAAAGATTATAGTCGTACTGCCTGAATGCGGGGAACATCGTATTTTGCAATAGGATGGTCTTAAAGCCTGCGTCGGATATTTCTTTAGTAAGCTCACCGAAGTACTCGGAGGCTTTATCGGCGGCGGGGTTTACCCACGGCTTGCCGCCCTTATTGGCATAATTGTCGAGCCACATCCAGCCCTCGGACGCGTGATAGCTAGTAGAGTCTATCAGGTGCGGCGTGGTGCGGTCTAATAGTGTCGAGAACGCCGCCGCAGGGACAACTCCCGCTTTTTTACACTCGTCGACTATCTGCTTTAATGTCAGCGTGCCCTTTATCACTGTATCGGAGCTCTTAGCGGTCTTATTGTCGGACTTATACAGCAATTCTCCGTCGGTATTTTTGAGGACGAATACCACCTGCGAGCACTTATCCTTGACTGAGTCGAGGTATTTAGTCAGCGCCTGCGCCGAGTTTAGCGTGCCGTCGGGCGCGACAAGGGTAAGCCCCTGCTCGGCGGGCTTTTGCTCGGCGGGCTTAGTGGTAGAGGGCGCCGCCGTGGTCTCGGGAGCTGTGCTCTCGGGCGCTGTGCTTACGGGCGGGGTCCATACGGGCTCGCTCGGGGTCGAATTTTCCTCGGCGCGCTCGTTAAAGAAATTAATCACCGTCGGCGCGACCGAATATCCCACAAATACAAGCGCCCCTACTATAATAAGCAGGAGGATTATTTCAAAGACCTTTCTGCCTGTGCTTTTTCTTTTTTTGTAAAGATTTTTGTGATTGCGCTTTATCTTAGCGCCTTTTTTCTTCATTGTATGCTGCTCCTTTTTTCAGACACTGGTATTATATCCCGTAAGGGCGTAAAACGCCAAGGACATTATCCCTATAAACACCATCATTATCGGCATCCCTCTGAATGCCGCGGGTACGAGCGGAGAATTAAGCCTGTCGTTTGCGATATGCAGGAAAAACACCGCTATCATAAAGCCTGCCGATATTCCCACCGCAAAGCCCATATACGCGAAAAAGTCGCCGTGGTAAACGTTATTCAAAAACAGCGCGCCGAGCACCGCGGCGTTGAACACCGACAGGTGGACGTACTTTTTTATCCGCTTAAACAGCTTAGGCATAAAGCGCCAAACTATCAGCAGACTCCCCGTGTATACTATGCTTATTATCACCGTATATATAAGCGGCATTACGACATAAAAATATTCATAGTCGCAAAGCAGACCATCTATCGGATAGGTTATAAGGCTCGACACTACCAGCACATACGCTATACCGAGCCCGAGCCCGACCATATTTCCCGTCTTGCGCGAGGCGTAAAACGCAACGCTGGTGCCGAGCGCACGCGAGAATATCGCGTTTTCTACAAACATCGCGATCATCGCCGTATTGACAAACGCCGCTAACATCGACATAATAACGCTCTCCTCCCGCTACTTTGTATTGTCGGCGGACTGCTGCTGTTTTATCCTGCGGTTTCTCGCAAAATTATACAGCGCGCGAAAAGTCCCCGCCATTATCCCCACGAGTATAAACCCGCCGAAAGGAGCCTCAAACGCCGATATATTGAGCTCCATAAGCTTTATCCCCGCAAAGGTGCCAAAGCATATCATCTCTCTTAGCGCACCGGTCACCGCGCATACCGCAGCAAATCCTACCGCGAAGAAAAACACATCTATCATCATCTCGCCGCGCCGCCTTAAATAAAATCGGCTCTCGGTCTTGGAAAATATCAGCGCGTTGGTAATTATCAGCGGCATATATATACCGATAAGCTCTACCGTAAGCGGGAAAATCTGCTCGAGCAGCAGCACGGTAGGGATATATATCACCGAACCCACCAAAGCATAAATAATGACCCTTAAGGTATACACTATCTTTTTCGGGACGAACGAGCAGATAAAGATAGTCAGCATAGATATCACCGCGAAGGCTATGGCTATGACCACGCCCTTTTTAAAGGTGGTCGCGGCGATAACTACGGGGGCGTTTACTATGCCCGTCATAAGCACGATATTCTGCTTTGCAAGCCCGTCGAGCAGACTGCGGTCAAAGCCGCGCTCAGTCTTCTTTTCCCGTATCGCTTTCAGCTTTTTCGTCGCCGCCATCGTCCGCCGCCTGCCTTTCTTTATTTTTTCTTTGCTCTTTAACTTGAGATACTTTCTTAGATATATTCTCGGCAGCGTCCTTTATGCTGACGTGCCGCTTGCGCTTTACCTTTGTGACCTTGCTGTCTATAGGGGGCATATTAAAGTTGACCGGCTCTGCGATAATTTCCTGCGTATCGGTAAGCGCGGGGGTCTTGCCCTGCTTTACGTTTTTGGACACTCGCTCGAAAGAGCCGAGATTTTCCTTTAGATAAGACGCTAAGCGCTTAATGCCGGTGCATATATTAAAGTACAGTCTGTCAAGATACAGCGCGAGGGCGTTTGTGACAAGCAGTGAGAACACGAATACTCCCTCTATCTGCGCGGTATTGCGAAACGCCACCGTTATCGCGCCGAGCAGCAGCCCGTATATCAGTCTCCCGCCGTTAGTAAGCGGCAGCGTCTGCGGGTCGTTTGCCAAGAATATGAACCCGAACAGCACGAACCCGCTTATAAAGCGGAACGTGAGGTCGTCAAGCGACGGGTTCAAAAGATACGACAGCACCGCCATAACTCCCATACCGCCTACCGTCGCGGCAAGCGATACGCTCCTGCGCAGTATAAGGCACACCATACACACCGCAAGTATCAGTATGTGGGTAGTCCCCATAGGCCCCGCAAAGTTGCCCATAAGTATCTCGAGCGGCGTCAGCGCGGGGATAGCCCCCGTCTTTATAAATAAGCTCTCTATGCCGTTAGTAAGCACCGCATTGCTCGTGTCAAAAAGCTCGAGACCCGCCGACGTGGTGGGATAAAGCAGCACCTGCTGAGGATAGCACATTATCAGAAAGGCTATCGATACCGCCGCGGGATTGAATATATAGTTGTCCTTTCCGCCGAAAATATGCTTTACCGTTATCGTGAGCAGTGAGCCTACCGCTACTATATAATACGGCACGCTCGCGGGCAGCATAAGCGACAGCGCGAGCCCGTAAGCGATAGTGGACAGGTCCTTAAAGCTGTATTCTTTTTTAGAAAGAAAGCAGCCTATCATATCGGTAAGCACGCAGCATACCACCGCCACGCCGCAGACAGCCGCCGCCCGAGCGCCGTAGCGGAACACCGCCATAACGGTGATAGCCAACATAAACAGTATCTGGTCGCCGTATACGCTGCGGGGCTTGCGCAGCTTTTTGCGCGCCGCCTCGGTAGTCATGAGCAGCGGCGCGTCGTCTATTTTTTTAAGAAGCTCATCGTTTGTCAAAGAAAAACTTCCCCCTCCAAATATCGTCAGCCGCCGCACTTAAGGCTGTCTAAGGCGCTCTTAAAATCATCCGCGCCGAAAAGATAGCTCCCCGCGACCAAAACATCCGCTCCCGCCTCAGTGACGATTTTTGCGGTATCGGCGTTTATCCCGCCGTCCACCTGTATATTCATCTTATCAAAGCCGTTTTGGCGGCAGTATTCTCTAAGCTGTCTTACCTTGTCGGCACACTCGGGGATAAAGCTCTGCCCGCCGTACCCCGGCTCTACCGTCATAATAAGCACCATATCGCATAGCGGGAGGTACGGGTAAACGCTCTCTATGGGTGTGTTCGGCTTTAGGGCAAGTCCCGCGCGCATACCGAGCCGTCTTATCTCGGAAAGATTGTTCTCGGTATCCCCCGCGCTCTCGATATGGATAGTGAGCATATCGCTGCCTGCCTCGGCAAACCTCGGTATAAGCTTTGTAGGGTCGATTATCATAAGGTGTGTGTCAAAGAACATACCGGATACGCGGCGCAGTGCCTTTACCACATTATTGCCGTAGGTGATATTGTCTACGAACACCCCGTCCATAACGTCTATATGGAGCCAGTCAACGCCCGCGCCCTCGGCTCGTCCGACCTCTTCGGCGAGGCGTGAAAGATCCGACGCAAGAATAGATGCGGAAACGATCGTATTCATTTTATGCCGTCCCTCTCCTTACAAACATAACTATTCACATTAATGATACATCATAACTTTCATTTCGTCAAGTGAAAACTCCGCAATATTTTCCTTTTTCAGCCTATTTTACAAAAAAGTCAAAAAAATCGACCTTTTAATTGTCAATATACTTAAAGCAAGATTTTGCATTATTGTGAATAAAAAGGCAGAAAGTGTTAAAAATAGCTTTAGGCAGGTATAAAACAAACCTTATTATGAAAGGAATAACGTATGAAGAAGATCAAATTTGCTAAAGTAAAGGAATTTTTCAAGGGCAAGGGGTTTATAGGCGCGCTGTGCCTGAGCGTTGCGGCGATAGGCATTGCAACATATGTCGCATACGACCAGACGTTACGGGATATAACCTCACAGCCGAGCTTTACCCCCACCACCGAACAGCAGGTCGCAAACGACGTTTCGGGCGTACCTAAGGAGGAGGAAACAAGCGCTCCCGCCGAGAGCGCGGACGCTCCCGTATCCACGGAAGAGCCCGACAGCAGTATCGACTCTCAGCCCGACGAGGACGAAAAGGCTAACAACTTTGTGTCGGGCGAGCCTGAGAGAATGATGCCCGTGCAGGGCGAGATACTAAACCCCTACAGCGGCGGCGAGCTTGTCAAGAGTGAGACGCTAGGCGTATGGAAGACCCACGACGGCATAGATATTGCCTGCGAGGAGGGCACGGATATACGCGCCGCGGCGGCGGGCAAGGTGATACAGATACGCGACGACCCGCTCTGGGGAGTGTGCGCGGTGATAGACCACTATGACGGGTATCAGGGGTATTATTTCGGGCTGGATAAGGCGCTGGAGATAAAAGAGCAGCAGGAGGTGGACGCGGGCGACATTATCGGAAAGACTGCGCCTTTTGACTGCGAGGCAAAATTGCCGCCTCACCTGCACTTTGGCGTAAAGCTGAGTGAAAAATGGATAGACCCCGCCGAATTTATCGGGGAAGAATAAATTAAACAACTCGAAAAACACCTTGCGGCGTTTTCCGAAGCTGAAACTTATCTCAAATGGGGGCAAAAACCTGATGTTTTTACCCCCATACCCCCTTTTTCTTCCGAATATTTTAGCTTGATATTTTTTATTAAAACCTTTTTCGACAGACAAAGGGGTATCTTAGGCGATTGCCTGATACCTCTTAATTTTTTACTATTTTAAAATTTTCACAAAAATTTTAAGAAAATATGTTGCAAAATCAAACTCTTTATGCTATAATCAATAAGAATAGATTAAAATTGAGAGAAAAGGTGACGCGTATGAGCATAGCGGTAGCGCTTGACGGACCTGTCGGAGCAGGCAAAAGCACAATAGCTAAAGAATGTGCAAAGCGCCTCGGCTTTGTTTATATCGACACGGGCGCTATGTACAGGAGCATAGGCTTATACTGCGTCAATAACGGCGTCGACATAAACGACGACAACGCGGTGGCGGCGGCTCTGGCGGACATTACGCTAAAGATAAAGCCCGACAAAGAGGGTCAGCACGTTATACTCTGCGGCAACGACGTCACCGACAAGATACGCACCCCCGAGATAAGCATGGCGGCGTCGAGAGTTTCCGCCGTGCCTAAGGTAAGAGAGTTTTTGCTCGAATTGCAGCGCAGCTTTGCCCGCACCCAAAATGTGATAATGGACGGGCGGGATATAGGCACCGTGGTGCTGCCCGACGCAAAGGTCAAGATATTCCTCACCGCGTCGGACGAGATAAGAGCAAAGCGCCGCTATGACGAGCTTGTCGCAAAGGGAGAGCAGGTAAGCTACGAAGATGTGCTGAAAGACCTGAGAAAAAGGGACTATGACGACTCGCACCGCAGCGCCGCACCTCTTAAACAAGCCGAGGACGCGGTTTTGGCGGACACCTCCGAGCTCGATTTTGACGGCTCGTGCGCACTGATAGAGAATATCATCAGGAGCAAGGCGGGAGCGCTATGATATACGAGTTTTTCAGAAAGTTTGTATGGATGGGCATGCATATTAAGCACCGCATAACCGTTATCGGCGGCGACAACCGCCCGTACAAGCATAAGATAAAGGGCGGCTACATCATAGCCTGCAACCATCAGGAATACAGCGACCCACCGCTTATCGCGGCGGTCAACCGCGCGAGATTTTCCTTTATGGCAAAGTCCGAGCTGTTTGAGAAAAACAAGCTGTTCGCGTGGCTGATAAGGCGCTGCGGAGCGTTCCCCGTCGTGCGCGGCGCGGGCGACGGCTCGGCGATAGAGCACGCGGTAAAGGATCTCGAGGACGGGCGGGCGTTCGTGATATTTCCCGAGGGCACGCGCTCTAAGGACGGAAACATCGGCAGAGCAAAGTCCGGCATAGCGATAATAGCGGGCAAATCCGGCGCTCCGGTGCTTCCCGTATGCATAAAATACGGCAAGAAAGAATTTCGCCGTAAGGCCTATATCTCGATAGGCGAGATGATCCCCGCCGAGCAGATACGGCTAAAGAGCGACGACCGCGCGGAGCTAAGGCGGGTGTCAAATCTGATAATGGACAACATACGCCTGCTAATGGACGGCATGAGCGAATACGGCGAGCCGCTGCCTAAGCAGTATAAGGGCGAAACGTCCGAAGATGACAACTCGTGAGCGGGGTTGATATTAAGGTCGCGGACACCGCGGGCTTTTGCTTTGGGGTCAGCCGAGCGGTAAAGATAGCCGAACAGACCGCCGCCGATAAAGGCGGGTGCCGCACTCTCGGCCCTCTGATACATAACGAGAAGGAGATACGGCGGCTCAGCGCTCTCGGCGCAAAGCCCACAGACCGTCCCGAGGACGCTGACAAGACGCTGATAATACGCTCTCACGGCGTGGCTAAGAGCGTATACGACCGCATAGAGCGGCTCGGCATAGAATACGTCGACGCGACCTGCCCTTTCGTATCCCGTATACACCGTACGGTATCCAACGCCGAGGGCTGTGTGATAATAGCGGGCGACAAGGATCACCCCGAGGTAGTAGGTATAGTCGGGCACTGCCCCGATAGGGATAAGGTGTTCATTGCCTCGACCGAGGAAGAATTAATAGGCGCGCTTGACAAGGCTAAAAGCATTAGTCAAAATGCACTAACTTTAGTCGCTCAGACGACCTTTAATTCAGCAAAATGGAAAAGTTTTCAGTCAATTGCAAAAAAGCACTATACAAATATAAGGATTTTTGATACAATATGTAGTGCGACCGCCGAGCGTCAGGCCGAGGCGGAACAATTAGCCGCCAAGTCGATACTAATGATAGTTGTCGGCGGCAAAAATTCCAGCAACACACAAAAGCTGGTGCAGATATGTCAAAAACACTGTCCCGTGCTGTTTATACAGCAAGGCGGTGATATTGATAAAGCCGCAGTGCGCAATATGCTCGCGGGGTCGAGCGGCGGCACGGTAGGCATTACGGCGGGAGCATCCACCCCTGCCTACTTAATAAAGGAGGTTCATAATATTATGAGCGAAATCATCAAGGATGAAGACATTGACTTCATGGCGGAGGTCGACAAGACCTTCAAAAAAGTATATATAGGGAACAGGGTCAAGGCTGTCGTTGTCGCCGTAAACAACAACGAGGCTGTCGTTGATTTAGGCACGAAGCACTCGGGCTATATACCCGCTGACGAGCTGTCACAGAACCCCAACGACAAGCCCGAGGACGTAGTAAAGGTCGGCGACGAGATAGACGCGATAGTCACCTCTATCAATGACGCAGAGGGCGTGGTAATGCTTTCCAAGAAAAAGGTGGACAGCGTGCTCGGCGTTGAGAAGATGGCTAAGGCTATGGAAGAAAACGAGACCGTCGAGGGCGACGTTACCGCTGTAGTAAAGGGCGGTATAATCGTTGCCGCTAACGGCACGAGAGTATTTATCCCCGCGTCGCAGACCGGTGTTCCGAGAGACGGGAAGCTTGAGACCCTGCTCAAGACCAAGGTGCGCTTTAAGGTAATAGAGGTCACCGAGGCAAGAGGCAGAGTGGTAGGCTCTATCCGCCTTGTAAAGAAGGAGGAGAGAGAGGCCGCAAGAGCCGCATTCTGGGAGAACATAGAGGTAGGTCAGAAGTTTACCGGCGAGGTCAAGTCCATTGAGAGCTACGGCGTATTTGTAGACCTCGGAGGCGTTGACGGAATGGTACATTCGAGCGAGCTTACATGGAGCCGCATTAAGCACCCTAAAGAGATAGTAAGCATAGGCGACAAGCTCGACGTATTCGTAAAGAGCTTTGATCCCGACAAGAAAAGAGTATCGCTCGGCTGCAAGAAGGACGAGGACAATCCGTGGCTCAAGTTTGAGCAGCAGTTTGCCGAGGGCGACGTTATCGAGGCTAAGATAGTCAGCATAACTCCGTTCGGCGCGTTTGCTCAGATAATACCCGGCGTTGACGGTCTGATACACATCTCGCAGGTAGCCGCCGAAAGAGTTAATAACGTAGCTCAAGTGCTCTCCGTCGGCGACGTAGTAAAGGTAAAGATAGTAGAGATAAACAGCGAGAGCAACCGCGTCAGCCTGTCTATACGCGCTCTGCTTGAAGAAAAGCCCGCCGAGGAGGACGCTCCCGCTGAGGCTGCTCCCGCAGAAGAGGCTCCCGCCGAGGAGGTAAAGCCCAAGAGGACCCGCAAGAAAGCTGCTCCCGTTGAGGAGGCCCCTGCCGAGGAGGCACCCGCTGAGGCTGCTCCCGCAGAAGAGGCTCCCGCAGAGGAAGTTAAGCCTAAGAGGACCCGCAAAAAGGCCGCTCCGGTTGAAGAAGCGCCTGCTGAGGAGGCTCCCGCTGAGGAGGCCGCAGAAGCGCCTGCCGCTGAAGCCGCTCCCGCAGAGGATACACCTACAGAATAATTACAAAGAGGTAAGGCCGAAAGGTTTTACCTCTTTTGGTATTTTTTGGCAGAGGTTTTCCGAAAATTTTAAATTATCGGTAAAAGGTCTTGAATTTTTGCACAAAAGGTTGTATAATAAGAGAGTGTTTAGATTTTAAGGCAAAATTGCTTTGATATACGAAAGGAAAACAGTGCAATGACCAAGAAGAATACCGCCGCTACTATTATCACGATAGTTATCGCAGCTTTGGCGCTTGCGACGACTTTGTTTTTGCTGTACAGAATGTCACAGGAGCAGACGCAGGAGATGCCGCCCGCGGCGTTTGTCCCCTCCGACGAGGTAAACGTCGAGATGAACGAGAACGCGGTAAAGCTTGTAAAGAATAACTGCGAGGTGTTTAGGGTATTTTTACAGTACGGTCTGCCGCACGAGACGGAGCCCTATAACAACAAGCCCGACGACGGTCTTTACACCGTCAAGAGTGACACATACAAGAGCGTGGCCGACCTGGAAAAGCTGCTCAAAGAGACCTTTGTGGAAAAAGAGGCACAGCGCATACTCGACGGCATAGGCGATAACGGCAAGATATTTGCCGACCAAAAGGACGGCACACTCGGCATAGCCGAGAGCTGCATAGACAGCACGGGCAAATTTAAAGGGCTCGACTACGCATATTCTTGGACCAACGCTAACGTTACCCTGCTCCCCGTTTCTAATACCGAATGCAAGATAACAATAGAGCTTGCTCCCGACAACGGCAGCGGCTCGGTAGCAATAGGCTCGGCAGACAGCTCGGCCGAGAGCTCTCAGGTCGAGAGCTCGCAGGCGCAGACTTCGCAGGCCGACAGCTCTGCCGCCGACAGCTCCGCAACCTCGTCTGATACTTCCGCACAGGCTCAAGGTAAATCCAAGACCTTTACGGTAAATATGCTTAAGGTAAACGGCGTTTGGCTGCTCGAGAAGTTAGCTTATTGATCTAATGGATAAAAAGGACAATCCGCTTAAGGTATACGCGGTGGCGGGACAGATAGGCTTTTTGGTCATAGTCCCGCTGGTGGTGTTCATCTGGGGCGGGAGCGCGCTGATAAACGCGCTCGGGCTGCCGCAGCAGCTTATAATAGTATGTGTGCTGCTCGGTATACTGACGATGGTGTCGGGTACGGCGAGCTTTCTTACAAAGCTTGTCAAAATGTACGCAAAGGACGATAAAAAGCAGATCGCGGTGCATAAAGACCTCCGTGACAACGACTATTACGACGACCGGGACTGATAGCTTTGAACAAGCTGATAAAAAGATACGGCATCGCGGCAAAGGAGCTGAAAGCACTTTTGCCGTATTATATAATCGCATTTGCGCTTATCTGCGCGGTATCGGCTGTGCTGTGCATATTCGGCATAGGCGGGGTGACATTGTTCACGGGAGCCGCCGTCGGGACGGCGGTATCTGTCTTAAGCTTTGCGGCGCTCGCCGTCAGCTGCCAGAACGCCGCGCATATGAATGAAAAAAGCGCGCGGCTGTCCATGAACGGGACGTATGCCGCGAGATATATCTCGATATTTATTATATTGGGCGTGCTGATGTATTTTCGGCTGATAAATCCGCTGACGGCGATACTTCCGCTGTTCGTGCCGAGAATAGGCTACACGCTGAACGCGATATTTTTCGATAAAGACAAAAAGAGAAAGGAATGAGTGCTTTGCAGGAGCTTTGCACACAGGTGACAAACGCCGCCGAGTTTACGGTCAAGGGGCCTTTGCAGTCGCTTAAATTCAGCATTGGCGGACTTGATATAGTTATCAGCGAGAGCATTGTGGTACAATGGATAGTGATAGGCATACTCGCGGTGGTATTCTTTATCCTCGGGCGCAATCTTAAGCTGCGCGCCACATCCCGCAGACAAATGGCGGCGGAATACATAGTCGGATTTTTCCGCGGCATGGTAAACGACACTATGGGCGTAAAATACAAGAAGTACACCGTCTATATCGGCGCGTTGTTTTGCATGTCGCTGGTGTCGAGTTTAATGGGACTGCTCGGACTGAGAGCGCCCACCTCGGATCTGTCGGTGGTGGCGACCTGGGGCGCGATAACCTTTATATTAACGCAGAGAAACAAGATAAAGACGGGCGGTATCAAGGGCTTTTTCAAGGGCTTTGTCGAGCCTATGCCGTTTATGCTGCCGTTTAATATCATCGGCGAGATAGCTAACCCCGTATCGCAGTCCTTGCGTCACTTTGCAAATATACTCGCGGGGTCGGTAGTAGGCGGACTTATCTACTTTGCGCTGGGACAGGTGGCGGGCGGTTTAGCGTCGATAGGCGTACCCGCTATATTGTCGCTGTACTTTGACCTGTTCTCGTCGTTCATTCAGGCATACATATTCTGCACGCTGACTATGGCATATGTGTCAATGGCGGAGTGCGACTGATTAAGGTATTCACCCGCAAGGGTAATAATACAAGAACAAGCATACAAAGTCCTTAAGGACTTTATTATCAAGGAGGCATTATCATGGAGAATTTATCACAGGCGATCGTGTTGGGCGCGTCGGCTATCGGCGCGGGACTTGCAATGATAGCGGGCTTAGGTCCCGGTATCGGCGAGGGTATATGCGGCAGCAAGGCAGTCGAGGCGATAGGCAGACAGCCTGAGGCGTCGGGCGCTATCACAAGGACCATGATCATCGGCGACGCGCTTGCAGAGACGACGGGTCTTTACTCGCTGGTCATAGCTCTGCTGCTGATGTTTGCAAATCCGTTTATCGGACAGCTTTAAAAAACAAGGAAAGGAAGCGAGAAGATGGATATTCTTTCTTTGCTGAGAGCCTTTGACGAGGCGGCAGGTCAGCCCACGTTCTCGCTCGTGGACATAAATGTTGATACGATAGTTTTCACGCTTATCAACACGGGGATAATCGTACTTATTTATTTCTTCTTTCTTCATAAGCCGGTATGCAAGATACTCGATCAGCGCGCTGCGGCGGTGAACAAGGACATGGACGACGCCGAGAAGGCTCGCAAGGAGGCCGAGGCCGCTAAGGACGAGTACGAGCAGCGCCTTTTACAGTCTAAGGACGAGGCGGGGAAAATACTCGCCGACGCGACAAAGCGCGCGCAGCAGCGTTCTGACGAGATAGTTTCTCAAGCTAACGCCGAGGCCGCGGCATTAAAGCAGCGCGCGGAAGAAAGTATCGAGCGCGATAAAAAGCGCGCGGTGAACGAGATAAAGGACGAGATAGCGGATATGGTCATCTTAGCCGCGTCAAAGGTCGCCGAAAAGGAGATAAGCGCAGAGGACAACGAACGCATAATCGCGGGAGAGTTAGAGCGCATCGGAAAGGAGAACTGATATGGCATCGGTCGATAAAGTATACGGCGACGCGCTGTTTTCTCTTGCGGCCGAGCAGTCCGATGAGGTCCTGACGGAGATCTTTTCGCAGCTTAAGGCGGTGAGGGAGATATTTGCCGATACCCCCGAGCTGATAAAGCTGTTAAAGGCTCCGACCGTGAGCGCCGAGGACAAAATATCGGTGCTGCGCGAGGCGTTCGATGGAAAAGTACACGAGTATCTTTTAAATTTTCTGCTTATTTTGGCGGAAAACGGACGTGCCGACAGGCTCGACAAGATAGCCGCCTATTTCACCGCGCTTTATAACGAGCGTATGGGGCTAGCGGATGTGACGGTAGTTTCGGCTATGCCGCTAAGCAATGAAATGACGGAAAAAATAAAGCAAAAAATGGAGCAGGTCACAGGCAAAAAGGTAACCCTTAAGCTTAGGACCGATCCCTCGATAATAGGCGGCGTCAAGATAAGCTGCGGCGGCACGCGGATAGACGCGAGCGTAGAGTCGCGGCTTGCACAGCTGCGCGGCGAGATAGCGGGCATTATCGAGTAAGGCAGAAAGGAAGGGCTTTAAGTGGAATTAAGACCCGATGAGATAACCGGGATAATAAGATCCCGCATAAAGGATTTCAGTTCAAAGCTAAAGCTGGAGGACACGGGTACCGTCGTCACGGTCGGCGACGGCATTGTCCGCATACACGGACTTGAAAAGTGTATGCTTAACGAGCTGCTTGAATTTGAAAACGGAGTGCGCTGTATGGCGATGAACCTCGAGCAAGACTTTGTCGGAGCGGTAATGCTCGGCGAGGACGACGATATAAAAGAGGGCGACACCGTTAAGCGCACGGGTACCGTCGTATCGGTGCCTGTCGGGGACGAGCTGCTCGGCAGAGTGGTAAACGCCCTCGGACAGCCTATCGACGGAAAAGGGCCGGTCACCTCGACCGAGACCCGCCCGATAGAAAGGATAGCCCCCGGTATTATCACCAGAGAGCCTGTCAGCGTACCGTTGCAGACGGGTATAAAGGCGATAGACTCTATGATACCGATAGGCAGAGGCCAGCGTGAGCTGATAATCGGCGACCGCCAGACGGGTAAGACCGCAATAGCGGTAGATACGATAATAAACCAGAAAAAGACAGGCGTTATCTGCATATACGTCGCTATCGGGCAAAAGGCGTCCACGGTGGCAAACGTTGTGGAGCAGCTAAAGACCGAGGGCGCTATGGACTATACCATAGTCGTTTCCGCCTCGGCGAGCGAGCTTGCGCCGCTGCAATACATAGCGCCGTATTCGGGCTGCGCTATGGGCGAATATTTTATGGAGCAAGGCAAGGATGTGCTGGTCGTATACGACGACCTGTCAAAGCACGCGGTAGCCTACCGCGCACTCTCCCTGCTGCTTAAGCGTCCGCCCGGACGTGAGGCGTACCCCGGCGACGTATTCTATCTTCACTCAAGACTGCTCGAGCGCGCCGCTAACCTCAACACCGAGTACGGCGGAGGCTCGCTCACAGCGCTGCCGATAATAGAGACGCAGGCGGGCGACGTGTCGGCATATATACCTACTAATGTAATATCCATAACCGACGGGCAGATATTCTTAGAGACCGAGCTTTTCCACTCGGGCGTAAGACCCGCGGTGAACCCCGGTATATCGGTATCGCGTGTCGGCGGCAACGCTCAGATAAAGGCTATGAAAAAGGTAGCGGGCACGCTTAAGCTCGACTATTCGCAGTTTAGAGAGCTGCAGGCGTTCTCGCAGTTCGGCTCGGATCTTGACAAGGACACAAAAGAGCGCCTTGCAAAGGGCGAAAGGATAGTCGAGGTGCTAAAGCAGCCGCAAAACTCCCCCGTCGCGGTGGAAGATCAGGTCATTATAATCTACGCAGTTATCAATAATTATCTTAAGGATATAAAATTGTCGGACGTGGCGGAATTTGAGCGCGCGCTGTATAAGCATATCGACGAGAGATACCCCGAAATTCCCGACGGGATAAGAAAAGACAAGGTCCTCTCCCCCGAAAATGAGGAGAGGCTGAAAGAGGCTCTCGCGGAGTTCTCGCAGCAGTACTCTAAATTCTGATAAGGAGCACGCTTATGTGGGTAATGTCATACGACAAAAAGCAGCTGATAGACGCCGAGCGCTTTACGGTACAGAAGAACATCGGCGGAGGTCAGGATAAAAAATGGGCGATAAGCGCCGGAAAGCGCACTCTCGAGTACATTTTCGGCTATTACCCCGACGAGGAGAGCGCAAAGGCGGAGCTTAAAAGAATTTGCGACGCTATCGGCGAGGGAAAGCCCTGTTACACCTCGGCTAAATGACACCTTATTCATAAAAGGAGAGCAATTATGAAAAAAGCGGCATTCGCACTAAGCATAGTATCTGTATGCCTGTCGGCGCTGACTTTGGCGCTGGTGGTATTGCAGCTTATCGCAAGAAAGACAAAATATATCGAGACGGACGAGATATGACAGCCCCCTTTTTATCAGCCGCGAAAGGAGAATTGTCCTTAACGGGACAAGGTGATAGCTATGGCATCGGGTAATATGAAAGAAATAAAGCGTCGGGTCAAAAGCGTGGAGTCTACCATGCAGATAACCAAGGCGATGGAGCTTGTCGCGTCCTCAAAGCTCAGACGCGCAAAGACCCGCGCCGAGGACGCGAGACCGTTTTTTGACGAGCTGTACGCGATAATGTGCCGCACCGCGGGACTTACTAAGGGGCTGGACACGGTGTACGCCGCAAAACGGGAAATAAAAAATCGGCTGTATATCGTCATTGCGGGCGACAGAGGGCTTGCGGGCGGATACAACTCGAATATCCTAAAGCTTGCCGACGGCAGGTGGACAGACGATGGGATAAAGCCCAAGATAATCGCGATAGGCAAGAAATCGGTGGAATTTTTCTCTAAGCGCGGATACGAGCTTATCGGCGAGTACCCCGGGCTGTCGGAATATATCAAGGTCGCTGACGCAGCCGATATAGCGCAGACGGCGACGGATATGTTCTTAAAGCACGAGGCAGACGAGATAGTGCTGTTTTTCACGCAGTTTGTTTCCCCGCTCGTACAAAACCCGATAGCTATGCCCGTATTGCCGATAATCGCCCCGGTAGGGTCGCTCGACAAGCCCAACAGCTCGCAGGTGACCTACGACCCCTCCCCCGACGCGGTATTCGGCAGAATAATCCCTCGAATGATAACGAGCCTTATCGTCTGCGCGGTGAACGAATCCTACGCGTCGGAGCTCGGAGCGCGCCGCACCGCTATGGAAAACGCGACCGACAACGCGCAAGAGATGATAGACACCCTGTCGCTTGCCTACAACCGCGCGCGGCAGGAGAAAATAACCAACGAGCTAAACGAAATAGTATCAGGCGCGAACGCGCTGTAAGCATAATGAAAGGAACGAAATGTCTATGGAACGCAATATAGGGACGGTAGTGCAGATAATCGGAGCGGTGCTCGACATACGCTTTGACCCCGAGCATCTGCCTAATCTGCTCAACGCCATAGAGATAGAGCACAACGGCAAGAAATTAGTCGTGGAGGTAGCTCAGCATATCGGCGACGATACCGTTCGCTGCATAGCTATGGGCAGCACCGACGGACTTGTGCGCGGCGTGCAGGCCGTGGACACGGGCGCGTCGATAAAGGTGCCCGTCGGACGGCAGACGCTAGGCAGAATATTTAACCTGCTCGGCGAGGCGGTGGATAATATGCCCCAGCCCGAGACGGAAGAAAAGTGGGAGATACACCGCAAGGCTCCCGGCTTTGAAGAGCAGGAGGGCTCGACGCAGGTGCTCGAGACGGGCATAAAGGTCGTAGATCTTATCGCGCCGTATCTTAAGGGCGGAAAGATAGGTCTGTTCGGAGGCGCGGGCGTCGGAAAGACCGTACTTATAATGGAGCTTATCAACAACATAGCAAAGCAGCACGGCGGTCTGTCGGTATTTACCGGCGTAGGCGAGCGTACCCGTGAGGGCAACGACCTGTACAACGAGATGAAAGAGTCGGGGGTCATCGAAAAGACGACTTTGGTGTACGGTCAGATGAACGAGCCGCCCGGAGCGAGAATGAGAGTTGCGCTGTCGGGTCTAACTATGGCGGAATATTTCCGCGATAAAGAGGGTCAGGACGTGCTGCTGTTCATAGACAATATATTCAGATTTACGCAGGCAGGATCGGAGGTATCGGCTCTGCTCGGACGTATGCCCTCGGCGGTGGGATATCAGCCTACGCTTGCGACCGAAATGGGCGCATTGCAGGAGCGCATAACCTCAACAAAGAAAGGCTCGATAACCTCGGTGCAGGCGGTATATGTGCCGGCGGACGACCTTACCGACCCCGCGCCCGCGACGACATTCGCTCACCTTGACGCGACGACGGTGCTATCGAGAAGCATATCCTCGATGGGTATCTTCCCCGCCGTCGACCCGCTCGATTCGACCTCGAGAATACTTACCCCCGAGATAGTCGGACAGGAGCATTATCAGGTAGCACGCGAGGTGCAGTCGATATTACAGCGCTATAATGAGCTTCAGGATATAATCGCGATACTCGGTATGGACGAGCTCGACGACAACGACAAACTTACCGTCGCAAGAGCAAGAAAGATACAGAGGTTCCTCTCACAGCCGTTCTCGGTTGCTCAGCAGTTTACCGGTATGGAGGGCAAATATGTGCCGCTAAAAGAGACCATACGCGGCTTTAAGGAAATAATCGAGGGCAAGCACGACGATCTTCCCGAGTCGGCGTTCTTATTCGTCGGAACGATAGACGAGGCAGTCGAAAAGGCTAAGCGCGAGTCCGCGACCTGATAAAGGACGGCAGTATGACACCATTCAGATTAAAGATACTCACCCCCGAAAGGCTATTGTTTGACGGCGAGGTGCAAAGCGTCATAGTGCGCACCACCGTCGGCGATAAGGGGATACTCGCCCACCACGAGCCGTATGTTGCGGCGCTCGGTATCGGGCAGGCTAAGATAAAAGACCCCGACGGCAAAGAGCGCGTCGGCGCGGTGTCCTCGGGTATAGTAGAGGTCACGGCGGAAAAGACGACCATACTCGCGCAGTCCTTTGAATGGGCGGACGAGATAGACGTCGACCGCGCGGAAAAAGCCCGCGCGCTTGCCGAGGAGAATATCACGCGCTGGAAGAACGACCAGCGCAAGCTGGATATCGCGGAGTACAAGCTCAAAAGAGCTATCAACCGCATTTCCACAGCGGAAAGAAAGTTATAATAAAAATTCGGGGCTGACCTTATAATAGGCGCAGCCCCGTTAAATTTTCACCCAAAAAATAAAAGCAAAAACCCGATCTCTTAAAAAATCGGGTCTTTGTTGTTTGAGAATGAGGAGAAAAATCTTTTCACAATATACCTACTTGTTTGCAGCGCTTATGGTTACAGCGCAGGCGGTATCTGCCGGAATGTCCGGCAGTCCGCCCGGAAGAATAAACATTGCTCAGTTTAAAGTCGGGGAGGGGTCGTACCGACGATTTGCTTAAAAGGTAGAATGGCGTTATAAGTCTTTGTAAAAAATATGTAATATTGAAAAGGAGAAGTTGATGTGATATTATGCTGTCTTTTTCTTCCTACAATCAAATTATAACAGAAAAAATCCCAAAATGCAATTACAAAGCGGTTACAATGAGGTTACAATTCAGCAACAAATAATTACAAAACGGTTACAACGGTTACAAATCGGTAACAGTGCGGCGAGCAGAATAGTTAAAATATAAAATTTCGGTTGCAAAATAACGCGAAATATGCTATACTTTAGAAAATGCAGAAAGACGAAAGGAGAAAAATTATGGTAGGACACGAAAAGGTACTGGTGATAGATTTCGGCGGGCAATACAATCAGCTTATCGCCCGCAGAGTAAGAGAGCATAACATATACTGCGAGGTTTTTCCCTACAAAACGCCTATTGAAAAGATAAAGGCGGAAGCTCCCAAGGGCATTATTTTCACGGGAGGTCCCGCAAGCGTATATCTTGACAGCTCCCCGCATATCTCAAAGGAGATATTCGAGCTCGGCGTGCCGATACTGGGGATATGCTACGGCGCGCAGCTTATGGTATATACTCTCGGGGGGAAGATAGGAAAGGCGGACGACAACTCGCTTGCGGAGTTTGGCAGGACGGAGTGCGACTTTGACGGCGACTGCGCGCTTTTTGACGGGCTGAAAGAGCGCTCGGTAGTTTGGATGAGCCACAACGATTACATAGAAAAGCTTCCCGACGGCTTCCGCGCGGCGGCTAACAGCGCAAAATGCCCCTATGCGGCCATAGAGGACCCCGCAAGAAAATTTTACGCCACGCAATTTCACCCCGAGGTAAATCACACCGAGCAGGGCTTTGAAATGTTGGGAAAATTCTTATTCGACGTTTGCGGCTGCAAGGGCGACTGGACGATGTCGAGCTATGCGGAGAGCGCGATAAAGGAGATACGCGAAAAGGTCGGAAACGGCAAGGTGCTGCTCGCGCTTTCGGGAGGGGTCGACAGCTCGGTAGCCTGCGCCCTTTTGTCAAAGGCGGTGGGCAATCAGCTGACCTGCGTATTTGTCGACCACGGATTTATGCGCAAAAACGAGGGCGACGAGGTGGAAAAGGCCTTTGCCGACTGGGACGTTAATTTTGTCAGAGTGAACGCGGGCGAGAGATTTATTAAAAAGCTCGAGGGCGTAAGCGAACCCGAGCGCAAGCGCAAGCTGATAGGCGAGGAATTTATCCGCGTCTTTGAAGAAGAGGCAAAGAAGATAGGCAAGGTGGACTTTCTCGTTCAGGGTACCATCTACCCCGACGTTATCGAGAGCGGCACGGGCGACGCCGCCGTGATAAAATCTCATCACAACGTCGGCGGACTGCCCGACTATGTGGACTTTAAAGAAATAATCGAGCCGCTGAGGTTGTTATTCAAGGACGAGGTGAGAAAGCTCGGCATAGAGCTCGGGCTTGCCGACTATCTTGTATGGCGTCAGCCTTTCCCCGGCCCCGGGCTTGCCATAAGAATAATCGGAGAGATCACCCGCGAAAAGCTGTGCATCCTGCAAGACGCAGACCTTATCTTCCGCGAGGAGATAGCCGCCGCAGGGCTCGACCGCGATATAAATCAGTACTTCGCGGTGCTTACCGATATGCGCTCTGTCGGCGTTATGGGCGACGGCAGGACGTACGACTACACCCTCGCGCTGCGCGCCGTGACCACAAGCGACTTTATGACCGCGGACTTTGCAAGAATACCGTACGACGTGCTCGAAAAAGCGAGCGTGAGGATCGTCAACGAGGTGGGGCATATCAATAGAGTGTGCTATGACGTGACAAGCAAGCCGCCGGCGACGATTGAGTGGGAGTAATCCCGGAGGCGCTTAAGTGGACATTTTATTTAAAACCGACGACTTTGTATTTTCATACAGGGTCGGCGGCATATTGATCCGCAACGGGAAAATCTTATTACAGCGCCCGAAGAATGACGATTATGCCATTATCGGCGGGCATGTCGCTGCAATGGAAACAAGTGTCGAGACCCTTAAGCGCGAATTTGAAGAAGAGCTTCACACTAAAATAGAGGTAGATGAGCTTGTGGCGGTCGGAGAGATATATTTTCCGTGGGACAACAGACCCTGCCATCAGATATGCTTGTATTATAATGTGCATTTGGCGGACGATAATATTCCGTTAGACGGAGTTTTTCATGGATATGATGATTTTGATAACGAAAGAATAGACTTGGACTTTTGTTGGGTCCCGTTAGAAGAATTAAAGGGAGGCGCTAAGGTTTATCCTTTGGAGCTGATACCGTATATCCTTGAACCGCGTAAGAAAATCGTACATTTTATTTCGAGGGAAGTTTGATTATATTTTTTAGAGGTAAACAAAGTACAAAAGAGCTATCGGATATTAAGTCCGACAGCTCTTTTTGTTTTAGTATAAAATCCCTTTCTCTTTCATTTCAACTATTTCCGGCGTGCTTTCATGGTATTTACCAATAATCAAATACAGATAGTTTCTCAAATGTATTATATCTTCCCTGTCCATTGCAATAGTCAGGTGGTTTGCCGTTAAGCCGTCGTGCCAAAAGTATACTTGCCAGTCGATAGAGATATCGATTATTTCATGAGTACCATTTTCAACACTCAGTTCTTTTTTCGGGGACATTTTAAAGCAAAAATCCGGCTCGACAAACACTACATTTACAGGTTCGGTCAATCTGTCACTTATTAAATCATCAAGAGCTTGTGCAAGACCATCGACTTCAAGTGATAAAAAAACCTCGTCGTTCGTTCCTTTATAATTGAGCCATGGCTCAGAAGAAAACGAATAGCTCACCTCGCACCAACAACCGTATTCATCGTAGGCGCGCTCGGTTTCATTTTGGTACTGCTGAATTTGGAGCTTTACGATAATCCCGTCTAAATCCATTTGCAACCACATATTAATCATCCCTTTCTATTAGCCTTTAGCTTGTTAAAATTTGTTCCACCGAGGTGTCACCAAGCCCTGCGCAGAACCGCTTACCCTAACACTCCTCACCGCAAAAACCACCTCTCAACTATTAGCAAACGCAATAATCGCGTCGATATTATCGATAACGAACTGCTGCGCGTCCCTATTATAAAGCACAACGCGATAATTGCCGTAGGGGCTTGTCCTCATTTCGGCGGTAATGCCGAGCTTTTCCCCGTCCTCAGTGGGGAGCTTTTTTAACTTGCCGCTCGCGTCGGCTTCTTCAAAAAGCGCGCCGATATTTATAAGCCAAGTTGTTATGTACTTGTAGCTTATCAGCTTCATCGTTTCGGTATTGATAAGGGCGTTAATTCTTTTAGTGATTTCACTAACAGGTATAGGAGATTCCGAAAAGGCAAACTGCGCAAGCTTGTCCTGCGTTATCGCAAACGGAACACGCGACGGCTTTTTCGGAGGCTTTATCCCGCCCGCGTCGATGACCTGCCGCAAGATATCAGACACATAGAATAGACACCGTGACAATCGCACGTTGTTTATAATATCTGCTTGCGCGGCGGGCCGGTCGTCTACTGGGTTTATGCCGTTAGCTAATTTGTCAATGTATGTCTTCGCGTAAGCGATTTTTTCAAGCTCTGTCATGGGAGCCCTCCCTAAAATGTTAAAGCGTTTTTCTATATATTATTATAATGTATTTTTCGAGGTTGTCAAGGGGAGAGGGATTTGATAATAAATCTTTCGACCTCACATCTATTGTAACGCTTCACAAGATGATATAAAATGTACGTTTTATAGGATTGACAATTTTAGTAAGTTGTGCTATTATAA
Organism: uncultured Ruminiclostridium sp.; assembly: GCA_947594425.1. Lineage (GTDB taxonomy): Bacteria > Bacillota > Clostridia > Oscillospirales > Ruminococcaceae > Ruminiclostridium_E. The sequence continues at coordinate 160,001 of CANQED010000002.1, forward strand.
TAATGTATAAATATGGATGCGGTGGGTAATGCCTGTTAGCTATTATAAGCTAAATAAATTACTTATAGATAAAAATTAATCAAACCGATTCAAAGAGTGCGACCTAAATCATTTTTAATATGTTTGCCAAAATGAGCCGCAATGAATATATGTAGTTAGAAGCCTCTCCGAAATCTGCCAGGCCCTATTCCCTTGCAGTATAAAGATAAAGCCCGAATGCTTGTATCTCTCAAATCGAGCAGGATTTATCGTTACATGCAGAATAATGTCCGAGCCGATTTGCCATCCTATTGCTTGTTAGCCTGTAACCCGTGATTTCGTTGTAATGCAGGAATTTACGATTTAAGATGGACAAATTGAGAAAGATAATGAACAACTTTACAAAATCATTGATGCAGCAGAGATCAGCTCAGAATAACTGCAAACATATAGAATCCACGTATAAGAAAATTACCTGTGCAAATATTAAATGGAGCCCATATTATTCAGTATATCACATTATTGGAGGATTTATGAGTTCTTATACATATAAGCAAGAATCGAAGAATCAAGTACGTCATACGGTTATTCGGAACGCCGTTGAATTGCTTACTATTAGGCGAAGCGAAGCCTGCTGCGTTCGCAATTCATATGTCCGTGATCTATACGACTATTATCTATCATTACCTGAATCTCACGAGCAGACCGAAGCAGCAAAAATTGAGCCGGAATATATCCGTGAATGGGAACACATACATTCAAATTTAATTGGGTATAAGCGCCCCGATGAATTGTCTGTTTGTTATTTGTCCGGCCCTGAGCCTGAAAATGACTTTAATGAACTGGTAAATATGGGCGTTCTCCCTCAGAATATATGGGCATTCGAGAATGAACGAAGTACTTATCTGCGAGCATTGGACTCGTTAGACGGAATTACATTCATGCAGCCGAAAATTGTGAAAACGTCTATTGAGAAATTTTTTGAAAACTCGCCTAAGACATTTGATATAGTTTATATTGACGCTTGTGCATCCCTAATATCTGACCAACACGCTCTTCGCTGTGTTGCAAGCCTATTTAAAAATTACCGTCTAAACTCGCCCGGCATATTGATCACAAATTTTGCTTATCTAAATCCCACAGAGACTGCGCAATATATAGATTTGATTTCAAGATATAACATAATTCAGCATAACAGGACTGCCAATTTGATAAACGAATCAGGAAAAATACGATTCAAGTATGATGGTCTTGATATCAACAAACAAGTAGAGCAAAACCTTGAAGATGCTTATGGCGATTTTATTACAGCTATGGTTTGTAATGCGGCTTCTATCACCATTCCTACATTACGTTTTTGTAACTCAACATACTTGCAGGCAATTTCAACAAATAATCCGACATCCAATGATTATTTGAGTTATTCGGATGTAAACACAATAAAAGACAATACACTGTATAAATTTCTGACATCAAATTCTTTATTAAGCCAAGAAGGAGCTTCCTTCTCCGGAATAGAACGCGTAAATAAATTAGCTGTAGAATTGTCAGGGCTTTCGCAAGGTTTTGACCTGTTGTCTTGTTTACGTAAACTGCATGATATCAGGACTAAAGCAGGCAACTTCCGTCCTGAGCTTCAAGATGTCGTAGATTTCTTTGATACCGGCAATAAATTGTACCAGTTCTTGGACAAGCCTAACAGAGTTTTGTTTTTTGATTCTGTTATAAATCAGCTATCGTATCCCATGCATTATGTATCTGATAAAGCCAAAAGGCTTACATATATTGCCAAAAGCACAAGGATGTTTACTGATATGCTGTTGTTTGACGAGTGCAGATATATTTATGATTGGATTCCTGCAATTCATCAAATTCCCAAAGCTTTTTCAAATCCAAGCTGGCAATATACATTCCGTTTTGGGCTTGATGGACTAATAAAGCAAAGAATCAACTATAATAACGAGTTCTTCTTTCAGGGATCGGTTGTATCTAAAACAATTCCCGGATTTGAAGCCAAGGTTTTTCCAAAAAGAATTAAAATCAATTAGGAGGAACAAATATGAGCATAGAATTAGATTGTACAGACATCATTGAGATATTCAAAACTCATTTAAAAATTGAAAACTCCGTAAAATCAATTTCTCATACCTTTTTGAATGAAAGGTATGCCAATCGTATCGACTTTGCTCCCTATTTTCAGAGGAAGTATGTTTGGGATAGCGAGAAAGCGTCATATTTTATTGAGAGCATTATGCTTGGGACAGAAATACCACCAATTGTTTTGTTTGATGATGGAATCAAAAATGAAGTTATTGATGGCAGGCAGCGTTATGAGACGATCAAGCGCTTTTTAGAAAATACTTTTGCATTAGACAAAAAAGGATTAAAATCCTTAACCGGTTTTTGTGACCTTCATTTTTCGCAATTACCGAACGATGTTATTGCTGAGTTTAAGAACACCAAAATACGCATTCTCCAGTTCAGTATTGTCAACGAACCATCACTAACTTCTGAGCAGAAAGATAAAGTTAAAAAGGAAATTTTCAAAAGATATAACTCCGGGATAATAGCTCTAAAGCAACAAGAAATTGACCGAGCAGCTTACATAAACGATCCATTTGTTCACACCTTTAAGGAAAGATTGGAAAAAGATAATCCTCTGCGGAATAAGTGCCAGCTTATCTTAATGCCAAGGCGCAAACAAAGTATGAACGAGCGAGATAAAGTCAATTACATTCTATCAAGAGCACGCAATGTTCTTTCTATGCGGTATATTCCGATTCAAAGTTACGCAGCTGCAAGCTCTAAATCCGATGTGATTCGCAACTATATGTTGATAAAAGTTGAAAAGGAATCTGTTGAAAATACGCTTGTTATGTTTGAACAGGTCATTAACAGACTTTGTGACATACGTAACGAATTTGTTGAATTAGAATCATCCATCTCTGATAACACCTTGTTTTTCGAGGTTCTGTTTTGGGGATTATCAATTGTGCTTGAAACGTCCCACGAGCTATTTTGGGCAATAAGTGCAAATCAGATTGCACATGATGTTCTTCAATGTACGGATATCCCTTGTTTTTGGAAAAATATATCCGTTGAGAGAAACGAATTTGGAATGGTGTTTTTCTCAACAGGCAGCCATTATTATAAGTCTATTTTGAACAGATATACATTTATTGCAAATTACTTGCAAGATAAAACCGGTATAGATTTCTCGTCAAAAATCAAAAATAAAGCTTCTTTTGATTCGATAATGTCTCAAACCCCGCTGATTGACCAATATAATAATTTCAAACTTTCAAAGACTGATCCTGTTTCAGCGACAGTTTATGACATTTTAACAGACGTGAAAACATCAAATTTCATCATACGCCCGGATTATCAAAGATCAGAGGTTGAAAATAACATCCAAAAAGCCTCATATTTAATGGAAAGTATTATGCTCGGCATTCGCATTCCGCCAATTTTTATTTTTCGTCGCTCCGATAGTGTTAGCGAAGTTATTGACGGGCAGCAACGGCTACTGTCTATTCTTGGATTTCTTAAAGAAACATATAAAGATGAAAATGGGAAAGAGCAAAAATCTAATAAGCATGGATTTAAGTTATCTAAATTACGTTTCCTAAAAGAACTTAACGGAAAAGACATTGCCGGCGTCGAGGAAATCGACCCTAATTTCAAGGATCGGATTCTGGATTTTCAAATTGATATTGTTGAAATTAATCAGTCCCAGAACCCTCATTTTACTCCCATTGATCTTTTCCTTAGGCTTAATTCAAAGCCTTTCCCGATTGAGCCGAACACCTTTGAGATGTGGAATGCTTATGTGACAAAAGAATATCTCGAAACAATTAAAGAATACGCGAAAGAATACTCCGGAAAACTATTTAAACCGATCGATACACGTATGAAGAATGAAGAGCTAATAACTATGTTGGCATATTTAGCCTATATTGAAAAGAAAGATCAAATTAAACCGGGCGATTATTTGAATATCTTTGTACGAAATCAAAGAATAAATGCTAGGTTCAGAACAAAAGGTAATATCACAACAAAACTCGGCGAAATATCAAGTACGAATGATCCTGTGTTTGGCGAGGCAATAGACGACGTTAAGTTATTCATTGAAAAGCTTCAGGCTCTTTGCGGAAGCAGATTCCAAGATTTCAATAAGATGTTGGGACATTCTCGGAAATACACTCTGAGCCGAACTAATCAAAATTTTTATCTGTTATGGATTGCTCTTGATCATATTGATTATGAGCGTGTTAAACAAAACAAGGCTGAGATATTTAAAAAAATAACAAATTTATTTTTGCAGAGCCAATACATAAACGACGATGAATTTGACGTAAAAGGTTTCATCCGGGAGCTTTCGAGTATATAGATAACAGCCCTTCGCTGACAACATCGTGAATAGCCCGTAATATATTGATAATCTGAATAATCCCGATGCCTTGAGCAAAATAATATATACAAAATTAGTTAAGTCACGCTTTTAGAGAGCAAGTGAGAATTATTTAGCTGTTACAAAAAATAAAAATTAAAGAGCTATCGGATATTAAGTCCGACAGCTCTTTTTGCTTTATCCATTATTACACATGCGATGGAACGCATTCCAAAATTCATTCCAGTTTTCAGGAGTTGCATCTTGACCTTTACAAGCGACAGATATATCTTCTATATGTATTTCAAATGTCCAAATATCAGCCGGCGGCATCCAACACATTGATGATTCGTAACAATGCATATTCCATTTATCAATACCTAATCTTTTGATCTCATTGTAAAATGTATCAATTTTATCAGTAATATCAAAATGATGCTTTTCTCCGTTTTTATAAGCGTCAATTAAAAATTTACCGTCAGATACAGATAATATCGCATACTCCAGATAGTTTATTTTACTATCCGAAAAACAATCTATATATCTGTTAACAGTAAACTTAAAACCACTTAGTTTTGCCAACTATTCATACCTCATTTTATTAATGTCACTTAATCTTGCTCTGATTTCTACTATAATCATCATATTAAAACTTCTCCCTCAACTATTAGCGCAAGCAATGATCGCGTCGATATTATCGATAACGAACTGCTGTGCGTCCCTATTGTATACGACGACGCGATAATTGCCGTAGGGGCTTGTTCGCATTTCTGATGTTATGCCGAGCTTTCCCCCGTCCTCGGTGGGGAGCTTTTTGGCTTTCCCGCTCGCGTCGGTTTCCTCAAAAAGCGCGCCGATATTTATAAGCCAAGTTGTTATGTACTTGTAGCTTATCGGCTTCATCATATCGGTATTGATAAGGGCGTTAATTCTTTTAGTGATCTCGCTTACCGGTATAGGAGAGTCCGAAAAGGCAAATTCTGCGAGCTTGTCCTGCGTTATCGCAAACGGAACACGCGACGGCTTTTTCGGCGACTTTACTCCGCCCGCGTCGATGACCTGCCGCAAAATATCGGACACATAGAATAAGCACCGTGACAATCGCACGTTGTTTATAATATCCGCTTGCGCGGCGGGCTGGTCGTCTATCGGATTTATGCCGTTAGCTAATTTGTCAATATATGATTTCGCGTAAGCGATTTTTTCAAGCTCGGTCATGGGTGCCCTCCCTAAAATGTTAAAGTGTTTTTCTATATATTATTATAATGTATTTTTCGGGGTTGTCAAGGGGAGGAATTCAATTTACATATTGCTCTTTTCCGAATAATATGATATACTATTTTAAAAGGAGATGTTTTTATGCCTATTCCTAAATATTATGAATTTTTTGCGCCGGTTATGGAGTGCCTTGCAGACGGCAAAACTCACACCGCAAAGGAAACCCGTGAATACTGTGCAAGCTATTATAAACTATCGGATAAAGAACAGAGCGAAAAGCTCCAATCGGGCCATACGATATTATTAAATAGGGTCGGCTGGGCGCGTACATATCTGTCCAAAGCAGGTCTTATACAAAAAGTAAACGGGGGAGTTTATGCGATAACTTCCGAGGGCAAAAAGGCAATTGCGGACGGTTATAACAAAATTACTGTTGAATTTTTGGAGCAATATCCGACGTTCAACGATTTTACCAAAAAAACATTCGGAAAAAAAGATAATCAAAATAATATAATTGAAGGTATTTCTGTCTCGCAGGAACAAAGTCCCGAGGAGTTGCTCGAGGACGCGGCTATGCAGCTTGATTCCAATCTATCCGAGGAGCTTTTGGGAGAGCTTATGAAAATATCCCCTTATGATTTTGAGGAAGTAGTAATTAAGCTGCTTATCAAAATGGGATATGGAAAACCTGAGGAGAACAAGGAAGCCGTGACCCCAAAGTCCGGTGACGAGGGCATCGACGGCATTATCAGTGCAGATAAATTCGGATTTGATTCGATCTATATTCAAGCAAAGCAGTGGAAGTCTGGGAGCGTTGTCGGCAGACCCGAAATTCAGAAATTTTTAGGAGCTCTCGCCGGACAGGGAGCGTCAAAAGGCATTTTCATTACCACAGCGCAGTTTACAAAAGAAGCAATCTCGTATGCCGCAAAGCAGCTTCACAGCAAAATCGTCCTTGTGGACGGCAATCAGCTTGCCAAGCTGATGATAGAGTACGACCTTGGCGTATCGACTGTCGCAGTGTATAAAGTAAAGCGTATAGATACAGATTTCTTTAATGAGGATATATAATCGTATAAATAATCTGTTATTTTGACAAGTATGTTCCTATATTTTTCCCCAAGGAGACCCCTATGTACAAAATCATGTTCGTCTGTCACGGCAACATCTGCCGCTCGCCCATGGCGGAATATATTTTGCGCGACATATTAAATAAGCGCGGCTGCGGGGACTTGTGCCTGATATCCTCCGCCGCCACAAGCACTGAAGAGATATACGGCGGGAGCGGCAACCCCGTCTACCCTCCCGCAAAGGCGCAATTGTCAAAGCGCGGGATAGACTGTTCAAAAAAGCGCGCCGTTTTGCTGCTCAAAAGCGACTATGACCGCTATGACCTTTTTATCGGGATGGACGGTATGAATATCCGCAATATGCACCGCATATTCGGCGGCGACCCCGAGGGCAAGATACATAAGCTTAAGGAATACACCGTCGGCGGCGACGTTGCCGACCCGTGGTACAGCGGGGATTTTGACACGGCGTACAGCGAGATATACGACGCTTGCAGCGCTTTAGCCGGTATGATAATAGGCGGCGGGCTTTTTGTATGATAAATATACCGAAATAAGAATACGAGAAAGAGTGAGCATAAATGGCTCACTTCAGTCTGTAGAAAAAGGTCGATATAAAGCGGAAGGAAAGAGGAGTTTGATGGGAAAACCATCAGGGTTTTCACCCTCAAGTTTAGATAAAAGCCGCTCGCAGAGCGGCAAAATCGAGGAAACCCGCTACAGCGGGTGGTCGATTTTTTGTCAGCTTGTCGGAAAATCTGACCCATAGGGAGGGTTTTTCGACAAGCTGGAGTGAGCACAAATAGCTCACTTTTACTTTTGCCTGTATATTTCGTGTAGCACGAAAATAATTCCAAAACTTAATCATTTCCCTTGACGGTATCGGTTTTTTATGGTAAAATTTTTATATCAACTTTACGGAGGATAATAATGGATAATATTTTAAGCGTTGTCAATCCTATATACTTGACGGGGAAAGGGACCGCGTCGATGTTGGCGGCCCGAGGCGATAAAGACGCGGTAGAATTGATGAAGCAGATAAGCGCCGAGGCGGATAAACGAGGTGGTTCTTCCGCAATGCCGCCGATGTTGGCGAACAGCTTCTGCGTCGGGCAGCAGGCGCGCTATGAGATCTACAACACGCTTGCAGAGCGTTTCGGCAAGGCGAACATAGTGGATCTCCCGTGCGGATATACGCCGAGAGGCATGAGCGTGACAAAGCATGGAAAGCGCTATTTCGGGCTTGACCTGCCTATCGTTATCAGCGAAATGGCGTCAGCCGCCGCAAAGGTCATGACCCCCGAGCAGTCAAAGCTCGCCGTATATAGGGGCGTGGACGCGACTAATTATGAGTCTTTAAGAGACGCTCTTGGCGACGCCGAGGGCGAGATATGTATAATCACCGAGGGGCTTATCCCTTATTTTAACGAGCCCGAGCTAATCAGTATGTGCGGGGCTGTACGCCGCTTGCTCTCGGAATACGGCGGGTGCTGGATAACGGCGGATCACAGCGTGGTAGGAATATACAGCGATACCTTCCGCGCCCTTTACGGCGATAATAACAGCGATATGCTGGCCCTTACCAAAAGCTCCGCGTCGGAGATCGCCGGTGTGAAATTATGCCAAAACTCCATGTGCAAAAACGGCTATGCGGCGGCGGAGGCTTTCTTAAACGCGCAAGGCTTTGCGGTAGAAAGGCACAGTATATCCGATTATCTGCCCGACCTTAACGGCGTGGATACCGATAAGCTGCGCGACGCGTACAGACCTATGGAGGCGTGGATAATGACCGCGGATCCTGCCGCTGACAGTACCTCCGACAGCAAAGACAAAAAGCCGTTTTCGGTAAAAATGGATATCGAGGGCGAAAATATGACGGCTGTATTGAGCGGTCGCCTTGACACCATAACCGCGCCCGAGCTGCTGGAAAAGTTCGAGAGCGCTAAGCAGGGCGTAACATCCTGCACCGTAAACGCAAAAGAGTTGGAATACATCTCCTCTGCAGGGCTGCGTGTTCTGCTTATTATCTATAAGGCTCTGAACGGAAATATGAAAGTAGAGCAGACAAATCCCGTGGTAAGAGAGATACTTGAAGTAACGGGCTTTGAGCAGTTTTTACTGTAAAGGCGGGCTTTTATATAATAAACATACCGCCGCAAAGGACGGTTATCACAGCGTCGATAAGCCCGAGAGCAAAGCAGCCCAGCCCGCACAGCACCGAGCGTGATATGTATGTCGGGCAGTATTCTCTCGCCCTGCGCTCGGCAACTTTAGAATTAAGGCAGGAGAAAATGCACGCGGACATTTTCAGCGAAAGGCGGCACTGATACGAGATTATAAGTATCCCGAGCACCGACGACGGCACGACCAAGACCGCCGCGGCGGCGACCCCCGCCGAGCCGAACGCACCGACAAAGCACGCGGACGCCATCCCCGCGCCTATTCCTCTAAGCAGCGGCACAAGCACTATCACGGGCTGACCCACCGCGCAAAATCCGAAGAAAAACGGCGCCGCCGCCCATATCAGCGCGCCGAAAAACGACGCCGAGGCGTTTTCAAAAAATCCGCCGTTTACCCTAAGCGCAAGATAGCTGTCCAGCACCTCGCGCGACAGCGAGCTGAACACCCCGTCGTATAGGAAAAAGCCCAAGACCGCCCCTATCGCCGCAATTATCAGCAATGCCGCGAATGCCGCCCTGCCCCTGCTTTGATGTCGGACGGAGGGTATGTAGATAGGTAGCTCGACAGGGGGCAAAACCTCGCCGCTTTTATCCTCGGGCTCGGTATCGGCGGAGACATCTGCGGAAGCGTCGGGCTCGTATATCCCGCCGCGCTCTTTGCCAAAATTCGTATCCGTCCAAAAGCCCGGCTCGGGTAATTTTTGCGATATCAATTCCATAGCTTTGATCATCCTTTCTGCGCTTGTCCTATCAAATAATATGCGCAGAATTCATGAATATGACTATGAAAAAATGTCCCCGTGTAATGCCTTCCACCCTTAGCGAAGAAGTCACAAAAACCGAATAGGATATCAAATCGGCGTGCCCGCTTGGGCACGCCGATTTATATTTACAGCGGACAAATTGCTGTCCGACTGCCGCTCGTCTTGAGAGGTTGTATGTGCAGGATATTAGCTTACACATTCCTTTGCTGATTTTACATTCATTTTACAAACACACGATAACAAATTTGATTTTGCAGGGCTATCATATAGCTGTACCCAAAAGGTAAATGAAAAAGCAAAGGAGAATTTTAAGATGAAGAAGATTTTAACATTAGCACTTACCGCGGCTTTAGCGGTATCGACGCTTGCCGGATGTTCCGGAAATCAGAAAAGCGGTACGGTCAACACCGACGGCTCGACCTCTATGGCGGACGTTATGGGGGCGCTGACTGAGGCTTTTAAGGGGAAAGAACCGAATATTACCGTCAACTACTCAGGCACGGGTTCGGGGTCGGGAATAAGCGGGGTGTTGGACGGCACCTGCGATATAGGACTTTCCAGCCGCGAGCTTAAACAGGAAGAGATGGACAAAGGCGCGGTCGCGCATATCGTCGCTTTAGACGGCGTTGCGGTCGTTTTGAACCCGAAGAACACCGTAACAGATCTTACTACGGAGCAGATCGCGGATATCTTTACAGGTAAAATTTCAAGCTGGTCGGAGCTCGGCGGAGCGGACGCGCCGATTGCGATATACGGGCGTGAGGACGGTTCGGGGACACGCAGCGCGTTTGAAGAGATCGTTGGAGTCGAGGGTATGTGCGCATATACGAACGAATATGGCTCTACCGGCGATGTTATCGGAAATGTTGCCTCCAACGAAAATGCGATAGGCTATGCCTCTCTCTCCGCTGTGGACAGCAGCGTTACCGCCGCAAAGGTGAACGGCGTTACACCGAGCGAGGCTACAGTCAAGGACGGCAGCTACACTATCCAACGCCCGTTTGTGATGGTTACAAAGAAAGATGCACAGCTGTCCGAAGCGGCGCAGACATTCCTCGATTTTGCAATGAGTGAGGAAGCGGCGGAGTACATAGCGGCGGCGGGCGCAGTATATCCTAACTGATATGAAAAAAGCAAAATTAAAAGCGGTAGAGAGAGCCATGCAGGTTCTCTTTACCCTATGCGGACTTGCGGCGGTCGGATTTGTGCTGCTTATCACCGTTTACCTTGTAATTTCTGGCATTCCGGCAATACAAAAAGTCGGTCTATTCGATTTCCTTTTCGGTCAGACCTGGGCGGCAAGTCAGGATCGGTACGGTATTTTTCCCCTTATCCTGACGTCCGTGTACGGTACGGCGGGAGCTATCGTGATAGGTGTGCCGATAGGCTTTTTCACGGCGGTATTTCTCGCTAAGGTCGCGCCGAAAAAGGTGGCGAATGTTATACGTCCCGCCGTGAGCCTTTTGGCGGGGATACCGTCGGTGGTATACGGACTTGTAGGTATGTGCGTGCTTGTGCCGGCGTTGCGAGAATGGCTTAATCTTCCCGCAGGGGACAGCCTTCTTGCGGCGATAATCGTCCTTGCTGTGATGATTTTGCCATCAGTTATTTCTCTTTCCGAAACCGCTTTAGAGGCGGTGCCGAAAGAATACGAGGAGGCGTCGCTCGCTCTCGGCGCGACAAAGCTGGACACGTATTTTCGCGTTTCGGCTCCCGCGGCAAAAAGCGGCATTGCGGCGGCGGTAGTTTTAGGTATAGGACGGGCTATCGGCGAGGCTATGGCAATTATGATGGTGGCGGGAAATGTCGCAAATATGCCGGAGCTTACCCGCTCGGTGAGATTTCTCACGACAGGTATTTCGATAGAGCTTAACTATTCTCAGGACGGCAGCTTACAGCGGCAGGCGCTGTTTTCTATCGGACTTGTCCTGTTCCTCTTTACCATGCTGATAAATGCTTTTCTGAATCTCGTTTTGAAGAGAGAAAAGGAGCGCTGATATGAGACGAAAAGTATATGAGATAATAGGTCGGGTCCTTTTATACGGCTGTGCGGCGATAACTATCGGACTGCTGCTGTTTCTTATCGCGTATATCCTTTTTCGGGGTGTCGGCGGGATAAGCTGGCAGTTTTTATCCACCTCGGAAAGCGTCATAAACGGCACAATAGGTATTCTTCCCGCGATAGAAAACACGCTTTTTGTAATACTGGTATCCCTTGTCATAGCGCTTCCGTTAGGCGTGGGCGCGGCGATTTATCTGACAGAATACGCAAAAAACAAACGGTTTGTCGCGGTCATCGAGTTTGCCTCGGAAACTCTCGCGGGTATCCCGTCGATAATTTACGCGCTTGTCGGGGTAATTATCTTCTGCACCGCGCTGAAACTGCAAAAGACGCTGCTGTCAGGGTCGCTGACGTTAGTAATCATGATTTTGCCGACGATAATACGCTCAACTCAGGAGAGCCTTAAAACCGTACCGCAAAGCTATCGCGAGGGCGCTTTGGGGCTTGGCAGCGGAAAATGGCACATGATACGCACGGTCGTGCTGCCGTCCTCTATTGAGGGAATAGTGACGGGGTGTATTCTTGCTGTCGGTCGTGTGGTGGGCGAAAGCGCGGTGCTGATGTATACGGCGGGTATGAGTATGGCAATGCAGAGCTTTTCCATTGACAGCATAACCGGCGCTTCGGGTGCTACACTGACCGTCGCACTTTATCATTACGCCAAGGAAAACGCGGATTTTCAGGTCGCGTTTTCAATAGCGACGATACTTTTGATACTTACCGTGCTTATCAATTTTGCTGCAGCATTTCTCGGCAAAAAGCTGAAAAGGAGCTGAATTATGACTGACACTGTAATTTCTGCAAAGCATTTAGACTTTTACTACGGCGAGACCCACGCTCTAAAGGACATCTGCCTTGATATTCCCGAGCATAATATTACAGCGCTGATAGGTCCCTCGGGCTGCGGAAAATCTACATTTTTACGAACTATCAACCGTATGAACGACCTTATAGAGGGTGTAAGAGTGACAGGCTCGCTTTCATATCGCAAAGAGGAAATATATGCCGCGGGTCGTGATGTGACGGCTCTTCGCAAGAATATCGGCATGGTGTTTCAAAAGCCCAACCCGTTCCCGATGTCGATATATGACAACGTGGCGTACGGACCGCGTACTCACGGTATCCGTGCAAAAGCAAAGCTTGACGAAATCGTCGAACAGTCGCTGCGGGACGCGGCTATTTGGGACGAGGTAAAAGACAGGCTTAAAAAGAATGCACTTGGGCTGTCCGGCGGACAGCAGCAAAGGCTTTGTATTGCCCGCGCGTTAGCGGTAAAACCCGACGTACTTCTTATGGACGAGTCCACCTCGGCGCTCGACCCTATCTCTACCTCCAAAATTGAAGATTTAGCTATGGAGCTAAAAAAGGATTACACTATCGTAATAGTCACTCACAATATGCAGCAGGCGGTGAGGATATCGGATAGAACAGCGTTTTTCCTTTTGGGAGAGCTGATAGAGTACGGCGACACCGAGAAAATGTTCTCTCAGCCGGAGGACAAGCGCACCGAGGACTATATCACGGGGAGGTTCGGATAATGAGAACAAAATTCGACGAGCAGCTTAATACTTTGGGGCAGGAGCTTATCAAAATGGGCTCGCTGTGCGAGGAGGTCATTTCTCTGGCGGCGTCCGCTCTTATTCAAAAGGACGACGCGCTTGCGGCGAAGATTGCCCCGCTCGACCACGAGATAGACGAAAAGGAACGTCAGATCGAATCTATGTGTCTGCGGCTTTTACTACAGCAACAGCCTGTGGCGCGGGATCTCAGACAAATTTCCGCCGCCTTAAAAATGATAACCGATATGGAGCGTATAGGCGATCAGGCGGAGGAAATAGCTGAGATACTGCCGTTTCTTAATGATAGGACATTACCCGAACATATCAAAATTCGTGAAATGGCAAAGGCGACGATAAAAATGGTAACCGACAGCGTGGACGCTTATGTAAAGCAGGACACGACCATTGCCGAGGCGGTCATTTCCTCCGACGACATCGTGGACGATTATTTCAAGGATATTAAAAGCAGTCTTATCTCGCTTATCGCACAAAATTCCACCGAGGGGGAATATGCCCTTGACCTTTTGATGGTGGCAAAATATTTTGAACGAATAGGAGATCATGCCACAAATATTGCAGAATGGGTGTTGTTTTCCGTCACAGGAGAAAAAAGCATACAGCCCCCGACAGGTTGAAAAAAGCATGAAAATGTGCTATGATAATATGGGCTTGTGCAGGCGGTCCTTTGCCTGCTTTTCATTTCTTGAAAGGAAGTGAATATATTGATCTACTGCGTTGAAGATGACAGCGGTATCCGTGACTTAATGATATATACCTTGAACGCCGCAGGCTTTGAGGCAAAGGGGTTTTCGGACGGAGCGTCCTTTTGGGAGGCGCTGCGTGAGTTTACCCCGGAGCTTGTGCTTCTTGATATTATGCTCCCCGGAGAGGACGGTATCAGTATCTTGAAACGGCTGAGGGAAAGCGGCAATAATGTGCCTGTTATTATGGCTACTGCCAAAGGGACCGAATATGACAAGGTGATAGGGCTTGACCTCGGCGCGGACGATTATCTTGCAAAGCCTTTCGGCATGATGGAAATGCTGTCCCGCGTAAAAGCGGTGCTCCGCCGTGTTTCTCATGTTTGTCAAAGTGAGGTGTTATTGCACAGCGGTATACAGATGGACACGGCACAGCACATTGTAACAGCGGACGGAACAAGGATAGAGCTTACCTATAAGGAATATGAGCTGCTGCGAAAATTTATGGAAAATCCCGGACGGGTGTTTACACGCGACCAACTTCTCACAAGTATATGGGGCAACTCTTATATCGGAGAGACCCGCACGGTGGACGTTCATATCGGCACACTGAGGACAAAGCTGGGACGCTGCGGCGACTGCATTGAGACCGTGCGCGGCGTAGGTTATCGGTTAGGGGCGGAGAAATGACAAAACGAATTTTCAGGTCTATATGTCTTGTGGCGATAGCGGTTTTTCTTGCCTGTGTAGTGCTCTTTCTCTGTGTGCTTTATGATTATTTCGGAAATGTTCAGCAAAACGGATTAAAGACGCAGACAGAGCTTGCGGCGCAGGGAGTCGAGGCTGTCGGCGCGGAATATTTTGAGGGACTTATTACAAAAGATTACCGTATCTCATGGATAAGCGCGGACGGAAAAGTGCTTTACGACAGCGAAGCGGACTTGTCCGAAATGGAAAATCACCTTGAACGCGAGGAGATAAAGGAGGCGCTTGAATCAGGCTACGGCGAAAGCTCGCGCTACTCATCGACGCTTATGGAACGCACGCTTTACAGCGCAAAAAGGCTGTCCGACGGAACAGTAGTCCGCCTTTCTGTCGCTCAAAGCACGCTCTTGATGCTGCTTCTCGGAATGCTGCAGCCTCTTGCGGTGATAATCCTTATCGCAATTGTGCTGTCGATGTTTTTAGCGTCGCGGTTGTCGAAGAAAATAGTAAAGCCGCTTAACAGCCTTGACCTTGACGACCCGCTTTCAAACGAGGGATATGACGAATTGTCACCGCTGCTCCGCCGTATAGATACCCAGCAGCGGCAAATCAAAAATCAAGCTGACGAACTCAGAAAAAGGCAGGAAGAATTTGAAGCCGTTACCGAAAATATGTCGGAGGGGATAGTTGTCCTTAATACAAAAGGCGTGATCCTCAGCATAAACCGCGCGGCGGAAAAGCTTTTTGACGCTTCACATGACCGCGTCGGGCAGCATATGCTGTCTATCAATCGCAGCGCCGAAATATCCGAACTTCTTTCTCAAATAGAAAAAGGCGTCCGTGCGGAGAAAACGCTTGAATTGAAAGGCAGAAAATACCGATTAGATATAAGCCCTGTATCGGAGGATGAAAAAGTTACCGGCGCTGTGCTTTTAATGCTCGATGTTACGGAAAAAGAGCAGGCGGAGCAAATGCGCCGAGAACTTACCGCTAATGTTTCCCACGAGCTCAAAACGCCTTTGCATACCATCGCGGGGTGCGCGGAGCTTTTGGAAAACGGCATGGTGCGCCCCGAAGATACGGCGAGGTTCTATTCTCAAATCAGCAATGAAACCGCCCGCATGATCGCTTTGGTGGAAGATATTATACGCCTTTCCCATTTGGACGAGGGTGCGGAGGATATAAAGCGGGAGCGCGTCGATCTTTACGAGCTTGCTGCCCAAACGGTGAAGTCGCTTTCCCACGAGGCGGAAAATGTCGGTGTTTCCGTCAGCATTGAGGGTGAAAACGCTGTAGTATATGGCATACCGCAGCTTCTTGAAAGCATTGTTTATAACCTCACGGACAACGCGATAAAATATAACCGTCAGGGCGGAATGGTAAAAGTATCGGTAGAACGCCTTTCGGATGGCGTCCGCCTCACGGTATCCGATACGGGGATCGGTATTCCGCCCGAACATCAAGAGCGCATTTTCGAGCGGTTCTACCGAGTAGACAAGAGCCGTTCAAAAGAGCTTGGCGGCACCGGCTTGGGATTATCCATCGTCAAACACGCAGCAAGACTTCATAATGCGAAAATAGAACTGCAAAGCGTTGAGGGAGAGGGCACGAAGGTAAAGGTCACTTTCCCGACAGCAGAGGATGAATAATGTAGAATATAAAATTCAAAGACCGCGGCGATAGAACGCGGTCTTATAAGATTTATTACATTTTGTATGGAATGGATTTTAGAGTTTGTTTCTAAAATTCATTCCATATTTACATTTTTATATCGGTTATGTTAAGATAATTACCATTCAAAATCGAAAGGAGAAATGTAAATTGCCGAAATTAAGTACGATAAGTTGTGTGGAAGCTGAACCGCTGAAACGGATATAATTTGTGGCGGTCAACCTTATCACGCAAGGACTGTTCATTCCTACTTCTATCATGTACTCGAAAAGCGCCTCCGGACGGATAGCTTTACCAAATTCGATCGCTTCCTCGGGCTCAAGAGCATTGCCCGTGTCGGTTATAGGCGAGCCTATCTTCTTTTGCCGGCTTTTATTGAATATCTGATCACGGTCCGCCAGAAGTATATTGCTGACCAGATCCTCTATCCTCGCGGTGTGCCAGAGCTGCCACACCATAGGCACCCTGTCAGCGCCGGCATAGTGAAGATCGGTCTCCCACGGCTGTCTTGGCACAAGGTCATTTTGGTGACCAGCAAGTATATACTCCGCCACATAGTCCGCCATGGTTTTCTCGCTTCCGCCGGACACGCACGCCGGGTGCACAAGCGCGTGAAGCTGAAGTGCCAGAGATTTTACCTTCTCGGGGTCTCTCTTATCTAACGCCTCATGGAAAGCGGAGTTGACTGTATTGTAATTATCATAGAATTTCTGCTTAGTCATGGTGGTTGCTCCCTTTAGATTTTGATTTGTTAAGATAAATTATATCAGCCGCGCAAGGGAATGTCAAGAGCTTTAGAACGAGGCGAAAAGCCGATATTCATAAAGTATTACTTACAGCGATAAATGATTCGAAAAGCCCAAAAAGTATTCATGAACTTGTGGCAATACGATTATTATACATTACACTTTTGAGTGCGACAAGGAGTTCATAGAGAGGAAATTTTGACGCTTCACATAACACATCTCCCTCAAGGAATTACCTTGAGGGAGATGGATAAATCTTAATTCTCCGTTAATGATATCACGCTAAACTCACGGGGACATTGTTATTATCTCAAGCTATATCAGCGGGTAATCTTCACGCTCACGCAGCTTGTGCCGCTCAAGCTTTCGCTGAGCTTGTCGGGCTGGCAAACTCCCGCATACAGCGTGAACGCGTCGGAGTATACGCCGCGCTCGCCGTTTTCGTCAACGTCGGTGAGCATATCCTTATCGAAAGGCACTTCTACGGTCTTTTCCTCCCCCGCCATAAGGCTAACTCGCATAAAGCCGCAAAGGCTGTGGCGCGGCAGGGCGTATTTTCCCTCGCTCTTAATGTATAATTGCACGACCTCTTCGGTATCTCTGCCGCCGCAGTTTTTGACCGTGACCTTAGCGGTATCGCCGAGATATTCAAGCCCGGTACACTCTACCCGCGAATACGTCAACCCATAGCCGAACGGGAAAAGAATATTCTCGTCGGTAAAGCGATAGCTCCTGCCGCGCATAGAATAATCCTCAAAGTCGGGCAGCTTCTCGCTGTCGGCGTAAAATGTCACCGGCAATTTACCCGACGGGGACACGTCGCCGAAAAGTATACGCGCAAGCGCCGTGCCGCCCTCGCTCCCGGGGTACCACACATGGATAAGCGCGTCGGGATCATACTGTATATTTATCGAGCTGCCCGCCGCGCACACTATCACAGTGGGCTTTTGAAGCTCGGATATAAGCTGAATTAAGCGGCGCTGACTTTCGGGCAGGAGCAGATCTTTTTTATCTCCGGAGGAAAACTCGTTGCCGGTGTCGCCCTCTTCTCCCTCGATAGTCGCGTCAAGTCCTACGCACAATATCACCGCGTCCGCATTTTCTGCGGCGGCAAGCGCCTCGGCGTATCTGTCGCCCGCTAACGCAAGTCCCGATATACGGTCCTTATAAAGGTGGCAGCCCTCGGCATAGAGCACCCGCCCCTTAAATCTTTCGGTTATCCCGCGCAAAAATGTGACGTACCCGTCCGCACGCCCGCAATAATTGCCCTCTAGCGCGGCGGTGCTGTCGGCGTTAGGTCCTATCACGGCGATAGTTTTGAGCTTATTCTCGTCGAGCGGGAGTATGCCGTTATTTTTAAGCATTACCATACTGCGCTCGGCGCTGAGCTCGTTTTCTCTCTTATGCTCGGGGCAGGATATGACGGTATACGGTATACTGTCGTATTCGCACTCGTCGTCAAACATACCGAGCAATATCCTTGTGCGCAAAACATGCACGCAGGCGCGGCGTATGTCCTCTTTAGTGATAAGTCCCTCGTCAAGTGCCGCGAGCAAATTCATATACGTACAGCCGCAATTTACATCGCAGCCCGCCTTTAGCGCCATAGCTGCCGACTCGGTCGGAGTGGCGGTGACGTGGTGGTTCTCGTGAAAATCTCTTATTGCCCAGCAGTCTGATACAAAATACCCGTCAAAGCCCCATTCTTTAAGCTTTTGCATAAGGGTATCGCTCGCGCAAGCGGGCTCGCCGTTTACACGATTATACGCCCCCATAACGCCCTGCACCTTAGCGTCCTTTATCAGCGCCCTGAACGCGGGGAGATAGGTCTGCTCCATCTCTTGCTTGGACACCTTAGCGTCAAATTCGTGGCGCAATGCCTCGGGGCCGCTGTGTACCGCGAAATGCTTAGCGCAGGCGGTGGCGCGGAGGACTTTTCCCTCGCCCTGAAGCCCCCTTACATACGCTGAGCCGAGACTTGCCGTAAGATACGGGTCCTCGCCGTAGGTCTCGTGACCCCTGCCCCAGCGCGGATCGCGAAAGATATTGATATTAGGCGACCATATGGTAAGCCCCTTATAGATATCGCGGTCGCCGCGCCTTGAACAGGCGTTGTATTTAGCGCGCGCCTCTATCGAGGTTATCTCGGCTATGCGGCGCACGGTTTCGGTATCGAATGCCGCCGCAAGACCTATCGCCTGCGGGAAAACCGTAGACGTGCCCGCGCGCGCAAGCCCGTGCAGCCCCTCGTTCCACCAGTTATAGGCGGGTATGCCGAGCCGCTCTACCGCGGGCGCGTCGTATCTCAGCTGTGCCGCCTGCTCCTCGGTGGTAAGCTCGTCAGCGAGCGTCTCGGCGCGATCATGTGCGCTCAAAGTCTTGTCAAGATATTTTTTCATATGCTTTCCCCTATAATTTTATTCGTCGCCTGCGGTTATCACAAACGAATTAAAGTCAAAGTCGCAGCCCGGCAAAAACGCGAACCGCACGGTATATTTTCCCCTCATATCGGGCAAGGGACAGGATACCGATATGGCCTCCTCGCTGAAAGGAAACTCTATTATCTGCTTTATTTCCTCGCCGCTGTCCGACTGAAAATATACATGTATCGAATCGTTGTCGTGGCGCGTCCTGCCGTTTACGGTTATCTTAGAGCAGCCTTTGACAAAGTCCATATCCTCATAATCGATAAATACGTTGTTGCCTATCTTGTTTATAGAATTATTTTCTTTGACAAAAGTGTCTCCGTGCAGGGTGTCACAGTCTGCGGCGGGTATCAGCTCGTATGCCTTAAGCTTAGGCTCAAAGCAAAAGCCGCCGAAATCTATCCTTAAATCGCACTTGTCAAACTCGAAGTATATGTCCTTTAGCCCCGTTATCCTCTTATCAAGCGTATAGCTGTTTTCTATGTACGTCTGCCAGATAAAGTCCGCCTGATAGGTAAACTCGCCGAGGCGCTCGGAGCCGTCCTCATACGGCTTTCCTGCCCAGAGCCTGAACTTAAACGGCGCGTTAGAGTGCCAGTTTATCACGCTTATTGAGAATTTGTCGCTGCCGTATTTTCCGAAATCGGTCTTTAAAAAGCCGACTATGTTATTATCCCTCTTGATATTTACGCCGCCGCGCTGTACCTCGTCCATAGGCTTAAGGCTGTAGCTGTAAAGGCAACCCGGCTGAAATTCGTACGGGTCTAAGCACGGTCTGCCAAAGCCCTCGGCACAAAATTCGAGCTCGGATATCACCTCGGGCTGTCCCTTTCCGTTATCACAGCGGCAGGAGAGCCTGAACGCCCCGTCGCCGAGCGCCTTAACAGTCACGGTATTGCCGCTGACGCTCACCTCGCCAAGGTTGGTCGCTATGCCGCTGTCGGTGACGGCGCTCCACGTAAGTGTGGTGTAGTCGGCGTTCTCGGGATAGAGCCGCGCGCTTACCTCGCAGGTCGGTCTGTCGGGACTGAGCACCACGTCGCCCTTACGTATAAGCTCTATCTTTCTCAGCGGCGTTTCGGTGATATCGGGAGAAAATGTGACGTTCTCGCTAAGGCACACGCCCTGCCTTACCTCGGCGGGGAGCGCGGTTATAGTTACGCTCTCGTCGGGCAGCCCTTTAGCAGAGGCGGTGACAGTTATCTCCCCCGCCTTGCCGCTTGACGCGACGAATGCCACAGCCTTGCCCGAAAACAGCCGCCTCGATACGGATTTATATTCGTCATAGTCGGTGCTGTCGCCGTTATCAAAGCCGACCAGCCGCCCGCCCGTGACCTTTATGCTTACGCGGTCGCGGGCATTTTCTACGGGATAGCCGTCCTTGTCTACTGTAGATATAACTATCGCCGCTATGTCCTCGCCGTCCGCGAGTATCGAGGTGCGCTCGGGTGAGAGCACTATCCTTGCGCTGTCGGAGAATGAGTGCTTTACATCCGAGAGTACTTCTCCGCTGTCGGTAACGCCTGTTACCCTTATCTCGCCCTTTTCGTACGGCACCTGCCAAGCCGCAGTGTATTCGCTTACCGCCTTTTTGCCGACCGAGCGCCCGTTTACGAAAAGCTCGACCTCTTTAAGATTAGTATAAGCTACCACGTCGATAAGCTGTCCCTCGTTAAAGTCCCAGTACGGCATAAGGTGCAATACGTTTTTGCCGCTCCACGCCGCCTGATACAGATAAAAGCTGTCCTTTTTAAGTCCCGCGGTGTCTATATTGCCGTAATAGGCGTTTTTGGTAGAATACGGCGAGGGCTCTCCGATATAGTCCGCCCCCGTCCATATAAACATACCCGCGCATACGTCTATATCGCGGTTGTCCGCTATGACCTTTTGCGCGGTCTTTGCGCCCGCGCCCGCCTTACAGTTTCCGAGTGAGGAGCATTGCAGGTCGTCATGAGTCATAAAGCAGGAGGATAGGGGGAAATGATATACCCCTCGGCTCTTTACGCCCGAGGTGGTCTCGCTGCCGTATATACGCCAGTCGGGGTGCTCGACGTGGTGCTTCTCATACAATTCTTCGCCGTAATTATAGCCCGCGAGGTCTACCTGCTCGGCGCAGTTTTGCGCCCCTTGCCACGGCATATAGTTAGAGCCGATGGTGGTGGGCGCGTTTATCAGCGGGTCGTGCTTTCTTACCGCGGCGTTAAGCATCTTCGCCACCTCGCAGCCGCGCGGAGAAACGTGGGTGTCGTATATCTCATTGCCTACGCTCCACATAATCACCGAGGGGTGATTGCGGTCGCGGCATATCCACGCGGCGACGTCCTTTTCGTACCACTCGCCGAAAAAGCGCGCATAGTCGTACTCGGTCTTAGGTCTCTCCCACATATCGAAAAGCTCGCTGTCTACAAGTATCCCGAGCTCGTCGCATAAGTCCATAAACGCCGAGGCGGGAGGATTGTGCGAGGTGCGCACCGCGTTAGCGCCCATTTCTTTCATTTTTAATAGCTGACGACGCGCCATAGACTTATTAAACGCCGCGCCGACACAGCCGAGGTCGTGGTGCAGGCACACGCCGTTAAGCTTTATATGCCTGCCGTTAAGATAAAATCCGCTGTCGGGGCGGTATTCTATGCTCCTAAGTCCCACGCGGCAGACGCTCTCGTCAATAGTCGCGCCGTCCTTTATGAGCCTGACCGATAGGCTGAGCAGATTGGGCGACGCAATATCCCATATATGCTCCTGCCCGATATTATTAAGCGTAAAATCCGCTGTGACGGTCATTTCGGCCTTATATGTACCCTTATACAATTCTGCGCCGTCCGAGCGCAAGGCTATCTCTACGTCGAGCCCCTCGGCATTAGCGGTGTCAGCCGTAACATGACAATTCCACCCGTCGCCCTTCTCGGCGTGGAAATATACCCCGTCGGTGACGATATGCGCGGTATCGGTAACATAAAGATATACGTCGCGGAATATCCCCGCCCCCGAGTACCAGCGGCTGTTAGGAGCCTCGTGCCGCACGAGCACGGTTATCTCATTTTCTCCGTCGTGAAGATAGTCCGTCAGCTCCGCCTCGAAAGAGGTATACCCGTATCTCCACTCTTTGCAGACCGCGCCGTTTACGTACACAGTGCAGTTCATATACACGCCCTCAAAATAAAGGCGTATGCTCTTGCCGCTTATTTTGCCGAAATCATAGACCTTTTTATACCTGCCGTAGGACGTTTCGTACAAGTCCTTAACATTGTATATAAGCCAGTCGTGGGGCAGATGTATCGGCGCATACTCTGCCTGCTCGGTGGGCGAGGAGCATTTGCAAAAGCTCCAGCCGTCGTTAAAAAGTACTTTCATATATCCTCCTGAGGTTTGGGCGTAGATTTTCTTACTCTCTTAATTATATACCCTGCGGCGCAAAAAATCAAGAACGCCGCAAGAAATGCAAGTACCACCGACGCTCCCGCAGGAAAATCTAACTCGCAGGTGACTTCCATCCCCGCGATAAAGCATACCTCCGACAGCACCGCGCTGCATACCGTCACCCCGCGAAAGCTCTTAAACACCCGCATGCTCGACAGCGCGGGAAAAACTATCAGGCTGGATATCAGCAGCGCGCCCATTATCCTCATGCCGACGACCACAGTGAGCGCGGTAAGCAGCGAGATAACGGTATCGTACAGCTCGGTGCGCACGCCCGTCGCCCCTGCAAAGCCCTCGTCAAAGGTCACCGCGAATATTTTATTATAGAAAACTATAAACAGTATTATTACCACCGCCGAGCATAGCACACTTAGCAAGAGGTCGTCGCCCGTTATCGCCATAATGCTGCCGAACATATAGCTGCTGACGTCGGCATTGCCGCCCGATTGAGATAGCACGACCGCGCCTATAGCGAGCGCCCCCGAGGAGAACACCGCCACCGCCGCGTCGCCGCTCAGCTTGCCCGCGCCGCTTAGCTTTAGCAGTAAAAAGGCGGCTATGACGACCACGGGGATAGATACCCACAGCGGGGCTAAATTCATCGCCGCCGCGACCGCCAGCGCGCCGAACCCGACATGCGACAGCCCGTCGCCTATCATAGAAAAGCGCTTTAATACCAGCGGCACTCCGAGCAGTGACGAGCAAAGCGACACGAGCATACCCACAATAAGCGCCCGCTGGAAAAATTCGTAGGACAGCATATCAAGCACTTTCCCCGCCCCCTTTCGTATGGTGCTCACAGCAGCAATGACAGTCGCAGGTGCTCATTGTGTGGAAGATGTCAGACGCGCGGTATTCCTCGGTCGTGCCGAAATAATACTGCCCGCCCTCCATATGCAGCACGCGGTTAGAGCACCTCAGCGCCCCGTTAAGGTCGTGGGAGATCATAATTACGGTGACCCCCATATCCTTATTCAGCCGCCGCACGGTATCATACATATCCTGCGCGGAGTAGGGGTCGAGCCCCGAAATAGGCTCGTCGAGCAGCAGCAGCTTCTCGGTGGCGCACAGCGCCCGCGCGAGCAGCACCCTTTGCTGCTGCCCGCCGGACAGCTCGCGGTAGCTTCTGCCCGAGAGCATATCCACCCCGGTAAGCTTCATATATTCCTCCGCCTTATTTTTGTCGGATTTAGAATAAAACGGCTTTATCCCAAGCTTAGACAGTCTGCCCGAAAGCACGACCTCTCTTACCGTCGCGGGAAAATCCCTCTGGGTCAAAGTCTGCTGCGGCAGATAGCCTATCTCGCTTTGCTTTAGCCCGCCCGAGAATATTATCTGCCCCGACTGCGGCTGCTTTAGACCGAGCAATAATTTCATAAGCGTGGTCTTACCGCTACCGTTTTCACCTACTATGCCGAGAAAGTCCCCCTGATATACGGTAAACGACAGGTCGTTTATCACATTAAGACCCTCGTATCCCGCGGATAGATTTTTACATTCGATAAGCGTCTGCGTACTAAACATCCCCTTTCAGCGACGGCGAGAGCGCCGCCAAATTCTTTCTCATAAGCGAGATATAGTCCTCGCCGCCGTCAAGCTCGTCCTCAGATACGGTATGGCAGGAATAGAGCATGACCGCCTTTGCCCCCGTCTCCTCGGATATTACGTCGGCGGTCTTAGAGCTGTTGAACTCGAAATAATATACCGCCTTGATGTTCTCTTCTTTTACCGTGTCTATAAGCCTTGCCACCGTGCGCGCCCCGGGCTCGGAGTGCTCGTCGCAGGAGGCAAACGCCGCCATATATTTTAGCCCGAATTCGTTGGTAAAATATCTGAACGCAAACTTGTCCGCGAATATTATCGGCTTGTCCGCACCCTGCGCGGCGGATTTAATATCCGATATGAGGGACTTAAGCCGCTTAGAAAAATCATTCGCGTTATCGGTGTAGATATCCGCATTCTCTTTATCCGCGTTGCAAAACGCGTCGCTTACCGCGTCGAGCATAGACAGCATATTTGACGGAGAGGTCCAGATATGCGGGTCGAATAATTCTTCTTCCTCGTGAGAGTGGTGCTCCTCCTCGTCCTCGTGTCCGTCGAGCTTTAGCGCATAATCGGAGAGCCTTATCGCCGCGCAGTCTTTAAGCGCGCCCGACTCTACAAGCCGCTCGGCCCAGTATTCGTCGCTCCCGCCGATATATAAAAATATATCGCAGCCGCTTATCCTCTCGAGCTCTCTCGGCGAGGGCTCATACCCGTGCCCGCTCTCGCCGCTCGGGCATATCATATCGACGGTGACGTTATCGCCGCCGACCTGCCGCGCAAGGTCGTATGCGGGAAACACCGTCGCCGCGACCTTTATTTTGCCGTCGTCGGTATAAGCTTGCTTAGCCGTACAGCCGCAAAGCAGTATTGCCAAAAAAACAGCCGCCGACAACAGCGCCGCTATCCTCTTCACTCTGACACTTCCTTTTGCTGCGAAAGGCAATTCTCGCACAGCCCGTAAAATACCGTGCGGGTCGGGTCTACCGCAAATCCGTGCTCGGCGCGGATATGTCCGTCTATCTCCTTAAGGTGCTCACACTCGAGGTGAAAAAGCCGCCCGCACTTAAGACACTTTAAGTGAAAATGCCTCGACTGCGTGCCGCAGTCGGCGTACTGATAGCACGCGCTGCCGCCGTCGGTCAAGATGTATTTTCTGACTGTATAGCTTTTGCACAGCCTCTCAAGATTACGGTAGACGGTGGTCCTGCCGACCTCGTTTTTAAGTCCCGCGCAGATATCGTCGACCGTGAGATGACGGTCCGCGTTAGCCCTCAGATATTCTTCAATAAGCTCGCTTTGCTTAGTCTTATAATTCATAAAACCGCCCCTTTGTCAGAAAGGTAAATTGAAAATGAAAACCGATTTCAATTTATTATACACCCGGCCGTCTTATTTGTCAACAGAAAAGTTTGATTTTGGGGTTGTTTTTTTTACGGGATAATGTTACAATAAGTATATACACTTTGCCTGACAAAGGGGACATAAGCATGGATATAAAGGGCACACTAAAGGCCGAGCCGACCGGCGCGCTCGGGGCGGTAAGATTATCGTGGCAGCCGATAAAGGACTGTATAAAATACCACGTATTTTTTAAAAAAGAAAATAACGCATATAAAAAGATAAATACCACCCACGGCCTCTCGGTGGTGGTGTCGGGGGTGGACACCTCGGCGCTCTGCCACTTTAGAGTATGCGGAATTAAGGCGTCGGGGCAGTCGGTGACGGTCGGCGAGGCGGATAATTCCGCTATGCTGAAGCAGGTCAAATTTCTCACTATAGGCTCATATAATCTCGAGCGTCTTTTTGACGGCACACCGAGGCTGACCTGCGACCGCACGTTTAGAAAATATTCGCCGCTGAGCTTATTTTTCCCAAACCCCGTCCCCGAGGGAAAATTATACGACGATATCGACCTTTCAAAAAGCGCGGGCGAATATCTCGCGTCCACCGACGCGGATTATCTGCTGATAGATTTTTACTCGACGGCGCAAAGCGGGCTTGTCAAGATAGGCGACAGCTTTGTCACGGGCGGCAAGGACTTTTTCGACAGCGAATGCTATAAAAAGAATAAGGAACAAGCACAAATAATGCCGCAGATACTTCCCGAAGAGGTGGCTAAGCCGCTTATGGATATTTTCGCCTCGCGGGTACTGAGCAGATTTACCAAGGATAAGATAATACTCGTGCGCTTTGCCCTGCCGCGCTATTATGCGGTGGGCGAGCATGTCAGGATAAGCGGCGGCAACGCGCAGTTAGACGAATATATCCGTATGCTCGAGGAGCTTTTTATCAAGGCGGCTCGCCCGATAACGGTAGACATCAGCCGCGAATATTTCGGCGATTATGAAGCGTCGGACGGCACTCAGGCCGTAATGGAAAAATTCTACTTTACGCGGCTTGCTAAGATACTTGAGGACATCACCCGAGGCGGCATTAACGCCTATTATGACGACGGCGAGGATATAAATATCAAGCTCGACAGGATACTGTACTATTATAACAGCGTATCGGCGCGCGGCTTTTACAACACCCTTTTTGAAGAAAACAGCGCCGCGAGCGTTATAATGATGCGCACCTCGCGCGAATTTATCAGCGAGAACCGCGAGATAATAAAGGCTATAATGCGCCGCGGCTTTACATCAATAAAAGAAGTGCTCGACTGCTGCGACTTAAGCTCCGACCGCGAATTTATAAAGACCGTAAACGCGATATACGCGGTAGAATGCGGGGATCTCGGTCTGTCATCATATACCGCTATGATGAATGTGCAAAATTCTTGTCCCAACATCCGCCGTCCGCTAAAAAAGCTTATCGCGGACGTTCTTAAAAAGTCCCTCGGCGAAGATATAGTAGTCACCGACCGCAACACAGCCTTTATGCTAAAGGCGGCATACGACCTGCTAAAGGGCGATACGATACAGTCGGTCGCGCAAAATGCGCAGATGTACCTCAAGCTCTGCGCCCAGACCCCCGTTGACGTGTGGGGCAGCTGCGTATCGCGCGAGCCGCTTAACCGCTCGGTAAATGTATGCGTAAATAAATATATATTTAAAAATTCCCCCGTGTGGGCGTTTGACAAGCCGATAAATACCGACGACGGATTTTTCGACCATGCCGAGCTTTTCGGCGGCGAATGGCGCAGGCGGCTTACCGAGGAGGTATTTTTGCGAAAGGCCCCCGAGATCATTAAAGGCAGCATAGGCAAGTGGATCATCGTTGACTTTTACGACCTTTGCTCACAAATGGCGAGATATAGGGGCGGCTGCTTTGCGGTGGACAATTTTGTCAAGCGCAGCCCGTATTTTGCACAGATACACGGCGAGGTCGAATTATTCTCCCTTGACGCGGACAAGGACAGAAGTCTTATAATGAGCGCCGCCGAAAGAATGGCCATACTGCTGTCCGAGGTCTACGGCGACAGGATAATACTAAATCGCGTGCGCCTAAACACCGAGTACCGCGACCTTGACGGAAATATAAAGCCGCTGACCGATACCGCTAAGCGCCGCGACAACGCGCAGAGCGCCATAACTCTCTGCGAGGAGTATTTTGCAAAGCTTACCGACTGCTATGTGCTGGATATCACAAAGCACTGTATCTCGGACGACAGCTTTATCCTCGGCGGCGCGCATATAGCGCATTATGAGGAGATATACTATCTCGCCGCCGCCGCGTATGTTGATTATATCGTAAAGGAACGCCCGCCGCAGAGGGTGTTTGATAAGCTGTGATCTTTAGGAAAATCCTAAGGCGCTGCGCCTTTTACCCCGTATAATACAGCAAAAATTGACCGTGGACTGAAATTAAGCCCACGGTTCGTTGTATTTACTTGCGTTTACTTCGTCTTGACCGTTATCGTCTTAGCCGCACCGTAGAGCGCGGTCTTTCCGCTCATCTTGTACGCCTTTATTCTAAACGTGTATGAGGTCTTAGACTTAAGTCCCGACTTCTTAAACTCAACGGTAGAGTTCTTAGTTAACTTGCCCGCGCGCTTCCATACGCCGCCCACTTTCATCTCTACGATATAACCGTCGGCGCTTGTATTTTTGCTCCACGACAATCTAACCGCATTCTTAGCGGAGGCTTTGAGCTTCAGCCCGCTCACCGCGCTCGGGCTTGTGCGTACCGATATGGTCTTAGCGGTGCCGTAGAGAGCGGTCTTTCCGCTCATCTTATAGGCTTTTACGCGGAAGGTGTACGCGGTGCCTGCCTTTAGCTTAGACTTCTTAAACTCTACGGTAGAGTTCTTGGCTATCTTGCCTACGCGGACCCACTTAGCGCCGTCTTTCATTTCAATGATATAGCCGTCGGCGCTTGTGTTCTTAGTCCAAGTGAGGCGTAATGCGTCAGCAGCGCGTGCTTTGAGCTTAAGGCCGCTAATCGCGCTCGGGTTGGTGCGCGCGGATATGGTCTTGTACCCACTGTAAAGGGCGGTCGAGCCTATCATCTTGTATGCGCGTATGCGGAAGCTGTACGCTGTGCCCGCTTTAAGCTTAGATATGCGGTACTCGGTGGTGGAATTCTTGCTTATCTTAGCGACACGCACCCACCTATTGCCGTCCTTGCGCTCGAGGATATACCCGTCGGCGGCGGTGTTCTTATTCCACGAAAGGCGCAGGGCGTCGGCCGCGCGGCCTTTGAGCTTAAGGCCGGATACGGCGGAAACAGTTTTCTTTGCCGTGTAGGTATCCTTATAGCTGTCGCCGCAGACGGAGCAGGTGTGCAGTGTATAGCCCTCGGCGGTGTAGGTCGGAGCGACTACCTTATCGACATATGTGTGCTTACCGGTCGGGGGTATTATTTTCCCATCATGCGCATAACAAACCGAACACCAGCGCGACATTACGCCGTTTACCACGCAGGTCGGCTCGGTGCTGACCTCCCACTCTCCCCAAGTGTGCTCACCCGTAGGGGGAATTTCGCGAGAGTCAAATTCGCCGCAAATAATACAGCTTCTGAGGTAATTGCCCGACGACCAGCAAGTCGGCGGGTTTAGCAGCTCCCACTCAGAGAAAGTGTGGACTATCTCCGTAAGCTCTTCGTCCGTCGGCGTCGGGTCTTTAGCCGCACCATTGCATATCGTGCAGCGATGTGTTTTTATCCCCAAGCTTAAGCATTTACCTAAGCACTCTAAGCTCCATTCGTCATTATAAACGTGCTCGTGCGGAGTATAATCAAAATGCACCTTATTTAATTTGACAAGGTCAACTAAGCTTGCGCTGCCATCTATTTTGTCCCACTGCTCGCGAGTTCCCAAAAAGTATATCTCTCCCGGCAGATCGTAATATCTTTCGCCGTTTTCGGCGGTTTGCCATCCGTTGCTGACAAATTCCCAGTTAAGCGCGTCAACGTCCAGCTTTTCCATGCTGCTCGGGACAGTCAGTGATTTAAGCGAATCGCAGCAATTAAACGCGTTGGGCTCTATGTTCTTTACACCCTCGCGCAATGTAACAGACTTTAAGGCGGTGCAGAAGAAGAACACATCGGTTTTTAATGTTTCGACGCCGCCCGATACTTCCGCCGTTTCAAGACTGTCACAGCCCGAAAAAGCAAGGCCCTCTATATCGGTCACCGAGTCCGGGATGATTATTTGCTTAAGCTGGTCACATTCATTAAACGCATATTCGTCTATCTTTGTTATCGTGTTAGGAATAGTAAATTCCGTAAACCCGCAGCCCGAGAAGAAGCCTTTAGGCAATTCGGTAAGGCTATTAGGAAGCTTTACGCTCGTTAACGAGCTGCAAGCGTCAAAGCAGTCATAGCCTATAGTCTTTATGCTCTCGGGGATGACCGCACTTTCGAGCGAGCCGCAAAGAGCAAACGCCCTATCGCCTATTTCGGTTACACCCTCGGGGATAACAAGCTTAGTTATAGCACTGTCATAAAACGCCTGATGACCTATCATCTCAACATTGTCGGAAAGGATAATATCTTTAAGGCTTTTACATTCTCTAAATGTATATTGTTCTATTTCAAGTCTGTTATTGCCGCTCATAAATTCTACGGAAGCGAGATTTGGACACTGATAAAATGCGCCCTCGCCTAACAAACGTACCGTACCCGGGATCGTTATGCTATTAATTCCCGAATTATTAAACGCCCCGCTTCCTATGCCATTAAGACCATCGGGCAATTCTATATCCTCAAGCAAGGTACAACCCTCAAACGCCATCGCACCTATTGTTTTAACGGTTTTCGGCAAAACGACGCTTTTGAGCGATTCGCAGAAATTAAACGCCCAATACTCTACAGATGTAACGCCATCTTCAATGATAACACTTTCGAGCTTATCACAGCAGTTAAACGCGCTGCCGCCGACATATTCGACCGAGCCGGGTATTATCAATTCGCCGTCAAATTGACAGTGATCAAAGGCATATATGCCTATTTCGGTAAGATTATCAGGGAGCACAAGCTGTCCCGTAAAGGCATTTCCTGCAAATGTATTTAATTCTATCTTTGTAACAGACTGCGATATTGAGAGCTCACCGGTAAGCCCGTCGTTATAAAAAGCGGCTTTACCGATAGAGCGTAAATTCTCGGATAATCTCAGCTTGTATCCCGCTAAACCTCTGTCTTCCGAAAACGCGCCTTCACCTATAGTTAGAACGTTGTCGCTTAAGATAAGGTCGCCGGTCAATAACGGGCAATGTGCAAAAGCGTAATCGCCTATATACTGTACCGAGTCCGGGATATTTATCGTCCCCGCCATATTTTCACACCAGCTAAACGCACAGTCGTCTATAACTTCTACAGTGTCGGGAATGGTCGGCATAGTCTTTTTCCCCGCAAGGCAGGCGTATAATATAGTTTTATTTTTATTGTAAAGCACACCGTCCTCTAAGCAAAACTCGGGATTATTGCCTATAGTAAATTCATTTAGATTAGGGCAACGCCAAAATACTCCGCTACCATAATTCAGCAAGGTATCGGGTATAGCTATATCGCCTGTCATCTTTTCACAAAAGCCGAAAGCATTCTCGCCCAACGTAACAAGATTATTTGAAAGCTTTACACCGGTTATGCTGTAACAGTTTTCAAACGCCGAGCTGCCTATGGTTTTGACACTGTCGGGAATGACCACATCACCCTCAAGGCTTGCGCAGTCTTTAAAAGCTTCTTGGCTTATTTCCGTAAGATTTTCCGAAAGCTTTAATGTGCCGTCAAAGCCGCAAGCTCTGAAAGCAGAGTCGCCTATTTCGGTCACGCTGTCAGGTATCACAAGCGGTCCCTCAAGGTTTATACAGCCATAAAACGCATTTTTGCCTATCTTGGTCACAGTATCGGGGATAGTGAGCTTTCCTCTGTTTTTAAGTCCCTCTAACGCACTGTCCGCTATCGCCGTAACGGTATAGCCGTCTATCTCGGAGGGTATATTCAATTCTCCTCCCCCGCGGCTGCCCGTGATAGTGCAAGTCCCGTCGCCGTTGGGAGTATAAGTAAACTCTATGGTGTCGTCTGTCTCTTCGGCAAAAATGCTCGTATCTATTTCGACGTCTATGTAATCATAGCTAAATTTGCCGTCTTGACCCTCGGCGATATAATATTTGTCGGCTACCTCGGGATATAAAAACTCGTAAACATTACGTGCGCCATATTCTTTTCCCGCAGAACCGTACAGTTCGTTAAGCTCCTCGGGATAATTCTTGCCCCTAAGGAAATGAGCCGGATCGGTTTCCGAGGTGGCGTCAAGCATATACCATTTGCCGTCATCAAGCATAACATAATTATACATATGAGTGTCGCTGAGAACTAAAACACAAGGTATGCCTAAAACATTGGCGAGCTTTTTAAAAGCTTCGGCATAGCTTACACATACGCCCTCTCCTAATACGAGAGTGCCGTATACGCTCCATGCGTAATAAACGCGCTTTGATTCGTTCGATGCTACAAAAATATTGAAAGGGTTGACCGCCATATAGTCATATTCTGCATTGTCGCTTATAAGCATTAAGATAGCCTTGACCTTTTGAGCTACCGTATAGTCGCTGTTTATATTTTCGAGCATAAGGTCGATTTTTCTGTTAAGCTCTTGGTCTAAATACTCGTTGTAAAAATGACACGGTTCAGCGGTAATTGTCAGATAGACATCACCGCCTGCTTCATAATAGGAATATGTCATATCGGAGCACCAGTCCGGCATAAGGTCATAGCAGAAAGCTAACCAAGCAAGTGAATAGTCATAATCTATGTTATCGGGACTGTAGTTATATATTGTATCCTCTATAGTAAGATCATTAACGGAAAGCTCTACCATCATATCATACATAGCCTTTTGCGGCTCGGTCAGCTGATAGTAATAAAATCTTCCGCTGCCGTACAGCTCAAAGGGGTCGCCGCTAAGCTCGGGAGGGTCGGCAGGCGCGTCCTGAGACGCCTCGGCAGACGCTGTAATCGTGAATAATTCTTCCCCTATCGGGACAAAAAGCGACGTCAGCGCAACAGCGCAGCATAAGAATAACGATAAGATCCTTTTATACATATTTCCTCGCTCCTTAGGCAAGATGATATCGGCAGTCAGCACCGCCGACGATAAACAAATACTTATAGTAAATTATATCACAATTTCAGAATAATGTCAACGGAGACATGGCGAGGCAATGAGTACAGAAAATGACATTAAAATGATTGCTAAGCGGGAGACAAAGCGTTCGGGAGCCGCAATGTATTCAATAATAGACACTAAGCGTGTTGAAAATAAGTGCGAGGGTGAAAATAGTACGAATTAAAAAGATGTAATATAATTATAATAGCTATATATGACATAAATTATATTCGCTTACTTTTTTACGGGCTCTCCGAGGGAATATATATGTTGTAAAAATGCGCGTTTTTCTGTAAATGTGTTCGCAAATGTCTGTCTGTGTAGAAATGTTAGCGGACACTAATGTCACTAAAAAGTGTCGTAACTTGAGGGAAATTTTGCACACATTATATGACTGTATCTTATTGTAAAAATAGTGCGGTGCGAATGTGTGCTCGGCGGGGATACTTCGCTGTATGATCGCCGTCTCGGCGGCAGGCCTCGGCTAAAATCGACCGCTTGTGTGAGCTTTATAACGAATACTTATGTATGTATATGCATAAGCACGAATGCAATGATAAGCTTCATTTATTTTTTCGCACATTTGCTAAAGTGGGCTGCTATCGCGGCCGCCGGCACCTCCTCGCCCACCTGCGCCGCACGCAGCAAGGATGAAATCATCGCAGTTGTTTAGCGCGGTAAAGTGCCCGCACCCCTCCGTCCGACATCAGCCTTTGGGGAAAAAATAAATAAAACTTACATTGCATAAGTATTGACAACTTAGGTAATTCGTGCTATTATTAATGAGTACGCTCGGTGGTCTTGTTCCAATTTGTGCGAAAGATTATATATTTTTTCGCAATTTAAGCCTGCCGACCCTCGCTATTTTTATTTTTCTCTAAAAAATTTTAATATATGAGGTAAAATTTAACGCCGTACTTTTCGGCAAGGAGATATCTATATGCGATCAATTTCTAAAGCAGCCGCAATAGCGGTTTTTTCGCTGCTATTATGCTCGTCCTGTGCAGCGTCGGTCACAAATTCAAGCGACAGCGCCCTGCCGCTCTCGACTGCGGCTTCTGCGACAGCCGATACCGTCTCGCCTGCGCCGTATAGCAGCGAAGAAGCGATTTTTTCCACGGCGACGGATACTTCCGCCCTTGCGACGACCGATAACACGCCTACCTCTGCTGACATTACTGCCTCAAGCGCCGAGGCGCACAGCTCGACTGCTCCCCCTGCGACAAGCGTAACGCCGCCTGCGACGACTGCAATCAGCACCACCGCGCCCACGACCGTCCCCGCCGCGACCACCCCGCCCGCCCCTAAGTGGACGGAGAGCGCCGCCTCGGGCATAATGTACGTCAACACCGACGGTATCTACAGCCGCAACAAGGCGTTGCTCGGCGCGCCAACAGTAAGACGGTACGCCTTTGGCGAGGCGGTCACGGTAACGGCTGTGACCGATACGGATTATTACAAGCTTAATGACGGCAGCTTTATCCATAAGGATTATTTAAGCAAAAGCAAGCCCGTGCAAACGACCGCCGCGACCACCGCAGCCACCGCCCCTCCCGCTACAAAAGCACCCGCAGCAACAAAAGCACCCGCCGCGACAAAAGCACCGTCTGATACTAAAAAGCCCGACAGCGCCGAGCCCGAAAAGTATATCTCATCAGGGTATAAGCCGCTTGACGAGAAGATATTTCCGATACTCGACAGCCTGATAACCGATAACATGACCGACGAGCAAAAGCTTAAGGCAGTTTATCAATACCTCACGGGACTAAAATACTTTGAGCGGACATTGCTTATAAGTCAGTCGCAAAAGCAGTACGCCGAACAGCTCTATGCCATATGGCTTATCGATAACGGATACGGGGTCTGCTATGATTTTTCGTCGGCGTTTAAATATATGACGAGGGCGCTCGGCTTTGACACGCAGATGATATACGGTATGCACACTAATCCCTCGGGCGGCGCGGGAGAGCATTCGTGGGACGAATTAAACATAGGCGGCACGGTATACATTTTCGACCCCTCAATAGAATTGCTTATGAAAAGCGAGGGATATTACACCACCGACCGCTTTATGAAAACATATAATGAAATAGGGCATTTTTACATAAAATGAGAGGGCATATATGAAAAAAGTAATCGGCGTTTTCCTTATGATATTGCTGCTTTGCTCCTGCTCCGACAGGCAGCTTGACAGTGTAGGCGAGCAGAGCGCTTTGACAGAAGTAAATACCGCGGATGATGCGGTAAGTATAACGCGGTCGCTTATACCTAAAGCCGACGAGCTTTACAGGATATTCTATCGGTGCTCTATCGCGGCGGACGAAAATATTATAGTTACCGAGCCTAACGGCTTTCGCTATTCTCCCGTCAGTGAAAAATATCAAACGTTAGATGAGCTTAAGGGGGACGCGGAAAAGACCTTTACCTTGCAATATTTAGAGAATAATTTTTATGTAAACCTCAACGACGACTATGCGTATTTTAAGGATATAGACGGCCGCTTGTACAAGAATATCGACGCTGTTTCCGAGGGCGAAAACACATGGTATCCCGAGCAGACGGAGATACTCGAACAAAGCACGGACGGCTTTACCGCAAAAGTTCCCTACACCGACTTATACGACACACAGCGCAGCGCAAAGCTCGAGGTCATAAAGGACGGCGAGGATTGGAAAATAGCCGAGTGGGTATTGGATCTCCCCTCAGACGCATAACAGTGAGCAAAATATTAAGGCAGGCTATAAATTACAGCCTGCCTTTTATACTATGATATTATCCTATCAATCCTTGTCAGCCATAAGCATTACCATAACGGCTTTCTGGGCGTGCAGGCGGTTCTCCGCCTCGTCGAATATCTCGGCGGCATGCTGCTCGAACACCTTGGTGGTTATTTCCTCCTCGCGGTGAGCGGGCAGGCAGTGCTGTACCATAGCGTCGGGCTTAGCGGACTTCATGACCTCGTCGTTTATCTGATAGCCCTTAAACGCCGCGCGGCGCTGCTCGGCTTCGCCCTCCTGACCCATCGACGCCCACACGTCGGTAAAGAGCACGTCCGCGTCTGCCGCCGCCTCGACGGGGTCGGTGACGAGCTTAAAGCTGTCGGGATAATTCTTTGCAAATTCGAGCACGGTCGGCGCGGGGCGATAATCCTCCGGGCAGGCGAGGCTTACGTTCATGCCCACCTTAAGGCAGCCCACCGCCAAAGAATTAGCCATATTGTTGCCGTCGCCGATATAGCACATATTCAGCCCGTCGAGCTTGTTTTTATACTCCCTTACGGTCATAAGGTCGGCGAGCACCTGACACGGGTGCGACAGGTCGGTAAGTCCGTTTATTATCGGGATAGAGCCGTACTCAGCCAAATTTTCGACCTCGGACTGCTCAAAGGTCCGTATCATTATGCCGTTTAAGTAGCGCGAAAGCACACGGGCGGTGTCCTGCACCGGCTCTCCCCTGCCTATCTGCATCTCGGAGGAGGACAAAAACAGCGCGTTCCCTCCGAGCTGATACATACCCGTTTCAAAGGATACCCTTGTACGGGTGGAAGCCTTACGGAATATCATTCCGAGCGTCTTGCCGCTTAACAGCTTATGCGGTATGCCGTGCTTAAGCTCGTATTTTAGCTGGTCGGCAAGGTTAAGTATCTCGATTATATCCTCTGTATCTAGATCCATCATCTTTAATAAATGCTTCATTATTTATCTCCTTTCTTACTCGCTGAGTAATCTTTCAAGTATCTTTAGTCCCTTGTCTATTTCTTCATAAGTGATATTTAGCGGCGGCAGCAGTCTTATTTTTTCCTTTGCGGTAAGCATCATCACGCCCTCGATAAGCGCTGCCTTTACTACATCAGCCGCGTTTTTGGTCTTTAGCTTTATGCCTATCATAAGCCCCATACCCGTGACAAGCTCTACCTCGGGGATCTTTAGCAGCTTTTGCTTTATATATGCGCCCTTTTCGACAACGTCGTTTAAAAATTCCTTGTCCCCCGCCTTTTTCAGTACGGCAAGTCCTCCCGCGCAGGCTATCGGGTTGCCGCCGAAGGTCGAGCCGTGCGTGCCGGGTGTTAGGGTATCCGCGCACTTTTCGCCCGCGAGGCATACGCCCATAGGTATGCCGCCCGCGATACCCTTTGCGAGAGTGACAATGTCGGGGGTGTGGCCGTAATACTGCCCCGCTAAAAATTTGCCGGTGCGCCCGACTCCGGTCTGAACCTCGTCGGTTATCACCAATATATCCCTTTGCGCGCAAAGCTCATACAATTCGTCGACGTATTCTTTATTAAGCGGCACAACTCCGCCCTCGCCCTGAATGTACTCTATCATGACCGCGCAGACCGTGTCGTCAAGCTTAGCTTTAAGGTCGTCGGCGTTATTCGCCTCGGCGTAAATAAACCCCTCCACAAACGGGAAAAAGTAGTTGTGAAATACCTCCTGCCCCGTCGCGGACAGTGTGGCTAATGTCCTGCCGTGAAATGAATTTATCAGCGTGATTATATTATGCCTGCCCCGCCCGTACTTGTCAAAGCTGTACTTTCTCGCAAGCTTTATCGCGCACTCGTTAGCCTCCGCTCCCGAATTGCCGAAGAACATCTTCTGCATACCGGTAAGGCCTGCAAGCTTTGTCGCAAAGTCCGACTGCACCTTGGTATAATAATAATTAGAGGTGTGCTGAACGGTGCGCGCCTGCTTGCATACGGCGTCAGCCCAGTCCTTATCGGCATAGCCGAGAGAATTAGTGCCTATCCCGCTGCCGAAGTCTATATACCGCTTTCCGTTTTCGTCGGTGGCAAAATCTCCCTCGCCCTTATCTATAACGAGATCGTATCTGCCATATGTCCCCATAACGTGGGAGTTAAATTCTTCAATAGTACCCATATTATCTCCTATTCTATTTTAATTGAACTGCGTGCCTAAGCCCTCGTTAGTAAGCAGCTCGATAAGTATCGAGTGCGGCACGCGTCCGTCTATTATATTGGCTTTCTTTACCCCGCGCCGTACCGCCTCTACGCAGCAGTCGACCTTAGGTATCATACCGCCCGAGATTATGCCCTGCTTTTTAAGATAAGGCACCTCGGACAAGCCCACCATACGTATAAGCGTATCGTCGTCGTCCTTATCCTCTAGCAGCCCCTTTATATCGGTAAGGAGTATAAGATTTTCCGCTTTCATCTGCGCTGCTATTCTTGCAGCGGCGGTGTCGGCGTTTATATTGTAGACCTTGCCGTCCGCCCCTGCAGCTACGGTGGATATGACGGGTATATACCCCTTTTCGAGCACGTCGTTTATGACCTTGACATTAACTTTGGTTATCTCGCCGACAAGGCCTAACTGCGGGTCGAGCTGCTCTGCCTCTATCATATGATCGTCCAGCCCGCACAAGCCTATCGCCTCGCCGCCCGAGTTGTGCAACAGGTCGACAAGGTCTTTATTTACCTTTCCGCAAAGCACCATCTGCACTATCTCTATAGTCTCCTCGTCGGTATAACGCAGACCGTTTACAAATTTGCTCTCCTTGCCGACCCGCCCGAGCATATCGTTTATCTCGGGGCCTCCGCCGTGGACGAGCACTATCTTCATGCCGCAGGTGGACAGCAATACTATATCCGACATCACCGCGTCTTTCAGCCGCTGATTAGTCATAGCGTTGCCGCCGTACTTTATCACTATTACCTTATTTGCGTATTTTTGTATATAGGGCAGGGCGTCTATAAGGACCTTAGCCCGTGTGTCGTTATCTACCATTATCTTCTCCTCAGCTTCTGTACTCGGCGTTTATCTTGACATAATCATAGGTAAGATCGCAGCCCCACGCCACCGCGCGGTGAAATCCGCTCTTAAGGTCTACGGCAATGGTAACCTCGTCGGCGGAAAGTATATCGTGTGCCGTATCCTCGTCGTACGGCAGGCTCACGCCGTCCTCGTATACCTTTATGCTGCCTTTATTGCTGAGCAGTACCACCTCGGTGCGGTCGATGTCAAAATCTCCCTCGGTATAGCCCAGCGCGCAGAGTATCCGTCCGCAATTTGCGTCCGCGGCAAAAAGCGCCGCCTTTACAAGCGAGCTTGATATCACAGACTTTGCGGCGCGTCGCGCGACCTCCTCGCTCGGCGCGCCCTTAACTGCGCACTCGATAAGGCGGGTAGCGCCCTCGCCGTCGCGCGCGGTCTCGCGCGCAAGGTTCATCAT
The DNA here is from genome assembly GCA_947594425.1 of uncultured Ruminiclostridium sp. Taxonomy (GTDB): domain Bacteria; phylum Bacillota; class Clostridia; order Oscillospirales; family Ruminococcaceae; genus Ruminiclostridium_E. The sequence continues at coordinate 199,168 of CANQED010000002.1, forward strand.
AACGGCATACAGCCCGTTGACAAAAGTCTCATAATCCCCGTCCTCGGAGGTTATCTCCTTATTCTCGGCAAGACCCGACGCCATAATGCACGCCATATCGTTAGTGGAGGTGTCTCCGTCCACGCATACCATATTGTAGGTGATATCCGCCGTGCGCTTAAGCGCCTTTTGCAGCAGCTCCGCGCGTATAGCCGCGTCGGTGGTGATAAAGCACAGCATAGTAGCCATATTAGGATTTATCATACCGCTGCCCTTACTTATCCCGCCGATATGACAGGTCTTGCCCCCGAGAGTAAACTCTACCGCGACCTCTTTCTTTCTGGTGTCGGTGGTCATAATGGCCTCGCAGGCGTCCGAGCTGCCGCTTTCGCTGAGCATAGACGCGAGCTCGGGGATTTTATCCTGTATAGGGTCTATAGACAGCTTTTGCCCGATAACGCCCGTCGAGCCGACTATTATATCCGCGTCGTCTATATTAAGCGCGTTAGCCGTAAGGACGCACATCTTCTCGGCTATCTCGATACCGTTTTCGTTGCAGGTGTTGGCGTTGCCGCTGTTTACTATGACGGCCTGAGCGACGCCGTTCTCGAGGTGCCGCTTTGTTACGGCTATCGGCGCGCCCTTGACCTTATTTTGCGTATATATCGCGGCGGCGGCGCATTTTTTCTCGCAAGAGATAAGCGCGAGATCCTTTTTGGTGCTGCCCGCCTTTATCCCTGCATTAACGCCTCCTGCCTTAAAGCCCTTAGCGGCGCATATGCCGCCCTCGATAAATTTATAATCCTCAAATTCTACAAGCATAATTTCTCCTTTAAACAAGCCCTTTGGTCTCTTCTATGCCGCACATAATGTTCATACACTGTACCGCCGCGCCGCTCGCGCCCTTTCCGAGGTTGTCGAACCTCGAACACAGCAATACCCTGTCGTCCGTTCCGAAAACGTATATCTCCATATAGTTTCTGCCCGAGAGGGTATTAGCCGCCAAAAATCCCCCCGACGGAAGTTCTCCGAGCGGCTGCACCTTTACGAGCTTTTGCCCCGCATAATGCTCGCTCAAAGCTTTATGTATATCTTCTACAGTGCGATATTTATTAAGCAGCCGCGTAACTATCGGCACCGTGACCGTCATACCGCTGTAATAGTCGCACACATACGGGCAGAACACGGGCTCGTACTTTAGCCCCGATATTATCTTCATCTCGGGCAAGTGCTTATGCTGCTGCGTCAGCGCATACTCTCTGGGCGCATCAAACTCCTCCGAGCGGTCGGGGGCCTCATACTGGGCTATGCCCTTTTTGCCCGCGCCGCTGTACCCCGACACCGCGTGCACCGTGACGGGATAGTCCGCGCTCATTATCCCCTTGCTTACAAGCGGGTATACAAGCGAGATAAATCCCCCCGCATAGCAGCCCGGCACGGCTACCCTGTCCGACCCCGCTATCTTGTCGCGGTGCGCCTTGGACAATTCGGGAAAGCCGTACGCCCAGTCGGGCAGGGTGCGGTGGGCGGTAGACGCGTCTATTATCCTCACCTTGTCCCCCGCGAGACCTACCGCCTGTCTTGCCGCGTCGTCGGGCAGGCATAAAAAGGTTATGTCGGATAAATTTATCAGCCTTTGCCGCTCTTTCTCGTCCTTGCGCTTATCCTCGTCTATTTTGAGCAATTCTATATCGTCTCTGCCGTTAAAGCGCTCGAGTATCTTAAGCCCCGTCGTGCCCTCTTGTCCGTCAATATATACCTTAATCATAAATATCCTTTCAGACCTCTCCCTTAGTCAAAAATCTCGTCATACCCGAGCCGCGCTCGTCGTTGGGGCGGCGCATGAACCCGAGCTTTTCGTAAAAGGGCTCTTTGTCCTTAGCGGACATAAGGTTTACCATTATCGTTTCGCCCTCCTCGGCGACAGACAACGCGCAGTTCATAAGCTCTTTTAACATCCTGCTTCCTATCCCCATACGCTGATATTCGGGGCGGACGATAACGTCCGAGATAAAAAACTGATACCCGCCGTCGCCCACTACCCTCGCCGAGCCGACCTCCTTTTCTCCGTCAAGCGCGGTTATCGCGAACACCGAGCGCTGCTCGGCACAGGCGAGCTGGCGCGGTGACAGTTCGTACCAGCCTACGCTGCGGCGAAAGGAATTTATATCCTTAGGGAGCCTTAATTCGTATGTGATCATATCTTTATATTTTTCACCCGCTCTTTTAACTCGGCTATCTGTGCCTTTACCGCGTCGGGCGCGGGTCCTCCCTCGACGCCTCTGGTCATAACGCAGCGGTCGAGCGCTATCGCGTCGTATACATCGCTGTCAAAGAGCTCGGACAGCTTATTGTATTCTTCTATCCGCAGCTGCTCAAGGGTGGTATTTAGCTCTATGCACCGCGCTACAAGCGTGCCGGTTATCTTGTACGCCGTTCTGAACGGCATGCCCTTTTTTACCAAATAATCCGCGCAGTCGGTCGCGTTAATAAAGCCCTTAGCCGCAGCGGCGCGCATATTGTCCTTATTCACCGTCATGGTCTTTAGCATGGGGATAAAGGTCTTTATGCACATCTTAACGGTGTCCGCCGCGTCGAATATCGCCTCTTTATCCTCCTGCATATCCTTATTGTATGCAAGCGGCAAGCCTTTCATCATGGTGAGCAGGGTCTGCAGGTCGCCGTACACGCGGGCGGTCTTCCCGCGTATTAGCTCGGTTATGTCGGGGTTCTTCTTCTGCGGCATTATCGAGCTGCCCGTGGAGTAGGCGTCGTCGAGCTCTATAAACTTAAATTCCCACGAGCACCAGAGTATTATCTCCTCGGAAAATCTCGACAGGTGCATCATGATAATAGACAGCACGCCCGCAAGCTCTATCGCATAATCTCGGTCGCTGACCCCGTCAAGGCTGTTCAGCGTTATATCTCTAAAACCGAGCAATTCGGCGGTGCGCCTGCGGTCGAGCGGATAAGTAGTCCCCGCCAAAGCGCAGCTGCCTAACGGCATAACGTCCGCGCGGCGGCAACAGTCACTGAGCCGCTCAAGATCCCTCGCAAACATCTGCGCATACGCCATAAGGTGGTGGGCAAAGGTCACGGGCTGTGCGCGCTGCATATGCGTATACCCCGGCATAACGGTTTCAATATGCTCTTGTGAAATGGCAATAAGGCAGCCTATAAGCTCTCTTACCATATCCGCGATAGTCTTAATCTCGTCTTTAAGGTACAGCTTAAGGTCGACGGCTACTTGGTCGTTCCTGCTGCGGGCGGTATGCAGCCGCTTTCCCGCGTCGCCGATACGCTTAGTAAGCTCCGCCTCGATAAACATATGTATGTCCTCGGCGTTAGGGTCTATTTTAAGGCTGCCGCTCTCCATATCCTCAAGTATGCCTTTTAGCCCCGCGATTATTGCCTCGCTCTCGGACGGGTCGATTATCCCCTGCTCGCCGAGCATACGCGCGTGCGCTATCGACCCCGCTATGTCCTGACGATACATACGCGAGTCAAAGCTTATCGACGAATTAAAATCGTTAACGTCGGAGGCTATCTCTTTTGAAAAGCGCCCCGCCCACATCATTGCCATTTTGTGTACCTCTCTATTCGTAAAAAGCATAAACAGGGGAAAACCGCTCGCAGTCTTCCCCTTTTATCAGCAATTCAGCTTAAAGCTTACTTCTTCTCCTCGCGCGCCTTATCGAGCAGCGCCTTTACCTTAATAGGCAAGCCGAACAGATTGATAAAGCCCTTAGAGTCGTACTGGTCGTAAACGTCGTCCTCGCCGAACGAGGCAAAGTCCTCGCTGTACAGAGTGTAGGGAGAGGTAACGCCCGCGTTGATGATGTTGCCCTTGTAGAGCTTAAGCTTTACCTCGCCGGTGACGGTTTCCTGCGTCTTATCCACAAACGCGTCCATAGCCTCTCTGAGCGGGGTGTACCACTGTCCGTTATATACAAGGTCGGCGTACTTTTGTGCAAGACCGTATTTATAGTGTTGTGTTTCTTTATCAAGGCATATCGTCTCGAGCACCTCGTGCGCGTGATAGAGTATCGTGCCGCCGGGTGTCTCGTACACGCCGCGCGACTTCATACCTACAAGGCGGTTCTCGACTACGTCGAACAGCCCTATGCCGTTCTCTCCGCCGAGCTTGTTGAGCGCCTTTATCAGCTTTACGCCGTCCATCTTCTCACCGTTTAGCGCGGTGGGTATGCCCTTTTCAAAGGTTATCGTGATATAGGTGGGCTTATCGGGAGCCTGCTCGGGCGATACGCCGAGCTCTAAGAAGCCCTCTTTGTTATAAAGCGGCTCGTTAGCGGGGTCCTCAAGGTCAAGGCCCTCGTGCGACAGGTGCCAAAGGTTCATATCCTTAGAATAATTGGTCTCGCGGGTTATCTTTATCGGGATGTTGTGAGCCTCGGCGTACTCTATCTCCTGCTCGCGCGATTTAAGATCCCATACTCTCCACGGAGCGATTATTTCGAGCTCGGGGGCGAGCGCCTTTATCGTAAGCTCAAAGCGCACCTGGTCGTTGCCCTTGCCGGTGCAGCCGTGGCAGATAGCGTCGGCGTTCTCTTTCTTGGCTATCTCTACAAGGCGCTTTGCTATAGGGGGTCTTGCAAAGGACGTGCCGAGCAGATAGCCCTCGTATTTTGCCCCAGCCTTAAGCGTGGGGAAAATAAAGTCGTTTACAAACTCGTCCTGTATATCCTCGATGTACAGCTTAGCCGCGCCCGAAGCCTTAGCTCTCTCCTCAAGGCCGACTATCTCGGAATCCTGTCCGACGTTTCCTGCGACGCATATTACCTCGCAGCCGGGATATGTCTCGTGCAGCCACGGGATGATTATGGAGGTGTCAAGCCCTCCCGAATAAGCAAGTACTACTTTCTTTATCTCTTTTGCCATTTTCTTTCTCTCCTTGATACTGTATTTATCGGACTGACCTCGCCCGTTTTGAACATTACATTGAATATTATACACGCTATTTTTCAAAAGTCAAGGGATTTTATACATTATTATGCATAAAATACAGTATATTCTGTATATTTATTGAATTTTTAAAAAAATTTTTGAAAATTTCGATTGACAGCGGCATAAAAGCGGACTATAATATATATAGAAGTTTATTTTCTGTGGGAGGGATACGATGCTGCTCGGTGAAAAGCTTGAAGTGCTTATTAAAAGAAACGGATACAAAAAGACGGATTTTGCGCGCGAGGCGGGGATAACCTACCGCGCCCTTGCAAATTACCTGAGCGGCAGCAGAAAGCCGCGCGGAAAGATACTCGACAAGATGGCCGAGCTGCTGAACACCTCCGCCGAAGAGTTGACGGGCGGGGACGATATTACCCTCACCTCAGCAGAGAAGCTGTACTTTACCGGCAGCTCGGACAAAAAGCTGCTTAGCGCGGCGGACGATATATTAAAGCAGCTCGATGAGATCTTCTCCTCCGATATGGAAGAAAAGGACAAGACCGCGTTCTTTAATTGCATTGCCGAAAAATATTTTGCACAAAAAGCGGAAAATGAATAAAAAGCTATTGACAAATATCAGGAAAAGTGATATAGTTATATTAAACAGTTGAACAATCGTTCAAATGAAAGGAAGTCAGATGTCACCTAACAACGTCGGCGACGCCGAATTTTGCAAGTGCAATACGATACACGACGAGATAATAGCCAAGGTCAGCGAGGGTATGCTGGAAAAGGAGCAGTTTGAAAAGCTGTCAATGTTTTTCAAAGCGATAAGCGACGAGACAAGGATAAAGATACTTTACTCTTTGTCCATATCCAAGATGTGCGTGTGTGATCTCGCGGCACTGCTTAATATGACCGTGTCCGCTATTTCTCACCAGCTTAGAGTATTACGGGCGGCTCAGCTCGTCCGCAGCGAAAAGCAGGGCAAGGTCGTGTATTATATGCTCAGCGACGAGCACGTAAACACCGTGTTCGGCAACGCGATAGAGCATATTATGGAATAATTTTGGCGAGCTTCTGCCCTGCCGAGTGGGGCGGTTATTTTTTAAGCTTACACTTGAATGATTACTCAATTGTTCAATCCTGCGAATGAATTACGGAGGCAATATGGAATACAAGTACATCTTAGAGGGGCTCGACTGTGCTAACTGCGCGGAGAAGATACGCGCCGCCGCGGAAAAGGACGCTTTAGTCAAGAGTGCGGCAATGAATTTTATGAGTAAAGAGCTTACTCTCACCGCACCGCGCGCCGACGCCGACGAGCTTTTCTCCCGAGTAGAAAGGACGGTAAAGGCGATAGAGCCCGACGTAAGGGTAATACCTAAATCCGACTATACCGAGGAGAACGAGAGCCATACGGCCGATATTATAAAGATAATCGCGGCGGGCGTGCTGTTTGCGGCGGGGCTTGTTACGGAGCACCTGATACTTAATAATAACGCGGGGCATATTGCGGCGCTGATATGCTATCTTTTAGCGTATATCCTCACCGCCGCAGAGGTCGCGATAACGGCGATAAAGTCCATTATACGCCTGAACTTTTTTAACGAGAACACGCTGATGCTTATTGCGAGCATAGGCGCGATAGCCTTGGGAGAATATGAAGAGGCGGTCGCGGTAATGCTGTTTTACTCTATAGGCGAGCTTTTTGAGAGCATAGCGGTTAATCGCTCGCGCCGCAGCATAAACGCGCTGATAAAGACAAGACCCGAAGAGGCGGAGCTTTTATCCGACGGGGAGTATATCACCCTCCCGCCCGAGCAGGTACCCACCGGCTCGGTGATAAGGGTGCGCGCGGGCGAAAAAGTACCGCTCGACGGGGTGATAATCTCGGGGGCTACCTCCCTCGACACCTCGGCGCTGACGGGAGAGAGCCTGCCGAGAGACGCGGGCGAAAACGACGAGGTAAAAGCAGGCTCGATAAATCTGTCGGGCACGATAACCGTCCGCACGACTGCGGAGTTTTGCGATACTGCGGTGTATAAAATGCTCGAGAGCGTCGAGCACGCGGCGGAGAAAAAGACCCGCACCGAGAACTTTATCACGGTGTTCGCAAAATATTACACCCCCGCGGTGGTACTGCTCGCGGTGCTTGTGGCGCTGATACCGCCTCTGTTTACGGGGTACGACTTTGCGACGTGGATACAGCGCGGGCTGATATTCTTGGTAATATCCTGCCCCTGCGCGCTGGTCATATCGGTGCCTATGGGGTATTTTGCGGGAATAGGCAGAGCCTCGCGCGAGGGCGTGCTCGTAAAGGGCAGCAACTATTTAGAGGCGTTCGCTAAAGCGGGAGCGGTGCTCTTTGACAAGACCGGCACGCTTACCGAGGGGAGATTTAAGGTGTCCGAGGTCTATCCCGTCGGTGTGTCAAGAGAGCAGCTATTGGAAATTTGCGCCCACGCCGAAAGCAGCTCTAACCACCCGATAGCGCTGTCTGTCGTAGAAGAATACGGCGGGGCGGCGGACGTTACGCGCATGACCTTATGCGAAGAGCTTGCGGGCAAGGGCATACACGCGATAACCGACGGCAAGGACGTATTATGCGGAAACGCAAAGCTGCTGTCCGATAACGGCATATCCGTGCAAAAGCAGGACGGCACGGCATTATACGCCGCCATAGACGGAAAATACATCGGCTGCATATGCTTTTCCGATACGCTGAAGAGCGGCGCAAAGGAGACCATAGCCGAGCTAAAGCGCAGGAATATCAAGACATATATACTCACAGGCGATAATGAAACCGCCGCCAAGGCCGCCGCAAGCGAGCTCGGCGCGGACGGCTGCTATTATGAGCTTATGCCCGACGACAAGAGGCAGATAACCGAGCAAACAAAAAGTGAGCTCAAAAAAGGCAAGCGCGTTATCTTTGTCGGGGACGGTATAAACGACGCGCCCGTCATAGCGCAGGCGGATATCGGCGTGGCAATGGGCGCGGGGTCGGACAGCGCGATAGAGACCGCCGACGCGGTGCTTATGAACGGAGACCCGAAAAAGCTGATAAGCGCGGTGGATATAAGTGCAAAGACAAACCTCACGGTAATGGAGAATATAGTGTTCGCGCTTGCGGTAAAGCTGATACTACAGGTGCTCGGGCTTGTCGGGCTTGCCAATATGTGGGCGGCGGTGTTCGCGGACGTGGGCGTTACCCTGCTCGCGATACTCAATTCGCTGAGACTGCTGAAAAGATAAGCTTGTGCAGAAAATATAAAATTAATTTCCGATTTTGTGCGATATGACAAATTTTTCATAAAGCGGAGATATTATCAATAAATTGACTTGACTTTAGCGAATATCAGTGATATATTATAGTTTAGAGGGTGAATAATTTTTTAAGGAGCAATGTTATGAAAAGTAAACTATCTGCTGCAATTATCAGCCTTATGCTTATGCTGACCCTCACCGCCTGCGAGGAAGAAATCGAGCCTAAGATACTCGCCTCGGTGAACGGGCATAATATCACCCAAGAGCAGTTTGACGAGACCCGCAAATTTTATCGCCTTCAAACGGAAAAAATGAAAGATGTGATATTCAGTTCCGACGATTATACCGAGAGTGATCTCGCACAGCTCTCACAGACAGGCATTTTCGAGCTTAAGAGCGATAAAGAATATCTCGATATTATGATAGAGAATGAATATTTTGCCTCGTTAGAGCCATCGGATGAGACATACAAGGATATGTACAACTCCGCAAAGGATTCATATGAAGTGACAGCCGCCGCGGATGACGACTATTCGGTAAAATATAATAACGCCGTAAACGAGATAATAAGCGAGATGGGCTGGACGTTAGACGATTATTTAGACGCTATTGCCGATCTATGGCTTGCGACCTATGAAAAGAAAGAGCTCAAGATAAAATACGCCGAGGAAAACGACACATCAGACGTCGAACAATTTGATAAGGAATTTGAAGATTACCTTAATTCCGAGATAGAGAAAGCCACCGCTGTCTATTTAGATACCGGCGGAGACAATTAAAACTACATACAAAAAGGACGTTCATTTGCGAACGTCCTTTTAATTTGCCTGTTTACTTAATTCATATATTCGCCGTTGTACTCGAGCAAGGTCACGCTGTCCACGCCCTCTATCGCCTTAAAGCGCGAAAGCTGGGAGGTGTCGTTGTTCTTGACCTTTATCTCGACAGAGAGCTCTAATTTATCGCCGACCTGCGTTTTATTCTTAAGGCGGTGCTTTATCGAGCCGAGCTGAGCGGATACGTTATCCTCCGCCGAGGCGCTGTAGCGCACCACTAACAGATAGCAGCGGCGCTCTTTCTTAACTATGCTCATAACTATGTAAAGCACGCCGACGAACACCGAGCCGATTATCGCTACAAAATAGAGTCCCGCGCCCGCCGTCAGTCCCGCGGCTACTCCCCAGAATAAAAAGCCCACGTCGAGCGGGTCCTTTATCGCCGAGCGAAAACGCACAATAGACAACGCGCCGACCATACCGAGCGACAGCACTATGTTTGCGCTTATCGTCATGATTATAAACGCGGTGACTACCGTCACGAGCACAAGCAGTATGTTGAAGTTGTCTGAGTAGACCACTCCGCGATAAAACATACGGTATACAAAGTAGATGATAAGCCCGCAGACCGTCGCGGTCAGCAGCGCCAGTATAATTCGCGGCAAAGACAGATTTTCGAGCTGTGCGGACAGGTCAAAGCTCTGCCCGATAAGGGATAATATGTCGGCGTTCTCCGCCATAGCAGTAATGTACATTTTTTCCTCCGAAAAGATCAATATACGCTTTTGTGCAGCTGCGAGAGCTTGTCACGGCAGATAAGAAATTTTGAGAACGCCGCGCGCTCGAGCTTTACACCCTGTACAAGCTGTGCGAGATGGTCGGGCAGCAGCTCGTCATATTTTAATTCTACGACTGCGGGAGAGTCGGTGACGGGGATATATCTTATATCCGTCGAAAACATATCGGGCGAGAATACACCCGCCTTAAACCCGCTGTCTATCGTAAAGCGGACATTGCCCTCGCGATTTATAAACGCCTCGCGGTTATAATCCACCACCACCGACGGCAAAAGCCGCGAAAGCGAATTACTGACCGACGCGTCCCACAGCACGCTGTCCTCGGGCATCTCTTCTAAAGAAAAAAGAAAATCCCCGTTAAGTATCCTTATGTACTGCTCTTTGGTTATCCACATACCGCGCTTAGATACCATATCGCGATCCTTGTACTTGCACTCAAAGCGCAATAGCGACGGATCGAGGTCATAAGTGCGTATGCGGTACTTTTTCCTGACGTCGCCGCCTAACAGCTTATCATTGTACGCGCTCATATACACGTCGTCGAGATAAAGGCTCGTCACTCTATAGCTACCGCCGTGCTCGTCGGGCTTCATCGCCGAGGCAAAACGCTCGCGCAGTATCTCACACTGCGCCGCCGTCGCGGGAAATTTCAGCTCATAGCGCAGCTTTCTGTCCTTGTACAGCAAAGCGTCCTCCTTTAGCGGTGTAATTTATCGTCCGTTTTTTGTAAGTATAGCATAAACTTTAATCGATGTCAAGAATTTATAATACAATGCATTGCAAAAAATAAAGGGTGTAAAAAGCTCTCGCCCTTTACACCCTTGATATTGACAATTTAATATCCCGCTCTTATAACGTATATATCTACCAAACGGTAGCCCCACGCGCACGCGTCACTGTAGTGGGTCTCGTTGCCCATATACACGTCCACGGGGATAGTGCCGTCCATCATACCGTTTCCGGTGTCGGCGGCAATAGCGTAGCCGTAGCATACATCGTTATTCTGTCCGACGATGTATAGAAGCGAGCCGTAAGGGATAACGTTAGGATTTACCGCAACGGTGCCTATCTCGGCGGGAAGTCCGCTCGCGGTCTTAGCTCCGTCATACGCGGTATAAGCGGTAGCGGGTCCCGAGATAATATACTCATAATTAACGGGTCTGCCGTTCTCGAGTACTATAGCGGGGTCGTCGATTTGGCAGTACGGCGTTGTCACCGCCGCGCCCTCGTATATCACCTCGTCGACCTTTTCGGAAATGACCTTAGTCTTAGATACGCTGTCGGTCTTTACCCCGTCGATATAGGTCTCGGTGACGGTGGTCTCGGTGACACCGTCTACGCCCTTAACGCCGACAGTTACCGTGCCTATTGCCGAAAGATTATCCTTAACGGTCGAGGTCTCATAAGGCACTATCTCTTTAACGGTGCGCACCTTCTTTTCTACTCTGGTGACCTTTATCTCGCAGGGAGAGGTTATCTTTTTATCAAGCTTTACGCTTACTTTGTCGTCGCTGTCCACCTTAATATCCGCGCGGGCAAGAAGCTCTGCCGCGGTGTTGTTATTGCAGGACACGCTCTTAGTTTCGCCGTCGGCGGTTATCTTTACTTCAAACGCCTTGGTGATGGATATCTTGTCGCCCTTTTTCACCGACTCTTCGCGGGCGGGAGATACTATGTCAAATTCTCCTACGTCTATCGCAAATTCGTCGAGCAGCTCGCCTACGGTGCTGTCTATATTGTATACGGTGGCAATTTCTTCCCCGTCCGCCGTTACGGGAACCTCATAGGCGCGTATCACGTCAAGCTTAGCCACCGCGCTGTCCGCGCCGGTAAACCTTATCCTGTCGTATGCGCCGAGCATTATCTCGTTTTCGTCGAGTATCTCATAGGGGTCCGCCTGCATTGTGTACACCGTGGTGCGCATACCGCCGTCGGTTATCGTGACGTCGTATCTGAAATACATAAGACCCGTAAGTAAAAACGTGCTGATAAGACACGTAAGTATCAGGGCGATCTTTATGATCACCTTTCTTACAGAACGTAATCCGCTCTGCTCCTTTCTAAAATGCATATTACCATATCCTTTCTAACTGGGGAGCTGTTTTGCAGATCCTTTGTTTTGAAAAAATCGGTTTTAAATTTATCAAGTGATTTTTATATTGCTTTTCTTGATTTGTTTGTTCTTTCAAAGATCCGATTTTTCTGTCCGCGGCAAATGTCGCATTACAATTATGGTCGGTTTCTCAAGACCATAATCATTATAATTTTTTCCTTTGTAAATGTCAAATAATTTTGAGAGGGCGTTTTTGGTGAATATGCACAAAAAAATAATTGTAACCGTTTTGTAACTATTTTGTTACCGTTTTGTAATAAGTAAAATTTTGTCAAAAACAGTAAAATACTGTATTTCTTCTTGTCAATTTAGCCAAAATTGAAAGCTCGGATTTTTGATGGCAAAAGTGCTAAAAATTTTAACCGCCTCGGCTTATTTTTGGATAAATCTTACAATGCGTCTGTTATCCGAGCTTATTTTTATGATAGACGCATTGTCATAAAAAGCGTTTCAAGGCGCAAAATACCCCGACGCGGGCGATACGCTTACGCGTCGGGGTATTTGGAATAGAGGAAAAATAAGACGTTGTCACTGTTTAAATTCGGCAAGCTCGCAGGTAATGGTCATCTGCTTTATATTGCCGACCTGGTTTGGTCTGAGCACGGTAAGCTCTACCGTGTCTCCGATATTGTGGTTAGCTATCTCGTTTTGGATATCGGTCATGGAGGATACCTCCACATCGTCTATCTTTATGATGACGTCGCCGACGGTAAGACCGCTCTTTGCGACAGGCATATCCTCATCTATATATGTCACGCGCAGTCCGTCCGACGGAAAGCCGTACATATATGCCGCATATTCTCCGAGCATCTGGCCGTTTATGCCCAGTCCCGGACGGTTAGACACATAGCCTAAGCTCATAAGGTCCTGTATTATCGGCTTAGCCTCGTTTATGGTTATCGCAAAGCCTATGCCCTCGGCTATCGTGCCCGAAGTGGTGTAGAAGTACTTGGTATTCACTATGCCTATTACATTGCCGTACATATCAAACAGTCCTCCGCCGCTGTTGCCGTTATTTACCGCGGCGTCTATCTGTATGGTGCTGCACGCATAGCTGCTCTGGAGCAAGGACACGCGGTCAAGTCCCGATACTATGCCCTTTGTAAGCGAATTAGTAAGGGTATTCGGGTTGCCGATAGCGCATACCTCCTGCCCTACCCGCACATTGTCGGAGTTGCCGAGCTTTGCGTACTCAAACGGGCGGTCGCGGGTGACCTTGAGCACCGCTATATCCGTCGCGTCGTCGATGCCGAGCACCTCGGCCTCATACTCGTGCATTTCGTCGTTGTCGTCGGGGTCGGCCGCCTTTACCGTTACCTTTGCCGCGCCGTCAACAACGTGGGCGTTGGTTATCACGTGCCCATCGGAGGTAAATATTACGCCGCTTCCGAGCGAGTCGGCGACAGGCTGGTCGCTGCCTTGGACGTTAGAATAATGATATACCACCACGGCGGAATTTTTTACCTTTTCATAAAGCTCCTCGGCGTTTAACAGGACATTATTCTCGTCGTTATGCACCTTGCTTTCGTCGAGGGGGGCCTGCGTAGCGGTATTCTCATCGAGTATGGGGACGGACGTACGCTCTTCCGAGCTCTCAGTCGGCTGCTCGCCGACGCTGTCGGACACGACCGAATCGGTCGGCATTGAAAAGGGCTTAGTCCCTACGCCGTTAGCGAGCACCGAGCCCGCATATCCCGCGCCTAGCCCTACGACGAGCGCGGCGGCTACTGTCCCCGCGACAAGTCCTATGCGCCCCGAGCCCTTTTTGCGCGGCTCTTTTTCTTTCTTTACCTTTTTATTCTGCCCGCCTGCGGAGGTGTCGTACGGGGTGTTCTGCCAGCTGTTATAGCCGCTCGCCTGATCGGTGCGGTAATAGCCGTTGTATACGTTGTCCCTCATAGTCTGCTGCTCGGGCTGAGGGTTAAAATAAGGCTTTTCCTCAGCGGGGGCGGGCTGCTCGGCGGTGCCTAAGCTTTCTTCATTTACCTCGCCGTTTTCGGTAAGCTCGTTTTTTTCTTCAAAAATATTTTCAGACATAACGCTCGCATCCTTTCAAAAATAAGCGATATATTATCTTTCGGACATACAGAGTGTAATTTTTCTCCTTTGCCCTATCGTATGATTAAAGTATAACCGCTATTTGTGAAAATATCGTGATACGGTTTTGTTTTTTATGGGATATTTCTTTGTGGGTTTTTAAATATATTAAGGCTGTTTTTGCCGAATGCCTTGACAAATTATCCCGATGATACTATAATAATATATAATGATACCGATTATGTTTTGGTCTTCCGCAGGAAAGGAGGAGCTATGAACTTTAAGTGGGATAAAAAATATCTCTACTGGGGAGTTACCGCGTTTTTGGTGCTTGTAGGCGCGATAGTGTTTTTCCTGTTACTGTCGGGGCTTGACTCTATACTCGGCACTGTCGGCAGCTTTCTTTCCATACTCACCCCCGTTTTATACGGCTTTATAATAGCGTATGTGCTTGCGCCTATCGCTAATTTTATCGAAAAGCCGTGCCTGCGCAGGCTGTTTTATACCATTCAGGACAAAAAGCGTGAAAAATTTCTGCGCGAGCACCCCGGGCAAGAGCCGCCGCCTAAGACCTTTCCGGTAAGAAAGGTCGCGAGGGTGACCAGCGTCGTTATCACTATGCTTTTCGCCTTAGCGATAGTCACCACCATCATATGGATATTATTGCCCGAGATGATAGCGACTATAAATCTCCTTATCGGCAATATGTCGGGCTATATCGACCAGATAACCGTATGGACGAGCGACATGCTTAAGAATTATCCCGAGGTAGAGCAGTACGTCCTGCAATTTACCAACGGGCTGTCCTCTATGCTCAATAACTGGCTGTCCACCGAGCTGCTTCCGTCTATGACAAATGTGTGGAACTTGATAACCTCCAACGTTATGACGATAATAAGCGTATTTCTTAATCTGCTGCTCGGCTTTGTGATAGCGATATACTTTCTCAATAGTAAAGAGCTGTTCGCCGCGCAGTTTAAAAAGCTTACCTACTATCTGTTCAAGACCCACGCCGCAAATAAGATAATAAGCACCGTGCGCGACGTGCACAAGTCTTTCGGTCAGTTTATTACCGGTACGCTGATAAACGCGTTTATAGTCGGCGCGCTGTATATAATAATACTGAGCGTGCTTAATATGCAGTACGCCATACTTATCGGCGTAATAATGGGCATAACCTGCATTATACCGTTTTTCGGACCGTTTATCGGGGCGATACCGAGCATATTTTTGCTACTGCTCGCCGACCCGTGGCAATGCTTGTATTTCGTGATAATTATGGTGATAATCCAGCAGCTGGACGGAAATGTGATCTCGCCGAAGATTATCGGCGACTCGATAGGGCTCTCGAGCTTCTGGGTAATATTCGGTATGCTGGTAGGTCAGGGGATATTCGGCTTTGCGGGACTTATCATAGGAATACCGCTGTTTGCGGTGCTGTATTCGTTTGTCAAAAACAGAGTGTCCCACCGCCTGCAAAAGCGCGAGATGCCGTACGACTCGGACGACTATCGCGAGATACACCATATAGACGAGGACACCGGCGAGCCCGTGCTGTTCCCTCACCCGCCCTATATGAAAAAGGATAAGCAAAAGCTGAGTCTTAAAGAAAAGTTTTCGTCCAAGAATAAGGATAAAAAGGATAAGAAAAAATAAGTTATGTATAAGGGAAAGCCCAAGCGGTTTTCCCTTAAGCTTTAAGAATAAGAAAGGACGCTTATGGAGCAATATCTTGTTACCCCCAAGCAGATGAAAGCGGCGGAGCAGTATTCCGAGCAAAACGGCATATCCTGCGCCCGCCTTATGGACAACGTCGGCAGGCTGACGGCGCTTAAGCTCGATACCTTGTACGGGGTCGGCGAAAAGAGGATACTGATACTGTGCGGCGCGGGCAATAACGGCGGCGACGGCTTTGCTGCGGCAAAATATCTCAGCCGCTTAGGCACGGATACCGAGGTGCTGATTTTAGCCGAGCCTAAGACAGCACTGTCAAAGCAGTGCTATGAGAGATGTGCGCCGTATTTTTCCGCCGTATATACTATAGATAATGTAAATGCCGACAGTCTGATAAGCGGCGCGGATATCATACTCGACTGCGTGTACGGCACGGGCTTTCACGGCACACTTGACCAAAGCACCGCGCAGCTGTTTTCGTTGTGCAATAAGAGCAAGGCGATACGGTGCTCGATAGACATAGCGTCGGGCTGTGACGCTAAGAGCGGCGAGGCGGACGAGCACGCCTTTTGCGCGGACGTGACCTTTGCCGCGGGGGCGGTAAAGACGGGGCAGATAATTTCCCCCGCCGCTAAGCTTTCGGGCAAGATCATCACGCTCGACATCGGGATAGAAGATTATCCCGAATATACCGCCGTGATAAATACCGACAGCCTGTTTAAGCTTTTGCCAAAGAGAGAAAGGCTCTCCCACAAGGGTGATTATGGCAGACTGCTCAATATAGCGGGCAGCGAGCGGTTTATCGGCGCGGCGTGGCTCTCGACAAACGCCGCAATGCGCATAGGTACGGGGATAGTGGAGCTTGCCTCGATAGAAAAGGTCATATCGGCGGCGTCCGCGTCACTGCACGAGTGCATTTTCCTCCCGCTTAAAAACAGCTCTGAGTACATCGACGCGGAGGATATAAAGGATATACTCAAATCGGCAGAGCACGCCTCGGCCATAACGGTCGGCTGCGGTATGGGATATCGCGAGGACACCCGCCTAGTGGTAAATGCCGTAATCGAAAACGCAAAATGCCCCGTCCTTATAGACGCGGACGGCATAAATTCGCTTAGCGGGCATATAAATGGTCTTAAGGACAACGCAAACAGGCTATTGCTTACTCCGCACGCTAAAGAATTTTCCCGCATAAGCTCTTTGCCGCTTGACAGGATATTAAGCGACCCGCTCACCGCCGCGCGCGATTTTGCCAAAGAATATAAGGTGCATATTTTGCTAAAGGGCGGATACTCCGTGATAGCCGCGCCCGACGGCAGAGTGGCTGTAAATATGAGCGGCTGCTCCGCGTTAGCAAAGGGCGGAAGCGGCGACTGCCTTACCGGCACGGTCGGCGGGCTTCTCGCACAAGGGTTAGGCGAGTATGACGCGCTTAGGCTCGGGGCGTATATCGCGGGGCTTGCCGCCGAAAGAGCGTCGCTCACCCGCGACGAGAGCGGCATACTGCCCGGCGAGCTTGCCGAGCTGTACCCTTATATATTAAAAGAGTATAGGTAAAGCATAATAAACGTTGTCTTAGAAAGGAAATAATTATGTCAAAGACAATGTTTGTTACCGTGATAGCTTTTTGCGTATTATTGTTTACCTCCTGCGGCGCGAAAAAGCCGTCCGTGCCGAGCCTTGACGGGGATATCTCGGTACAGGGCACGCTATGCGTCAGCGGTCTTGAGGCAAAGGTGAGCCTAAGCAGGGCGGACGGGGTGTGGACGGCAAGCTTTACCTCCCCCGAGAGCATAAACGGGCTTGAGCTGACGATTAGCAAAAACAAGCTCGGCTCAAAGCTCGACGGCATAAGCTTTGAGCTCCCTACCGACACTAAAGGGTACGAGAATATCCTCTGCCCGATAATAAACGCAATCGACAACGCCGAAAGCTACACCGACGCTAAAGAGAGCGGCGGGATATGCACCGTTATCGGCACGGGAGAGGACGGCGGCTGGCAGATAACGGCTGCCTCTGACGGCAGTATAATCTCCGTCACCGTAGGCGACGTATCATTTGCCGCGGAAGAGGAAAACAAAGATACGGACAGCTAATAAAGTAAATTTTCTTTAAAAAACGCTAAAACTGTGTTGACATACCGAAAAAAATATGTTAAAATACTCTATATAAAGAGACATTATGCCGTAATGGGCGGTTTGAATATATTATTTCGGGAGGGACCGGTTATGCTTAGGTATCTTCGCTCCAAAAAGGGCTTTACAATGATCGAGCTTGTTGTGGTCATCGCCATAATAGGTATTTTGGCGGCTATTATCGTGCCTATGATGGCGGGCGCGGGCAGACCGCAGGAGGCGGACACAAGAGCGGAGAGCTTTTATTACGCTCTGCAGAATGTATTTATAGATTATAAGGCCGACAACCCCGACAGCGCGCCGGGCTATTATACCCTTGCCGACGGCACTAAGCTTGACGACGAAACGCAGTATTTTATGGTGTACGCCGAGGCTAATTCGCAGGGCGCGGTGACCTCGGGGGCCGACGAGGAGCTGCCGGGCAATTTTACCGATATCAGCGTAGCGATGACCCCCTCGGGAGTAACGCCGAGCGCAGCGTATACGGCATATCAGACGGGCGTATCCGACCCCATGCTGTTAAATAAGCTTAATGCCAAGACCTCGGGAGAAGAATACGGATATTACTGCGCGCTAGTCGACAGCGAGTGCCGCGTGCTGGTGACCTACTGGTGCCGCGAGCCCTTTGACGACGTATTCGGCGATTATAATTCCGAATACGGCTCGCCGTCGACCGTAATGTTCACCGACTATAATTATATCGGAGATTATTGCGTCGGCTCGTTCCCGAATGTTTACAGTGTAAAGAGTAAGACGGTATTCGATGTTTAAACGAAATTTATATAAAACCCCCGTTTGGGGGTTTTATTTTTATGCTGTGTATAACGAGCCTTCGCGCTTGACAGCAAAAGCGATTTGTGATAATATTATAAAGAGCAAAATAAATCCGCAAAAGAAAAGAGATAACGGCAATGGATTATTCCGATAAAAAAAGAATAGTGATAAAGGTCGGCACGAGCACTCTCGCCCACAGCACGGGCAGCCTTAATATAAGGCGGGTGTCTAAGCTTATCGAGGTATTCTCCGACCTTAAAAACGCGGGGCGCGAGATAGTATTCGTGTCCTCGGGCGCGCAGGGCGTAGGGGCGGCCCGCGCGGGACTGCGCACTAAGCCTAAGGAGATACCCGAGAAGCAGGCGTGCGCCGCGATAGGTCAGTGCGAGCTTATGCACATATACGACCGCGAATTTCAAAAGTACGACCACACGGTCGCGCAGCTGCTGCTTACGCGCGACGTTATCAGCAACAAGCTGCGCAAGGAGAACGTTATAAACACCCTCGAAAAGCTGCTCGATATGGGCATAGTACCGATAATAAACGCAAACGACACGGTGTCTATAGAAGAGCTCGACTTTGACGAGAACGACACCCTTTCGGCGATAGTGGCAAGGCTGTGCGAGGCGGATCTGTTGGTGATACTCACCGACGTGGACGGGCTATATGATAAAAATCCTAAATACCCCGACGCAAAGCTTATCCCCGTTGTCGAAAAGGTGACCGACGAGATGATAGCCTCGGCAAAGGACAAGGGCAGCGAGTTTGCGAGCGGGGGTATGCTGTCAAAGCTCGAGGCGTCGCTTATCGCGGGAGAGGGAGGCATTCCTACCGTGATAATAAGAGGCTCGGACCCTAATATACTGTACGATCTGTTTGAGAATAAGGCTACCTGCACGGTATTTCTTCCGCACAAGGACAATTGAAAGGACAAGCTATGACATATATACAGCAGCTCGGCGAACGGGCAAAGACAGCCGCCGCGGCTTCGGCTCGGCTTTCGCGAAAGCAAAAGGATAATATACTGCTCGATATAGCAGCGCTTATTATAGATAAGAGCGAGGAGATAAAGGCACAGAACCGCCTCGACATAGACAACGCCGAGAAAAACGGCATATCACGGTCGCTTATCGACCGCCTCACCCTCACCGACGCGCGCATAGAGGGTATGGCCGAGGGCGTAAGGCAGGTGGCGGCGCTGCCCGACCCCGTAGGACGGGTGATAGGCGGCGGCACTCTCGACAACGGGCTTGAGATAGTTAAAAAGACCGTGCCGCTCGGCGTTATCGGTATAATATTCGAGTCAAGACCTAATGTGACGATAGACGCGGGGTGCCTTTGCTTTAAGGCGGGCAATACCGTGATACTGCGCGGCGGCAGCGACGCGATAAATTCTAACAAGTGCCTTGTAGAGCTTATGCGCCGTGCAATAGAAAAGGCGGGCGCGGATCCGAATATTATACAGCTTGTAGAGGATACCTCACGCGATACCGCGCGCAGCCTTATGAAAGCTAACGAGTACCTCGACGTGCTTATCCCGCGCGGCGGCGGAGGGCTGATACACACAGTTATGACCGAGTCTACAGTCCCCGTCATACAGACCGGCGAGGGCAACTGCCATGTCTACGTCGACGAGAGCGCCGACACCGATATGGCGGTAAGGATAACCGACAACGCAAAGACTCAGCGCCCCTCCGTATGCAACGCGATAGAAAATGTGATAGTGCACCGCGCTAAGGCTGAGGAATTTCTCACCCGCCTTAAAGAATACTGGAACGGCAAGGTCGCTTTTATCGGCGACGAGGAGAGCGCAAAATACCTCACCCTCGAAAAGACCGCCGACGATGCCGACTACCGCAAGGAATTTTTAGACCAAAGGATAGCGGTAAAGATAGTCGGGGATATCGACGAGGCGATAGCGCATATCAACCGTTTCGGCACGCGCCACAGCGAGTGCATAGTCACCCGCGATATGGACAACGCCGCAAAATTTCAGCGAGAAATAGACGCGGCAGCGGTATACGTCAACGCGAGCACGCGCTTTACAGACGGGTTTGAGTTCGGTTTGGGCGCGGAAATAGGCATCTCCACCCAAAAGCTGCACGCAAGAGGACCTATGGGGTTAGAGGCGCTGACGACCTATAAATATCTGATAAACGGCAATGGTCAGATAAGAGGCTGACCTTAAAGGAGCAAATAATGAAAAAACGCAAGGACGATAAAAAGCGCGAGGACAACCGCGTACTGCGCAGCATAGCAGGCTCGCTCGAGGAGGCGTTTTCCGACGACGAGCCCGACGAATTTAACGACGATGACGTGATATTCGTCGACGTGCCGCAAAAGACGCGCAAGGGGCAGGGCAAAAAGGTATTCTTCTTTGTCTGCGGCCTGTTGATTATATTTTTTACCATAATAGGGATAGTGTCCTCGTCGATATACATAGCAAATATGGCGTCGGATATAGCTAACAACACCGCGCTTAAAAACGAGTTTGAGCTGTATCTGTACCCCTTGGTGGCGACAGACCCGCCGACCTTTGAGGACAGCACTGGGATACCGAATTCTACGCTGATAAACGCCGCGATATCTAAGATACTGCTGACCGGCGATATTTCCAATTATGAGGTGGACACGGGCATAACCTATATACCCGAGCTTGACGTGGAGACCAACGCCGCGAGCCTGTTCGGCGGGAGCGTCGAGATAACGCACCAAACGGTCGGCAGCGTAATGGAGCGCGCGACCTATTATCCCGAGAAAAAGGCGTACGGCATATCTACCACCAACCGCACCGCAAATTATGTCCCTAAGGTGACCGAGATATCAAACGTCGGCGAGACCTATACGCTGACTGTGGACTATTACCCGCTGACAGCCTCTATAGCGGGGCTCGAGCAGCACGTCGCCTCGGCTAAGCAGATGAAGTACGTCGTTATCAAAAGCGCGGGCGACCGCAAGACGGTAACGTCGATAAGCTTTGGCGAGGGCAGCCCGTTCGCGGATATAAGCAGCAACGCCTCAAGCGTTGACAGCAGCAGATAACTTATTACCCCCGTAAATTTTACGGGGGTCAGCTTGTCGAAAAACACCTTGCGGTGTTTTCCGAAGCTGAAACTTATCTCAAATGGGGGCAAAAACCTGATGTTTTTACCCCCATACCCCCTTTTTCTTCCGATTATTTTAGCTTGATATTTTTTATTAAAACCTTTTTCGACAGACAAACCCCGTAAATTTTACGGGGGTCGTTTTATACACCGTACAGCCATATCTCATAGACCGTATCACGAGTTCTCCAACGATTGACAATATTCGCGATTTATGTTATACTTAAGATAATTAAAGCTTTTTTTGTCCCATTTCGGGGAACACTACGGTAAAACGCCGCAATGTGTCGGGAGGGTCGCTGCTTGAACAGAGAAAAAGAAAAATACAAGCGTGTCGCGCTGTTTGTGGATTCGCTGGTGCTGCTCACTTGGCTGACGTCCACCTTCGGTCTTATATGGATCAATTTTTACAATAACAAGATAGCCAACAGCTTTTTCGCACGCGGAAATTGGCTGCTGTTTGGGCTGTATATAGTTATACTGTGGGTATTTTCTAAAGTCTACAAGGGGCTTAAGGTCGGCACGCTGAAAACCATAGACCTTATAGTGTCGCAGGTGCTTGCGACGCTGTGTACCAATATCGTCGCCTATTTGCAGATAAGCCTTATCGCGCGGCATATGCTCGAGATAACGCCGCTGCTGCTATGTATGCTTATTCAGACGGTCATAATTATTATCTGGGCGGTAATAAGCGGCGTTATCATGCGCAACCTCTACCCCGCCAAAAACGTCGTTATGCTGTACGGAAACGAACACCCCGCTATGCTGCTCGCGGAAAAAATGGGACATCGCTCGGACAAGTATCTTGTGTCGGAGATGATAAACGTATCTATGGGGCTCGACTATATCACGAGCAGGCTGGACGAGTTTGACGCGGTGGTGATATGCGACACCCCTAACGATATACGCAACGATATACTCAAATACTGCTTTAAGCACTCGATACGCTCGTATCTTGTGCCGAAAATATCCGATATAATCATACGCGGCTCGGACAATAACGAGCTGTTCGACACGCCGCTGCTCACCGCCAAAAACGAGGGCCTCGGCATAGAAAAACGCGCGGTAAAGCGCATATCCGATATAATAATGTCATCTATCGGCATAATAATCGCCTCGCCCTTTATGCTGATAACCGCCATAGCGATAAAGCTGTACGACGGCGGCCCCGTGCTGTATAAGCAGGTGCGCTATACTCGGGATAAAAAGGAATTTAAGCTGCTTAAGTTTCGCAGCATGGTCGTAAACGCCGAGAGCGACGGAGTAGCGCGCCTCGCAAGCGAAAAAGATAAGCGCATAACCCCCGTCGGCAGGGTGATAAGAAAGATACGCTTTGACGAGCTGCCGCAGCTGTTCAATATATTTAAAGGCGATATGTCGGTAGTAGGACCTCGCCCCGAGCGTCCCGAGATACACGCTCAGTACGAGAAAGCTATGCCCGAATTTTCATTCAGGCTAAAGGTAAAGGCGGGGCTTACGGGCAACGCTCAAGTGGTCGGCAAGTACAATACCACCCCCTACGACAAGCTTAAGCTCGACCTTATGTATATAGAAAAATATTCTATCGCGCAGGATATCCTTATAATATTAAAGACTATAAAGATAATATTCCTGCCGGAAGAGAGCACTAAAGGGATAAAAGAGGGCGACGCCACCCCCGAGGTGACCACCGCCGCAAAGAAAAAGGAGAACGAAAAATGAGCGCGTATGAGCATCTTATCGACCTGGACGATTACAGCGACGAGGATCTTGACAGCATAGTCACCCTCGCACAAGATATAGTTAAGTACCCGAGGAGCTATTCCGAGCGGTGCGGCGGCAAGATAATGGCGACGCTGTTTTATGAGCCGTCCACCCGCACGCAGATGAGCTTTCAGACCGCTATGCTAAAGCTCGGGGGGACGCTGATAGGCTTTGACAACCCCTCCGTGTCCTCGGTCGCTAAAGGGGAAAATCTTAAGGATACCACAAAGATAGTCAGCGGCTATGCCGATATACTCGTTATGCGCAACCCCTTTGAGGGCAGCGCAAAGGCCGCGGCGCTGACCGCCTGCTGCCCGATAATAAACGCGGGGGACGGCGGACATCTTCACCCGACCCAGACCCTAACCGATATGCTGACGCTAAAAATGGAAAAGGGCAGGCTCGACCACCTGAAGATAGGCGTGTGCGGCGACCTTATGAACGGCAGAACTGTGCATTCATTGCTAAAGGCGTTGTCCTGCTATGAGGGCAACGAGTTTGTACTTATCTCTACAAAAGAGCTTAGACTTCCCGATTATATAAAGGACATAATCACAAAGCGCGGGTGTAAGTACACCGAGGCATTCTCGATAGAAGAGGCCGTGGGCGACCTTGATATGCTGTATATGACGCGCATACAGCGCGAGCGCTTTGCAAGCGAGGAAGAATACGACCGCCAGAAAAACGTCTACATCCTCGACACCGATAAGATGGCAAAAGCGCCTAAGGATATGATAGTCCTGCACCCGCTGCCCAGAGTGGACGAGATAGCCTCCGAGGTGGACGACGACCCGCGCGCACTGTACTTTAAACAGGCGCATTACGGCGTATATGTGCGTATGGCGCTGATAATAAGCATACTCGAAAACCGCATACACCCCCTCCCCCTGCTAAAGGGAGAAATAATAAAGGACAAGCACTGTCATAATCCTAAGTGCATAACCTCCACCGAGCCGTATCTTCCTAACAGCTTTAAGCGCTCGGGCGACGCTCTTGTGTGCGACTACTGCGACAGCAAGCTGTGACAATAAGCGGCACGCTGTGACAAGAAGCGGCATGCTGTGACAAGAAAAATAAAGCGTTTTTGCATATTCCGTGATAGGGGTATTGACAAAAGCGTCTTACTGTGGTATAATTCCTATATAATCTATAGGTTTTATAGATAAGCATATTAAGTAAAGGAGAACAGCTATGAAGGTATACGAAAAGATAACCGACCTTGTCGGAGGTACGCCGCTGCTTAAGCTTTCTAATTACATAAGCGCTAATTCGCTCGGTGCGGACATCTACGGAAAGCTTGAGTATTTTAACCCCGCAGGAAGCGTAAAGGACAGGATAGCAAAGGCTATGCTCGACGACGCGGAGGAAAAGGGGCTTATTAAGCCCGGCGCGGTCATAATAGAGCCGACCAGCGGCAACACGGGTATAGGGCTTGCGGCCACTGCCGCCGCAAGAGGATATAAGATGATACTCACCATGCCCGAGACCATGAGCGTCGAGCGGCGCAATCTGCTTAAAGCATACGGCGCCCAGATAGTGCTGACCGACGGGTCAAAGGGTATGAGCGGCGCTATAGAAAAGGCTAACGAGATAGCCGCCGAGACACCCGGCAGCTTTATCCCCGGGCAGTTCGAGAACCCCGCTAACCCCGCTATGCACTTTAAGACAACGGGTCCCGAGATATGGGAGGACACCGACGGCAAGGTGGATATATTTGTCGCGGGAGTAGGCACGGGCGGCACACTGAGCGGCGTAGGAAAATACCTCAAGAGCAAAAATCCCGATATAAAAATAGTCGCGGTAGAGCCGTCGACCTCGCCCGTACTCTCGCAAGGAAAGGCGGGCCCTCACAAGATACAGGGCATAGGCGCGGGCTTTGTGCCTAAGACCTTAGATACCTCGATATACGACGAGATAATCCCCGTAGACAGCGA
This sequence comes from uncultured Ruminiclostridium sp., assembly GCA_947594425.1. GTDB lineage: Bacteria > Bacillota > Clostridia > Oscillospirales > Ruminococcaceae > Ruminiclostridium_E. The sequence continues at coordinate 224,409 of CANQED010000002.1, forward strand.
GGACGCATTTAAGACAGGAAAGGCACTCGCGCGCGGCGAGGGGCTGCTTGTCGGCATTTCGTCGGGTGCGGCGGTATGGGCTGCGGCGCAGCTCGCAAAGCGCCCCGAGAATAAGGGCAAGCTGATAGTAGCCCTCCTCCCCGACACGGGAGAAAGGTATCTGTCAACGCCGATGTTTGCAGACTAAAAGATATAATTCTTACATCGCACCGATGGGTTTTCTCGTCGGTGTGAATTTTTTATATATGAATTTAGCCGATAACGTTGACATTTGCCTTGAATTATGCTAAAATTTATCTGTATTTTTTTAAGGAGGGTTTTATGTCAACTTCACAGATAATAATGATCGTGACAATAGCTCTGTACCTGATCATGATGCTGGTAATAGGCTTTGTCTGTTCAAAGAAAAACAATTCCGTCGGCGACTTTTACCTCGGCGGGCGAAAATTAGGACCGATAGTCACCGCAATGAGCGCGGAGGCGTCGGATATGTCGAGCTGGCTGCTTATGGGTCTGCCCGGTCTTGCATACGCGAGCGGTATCTGCGACCCCGGCTGGACGGCGTTCGGGCTTGCGATAGGTACATATTTTAGCTGGCTGGTAGTGGCGCGCAGGCTGAGAAACTATACCGAGCACAGCGGCTCGATAACGATACCCGACTTTTTCTCCAACCGCTGGAAAGAAAAGAAAAAGGTACTGCTCGGCGTGTCGGCGGCGATAATAATAATCTTCTTCGTCCCGTACACGGGCTCGGGCTTTTCGGCCTGCGGCAAGCTGTTTAACTCGCTGTTCGGCATAGACTATCATCTCGCTATGATAATATCGGCGATAGTAATTGTGGCGTACACCTGCCTCGGCGGATTTTTAGCCGCAAGCACCACCGACCTTATACAGAGCATTGTTATGACCACGGCGCTTGTTATAGCGGTATTTCTCGGCATATCCTATGCGGGCGGCTGGGACAATGTTGTAAACACCGCGACGAGCCTGCCCGGATACATATCGGTATCGCAGACCTTTGACCCGACCACGGGACAAGCTAACGACTACGGACTGCTGACCATCTTCTCTAACGCCGCGTGGGGCTTGGGATATCTCGGTATGCCGCACTTCTTGCTGAGATTTATGGCTATACGCGACAGCCGCGAGATAAAGACCTCGCGCAGAATAGCGTCGGTATGGGTAGTCATCGCTATGACGGTAGCTATACTGATAGGTGTTGTAGGGCTCGGCATTACCGCCAACGGCGAGCTTGAAAAGCTTGCGGACCCTGAGACGATAATGATAGCTCTCGCTAATCTTATGGGAAATAAACACGTGCTGCTCGCAATTGTCGGCGGCGTGATACTCTCGGGCATACTCGCCTGCACAATGTCCACGGCGGACTCTCAGCTGCTCGCCGCCTCCTCAAGCGCATCGGAAAACCTCATACGCGGCACTTTCGGCATAAAGATATCCGACAAGGCGGCTATGATCATCGCGCGTGTAGCGCTCGTAATAATAGCAATAGTAGGCGTAATAATCGCGTGGGATCCGAACAGCTCGGTATTCCAGATAGTGTCCTTTGCTTGGGCAGGGTTCGGCGCGTCATTCGGTCCGATAGTAGTAGCGGCGCTCTTCTGGAAGCGGTCCAACAAATACGGCGCTGTCGCGGGCCTTATAGCGGGCGGCGCAATGGTATTCATCTGGAAGTTCCTTATAGCTCCTATCGGCGGAGCATTTGCGATATATGAGCTGCTCCCCGCGTTTATCGTCAGCCTTATAGCAATAGTGGTGGTATCGCTGCTCACTCCTCCTCCCGAAAAGGAGATAACCGATGAGTTTGACGCGGTACAGCAGATAAATCGCAATAAGTCGACTGTGGTTAACGCAGAATAAGACAATATAAGCTCAGTATTCCCTCGGTATTTTATACCGAGGGGATTTTTTATAACACAAAAATCTCATTTCGTAAAAGTCAAGTTTGATTTCGTAAAAGTCAAGTCACAAATATTGAAAAAAATGTAATGCAATGATATAATTTATTTAATGAGATTATGTGCTTGCAAATTTAGCTTAATTAAGACATAAGCGTACAACTGGAGGAGAGAATTATGATAAAGGAAGTAAAGCGCGTCGCGTCGCTTATCGCGGTATCGGCCGTATTTATCGCGTCGGCGCTGAGCGTATCGGCTGCCGAGGCCGACGGGATACAAGCCTCGCTTGCCGCCGAAAGTCAGACGGGCGGCGCTAAGGTGACCGCGACCGTTGACAACAGCAATTATTTTGCTGTGGGCGGCATATCCTACAGCATACAGGTATCCGACAATGCGGTCATTACGGGCAGTGCTGAGAAAAAGGACGTCACTGTCGACGCATACGGCTCGGACAGCCAGACGATAGAGGTAGCTTTGGCTCAGACAGAGCCCGAGGACACCACTGCTCCCGAGGATACTACCGTTCCCGAAGATACTACCGTTCCCGAGGATACGACTGCCCCTGAGGACACCACAACTCCCGAGGAAACAACCGCTCCCGAGAGTACTACCGCTCCCGAGACCGAGATACCCCCTGCCACCGACACTCCGAGCGACAATGAGGGCAACAACCCCCAGACAGGTATTGCCGCCGACGGCGCGGCGATAGCGGTATGTATCGCGGCGGCGGGCGTGTGCGTATGGGCCATTGCAAAGAAAAAGACACGCATACTGTCTCTCGTGCTCTGCGCGGCGATAATGGGCTCGGCGGTGACGCTTAGCATACCCGCAAGCGCAGACTCGTCAACACTCGTATACACCGGCGGCGAGCCGCTGCCGACCCCGGAGGAAAGGGACGAAACCACAACACTCACCGAAACGCTCGACCTTGATATCGACGGCGAGAATGTCACGGTGACGCTGACGGCGGTATTTGACACCCTGCCCGAATATCACTCGAATACCGAGGAGGACATACAGACCCTAAACGGTGGTAACGCGGTCATACTTAAGGATGAGGACACGGGCGCTGTGACCTTTATAAACGGCAGCTTTACCGACAAAAAGATAAACGACGTATACGACGCGTCAATGGCGATACATACCGTGGCAAGCCTGCTCGGCTTTGACACGGATACGGTCTCTTTAATTCCGTACAGGAACGACCTTGCGATAAACGGCGATATGTACTTTACCTTTGCGCAGATGAATGAGCTTGCGTTAGTGCCCGACGCATATTTAAAAATAGGCATAGACAAGGACGGCAACACGATATGCCTGTCGAGCTCGCTCGACGTCACTGAGGGTTGGAAAGCGCCCGAGGACTTTATCCCCGAGCACTTTGAGCAAGCGTACGCCACCGCCGAGGAATATGCTAAGAGCGTAGGCGGCGAGGTCGTAGGGGGTTTTGACTTTCCTGTGGTATGCGATAACTATGAAAAAGAGCTCTGCTATAATTTCTATATAAAGAAACAAGAAGACTTTCCGCTGGAAAAGCTCGATATCACCTGTAAAACCGCCGAGATATTCGACAAGGCGCCTATCTCCGAGCTTCCGACAGTAGAGAATAACGCTTATCCCAACGACATCTACTATGATGTAACGACCGAGGATATGACCTTTACCGATTATTTCGGAAATGAGGTCTCTCTCCCAGTAGCAAAGGACGAAGAAGGCTATTACTTTGTCGACCCCGAGCGCAGCATATTATGCGTTGACAGTGACAGCATGCTCGATGATACGGCGTACAGAATTAAAGAACTAAACCCCGTGCATTTTGACAGCGCCGAGGACGCCGACCCGATACTCGTGACGGTATTCAACAATATGAGGACGGTATACGATAGCTATAAGGCGGAGGGCATACTTTCGATAGACGGCTATGGGCTGCCGCTGCTTATCGGCTACGGCTATCCCGTAAACGGTCAGGAGGCGGACAATGCCTGCTATCTGTCCACGCTTAACGGCTTTGGCTGTTTCTTATTCGGTAAAACCGATATAAGCGTCGCACTCGATACCACCGCGCACGAGTTCGCCCACGGCATAAGGTCCTACCTCGGCAGCGCGGGCGCGTACCTAAACAACACCGGCGCTATCGAGGAGGCACACGCCGACATACTCGGCAACCTCATACAGTTACAGTATGCCCCCGAGAGCGGAGAGACCGAAAAGTGGTACATAAGCGAGCAATCGAGCGCGCCGATACGCTGTATGTCCGACCCTCATATGTTCTGCCAGCCCGAATATATAGGCGACGTGTACTATGTTATGAATTCTCTTTGTACCGAAGATACGTTAGCCGACGACCACGGCGGAGTACACAGAAACAGCTCGATACTCGGATATGTAGCATGGCAGATGTATCAAAGCGGCATTAGCATAGAGGACAGCCTTGATATATGGGAATATATGATCTTCACGCTTAACCCGCACAGCGAATTTGCCGACGCCGCCGAGATGATAAGGTTTGCGCTGGAGCGGCTCGGACTTTCTGAAAATACAGACGAGGTAAATGAGATACTCGCAAAGGCGCACCTTGAGGACAGCACCGTATCGTGGGAGGGCTATGAGCGTCCCGAGGGCGCGGTAAAGCTGACCTTTACCCTTAAAAACGCTCCCGAGGACAGCGTATGGAGCGGACTTGTAGAGATTATAGTAAACGGCAGAGTAGTGCCGATAAAGTTCACCAGTGACAAAAATGACACGGCGAGCGGCTATATCCTGCCCACCGACTTGGGCTTTACAGGTTTTTGGATAGAAAGCAGCGACGGGCAGAAAGTGCCGCTTCAGTATACCGGCCCGATAACCGAGGATATGACATTTGACCTCGACTATAATGATATACCCGCGACGGCGGGAAATGAATTGCCGTAAATATCAGCATGACCGCATAGGCGGCTAAGCTGTATTTAAGAAAAGAAGATTTGCCGCGGTGGCAATAACCGCCTCGGCAATGCTGTTCTCACTCACATATGCCGCGTCTGCCGAGCAGTACGGCGTATGGGGAGATCTAAACTACGAGAGCAGCGCCGACTCTGATACGGTATCTGTGACCGCCGAGATCCAAAACGATATGTTTTACAAAATCGACGGGATAAGCTACAGCGTATCCGTATCCGACAACGCTGTTGTCGTAGAGGGCGACACCTCAAAGACCGACGTGTCGCTTGACGCGGGCGAGACCGACAGCTTATCCTTTGAGATAAAGCTTGCGGAAAAGACCCCCGCAGATACCGACACACCCGAGACCGAGGCTCCCGAAACGGAGGCACCCGAGACTGAGGCTCCCGAGACCGAAGCTCCGTCTACAGACACACCCGACACCGATAATCCTAACCCCCGACACCGGTGTTGCCGCTGACGGCGCGGCGATAGTTCTTTGCCTTGCGGCGGCGGGCGTATGCGTGTGGGCTTGCGCTAAGAAAAAGACCCATATCCTTTCGCTCGTACTGTGTGCGGCTATTATCGGCTCGGCTGTGACGTTTGCAATTCCCGCAGGCGCGGAAGAGCCCACCGTGGGCGTAAGCGGCGTTATCCCCGACGACACCGACGACGGCTTGCCCGACACGTTCACTCTCGAAGATAATATCGAGATCGACGGCGAGAATGTAGAGGTAACTCTCGAGATATCTTTCCCGCAGCTGCCTAAGATACACGACAATTCCGAGGAGGATATACAGTACCTAAACGACGGCAAAGCGACTATACTGAGATACGATAACGGCGAGATATCCTTTATCGGCGGCAAATTTACCGACTACAAGGTAACCAACTATGAAGAGGCGACTGACGCGCTGCAGGCGGTAAATACCCTCTTAAACGGCGATGATATCTGCGTTATGGCTGTACGCGCGGATGAAGCGCCTAACGGCGACGTATATTATACCTTTGCTCAGTTGACAGACAACGAGGCTCACCCCGGCGTACCCTGCGCAGTAGTGCCTAACGCTTTTATTAAGGTAGGTGTAGACAAGGACGGCAACACGATAAGCCTTACCTCCTCTTTAGATCCTACAATGCAAAATAAGGACGGGTATGTTGACCAAGACAGCCCCGAGATGACGGCCGTATTAAAAGATACACTTACCACCGCTCAGCAATATGCTGAAGAACACGGCGGAAAGGTAGTGGATACCGGAGACGAGATCCTCGTTGATTTTCGCTTAAACATCAGCAACGCTGTTTGTGTAATATACTACATAGAGCCCGTGACGGAAGACTCGGATATAGTGGGCTACACTGAGCTGTTCGTCAATATCGCCGACAATCAGGTATTCGACCATGTGGCTGTAAGCGAGATAGACACTCAAACATGGGAGAATAACGATAACGACGTGTATTTTGACGTTGAGACCGAGGATATGGAATTTACCGACGCGCTCGGCAATAAGGTGACCCTCCCCGTCGCAAAGAACGAGAACGGCTATTACTTTATCAGCCCAGAGCGCAAGATGGTAGTCGTAGATTCATTCACCACCTTTAACACCGCGGATACTAATTTTATATTAGACCCCGTTGAGTTCGCAACGGCGGAGGATGCGCCTAAGCGTTTAGTCACCGTATTTTCAAATATGATAAAGGTCTATGACTTCTATGCCGACAACGGCATAAGATCCCTTGACGGACGCGGAATGCCGCTGCTTATAGGCTACGGCTATTACAACGGCGTAGACAGAGACCCCGAGGGCAGGGATATGAATAATTGCGGATACACGTCCGTAGTAAACGGCTTCGGCTGCTTTATGTTTACCGACTCGTACGACCTTAGCAACTGCCTTGACATTACCGCGCACGAATATACTCACGGTATAAGAGTATGCACAAACTGTCATGGTCCGTATTATAATAACACCGGCGCTGTCGAGGAGTCTATCGCGGATATACTCGGCAACCTTATCGAGCTGCAATTAGACCCCACCAGCGATACCGAAAAGTGGTACATCGCCGAGGCGTCGGGAGATCCTATGCGTTCGCTCGCAGACCCGCATATGTTCGCTCAGCCCGAGTATATAGGCGATATCAACTTTGTTATGAACACAAGATATCAGACCGGAACATCACAATGCGATGACAACGGCGGCGTGCATGTAAATAACTCCATACTGCCCTATGTCGTATATCAGATGTATGAAAACGGGCTCAGCTACGAGCAGCTTTATGACATATTCAGATACTCGCTCGACGCATATGTACCTATGTGCGAATATAAAGAGGTCGCAGAGATAACAAAGTTCGCTATGAGCAGACTTGACATCAGCGAGGAGCAAATAGTAAAGGCAGACGAGTTGTTTGACAATTCTAACCTTTACGGCGATACAAAATCTTGGGACAACTACGAGAAGCCCGAGGGTATGGTATCTATCGAGGTAAAGCTTGAAAACGCTCCGACAGACTGCCAGTGGTCCTGCGGTATACTCAAGAAGATACAAGGCAGCAAGCGCGTAGTATTCGCTACCTCCGACAAAAATGAGGTCGCTAAGTATTACAGCGAGCCCATTGAGGACGAGGACTGCACGCTCACGATATTTATGATGAAGAGTGACGGCGGAGTCTACACCTCGACCATCAACGTAGGTCCGATAACCTCCGATCTGTCTCTCAGTAAGGACTATAACGATCTGGAGTTTGAGAGACTGTATTAAAATTAGCTAACGTGCAAACTTCCTTATAAATTTCCCCCTTGCAAAAAAAGCAAGGGGGAAATTCTTTATAAAAATCAAATTAACGCTTTTAACCAACCTCGTCACGGGTCAGAGTATATACTATCCTTAGCCCGCCGACCTCGCCCGAGTAGGTGAGGGTGTCCTTTTCGGCGTTAAAGGTAAAGGTCGTGGTCGCGTTGTCGCCCTCTACCGTAAAGCCGTTATCGGTGTACTCTATCGGCTTATCCTCGATAAGCGGGCTGTCGCCGACCTTAGCCGTGACGGTGTCGCCGCTTATTATCCACGATATATTGAGCCCGCTGATATCTATGCCGCTCTGCTTAGAATATTCGGCTACCGTCATACCGTTTACGCTGTCCAGCCGCCATGTGCCGCGCAGCCTGTCCTTTATACTGCCCGAGCAGGCGCTGAGCAACAAAAGCCCCGCCGCGAGCAGACATACAGCTATACGTTTCATATTTCTCCCTTACAGCATATGCAGCTTTTTGGTGGCGTAGGCGTTGAGTGACATATCCGCAGTGTTGCCCGCGAGATACTCATAATAGCCCTGACAGCCTATCATAGCCGCGTTGTCTGTGCATAGTCCCAGCTCAGGGACATAAAAGTTCATACCGTGTGCCTTTGCGGCGGCGGATATATTTTCTCTTAAAGCAGAATTTGCCGCTACCCCGCCCGCAATGGCTATCTTGTCATAGCCGAGCTCTTCTGCCGCCGCGATAAGCTTATCGGTCAGCATATTGACGGCAGTCAGCTGAAATGCCGCCGCGAGCGACTCTTTATCGAGCTCTTCTCCCCTTTGTCGGGTGTTGTGTATAAGGTTTATCACTGCGGTTTTCAGCCCCGAGAAGCTGAAATCGTACTTCTCGCGGGTATTGGGCACGGGCAGGTGATACTTAGTCGGGTCGCCCTTTTTCGCGGCGCGGTCGATATGCACACCTCCGGGGTAAGGATAGCCCAGCGCCCTAGCAGCCTTGTCAAACGCCTCGCCCGCCGCGTCGTCTACAGTCCTGCCGACAGTGACAAGCTCTGTGTAGCTTTGTACCCTGACAATATGTGTATGACCGCCCGATACCACAAGGCAGAGGTACGGCGGGGCGAGGTCTTTATGCGTGATATAATTTGCGGCGATGTGCCCCTTAATATGATGTACGGGTATAAGCGGCTTGTCCGCCGACATAGCGAGCCCCTTAGCAAAGCCTACCCCCACGAGCAAGGCGCCGATAAGCCCCGGGGCGTTGGTCACCGCCACCGCGTCTATTTCGTCAAGCGTCAAATCAGCCTCAGACAGCGCCTCGTCCACAACGCCGACGATATTCTCGCAATGCCTGCGCGAGGCTATCTCGGGGACTACCCCTCCGTACAGCTTGTGCTCGTCTATCTGAGTGGCTATCACCGACGAGAGCACGTTTCTGCCGTCCTCGGTGACTGCCGCCGCTGTTTCGTCGCAGGAGCTTTCTATAGATAAAATTTTCATATCATTCTTCGGTATCGGCGGGCTCGAGCCTGTCGCGATAGTCCTTTCTTTCGTCGTACAGCCCAAAGCCGAGATCCATCAGCTTTAGCGTGTCCTCGTATCTGTATTCTACCCCGCAGCCGAATGCGAGCGTCAGTATCCTCTTTCCGTCAAGCTCGGCAAGCCCGATAAAGCAAAAGCCCGCCTCGTCGGTATAGCCGGTCTTAAGCCCCACGGTAGTATAATCGGTATACGGGTCCTCGAGCAGCAGGTTGCCGTTATTCCAGCTGTGAGTATAGCCGTCAAGGTCGTAAACCACCGCGAGCGGCTGACTTGTGATATCCACAATGTCCTTGCACTCTGCCGCCGCAATGGATATCTTAAGCATATCCGCGCAGGTCGTGACGTGTTCTTCGTCATGATATCCGTCGGGCACGGTAAAATTGGTATTTTCGCACCCGAGCTCCGCCGCATAGTCGTTCATTAGGTCGGCAAAGAGCCGCACCGCGTCGCTGTCGGAGATATCGCTGCCGTAGCGCTTTCGCGCGACGTTTACCGCGACGCTGTATGCAGCGTCATTTCCCGACGGGGCAAGCATAGCGGTAAGCAAGTCGTTGCGCTCGTACTGCTCGCCCTCGCTTATCCACGCCACGCTCGAATCGGGCTCGATAAGCTCTATCTCGGTGCCGACCGTGTATATGTCGGTCTTTTCGGTATATTTTATAGCGGTAAGAGCGGTCAGCAGCTTAGTAAGTGAGGCGGGATAGATTATCTTGTCCTCGTTTTTAGAATAAACTATCGCTTTCTCACTCAGGTCATAGCATATCGCCGCCGTGCAGTCTACAAAATCATCGCCGTAGACAGGCTCGGGCTCAGGCAAAGAGGTCTGCTCGGTCTTAATGACTTGAACAGCCTCGGTCTCGGCGGTCTCGGCCGTGGTATATTGCTCTTTCGGCTTACCGCCGTCAAGAGTAAGGTCTATCTTGCCGCAGCCCGTAAGCAACAGGGCGAAAAGTGCAGCCGCCGCGATACGCCTTTTCATTATTCTTCCTCTTGCTCGTCTTCGTCTTTGGGCAAATTAAGCTGCGCCTTAAGCTTATGCGGTATGCCGTTTGCAATAAGCGACACCGTCCTCTTGTCGGGGGTGAAAAGCAGCATAGTCCTGCCGTGATTTTTGTGGTTGGCAATAAGATACCACGCGTTTAGCCCCGTGCCGTCTGTCGCGATAACGGTAGCTTGGACATTCTCCCCTTGTGAGCCGTCATATACGCCGAGAGCCTCGGTGCTGGTAAGCTTTATTGTGATAAGGCGCTTTCTTTTGCGCTTTCCTGTTATTTTATCGATATCGAGGTCCTCGTTTGTGACTATATATTCATATTCGCAGCTAAGTCCAGTAAGCAGCCATACCATACCGAATATGATGCCCACCGATATAAACGTCAGCACCATAAAATTAGTCAAAAACGACAGCGTCATAAATCCCGCCGCAAGCACAAGTCCGCCCGCAGCTATGCCGACCCTCTTTAATATATCCGCTGTAGTGGTCTGCTTTCTTACAAGCTGTTCTCCAAAGCTGTCCATATCCTATCTCCTTAAACTAAATTATGTACTTAATTATTGTAGCATAATCCTTTCGGTTTTGCAAGTCTTTTTGGCAAAAAGCCGTCAGCCGCTACGGGTAACCTTTCTGAAAAACGCGCATAAACTAAAGAAATCGGCGATTTCGACGAAAACCGATAAACGAAAGGAGCATTTTATGTCACAGGAAAATTGCTGCCGCGGCGAAACGGTCAAGATGTGCCTCGGCTACGGTTATGTGCCTTTTCAGCAGCTCGGAAAGCTGTACTCGCCCGAGGCGGCTTTGAAAAACGGCACGGTATTTCCCGAGCTAAACCTTACTATCGAAGAATACGAAAGGGGTCTTTATAATGGCAGGTAGTATGACTCCGCAATGCGCAAAGCTTATGCAGCAGCTTGCGGCGGCGGACTTTTTCGCCATAGATATGAAGCTGTACCTCGACACCCATCCCGACGACGTAAAGGCGCTCGAGATATACCGCGAGGCGGTAAAGCAGGCTAAAGCGTGCAAAAAGGCGTTTGAGGCGTCCTGCTATCCGCTTTGCGCCGAGAGCGCGGGAGAGGGCTGCACCTGGAACTGGCTCAACGGGCTTTGGCCGTAAGGAGGAACTATGTTTATATTTGAGAAAAGACTTGAATTTCCCGTCGTTATACGCAATAAGAACCCTAAGCTCGCAAGCTATATCCTGTCGCAGTACGGCGGTCCCGACGGCGAGCTTGCCGCAAGCCTGAGATACCTCTCTCAGCGCTTTGCACAGACGGATAAGAGAGCCGTGGCACTGCTGACGGATATAGGGATATACGTGACGGAAATGTTCCGCATTTAAGTATTTGGCATAAAATTATCCGAGGAGCAAGCCTCGGATATTTGTTATTTAATGTATTAAACCTCTACCTGCACTTCTAAAATCACCGTATCCTCCGCGGCAGTAAGCGAGTGAGCTATACCCTTGTCTATCGTGTATGTATCCCCCGGGAAAGCGTCGTGATTGCGGCCGTTTATCCGTATCACAGCCTTACCGCTGAGGACTGTCCATACGGTGCGGTTTGCGGTGTGGGTCTTTTCTTTTATCTCGCTGTTTTTCTTTACGGTTTTCTTTTTGGTGACGGCTTTGTTTCCCACTTCGTCCACCGAGACATTAAGCACGGTATAGTCGCCCCACTCGCGTTCCTCATACATCGGACGAATATCCATATTCTCGACATATTTCTTTATAAATGAGCTTTGCTCCTTGTCCGCGACAAGTATGCCGTCGGGTCCCGCCGCGACGATCATATTATGCGCGCCCATTACTACGATAGGTATCTCGAGCTCGTTTACTATATGGGTGTTGGTGCAGTCGTCGCTCGCTATAGCAAAGCCGTACAGAGGGTCCATGACCTCGGTGATTGTGTTCCATGTGCCGAGATCCTTCCATTCGCCGTCATATGGGATAACGGCCACGCTGTCCGCTTTTTCAAGCACGGCGTAGTCAAAGCTGTTCTTTTCAAAGGAAGAATAGCTGTTTAGGACATCCGCATAGCTTTGCGACGGGACGATTTTCCTAACTATATCAAGCATATATGACAGCTTGAAAGAAAATACTCCGCAATTCCACAGCCCGCCCATCTCGATAAATTTTTGCGCGGCAGCGGAATTGGGCTTTTCTTTAAACTGCGATACGGGAGAGGGCTCGGCGTCGGTACTCTCGGGGATTATGTAGCCGTATTTTTCGGAGGGGTATGTAGGTTTTACTCCCATAAGGACAATGTCCGCGGCGGCTGACTGTACAGCCTTGTCGAGCTTTATCAGTGTGCGAAAATATTCGCTGTCAACATACGGGTCGACGGGCAGGACGATAACGGTCTCGTCGGGGTCGCAGTGTCTTTCGTAATAGAGATACGCCGCCGCGAGCGATATCGCGGGAAAAGTGTTGCGGCGCTGAGGCTCTACGATTATCGACACCTTAGAGCCGAGCTGATTTTTTATCGCCTCGACCTGCGTCGCGCTGGTGGCGACAGAAATGTCTGCGTCGGGGACGGCGGAGGCTATCTGCTCGTACACGCGGCGGACCATCGAGTCGACCTCGCCGTTTTCGGTCTTTATCAGCTTGAGGAACTGCTTAGAGCGCACCTCGTTTGAAAGCGGCCAGAGGCGCTTGCCGGAGCCGCCGGAGAGTAAAATTATTTGCATTTTTTATTCCTTTTCTTTAGGTGACAAATAGGTCTATAATTTTACAGCATTATTTTTTATGAATAGATATGTATTCCTCGGGTGCTTAATTCAACAGTTTTTCAAGACTTTGATAAATGTATTTAGCTGTTAATTGGTTATACATATCATTTTCCTGTTTAGATCCGTATTTTCTTAATATCTCTCGATTTACGCCGACGCAGGAAATCTGAATTGGCTTGTTCTCGAATGTCTTATATATTTCATATGTTAATGTTCCCTCATAGTGCGGCTCACATAAAAGGATCTTTCCGCCGTTATAGTGATTTTTAAGCGTTTCATGGTCAAAAGGCAACAGTGTAGTATAATATAAAATACTTACGTCTTCATTTTCACAAGTCTCAAGGACAATATCCAATGTTGTTGATACAGCTATCACTGTGGCTTTACTGCCTGCTTTGATAACTGTCGCCTTTCCGAAGCTTACCTCAACATTCGTTTTATTAACATGATCGCTCAGGCGATAATATGTCGGATGAGCATCCCGCCGTGTCTGCTCAAAAAGCTTGGTAAACTCAGGCGCTGTACCGGGAGTTATAAATTCAAAGCCTGGAATCATAGAAATAGTCCCTATATCTTCAGGACAATAGTGCGAATATCCAAGCGTAGCAAAATCATACGAGGCTCCTGTTGTGATAAAATTACCTTGTAATTTCTGATAAGCAAAATCAAGCTTCAACTGCTCCATAGCACGATTTACTATGAAAGGAGAAATGCCGTAAATTGTGGGTATGATCCCGCCAAGTGACATGCCGGCAGCAAGGCTTACCATTCCATCCTCAAAAATTCCTATATTCATGGCACGATCGGGGTAATCGTTCAATATATCCCTAAAAGCCCAAACACCAATGTCCACTAAAAATAAAGACGTGTCGCTTTCGTTTTTGATCATATCGCTCACTGCTTTAATCATCGCTTTTCTCAAAGGTTTCTACCTCCTTTTTAAGCATTTCAAGTTCATCACTGTCCGGCGATCTGTGAAACCACGAATTGTCAGTCATAAGTGTTTGGGAACCGTATCCTCTGATTGTATGAGCAATTACTGCCTGAGGCTTTCCGGAAATTCCCCTGCATTTGTTCAATGTGCTTTTAAGGTCGTCAACATTATGACCATCTGCTTCAAATACAGCAAAGCCGAACGCCGACAGTTTATCTTTGAGCGGTGACAAATCCAGCATTTTTCCTATTGAATCATTGTCATCAATTATAAGCGTGATATTTTCGAGCATGCGTCCTCCGGCAAACGCACACGCTTCCCACATACTTCCCTCGTTCATTTCACCGTCGCCGGCAAGCACATATATATGATTGCCGCCGTTCTTTTTGATTTTGCAGGCATAAGCAAGACCAACCGCCATTGGGAAACCGTGTCCTAAGGATCCGGCAGAATTTTCTATTCCGCCATCCGGGAATTTTGTCCTGTCCAACTGCATGCTGAATCTGCTGCCGAATTTGCAGAATGTATTAAGCTCCTCGTTTAAGAAAAGCCCCTTTTCTTCAAGCACAGCAGAAAGCGCAAGGCTCGACTGCCCTTTGCTGAGAATAAAGTAATCACGATTAGGTGACTTTGCATTTTCCACAGACCAGTTCATTACGCCGTTATAAAGCGTATAGAGTATCTCAATTGAGGAAAAGCAGCTTTGAAGGTTGCCGTCTTGACCCAAATGGGATATTTCAAGAAGACGGGTGCGAATCGATTTAATTATATTGTTCATTTCATGCCTCTCTGACTTACATACACATTTTCAATATATTTATTATATCTTGCGGCACAAGTTCTTTTATTCCGCCTATTGATCCTCCCCAGCATACATTTTCAGCAATTTCTTCAAACGCATCCTCGGTAATACCTATTTCGCTGAGCTTAGAGTTCAAGCCAAGCATTTCATACAGAAATTCTTCTAATTTTTTTATTGTCAATTCAGCACACTCTATATTGTTCGCAGAATCAATATCGAATACTGCTCTGCCGAACTGTGCAAATAAACATGCATTTTCACTATTCAGGACATATTTCATCCATTTCGGAAGAATTATTGCCATGCCAAGACCGTGGTTAACATCATAATATGCAGATATTTCATGCTCGATTATATGGCATACTGCTGGTTGGCGAATACCGTTTTTTAAAATTCCATTAAGAGCCCATGTGGACGCCCACATAAGATTTGCCCTTGCAGTGTAATTGTTGGGCTCCCTTAAAGCAATATAGCCGTATCTTATTATGATTTTACTAATTGATTCCATAACCACGCAAAGCATATCCATTCTGTCGCCCGGCATAAAATATGCTGTATCTAAAACGTGAGAAAGCATATCCGCACATCCACAAGCGGTTTGGAAAGTTGATACAGAAAATGTAAGAACAGGATCCATAAAAGATACTTTAGGATATAATAAATCATTAGAATAGCCACGTTTTATTTTTAGGCTTTCATTACTTATAACACAACTGTTGTTCATTTCAGTTCCGGTTCCAGCAACAGTTACAACTGTAATTAAAGGGATCGCTTCGTGTGGCGGTGTTTTTTTAGTTATTATATCCCAACATCCACAATCTTCGTTTGCAGTTACCGAAATAGCTTTAGCGCAATCTATAACAGAACCGCCCCCTACAGCTAAAATAACATCAATGCCATTTTCTTTACAGATCTTCGCGCCATAATCCACCTTAGTATGTCTCGGATTAGACGCTACGCCGTTCAATTCAAATATTTCTGCGTTTTGACGTTTTAGACTGTCAATTATTTCATCATATAATCCTATTTTTTTTATTGACTCTTCACCGTAAACAAGGAGAATTTTATTACCATAAGATGATACAATTGACGAAAGCTGTTTTCGGCTTTCGGAACCAAATAATATTTTCGTTGGTATATTAAGTACAAAATTATACATATTTACACTCCATCCCCTTTATCTTCAATTATTTTATCTGCCACATCTTTAAACAACGTGTATCTTTTATCATCTGGTATTTTTTCAAGAATAGATTTTATTTGATGAAAATCAGTTATGCCTTTTCTTGACAAATACCAAACATAAGCGGGATTAGTTTCATATTTTGAAACTAAAAATTGTTCCGGAAGATAGCCCCAATCAAATTGCTTTCTAAGATCGGCAAACCAATCGGTATATAATCTCCAAACTACATCTTCATCATATTTTTCGCCGCTTTTATTAAGATAGTGCATTAAAATTTCCGTATGCGCATTTCCCGCTCCTCTGCCCATACCATAAATAGAACCGTCAACAATGATGTTTCTGTCTAACGCTTCGCTAATAAAAGTAATGGCGTTAGCGTCAGCCATTTGTAAATTATTGTGAGCATGTATCCCGAAAAGGATCTCTTTGTCCAATGTATCATCTACTACATGATAGAGTTTTTTAATATTCTCCGGGTAAAGCGACCCAAAGCTGTCAACTATGTAAAACGCATACGGTCTTATCTTGTTTATCTCCTTAACGAGTGAAACCAGTTCACTGTCAGAATACTGGAAGGTTGCCATTGTCTGTGCAAACACCTTATAGCCCTTTTCGATAAGGCTGCTCATGTGTTCCAGCGCTTCACGGACGTCCGCTTTAAAAAACGCATATCTAATTGCGTCTACACTTTTTTCAACGTTATAATCGCAAACAGTCATCTTTTTATATTCTGTTCCCGTCATCATTACGGTAAACTTAGATTTACAGTCTTTCAGCTTATTCGGAACAGGAATTTCTTCAAGGCTTCTAAACTTTGTCTTAAAATGGTCGGCATTGTGAGAGCCCATGATCCCAAGCTCTATAAAATCAACGTTTGCCAACTGTAAATCTTCCGACACGGCATTATAAATATCACGAGAAAATTCCCAGTCGTTTATGTATCCGCCGTCTCGCAGCGTACAATCAAGAAGATAAATTCTGCGATCGCTCATATATTCTCCTTCTGTGAATTATCATTTTTACGCACCATCTCCAAATACCACCCAAACAGCTTTTCAACGCCTGTTTTCATGGTATACTGAGGCTGCCAGCCTAAATTATGCAGCTTTTCGGAATTGATAAAGCTTCTCATTTTTCCGTCGGGCTTTGTGGGATCGGTGACAATTTCGCCCTCATAGCCCACGACCTCGCTTATCAGCCTCGCAAGGTCGAGGATAGATATTTCCGTTCCCGTTCCGACATTGATGTGTTCATAATCGGAGTAGCTGTCCATAAGGTAGACGCAGGCGCCTGCAAGATCGTCCACGTATATAAATTCTCTCAGCGCCTTTCCGCTGCCCCATAGCTCGATTTTGGGCGTTTTGCTAAGCTTGGCGAGATAATATTTTTGTATCAGGGCGGGAATTACGTGGGAATTTTGCGGGTCAAAGCTGTCGCCTTCTCCGTAGCAGTTTGAGGGTACAGCCGCAATAAAGTCATCGCCGTATTCTTTCCTGAAATATCCGCAAAGCCGCACTCCGAAATTCTTTGCAAGAGCGTAAGCCTCGTTGGTGACTTCCGGGTTCCCGTCAAGAAGGCTTTCTTCCTTTATCGGCATCGCCGCATTGTTCGGATAGCAGCAGGCGCTTCCGAGATACAAAAGCTTTTTTACCCCGCTGTTATGAGCGGCTTGCAGGACGTTCGCAACAATATACATATTAGTAAGCCCGAACTCGACCGGATAGGTGGAGTTTGCCTTTATCCCGCCTACCTTTGCGGCTGCTACAAAAACATAGTCCGGCTTCTCCGCGGTGAAAAACGCCTCCGTCGCCGCTTTATCGGTGAGGTCAAGCTCGCTGTGAGGCTTACAGATGATGTTTTCGTACCCCTGCCTTTTCAGCTCTCTTACTATGGCAGAGCCTACCATACCGGTATGACCTGCGACATAGATCTTGGAATACTTGTTCATTGCTTACACCTCCATACAAATAGAGGCGTAAGAATAAACGATACAGTTAAGCTGTACCCCCCCCGCGTTTGTCAACAATATTGTTCAAAAACCACTCGTATGTAAGCTTTAGTCCCTCGTCAAGAGTTACTTTCGGCTTCCAGCCAAGCGAGTTGATTTTTGAAGAATTCATCAATCTTGCCATTGTTCCCTCCGGTTTAGAGTTGTCGGTCGTTATCTCGCCGTCATAGCTCACTGTATTCTTTATCTTTTGCGCTATCTCAAGTACGGAATAGTCGCTTCCGGATCCTATGTTGTAATATTCTCCACCCATACCGTTATCTAACAAAAACAGGCAAGCGTCCGCCAAATCATCGGCAAATAACAACTCCCTGCGGGCGTTGCCACTGCCCCATATCGTCACTTCTTTATTGCCGTTTATCTTCGCTTCGTAAAAGCGTCTTATAATTCCCGGGACAATATGCGAACGCAATACGTCGAAATTATCATTATATCCGTATAAATTGCAGGGAATTACGCTCATATATTCTGCGCTGTATTCTTTGTGAAGATATTCGCACGCTTTAATTCCACAGATCTTAGCCAAAGAATATCCCTCGTGCGAATCTTCCGGCTTGCCTGTCAGCATAGCCTCTTCGCTTATTGGCTGCTCCGCTAATTCGGGATACACGCAGGCTGAACCTATGAAGATCAGCTTTTTTACCTTTTGCATTAAAGAAGCCGAAAATATATTATTCTGTATCTTGAGATTATCCATCAGAAATTCAGCGGGAGATTTTATGTTAGCCCCTATCCCGCCTACCTTTGCGGCTGCCAGAAAAACGTATTCCGGTTTTTCACGGTCGAAAAACTCTTCAACGTCAGACTGCCTTGTAAGGTCTAATTCCTCAAAAGTCTTGCCTATTATGTTCGTGTACCCACGAGCGGTCAAATTACGAACAAGAGCAGAACCTACCATTCCCGTGTGTCCTGCAACGTAGATCTTGGAATTCTTTTCCATACCTTTTCTCCTTGTTTTTTTGTTTACAGTACGGACCTGAGCGTTTTCACAAGGTGGTCTATCTCAGCAAAATTGTTTTTGCTGTGGTTGCCGACGAAAAATCCGTTATCGTGGATATCATCCGCCGCGGCAAGCTCACCGCTTACGGTATGGTCCATATATTCAATGACCTTGTTTCGTGTAAAGTTGCCCGCAACTATGGGGCGGACCTCTATCTCGTTTTCCGCAAGCTTCTTTACGACCTCGTCGCGCCTGCCGAGATTTTTGCCCTCAAGGATAATGGCAAAGCCGAACCATGAACTGCTCTCGGTTTCCTTTTGAGTGCGCAGGTCGGGAATATCCTGCATTTTCTCCTTGAAATAGCGGGCGTTCTCTCTGCGCTGTGCGATTATGCCGTCCATCTTTTTAAGCTGCTGCGTGCCTGCCGCTCCCTCTACTTCAAGCGGGCGGAGGTTAAATCCGGGTACGATAAAGTTAAAGCTCTCGTAAAACGGGTTTTCGCTCTTGGCGTATATTTTGCTGTCCTTAGGCAGATTTCTTGTCCAGCCGTGAGCCCTTATGCAAAGCATATAATGGTACAGCTCCTCGTCATCCGTGACCACTACCCCGCCCTCCATTGTGCATAAGTGGTGGGAATAGAATGTCGAATACGTCCCCACAAGCCCGAACGTTCCGGCTTTTTTGCCGTGGTATTCCGCACCGAGGGATTCGCAGTTGTCTTCCATTATGATGATGTCTTTGTCCTTGCATATCTGCTCTATCGGGTCAAAGTCGTTGGGATTGCCTAAAAGATTAACAAGGCAGACAAGCTTTGTGTTTTCGGTTATCGCCGACTTAAGCTTTTGTACGTCGATATTAAGGGTATCCTTATCGATGTCCGCAAAGCGCAGCTTTAATCCCATCTGATACAGCGGGAAATATGTGGTGCTCCACGAAACGGCGGGCACGATAACCTCGTCGCCCTTTTTCAGCCTGCCCGAATACACAAGCCCCGCGACCGCAAGCAGATTAGCCGCCGATCCCGAGCTTACCATAAGCGCGTATTTCACGCCGAATTTGTCAGCAAAGGCTTTTTCAAACTCCGCCACGCGCTCGCCCATTGAAAATTTTCCCGATGAGAGAACACGCTGTATGGCGTCAAATTCTTTGCTGTCCCATGTGTCGTCGCTCAATCTGTACTTCACTTATTTTCCCTCCCGAACGCTCTTTATATCATTCTCCGTCATCAGCCTTACAAGCTCCTCGAACGAAGTCTTTGTGGGGTTCCAGCCGAGGGTCGCTTTTGCTTTGGCGGGATTTCCCAGCAGGGTAACAACATCAGTGGGACGGAAAAATTCGGGAGATACCTCCACCAGTACTTTGCCTGTCTTTTTATCTATGCCCTTTTCGTCAACACCCTCGCCCTGCCATTCAAGCTCTATTCCCGCTATCTTGAACGACAGCGTGCAAAACTCGCGGACGGAGTGCTGCTCGCCGGTCGCGATAACGAAATCGTCGGGCTCGTTATGCTGCAATATCAGCCACATACACTCGACATAATCCTTGGCGTAGCCCCAGTCGCGCAAAGCGTCAAGGTTGCCGAGATACAGCTTGTCCTGCTTTCCCGCGGCGATATTCGCGGCGGCAAGAGTTATTTTTCGGGTGACAAAGGTTTCGCCCCTGCGCTCGGATTCGTGATTGAACAGTATGCCGTTAGAGGCAAATATCCCGTACGCCTCGCGATAATTGCGCACTATCCAGAAAGCGTACTGCTTTGCGGCGGCGTAGGGAGAATAGGGGTAGAACGGCGTAGTCTCCGACTGAGGTATCTCCTGCACCTTGCCGAACAATTCGGAGGTCGACGCCTGATAAAACTTGCAGGTCTTTTCGAGCCCCGCCATCCTTATCGCCTCAAGGCACCTCAAAGTTCCCACCGCGTCGGCGTCCGCCGTGTACTCGGGGACTTCAAACGATACCTTGACATGGCTTTGCGCAGCCAGATTGTACAGCTCGTCCGGGCGCACCTCGGAAATGACCTTAAGCAGGCTTATCGAATCAGTCATATCCGCATAGTGGATATGAAAATGCTCATTGCTCATAAGGTGCTCTATGCGCGCCCTGCGGTCTACCGACGAGCGCCGCACTATGCCGTGTACCTCGTAACCCTTTTCGAGCAGAAATTCCGCAAGATACGAACCGTCTTGCCCGGTGATACCGGTTATCAGTGATGTTTTCATTTGATCCTCCTTATTTTTGGTTATATAACCATGACCAATAGCATCAATTTTAATGTGATTTAGAAATTTGTTTATGACGATTTACATTATAATTTCTGGAAAATTCTCCTACATCATATTTGTTTTTAAAAAAACTTGCAAATAGTTGTTTTCTTTGACTATTTGAACATATGAATACTTCTAAATTTCTATTATATAAAGCAGCAATAACCGGAAAATAACTTTCTCCCGCTATCATAATTTTACCGCAAGACATTAATTGTATATCTCTAAAACTTTCGTCGCCCTTATTACCTTCAACAAATACAACTTCACATTCTCCGACTTTATTCAATCCGAGTTTTTCCTTATTGGCTATGCACCAACGAATATCATCGGAAAAAACAAAAAATTTTTTATTTTTATAATCAGAAATCGACATAACCTTTTCTATGGCTTCATCGTAATATTCATTATCCACATCCCAACCTAATGATACATAATCTCCTTTTCTAATATGAACAACGACGGCATCGCATGAGTTCATTTGTTTTGATAGTTCAATGTGTTGTTGCTGTATAAAAGGCGGGAATTCGATAAAATCATAAAGTTCAAATTGAAAAATCTTTTTCATATTTTCGATTCTTATTAAAGAATTAAAGTATGTTTGATTAAGATTATTCAAAACAAACTTTCTTAAATTATTACCTGACAGGAAACATGCACAGTGGATCCCACATGAAGAATATCGTTTATAATCATTTGTCATAAATATATAATCATCAGATATTTTATAAAACAAATTTAGAAAAATTTTTCTTTTATCAAGCGTTTTTAATCTTATCGACAGTTTATTGGTCAACAAGTTCATCTTGACCTTTGAAAACCTATTAACTTCTAATCCATTGAAATCTGTGCATACTGTGTCATCATATAAAATTGGTTTGCCAGATAAAGAAGATATAATTTGCCCCAATACTAAATAGCAGAATTGATCTCCTAATCCGTTACATATTTTAACAACTACTAATTCTGGATTGAAAAGTTCGCTAAAATCAACAACAGAAATGTAACTTTGTGTCATTATCGGCTTGTTATCGCATATGGAGAATACAAACCTCTCATTTTCAAGCAGCGAGGGATAATCAACATAATTAAGGCTGTCGAGAAAGTCACGTTCTGTTTCAAACTTAAGAACGGTCGGCTTATTGCCGTCGCCCTTTCTCGCCTTTTCAACATAATAATCATAGCTGTATGTCAATGCGTCGGCATCCTCTATCGAGCAGATATACCCGTCGGAGATGACTTTATTGTGATCAAACTCTTTGCACGCATTAAAGTCAAATTTCTTTATCGGCGTGTCGGAATTAGCATTTAATACAAGCCAGCAGTTATTTTCGAGGGGCAGATACAAATCGCCGTTGTCTTCCGTAAATTCTTTTACGGAGATATACGGGTATTCTTTAAGAAAGGCGATATTTTTCTCTTTAAATCCCCTTGCAGAATTAACGGGTATACAATCGCTGCTGTTTAAAATATCAGACACGATCTTTTTATATTCGGCGGCATTCTCGCTGATATTGCACAGTAAATACACCGCGATAATATCGTTAAGGTCAAGCTTAAAGTATCGGGTGTAGAGCTCGATAAGCTCGGTATCTGCAGCAAATTTTTTATTCTGCACGTCGACCGCGTATTCCGCGAGGCGATACTTGGTCTTAACGTCAAGGAACCGCCTCAGCTTTATTATATTGTCGAAGAATTCGCAGGCGGCGGGCTGAGTTTTGCTAAGCTTATCTACGGTGAGCATATTGTCGTCGATGTACTTCAACTGCTCAGCATTTTGTTCAATTACATCTTTTGACAGCCTTGAAAGCAAAACCTTGGAAAAATCACTTGTATATCCATAAAAATGTGATTTATGTGTATCAATGTTTTTATTGACAATAATATCATAGATAGCGTCAGCTATTGCCGCGGATAATTTACTGCCCATTTGAATATACGGAAAAAGACAAGGAACATATCTTGGAGGAATATTATTGAAGTGATCATCGACAACAAGGCAGTGCGTCTTTTCAATGAAATAATTATCCATCTGCTCCATCGCACCGATAAATTGATCGGATAATGTGCTATCATATGCTTTAATATCTTTCTCTTCCATATAAAATCGAGAGCAATTTGAACGGATAAAAATAATATGCTCAGGATCATATTCGTTCAGTATGACATCAATAAATCTGTCATAATAATACTTCCAGTTAAATGAGCCCGAAAAAGGAAATGTTCTTCTTGTACATCCACCTTCGCTGTTTTTTATTGCATTTACAATCTCAGCTGTTGTATATTCGGAATAAACAGTATCCGCTTTTTCCATAACCGGTAGCAGTATGCAGGAGTTCATATACACCAGATACTCTGTTGTGTTCTGAAAACGTACTTCCACTCCATTTGGCTGAACATTAAAGTTATCAGAAAAATTGTTTGGGTCGTGTGATAACACTTTTTTTAAGTTTTTCCTTATATTAAGCAGTTCATGAGGTTTCAAATCAGGCATGTCGGAATATTTCTGATATGTCTTATCAAATGTGCCGGTCATCGCCAAAGGGCTGCAGTTATTGATTATATTTTCTGTAAAGATACCCATAGTATCTAATACTCTTGTTACCTGCTCAAGGTAACTTCCTACAATTTGAATCCTACTTTTGTTATAACTCATTTGTGTTTATCCTCATTTCACTGTATTATGTCTGAAACAAAAATAATAATTATGTATATCCGCTTAATTACACTCAAAAATATCTCTTGTATAGACCTTATCTTTAGCAGCCTTAAGCTGTTCATCTACCCTATTCGCCGCTACTACATCAGCCATACCTACGAACTCATCAAAATCGTTTACGACCTTGTAACCGTTAAAGGTGTCCGCTTTCAGCGTGGGTTCATATATTATCACGGTCGCGCCTTTGTCCTTAAGTCGCTGCATTACGCCCTGTATCGCGCTTTGGCGGAAGTTGTCGGAGCCGGCTTTCATTATAAGGCGGTATATTCCGACCATGACATGCTTTTCGGGATAGCCGCCTTTTTCAAGAATGCGCTTTGCGACGACACTCTTACGGGTGTGGTTTGCCTTGACTATCGCCTCTATGATGTTCTGCGGCACGTCCTTATAATTTGCAAGCAACTGCTTTGTGTC
This sequence comes from uncultured Ruminiclostridium sp., assembly GCA_947594425.1. Taxonomy (GTDB): domain Bacteria; phylum Bacillota; class Clostridia; order Oscillospirales; family Ruminococcaceae; genus Ruminiclostridium_E. The sequence continues at coordinate 248,537 of CANQED010000002.1, forward strand.
CTTAGGCAGGCAATACCCTCCATAGCCGAAAGACGGGTTGTTATAATGGCTGCCTATTCGCGGGTCGAGGCATACGCCCTCGATGATCTGTCCGGCATTGAGGCCGTTCAGTTCGGCGTATGTATCAAGCTCGTTAAAGTAGCTCACGCGGAGGGCAAGGTATGTATTCGCGAACAGCTTTACCGCCTCGGCCTCGGTGGGGTCTAAGAAAAGCGTGGGTATCTCCCGCTTTATCGCTCCCTGCTGCAAAAGCTTGGCAAACTTATGCGCGGCGGCGGTTATCTTCTCACTGTCGTGCGGCACTCCGACTATTATCCTTGAGGGGTAGAGGTTATCGTATAGCGCTTTCCCCTCGCGCAAAAATTCGGGGCTAAAAATAATATTTTCGGTATGGTACTTTTTGCGCATCTCCATGGTAAAGCCTACGGGCACGGTGGATTTTATCACCATAACAGCCGAGGGGTTTATATCTAAAACCTGCTCTATCACTAATTCCACCGACGAGGTGTCAAAATAATTCTGCTCCTCGTCATAATTAGTCGGGGTGGAAATCACCACCAGCTCCGACTGCCTATAGGCGGTTTTATAATCAAGCGTCGCGGTAAGGTCGAGCGGCTTGTCGGCAAGGTACTCCTCGAGCTCCTTATCCGCTATCGGCGAGCGGCGGGAGTTTATCATCTCCACCTTTTCGGGGATTATGTCCACCGCAAAGACCTTGTTGTGCTGAGCTAAGATCACGGCGTTTGAAAGTCCGACATAGCCTGTCCCGGTCACAGTTATCACAGACATTTTTGATCTCCTTGATATTACTTATTTTTCTTAAACAGCCCTCTTATCTTGCGCGGGAGCCAGGTGATGGCAAGACCGATCTTGTACGAAAACGAAGCGCGGGTGAGCAATAGTTGGGTCTTATAATCTTCGCTGTCGCGCATCGATTTTTTAAGCTCATCAAAGCCTTTCTTAATTAAGACCTCGTTTTGCTTTTGGATAATGTCCTTATCGGCAAATTTGATCTCCAGCATATTCTTACGCTTTATGTCTTCTATTTCCTTTACTTTTTTCGTTATCTGCCCATTAAGGTTCTTAATTTTTGCGCTCAGCTCTTTTACCTGAGCAGTCATTTTTTCTGAATTCTCCCTATGATACGTCAGCTTATCAAACATATACTCTTCATATGTCATAAGCCGAATATTCACGCATTCTTTATATGCCCTGGTATTGCTCTTTGATATTTCCGAAATGTCGAAAGTGTCAAGTCCAACCTTTTCAAGGCCTTCATCGTGAAGATAGCGGTATAATTGTGCAAATGCATTCGCGTCGGTTAAAGAATTGAGGTTATACAGCGAGCTTCTTACCACCAGATTATGAAAGCTTTTTATAAAAAGCTCACCGTTTTCGCTTGATTTTATCTCATTCTGAAGCTTTAGCAAAGCGGCAAAGAAATCTGTAGGGTACAAAAAATTTGTCGCTTGACAGTTAGACGAACCTCCCATACGATAGTTTACAAGTTCTTTATTTACGACCGTTATCCTGTGTGCTTTTATCAATGCAGTATTTACAAAAGCCATATCATTTGTTCGGTGTATTTCTTGGAATGATAGCTTTTCCCTTTCGACAAAGTGCCTCATAAACAGCTTATTCCACGCCCACGTCTGAAAAGTTTCAAAAATCGTTTCGTTCATTTCCTCCGGGGTAAAAGAGTCAATGTTAGGCATATTAGATACGACAAAAGAATTAGAGCTTGAGGTAGTCTTGCCGGTATCTTCGTGGTAGATCTTTACTTTGAAAACACCTATATCCGCCGAGCGTTTCTTGCACTTGTCGTATATGCTTTCAAGCATTTCGGGCTCAAAGAAATCGTCAGAATCAAGAAAAGACAGATATTCACCTTTAGCAATGGCTAAGCCCTTATTTCTTGCAGCACCTGCGCCGAGATTATCCTGATAAAGCACCTTTACACGATCGTCATTGGCTTCATATTCTTTAAGTATTTCGGCGCTGCTGTCAGTCGAGCCGTCGTCAACGCATATGACCTCTATCTCTTTCATTGTCTGGTTCAAAACGCTGTCAAGGCATTGACGTAGATATTTTTCGGTATTGTAAACGGGAATTATCACAGAAACCTTAATACTGTCGGCGCAGTGCTGTTCATAATAATCTTCAGGGGCAAAAGCGACCCATTCAAATTCATCTGCCTCATACGGCATAAATGCGTCTTTGACATATTCTCCATTTTCGATAGATTTTCTGAAATCCTCAGAGATATTGATAAGGTACTCCTTTTGATCATCTGCACCTATCCTGCGATAATTATTCATATAATTATGGAATTTTTTCAAAGTATAAATTCCTATAAATTTTGTAAAAAGCTCAGGCTCTGAACTTAATATGTCGTGTATATAATTGTATTCGTGATTGATGTTGTAAACTTTCTTTTTATTGTAAACCGAAGAATTAGGATTGTCTCTTCTGTTCATATAATACGGTTTGTCAACTACATATATCCTGTCGGCTCTTATCATAGTCTGAAACCAAAATCCGTTATCCTGAAAAGACGCGCCGGGGGTTTCCTGATGTCTGATACAGTTATCCACCAAAAAATCACGTCTGTATATACCGCTCCAAGTATTCATTATAAATCTAAACGAAAACGGTTCATCCAACGGACACATAACTTTGTTGTAGTATTCTTTCTTTTTTGCAACATCATTATATGTACATTTCAAACTGCCGTCGTTTTCTCTTAAGAAACGGTTGAAATCCGCTTTGACCCAGTCCACGCCGTTTTCCTCAGCGGTCTTGTACAGCTCCTCATACATATTAAGCTCTACAAAGTCGTCGCTTTCAACAATGCCTATGTATTCGCCTCTTGCCATATCCATGCCGATATTCATGGTGTGGCCGTAACCCGCGTTGTCCTTATCTATTACTTTTACTCTGTCATCCTTTTCGGCGTATTCCTTAAGTATATCAAGGCAGCCGTCTGTCGAGCCGTCGTTTACGCAGATTATCTCTATTTCTCGCAGGGTCTGATTTACACAGCTGTCAAGGCATTCGCGAAGATACTGCTCGACGTTGCAGACAGGTACGACTATAGACACCTTTATGGGGCTGTCGGGCTGCTTGTCAAAGTTTATGAGCTGATGTATCGTAACCTTTTCGCGTGTCAGCCTGACAGCGCTCTCATATTCGTCCGATACGGCAGAAAGCGCTTTTGCGCCGTTATTGATACTGTTCTGTTCTTCCGCCTGAGTGTAGATCTCGGTTACAACGCCGCTTTGCGCCTCGGTATGATTTCTTTTCTTTCTTTCGTTTTTCGCCATTTTCTATCTCCTACATAAATTTACGGTTATATATATTTAATATCCCCTTATCTTCCTCGGCAGCCAGGTTATCGCCCTGCCTATCTTAAAGGACAGAGAATTTCTTGTTTCCTCCAGCGCATGCCGCCAGTATGCCGCCTCCTGCGTGTCGACAGAGATCTGCGGCGTGTCCGCTTGGGTGAGACGTACATCCAACCGCTTTTTAAGCTCGATGTTCTCGATGTTCATAACGGCGAGCCGATAGGTCACATAATCGTTATCCGACCGCATTATCTGCTCGTATTGCTTGTACTCGGCGGGCACCCTAAACCATACCTTGGGCGCGTCGGTTATGCCGAGCTTGCCGAACCATTCGGCCTTAAGCTTATCGTACAGCTTCTTCCCCTCGTTGTCGCTGAGGGTCTTTAAATTCCACAAACAGCTGTTAAGCGCATAGTCGGTAAAATCGGGGCGGTATTTTTCCCATATCCCCATATTTTTAAGCTCTGTGCGCATTGCGCATAACGCATTGAAAAAGCAGTCCCACGATTTTTCTCTCGTATTTGAAAGCGAACCCGATACGTTCCTGCGCTGGTGATAAAGGTACTGCTCGCAGGTAGTTATCTTTGCGGCCTTATACAAAGACATAAAGGTAAAATACATATCGTTAGTGGTGCGCTGCTCCTGAAATTTAAGCCCGCTGCTCAGCACAAAGCTGCGGCGGTACAGCTTGTCCCACGCCCAGCCCATAAAGCTCCTGAAAACGGTATTGTCCATATCTCTCGCGGCAAACGGGCGATAGCTCGGCAGCTTGTCAAGCCTAAGCGAATAGGTACATCGGGTGGAGCTTCCGCTCTCGTTGTCAAAGAGCTCGGCGCGAAACACCGTCACGTCCGCCTTGTCCCTCTCCGCCGTTTTGTACGCCGCAGACAGCATCTGCGGCTCAAACCAGTCGTCCGAATCCGGAAAGGCGAGATACTTGCCGCAGGCGGCTTCTATCCCCGCGTTTCTAGCCGCTCCCGCGCCCTTGTTCTCTGTGTTTATTATCACAAAGCGCATATCCTTTGCGGCGTATTCTTTTAGTATTTCGGGCGAGCTGTCTGTAGACCCGTCATTAACGCAGATTATCTCGATATCCTTAAGTGTCTGCGAGACAAGGCTGTCAAGGCACTGCCTCAGGTACTTTTCGCAATTGTAGACGGGGAGTATCACCGACACCTTAATTCGTTCGCGCTCTACGGTGTAGTAGTATTCTTCGGGGTCGCGTATCATAAGCATAAGGTCGTTCCACTCGCTGTTGGTGTATATCGACCTCGGGAGCTCGCCCTTTTGATAACTGTCCGCAAACTCCGCGGAAAATCTCCTTATATATTCGTGGCGAAACTGCGGCGCTATGCGCTTTAGATTAAACACGTAGGTGTGCAGCTTCTTCATCATAAACACGTCGATAAATTTCGACTTAAGCTCGGGATTTTTGCTTAACCAGTCATATATCAGGGCATATTCTTCGTTACCGCAGTATACCTTTTCTTTATTTGCGACCGAGGAGCCGGGATTGTCCCGACGGTTCATATAGAACGCCTTGCTAAGCACCATAAGCCGCCTTGCACAGCAAAAGCCCTTAAACCAAAAGCCGTTATCCTGAAAAGATGCTCCGGGCGTTTCGTTGTGATAAATGCCGTTATCAAGCAAAAATTCACGCCTGTATATCCCGCACCATGTGTTCATTACAAATCTAAAGCATTCTTTCTCCTCCGAGGGGTCTATCACTCGGTTGTAATTCTTATCCTCTCTCGCCACGCGCCAAAGCGTTTTATCCTCTCCGTCGCCCGTAAAGCGGAAAAAATCGGATTTAACTATATCGCAATTATTCGCCTTTGCCGCATTGTACAATGTATTAAACATTTTCGGCAGTACAAAATCGTCCGGCTCGACTATACCGATATATTCTCCGCATGCCGCCGCAACGCCTACGTTCATAGCCTTGCCGTAGCCGCCGTTAGGTTGGGATATCACCCTTATCCTGCGGTCTTTTTCGGCATATTTTGCAAGAATTGCGGGGCTGCCGTCCGTCGAGCCGTCGTTGACGCATATTATCTCGATATCTTTAAGCGTCTGCCGCAATATGCTGTCAAGGCACCGCGCGAGGTAACTCTCCACATTGTAAACAGGCACTATGATCGAAATCGCCGTTTTCACCTTACATTATCTCCTGAAAAATTTTAATAAGCTTTGCGTAATAATCGTTTTTATCCGCATATTGTGCGAATTTAGCGTAGGATATTCTCCCCGCCGTTTCAAGCTCGCCGCTGTTAGCGATAAAAAAGCTCATCGCGGCCGAGAGCGCCGAGGCGCTGCCTGTCTTTACCACAAAGCCGTTGCCGTCCACGATATACTTTGCCCCCACATTTTGCGTCACTATCATCGGTCTTGCGTACATCGCACCCTCAAGCGCCGTCAGCGAGCAAGACTCGTCAAACGACGGGACAAGCACCACGTTTGCCTTTTTATACATTCGGCTTTTGCCGTGCGTGAGCTCTCCGTGATAATTTACGCCGTCATATTTCTTGGCAAAAAGCGGCTTGTGATAACCCGCGGCCCAGCTCGGAGCGCTGCCGTATATGTCTAGCACAGCTCTTTTTTTAAGCTCGCGTGGCAAAATTTTAAAAGCCTCTATCGCCACGGATATCCCTTTTCTCGGCTCGATAGTCGCCGCTATGACAAAGCGGACCTTTTTACGCGCCCTGTTAAGCGTGGCAGTTTTGATAAAGGGCTTTATCAAAAAATTATGGAGTACAAATATATTCTTAGGCCTGTATGTCCTTTCGATAAAATGCGCCGCATATTCGCTGACGCAGACAATATGCTCGGCATTGCAGATACAGCCCTCGTCTATTTTATTTCTTTCAAGTATATCGGGGAGATTTTCGGCCTCCCTGATATACAGTACGGTCGGGATATGCTCCTGCATCTTAAGCGCGGCTTCTCCGCAAAAAACGGTGTTGCAGACCGCTATATCAAAGCGGCTCGAAAGCTCCCTGCACCTTTGTATATCAAATTTCCTCACTCTAAAGCCGTACTGTGCGAACCTGCGGGAGAAAGTCCCTTTCGTCTGCGTGTACACCTTTACCTTATGCCCGTGGCCGCGCAAGACCCGCGCCACATTCAATAGGCTGTGCGGAGCACCCGTGTAGGTCATCTCGTGTGACAGCAATAATATCCTCATCTTATCTTTGCCGAAAACAGCGCCCGCCCATCAGCTGACTTCCTTAGAGATTAGATTTACCGCCTCTATCTTGCTCCGCATAGTCGGCTTCTCGCAATACGCTGCCGCGCTCTGCACCGAGGCGTTGCCCAATACGTCGGCGAGAACCGTCACGTCCGCCCCGCGGCTGAGACAGCGCTTGATGAACAGCTTGCGCAGCTCGCTGAAACTGATATCAGGCAAATATGACTTTTTGAGAAAGGCGCGCAGGCGGTACTGCATTGTGCGGGGCTCGATGGGGGAAGTTGTACCCGAGAGGAAAAACTTCTCAGCATCCGTTTTAAATTTTAACAGGATATCCTGCAAAAATGCCGCGATAGGCACTTTTCGGCTGGAGCATGGCTTAAGCTCGGTCAGGACAAGCCCGGTATTTTCTCCCACAGATACGCGCTGGAGGGTCTTTGATATATTAAGAAAGCCGCCGTCAAGGTCGATATCCTCCCACTTAAGCGCGCAAAGCTCGCCTATTCTAAGCCCGGTGTAAAGCGTCATCAGTATTCCGCACTTTGTAAGGTCGGGGTCGGCGGTCAGCGCCTCGCACAAGCGCCCGCAATTGATCTCGTCGTAGGAGCTTTTGACAACATCAGGCTCGGGGCGCGCAAAAACCGCGTCTATCGCCGGGTCGGGACAGCCGCATGCGCGCGAGATGTATTTAGTTATCATCTTGACCTGAATTAAAATATCGTAAACATACTGCGGGGTCAGCCCCTCGGTGCAAAGCCGCTCGCTAAGCTCGCTCAGCTTGTCCGCATTTATGTCCCGAAGAGGGGTGTTTTTGAAATATGGGAGAATGTTTTTCTCAAGTCTCGCGGTGTACTGAGCACAAGAAGTCGGCTTTATGCGCGGCTTTACTGCGTCGAGCCATTTCGCCGCAGCGGCTTCAAAAGTCATATTCTCAGCATTTGCCATAAGCCCCTCCTTGCACTAAACAAATATAATTCGGGAATTTCATCTTTCGCGAAAAAGGCGCGGGCATGGCATAATATTCAGTTTTTGACGGCAATCACGCCGCGAAAGTAAGCTTTTTCATAAAGCGCTTTTTGCGCTCCATAGAGGAGTGAACGTACCTGTTGAGGGTAATCTCAACGCCCGAGTGACCCAAGATTTCACTGAGCGACTTAACGTCAAACCCCATTTCAACGCAATTTGTGGCAAACATGTGGCGCAGCGCGTGAAAGTGTATCGACGGCAGTTTTGCTTTTTTCAGTAGCTTTTGAAAGCGGTATTGCATAACGCGAGGTTCTATAGGTTTTGGTGTCGAAGAAAGAAAATAGGTATCCTTATCCGAGAAAAACCGCTTTAAAATGCCGATAATGCAGTCGGGAATAGGAATTTCTCTGACGGAAGAATTACTTTTCGGCTCGGTGATAATCAGCTTAGTGCCGCAGCTTGTGCGTATGCGCTGAATGGTTTTCGTAACGCAAATTGTGCGCTTTGAAAGGTCGATATCTGACCACTTAAGCGCGCATAATTCTCCTATTCTAAGCCCCGTGAACAGCGACAAAGCAACCCCTGCCGAGGTGAGGTTTTGGTTTTCTCTAAGATACCTTTGCAGACGGATTTGCTGCGATTTTGACAGCAATTGTACTTGGGATTTTTTACGCTTTGGGAGCACGACTTCTGCGATAGAATTGCGGATATTGTACCTCGCGGCGGCGTACTTCATTACCGACTTCAGCAAAATAACAATGTCCGCGACATAGTTCGAGGACAGCCCGCTTTGCAGCCTGTCGGCTATGAATTGTCGCAGCTGCCGAGGCGACAGTTCATCAGCTTTTGTGCTGCCGAAAACGGGCAAGATGTGGCTCTCCGCCTTGCCTATGTAGTTTGCGACCGTAGACTCTTTGAGCCTGACACTCGCCGCATCAAGCCATTCCTCAAAAAGAAATCTCACCGTCAGCCCCGAGCGGCTGTAGCTTTTGCTATCCTTAAATGCTTTCATTTTTTGCGCCACATCTTCTCGGGTTTTCCCGTAAAAGTAGCGGAGTTTGCGATTTTTGCCGTCAGACAGCCGTCCCTCAAACCGCCCGTCCCTGCGCAGATAAATATTTTCCATCATTTTTCTCCTTTTTCGTGTTGACATTTACACGGTTTTATGATACAATAAATTTGATTTAGTGGCGATTGTGCGTTATTGCACTTTTTCGCAACTATATTTTATTATACTTTTTGTGTTTCGTAAATGATGAATTTAGCGAAAGATACGCTTACGCTTTTGCGCACATTTTTTCGTGTAAAAAACAGGGCAGACGTTGGATATGTCTGCCTTATTTTTATGCGTTAAAATCAATAACTCTATCATACCGTACAAGCGCCGACGCATAAGATTTCAGTGACGGAGGTGTCGGCTTATGAAGCACAGAGAGTTTGTGTTTATCGGGGATAGCGCCCCGATCATAGACGAAAAGGAAAACGCGCAATTTTTGCTTTTATTTCAAAAGGCGATACTTTGCTCGCTCGAAAAAAGAAAATTACTGACCTATGAGCAAAAAGAGCGCTGTATCAAAGAGCTTGCAAAAGCTCAGCCGTACGCGGAATACTCCGATACAGACGAGAGAAGTGACAGCCGTGCCGGAAAAATATGAGCTGCTCTATCGGGAGAAAGAGATACGGCAGGGAAAGAAAACGGTCGCTGCTTACTGTCGGGTCTCCACAGACAGCGAGGATCAGGCGAACTCTTTTGAAAGTCAGCAGAGATATTTTAGGCAGTATATAGAGCGCCACCCCGGATGGGAATTGTACGATATATTTGCCGACGAGGGCATATCGGGGACAAATACCAAAAATCGCAGAGCCTTTAACCAAATGATATCCTGCGCTAAGGCGGGCTGTTTTGAGCTTATTATTACAAAAGAAATATCCCGTTTTGCGAGAAATACGCTTGACAGCATATTTTATACCCGCGAGCTTAAAAAATACGGCGTAGGCGTTATCTTTATGAACGACGGAATAAATACCTTAGACGGCGACGCCGAGCTGCGCCTTTCTATTATGTCGTCTATCGCGCAGGAAGAAAGCCGCAGGACCTCTCAGCGCGTCAAGTGGGGGCAAAAGCGGCGAATGGAGCAGGGCGTGGTATTCGGCAGCAATATGCTCGGCTACGACGTTAAAAACGGCAAAATGACCGTCAATGAAAAGGGCGCGGAGATAGTAAGGCTTATTTTTCATAAATACGCATACGAGGGCAAAGGCGCTCACGTTATCGCCCGCGAGCTTATCGAGGCGGGCATTTCTCCAATGAGGACAAAGCGCTGGTCAAATACCGCCGTTCTCAGGGTGATAAGAAATGAAAAATACTGCGGCGATCTGGTGCAGAAAAAGACGATAACTCCGGATTTTCTTTCTCACGAGAAAAAATACAATCACGGCGAGGAAGAATTTGTTATCATAAGAGATCATCACGAGCCTATTGTCTCCCGCGAGCTTTTTGACAAAGCAAACAGGCTGCTTGAAAGCCGCTCTTTATCCCAAGAGGGCAAATCAAAGCACAGCAGTCGTTATCCTTTTTCCGGGAAGATAAAGTGCGGGATCTGCGGTTCAAGCTTTGTCGCGAGGTATAAGACAAGAAAAGACGGCTCAAAGTACAAGTCCTGGCGTTGCTATGAGGCGGCAATCAACGGAAGCCCCCACGTCGACGGACTGGGAAACCGCGTCGGCTGCCGCGCAGGCTCGATAAGAAACGAGGACGCGGTCTATCTTATGTATCTCGTTTGCAAAGAGCTAAAAATCGACCGCGAAAAGCTTGCGAAAAAGCTTATCAAGACGATTAAGTCGGTAATATCCTGCGGCCTTTCCGACATAAAAGCATTAAATGAAAAAATAAATGCTGTAAATAAAAAGCGTACAAGTCTTATAGACCTGTACGTCGGCGGCGATATCGATAAAGATGAATTTTTATCACTCAGAGCAAAATATGACGCTGAGCTTGCGAGGCTAAAAGCTGCGGCTGAGGATGCCGCAATACGGCAGGATATGCTCGACGGGCAGGAGGCGATCATTAAGATACAAAGCGCCGTAAACGAGCTTTTAAACGGGGTATTATACGAGGATGAATTTTACTCTGCTATTCTTGATAAAATGGTCGTCTTGGATAAAGAGCATATCGACATATACCTAAATATGCTGCCGTATAAGTGGTCGTATGCGGCGTTTTGACCGAGTCAGCGGGGATAAAACGGAACATTTTTGATACATATATAGGTACCGAGGAGCTATCCCACCTTGAGATGATAGGCTCTATAGTGTCGCAGCTCACCACGGGCGAGGGCGCGCGCAGCTTTGACCGCTACGGCGTGGGGGATTATTACATCGACCACGCAAACGCCGTGTACCCCGCTAGCGCCGCGGGCGTGCCGTTTACCGCCGCATATATACAGTCTAAGGGCGACCCGCTCGCGGATCTTGCGGAGGATATGGCGGCGGAGCAAAAGGCCCGCGCCACCTATGACAACATACTTCGTATGAGCGACGACCCCGACGTAAACTGCGCTATACGCTTCTTGAGAGAGCGCGAGGTCGTGCATTTTCAGCGGTTCGGCGAGATGAGAAATCTGCTGCAGGAAAAGATAAAGTAAACACGCGATATTCCGCCGAGGGGGCATTTACCTCTCGGCGGATTTTTATTTAAAATCCCGCAGGAATAAAAAAATCCCGCCGACCACGGGTCAGCGGGTGACAGTGTGAACTGCCGCTTACTTCTTGGTAAACGAATCCTTACCTAATCCGCAGACGGGGCATACCCAATCGTCCGGGATATCCTCAAAAGCAGTGCCGGGAGCTATTCCTCCGTCGGGATCTCCTTTTTCGGGATCGTACACATAACCACATACACATTCGTACATAAAAATGCCTCCTTTAAACATTCAGAAATAAACTCGTACTCGACTGCGGCAAGGGGAGAATTAATCTATCTCCACCATTACCTTCTGGTCGTACCTTACGGCGCCGGCACGCATGATGGTACGAATAGCCTTGGCTATTCTGCCCTGCTTGCCTATAACGCGTCCCATATCATCGGGGGCAACATGAAGGTGATATACGGTAATGCCCTCTTCGTTAGGCTCATCAACGACAACCTCAATTGCAGACTTGTCGTCTACCAGCTCCTGTACCATGGCAATAAGCAATTCTTTCATAGCGTTTCCTTTCATAAAACAGCAATAAATGCAGTTTCAGCTTGATTTTATCTTTATTTTTTTTCTGCGCTGATCTTTATCAGCTTGTTTACCGTATCGGTGGGCTTTGCACCGTTTGCTATCCATTTATTGACCTTTTCCATATCAAGAGAAATGACCGAAGGATCTTTTGTAGGATCATAATAGCCTATCTCCTCGATAAATCGACCATCTCTGGGATAACGCGAATCCGCCACGACTATCCTGTAAAAAGGACTTTTCTTAGCGCCCATTCGCCTAAGTCTGATCTTAACCACACTTTTCACCTCCTACAACAATGATAGGCATTCGCCGTTTTATTTTAACCTTTCGGTAAAAATCAAAGCTTACATTCCCGGAAAGCCGCCGCCCATACCGCCCATTGAGCCCATGGGAAATTTCGGCAGGCGTTTCCTCTTGCCGCCGCGCATACCGCCCCTCTGCTTAACCATCTTCTGCATGGCGTCAAACTGCTTTAGCAGCATATTCACGTCCTCGACCCTTGTGCCGCTGCCCGCGGCTATCCTGCGCTTGCGCTTTGCGTCAATTATCGAGGGGCGCTCGCGCTCTTTTTTGGTCATTGAAGAAATTATCGCCTTTGTGCGGTACATACGCCTTTCGTCGATATCCTCTTCTTTTACCTTACTGCCGACGCCGGGTATCATCTTTATCAGTGAGGACACGCTGCCCATCTTTTCTATCTGCTCAAACTGGGCGTACAGGTCGTTCATATCGAACTTGTTGTCCTTTAGCCGCTTAGTAAGGCGCTCCTGCTCTTTTTCGTCGACGGTGACCTTGGCCTTTTCTATTAATGAGAGCACGTCCCCCATACCGAGTATGCGGTCCGCCATTCTGTTAGGGTGGAAAATTTCAAGGTCGTCTATCTTTTCGCCTACGCCCGCAAATTTGATCGGCTTACCTGTTACGGCAAGCACCGATAAAGCCGCGCCGCCTCTGGTGTCGCCGTCGAGCTTAGTCAGTATAACGCCGCTTATTTCGAGCGCCTCGTTAAAGCTCTTAGCCACATTGACCGCGTCCTGACCCGTCATAGAGTCAACGACAAGCAGTATCTCCTGCGGCTCGGTCTCTTTCTTAATATTCTTCAGCTCGTCCATTAGCACCTCGTCTATATGAAGACGACCTGCCGTATCGAGCAATACCACGTCATAGCCGTTGTCGCGTGCATAGCGTATGCCGTCCTTTGCGACCTTAACGGGGTCGGTCTGACCGAGCTCGAACACCGCCGCGCCCGCGCGCTCGCCCACGACCTTAAGCTGGTCGATAGCCGCAGGACGGTATATGTCGCACCCGACTAACAGCGGGCGGCGGTTCATGCCCTTAAGATATTTTGCAAGCTTAGCGCAGTGGGTGGTCTTGCCCGCGCCCTGTAGTCCGCACATCATTATGACGCAGGGCGGCTTTGACGGAAAATTAATATGCGACGACTCGCCCCCCATAAGAGAGATAAGCTCGTCGTGTACTATGTCTATTACCTGCTGGGCGGGAGTAAGGCTGTTCATGACCTCGCTTCCGACCGCGCGCTCGCTTACTTTGTTAACAAAATCCTTTACCACGGGAAAGCTGACATCCGCCTCGAGCAAGGCCATCTTGACCTCGCGCATAGCCTCTTTGACGTCCTTATCCGACAGCTTGCCGTGATTTTTCAGCTTGCCGAATACCTTTGACAGCTTATCCGAAAGTCCCTCAAATGCCATAGCTCTCCCCCCTTTTTATGAATAAATAGTTCTTCTTATGTCCTCAATAAGCTCTGACAGACGCGGATCGTCGGAGATTATCTGCATCTTGTCCAAATCGTCGGATATATGCCTGTATTTTCTCGCGCAGCCGAGCGAACGCTCGAGCCTTAGCAGATAATCCTGCGCTAAGGTGATGCTCTTATGCACCCCCTGCCGCGTAATACCGAAATTCTCGGCTATCTCAGCTAAAGAAAGATCGTCGTTATAGTACGCGCTCAGCGTTTCGTACTGCTTATCGGTGAGCATAGCTCCGTATATATCAAGCAAAACGGCGTTGTCGAGATTTTTTGCCATATATGCGTCCTTTCGCCCGCGGCACCTGACTGTGCGGAATATCTGTAATCCATTTAGGGTTTACACCTATCAATTAATATTATACACATTTTTTTTGATATGTCAAGAGGAAAATTAAAATTTTGGCTGAAAATACGGTTTTACTTGCATTTTTACCGACAATCCGTTATAATTATACTATAAAACTTTTACGGAGGATAAAATGAGGATACTGAGGACACTCGCCGCGCTTGCCGCTGCGGCATTGCTGACACTGTCCGCCTCGGCCCAGGACGGCGACGTCGATATAGAAGAGGCTATGTCGTCGGTGGTTATGATATACGGCGACGACGGCTTTGGCAGCGGGTTTGCGGTAGGCGAAAACTGCTTAGTGACAAACGCTCACGTTATAGCGGTGCTCGATGATAAGGTAAATATAAGGTGCTCGGACGGCTCTCAGCACGAGGGCTATTTGATAGACGCGGACTATGAGAAAGACCTCGCACTAATCGGGATAGACGATTTGACCTTTCAGCCGCTTATTATCAAAAATTCCGAGCAGGTAAAGATCGGCAGCGACGTATACGCCCTCGGCTCGCCAAAGGGCATGAGCTTCTCAGCGACAAAGGGCATACTCTCCCGCAGAGAAGAGCTCGGAAGCTTTGACAGCCGCATACAAAGCGACGCGATAATATACGGCGGAAACAGCGGCGGCCCGCTTATCGACAGTACGGGCTGTGTTATCGGCGTAAACTCCGATAACGTAAACGGCACGCCGGGTATCTCGTTTGCCATCCCGAGCGAGACGGTAAAGGATTATATCCAAGCCGTCGGTCTTAAGCAGGACGAAAACGGCAACGTTATCGAGCGTATGACTGCGACAGAACACGCGATAGACCTCCCGACCCGCGAGCAGCCCGAAACGCCCGACGCTCCGTCCGCACCCGCACCCGCGACATTTATCTCGCTCGGCGCGTCCGAGCTTGCGCTCGGGGCGGCTATACTCGCGGCGTTAGCCATTATCGGCATAGTGATACTTATTCTTATTTTGCGGCGTACAAATGAAAGAATAAAGCTGCTGACCTATCAGCTTGAGCAAAAAAATTCCTCGATAAAAGATAATAAAAATTGATATAAAGCAGGATAACATATGGACGAACAGCATACCGACATAGACTACGGTCTGTCAAAGCAGGAGGTGCTAAGGCGCGTCGCCGACGGCAAGGTAAACGGCGAGATAAACGTGCCGAGCAAATCGATAAAGCAGATATTTATCGACAACTGCTTTACCTTTTTCAATTTTATAAATATAGTGCTTGCCGCTTTTGTCATAGCGGTAGGCTCTCCTAAAAACGCCCTTTTTCTCGGGGTGATAATCTGCAACACCGCTATCGGAATTTTCCAAGAGATACGCTCTAAGCGCGCGGTAGATAAGCTGTCTTTGCTATCCGCGCCAAAGGCGACCGTGCTGCGCGACGGCAAAGAAGAGGTAATACCGATTAGCGAGGTAGTACTCGGCGACGTTATGCTGTTATCGGCGGGAAGTCAGATATGCGCCGACAGCAAGGTCGCATTCGGCGAGATAGAGGTGAACGAGAGCCTTATCACCGGCGAAAGCGACCCGGTGACAAAGCGCGTCGGAGACGAGCTGCTTTCCGGCTCGTTTGTCATAAGCGGCAATGCCAAAGCCGAGGCAATACGCGTCGGCAGCGACAGCTATGCCGCGGGTATAACAAGCGGCGCAAAGTATATCAAAAAGAACAATTCCGCTATGCTGCGCTCGATAAATAACGTGCTCAAGGTAATAAGCGTCTGCATAATCCCGATGATAATGATAATGTTCGGCAAAGAGATGCTGGTGTCGGGCGCGGATTTTTCCGACGCGGTGGTAGCTACGGTATCGGCGGTGATAGGTATGATACCCGAGGGGCTTGTGCTTATGGCGAGTATGGTTATGGCAGTAAGCGTTATCCGCCTTGCCATGAATAAGACCTTAGCGCAGGATCTATACTGCGTCGAAACGCTCGCGCGGGTGGACGTACTGTGTCTTGACAAGACGGGCACGATAACCGAGGGCAGCATGGAGGTGACCGAGGTCATCCCATTGACAAATGACGACCCCGTGCCTATAATGTCCGCGCTGGTATCCGCTCTCGACGACAAAAATCCGACATACACCGCGATAAAGGCATATGTTGCGAGCGATACGGATAAAAAATGCGTGGGCAGCATACCCTTTTCCTCCGCTAAAAAATGGAGCCTCGCCGAGTTTGAGGGCGAGGGCACTTATATTATGGGTGCGGCGGAATTTATACTTAAGGACAGTCTCAGCGCCGATATGCGCGAGCGCCTGACAGAGCTGTCAAAAGACGGCTGCCGCGTAATACTTATCGCGCGGTCGGATAATTCTCCCGACTATGAAAATAAAGAGCTGCCGCAGGGCATAATCCCTCTCGCCCTTGTAAAAATAAGCGACAAGATAAGGAAAGAGGCTCCCGATACGCTGGGCTTTTTCGAGCAGCAGGGAGTGGATTTGCGCATAATCTCGGGCGATAACCCCGTCACGGTGTCGGGGGTCGCAAAGCGCGCGGGTATGAAAGGCTATGACAGCTATATAGACACCTCGCTTATTAAGGACGACGACGAGCTTAATGACGCGGTGGGAAAATATAAGATATTCGGGCGCGTAACCCCCGACCGCAAGCTCGCCTTAATTAAGGCGCTAAGGGCGCAGGGGCATACCGTGGCTATGACGGGCGACGGCGTAAACGACGTACTCGCTCTTAAAGAGGCGGACTGCTCGGTCGCTATGCAATCCGGGAGCGACGCGGCTCGCAATGTTTCTAATATAGTGCTGCTCGATTCAAATTTTGCCTCGATGCCGAAAATAGTAGCCGAGGGCAGGCGCTCTATAAACAATATCGAGCGCTCGGGGACGCTGTTTTTATACAAGACCGTGTACTCATTCCTCGCGGTGCTGATGTTCTGCTTTATCCCGATAGGCTACCCGCTCGAGGCGATACAGCTTACGCTTATCAACGTGTTTACAAACGGTATACCGTCGTTCTTGCTCGCGCTCGAGCCTAATTTTGACATAGTCAGGGGGCGGTTTATAGAAAACGTCCTGCCGCGCTCGATACTGTACGGGCTTATCATCACGATAAATTTTGTGCTTATGATAATTGCGCGGATAATACTGAGCGTAAACGGCATAATGCCCTCAGCCGAGTTTGATACGTACGCGGGAACATACGCGATAATAGCGATAGGCTTTGCGGCGTTCGCGGTATTGTTTAGGGTATGTATGCCGCTAAAGGGCTGGAAGATAGGACTGCTTACGCTGCTTATAGCGGGCTTCTCGCTCGGTATACTTATACTCGGAGGGCCGCTGCTCGACCTTACAGTGCCGCCCTTACCGATAATAATATCTATGCTTTGCTCTATGGGAATAACGATAGGGCTTACCGCGCTGATAAGCGTATTTGAGAAAAAGCTCGCGGGGCTAATTCTCCGCATACAAAGAAAAGCCGCGGGCTTATTTTCCAAAAAGGAGAGGCAAAGCGTATGAAAGTAGAGATATTCACCGACGGTGCATGCAGTCACAACCCCGGGCCCGGCGGCTACGGCGCCGTGCTGCGCTGTAAGGGCAAGGAAAGGGAGATCTGCGGCGGCGAGGCGTCTACCACTAACAACCGTATGGAGCTTATGGGCGTGATAGCGGCGCTCTCGGAGCTTAAATACCCCTGCGAGGTGACGCTCACCACCGACAGCCGATATGTCGTAGACAGCATAACAAAGGGCTGGGTGTACGGCTGGCAGAAAAACGGCTGGAAAAAGTCCGACAAGTCCCCCGCGCTAAACGTCGACCTATGGGAAAGGCTGTTGCCGCTCCTAAAAACGCACAAGGTGGAATTTCGCTGGATAAAGGGGCACGCGGGACACCCCGAAAACGAGCGCTGTGACGCGCTTGCGGTGATGATGAGAGATAAATACGCGGGTATAAAGTAAAAGAGCGGCGCGTGCCGCTCTTTTTATGTTATCTTCTTGCTTTTCCTCTTATGACTATCCCTATCATATGCGGGCCCGTGTTGGTAGCGACCGCAGCGCCGCAATAGCTCTCCATTACGGGCTTAGAGCCGACCATTCCCGAGTATATACGGATAAATTCTTCCTCAAGCTCTCCCATGGTGCTGCGCAGTATCTGCCAAGGGGTCTCGGGCACGGCGAGCTTAGAGATATATTCCGCCGCGTCCTTGACGGCGTTTTTATCCCCGCGCGACTTTTTGACCACCTTGCTCTCTCCGTCGATAAGAGAGATAATAGGCTTAAGCCCCATCAGGTCGCCGAGGAATGCCGCCGCCGCGCTTATCCTGCCCGACTTTTTCATATGCCTTAACTCAAAGCCGATTATGTATATCTCGCAGCAGTTGAACATATCAACGAGGTAATCCACCACCATATCCACGCTTTGCCCCGCCTCGAGCTTTTTCGCCGCCTCAAGCACGGGATAGCCGTACCCCACCGAATAGCAGTGGGTGTCGATTATCTCGAGCCGCATATTCTTAAACCCGTCTATCTCCTCGCTCAGCTTTTGCTTTGCAAGCAGGGCGTTTGAGTAGGTCTGCGAGCCCGTGGAGTTTATCAGCACGCATATGACCGCGTCATAGCCCTCGTTAAAGCAGTCGGTGAACTTTTCTTCAAAGCGCGGAACGGTTATCTGCGCGGTCTTGGGCAGATACTCGGACTTGTCTATCTTCTCGAAAAATTCCTGCGGGGTGATGTCTATCCTCTCTCTGAATGTTTCGTCCCCGAGCGTGATGTCAAAGGACATTATATCTATCATATCCTTGTGCGCCGCCTCGTCCTCGGGCGGCATATCACAGCAGCTGTCGGTTATTATCTTTACCTTCATAATATGTTCCTTTCTTGTCTGTCACTTAGCGTCGTTCCAATCGTATTGCGTCAGCCGTCCTTTATTTTGCAGCTTAGGAAAACCCCAGCCGCGCAACACCTCATAAGCGCCTATAGCGACGCTGTTAGAGAGGTTAAGGCTGCGGCGCTCGCTTATCATCGGGATACGAACGCAACGCTCTTTATTTTTAAACAGCAGCTCCTCGGGCAGCCCCTTATCCTCCCTGCCGAAAACGATATACGCTTTGTCGGGATAGACCACGTCGCAGTAATTGTTCTCGCCCTTGGTGGTAAAGTAAAAGAACTCCCCGCCGCTGTTTTTTTCAAAAAAATCGTCATAGCCGTCATACACGGTTATGTCAAGATAGCTCCAGTAGTCGAGCCCCGCGCGCTTTAGCTTTTTATCGTCTATCTCAAAGCCGAGCGGTCTTATCAAATGCAATCTTGCCCCCGTGACGGCGCAGGTGCGGGCTATATTGCCCGTGTTCTGCGGTATCTGCGGCTCGGCAAGCACTATATTAAGCTCCATATCACGCCGCCTCTTTAAATGTATATGCTACCAGTGCGTTTTTGCGGGTCACGGTTATATCCTTGCCGCACTTTATCGACAGCGCCTTGCCGAAATCGCTGTAGGCGTTGCTTTCGAGCGAGCCCGAAAAAGCCGTCAGCACACAGCCGTTTTTGCTAAGTATCTCACCCGCGCGGGCGGCCTCGTCGTCGGACAGGCTCGTGACGGCTATATCAGCGGCGTGCTCGGCGGGGAATTCTCCCGTAGTCGGCAGCTTTATCCCCTCGGGCAATTCGTCCGCCTTAAAATAGCTGTCGAGAATATCATCAGTCATAAGGTAATAAAACCTGCCCTTTACCCCTAACTCTTTAGCGGCGCTGTCCGAGGTCGGGTCGAGATAATAATGCTCCCCACTAAGGCTCGCTATATCCACGACGTGCCTTTCTCCGTCCGTCACCGCTCCCTCTGCGGCAAAAGTCCTTATCCCCGCCAAATTATACAGCAGCATAAGGCTGTCCGCAAAGCCGTCGCACACCGTCATATGCTTATCGCTGACAAGCGCGTCATATACGGGCACGGTATTGCTGTCATACTCGCCGTGCTCGTAAGAGATAAGCTCGACCGCCTTGTCATAAAGATACCCCGCCTTGTCAAAGTCCTCGGCACAGTCTGCGGGTATATCGCTTACTATATCCTTTGCGGCAAGATACGCCTGCTCGCGCTTGTCGGAATATTCCTCCGAGCTGTGCGGCAATTCAAAGCAGTACAGCGGCTCGTCTCCCGTATTTACCGCCCCGATATCAAAGCCCTCGTCGCTGAAATAATTATGCTCAAACAGCGGGTCGTCGCAGCTTAGCAGCGTCAGTATCCGCGAGGGCGGCAATTTTTCATTCATACAGCTTGCGGGAAAATACACGCAGCTGTAATCATTGTCCACAGCGTACAATGCCGCATTGTACAGGCACTGTGCGCTCTCGTCGAGCTTAGCCTTATAAAAATCCGACATACAGTCGAAATATTTTGGCTCGTATTCGCTAAGCTCCTGCGCGGAAAGATTTGTCAATTCCTCGCTAAAATCCTCGGGGTCGCCTTTAGAAAAGTAAAAGCTGCCCTTAGGCGTTGTGTCGTACGCCGACACAAGGCATATTATATATATCACGAGCGCCGCGACCGCGGCAGCGGATAAGGTAATTATCACAGCTATGGTTTTCTTGCTTGCCATAACGCCGTCCCTTTCTTAAATGCGCCTATACGGCGACGAATATATTACCCGCCTGACATTCTATCCTGCCGTCTATCTCCATATCGGCAAGCAGCTCGGTCACCTCGCCGAAATCCTCTCCTGTCTTGCGCAGTATCTCGTCAAGGCTTATGCCGTCCCGAGCCCCTGCGATAAGCCCGTACAGCCTGCCAGCAAGGTCGTCCGACTGAACGGCGGACTCAGGGTCGTCACTTTCTTCCTGCTCATCGCTTTCTTCCGGCTCGGAAAAGTCAACGGGCTGCTCTTCATCCTCGGCCGTTGTGTTGTCGGTCTCGTCGGTATTGTTATCCTCGTCATCCTCGTCAGCTTCGTCAGCTTCGTCGGGCTTCTCGTAGCCGAAAAGTATGCGGTACTTCTTAGGCATAAGCTTTACATAATCATCTACGCCGCCGACCTGCGGGAGGGGTATATCGTCCTTATTATCAAAGGTAGTATCGGCGGCTGTGCGCTCTATGACGGGCGGGACTGTCTCTATCTTAACGGGCGCGCTCTCTTCGCGCTCGACAAGTCCCCTGCGCACAAGATAGCCTAAACGGTCGGGGTCTATGCTGTCGGTCTTGAGCCTATCCCTGTATATGTCATAGTATTCGCTTATCACGTCATAGTGGTCATAGACGGGCACAGCTCCGTCCCTAAGATACCTTATTATCCGCGAATAACGCCTGTCCAGCGTATCGGGCGGAACGGTAAAGAATAAGTCCCTGTCCTGCTCGGCGGCGTGCTTTGCGGTTATCAGGCTGCCGCTGTTGTCGTTTGCCCCTATCACGAGAGTTCCTGCGGCGAGCCCCGATATTATGCGATTGCGATATTTAAAATATTCCGCGTGGCAGCCCGTCCCGGGCAAAAGCTCGCTTATCACCGCGCCGCCGCCCTTAATTATATCTCGGCGCAGCCGGGCGGTATTAGCGGGGTATTCAACATCGTTGGCGCAGGCGAGCACCGCGACGGTCGGCTCGCCCGCCCTGACCGAGCTTAAGTGCGCGGTCTGGTCTATCCCGCGCGCAAGCCCGCTTATCAGCACTATACCGCACTGCGCAAGCCCCGCGCATATTGACGACGCGAGCCGCGCGGCGTACATATCGGGCGTGCGGGGTCCTACTATCGCCACCGCCGCCCGCTTACCCAGCGCGTCAAGGCTGCCCTGCACAAAGAGCACCGTCGGCGGATTGTAAATATTGCGCAGACTGTCGGGATAGCGCTCGTCCTCGCGCAAGATGATATCTATCCCGTTTTTATCGCACTGCTCTATTATCCGCTCAGAGCGCTCTATAGACGCCGAGGCGGCGTTATGTCTGCGGTTGGGCGGCAATGCGTCAAGGTCGCCGCGAGCTATCTCGCGCACCGCGTTCTCGGCAGAGCCGTAATATTCTATGACATTATGTATCAGCGGGTTTCCTCCGCCGAATATTTGCAGCAGGTACAAATAACTCTTCATATCGGGCTTTGCCGCGTATGGCGGCTCTCCTTTCGCTTAAACGAAATGCATTTTAAATAACCGTGCCGAAGTCCGCGTCGGTCATGCGGCTTCGGCAGGGGAAAATTATTGCTTAGGGTTTTCGTTGTCCTCTTTGCGTATCTGTGCGCGTCTTATCTTGCCGCTTATGGTCTTGGGCAATTCGTCTACAAATTCTACGATACGCGGATATTTGTAGGGCGCGGTGTTTTTCTTAACATAGTCCTGGAGCTCTTTTTTTAGCTCCTCGGACGGAGTGTAGCCCTTAGCGAGCACCACGGTCGCCTTTACTACCTGACCTCTTATCGGGTGGGGCGCGCCTGTAACGGCACACTCGAGCACCGAGGGGTGCTCTATAAGCACGCTCTCTATCTCGAACGGACCTATGCGGTAGCCGCTCGCCTTGATAACGTCGTCGTTTCTGCCGACATACCAGAAATAGCCGTCCTCGTCTCTCCACGCGGTGTCGCCCGTATGATAAAGACCGTCGTGCCACGCCTTGTCGGTGTTCTCCTCGTCGCGGTAATAGCACTCGAAAAGCCCGTCCTTGCCGCGCTCGGCACGGACTACTATCTCGCCTGTCTCGCCTACGGGGAGCGAATTGCCGTCGTCGTCGACGATATCCACATCATAAAGCGGGGTGGGCTTGCCCATAGAGCCGGGCTTTGGCGTCATACCGGGGAGATTAGCAAGCAATGCGGTGGACTCGGTCTGACCGAACGCCTCCATAAGCTTTAGCCCGGTAAATTCGAGCCACTTATTAAATACCTCGGGGTTGAGCGCCTCGCCCGCTATGCAGGAGTGCTTGAGCGCCGAGAGGTCATAATTCTCAAGTCCCTCTTTGATAAAGAAGCGGTACATGGTCGGCGGCGCACAGAAGGTGGTTATCTTATAATCCTGCATTATACGCAGCATATCGGTCGGTATAAATTTGTCAAAGTCGTATACAAAAAGGCAGGTGCCGAGCGCAAGCTGACCGAACAGCTTGCCCCATGCGGCCTTACCCCAGCCGGTATCGGATATGGTCAGATGTATGCCGTCGGGGTCCACATTCTGCCACAGCGCGGTCTGTATATGCGCGAGCGACAGCCTGTGATTATGTATTACCATTTTGGGGTATCCCGTCGTACCGGAGGTAAAGTACAGCAGCATATGGTCATAGCAGCTCGTCTGGACCCTCTCCATGGTCTCGGGCATCTTTGTAAGCTCCTCGTCAAAATTTATCCAGCCGTCCTTATTGCCGTTGGCGACGAATTTGACAAGGTTTATATTCATCTCCGCCTCGGCCTCGTCAATATATTTTTCTATGTCGGGGTTATAGCCTGTAGCGACTATCGCCTTTACACCCGCCGCCTCAAAGCGGTAGGTAAAGTCGTGAGTGGTCAGCAGGTGCGTCGCGGGTATAGCTACCGCGCCGAGCTTTATCAGTCCGAATATAGCTATCCAGAATTGATAATTTCTTTTCAGCACGAGCATTACCATATCGCCCTTTTTTATACCGTGCGCCGCAAAAAGATTAGCCGCCTGCGTGGACAGCTTAGACAGCTGCGAATAGCTGAAATCGTGACGGTTCTCCTGTAGGTCTATATGGAGAATAGCGGGGCGGTCGGGCTCTAACTCGCCGTACTTGTCAAGTATATCGTATCCGAAATTAAAATTATCGGGGCAGCTCAGCTCAAATTTATTTAATATCCCGCGCTCGTCATACCCCACATTGACGAACTTTTTATAATAGTCCTTTACCTGTTCCATTTGTATATGTCCCTTTCTTTTATATAAGCACCGCTAAAAATTTGCAGTCAGCGCCGTCTGTCGCTATCATTCCGTGCGGGTTCATGCTGTCATAATATACGCAGTCGCCCTCGTTTAATATCTCTATATGCTCGCCTATCTGAAATTTGAGCGTGCCCGAAAGTATATAGTCCATCTCCTGCCCGTCGTGTACGGATAGGTGGATAGGCTTATCCTGCTCTGCCTCGTCGTACGGCGCGGTTACAAGCAGCGGCTCAATTTTCTTCTTTTTAAACAGATATGCCAAGTGCTGATATGCAAACCTCTCGCGCCTTTCTATCGGCAGTCCGCGATCCTTGCGCACTATAGAATAGGTGTTGAGCTTAGGCGTAACGCCCGTGAGCAATTCTATAAGCTCCACCCCGAGCGCCTCGGCGGCCTCGTTTAAAAATGAAAGCGAAAAGTCCTTTTCCCCGTTTTCGAGCGATATGTACTCCTGCGGCGTTACATTTGTCTTTTCAGCCATATCCTCAACGGTTATGTCGAGATACTCTCTTGTGCTTTTAAGACGACCGGATACGTCCTTGATATTATAGTTCATAGCACCCTCCAAAAAACATTATTTTTTTTATTATATCAAATCCTACAAATAAAATCAACCGTTTTGCTCTATATTTTTATAATATTTAATGCAAAAATCCCGCAGAGCTTATCTTTTACTCTGCGGGAAGTGTGTTATTTTTTCTTTACATCAAGCTTTTTGCAATAATCCGAGATAGCGCAGGTATCGCAGGCGGGCTTTCGCGCGGAGCATACTCCTCTTCCGTGCCATACAAGCCTATGGCAAAAGTCAAGGCTCTCCTCGGGCTGGAGCAAGGCGGCAAGCTGCCTCTCTACTTTCACCGCGTCGGTGCTGTCCGCAAGCCCTATGCGGTTAGAAAGGCGTATAACGTGCGTATCGCATACCACGGCGGGCTTTTTATACAGATCGCCGACAATCAGATTAGCGGTCTTTCTTCCCACCCCCGGGAGGGTGACAAGCTCTTCTATTGTGTCCGGCACAATGCTTTGATATTTATCCCTAAGCATAACGCACATATTGACTATATCCGCCGCCTTGGTCTTAAACAACCCGCATGATTTTATGTACTCTTCTACCTCGGACACGTCCGCCGCCGCAAAGTCCTCTATCGACTTAAACCTCTCAAACAGCGCGGGCGTTACCATATTCACCCTAACGTCGGTACACTGCGCGGATAATCGCGTAGCTATCAGCAATTCGTGCGGGCGAGTGTAATTAAGCGCGCATTTTACCTCGGGGTATTCTTTTTTTAACAGCTGTGATACAGCCTCGGCGCGTTGCTTTTTTGTCATAAGCGCCTCACTTTACTTCTATGCTGTCGGCAAGCGAGGCTATCATCTGAGAAAATTCCTCATTCTCGCCCGTTTGGCTGAATGACAGCGTGTACTGCTTATCTCCCGACTGCACTATATACTGTGATATCGTCGTCCTTACGGTCATCATAGAATATGTGCCCGACATACAGATATACGCCGCGGGCTTTTGGTCTATCTGCATGGTCTTAAAGTCCACAAGCTCATAATCGCTCATAAGCGTCGGATAGCTGCCGCTCATATTATCCGCCGTCAGATCCTCCGCCGGTATCGTAACGTCGGAGAGCACAAGATTAAAGGAGCAGCCAGCATAATCTTCGTTTTCAAACTGATAAGCAATGCCTGTATCCTCAAAATTCCACCCGTCGGATAATTCAAACGAAAATTCCCCGTCATTCAGCGAAAATCTCCCGCCGTCTATCTGCGCCGCGCTAACGTCCCCGTCGGGAACATCGGAGGGGTCGCCCTCGGCGGGCGCTTCGGTCTCGTCGGCGGTGGGCGCTTCAGTCTCGTCGGCGGAGGTCTCGGCCTCTTCGCTGACCCCGCCCGAGGTGTCGCCTACTCCCGCCTGAGAAGACGAGTTCGACTGTGTGCCGTTGTTGCACCCGCATAAAGAAAATGTCAACATCATCGCCCCGACAGAGGCTAAGGTAATATATCTTACAGCGCTCTTCATAGCATCTGCTCCTTAATGTGTTTTTTCTCAGTTTACCATACTCGGCGAAAAAAGTCAATGAAAAGGCGGTGAAAATGTATTGACTTTTTGCTGAATGTATGTTAAACTTAACTTTACCCCAAAGGCGCAGTGTTAGTATACGCCGCCTTGCGGGGATAATTCACCGCGGGGCCGTAAAGGTTTCGACGGGGGCGAAGAAGTCAACTAAGCACGCAGAGTACGCCCGCACTCTTCAAAACGGGCAACTTAAATTTAAACGCAGACAATAGATCTGAGTTAGCAGCTGCCTAAGCGCACTGCCGTCCGCGCGGGAACCGCTGCGATCCCGTATCGGGCGTCGACTGAGCAGCCAACATTTTCGGTGAGAGCCTTGCAGCCGTTAATGTATCAAAGGGCTACCGCGACCGCGATCCTGTAAGTCGGAGCGCAGTCACGGGAAGTACAAACGACTTACTAAGCGTGTAGAAAGGTCGGCGGATGCGCTTTCGGACAGGGGTCCGACTCCCCTCGGCTCCACCAAATTGAAAGCTACATTTTTAATGCAAATTGCACAAAGAATGTAGCTTTTTATTTTATATGTTCACTAACCGTAGGTTGAAATATTCCTGCGGTTTTGTTTTTTGGAGATAAGCGATGAATAAATTGCGAGTTGCTGCATATTGCCGAGTAAGCACAAATCATGAAGGACAAGAATCAAGTCTTGAAACACAGATTTCATACTATGAAAAGCGATAACAGAACATGAAGGCCGGCAATTGGTGAAAATCTATGCCGAACGTGCCTCGGAAACTCAGCTGAAGAAACGTCCTGAATTTATGAAAATGCTTAAGGATTGTAAACGCAGAAAGATTGACCTGATCCTGACAAAGTCATTTAGTCGTTTTGGAAGGTACACGTTGGATACTTTGAAAACACTGTATGAGCTTTTCAACTTAGGCGTTAAAGTCTATTTTGAGAAAGAAAGCCTTAATAATTATGATAATATTCACCAACAAGGATACAACAATTTTTCTTATCTCTTGACAGCATAAATTTTCCTTGTTATAATTTAATTATGGACTTTAAATTTGAAAAAGAAAGGAGAATTTGCTTGTGACAAGAAAAATCTATCCTGTTGCAATGGAAACGGCGGGAAATACCGCGATGTGGACAAGACCTGACAGCGGCGATTCGCCTTGCAGTTACCCTGCGCCAACGTATTCCGCTGTACGCGCGCTATTTGAAAGCGTTCTCTGGGGACCGGATGTGCTTATAATTCCGCGCAAAGTAGAATTGTGCAGTGTGCCTGTATATCATTCCTACGCTACGAATTACCGTGGACCATTGCGCGAGTCTAAGGACATAAAGGGAGGCAACAACCGCCAAATGTTTGCAACAGTGTTGCTTGACGTTTGCTATCGGCTTTACGCTGATGTAGTTCCAAATCCGAAGAAAGACAATTTGCCGCAATCCGCCATAAAGTGGGACAATGCTACAACTTCCCCGTGTCACGCTTATCAGGAGATTTTCAATCGCCGTTTGGCGCGCGGACAGTCTTATGCAACGCTTTCGCTTGGTTGGAGCGAGTTTACCGTGTCGTATTTCGGACCGTTTCGCGAGAGTACGAATGTTTGCACAGATCTTCCCGATATTTATATTCCGTCAATGCTCAGAAGTGTATTTAACGACGGCTATTGCTCGCAATACCGTGCGGTTTATGACGCCGATCTTGTTATTCACGGCGGTGTTCTGGAGTTTCCGAGGAGGGATTGCCCGTGATAAATGAACTGTATAATTTGTCTGTGGCAATGGACAGCGCGGGCATCAAGGCGAAAAACTGGAGCAGAAAATACATTGTACTTCCGAATATATCAGCAAAAAAGCCGTGCTACCGTATTACTATACAAGACGGTAAGGTTTTGGAGATATCGACTGTTGACCAAGAACTCGGCAAACTTTTACGCAAATACGGTTCAAATCATGGCACTTTCCCGATAATGAACCTTACCCCACTATATCTTGTGACTGATAATTCAATAAAGAATGAAATCTCCAAACTAACTGCGGAGATGTTGAATGATGATAAACTTGAAGAAATTTACAGTTGGTGTCAAAATAACAACTGGGACAATAAAAATTTCCGCACGTTGTACAAGGGCCATATGGAAAGTGTGCCGAACGAACTCGAAAAACTTGTCCCTGACTTTGAACCGCTGAAAATTTTGACAGAGGAAAGCCGACGGTTTATTGACCCGCAAGTTCTTCATCAAGAACTTGAAAACAAAGTGTTCACAATGCTTGCAGAACGCAAGAATATTTCACTTGCGCTCGGTATTCTCTTTCTTTGTAAAGAAAATGAGAACAAAAAGAAAGAAGCCCACGACAATATACTGGCAGCGTTTGAAACACCGCGCCTTATAGATATGGGAATACCCGCAGTAAGCGATACGTTTGTAACGGAACTGAATACGGCTCTTCTCTCATCAGAGGGTGATGCCGACTCCGGTGAGTTGGATGCTTTCGGTTCGCCATATTCACCTATAAATGATCCCATGCCTCAAGTAAAGCTGAAGGGTATTACCGTTTCGCTTCGCACGATGTCCGCGAACTATGAGTGTCAACACAGATACAAGCGGATTGAAAGCGCAAGTTATCCGATTTCTTCAAAGAACCGAAAAGATCTTCAGGCGGCTTTAGAATGGCTTGGCGGTGAGGAACAAGAGGGAAAAATGTGGACCGTTACCGATATATCCGAAATACTTTTCGCTTATCCGCTGCACCTTCCCAAAACGCCGTTTTCGTTTGTAAATACATTTTCGTGCAGCGGCAACAGCGTTTTTTCAGCCTGCGCAAAAAATCTTATAGACGAACTGAGGCATGGAAAGGAAATCGGCTCAGACCCAAATGCCGACGGACTTCAGATTTTTATTTTGAAGAAAATCGACAAAGGGCGCACAAAGGTTATGTATTCTCGCTCAACCGACGCTAAGGAACTTGAAGTGATGAGCGAGCAATGGACAGCGGGCGGAGAAAATCTTCCCGAATTTAAGTTTGAACAACCTCCCGTAATTTTCCCGACAACTGCCGCTGATGTTCTGAACCGCTTTTGGAAACAAAACGGCGAACTCATAAAGCGAAAGGACAAAAATGGCAAAGAAAAGGAGATAAAACTGATACCGAAATACCATGGGATCCAACTTATGTTAGAACCCTCGGTATCAGCCGCTGCTGATCTGCACCATATAGCAGAGCAAGCAACAAAGCTCGGCGGAGTTGTCGGCAGTAAGGCGGCGGCAGGAGAACTAAAGGACGAGAAATTTGTTGATAATAAGACCACTGCCAAAAATTCACGGAAAAAAGATGGTAAGAACAGTTTGCCATTTATAGACTGCATTAAAGAAATGCTCTCGCTTATGGGAATTTTGCTGTACCGCGAGGGCATACGAAAGGAGAATTACATGGATAATCTACCTTATCTTTTAGGACAGCTTTTAAAGGTGTCAGACGAACTT
The DNA here is from genome assembly GCA_947594425.1 of uncultured Ruminiclostridium sp. GTDB lineage: Bacteria > Bacillota > Clostridia > Oscillospirales > Ruminococcaceae > Ruminiclostridium_E. The sequence goes on from CANQED010000002.1 coordinate 277,713, forward strand.
CACGTGTTGTATTGCCGCGTTGTGCGCGGCGGCGATTTGCCGACACAGCTTGCGGGTAGCGGTATGTACCGATCCGCAGCGGAGAATCCCGTTCGCACTATTAATATGCTCGGCACAAGAATGAACCCGTATATCACTTGGGCAAAGTCTTATTGCAAAAAGAATGAAAACGACACGGGAAAAGAAAGTTGGCGGGCGGGGTGGCTTTTATCGCTTTATGAAAATATTGCGTCGGATTTACACAAGGCATGGCAGTCCGACATACGATTTGGCGACGCTGAAAAAGCACAGCTTTTTATAGGATATCTTGCAAAATTTCCGAAAAAGGAAAACGGAGATTTAACTTTAGACGAGAACACGGAAAACAATAATGCAACGGAGGATTTTATCAATGAATAATGAAATAAAAAGAGCAACAGGTATGCTTGTAATTGAAGCAGTAAACTCAAATCCGAACGGCGACCCGGACCGCGAAAGCGACCCGCGCCAGCGCGACAACAGCGGGCGCGGAGAGATTTCTCCCGTGTCATTTAAGCGCAAGCTGCGTGACCTTTTGGAGGATCATAACTCGCCGTTTTTCAAATCTCTCCCACAAAAATTCTTAGATAACGAAAGTCACTACAACATTCTTGAACAGCGCGGACGTAAACGATCAACAGTATCGAAAGAAATGGGTGACGACCCGGCTAAATTTATGGAAAGTAAATTTGTCGAAAAATACTGGGACGCTCGTGTTTTCGGAAATACATTTCTTGAGAAGGAGAACGACAAAGGATTTATAAAAAGCGGCGTTGTACAATTCGGAGTAGGCGTTTCGCTTGCCCCGATAAACATTCTTCGTGAAACTAATACCAACAAAGCGGGTGTTCAGGAGGGAAAAAATTCGGGAATGGCTCCTCTTGCTTTCAGAATTGTAGAACATGGCGTTTATGTTATGAACTTTTTTGTAAATCCGAATTTTGCTCAAAAAACAGGCTGTACATCGGACGATATTGAACTGTTAAAACTTCTTATTCCGTATGCTTACGATATGAACCGCTCCGCTATTCGTCCCGATGTACGCATTCGTCATGCGTGGTATATTGAACACAAAAACTTGCTTGGCAGCTGTCCCGAACATTTGCTTATTGAGGCGCTTACACCTAAAAAACTCGGCAATGCAAATGAACCGTCTACGTCATGGAGCGATTACGAAGATGTTACCGCTCTTCCGGAAAATTTGCTGAGCCGAGTTAAAAGCTGCGTTGACCTTGTAACAAATTGAGAGAAAAATATCTTGCTCACAGCGCAAAAGGCGGTTTTGCAGCGCAGTTATATCAGGCGCATATAACTGCCGTCACAAACAATGCCGCTCGTTATGCTGCGAAAGCTGAGGAGTACTCGAAAAAGTACAGCGGTGAGCTTGAGCGTATTGTGAGAAATGCCGCCGCATTTCACGACCTTGGCAAACTTCTTGAAGAAAATCAATCGGCGCTTTGTGCGGACGACAAGAAACACGCACATCTTCCTATAAATCATGTTGACGCGGGGTGCGCCGAATTGCTTTCAGAAGGAGCGACATACTCCGCACTTGCGGTTTATTCCCACCACAGAGGACTTCCCGATATATCTGAGGAATGTACTCGCGAAAATCTTATTTTTCGCGACAATAAAGCCGATGTACGCAAAGTTGTAGACAATTCTCTTTCGGAACTTCTTTTAACACACAAAACTCTTTGCCCGAACGAAATTACAAAACCCGAACTTCGCGTTGACGGAAATCCGATGTTTTTGAGAATGGCATTGTCCTGCCTCGCCGACGCAGACCATTCTGACACGGCGGGAGTATACGGCGATGTTGTTGATGAAAGCAATATACCGAAACTACGGGCAAAAGAACGTCTTGATGCGCTCGACAGGTATGTAAATTCACTCGGCGGCAATGATGACCGCAGCATATTTCGCACGAAAGTGTACAATACGTGCCGCAATGCAAACGCGGATACACCCTTTTCTGTCTGCGACAGCCCCGTAGGTTCAGGGAAAACTACCGCCGTTATGGCTAATCTTTTAAGGCAGGCGATAGAGAACAACTTGCGGAGGATATTTGTAATTCTGCCGTTTACAAACATCATAGAACAATCGGTAAACGTTTACCGAAAAGCATTGATACTGCCCGGCGAAAATCCCGAAGATGTCGTTGCTGAACTGCATTTTCGTGCGGATTTTCAGAGCAAAGAGGCTCGATACCTAACTTCTCTTTGGCGCGCGCCTATTATCGTTACAACTGCAGCGGCGTTTTTCGGAACACTTTCATCTTCAAAGCCGTCTGCCCTCAGACGGCTTCACGAGCTACCCGGAAGCATAGTCTTGATTGATGAGGCTCACTGCTCGCTGCCGATAAAACTGATGCCGTTGGCGTGGCAATGGATGAATACCCTAGCCGAAGACTGGGGCTGCAGGTGGGTTTTAGCGTCAGGCTCGCTTGTGCGTTTTTGGGAATTTAGGAGCTTGAATTTGCCGCGTCCTAAGATAACGGAGCTTACGGACAGTGAATTGCATAAAAAGCTTGCCGATTACGAGGCGGGAAGAGTGATGTTTCGCGCTATAAAAAACGCGCTTTCCCGCAGTGAACTTATAAATTCCGTGCAGAAAAGTGCGGGACCGCGCCTTTTAATTGTCAATACAGTACAATCGGCGGCGGTGATAGCGGAGGATATTTGCACTCAATACGGCAGACAATGCGTTGAACATTTATCAACGGCACTTAATCCGCATGACAGAAACGCTGTTGTACAGCGTATTATAAATCGTTTGAAAGATAAAAATGACACTAATTGGACGCTGGTGGCGACTTCATGCGTTGAGGCCGGAGTGGATTTTTCATTCAGAACGGGTTTTCGCGAAAATTCTTCATTGCTCTCGCTTTTGCAAGCGGCAGGCAGAGTGAACCGTCACGGAGAGTACGGCACTGCAGAAATGTGGAGTTTTTCATTTGTTGATGATAAAATGCTGACTAAAAACAAAGGTCTGAAATATTCCGCTTTGGTTCTTGAAAGGTATTTAAAAAACGGGATAGAGATAAAACCGGAACTCAGCACAAAATCCCTTGAAGACGAAATAAACGTTGAGGGCGGCATGACATTAAGGGATATCAACAAATTCATCAAGCTTGAAAATGATATGAGTTTCAGAACCCTGGACGAAGAATTTGAGCCAATTGAAAATGATACCGTAATCGCAGTAACAAATGATAGTATTGCTGATGAAATTGCGCATGGAGGCGGCAATCCGCATAAAATTCAAATTTACTCCGTTAACATTCGCCGCAGTATAATGAAAAAGTATGAATTATCTGAAATCTTACCCGAGGTCTACCGTTGGACGCTTGGCTATGATGATTTCCTGGGATATATGCGCGGGGTGCTTGACAGGCGGATATTTGAAACGGGTTTTCTGAACGTTTGAAACGGTTGCAGCTGTTTTACGAAAAGCGCCAAGATGTAATGACTATGTGCGGAATAAGTGTAATGCCGCAGGGACACAGCTTTGAAAACGGCTTTGCTTTTTGTTTTGCATAAATTGAAATATACTGAAAAGTATAATATAATTCAATTGTAAGGAGTCGGTCGAAAAAATCTTTTTTGTAAAGGATAGACAGTACTCCCACACCCCGTTATACGGGTGTGGGATTTTTTGTAAGAAACAGCTGTCCCCTCAGCTTTAGTGCTGAGGGGAAATTTGCATCTCTGCAATATTCTCCGCTTTAAAAAGATAATTTTACCGAAAAGCTTGCTTTCAGTCAAAAAATTGTGTTATTATATATAAATAGGATAATGTTTTATCAAGTCCGCCGACTTTTTTGCCTGCGGCGAGAGGTGAAAGGAGCTCAGGCTTATGATATGCAAAAATTGCGGAGCACAAATAGGTGATAATTATCAATTCTGCGGTAAGTGCGGAGCACCTACAGGCTTAATTTCTCAGCCGATAGAGCCAAACGGGACAGCTGCCGTTTTGCAAAAGTCAGGCAACAAAGCCATAAAGCTAGTTTTAATAATAGCAGCTGTGGTAATTATCGCTTTAGCAAGCACAATAGCGATAGTCATAAACTCAAGGTCGCAAATATCCCCCGAAGAGCTTGCCAAAAAATTATCCATTGCGGTGGCGGAGGTGGATTATGACACGATATGTGATTGTATTGCTTTTGATTATGACGGAGCAGTAAACCTTATGGTGAAATATAATTCTTTTCTCAAAAATCATCTTGAAGAAACCTACGGCACTTCAAATGTCAGGCAGATATGGAACAGACCCGAGGAACGGGAAAAGGTAAAAGAGCGGTATATGTCACTCTACGGTGATGATTATAAAATATCCTGCGAGATAGTAAGCTCGTCCGTTTTGACCGAAAGCGAGCAAGCAGAAACCATTGAAAATTATAAGGAAATGTTTTTTGATATAACCAAGAATACCGATTTTTTAAACGAATTAAGCCTGCTTTACAAGCAATCAAATCTTGATAATACCGAGGAAATCCGCCTTATTGAAATGAACACTGCGATCAAAGGGAGCTTGGGTGAGCATACCGATGATTTTTCCGTATATTGTGTAAAAATAAACGGCGTTTGGAAAGCCATTACGTTCAATTTCCCGTCGTTTATCTGAAACGTTAAAAGCAGCGGCTTAAATATTACAACTTTCCCGCTTATAGCTTTTCCCTATATCTCTCCATAGTTTTTTAGCTATTGACTTTTGCTCTGAGAGGTGTTATTATATACTTAACCTATTAAAAAGGTCGGAATTAAATAAACAAAAGAAAGAGGTAACTATTATGAGCTACAGATTTGAAACCTTACAATTGCACGTTGGGCAGGAGCAGCCCGATCCCGCGACGGATGCGCGCGCGGTGCCTATCTATCAGACAACGTCTTATGTGTTCCGCAACTCGCAGCATGCGGCTGACCGCTTTGGGCTTGCGGACGCGGGCAACATATACGGCAGACTGACCAACTCCACTCAGGACGTGCTCGAAAAGAGACTTGCGGCGCTCGAGGGAGGAACGGCGGCGCTCGCGCTGTCGTCGGGCGCGGCGGCTATCACCTACACTATCCAGGCGCTCGCGCAGGCGGGAGAGCATATCGTCGCACAAAAGACCATCTACGGCGGCAGCTATAACCTCCTTGCGCATACCCTGCCGCAGTACGGGATAAACACCACCTTTGTTGACGCGCACAATTTAAGCGAGGTAGAAGCGGCTATCCAACCTAACACCAAGGCGGTATTTATCGAGACGCTCGGCAATCCCAACAGTGACATCCCCGACATCGACGCTATCTCCGAAATCGCACACAAGCACGGTCTGCCCGTAGTAATTGATAACACTTTCGGCACGCCTTACCTTATCCGCCCGATAGAACACGGCGCTGATATTGTGGTACACTCCGCCACTAAATTTATCGGCGGTCACGGGACTACCTTAGGCGGAATAATAGTGGACAGCGGCAAATTTGACTGGAAGGCGAGCGGAAGATACGCGCCCATATCCGAGCCCAACCCGAGCTATCACGGGGTGTCCTTTGCCGAGGCGGCGGGCGACGCTGCGTTTGTCACCTACATAAGGGCGATACTGCTGCGCGACACGGGCGCGACCATCTCGCCGTTCAACGCATTTTTGCTGCTGCAGGGCGTAGAGACCCTCTCGCTGAGGCTCGACCGCCATATCGAGAACACCAAAAAGGTAGTAGAGTTCTTGTCCTCTCACCCGCTTGTAGAAAAGGTAAATCACCCGTCGCTCCCCGACCATCCCGACCATGCGCTGTATGAGAGATATTTCCCCAACGGCGGCGGCAGCATCTTTACCTTTGATATAAAGGGCGGGCAGGCCGAGGCGCACAAGTTTATCGACAGCCTTAAGATCTTCTCCCTGCTCGCAAATGTGGCGGACGTAAAATCCCTTGTTATCCACCCCGCTACTACCACCCATTCGCAGATGACCGAGGAGGAGCTTAACGCGTCGGGCATACACCCGAACACCATCCGCCTGTCGATAGGCACCGAGCATATCGACGATATCATAGACGACTTAAAGCTCGGCTTTGCCGCTGTTGAATAATTTTTGCCATAACACAAGATCCGCAAGGGCTTTTTTACACCCTTGCGGATCTCTTTTTATATCGAATTATCAAAGCGCGTCGGCGATGTCGAGTATCAGCCTTTCTGTCTTTTCCCAGCCTAAGCAGGGGTCGGTTATCGACTTGCCGTAGACGGTATCTTCGACGCCCTGATTGCCGTCCTCTATATAGCTCTCTATCATCAGACCCTTGACAAAGCGCCTGATATCGTCGCTGTGGCGGCGCGAGTGAAGTATCTCTTTAGATATGCGTATCTGCTCGAGATATTTTTTGCCCGAATTGGAATGATTGGTGTCGACTATCACCGCCATATTCTCGAGATTTTTCTTGCAATACAGCTCGTATAATAGGCTGAGATCCTCATAGTGATAATTAGGCAATGTCTGGTCGTGCTTATTTACCGCTCCGCGCAAAATAGCGTGAGCGAGCGGGTTGCCGTCCGAGTGTACCTCCCACCCGCGATAGATAAAGGTGTGCGACGACTGCGCGGCCTTTATCGAATTGAGCATAACGGACAAGGTGCCGCTCGTGGGATTTTTCATACCGACGGGGATATCTATGCCGCTCGCGGTAAGGCGGTGCTGCTGATTTTCCACCGAGCGCGCGCCGACCGCCACATAGCCGAGCAGGTCGGACAGATAGCGATAATTCTCGGGATAGAGCATTTCGTCCGCGCAGGTAAAGCCGGTCTGCTCTATCGCGGTCTGGTGCAGTCTGCGCACCTGTACTATTCCCTCAAGCATATCCTCGTGCTTTGTCGGGTCGGGCTGATGTATCATACCCTTATACCCCTCGCCGGTGGTGCGGGGCTTATTAGTATAGATGCGGGGGATTATGACTATCTTATCCTTTACCTTTTCCTGCACGGGCACAAGGCGCGATATGTAGTCGAGCACCGGCTCGGGCTTGTCCGCCGAGCAGGGGCCTATGATAAGTATGAACTTATCCGACTTTCCGGTAAATACATCGGCTATCTCCTTATCCCTGCGCTCCTTTATCTGCTGTATCTTGTCGGTGACAGGGTACATTTTTTTGATGTCCGCAGGTATCGGCAGCTTTCTTATAAAATTCATTCCCATTGTTTTTATCTCCTTTTCTTTTATTTCTTATTATCAAGCGTATTTAGCAGTACCACCGCGTGAGCGGAAATGCCCTTTCCCCCCGCGCCGAGCCCCTCCTCGGTGGTAGCCTTTACGCTTATCACATTCTTATCTAAGGCAAGAGCGTTTGCGATATTCTCCCGCATTGCTCCTATATAGTCTTTAAGCTTCGGTCGCTCGGCTATTATCGTTATATCGGCGTTTGAGAGAAAATAGCCCTCGTTATTGATAAGCTCGTTTACTTTTTGCAAAAGCAGCATGCTGCTTATCCCCTTATATCTCTCGTCGGTATCGGGAAAATGCCCGCCTATATCGCCCAGCGCCGCCGCGCCTAACATAGCGTCCATAAGCGCGTGAACGGCGACATCTGCGTCCGAGTGCCCGAGCAAGCCCTCGTCATACTCTATCCTTTCGCCGCACAATATAAGCTCTCTGTTCGGCACAAGGCGGTGCATATCATAGCCGTGACCTATTCTGAACATTGCTTTCTCCTTATCCTGCCGCCAAATTCGGGGTACGCCCCGACTATTGCCTCGGCGTATATCATATCCTCGGGGGTGGTGAGCTTGATATTGCGCATATCGCCCTCTACCGTCCTAACGGGATAGCCCGCATATTCAAATAATGACGCGTCGTCGGTGACAAAGCTTATTTTATCCCCGATAAGCCCCGCCGCCGCGAGATATTTTTCCTTGTCAAAGCCCTGCGGGGTCTGCACCGAATAAAGCGTGCTGCGGTCGGGAGTATTTATCACCGTACCGTCTGTGCAGAATTTAACGGTATCTTTAAGCGGCACGACGGGTATAGCCGCGCCGTATGACAGCGCCGCGTTTATCACGTCTTTTATCACTCTGCCGCAGACGAATGGTCTCGCCGCGTCGTGTATCAGCACCGTCCGCGCCCTGTCAAAACAGGCGGCTATGCCGTTTAGCGCCGAGCCCGCCCTTGTGTCTGCGCCGTAGGCGAATTTTATCGGCTTAGTTAGCTGATAATCCGACAAGATACGACAGTATTCGTCTTTTTTATCCGAGGGGATAACAAGTATCAGCTCGTCGGCGTATTCGCCTAAGGCGGACATGCTGTAGATAAACACAGGCACGCCCGAGACGGGTGAAAGCAGCTTGTCCTTTCCCATTCGGGTCGAACTGCCGCCCGCGACTATCACCGCCGATACAAATATATCATTCGACATGGCTGTAATTGCCGAGATACTTAAAATATCTCATCTCCTGCGAAAGATCGGTCAAAAGTCTTACCACGTCGGGATTTTTGACGCTTCCCTCAAAATCGAGATAAAATATAACGTCGAACGCCTCGGTCTTGATATCCCTCGCGCGGTGCGGAACAGGCGCGCTTTGTATGCGGGTGAGGTTCAGCCCGTAAAAGTAAAATCTCGTAAGCAGTCTGTACAGTGCGCCGGATGTATGCGGCACGGACAATGACAAAGATATTATATCCGAGTCGTAATCGACCTCGTTATGCTTTGACACGCAGATAAAGCGGGTGGTGTTGTCGGGGTTGTCCGCTATCCTGCGCTGTAGTATCTCCAGCCCGTACAGCCCGGCACAGTCCTCCGAGCAGATAGCCGCTAAGCCCTCTTCGTCCGACTCCGCTACCATTTTAGCGGCAAGAGCGGTATTGCTGTAGCCGTGCGGCTTAGCCCCGCTGCGCTTTAAAAACTGCGAGCACTGCATAAGCGCCTGCTCGTGGGAGTAAATATTCTTTATCTCCCCCGCCGTCTTTTTCGCCGCAAGGCAATGGTCTATCGACACCTGTGTGCTTTTTACTATATAAAAATCATATTCGGCAAGCAATTCGTAAGTAAGGTCGACCTCGCCCGCGGACGAGTTTTCTATCGGCAAAACGCCATAATCCTCTCTGCCGTCGTTTACCGCGCGGAATATGTCCTCAAAGTCGGGATAGAATGTAAGCGTCGTATCGCCGAATATCTTTCTGCATGCCTTTTCGGTGTTGCTGCCCACAGTCCCCGGGCAGGCTACCCGTCTGCCCACCCCAAAGGGCTCGGTGAGCATGGGCTCGGGGCAGGACAAAACATTGCGCTGCAGGCATTTAGAGATATCCATTAGGTTAGTAAAGAGCAGCTTTGCCCCATCGGATAATTCGTCGGGAGCGGCGGCGGACATACGCTTAAGTATATCCTCCTCGCGCTTTCCCTGAAATACGGGCATACCCTTTTCTTTCTTGTATTTTGCCACCGATACGCAAAGATCCATTCTCCGCAGGAAAAGCTCAAGCAGCTTATCGTCTATATCGTCTATTTCCCCGCGTATGCTGTTAAGATCTAACTCCATCCGTTCTTTTCCTTTTCTGCCTTTTTCTATCATCTATAAAGCGCCGCAATATATCTACTGCGGCGCTTAGAGGTCTATATATTCAGATCATTCGCCGCTCGACTGCCCGCCCTGCTCGCCGCCTGATTGCTCGCTCGTATTAGCGCCTGAGCTTTCTTCGGGAGCCTTGGCATAATATACGGTTATGACCTCGCTCTTTTCAACGTCGACCATTTCGCCGACCGCCTTGTTGCAGTATACCACGTAACCCTCTTTTACATCGGCGGTGGTTATCTGCTTGGTGTCGTATTTTATATTCTTCTGTGAAAGCAGCAATACATACTGCTCCATAGTCTTATCCTTATAATCGGGGAGAGCTATCTTGCGCGGTCCCTTGCTTACCGTGAGGGTTATCTCCGCGCCCTCGCTTATCTCGGTGCCGGGCTTTATGCTCTGCTCGGTGATAAAGCCGCTTCCTATCTCGTCGTTAAACTCATACTTGACGGTTATCTTGAGATAATCGTAACGCTCGTTCTGATTTACGTTGGATATAAGATTGCCCTCAAAGGTCGGACATTCATATATAACATCGGGAACATAAGAGGTGTCGTCCATGGTGGTCACCGTCGTCTCGGGCAGAGAGGACTGGGCCGAGGTCTGCTCGGGAGCAGAATAAAAGTTAGGGTCGTTATTTGAGCTTGTATTGGACTTATCCATAGCAAGCAGGGCTATCGCCACCGAAAAGCCTATTATCACCGCTAAGCACACCGCTATCCCCGCGATAACTATTATGCGGTTGTTGCGCTCTTTTTTCTTTGCGGCCTGAGCCCCTGCCTGCGCCGCTACTACTCTCGCCTTAGCGGCTTGGGGCTTAACGGCGGGCTTAATAGCCTCGGTCTCGGCGGTGTTAAAGCGCGGCTGCTCGAACAGCTTGACTACAAGCTCGGTAATGGTCTGTATCCTCGACGAGGTGTTGAGCTTAAGCCCGTTCATTATCACCTTAGATACGTGCGAGGGTATGTTGCGGTTTATCGCCATTGGCTCGGGGCAGCTGCCGTCGTCTATCCTGCCGATAGCCTCGGGAGGAGTAAGCCCCGTCAGCACCCTGTAAAGTGTAGCGCATATGCCGTATACGTCCGTCCACGTCCCGTGCCATTCGCTCGACGAATATTGCTCGGGCGCGGAATATCCCGGCACAAGGTCGCACGCTATCTCGGTATTTGTCGTCCTTGCGGCGGATATCTGAAAATCTATCAGCTTCAGCTCGTTTTTGTCGGTAACGAGTATCGTCTGCGGGCTTATGCCTCTGTGTATTATCCCCGCGGAATGCACAAGGCTGAGCGTGGTGAGTATCGGCGGGAAAAGCTCTTTTACCTTATCCCAGCTGAGCTCTCCGGAGCAGTTTTGCAAATACGCCTTTAGCGTAATGCCGTTGATATATTCATACACCACATATGCGGTATTGTTTTGCGGAAATATATCCAGCACCGTCTGGATATGCGTCATAGACCTTGCTTTCATAAGCGCGCGGTTGAGCTCGACAAATTCCGACATATAGGTCTTATACAGCGGCAGGCTGTTAGGCTCCACCGTTATCGTCTCGGCGTCCTTTTTCCTTGTGCAAAGGGCGTCGGGCATATATTCTCTTATCGTGACCTTAGCGGCGGTCACTTTGTCATAGCCGATATAGGTAGCGCCCTCGCCGTTATAGCTGAGCAGCTTTCCTGCGATATATCTGTCATTAAGCAGCGTACCCGGTGCGAGATATGAGGGAAGATACGGGGCGTCGTCGCTGTAGCCGCAGTGCTCGCATACGCCCTCTTTGTCCTTCACATTCATACAACCCATGCAAAGTTCGCTTTTTTCCGTCATAGCAGACTGTCCTTTCCGTCGACATTCTTTGTTCTGCACTAATAATCAAAATTTTCCCATACGTCTATTATAATAACGTATAAAATTAAGAATGTCAACGGTTTTTTTAAAGTTGTAATTATTTTGTAACCTTTATAAAAAAATCGGTATTAAAATAGATAATCCCGACCTTAAAAAAGGTAAATGTTTTTGTATAACTTGACTAAGCGCGCTTATCCTCAAAACTTATCGGCAAAGTACGCCGTCACCGACATCTCCCTGCCGCTCGTCTTATCCTTTCCGCGCACGGTTATCCCCGATAAATTCATAAGAAATCCGACCCGTACCTCGCTTATATCGCAGCGCATAACGTCCTTGCCGCCGCACACGAGCACAAAGTCCCCGTCCATTATATTGACGGCGCCGTTTCCTCCGACCCTATGCTCGGCATAGGTCTCGCTGTCGCGCTCGACGACGTATTTCAGCGGGCGGCGGTCTAGCGCCTCTTTTTCCTTTACCGACATGGTGTCGGTGCTTTTTGCCTTTTTAAACATATCTACCTTATCTCAAAATCGCGGTCGTCCTCTAACGGGACGTCCTTTACGCTGAAATTCTCTATCCTGATATAGCTGCCGCTCTCTATAGACAGCAGGACCTTTTCTATATCCTGCTCGCTGCCCTCGAGCTCCATCTCGACATTGCCGTCGGCTAAATTCTTGACCCAGCCCGTGACGCGGTACAGCTGCGCCGTGTGATACGCCCTATAGCGAAAGCCCACGCCCTGCACAAGCCCGCTGAATACATAATGTCTGCGTATTTTTTGCATAGCTATATACGCGCGTGGGCGTGGCGTGTGACGTGGCAGCCGATATTTACCGCTACGGGCAGCCCCGCTATATGCGTGGAGAATTTTTCTATATTGACATACAGGGCGGTCACCGTCCCGCCAAAGCCCTGAGCCCCTATGCCGAGCATATTTATCCGCCTAAGCATCTCGCTCTCCATTTCGGCGTACAAGGGGTCTGAGTTGCGGGTATTAAGGTCGCGGCACAGCGCCTTTTTGGCGAGCAGCGCGCTGTACTCAAAGTCGCCGCCTATGCCCACCCCGACCGTTATCGGCGGGCAGGGATTGCTCCCCGCACTTGACACCGTGTCCACGACAAAATCAATAATATCCTCTTTTGTCGCCGACGGGGTAAACATCTTAAGCGCGCTCATATTCTCACTGCCAAAGCCCTTAGGCGCTACGGTCACATCCACCCCGTCGCCCTCGACTATGCGGGTGTGTATCACGGCGGGGGCGTTGCAGTCTGTATTCTTCCTTACCAAAGGGTCGCCGACTATCGACAGCCTCAGCCGCCCGTTTATGTACCCGTCCGACACGCCGTCGTTTATCGCCTGCTCAAGGCTTCCGCCGACAAAATGCACGTCCTGCCCGACGTCGATAAAGATGACCGCCATGCCGGTATCCTGACATATCGGCACGCCGAGCTGCTTTGCGCAGTCTATGTTGCTGACTATATCGCCGAGCACCGAGCGGCACAGCTCGCTTTGCTCGTCTTCTATACAGCCGCTTATCTTTTCTTTCATGCCGTCGGGGAGGAAAAGATTGGCGCTGATACAAAGCTCGCTAACTTTGCTCCTTATCTCACTTACATCTATCTCACGCATTGCTTTCACCCTTTACTTTCTTTCCGTCGATTATCACAGTGTGCGGCGTTACTCTTACGTCGAGCGGGTCGCCGTCAAAAAGCAGTATATCCGCGTCCTTTCCCGCCTTTATGCTGCCGACCCTGTCGTCTATGCGGGCTATGCGGGCGGGGTATATCGTGATAGCCTTAATAGCCTCGGTCTTATCCAGTCCGCCGCGCACCGCTATTGCCGCGCTGAGAGGCAGGTACTGCTCGGGCACGACCGGGTGGTCGGTGCATATACATATCGGCACGCCCGCCCTGCTTAATATCGCGGCATTTTGTATCGTCTGATTTTTTAGCTCGGGCTTGCTGCGGTCGCATATGATAGGACCTACCACTGCGGGATATCCGTCCTTAGCGAGCTCGTCGGCGATAAGGTGTCCCTCGGTCGCGTGTATCAGCACGCCGTCTATGTCAAACTCCCTGCACAGCCTTATCGCGGTAAAAATATCGTCCGCCCTGTGAGCGTGTATATGCGCGGGTATCTCTTTTCTTATCAGCGGCAAGAGCGCCTCGCACTTAGCGTCATAGTCGGGGCGGTCTAGCTCGTCGTCGGTGCCTATGCTGCCCAGCCATTTGTCAGTGTCCTCGGCGTAGCGCTTAGCCTTGCTCAGCTGCTCGCGGATTATCGCGGCGGTCGCCATTCGGGTGGTGGGCGCGCAGTCCTTATCTTTATAGACGGATTTAGGATTTTCGCCGAGGGCAAATTTTACCGAAAGCGGCTGCTTTATCACACGGTCGTCTATCCTCGGGCTGCCGTATGTTTTCATGGCGAGAAAAGTCCCGCCGAGCGGGTTGGCGCTGCCCATACCGGTTATCACGGCGGTTACCCCCGCGTATGCCGCCTCGTCAAAGCAGCGGTCGGTCGGGTTTATCATATCCAGCGCGCGAAGATTAGGAGAGGAGGGGTCGTTCTCCTCGTTGCCGTCGTCCCCCTCAAAGCCGAGCCCGTCCTCCCACGCGCCTATATGGCAGTGGCAGTCGACAAAGCCCGGATATGCGGTAAGCCCCCGCGCGTTGATATCCCCCTCGGCAGGCGAGAGCGTAAGCTCGCTCATCTTGCCGACGGCGGATATTTTATCCCCCTCTATCATGATATATCCGTCCTTAATATTTTCTCCCTCGGCGGTAAAAATGTCCGCATTGTATATCAGCATACAGCCTCCATTATCTGTCAAGCATATTTATAAACTTTACTATCTCCGCGACTATCGAGCGATCGTCTATGTTGGCGTTTATCTCATAGGTGCAGTTTTTGCGGTAAATAGGCAACCGCTTGTCGTACAGCTGCTTTAGCTGCTCGCGGGTATTTTGCTGCACAAGAGGGCGGTTGGTATCGTCTTTTATCCGCTCATAGCAGGTATCGAACGACACGTTTAAAAAATACACCGTGCCGTTTTCTCTCGCGCGTGCGGCGGTCTCATCGTTAAGCATAGCCCCGCCGCCAGTAGCGACCACGGTATCTTTATCAAAGCCGAGTATATATTTCGCCTCGAGCTGCCTAAAATGCGGCTCGCCGTACTTATCGAATATCTCGGGTATCGTCATACCCTCTCCCTCGACTATACAGCGGTCGAGGTCGACAAATTCCGCCTTTGTCGAGCGCGAGAGCATTCTGCCTATGTGGCTCTTTCCGCAGCCCATAAAGCCGCAAAGGTACACCGTGCGCATTATACGAGCGCCTCCATATCGCGTACAAGCTGCCTTATATCGCCCTCGTCGTACTCCGAGCCGTCCCATATCTTATGCGCCGCGACAGCCTGCCATACAAGCATATTCATACCGCCGCAGACCTTAGCGCCCTTAGCCCTCATGAGCCGCATAAGCTTAGTCTCGCCCGGATTGTATATCAGGTCGAAAAAGCACGCCGCGTCTATCACGCTAAGCGCCTCTTCGCTAAGCGGAGAAGCGTCGACATTGGGGCTCATACCCACGGGGGTGGCGTTTATTACAAGGTCGTACTTCCCCGCAGCGTCCTTAAGCAGACAATATTCCGCGCTGTCGGGAGCAAGCGCGTTCAATTCCTCGCACAGCGCCGCCGCGACGGGCACGTCGTCGGGGCGCACCGCCACGGTGAGCTTTGCGCCGCGCATAACGGTCTCTATAGCCGCCATACGCCCCACGCCTCCGCAGCCGAGCAGCATGACCCTGCCCGCGTTCTCCGCCCCGAGAGCCTTGACCGTGAGATTAAAGCCCACGCAGTCGGTATTGTACCCCACCGCCTCATTGTCGATGCAGTTTACGCTGTTATAGCGCTTTGCGCTGTCGTCAAGGCGCGCGCACATCTTGATTATATTTATCTTATGCGGGATTGTTATATTAAAGCCGTCGAGAGTCCTCAGCATATCAAACGACTGCTCGAGCTTTTCGGGCGGTATCTCTATCGCGGTGTAGGTAAAATCCTCCACCCCCGACAATTTAAACAGCCGAGTATGTATCTGCGGGGACAGCGTATGCCCGAGCGGACAGCCTATCAATGCGTACTTTTTCATAATCTACCTCCGTTAGAAGAAAATTTATTATTCAGCCTGTCGGCGACCTTGTCATAAAATGCGTTTACTATCAGCATAGCCGCCACGGCGCAGATAATGCCGAGTATCAGCCCGCCCAGCACGTCGGTCGGATAATGCACATACAGATACAGCCGCGAAAAGCCCATCAGCCCCGCGTACACGAGCGCCGCCGCGCCCAGCCGCTTATGATAGATAAACAGCGATACCGCCGCGCCGACCGACGCGAGGGTATGCCCCGACGGGAATGACGGATCCTCGGGCGGCGGGACGATAAGCGTTATCCATTGGTGAAGTTCATATGGGCGCGGGCGGTCGATGATATTTTTCAGCAGAAGATTGCCGAATATCACCCCGAGTATCAGCGCGACAGCCATACATACACCCGCCTTTCGCGTTTGCTTAAAGCATAGGCAGGCTATCGCCGCTATTATCCATATTGCGCCCGCCTCGCCCGTAAAGCTTATCGCGCTCATTATCACGTCGAGTATCGGGTTAGCGATATTGTCCCTTATTGCGTCAAGTATCGAAAAGTCTACAGCGACGATATCCATTATACCGCGCTCTCCAAGGTCTTAACGTCCTCGACATTTATCGCCGTAACGTCCGATAGCGTCTTTTTAACAAGCCCCGTCAGCACCTTGCCCGGACCGAGCTCGATAAATGTATCTATGCCGCTACTTTGCATTGCCCTGAGCTCATCGGTAAATCTCACGGGAGAGCATATATGCTGAGACAAATAGCTCGGCATATCAGAAAAGTCGGTCAGCCTCTCGCCCTTAAGATTGCTGTAAAACGCTATATTTGCGGGCTTGAACGGGAAATCGGCTATCTTCTCCTTAAACTCGTCCGCAGCGCCCCTCATAAAATCCGAGTGAAATGCCGCGCTGACTGCGAGGCGTACCGCGCGGCGCGCACCCGCCGCCTTAAGTGCCTCCTCCGCCTTAGCTACGCCCTCGGCGCTGCCCGCTATTACGGTCTGTGCGTCGGAGTTAAAGTTTACCGCGCTGACATAGTCTCCCCCTGCCGCTATCTCGCTGCATATGCGCGCGATATCCACGGCGGGAAGTCCCATTATCGCGGACATACAGCCGGGATTAAGCTTAGCGGCCCTGTCCATAGCCTCGCTCCTAAGCTTTATCGCCTTAAACGCCTGCTCGACCGAGAGCATACCCGCGGCGGTCATAGCTGCGTATTCTCCGAGCGAATGTCCCGCGACGGCGCATGCGTCTATGCCCCTTTCTCTTACGGCCTCGAGCGCCATAAGGGATACCGCGAGTATCGCGGGCTGAGATACGGTGGTCTGGGCGAGCCGCTCGGGCTCGGCATTAAACATTATCTCGGCAAGGTCGGTACTTAGCACCTCGCACGCGGTATCGAGTATCTTTTTGCAGGCGGGGATATTGTCATAAAATTCTTTGCCCATACCGGTATACTGACTGCCCTGACCCGAAAATAAAAACGCGGTCTTTTCTTTTTGTGCCATATAATAAGCTCCTTTAAACTTCATTATACTTTGTCAAAACACACATATAGTGAAAAATATGTCCGTTTTCCCGATTTTGGCGGATATTTTGTCCGAAAAGTGACAAAACCATTAAAATAAGGTTGACAAAACACCCGTAAATAGGTTAAAATAGAGAGTGGAGTATTTTGTTCTGTCGACGTCGGACTGTACCGTCCATTTAATTATACAACAAAACCGAATTAAAATCAACCGTTAAATTGCCGCCAAAGAAAATCTATACGGCACGGCGGCATATCGGAGCAGAAAGGAGCGTCTTTCCCCTTAGGAAAGTACAAAGCTATGAGCGGAATAAAGATAATCGGAACAGGCACATATCTTCCCGAATTTATTGCAACAAACGAGATGTTTACCAAGTTTATAGACACCACCGACGAATGGATAACCACCCGCACGGGCATATCCGAGCGGCGCATAAGCCCCGACAAGCCTAATTTTGTAATGGCCGCCGAGGCGTCAAAGCAGGCTATGCAAAACGCGGGGGTGACTGCTAAAGATATCGACGCTATCATAGTTTCTACCTGCTCGCCCGACTTTTTCTACCCTAACACCGCGTGCCTGATACAAAATCTGATAGGCGCGAACGGCTCGGCGGCTATGGATATAAATACCGCCTGCACGGGCTTTATCAGCGCGCTCGACGTAGCGCGGGTGTACCTTGCCGCCGACGTTTATAAGACAATTCTCGTCGTCGCGAGCGAGCGGCTTACGAGCCAGATAGACTACGAGGACAGGGCAAGCTGCATACTGTTCGGTGACGGCGCGGGTGCCGCCGTAGTGCAAAAGGGAGACGGGCTGTATTATTCTCACCTCGGCGCTCAGGGGGATATGCTGAAAGACCTTTACTGCAAGGTATTATACGACCGCAATAATCCCTTTTTCAAGGGCGACGATATGCTTAAAGATATAATTAACACTCCGCAAAAAGAGCGCTATCTCCAGATGGACGGCAAGGCGGTGTACAAATTTGCCGTGGACGCTATGGCGGCGGCGGTAGAAAAGGTATGCGCCGACTCGGGCTTTGATATAAACGAGCTTGATTTAGTGATACCTCATCAAGCTAATATACGGATAATCCAATCCGCGCTCAAAAAGATGAACGTCGACCAGAGCAAGGTCTATACCAACCTCGAAAAGCACGGCAACACCTCCAGCTCCTGCATACCTATGTGTCTTGCGGAGCTTGATAAGGCGGGGAGATTAAAGCGCGGAATGAAGATATGCCTTGTCGGCTTCGGCGCGGGGCTGACCTACGGCGCATGCATATTTGAATATTGATAATTATGAAAGGAACGGTAAAATATGAAAACAAGGATAACCGAGCTTCTTAATGTACAATACCCCATACTTCAGGGAGGTATGGCGTGGGTAGCCGAGAGCACGCTTGCCGCAGCGGTATCCGCCGCGGGAGGAGTGGGACTTATCGCGGGCGGCTCTGCCCCGATAGACTATCTCAGGGCGCAGATACGCCGCGCGCGCGATCTCACCGACAAGCCCTTTGGTGTAAACATAATGCTTATGTCGCCTAACGCCGAGGATCTCGCCCAGCTCGTCATAGACGAAAAGGTACCCGTGATAACCACGGGCGCGGGCAATCCCGGGCAGTATATGTCGGCGTGGAAGGACGCGGGCATAAAGGTGATACCCGTCGTGCCGAGCGTCGCACTCGCTAAGCGCATGGAGCGCGCGGGGGCGTCGGCGGTGATAGCCGAGGGCACCGAGTCGGGCGGACATATAGGGGAGAACACCACTATGTGCCTTGTGCCGCAGGTGGTCGACGCGGTGGAGATACCCGTCATAGCCGCGGGCGGCATAGCGGACGGAAGAGGAATTGCCGCAAGCTTTATGCTCGGAGCCGAGGGCGTGCAGGTCGGCACTCGCTTTCTTGCCGCTGAAGAATGTCAGATACACCCGACATATAAGCAGCTCGTGGTGGACGCTAAGGACACCGACAGCATAGTTACCGGAAGATACACAGGGCACCCCTGCCGCAACCTTAAGACAAAGTTTTCTAAGCGGCTCGCAAGCGGTGAGAACAGCGGCTCGATAACCCCCGAGGAGTTTGAAGAGCTGACGGTGGGCTCGCTGAGAAAGGCCGTACAAGACGGCAACCTTGAGGAGGGCTCGTTCCTCTGCGGAGCGATAGCGGGTATGGTCAAAAAGATACAGCCCGCAAAGGAGATAATAGACGAAATGTTTGCCGAGGCGGAAAAGCTGCTCGGCGATAAATAAAGACGGAAAGGAATAATAATATGGCGACTGCGATAATAACAGGCTCGGCTCGCGGCATTGGCGCGGCGATAGCACTTAGGCTTGCAAAGGACGGCTATGACATAGCCTTAAACGACATAGCGGAAAGCTGCTTTGATAACAACGACATAACCGATAAGATAAAGGCTCTCGGAGTTAAATGCGGCATATACATCGCCGACGTGTCTAATCACGACGCCTGCGCTGATATGGTAAAGAAAGTAAAGGCGGACTTTAGCAGCATAGACGTGCTTGTAAATAACGCGGGGATAACCCGCGACGGACTGCTTGCGAGAATGAGCGAGGAAAATTTCGACCTTGTCATCTCGGTAAATCAAAAGAGCGTGTTCAATATGACTAAGCACGCGGGCGCGGTCATGATGAAGCAGCGCAGCGGCAGGATAATAAATCTTTCCTCGGTCGCGGGCGTATACGGAAACGCGGGGCAGATGAACTATTCCGCGTCTAAGGCGGCGATAATCGGTATGACTAAGACCACCGCCAAAGAATTAGGCTCGAGAGGGATAACCTGCAACGCGGTAGCCCCCGGCTTTATCGAAACGCCTATGACGGCGCAGCTTTCGGACGAGATGAAGACCGCAATTTTATCGCAGATAGCGTTAAAGAGATACGGACAGGTAGAGGAGATAGCGGGCGTTGTATCTTTTCTCGCGTCCCCCGACGCTAGCTATGTGACGGGACAGGTCATAGAGATAAGCGGCGGACTGTCGATGTAAATTAAGGAGAGGAAAATATGAGCAGAGTTGTTATAACGGGGCTCGGCGTCGTCAGCCCGATAGGAAATACCAAGGAGCAGTTTTGGGACAGCCTTGATAACGGCAGGCACGGCTTTACGCTTGAAGAATGGTTCCCGGGGCAGAGCGAGGAGCTAAATATCAAGGCGTCGGTAAAGGATTTTGACCCGAGCGAATATTTTGACAAAAAGGATCTGCGCCGCACCGACATACTTACACAATACGCGGTGTACGCGTCGCTCAACGCGCTAAAGGACGCGGGCACGGATTTTAAGGACATAGACCCCTACCGCTGCGGAGTTATAATAGGCTCGGGCATAGGCGGGATGGAGACCACCCAGACCGAAATGCTAAATTATCACAATAAGGGCAACAAGCGTGTGTCGGTATTTACTATCCCGATGATGATAGGAAATATGGCGGCGGGCACGGTCGCAATAAGGACAGGCTTTAAGGGTGTAAATTACTGCACGGTCAGCGCCTGCGCGAGCGGCACTCACGCTGTGGGCGAGGCGTTTCACGCCATCAAAAACGGCTATATCGACTGCGCGATAGCGGGCGGCACCGAAAAATGCTCGATAGGCTTTGCGTATGCGGGCTTTAACAATATGCACGCCATAACAAAGTCCACCGACCCCGACCGCGCGAGCATACCGTTTGACGCAGAGCGCAGCGGCTTTGTGCTCGGCGACGGCTGCGGTATAGTGGTGCTTGAAGAATACGAGCACGCTAAGGCACGCGGCGCTAATATCTACGCAGAGATAGTCGGCTACGGCGCTACCTGCGACGCGTATCACGAGACCAGTCCCGACCCCGAGGGCAAGGGCGGAGCTAAGGCTATGGAGCTCGCGGTTAAAGAATCGGGGCTGTCAATAGAGCAATTCAACTACATCAATGCCCACGGCACCTCTACCCCGATAAACGACCGCACCGAGACGGCGGCGATAAAGATAGTGTTCGGCGAGCACGCCAAAAATATCGCGATAAATTCTACTAAATCCA
Organism: uncultured Ruminiclostridium sp.; assembly: GCA_947594425.1. GTDB lineage: Bacteria > Bacillota > Clostridia > Oscillospirales > Ruminococcaceae > Ruminiclostridium_E. The sequence continues at coordinate 298,801 of CANQED010000002.1, forward strand.
TGACGGGACATCTGCTCGGAGCGGCGGGCGGCGTTGAGGCTGTAGCCACCGCATTGCAGATAAAGAATAATAAGGTGCACCGCACCTTAGGATACAAAACGCCCGACCCCGACTGTGACCTCGACTATGTCACCGAGCAGTCGAGCAGAGAGCTTAAGATAACGGGCGCGCTGAGCAATTCGCTCGGGTTTGGCGGACATAACGCCTGCATAGCGTTTGCCCCCGTAAAAGACTAAAGAGGAGAATAATTATGCAATACGAGAAAAACGAGCTTATCGGCGCGATAAAAGAGCTTATCGGCGTTATGAAAGAAAGCGGTCTTGATTATCTCAGAGTGGTAAATGATAAATTCGAGGCGGAGCTCGGACAAAAGCCCGCAATGCCCCCTCAGCTGCCGCTCCCCGTACCCGTACCGCAGGCGCAGGCGGCGCAGCCTGCCCCCGCCCCCGAGCAGTCGCAGGCGCAAAAGTGCTCCTGCAAGGCTATTACGAGCCCGATAGTCGGGACGTTCTACTCCGCTCCCGCCCCCGGAAAGCCGCCTTTTGTAAAGGTCGGCGACACCGTAAACGAGGGCGACGTCGTATGTATAATTGAGAGCATGAAGGTAATGAACGAGATACAGGCGGACGTTTCGGGCGTTGTAGAGTGCATAAACGCCAAGGACGGCGAGACCGTCGAGTTCGGCGAGCAGCTTATAGTGTTAAAGTAAAGGACGGACAGAGCTATGCCTTTAATGGACAAAGAACAGATAATGCAGATAATACCGCACCGCGACCCGTTTTTGCTGATAGATACCATTGAGGAGATGGAGCCGGGTCAGCGCGTGGTGGCTACTAAGCTTATGAAGCCCGACGAGTTTTGGTTTAAGGGTCATTTTCCCGATTATCCGGTAGTGCCGGGCGTGCTTATGCTCGAGATGCTCGCGCAGGCGGGCGCGGTAGCTATGCTTGCCCTCCCCGAGAATAAGGGAAAGATAGGCTTTTTCGGCGGGGTAAAGGAAGCAAAATTTCGCAGGCAGGTAGTGCCGGGCGACCTTTTGCGATTAGAAGTCGAGATAATCAAGGTCAAAGGACCTGTCGGCGTAGGAAAGGGCACCGCCACCGTAAACGGAGAAAAGGCGGTATCGGCGGAGATAACCTTTGCTATCAAATAAGCTTGTAAAGAGGAATTTTTGATGTTCAGTAAAATTCTTATCGCCAACAGAGGCGAGATCGCCATACGTATAATACGCGCGTGCAGAGAGCTCGGCATAAAGACGGTCGCGGTATATTCGGCGGCGGATAAGTCGGCGTTGCACGCCCAGATCGCGGACGAGGCGGTATGTATCGGTCCCGCGCCGAGCAAGTACAGTTATCTTAATACAAAGTCCCTGCTCGCCGCGTGCGAGGTCACGGGGGCGCAGGCGATACACCCGGGCTTCGGCTTTCTTTCCGAGAACAGCTCGTTTGTACGGCTTTGCGACAAGTGCGGGATAAAATTTATAGGCCCGTCCGCGGCGGCTATGGACGCGCTAGGCGACAAGGCAAACGCGAAGAAAACCATGATAGAGGCGGGAGTGCCGGTCGTACCCGGCTCCGACGGCGTGGTAGCGAGTCTCGACGAGGCTAAGGCTATCGCCGAGAAGATAGGCTATCCCGTTATGGTAAAGGCGAGCGCGGGCGGCGGTGGACGCGGCATAAGGCTTGCGCAGACCCCCGACGAGCTCGAGGGCGCGGTCACCGCGGCAAAGCAGGAGGCTAAAGAATTTTTCTCCAACGACGACATTTATCTCGAAAAATTTATCGTTGATCCCCGCCACGTCGAGATACAGATACTCGCCGACGAGCAGGGAAACACGATCTACCTCGGCGAGCGCGACTGCTCGTTACAGCGGCGCAATCAAAAGGTGATGGAAGAGAGCCCTTGCCCCGTAATGACCGAGGAGCTTCGCCGTAAGATGGGCGAGGCGGCAGTCCGCGCGGCTAAGGCGTGCGGCTACGCTAACGCGGGCACGGCGGAATTTTTGGTAGATAAGGATCTTAACTTTTACTTTATGGAAATGAACGCCCGCATACAGGTCGAGCACCCCGTCACCGAAATGGTCACGGGCGTGGACCTTGTAAAGGCGCAGATAAATATAGCGGCGGGATTGCCGCTCGAATACCGTCAGGAGGACATCAAGCTGACGGGGCACGTCATAGAGTGCCGCATTAATGCCGAGGACCCGCGCCACGGCTTTCGCCCCTGCCCCGGACGTATCAAGTCGATACATATGCCGGGCGGCTTTGGCGTAAGGATCGACTCAGCGGTGTATCAGGGCTATGAGATACCGCCGTTTTACGACAGCATGATAGCTAAGGTGCTGGTAAAGGGCAGAGACCGCAAAGAGGCGATACAGAAGATGAAGGTCGCGCTCGGCGAGTTTTTGATAGAGGGGATAACCACCAACATCGATTTTCAGCTTGAATTGCTCAGAGACGAGGACGTTGAGAGCGGGAACGTCGATATCGGCTTTCTCAACCGAAAGAGCTTTGAATAAAATACCCTTATGCGGATAAGGACGTCGAGAGCGGGAACGTCGGTATCGGCTTTCTCAACCGAAAGAGCTTTGAATAAAATACCCTTTTGCGGGTAAGAGAGGAATGATAGAATGCTTGAAGATCTCTTTAAGATGGTAAAGGATCGCTTTAATGAGGAAAAAAGCGAGCAGACGCCCGAGAGCGTCCCCGAGATACCTAAGGATCTTATGTTCAAATGTCCGCGCTGTCAGAGCGTATTTTATATGGACGAGTTTGTGTCACTGCGAAAGACCTGTCCTACCTGCAATTATCACGCTCGCTTAAGCTGGAAAGAGCGGCTTGATATAACCGCAGACCCCGGCAGCTTTAAGCCGTTCGACGAGAATATGACCTCGCTTAACCCGATAGGCTTTCCCGATTACGAAAAGAAGATACATGCGCTTCAGGACGCTAACGGGATAAAGGACGCAATAGTGACGGGCGAATGCACCATACGCGGCTATCGTGCTGTCATAGGCATAATGGACTCTAATTTTCTTATGGCAAGTATGGGCAGCGTCGTCGGCGAGAAGATAACCAGAGCCTTTGAATACGCGACCGAGCACAAGCTGCCCGTCATTATGTTTACCGCCTCGGGAGGGGCGCGTATGCAAGAGGGCATAATCTCGCTTATGCAGATGGCTAAGACCTCGGGCGCGGTAAAGCGGCACTCGGACGCGGGCGGGCTGTATATAGCTGTTATGACCGACCCGACTACGGGCGGCGTAACTGCGTCGTTTGCAAGCCTCGGGGATATAATCCTCGCGGAGCCTAAGGTGCTTATCGGCTTTGCGGGCAGGAGAGTTATACAGGACACAATAAGGCAAAGGCTGCCCGACGATTTTCAGACCGCGGAATTTTTGCTGCAAAGCGGGTTCGTCGACGCGATAGTCGACAGAAAGTCTATGAGAAAGGCTTTATCCAATATACTGAGACTTCACAACTTTAAAAAAGAAGAGCCCGCCCAGTAAGGCATAAGGAGATGATAATATGTCCAATTTATCAGCTACCCAAAGGTTAGAGATAATCAGAGAAAAGACCCGCCCGACGGTAAACGACTATATACCTGTTATTTTTCACCACTTTACCGAGCTGCACGGCGACCGCAGGTTCGGCGACGACGCGGCGATAATAGGCGGCATAGCTACGCTGAACAGCGTGCCCGTCACCGTCATAGCTCAGGTAAAGGGCAGAAATCTCGACGAAAATAAAAAGAGCAACTTTTCCATGCCCCACCCCGAGGGCTATCGCAAGGCGCTTAGGCTCGCTAAGCAGGCGGAGAAATTCCACCGTCCCGTTATCTGCCTTGTCGACACCCCCGGCGCATTCTGCGGCATAGACGCCGAGAAGCGCGGTCAAGGCGAGGCGATAGCGGAGAATATAGCGGAGTTTATGACGCTAAAGACCCCCGTCATCTCGGTCGTGCTCGGCGAGGGAGGAAGCGGCGGCGCGCTCGCACTTGCCGTATGCGACGAGCTGGCCATGCTCGAAAACGCGCTGTATTCGGTCATATCGCCGCGCGGCTTTGCGTCGATACTGTGGAAAGACCCCTCCCGCGAGAAAGAGGCGGCGGAGCTTATGAAGATAACCGCCGAGGACTTAGTCGGCTTCGGCGTATGCGATAAGATAATAGCCGAGCCCGCCGGCGGCGCGCATAACGATATGCGCCTTACCGCCGACAATATTTCCGAGTACCTTATGGACGCGGTGACAAGACTGTCCGCGATAGATACAGACACGCTGCTAAATAAAAGATATGACAAGTTTAGGCGCATAGGAGTATTCAGCGAATAGGTCGGTTTTTTGCCTTTTGGGTAAAAATTTGTAAAAATTGTGTAAACTGACGAAATACCGCACATAAATTTATGAATTTTTTTCTTATTTTTTAGTGTGTACGTACTTGATTATTTTGCGGCAATGCCGTATAATAGTATCGAAAGGTGCGTAAGCAATCTTGAAAGAAAACGGAGGAAAATATAATGGTATTTGACAAAGTAAAATCCATAATTGTTGATCAGCTTGATGTTGACGAGGATAAGGTAACACCCACCGCTTCCATAACCGACGATCTCGGCGCGGATTCTTTGGACGTTGTTGATCTGGTAATGAGCTTTGAAGAGGAGTTCGACCTTGAGATACCCGATGAGCAGGTAGCCAAGATAAAGACGGTCGGCGACATCGTAAAGTTCATCGAGGACAACACCGACGAATGATCAAAGTAATGTTTGTCAGCCGTATTTGCGTGGCAGATACGGCTGACTGTTACTTTACGGGGTCTAATGAAGGGAAATGAATTGAAAAAAATAGCTTTTACAGGGCATCGGGTGCTAAGCGGCTCAGACTCGCTTCAGGCACGTCAGCTGCTCGACGAGGTACTTACCGAGCTTATCAAAAAGGGCGCGGTGGACTTTTACTGCGGCGGGGCTTTGGGCTGGGACACCGTCTGCGCAAATATGGTGCTTTATCAAAAGAAACGCCGCGCGCCGCAGATACGACTGCATATGGTGCTGCCCTGCCCTCCCGAGGAGCAATCCGCAAGGTGGAGCGAGGAGGACAGGCGCTTATACTATATGATACTCGAGAACTCCGACGACGTTGAGATAATAAGCGACACCTATACCGACGGCTGTATGAAAAAGCGCAACGCCAAATTGATAGAATACGCGGACTGCTGCGTATGCTATTATGACGGCCGCTCGATACGCAGCGGCACATACCAGACTGTAAATATGGCAAAAGAGAAAGGCATATCGATAATCAATATTTACGATATGGCACAAGAATAAAATATACCCCCTCGCGGCTTAAATCACCGTGAGGGGGTAATTGTTGTATGTGTATTTTATTACAGCGTGTGCTGTAGTCCCTCTATCATCGAATCCTCGGGACGGTATACGTGATAGTTGGACTTGCCGTTCTTCTTAACAAAGTACATAGCCTCGTCAGCCGCCGCGATAAGCGTCTGGCTGGTCTTGCCGTGCTCGGGCGAGATGGCGATACCGATACTTGCCTTTACATTGATATTGCTGTTAGCAAGCTCTGAATAATAGCCGTTGTACAGCTCGTCTATCAGGTCCATAGCTATATTCTCGGCGTTGTCTATCTGCTCTTGGTCGGAAATGCACAGTACGAACTCGTCGCCGCCAAAGCGTCCCGCAAAGCCAGAGCCGCTTATCCTGCTCTTGAGCGAATCCGCCACGAACTTAATTACCTCGTCGCCGACCGAGTGGCCGTAGCGGTCATTTATAAACTTAAAGTCGTCAACGTCGACAAACAGCAGTGCCACTCTCGAATGAGCGTTGCGCTCAAGCTCGGGCGCAAGCTCGCGCTCAAAGGTGCTGCGGTTGTACAGCTGCGATAAGAAGTCGTAGCTTGCGCGCTCGGAGAGCTGGAGCTCCATCTTCTTCTCGTTGTCTATGTCTCTTACGACGCCGATTATCCTAAGCGGCTCACCCAGACGGTCGGTGACACACATAGTCCTAATAGCGAACCATACCGCCGTGCCGCTCTTGGTCTTTATCTCGTACTCGCCGCTGTGACCGTTGCGGTTCTTCATCATTGTATTGATATCCTTATTGAACTGCGCCGCCTGATCCTCTGTCATAAGCTTATCGAGGAACTTGCCCTCCTCAAGCCTCGAGTCCTCGGCGGTAAGGTCAAACTTCTCGAGGAAGTTTGTCGAGCAGTACATCGTCTCGGTATTAATATCCCACTCAAACAGCATATTGTCCGATATATCCGATACCGTCTTATGCAATTCTTCTGACATACATACCTCGTCGAGCATATTATTAAACAGATCCGCTATCGAGGCAAAATCTCCGCTCGACTTAACGTCGATACGGCTGTCATATCCGCTCTCTTTTACCTCGCGGATACTCTGTATCATCTTATTTATCGGGGAAACCATAGCGTTAGCGCCAAAGTGGCCGAGTACCGCAAACAGCGCCGCCGCCGCGAGCATAACTAAGAGCGATACGAGCAGGGGTACTATTATCTGCGACAAAGCCATACCGCCGGGGTATACGCATATCCACTTCCAGCTGCTGTTGGATACGCCTGTGATGTATCCGCTGCAGCCGAGATAGCCGCCCGCGTCATAGTCGGTAATGCCGGTATTAGCGTCGGACTTGAATACTCCGAGTATATCGCTGTTTATTTCGCCGAAATGCTTAGCTGTCGCCTCTTCGGCAGCGTCCTCAAAATTGTATACCACATCTGTGCCGTCGCTTAATGCGAGATAGCCGCTCCCTTGTCCGTAGGTGGTGGATACGAGCAAGGACTTAAGCTTAGTCATCCCTGCGGTGAGCGCGACATAGCCGACATTCTCGCCGTTGTCGCCCAGCATACGATATGCCAAGAAGAATACGTCGTCGCCGTAGGAGGTGCCCGAGTATACCTTAGACAGGTAGGGCAATTTTGCGGAGGCGGAGATATTGGCCTTCTCGAGCTCTTCAAAGCCGTAGAAATAGTCCACGCCCGCCTTTTGCACGCCCGCATGGTCGAGCAGGACCGTGCCCTCGGTGTTCATAACGGTTATGTTCTTAACGTCATAGCCCTTGCTCATCATAGTGAAGAACAGCTTGTCGAGAAATTCTTTTTCCTCATTATTCTCGGCCTTGCCACGCTGGGCAAAGGATATGACCTTGCTGTCGTCGGCAAGCAGCAATACGATGTCCTCATATTTGCCGAAAACTTGGTTTATCGTTTCTGACTGAGCCTTGCCGCCGGAGCGCGCATACTGCTCGATAGACCCCTTTGCAAAGCCCGACATACTGAAAATGCCTACCACCGACATTATCACCACCGGTACTATTGCAAAAAACAGCGCCATCCAGCGTAAAACTGTCCTTATTTTTAATGATGCCATTGATTTTCCCTCCATATATTTCGGAGTGGAATGTTACATTCCTGACCGTTTATTTAACTGTAAAAATATTACAATCGTTTTTTAATGATACTTAAACAAGATAATTATACACTAAAACTGAAAATAAATCAAGCGAATTTTGCAGGAAATTTCACTTAAATATAAAATAACGCTGATTTTAGGCATAATGCTCTAAAACGGCCGCCCCGCTTTGTGCATATTGCCCTTAAGGCAAAAAAGAAGTATAAGAAATGTCGCTTAAACCTTGAAAAAACCGTTGACAATCGCGAAAAACGGGTGTATATTTAAAATAGGTATTTTTCACCTTTTAGTGACTTTCAGAGCGAGGGGTTAGTATGGACAAAAAGATCCTGATAGTTGACGACGCGGCGTTTATGCGCTCATATATCAAGAAGATACTCGGACAAAACGGCTGGGACAACGTAATAGAGGCGTCGGACGGCGAGGCCGCAAGGCTAAAGTACATCAGTGAGCGCCCCGACCTCGTGCTAATGGATATAACGATGCCGAATAAGAGCGGGATAGACTCGCTCAGGGAGATAAGGGACTTTGACCCCGACGCTAAGGTAATTATGTGCAGCGCTATGGGGCAGGAGCTTATGGTGGCGGACGCGATAAGGCTGGGCGCGCTTGAATTTATAGTAAAACCGTTCAAGCCCGAGAGGCTTATTGAGACCGTGCGCAGAGCGCTCTCCTGATAAAAATTATGGTGGTATCGTAATGTCAATCAAGAGATATGAACAGCTAAGCTTTGAGCAGATAGAAGTCCTGAGGGAGATAGGAAATATCGGCTCCGGGAATGCCGCTACGGCGCTCTCGTCCATGCTCGGCATTAGGGTGGGCATGCAATTGCCGCAGACCGCGCTTGCGAGCTTTGACAGGGCGATAAGCCTTATCGGCGAGCCCGAGCGCCTTACCGCGGGGATAATAATTCGGCTGTCGGGGGATATGTCGGGTATGCTGCTGCACCTGTACGAAGAGCCCTTTGCGGCGGCGGTGATAAAGAAGATGACAGGCAGGAGCGGTACAAAGCTAAACGCGCTCTCGCAAGAGGATATATCCCTGCTTTGCGAGGTGGGAAATATAATGAGCGGCAGCTACATAGCCGCGGTGGCTAATATGGTGGGGATGAAGATAGAGCTTTCCGTACCGGGGCTTGCGGTGGATATGCTCGGCGCTATTATGAGCGTGCCCGCCGTGGAGCTTGCCGCTGTGGGCGACACAGTGCTATTGATAAAAGAAAAATTTACTATAGATACCGTCGAGGTAAATTCTCAGCTGCTGCTGATACCCTCGGCGCAGTCGCTCGGCGTATTGCTCGAGCGGCTTGGAGCCGAGCTGTGAGCCGCATTACAGTCGGTATATCCGACCGAAAGGTATGCCGCGCACCCGACGAGCTTGCGACATATGCGCTCGGAAGCTGCGTAGCGGTCTGCCTATGGGACAGTACGGCTAAAGTCGCGGGTATGGCGCATATTATGCTGCCTAACAGTGAAGAGATACCGAACGATAATAACGTCAACAAATTCGCCGACACCGCGATAAAGCGCCTTTATGAAGATATGCTCTTAAGCGGGGCGTCAAAGGGCGGCATTATCGCTAAGGCGGCGGGCGGAGCGAATATGCTCGGTGGGATAGGTATCCTCAGCAATATCGGCGAAAGAAACGCCGAGGCGGTGACCGCACAGCTAAAGCGGCTCGGCATACCGCTTGTCGCCGAGGATATGGGGCTTAATTACGGACGTACCGTGTATTTTCGCGCCGAGGACGGACAGATGACCGTCACCTCGGGGCTTAAAGGGACAAAGATAATCTAAAGTGAGGTGAGGCGCGGTGCAAGCGCTTGTCGAGAAAAACAGAACGATCATAAAGCTGCTTATATTCTTTGCGGCTGCCGTTATGCTGCCGCTGGTACTGGCTGTGACGGCGGGCGCGGTAAGCGTTACTAAGTGCACCGTCTCGGGGATAACCTCCGCTGCCTACACGGGCTCCGCGATCCATCAAAAGGGAATAAAGGTAACATATAACGGCAAAAAGCTCACTCTTAACAAGGACTTTACCGTAAGCTATAAAAATAACGTCAACGCGGGCACCGCGTCGGTGATAGTAAAAGGCAAAGGCAGCTATTCGGGCACGGTCACCAAAAAATTTACCATCGCCAAAAAATCCCTGTCCTTTGCAACTGTCTCCAAAATAGCGGACAAGTATTATACAGGAAAGGCGCTAAAGCCTCTCCCCGCCGTTAAACTGTCGGGTAAGATATTAAAGTACGGCACGGATTATACCATAACCTACAGTGCTAATACCAAGGTCGGCACCGCAAAGGCCGTTATAAAAGGCAAGGGCAACTACAGCGGCAGCAAGACCGTTACATTTAAGATAAAGGCGGTGACATTATCTAAGGCGACCGTCACCGTACCCGATATCTATTTTACCGGAAAAGCGGTAAAGCCCGCCGTAAAGGTAAAATACGGTTCAACTGTATACAAATCGGGCACCGATTATACCGTTACATATAAAAATAACATAAATACCGGCACGGGCACCGTCACGGTAAAGGGCAAGGGCGGCCTCTCGGGCTCGAAAACCCTTAAATTTAAAATAAAGGCGCGCCCCGTATCCACAATTAAACTCTCGGTCAGCAGCCCGACCTATACGGGAAAGGCGCTTAAGGCCACGGTAAAGGCCACCTACGGCAGTATGACCTATACGCTTAATAAGCACTATACGCTGACATATAAGAATAATATTAAGTCGGGCACAGCCTCAGTCACCGTAAAGGGCAAGGGCGGTCTTACGGGCTCAAAGACTATCACCTTTAAGATAAAGGCCGCGTCGCTTTCCTCCGCGTCGGTCGCCGTGCCGCCCGCTACATTTACCGGAAAGGCGTTAAAGCCCGCTGTGTCCGTGACCCTCGGCAAGCTGACGCTGAAAAGCGGGACGGACTACACGGTTACTTACGCCAATAATACCAACGCGGGCGGCGCGACAGTCACCGTAAAAGGAAAGGGCAACTACACAGGCACTCTGAAAAAGGCCTTTACTATATACCCGCGCCCGCTCTCGCAGGTCAAGCTAACGGGCTCGGCTGATTTCTCCCCGCTCGGGGTGCAGGCGGAGGTTGTCGGCACATATTCCTCTTATACGCTAAAAAGCAGCGATATCACCTATACCGTACCCAACGAGGTCGGCACGCACTCCGTCACAGTCAGCGGCAAGGGCAATTTTTCGGGCAGCAAGGATATAAGCGTTAAGGTGCTTCCCGCCGATATATCCGAGGCTCTCGCAGAGATAACCGTCGGCGAGAATAATGCCTTTGACGTGACGGTGACCTTAGGCGAGTATGTGCTCGACCCGCAGACCGACTATACGGCTCAGATAGAAGAGAACGACGGCACAGTCACCGCGCATATTACAGGCACGGGCAGCTACACGGGCGAGACAGAGCAGTCCACGCCGCTCGCCGCGCTGCTGTACAGCTTTGATATCACCGATATTGCCGACCAGACCTACACCGCAAAGGCGATAAAGCCCTCTTTTTCCGTGATACTTAACGGCGGAAAGCTTATTCCCAACGAGGATTATACCTACGAATATAAAAATAATACCGAGGTCGGCACCGCCGAGCTTATCGTCACAGGCAAGGGCGATTATGAGGGGATAATCGGCGCAAAAGAATTTAAAATAATCTCCGCCGAGATAAAAAAGGCCAAGGCCGCCTTTGAGTCCGAATACATATACGACGGCAAGGCGGTAAAGCCCGTACCTACCCTTACCTTTAACGGCAAGACCCTAAAGCAGAATAAGGACTTTAAGATATCCTCCTACTCGTCTAATACCGCCCCCGGCACGGGCAAAATGGTGATAAAGGGCATAACCGACTTTACCGGCAGCGTGACGCTTTCTTTTAAGATAATAAAGAAGCCCGCCGAGAGCTCGGAGGAGGCTAAGGTAAAGCAGCGCCTCGACGATATGATGGCGGGAAAATACAACCGCAAGATAAACTCGTATATGCACAGCTATAAGCTGGGCGACTACTTTAACACCTACCTTACCTCGCCGTGCACCTGCCACAGCTTTTGCAACAACGGGTACGAGGACGGGTGCAGCTGTCTTATCGGACGCAGCAACCTGCTGCGCGACGCATACGGCAATCCCTTCTCGGGAATACAGTGCGCGGGCTTTACCTTTGAGGTGTTCGAGTACCTGTTCGGCAGCACAAACGGCGCGGGAGAGAACACCCTCACCCGCTATGGCAGCGACTGCGGCAACTGGAACTTAAGCGCGATAAAAAAGAGCTTTTCCGAAAACTTCCGCCCCGGGGACTATCTCGCATACACCAACGTAAAATACGGCTACGACCACTATGTGATAGTGTACGACACCGACGACACGGGGATATGGGTGTACGAGGCAAATTACGGCGGGCGCTGCAAGATAAACTTCCGCAAGATGACATACGAGGAGATATACGAGCAGCTCGACTATATCTACCACAGAACGCCGAATAATTATAAGCTGGGGTAAAAATTGAACACATTATAAAACCTCCTGTGGTTTCTATTATACCATAGGAGGTCTTTTTATCACTGTTCGTTTGTTTTTTACGGCGAGGTTCAATTAACAGATAAGAATATTCTTCTTCCCGATTTCTCTCTAAAATGAAATTTTCATTTGAGAAAAGGTATTTGCCATACTGCCAACGAGGTGCCATTGCCGCCGCATATGGTTTTTCAAATCGTCTGTTAGCATTTTATAGTTATCGCAAATCAAGTCATAATTGTCAAAGTAATCGCAGATAGCACGAGCTATGCAACAGCCGCTTTCCAATCCTGCGGAGATCCCTTCTCCCATCGGATTAAGAAATCCCGCCACTTCGCCCGCAAAGAATATTCTTCCTGCACCATAATCGATATGGCAGGCAGGGCTAATATGCGGCATGATCCATCTATCTTCTTTGAGTTGTTCAACAATATATAGATTATGTTTAAGTTTCAGATATTCGACAAATCTGCTATAATAGATGGGTATTTTGCTAATGTCCTTTACCGCAACTCCGAGCACCAACATATCATCTTTAACATTAAGCCACGCATCATATTCAGATAATTCAGGCTGTAAATAGGCATAAAAATAGTGATGATCCAAATCAATTCTGCCCCTGTTAAAGGTCTGAAAAGTCTTGATTAGTTGCGGCTTAGTCCCCAAAATCTTATGTTTAAGAGTTCCGATCCCACCCTCGCAGTCTATGACATAACGCGCTTGTTCTGTATAAACGTCTCTCCCTTTGAGAGTGACCGTTACGCCGCTGTCGTTTTGTTCGCAAGCAATGACCGAAGTATTTTCGATAACATTTGCTCCCGCTTTTTCTGCTATTTTCAAAAGCCAATAATCAAAAGAACTGCGCCACACATTTAAGCCGTTTTGCCCAAATGTGAACTCCCGACCTCGATCATCTGTAAAAATCATACCGCGATTCTCGTAAGGACTGCAAGTAACTTCCATAGGTACGTTTGCCCCGAAATACTTTTTAACCAAATCGAGTGTCTTTTGTATCAACATTCCCGAACACGACTTATAACGAGGAAGTTTTTGTTTCTCTGCAACAAGAACTTTCTTTCCATTTTCTGCAAGCGTTTTGGCGGCTGTACTTCCTGTCGGTCCACCGCCAATAATGATTACATCATACATACAAAGTTTCTCTAAACTCCGACTTCTTCTTTAACTTCCTCGGAATATTCTTTAGCGAGCTCCTCTTCCGCCTGCTGCTGGAGCTTAGGGTCGTATGAGAGCAGCGGCTTTACCTTTTTGCCCTTGATGCGGCGATCCACATAATTCTTTGTTATCCGCGCCACGAGCGGGGAGAGCGCCACCACCGCGATAAGGTTAGGCACCATCATAAACCCGTTAAAGGTATCAGATATATCCCACGCGAGCGACGAGGTCATAATTGCGCCCGAGATTATCATAATAACGAATATCACCTTGTATATCTTAGTAGCCTTAGTGCCCGCGAGATACTCGACCGCCTTAGAGCCGTAATGCGACCAGCCGAGCACTGTAGTAAACGCAAACATCAGCATAGCCAGCGCGATAAATATCTCCCCCGCCTGTCCGAACACATTGCCGAAAGCCTGCGACACGAGCGTCGCGTCGTTTACCCCCTCGGCGGCAAGTCCCGTCTCAAGGTCGATATACCCCGACGAGAGTACGACTATCGCAGTCATGGTGCAGACGACTATAGTATCGACGAACACCTCGAATATCCCCCACATGCCCTGCTTAACGGGCTCTTTTACATTAGAGGAGGAGTGTACCATTACCGACGAGCCCAGTCCCGCCTCGTTAGAGAATACCCCGCGCTTAAAGCCTTGGGTTATCACTTGGCTTATTACCACTCCCGCGGCGCCGCCGACTACCGCGTCTATGCCGAAAGCAAAGCGGAATATAGAGGCAAACATATCGCCTATCGAGCCTATATGCACAAACATAACTATAAGCGAGCCGACTATGTAGGTTATCGCCATAAACGGCACTATCTTCTCCGCAAATGAGGCTATACGCTGGAGCCCTCCGAGGATAATAAGCCCCGCGAGTATCATAAGCGCTATGCCGATAACAAGATTTATAACGGGTATCCCCGCCACCGTGCCGAGGTCAACATTGCCGAAAAACGCCGACTCGAGATTAAGCACTATCTTATTTATCTGCCCCATATTTCCTATGCCGAACGACGCTAAGATAACGAACACCGAGAACAATGCCGCGAGTATGCGGCTTATTATCCTGCAATGCTTTTTGCTTCCCAGTCCGTCGGCGAGATAGTACATAGCGCCGCCCGACCATTCGCCGTCCTTATTGCGGCGGCGATAATATATACCGAGCACGTTTTCGGAAAAGTTTGTCATCATTCCGAAAAACGCCGCTATCCACATCCAAAATACCGCTCCGGGGCCGCCTATCACTACCGCAGCCGCTACGCCCGCTATATTGCCCGTGCCCATTGTCGCGGCAAGCGCGGTGCACAGCGCCTGAAACTGCGAGATAGTCTTTTTATCGGTCTTTTTAGTAGTAGAGCTTCCGCGGCGAAAGACGCTGCCGATAGTCTCCTTTATCCAGTGCCCGAAATGGGTTATCTGAAAGAATTTAGTGCAGCACGTCATTAAAACGCCCGTAAAGATAAGCAGTATAAGCCCTACCTTTACCCAGATAAAATCAGATATAACGCCGTTTACCTCGGCGAGCCAGTCAAAAAACGCGTCCATATTACCTCCGATATCAGCAAAGTATTTGTACTTTTCTATTATACTATGCTTTAAAAGAATTTGCAAGTTAATTTTTTAAATATGCAAAATCAGCCGGTATTTTACCCTATTCGTCATAATTTCCGTATTTGCGGCAGCTTCGACAAAAGCAGTGATTATTCCCTATGGATTTTTCCGCTAAGTTCGATATAATTGAAATTGAAATATACGAGGTTCGATTTATATTAACAAAATATTTTCGCAGCCGATAAAATATAAGCGATACCGAGGTATATTGCAAACTGGTGAAAGGAATGATACAAAAATGTCAGAATCTTTGAAAGTACTTATCGGGGACAATTCCCCCGAGCCGGGGACCGCGTGGGCGGCGGCATTCAAGCAGGCGGGATTTTACGCCATAACGAGGGCGGCACAGGGTCAGGCGATAGCCGACTGCGCCGAGAACATACGCCCCGACGCGGTGATACTTATAGCCTCGCAGGACAGTCCCCGCATTATACGCTCATTGCGCGGGATAGAGGATTATTCGCCGCTTATAATAGCGGTGACGGACAGCTTATGCGACGTTACCGACAGGGAGCTTATCAATTCGGGAGCGGACTGCTGCGTCAGCCGTCCCGCCGATATATCGGAGCTTGTGGCGAGAACGCTGTCGCTTACCTCCTCGGCAAAGGAGGCGGTGCAGAGCTCTCAGGACGACCGCGAGAAGCTGAATATCGAGCGCGCCGTCACCGAAATTATCCACCAGATAGGAATACCCGCCCATATCAAGGGCTATCACTATCTTCGCACCGCGATAATGCTTTCTATAAACGACCCAGAGATGATAAACAGCGTGACTAAGGTGCTTTACCCCTCGGTCGCGCGTCAGTACCACACTACCGCCTCAAGAGTAGAGCGCGCTATTCGTCACGCAATAGAGATAGCGTGGGACAGGGGCGACGTAGACGTGCTTAACAGCTATTTCGGATATACCGTGCGCACCTCTCGCGGCAAGCCCACCAACTCCGAGTTTATCGCCCTTATAGCGGACAGGCTGAGGCTCGACCGAGGTCTTCCCTCTACGGGAAATAAGAAAAAAGCATACGGTCAGGTAGCGGCAGTGTGATTTTTCCGACAATACCTCTTATAAAAAGCTAACCGTGAAATTGTCAAGCCCTCTTTATATAAAAAGCTGACCGTGGAATTTTTCTTCCACGGTCAGCCGTTATTAAACCTTATACTTTTTCACTTCTAAAGCGACCTACAAAATGTCCGTTCTTATCCATTACCGCCTCAAATTTGTATGTACCCGCGCCGTATCGGTCGCTTATTCCGTCCTCGACGAGCTCGTAAAAGAACACCGTCACGTCGCCGTTATCGAGGTGCTTTACCGCACAGCGGCATTTTCCCTCGGCGACATATTCTTTTATAAAAGGCAGATCAAGGTCGGTGCTTTTAAAATTCTCGGCGTTTATCGGTATCTCGTACTCACCGTCGGGGGTCTTCATCTGTTCTAAAAGCGTATCGAGCACCGTGACGGTCTGCCCCGCCTCTACCGCCTTAGGCTTTATCTCGCCCATAACGAGCGGCTCACCGTTAAGCTTCCAACAGGGGGTGACTACCTCCACAAGGTCTCCCGACTGAAACTCGCTGTTTGTCTTAACGTCCCTTGCGGTGTAATATTTCAGCGTATAGCGGTCGAACACAAGCTCCGAGTCCTCGCTCCTGACTACGCCCGCGCTTTCGAGCGCCTCTAAAAACATCGCGGCGTGCTGCTGATATGTCACAGCCTCCCATGTGTCATAGCCCATAAAGTTCTGCTTCCAGTAGCTCTTTATATCGGGCGAGCCTATCAGCGCGTTTATGCGTATCTCCCAGTCGAAAAACACTCCGCTGCGCGAGCCTGTCTTGCCCGCCTTTATACGCCACATAGGCTCAAGCAGTTCTACAAACATATCTATATGGTCGGCAATATCTCTCGCCGCTAAGCGCACATGCTCGGGCAAATTGCTTGTCGGCTGCGGCGCGGTTTGCTCGGTCGGCTGTGACGGGGTGATGTTGAATATCTCGTCCGGACTTACGGCGAGCGGGGCGACGGGCTCTTCGGGCTCTTCTTCTCCGAAAAGATCCTCTATCGATGCTGTGTCGTCCTTTTCGGGCATATCGAAAAAGTCGACCTTATGCTCACCGCTCTTTATAATATCGTCCGACAGCTCGTCTATCAGCTCCTGCGGGTCCTCCTTTTCTGTCTGCGGCTCGTCTGCGGGAATAATAAGGCTGTTGTCAAAATATCCCGGCTCTTCAGCTATAGGTGTTATCTCGGGGACGGGTTCTGCTATGGGCGTTATCTCGGGGGTAGGTTCTTCCTCTATGGGGACTACCTCTGCGACCTCGGGGACAGGTTCTTCCTCTATGGGAGTTACCTCGGGGACGGGCTCTTCCGCTATCGGAGCGACCTCTGCAACCTCGGGTGCGGGTTCTTCCGCTATGGGCGTGACTTCCTCGACCTCGGGGGTGGGTTCTTCCACTATGGGAGCGACCTCCGCAACCTCAGGGGCGGGCTCTTCCGCTATGGGAGCGACTTCCGCAATCTCGGGCACGGGTTCTTCCACTATGGGAGCGACCTCCGCAACCTCGGGGGTGGGTTCTTCCACTATGGGAGCGACTTCCGCTACCTCGGGGGCGGGCTCTTCCACCATGGGAGCGACTTCCTCGACCTCAGACACGGGCTCTTCCGCTATCGGGGTGACCTCCGCAACCTCAGCGGCGGGCTCTTCCGCTATCGGGGTGACTTCCGCAATCTCGGGCGCGGGCTCTTCTGCTATCGGGGTGACTTCCTCGACCTCGGGGGTAGGTTCTTCCGCTATGGGAGCGATTTCCTCAACCTCGGGTGCGGGCTCTTCCGCTATGGGAGCGACTTCCTCGACCTCGGGGGCGGGTTCTTCCTCTATAGGCATTACTTTCTCAACCTCTGGGGCAACTTCTTCCGCTATGGGAGAGACCTCCGTAATCTCAGGAGCGGGTACTTCCGCTATCGGAGCAACCTCTGCGACCTCGGGAGCGGGTTCTTCCGCTATCAGAGCAACCTCTGCAACCTCGGGAGCGGGCTCTTCCTCTATGGGAGCGACTTCCTCGACCTCGGGGGCGGGTTCTTCCGCTATGGGTGTGACCTCCGCAATCTCTGCGGCGGGTTCTTCTACTATGGGCGTGACTTCCGCAATCTCTGCGGCGGGTTCTTCCTCTATCGGGGTGACTTCTGCAACCTCTGGCGCGGGCTCTTCCGTTATCGGGGTTACCCCTGCGACCTCTGGGGTGGGCTCTTCCGCTATGGGAGCAGGCTCTGCTTTCTCAACGGGAGCAGGCTGTTTTTCCCGCGGCTTGATAAAGCCCTCCTGCGGCACCCAGTCGGCGCTGTCCACCTCTTTTTTCAAAGGAGAATTTTGCTGTTCGATCTTCTTCTTTACGGCTATTGCCGCAGCTGTTGCCGCCGCTGCCGCAGCTAAAGCGGCTAAGGCTCCGCCTAATTTCATACTGATGACCCCCGTTTCATTATTCGACGCTCTTAAGCGCCTCTACCATATCTATATATTTCAGCTTGCGGTGCATAAACAGCATCACCGCCGCCGCAAATACCAACGTCAATACTATCGAGAATATAAAGCTCAGCAAATGTATATCGCGCCCGAACATAACTATATCTATCTCCGCGGTGCGCACCACAAAATCAAGCAAAAATCTTCCGAGCAGCAGTCCCGCCGCCGTTCCGAGCAATGTCAGCAGCACCGTCTCGCGAAATACATATATCGATACCTCCGTATCGTAAAAGCCTAAGACTTTCAGCGTCGCAAGCTCCCTGATACGCTCGTTTATATTTATATTAGTAAGGTTGTACAGCACGATAAATGCCAAAATTCCCGCGCAGATGATAAGCACCACGACAATCAGCTGCAATGACTTCATCATCTCTCTGAACGTGCCGCCGACCGAGGTCTTAAACGTCACCGCCGCTATCCCGTCTATCTTCATAAGCTTCTCAGCGAGCGCGTCGGTTGTCTGCTCGTCCGCGTCGTCTCCCTGCGGCATATTAAAGTACAGGCAGTTATACGGCACCTCTTCGTCAAATAGGCTCTCGTACAGCGCCTCGCTTATATACACATAATGATAGGCGTAATTCTCGCATATCGCGCTTACCGTAGCCTGCGCGCTGTCGGTATCGGATACGGCAAGGGTTATGCTGTCGCCGACGTTTACTCCACCTAGCAGAGTGGCGAGCTTTTCATTTATAATAACTGTTTGGTCGTCGAGCGAATATTTTTCGCCGTTTATGCGGCTGCGAACATCGACGTATTTTTTCAGCACGTCGTTATTTTTTACCGCGAAAAGATTAGCGTCGGCGTTGTGCCCCGAGGTCTTGACGGTTATTTGCTTTTGATAGACGTTCTCGGCGTCGCAGCCGTTGTCCTTGAGCAAATTCTCCGCCTCGGCGAGCTTGTCGTCCTTTATATCCTGATATGCGGCGATACCGTTATACAGGCTTATCTCGTCAAACTGCTTAGCGAGTATATCGCTTACGCTGTCGTATATGCCGAAGCCTGTAAGCAACAACGCGGTACAGCCCGCTATACCGACTACCGTCATAAGCATACGCCGCTTATATCTGAACAGGTTGCGCATAGATACCTTTTTGCTGAACGAAAGGTGCCGCCAGATAAAGCCTGTTCTCTCGAGCAGTATCTTCTTGCCGCTCTTGGGCGCTTTCGGGCGCATTAGCGACGAGGGCTGCTCGCGCAGGATATTCTTGCAGGAAAAATACACCGTTGCCGCCGCGAGCACCAGCGCCGCCGCTATTACCAGCAGCATAAAGCCGAAATCGTACGGCGCGAGGTATTCGGGCAGCTCGTACATCATACCGTAGGCGGTCATAATTATAAATGGGAACAGCTTCATACCGATAAGTATACCTACAGCCGCCCCGAGCAGCCCCGCGGTAAGTCCGTACAGCATATACTTGAACATAATAGCACCGTTTGAATAGCCGAGCGCCTTTAGCGTGCCTATCTGCGTGCGCTGCTCCTCTACCATGCGCGTCATTGTGGTAAGGCATACCAAAATCGCTACCATAGCGAAAAACAGCGGAAATATCAGCGATATATTATGTATCCTGTCGGCATTCTGCCCGTATTCGGCATAGCCGGGATTATCCTCTCGGGTAAATACATACCACTCGGGCGAGGCGAGGTCATCGAGCTGCTTTCTCGCGTCGGCTATCTCCTTCTCCGCGTCGGCTATCTTTTCGTCAAGCTCCGCCTTTCCGTCCTCGTATTCTTTTAAGCCGTCCTCGTATTCTTTCAGCCCGTCTTCGTATTCTTTTAAGCCGTCGGCGTATTGCTTTTCGCCGTCCTCATAGTCTTTTACGCCCTGCTCGTACTTTGCTTTCCCGTCGTTAAATTCTTTAAGTCCGTCCTCGTAGGCGGCTAAGCCCTCGGCGTACTGCTTTTCGCCGTCGTCGTATTTTGCCTTGCCCTCGTTATACTCGGCGAGCCCGTCATTATACTGCTTAAGCCCGTCCTCGTAGGCGGTCAAGCCCTCGGCGTACTGCTTTTCGCCGTCCTCGTACTTTGCCTTGCCGTCGTTATATTCGGCGAGCCCGTCGTTATACTGCTTAAGCCCGTCCTCATAGGCGGCTAAGCCCTCGGCGTACTGCTTTTCGCCGTCGTCATACTTAGCCTTTCCGTCATTATACTCGGCGAGACCGTCATTATATTGCTTAAGCCCATCCTCGTAGGCAGCATAGCCCTCGGCGTACTGCTTCTCACCCGCGTCATACTTTGCCTTGCCGTCATTATACTCGGCGAGGCCGTCATTATACTGCTTAAGCCCGTCCTCGTAGGCAGCCAAGCCCTCGGCGTACTGCTTCTCGCCCGCGTCATACTTAGCCTTATTAGTATTATATGCGGATAGCCCCGCGTCGTACTGCGCCTTAGCGCTGTCATATTGCTTGCTTAATGCGTCGAGCTGCGCGCTTTGTGCGTCTAGCTCGGTCTGACTGCTGTCGAGCCTCTTATATATCTGCTCCGCCTGCTCTTTGGTCAAAAGCCCCGCCGCCTGCGCCTGCTGCGTCTGGGCGCGGGTGTCGTCTATCTCCTTTTGCAAGGCGGCGATAAGCGCGCGGCTGTCGTCTATCTGCTTTTTCGACCCGTCGAGCTGCGTCTTAGTATCGTCGAGCGTCTTTTTCGCGCCGTCAAGCTGCGCCTTTGTATCGTCGAGCAGCTTGCGGTTGTCGTCGAGCTCCTTTTTCCCGCTGTCGAGCTGAGCCTTGCTGTCGTCGAGCGTCTTTTTGGCTGCGGTCAGCTGCGCCT
Source organism: uncultured Ruminiclostridium sp. (assembly GCA_947594425.1). Lineage (GTDB taxonomy): Bacteria > Bacillota > Clostridia > Oscillospirales > Ruminococcaceae > Ruminiclostridium_E. The sequence goes on from CANQED010000002.1 coordinate 319,835, forward strand.
TAGTATCGTCGAGAAGCGTGCGGTTTTCGTCAAGCTCCTTTTTACCGCTGTCGAGCTCCGCCTTGCTCTCGTCGAGCGTCTTTTTGACTTCGTCAAGCTGTGCCTTAGTATCGTCGAGCAGCGCGCGGTTATCGTCGAGCTCTTTTTTCCCGCTGTCGATCTGAGCCTTGCTCTCATCGAGGGTCTTTTCAGCGTCGGCAAGCTGCGCCTTAGTGTCGTCGAGCAGCTTGCGGTTGTCGTCGAGCTCTTTTTTGCCGCTGTCTATTTCCGCCTTGCTGTCGTCGAGCGTCTTTTTCGCGTCCTCAAGCTGCGCCTTAGTATCGTCGAGCAGCTTGCGGTTATCGTCGAGCTCCTTTTTGCCGTCGGCAAGCTCCCGCTCGCTGTCGTCAAGGAGCACCTTATTGTCCTCTATTTCCTTTTTAGCGTCGTCTAAGGTCTTACGGCTGTCGTCGAGCTCTTTCTTTCCGTCGTCAAGCTCTTTTTTGCCGTCGTCGAGCTCTTTTTTAGCGTCGTTAAGCTCTTTTTCTGCGTCGGACTTTTGCTCGTCGAGCTCCTTTTCGGCATCGGATATCTCCTGCTCCGCGTCGGCTACAACCTCGTCGCGCCTAAGAGCCTTGCGCTTGTCGGCTATTTCTTCGAGCTTGTCGTTTAGCTCGTCTCTAAGCTGCTCGTATTCTTCACCGTAGCAATTGTATTCTTTCAGCTTATCGGAATAAATGTATACTTGAGTATAATAATCGTAGGCAAAATTCTCCCTCGGCACATACGCGGTGAGGTCTATCGAGCCGCTTCCTATCGTGGTATTGCCTCTGCCCGTATCGTCTATAAACATGGGCGAATTGTAAAAGCCCACCACCGTATATTCGGTGCGCTTAAGGCTGTCGTCGATGTCCTCGCCGCTTAAGGTAAGCTTATCGCCGATACCGCAGCCCGTTATTATCGTCGAGCCGTCGATAAGGCACTCGTCCTGAGCCTGCGGCAGCCGTCCCTCGGTAATTACAAGCTTATTGCAGGGGTTATTCTCGCTAAGGGTATCGAGCGAGTACACTCTTACTACCTCGTCGCCCTTGTCGGTGCGGATAAAGCAGTCGGTAAAGTATGACGGGTACGCCCTACAGCCGTCGACTTCATTAAGCGCCTCTATATCGCTGTCGTCAAAGCCGTAGGTGGACAGCAGTCTAAAGTCCATCAGCGTGCTTTTATCATAATATGTATCGGCAGACAATTTCATATCCTGCTCGCTTACGGTAAGACCCGCGAAAAATCCGCAGCCTATCGCCAAGATGCCGAATATCGATATAAATCTGCTCTTGCTTTTGCGTATCTCGGCAAAAGCGTTTTTCAGCATTGCGTTCTTCATAAATTCCTCCCTTAAAAACAATAAAACGTGATTACCATTCTATCGTTTCGACGGGGGAGGGATTGTCGTTAAGCTTTATCTCCCTTACCTTGCTGCTCTTCATCCTTATAACTCTGTCCGCCATGGGGCAGATAGCGGTGTTGTGCGTGACAAGCACCACCGTCATTTTCTCCTCGCGGCAGGTATCCTGTAACAGTCCGAGTATCATCTTGCCCGTGTTATAGTCCAGCGCGCCCGTCGGCTCGTCGCAAAGTAACAGCTTGGGCTTTTTGGCAAGGGCGCGGGCTATCGCCACACGCTGCTGTTCGCCGCCCGAGAGCTGAGCGGGAAAATTGTTCATCCTGTCGCCGAGCCCGACCTTTTCGAGTATCTCCTCGGCGGGGATAAAGTCCTTTGCGCTCTGGGTCGAAAGCTCGACGTTTTCTTTAGCGGTGAGGTTAGGTATAAGATTATAAAACTGAAATATAAAGCCTATATCGTATCTGCGGTAAGAAATAAGCCGCTTGCGGTCATAGTCGCTTATCACGCTCCCGTCGACGGTAAAGCTGCCCGAGGTCGGCACGTCCATGCCCCCGAGTATGTTTAATACCGTGGTCTTTCCCGACCCCGACGGACCGACTATTATCGCAAACTCGCCGCGCTCTATATCAAAATTTACCCCGTCGTTGGCGTTTATCACTATATCGCCCATACGGTACTGCTTACTTATATCCTTAAGACTGACAAAACTCATTGCTCTGTCCCTTTCTTTAGCGCCTGATTTTTCTCTCTGTCGGCATACAAAACTCCATTGTAATAAGTATAACATTTTTTTAGCCGCAATGCAATATTTTTATGTTAATTTCGCAGGAATTCAGACAATTTTCAAAATATCAAAAAATGCCGCAAAATTTATAATATAACCTGTTGCCAATATCGCGGATTTGTGGTAAAATTAAAATGTATAACTATGAACATAAGACGGAGAGAAAATATGATAAAGGTCAAAAGCATTAAACGCCGATTGTCGGCTTTGCTTGCAGCGGCGCTAGGGGCGTGTATGCTCGGCGCGCCCGCATACGCCGAGGGTGAAAGCGACTATTCGCAGTACGAGCGGCTGTGGAGCGAGCCGTATGTAAAGACGATATTCAACGAGCAGAACGGGCTTCCTACCGGAGAGGCTAACACGGTCGTACAGACCGACGACGGGTATATCTGGATAGGCAGCTACGGCGGGCTGATACGCTATGACGGCAGCAATTTTTTAAACTTCAGCACCGACGGCAGCATTTCGTCCTCGTCGATACGCTCATTGTTCGTCGACTCAAAGGGCAGGCTTTGGATAGGCACAAACGACGCGGGGGTATACCTCTACGCCGACGGCGAATTTACCCTTATACAAAGCCCGGGGGATTATTCTTTCCTGTGCATAAGGGACTTTGCCGAGGCTGAGGACGGCAGGATCTACGCCGCGTCCACCTCGGGTATGGGAGAGGTCGCCGACGGCGTATTAAAGGTCTGCGACGATCCCGCGCTAAAGGGCGAGACGGTATACTCCGTCGCCTGCGACCCGCTCGGCAGAGTGTGGGCGGCCATGAACTCGGGAAAGTGCGCCATAGTAAAGGACGGCAAGGCCGAGCGTATGGTGTCCTCAGACGAGATATTCGGCTCTGAGGAGATATACTGCACCGCCTCGGACAAGGACGGCAGGATATATCTCGGCTCGTCGGGCAACGAAATAGCGGTGCTCGATATCGACGAAAACGGCGAATACACCTCGACGATATATTCTACGGGCCTTATCCGCACACATAACCGCATAGAGGTATCCGACGACGGCAAAATAACCGTCTGCGGCGAGCACGGCTTTGCTTTGCTCGATAAGAACGGCGACATACTGATGTACGACGATACAAATCAATCTATGCCGACAAACTGGTCGGTGATAGACTATGAGGGCAACCTGTGGTTCGCCTCATCAAACTACGGCGTGATAAAATACACCCGCGGCTGTATAGATAAGCTCGGGGAGAACACCGACGCGGCAGGTCTTACGATAAACGCCGTCACCGAGGCGAACGGCCGCTTTTACGCCGCGCACGACAACGGTCTTGAGATAATCACCGAGAGCGGAGAGAATATCGAAAACGAGCTTACCAAGTCCCTCGAGGGCGTGAGGATACGCCACGTTATGACCGACAGCAAGGGCAGGGTCTGGCTGTCTACATATTCGGATCAGGGTGCGATATGCTATGACCCCGCTACCGAAAAGGCTGTCGGATATTCCACTAAGGACGGCATGGTCAGCAGCCTTGTAAGAGTGACCGCCGAGCTCTCCGACGGCTCGTATGCGGCGGCTACTCAAGAGGGCGTAAATATAATAAAGGACGGCAAGGTCACCGCGACCTACAACGCCGAGAACGGGCTGTCGGTGTCGGCGATATTGTGCCTTACTCAAGATAAGGACGGCACTCTGTATATGGGCAGCGACGGCGGCGGCATATACGCGCTTAAAGACGGAGAGATAACCTATCACGGCTTTGAAGAGGGGCTTGAAGAGGGCGTCGTGCTGCGTATGCTGCCCGACAGCGACTCGGACGGATACTTTGTCAGCGCGGGCAGCAACCTGTATTATTGGGATAAACATTCGTTTAAAAAGCTGGAAAATTTCCTTAAGGGCGCGGGCAGCATATTTGACTTTTACGACAGGGACGGAAAATTGTGGCTGCTGCAAAATAACGGCATTATCGAGCTCGACAAGGCGCGGCTGCTCAGCGGCGAATTTACCGAGGGCAGAGAATACAGCTTTGAGCACGGGCTGACGGGCTCGCTTAACGCGAATACATGGAATTATCTTGCCGACGACGGAAAATTATATATCTCCACCCGCGGCGGGATAAGCGTGTTCGGCTTTTCGGGCACGGACGCGCCGCTTCCTAACGTAATTATAAACGGCGTAACGGTAGACGGCGAGGATTATCCCGCCGCGCAATTGCCCGACATAGACGCGGGGGCGCAGCGTATCACGATAGACTTTGCAGCGCTATCCTATACAGGGGATTCGGGTTTTGAGCTGACGTATCAGCTTGAGGGCTTTGACCAGACGCAGACAAAGCTCAGCGCCGTCACGAGCGAGCGCATAAGCTACACTAATCTGCCCGGCGGCTCGTATACCTTTACCGTAAAGATTTACTACCCCGACGATCCCGACAATGTGCGCACCTGCTCTATAAAGATAAATAAGTCAAAGCACCTGTACGAGTATCAGCTGTTTTGGATAATATTGGCGGTGGGACTTATAGCAGTCGTGGGGGCGGTTGCGCATTTGGCTATGTCGGCACGGCTGACCTCCGCGCGGCGCAGACAGCAGGCATACCAACAGATAGTCGAGCAGTCGCTTAAGACCTTTGCCCAGATGATAGACGCTAAAGACAAGTACACTAACGGTCACTCGCTTAGGGTGGCGGCGTACTCGCGCGAGCTTGCCCGCAGGATGGGTATGAGCGAGGAGGAGCAGGAGCATATCTACTATATCGCGCTTCTCCACGATATAGGAAAGATAGGCATACCCGACAGCATATTGAACAAGCCCGGAAAGCTTACTCCCGAGGAAATGGACGTTATACGCACTCACCCCGCGATAGGCGGCAGGATACTCGACAGCTTTACCGCGATAGAGGGAATATCCGAGGGCGCGCGGTATCATCACGAGCGCTATGACGGCACGGGCTACTGCGAGAAAAAGGCGGGCGAGGATATACCGCTCGTCGCGCGCATAATCGGCGTTGCCGACACCTATGACGCTATGAGCAGCACACGCTGCTATCGCGGCGCACTCTCCCGCGAATATATCGAGGAAGAATTAAAGCGCGTCAGCGGCTCCCAACTCGACCCGAAGATAGTACAGCATATGCTGAAGATGATAGAGGACGGCTCAGCGCCGGTCGATACGACCTCGCAGATGAGGAAGATCTTGGGGGAGGAAGAATAAATAAACATAAAATAAAGCTTACGCCCTCGCGCAAATTCGCGAGGGCGTAAGCTTTTATAGGTAGAAATTGCAGTAATTGAAATACTATGTATATACGTCGGTCTTAAACGTAATATGGGTTGGGCTTGCCTAAAATAGCTATCAAGTCAATGATCCAGCCTATAAAACACAGACCGAACGTGAAGAAATAAAGAATGCCCATTCCTATCTTGCCCTCATAAAATTTGTGCGCACCGACCATTCCCAAGAACAGGCATAAGAAAAACGCCACCCACTTGTTGCGCGGTCTGCCCGCAAGCGGATTTGAATTAACGTTTTTATTTGTGTTTACATTAGTATTAGTGCTTTGATTAGAGTTATTGATAACGATATTAGGCGACCCGTCAGAACCCGCGAATGACTCCACCTGCCTGCCGCAAAGGGTGCATACGACGGCGTCCTTAGGTATCTTTCCTCCGCAGTGCTTGCAGAATTTGGTTTCTGTCTGCCCGGCATAGCCGTTGGCTTGGCTCACCTGTCCCGCGCTCGTCTGTTCTTCGGTCGGCGTGTTTGTTTGTGTATCCATAATCGTACCTCCTTTTTTATATATAATAGCATAATAAATCTGATTTGTCAAGTTAAAATAATCATTAATGATAATTTATTATCAATAAATGCGAGTTATAATTGACAAAAAGGAGATCATTGCGATATGGTAATAAAAGCAGATACACGAATAAAACAGCTCAGGCAAGCGCGCGGCATCACTCAAACCGAGCTTGCGCATATTATGTCGGTCACGCGGTCAAGCGTAAACGCTTGGGAGATGGGCATATCCGTCCCCACAGCGCCAAAGCTCGTAGAGCTGTCGATGTTTTTTGACGTTTCGACCGACTATATACTCGGGCTTGAAAAGGCGGAGATAATACAAATTGACGACTTAAGCGACGAGCAGAAAAAAATAATATATTCGCTGCTGTCATATTTTCACAAAGAAAATGCCGAAAACGGCAGTGAATAGACCTCGCTTATACTTAACGCCGCCCCGTAATTGTTTCTCAAACGAAAATTTTAATCAATATGTTGATTATAGCGATAAAATATGCTAAAATAAAAGCAGTAAGGTCTACGACCGAAAAACAGCAAAGGAAGTACATATATGAAGAATTACAACACCTACGAAAGCCCATTTTGCACAAGGTACGCGAGCGAGGAGATGCAGTATGTGTTTTCCGCACAGAAAAAGTTTTCTACATTTAGGAGGCTTTGGGTCGCGCTGGCAAGAGCCGAAATGCAGCTCGGACTTAAGCAGATAACTCCCGAGATGGTAGAGGAGTTAGAGGCAAACGTTGACAATATAGATTTTGAGTATGCCGAGCAAGAGGAGAAAAAGCTCAGGCACGACGTTATGGCTCACGTGCACACCTACGGGCATTGCTGCCCCAAAGCGGACGGGATAATACATCTCGGGGCGACAAGCTGCTATGTCGGGGACAACACCGACGTTATCATAATGCGCGACGCTATGAAGATAATCCACAGAAAGCTCATAAACGTCATTGCTAACCTCGCCGCCTTTGCCGAGAGGTACAAGGATATGCCATGCCTTGCGTACACGCATCTCCAGCCCGCGCAGCCCACCACGGTGGGAAAGCGCGCCACCCTTTGGACAAACGAACTGCTTATGGACCTCGAGGATCTCGAGTATCAGATGAATAAGCTTGCGCTTTTGGGGCAAAAGGGCACGACAGGCACTCAGGCAAGCTTTATGGAGCTATTCGACGGCGACCACGAGAAGATAAAGCAGCTCGAAAATATGATAGCTAAGGAAATGGGCTTTGACAGGTGCGTCCCCGTCAGCGGACAGACCTATTCTCGCAAGGTGGACAGCCGCGTGCTCAACGTTTTGGGCGGGATCGCCGAAAGCTGCTCGAAGTTTTCCAACGATTTAAGATTATTGCAAAACTTTAAGGAAATGGAAGAGCCCTTTGAGAAAAATCAGATAGGCTCGTCCGCAATGCCCTATAAGAGAAATCCCATGCGCGCCGAGCGTATAACCTCTCTCTCGAGATATGTTATGATAAATACGCTAAACCCCGCGTTTACGGCGGGGACTCAATGGTTTGAGCGCACTCTCGATGACAGCGCAAATAAGAGAGTAGCGGTAGCCGAGGGATTTTTGGCGGTGGACGCAATTCTCAATATAATGCTCAATGTCACCGACGGCATAGTCGTATACCCTAAGGTAATACGCGCGCGGCTTATGCGCGAGCTGCCTTTTATGGCTACCGAAAATATTATGATGAAAGCGGTCAAAAAGGGCGGCAACCGTCAGGAATTGCACGAAAAGATACGCGTGCATTCCGTTGCGGCGGGCGCTGTTATTAAAGAGCAGGGCGGAGAGAACGACCTTGTCGACAGGATAGCCGCCGACCCCGCGTTTATGATAACAAAAGAGGAAATAGAAGAAATGCTTGTCCCCGAGAACTTTACCGGACGCGCCCCGCAGCAGGTGGAGGACTTTCTCAATGATTATGTAAAGCCCGTGCTGCTCGCTAATAAGGACGTCCTCGGCGAAAAAGCGGAGTTATCGGTATAAACCCTCGGCTGGATTTTGCCAAGGTGAATAAATTACATAAACAGCCGACGTTAAAGCTTATCTAAAGTGTAAGCTGTAACAGGTCGGCTGTTTTTTACTAAATCATATAAAAAATAAAATGATATCACATTAAAATTTTAGCAACATTTTAATATTAAAAAATAGATTGACATTTTTCGCAACAGATACTATAATAAAATCAGAAGATCTTAACAACACACTGCGCGATAATACACGCTGTATACATATGCGGAGGAAAAGATGAGATCGATAAATTTCGGAGGGTTTAAATATTATTACGCGTATCAAATTTACGTGACCGAGCCCTGCCTTATACGCAAAGCAAACGGTATATATCCGGGCTGTACCCGTTTGGTATCGATAGCGGGTACGCCTTTAGAAAACACCGCGACATATTTCTCTGCCAAAGACGCAAAAGCCGCGTTGCAAAGATACCGCTCAATAATCAGAGAAGGAGAGCTTGTAAACGCGCCCCGCGGGTTCGCCTATGTGATAGAATATTACGCCCAGCTGCTGATAGTCGACGAAGAATGCACGCCGTACAATCAAGAGGAAGAGCGCATCTACGCAGAGATGGAAGACAGCAACATAAGACAGAAAAAGCCGCCCGAGAAAAGCAATCCGCCAAAAAGAAGATCAAACCTTACATAAACCGCGCTATGCTTTAGCATGCGGGAGTCGAACCCAAGCCGGTTTTTACGGGCATCTTTCCGCCCATACTTCGTCGCCCTCGCTCGACATACATACAGTATGCCTTCGTTCGGTCTCCTCGTCTGGACGAAAATCTGCTCCGTAAAAACTGCTGCGCACCCCACGGCGAATGAATTTGAGGTGATTTTTGTCACTTGAGGCGCAGGCAGGCTGACGCCTGTCAAGACGAAAGGGGCGAAAAGCGCCCAAAGGCATCGTCGTGGGGCGGCTCGGGTTCGGCTCCCGCATGCTTTATCATTGACCTATTTTTGATAATAAAAAAGCAGCCCGACTAATGCCGAACTGCTTTAAGCGGAATACCGCTGGCAGGGGTGGTAGGAATCGAACCCACGTCAAAGGTTTTGGAGACCCCTATTCTGCCATTGAACCACACCCCTATGCACCATAAAAAAATGGTGCACCATCAGGGACTCGAACCCCGGACCGACCGGTTATGAGCCGGTTGCTCTAACCAACTGAGCTAATGGTGCATTGGTGACCTGTGGGGGAATCGAACCCCCGTCGCCGGCGTGAGAGGCCGGAGTCTTAACCGCTTGACCAACAGGCCCTATAGTCAAAAAGAATAGGCACGGCCTATTCTTTTTGGTTTGGTACACCTTCAGGGACTCGAACCCAGGACCCACTGATTAAGAGTCAGTTGCTCTACCAACTGAGCTAAAGGTGCGTATATGTCGGCATCTATCTATCTTCCCGGGCGGTCACCCGCCAAGTATTGTCGACGTAAATGAGCTTAACTTCTGTGTT
>CANQED010000003.1 GCA_947594425.1 uncultured Ruminiclostridium sp.
AGGCACAAGCGCCTTAGGCTTGTTGCGGGTCAGGTGCTCCATTCGCGTGCCTTTTCCGCCCGCTTGGATGATGATGTTAGAAAAATCCATTATTACCTCTTTCATATAAATCTATTTGGTCCTATTTTTATAGGTCACATACCCGCAATTATTATCCGAATCGCAGTGCACCGCGTATTTTGTAAACAAATACTGCCACGGCTTATCGTAAAATTTATCGGTAAAAACGTATTTCTTGCGGGTCGTCGGGTCGACCGCGATTTTTATCCTCCACGGCGGGTAAAAGGTGTTGTCGGCGGGTCTTACGCCATATCGCCGTTCTATCTCGTCATAGCTGATGTAGTCATAATTCAGCTTGCAGAGCTCCTTGTGGTTTTGCTCTGCGTTAAGGTTTTGCAAGTAATCTAAACCTTTCAGATAGTCCTCATATCCTCTTCTCGCCGCTTCTGCCATTTTGTACTGACGGCGGCGGAGCTTGGCTTTTATCCGCTTTTTCGCAAATTTCAGCGCTTTCTTGCGGGTAAAATTCTCCGCATACATCTCGCATAAGTGCAGATAATTGCGCACATTGTAGTACTCGGCCGTAGAGTTGTACTTGGCTTCAAACTTTTCGTGCCAGATCCCCACGCCGTTCAGCGTGATTATGCGCTGTTTGCACCGCAGAGCGTACTCGACATCGTCGTATTTCATGAAAAACGGCAGCGGGAAATTTCCTTTTGCGGCGTATTTGCTCGGCATAAGCATAAACCACCAGCCGCCGTAATTTATCGCGTTTTCCTGCTCGTTAAGAAGCAAATTTTTCGTGTCGGCAAGGTCGAGAAAGTGCCCAAAGCCGCGCTGTGAGCCGTCCGGGTAAAAGTGCCCTCCCGCCTCGAATTGGTACATCGGCTTGTCCATGTAAAGCATTGACCCAGCGACCGAAAGGTCTTGGTACTCCGTCTTAAGGCAGCTTGCGAAGCTCAGCGCCCTTTGCACGGCGGCGTAATCGACCTCGACATCGTCGTCGATTAGCAAAAAGTGGGTAATTCCGCCGAGTTGCAATGCCGCCTCCATACCTCTCTTGTAGCCGCCGCTGCCGCCTGTGTTTGAGTTAGGTATCAGCATGACATCGGCGGGAAAGTCGCTTTGTGAGAGGGTTTTCCCGTTGTCGACCACGATAATATCACAGTCCGTTTTATAGGACAGGTAAGCTATATTTCTCTTCACCTGCTCCTCGCGCTTGTAGGTGCAGGTGATGAGCGCACATTTAGTGGCAAAGCACGGCGTGTACGCCGCCGAAACGTTTAAATCTATCAGCTCGCCGCCGCTCTCATTTGCGCGCAATACGGGGTAAATGAGCTTCGCTCCGCTCGGGATGTCGGAAAGCGAAACCGTTATGCTCCCGCTCTCGGATAGTGTCGCGGAGGCGACTAAGCTCTCTTCCGTGCGTATCTCGGCGAGAAATTCGCCGATTATATCAAAGTTAAATTCGAGGCTCGAAATCGAGGTGTACTTCTTGATTTTCTCGACCGAAATCGCGCCGAAAAAGGTATCAAAGCTGACAACCGCGCCCTTTTCGCCCACAAGGCCGCCGCCCTCGGGCCGCACCCCCTCGCCCCGAAAATACAGCTCCCGCGCCCCCTCGCGCGGGGTCAGCGGGATGGAGAAAAGCTCCACTTTCATACCGCAGATGTGTTCGGCGGGCAAGAGCCGCCGAAATTATCCATAATTTTACATTTTGCTCGGCTCATGCTCCGCCTCTTTTCGTTAATTTTATAATTTACGAAAGATAACCGTTATCAGTATAGCATTTAAAAGTAGGATTGTCAATAGAAAATTCCGATTTTGGGGTAAAAGTAAATTTTTGGTATGGTGCCGTGGGCAAAAGCGCGGGGGATTTTGTAGGATCATACAATAAATACGCCGTATTTTTGGATATAACGCCGAAATAAAAAATTTTTTATATCGGGTGTAACAAAACGCACTTCTTTTGGATTTATATAGTAAAAGCAGTTTGTACCGATATTGCGGCTTTGCCAAATAGCATTGACTTTGTCCGCATATGACGTACACTGTCAGAATTGAGGAAATAAAATCGTACTATGTTTACTGATGAAAGGATGGTAAATATGAAAGTGAAAAGATCCGTTATCCCGCTAATTGCTGCGGCTATGCTGCTTACCTCCTGTTCGGGCTCGAGTGAGACCTCTAACCTGCAATATGTATCCGACCCCGCAGAGCTGGTCGAGAGCGAGGACGGCTCGTCCACCCCCACCGACGGCGACCCCTCAATAAACGATATGCGCACAAGCGGTGAAGGGACCTGCGACGGCAAGTATATATATTCATCATCTTATATTTATAAGATAAATATAAATGACTACTCAGTTCAGATCGACTGCGACAAGCCCGGCTGTGATCACCTGTCCGAGGACTGCGACGGGCGCGCACCGGGAAATAATTATCTTAACAGCCGCCGAGCATATAACGGTGGCTTTTTTTATCTCGACGACGATGGCATTTTGTTCTATATAAAGGGCAAAGAAATAAATCAGATATACAAGAACACTTATATCTCCGAGTATGAAAAGCACGTGCACGAAACCAATCCCTATGCTACCTCCACTCTCGGCAGTATAGACGATTTTTATATAGTCAGCGACGGGATAATATGTAGGGCATCTAATTATATCTTCAAGGTCGGCTTTGACGGAACGCCTATGTCCGAGGTGATAGAGCCGCTTAAGGACAGCGGACTTGAACTTAAGGTGCTCGACGCGGATACGGTCTTATGTAAGCCGTCCGACGCCGGGGACAGCGGTATCGAGAACAACGGCGATGTGTTTACCGTCACTCTTTCTACGGGAGAAATAACCCAGCACCCCGAGTACATTTTCCCCACATTCTATATTGACGGTAAGAGCTATTTTGTAAAGGGTACCGACGAGATGCTGGTAAGCGACATGTATGTGGGCGACGGGCTTGAGGGTAAAGACCCGCAAAAGCTGTACCACGACTGCGGATTGTTTATGACCCACAGCGAGGACGCGATATACTATGTGCCGTACTTGGATGATATGAAGCTGTACAAGTACGACATAGCCACGGGAGAGAATACCGTGCTCTTTGACTTAGAAAAAATCGCGGACGAGCAGGAGCCCGTGATAGATACTCTCGACGAGGCGCTCGATGTGTTCGGCTCGTCTTTTATGATCGTGGATTATTACCCTAACGCGCAAAAGCTGACAGCCTACTTAAAGGGCGGACGCGTTTTTCTTATCTGCGATAAAGACGGCAAAAACGCCGCGCTGGCAGGCATGGCTACAGATGATATGGGACAAATATCAAAACCCGTCTATTATGAGATAAAGGGCTAAAGGTGGACGCTATGCGGTATAAAGATTTTGCGATAAAGGCGCTGGCGCTGTCGCTCGCGCTTATACTGTGCGGGTGCAGCGGGACTAAGGGGCAAGTGGTACCGCCGATAGACATTGACGCATATACCTCGTCGGAGGACAGCGCCGAGGTAGGAGACACGACCGAGCCCGACGACCCGCTCGCCTGGCTTACGGCGGACAGATTTGAGTTTGGGCTGTCGCTGAACCTTGCGGGCAAGGACAATAAGGAAAAATACCCGTATTTCAGCCTAAACGACAACGGCGACTTTGACGGGTCTTTGAGCGTCAGCATAGACCCCGATAAATCCCTTAGGATAAAAGAATGCAGCGCAGACGTGTATGTATTTTGCGACGGCAGATTTCTCCCCCACTCGGTAGAGGGCGGAGAGTTAGCCATAAAAAGCGAGATAACCGTCAAGACCTATAAGCGCAATACGCTAAGCCTGCATATCCCCGAAATAAAGACCGAAGACGGCGGCAACAAGGTGATAAGCGTGATAGTAAGCGCCATGCCCGACTTTATTCCCGAAAAGGGCGGGCAGGAAGTGGAGTTTAATATCGTGTACAGCTTTGCCGTAAAGACCGCCAAAGGGGGCGAAGCGAGCAGCTTTGCCAGACCCGACGACTCCGACTATACAGACGGCCTGCTCGGCAAGCCCGAAATAGAACAATATGCAAACGTTGATTTTTTCGCCGATATAGGATATACCCCCGAGAAATCGGACGAGCTAGGCACAAAGGGGCTGCACGCGATCGCCCCCGTTAAGATAAGCGGCGAGGAGAGCATATATGTGACCTATGAGCAATTAAACTCCGAGGAAGAGAGGTACGCGGTGGTATTTATCGATAACGAGCCCGCAAAGGTATTTGACGGCGAGTACGCGCTCAGATTCAGCGATAAGGCGGGCAAAAGGCTTAGCTACGCGTTAGACCGCTCTGCACTGCCGAAGAGCGGCGACCACTGTATGGAGCTGATTACCCTGCCCACGCCGCGGACGGTGGCGACGCTCGAGCAAGGTGGATATCTCGGCTCGTACACGAGCGCGCGCTATCGCTTTACCGCAGAATAGGAGGGCGTATGAGTAAAATATTATACGAGCTTAAAAAGCTTATAAGCTCTAAGCTGTTTATCCTTGCGACGGTGATAATGCTAGGTATGCTGGTATATGTGATGTTCTTCTGCCAAGATCTTTCTAAAGAGGCGGCAGACGCCGAGCGCACCGCGAATTATATCAATACCGAGATCCCCGACGACATTACCCCCGAGTATTTGCTAAAGCTAAAGGAAAAGAGCGACGAGGACTTTAATTACATATTGCAAAACATGACCGAGGCAGAAAACCCCGAGCTAGAAGAATTCTCCCTAAATCATTATGCCGAGGCGGAGGCGCTGAGTCAGATGCTGTACTCGGGGACATTTGCAAAGCACAGGGTAGAATATATCACCAACGCGCAAAAGCAATACAGCGCCGCCGAGCAAAGCGGAAACGACGCGGATATGCGGTATTATAAGCTGATGACGGACGAATATAACCGCGTGACCGATATATCGCTAATCGCAAGCGGCGCCGCGGAAAAATACTTTTATTCGGCACTGCCTACTATGTACCCGTTTTACCTGTTCGGGCTGATATTCACTATGTGGGCTATGCTGATAACGTCGTATCTGCTGTGCTGTGAGCGGCAGAGCAAGACCGACCTTACCGCGTACAGCACTAAAGGCGGCAGAGCGGGCATGTATCTAAATAAAATGGCGGCGGTAGGCATAACCGTGACGGCTGCGGTGGGGCTTATATTCGCGGTAAAATACGCGCTAGGGGTAGTCGTATTCAAGATAGACTGGTTCGCGTCGATACAGTCGTACATCGGCTTTGAGGAGAGCACATACGGACTTAATATGTTAGGGCTGCTGATAATAACGCAGCTAATGCTGTTAGGTTCGGCTATGACGGGGGTATTTCTCGCGTCGCTCTTTTCGATAAGGGCGTCATATCCCATAAGAGGGGTGCTGTTGTCACTTGTGACGGTGTTCGCGATATACAGGATATATATTTTTATCAGAGCGACCGGCACACCGACGGAAACGGTACGGGCATTTAACGATATACGGGTATTTGTCCCGCTGTTTATGCAATTCCCGGAAAACTATTTTACGGGCTTTGATTATATAAGCATATTGGGCTTTCCGATATCAAGGCTCGCAATGTCGTTTATTATGGTGGGAATTATAGGGATTGTGTCCCTAACTATATGCGCTAAATTATACGGAAGGAGAAGTGATTTTAATTGGAAGGCAAAGCTCTCAAATTTGAAAAAGTCACGAAACAATACGGCAGCCTAAAGGCGCTCGACAATTTCAGCACCGAGCTCGGGCTCGGGATATACGGCTTGCTCGGTCCCAACGGCAGCGGCAAATCCACGCTTATGAAGTGTATAGCGGACATAATACGCCCGACCTCGGGGAAGATCACCTACGGCGGGGAGGATATATACTCGCTCGGCGCTGATTTTCGCGGGAGGCTGAGCTTTATGCCGCAGGATATAGACTTTTACTCGGGGTTTACGGCGGTAGACGTAATAAAATATTTCGCCCTGCTAAAGGGGCTGAAGTACGACACCGAGGCGGCGCAAAAGGCGCTAAATGAGGTAAATCTGCTCTCCTCGGCGAAAAAGCGCGTGGGCGGCTTTTCGGGCGGAATGAAAAGGCGGCTCGGGATAGCGGTGACGCTTATCGGCGACCCCGAGGTCGTGATATTTGACGAGCCGACGGCGGGACTTGACCCCGAAGAACGCCTGAGATTTAAGAACCTTATCCGCGAAATGGGAAAGACAAGCACGGTGATACTTGCCACCCATATAATATCGGATATAGAGGCGGTCGCGGACTATACCCTGCTGATAAAGAGCGGGCAGCTGATAAACACCGTCGAAAACGACAAGCAGGCGCAGACCCATACCGACGCTCTCGAGCAATTGTATATGGAGAGCTTTGGCCATAAGGCGGAGCAAGAGATATGAAAAAGACTAAAACGGCGGGAGCATTGCTCGGCTTTGAATTAAAAAAGCTGCTCGGGCTAATAAATATAGCGGCGTTTATCCTGCTTATGGCGATAAAGCCGCTCTCGGGCATGATGTACACTCTCGCGCCGACCGAGTACAGCAAGGATATCTACCACGAGTACCTCGATGAGCTGTACGGCGCGCCGACCGCCGAGAAAGAGCAGTATATCCTCGACGAGAAAGAGCGCATAGACGACATCCTATCAATATACGAGGATATGATACTCGCATACGAGCGGGGTGAAATAACCGCAGAAGAGTATAAAGCCTATGACGAGGAGTACACCCGCGCAAAGGCACAGCAGCCCGCCTTTGACAAGGTGTATCAAAAGTATCAATATTATCTCACCCTGTCGGGCACGGAGAAAAAGCCGCAGTATTTTTATGACCTTGAGATAATCGAGTACATAAACGGCTTTGGCGCGGACGTGATGTTTATACTCTTTTTGACGGTGTTCGGGCTGAGATTTTGGGGCAGCGACCGCACGGGAGGAATGAGCCTTGCGGTGATGTCCTCAAAGTACGGCAGGCAGTACCGCGACAACCTGCGTATAGCGGCGCTGCTGATAGTATCTACAGTAGGGAGCGCGCTGTCGTTTTGTGTAGATATAGGGATATACGCGGCGCGCTGCGGGATAGGTACGCTTTTCTTGCCGCTGTGCGGTATGGAGGAGTTCGCCGCCTGCGCGTATAACGTAAATATACTCGGGTATCTGCTGCTAGTGCTGATGATAAGGATAGTGTGGAGCGCGGCGGTATGCTTTATGCTGGTGCCGATATATAAGCTTGTGGGAAACATCTACGCTTGTATCACGGCGGGGGCGGCGGTGATATTTTTGCCGCTCGTGCTTATGCCGTCACTGCCCGAGGTAATGATAAAGGCTCTCGCGGGAACGCAGCTGACGGGCTTTGCGGTGCTGAATAACGATATGCCGCTTAGTATAATTGCGGCGGTATTGACTGCGGGGGCGTGCTATGCGCTGTCTTTCGCGTTTAGGAAATTAGAGCTAAAGCATATAGCTAATAATTCAGCTTGATAAAATTTCAGCCCCGTGTAAAAATACGCGGGGCTGAAATTTTACTTATTCTCCGAGCCTAAAATATAGGGGCGGCAAGAGAATTTTATCACGGTCTTAGCAGAGCGCAGCAGCTCGGGGATATTATCCTCGTTATCAAACCAAAAGTCGGGCATACAGTGCCTAAGGGTGTTTTCAAGCCCGAACGCGTCGCAGCCGTAGCCGTCCTTAAGCTTAGCGACCGCGGAGGAAAGAGTATCGCATACGGTGTCCTCTATCTTTTTTGTAAGGGTGTTAATTGTGTCCTCGTCGCTCTCGCTTACATTTATCCTCTCCTCAAATCTGCCGAAAGCGAACCCGTCGATATAAAAGCACAGCCTGCCGTCCTCTATATACGGTGTGACGGTAAAGTTAGACCTGAAAAGCGTCACGGTGGCGAGGCTGTCCTCAGCCTGCACGGTGAGCGACAACTCCTCGGCGGTATTGGTGATAAGCTGCACCGCCGCTGTGTCCCCGGGGGAAAATCCACCCGCGCCCGCGCCGTTTACAAACGCCCAGCCGCCGCTAAGCTCGACGGTCTTTTCTTTTTGCTCGTCAGAGCCGCCCTGCCCCGATTGCCCGCCGCCCTGCGAGCCTTGTCCGCCTCCCCCACCGCCCGAGCCGCTGCTGTCGGTGACGTCGGTCTTTTCCTCCTTTACGGTGAGGAGCGGGAGCAGCGCGCTGCGGGTCTTGGATTGCAGACTTGTCAGAATGTCGCTAATGCTGCTGTTTACGCATACGCCGTGCCTGTGCGCGTTAGTGAGCATATTTACAAGCTTGTCGGAGGACACGTTTCCCTCCTTAAAGCGAATATCGATAATATCCTCGGCTAAGGTGTCCGCGACCGCGACATTTACCTCGGGGTGAGAGTGATAATTGGACACGAAAAAATCGAGCGCGTTTTCGAGGTCGTACCCCGCGAGCTCTTTACCGAGGATGATAAGGCGGTTCTCGCTGAGCAGGAGATCCTTGCCGGTCTTGATAGAGGCGTTTTCCGCCGCGTCGCACACGCTCTTTCCCTCGCCTACCGCCTTAAGAACGTTAGCCTGCGTTTTGTCTATCTGATTTTGGCCGCCCTCGTCGCTTTGGGCAAAATATTGCAGGCTGACGCGGTAGGTCTTTTGCTCGGGGAGATAGTCTACCCCTATCGACTGCACTATCGCCCTTTCCGAAAGCTCCACATACTGCACGCAGCCCGTAAGGCAGAGCATAATAAGCAAGGGGAGAATAATAAAGCTAACTCTTTTCATTTGCTCCTCCTTTCGCGCCCTGACGCTTTTTGCCCGCGATAAGGACGATAAGTGGGATAAGCGTCCCCGCGACCGCGAGCGGTACAGCGCTGTGCATGACAGCCTCAAAACGGTCGTACAGCATTTTGTCCGTGCCGACAAAGTACGCCGACGCGAGAAGCAGCAGGGTGTACAGCAAGAGCAGCAGCTTTTGTCGGGGGTGCTTTTGATCGTTGCCTAAATTGGCGAATATCTCACCTGCCGCCGCGAGCAAAAGCGCGAGCTTTATTATCCCGCAGAGCACCCACACGACCGCGTCTATTCCGTCGAGCCGCTGGAATAATACTATATCCGACATAGAGGAGATGTAGTAGAGCGGATATTCGACAGTGGTAAGATACGGTCCGAGAATGAGATTATAAAGGAGCGTCAGCCCCTCGAGTATCACGAGCACCGCCGCGAGATAATAATACACGGCGAGCCGCGGCTTTTTGACTATCCTACCGCAAAACACCGCGAATATCAATAATTCGCCGCAGGCACTGACCTCGGAGAGCATCGCCCGCAAAAAATATTCGCCGTCGCGGACAAAAGAGGGGTACAGGTATTTAAGCTCCGCCTTATCCGAGCAGGTGATACCGATAAGCAGTATAAGCACCGCGAATATCCCGAGCGCAAATATAGCGCTGCGCGATATAGCCGAAAAGCCCTTTACCGCGCCGTAGAACGCCGCCGCCGATATTACCGCCGCGCCCGTGATAAACAGCATACTGTCCAAAATGACGTCCGAGATATAAAGCTGCAGGTCAATGAGCGTTTCGAGCGTTATCGCAAAGAGCACGACGATAAAGGGCACACCGACCGCGATACCGAACGCCCGACCGCGTCTTACGGCGGGCGGGAAAAGTCCCTCGTCCTTAAATCTCGCCGTGAAAAACAGCATAGGCAGAAATAACAGCAGCACGATAGGCTTTGCCGCAAGAACAGCCCAAAATCTGTCCGCGCCGTAGCGTATCAGCTCGCCGGGGATAACTATCATCTCGGTGCATACCCGAGTTACGATAAACAGTACCGCAAGCTGCTTAAAGCTTATCCTATTCATTAGCGATGCCGCTCCTTTCGCTGCCCGATTTTTGGTGAGAAAGCTCGCTGACGGTCACGTCCGAGTCGGTGAGGGTGCGCCAGCTGCGGCGGTAAATGCTGTCGCGGATAAGGCTCTTGAGCGTCAAGGGTGCGACGGGCGCAAGATACGGCACGCCATAGCTCGACTTAGAGCACAGCCTGAACAGCACCGCCGCCGACACGACGGTTATGCCGAACAGCCCGAGCAGTCCGCCCGATACTATAAACAGCAGCCGCAGTATCATACAGCTTTCGTACAGGTCGGGTACGGCGAACGAGCACAGCCCCGTCGCCGCGATAACAAGCACCGTCGGCGCGCTCATAAGCCCCGCCGTCACGGTTATCTCGCCTATCACAAGCCCGCCGACTATGCTGACCGCGTGCCCGACGCTCTTAGGCAGCCTTAGCCCCGCCTCGCGCATTATCTCATAGAGAATGTACATAATAAGGCACTCTGCCAATACGGGATAGGCGGTGGACTGGATAGACGAATAGATATTGAGTAAAAGCGACCCTCTGAACAGCTCGGGGTTAAAATTGCACAGCGCAACATAAAGCCCCGGCAAAAACGCCGCGAGTAAGAACGCTATTAATCTCAGCGTTCGCAAAAAAGCCGAAAACGACGGGTGATGGGTATAGTCGTCCATTGTGTGAAAATTCTCGATAAACAGCCCCGGGACAATTAGCGCAAACGGCGTACCGTCTACTATTATCCCCACCCTGCCCTCGTACAATTTTGATACAAAGGTATCGGGGCGCTCGGTAAGCGCGACCTGAGAAAACAGCGTACCGCCGCCCTTTTCCAAAAAGGACTGGAGATAGTCGCTGCAAAGTATGGTGCTAAGCGGCAGCTGCTTTAGCCTGCCCTTTATCTCGTTTATCATCTGAGGGTCGGCGCGGTCGGAGAGATAGCATACGCACACATCGGTATTGCTGCGGTCGCCGACCGAAAATAATTCCATCTTCAGCGTCGGAGATTTCATACGCCGCCTAACCATAGACATATTGACGCGCACGACCTCGATAAAGCCCTCGCGCGAGGCACGCAGGTTGATATGTGTGGACGGCTCGTCCACCGCGCGGTGCTCGTAGCCCTGTATGCCGACGGCGAGGGCAAAGTCCGCCCCGTCCGCGAGTATCACCGCAAAGCCCGACATAATCAGCTTTACAGCGTCCTTACAGGTGTACGCCTGCTTTTGCTCCTCGGCGATAAGCATTTTGGACGCGACATCTTCGAGAAACTGCCCGCCGTTATTTATACCCGTCGGCGCGGACATAGTAAGCGGGCGGTAAATAAGGTTGGCAAGGTCGCTCTTGCCGGTCATACCCTCGCAGGTGGCGACGGCTATCTTTATCCCGCCGACCTCGGCGAACTTCATAATAAGGTCGGAGCTGTTCTCCATTAGCGCGCGCAGATAGGTGCAGCTTTCGTCTAAATTGCTCGATAAATGAGTATTAGGGTCGAATTTGGTGCGGATAGGCTTTTGCGAAAATCGTTTGTCCTGCATTGCTGTTCCTCCGTTCTTTTTACTTACTTTTTGCTTAGTATTGCCGCAATGTATTTTTTTATCCCGAAAAGGGATAATATCGATATAAGCATACGGGAGCCGAGCCCGAGCCGCCCCACGACGATATTTCATTACGCCGTGGGGTGCGCAGCAGTTTTTACGGAGCAGATTTTCGTTCAGACGAGGAGACCGAACGAAGGCATACTGTATGTATGTCGAGCGAGGGCGACGAAGTATGGGCGGAAAGATGCCCGTAAAAACCGGCTTGGGTTCGACTCCCGCATGCTTAAGGTATTAAATTTACGGAGGAGCTTATGCTGATAATAATTATGCGCTCGGTGGTCTTGTACCTGCTGATAGTCACCTCGTTAAGACTTATGGGCAAAAAGCAGCTCGCGCAATTGCAGCCGAGCGAGCTTGTGACTACGATACTCGTATCGAATATCGCGACGCTCTCGCTGGAGGACTCGTCGGTGCCGATGATATACGGCATAGTGCCGATATTGATGATAGTGTGCCTCGACGTGTTTATGTCATATATAATGCTCAGGAGCGCGAAGATAAAGCGGCTGATAACCGGTACGCCGCAGATAATCATATCCGACGGGATAATAGACCAGCGCGTTATGAAAAATCTGCGGTACACTATAGACGAGGTGTGCGAGGCTATGCGCGAGGCGATGATATTCGATATATCGCAGGTGCAGTATGCCATAGTCGAGACTAACGGCAAGATAAACTTTTATCAAAAGAGCAAGTACCGCACCACCGAAAACGGCGATATGAATATTAAGGTGCCTAACGCCGACCCGCCCTGCCTATTGATAAAGGACGGGGTGGTAAATTATCCCGCGCTGAATAGATGGAACGGCGGCGAGGAAAAGCTCGAGAGCATACTGAAAGCAAACGGGATAAAAAGAAAGGACGTATTTTTGCTTACAGACGACAAAATAAACGGCACGCATATAGTGCTTAAAGAACGCGCCTCGGGCAAGGTGATAGACCTACCGCCCGACGCATAAAGGAGAAAGATATGAAAAGACTTGCGGGATGTATTATCCTTACCGCACTGCTTGTGGGCTTTGCGATATATGCGAAAATTTATTCTCAGGGCGAAATGACCGCGATAAGCGACCTTGTAAACAGCGCAAAGGACAGCTACAGCGCGGGCAACGCCGAAGAAGCGATGACCTCGGCGCGGCAGGCCCTAAAAAAATGGGGTGACCTTGCGGAGCAGACGCTGTTTGTGGACTGCCCCGAGATAGACGTAGAGATAACGATAACGCTTGCGAGGATAGAAAAGTACGCGCAGAACAGCGACGACGAGATATACCCCGAATGTGCGGCGGCGCTGAGCCTGCTGGACAATTATTCGGACAGGCAGGAGCTGACATGGGTTAATGTATTTTGATATTACCGCCGCAACGTTCATATGTGTATAAAAAACGCACAAAAAATTAAGAATATATAGTATAAAATGCCGAAAAAACGTTTATGCGAAAAAAAGGCTTTTATTTTTCGGCACGGTGTGTTATAATAAATAAGTATGAAATTTTGTTTACTGTTAAACAGATATGAATTTTTCCGCCTCGCGGCGGTTTACATAGCTTGTATATATTACTTCAACAGATTAGGATGTGTTATTTTTGGATAAATTTATTATAAAGGGCGGGATCCCGCTTAAGGGCGAGGTCCGTATCAGCGGTGCAAAAAATGCGGCGGTGGCGATAATCCCCGCGGCTATGCTGTCAAATGATGTGTGCATAATAGACAATGTACCCTCAATAAGCGACGTGGACGTCGCGCTCGAGATATTATCTAATATGGGGGCAGTTATAAAGCGGCTCGGAAAATCGAAGATAAGCATAGACTCATCAAAAGTAGTCTACGGGACGGTGCCGTATGAGCTTGCGCGCTCGACAAGGGGCAGCAGCTATTTCCTCGGGGCGCTGCTCGGGAGATTTAAAAAGGCGAGAGTGCCTATGCCGGGCGGCTGCGATCTCGGCAGCAGACCTATCGACCAGCATATAAAGTGCTTTGAGGCGCTCGGGGCAAAGGTCGACATACAGCACGGCATCGTGGACATAAACGCGGACAGGCTGATAGGTACGCAGATATACTTTGACAAGGTTACGGTCGGCGGAACAATAAACGCCCTGCTCTCCTGCGTATGCGCGGAGGGGCTGACTATTATAGAAAACGCCGCCAAAGAGCCGCATATCGTAGACGTAGCAAACTTCTTAAATTCGATGGGCGCGGACATAATGGGCGCGGGCACCGATGTGATAAAGATAAAGGGCGTAAGGGCTCTGCACGGCACGGAATATTCGGTCATACCCGACCAGATAGAGGCGGGGACGTTTATGGTGGCGGCGGCGGCGACCTGCGGGGACATAGTGCTGACTAACGTAATACCTAAGCACCTCGAGCCGATAACCGCAAAGCTGAGAAAAATAGGCGTATATGTAGAAATTGCCGACGACAGCGACAATATACGGGTAGTCGGCAGACCTAAATATCAGAGCACCGATATAAAGACCTCGGTACACCCGGGATTTCCTACCGATATGCAGCCGCAGATGTCGACACTGCTTACGGTGGCGGACGGGACAAGTATGGTCACCGAGAGCATATTCGACACCCGCTTTAAGTACGTTGACGAATTGCGCAGAATGGGCGCGGATATAACCGTTGACAGCAGGGTCGCGGTGATACGCGGGGTAGAGCACCTGACGGGCGCGCCCGTTAAGGCTCACGACCTAAGAGCGGGGGCGGCGCTGATAATCGCGGGGCTTGCCGCTCAAGGGACCACCGAGATAGAGGACATCCATCATATCGAGCGCGGCTATGAGGATATGGAGATAAAGCTCAGGGCGCTCGGCGCGGATATAGTAAAGCGCTATTATCCCGACGACGATAAGCTGAGAAAGGCGCTGTAATGGCGCGGATAGTACCGCTGTGCAGCTCGAGCAAGGGCAACAGCGTGTTTATAGGAGATACGAGCGAGGGCGTACTGGTCGATGTCGGGTGCAGCTTTAAGGCACTGAGAGAGCGGTTAAGCCTATGCGGGATACCGTTTGAAGCGATAAAGGCCGTGGTTATTACGCACGAGCACTCGGACCATATAAAGGGACTGTTGCAGCTGACAAAGCAGACAGATCTTCCGATATATGCGTCGGGCGGCACGATAAGATATCTGACGGACAATGGCTGTATAGACCCGTCGGCGCGGCTGTATGACTGTGATGAGCTTAATAATGCGCCAACGGATATACGGATAGAATACTTTCACACACCGCACGACGCCGCGGAGAGCGTCGGATATACTTTTACGGCGGGCGAGCATAAGATAGCCTGCTGTACCGATCTGGGATATGTCACCGACGAGGTAAGGGGCCGTCTTATCGGCTGCTCGGCGGTTTATATAGAAGCTAATTATGATAAAAAGCTGCTCGACGGCAATGTAAAATACCCGCCCTTTTTAAAGGCGAGGATAGCGTCAAATAAAGGGCACCTCGCAAACGCGGACTGCTCCGATTTTTGCGCCGAGCTTATAGCCGCGGGGGCGACAAGGCTTGTACTCGGGCATCTAAGCCAAGAGAACAACACCCCGCAGACCGCATACTCGGCGGTGTCCGACAGGCTCAGCAAAGAGGGAATGAGGTGCGGCGCGGATTATACGCTTGATATAGCGCCCGTCGTTTCCGTAGGAAAATACATAGTGCTGTGACCGCTGATTACGGTAGCCGAACCCGAGCCGCCCCACGACAATGCCTTTGGGCGGCTGTTTTAATAACCCCGAAATTATTAGAAAGGGAGATCTTATGGCTGTTTATCTAATACTTATGGCGCTTATGCTGCTGATAGCTTATCCGCTTGTAGAGCATAAGCCCACCTTTGGCAAAAAGCTGTGCTATGTGATAGTGGTATTTGCCGCTATGCTCTACATCTCGACGCTTAGGTACGGACTCGGCAACGACTACTTTTCATACATTTACCACTTTAACGATATACGGGACAGCTCTATCTTAGACTCGTTCAATCTCGGGTTTGAGCCGGGATTTGTAATACTTAACCGCATTATCGCGGTATTTACCACCGACACTAATCTGCTGTATGTGATATATGCGGTGCTGATACTCGTGCCGATAGCATATGTGATATTCCGCTACAGCGAAAACGTATGGCTGTCCTCGGTGATGTTCGTGTCGCTCACATTCTTCTACTGCACGCTCAGCTTTATCCGTCAGGCGATAGCGTTTACCATTATACTTATGGGGTACAAGTACTTTGTACAGCGAAAGCATTTTCAGGTGCTGCTGTTTATATTCCTCGCCTGCCTGTTCCACTCTACGGTAATAGTACTTATACCGCTGTATATCATTGCGGCGGTCGTAAAGCCGACATGGATCTCGCTGATAGTGTACGGGGTGCTTACGGGGCTCGTGTACATTTTCTCGGAAAATATAATAGACCTCGCGGTAAAAGTGCTTCCGCAGTATCAGGGGTATATCGATCTTAACTTTATAACGCAGGGCTTTAATCCTATATATATAATTACTCCGCTTGTGATAATGGGTGTGGCGCTGTTTGCGCATTTTACCTCCTACGGCAAGGTGTATCCAAAGCGCTCGGCGCTGTTTACAAACTTCGCGGTGTTCAGCTTTATAATATGGCTGCTCTCTACAAAGCACTTTGTGCTCGAGCGCTTCTCGATGTATCCCTACATCTTTATGATAATGTTCATACCCTCGATAATAAACTTCTACCGTCAGCGCGTAGGCGCGTACTTATATGCTAAAAAGCATCCCGACCTCGGGACTAAGGGCTTTTACCCCGATACCTCGGTATCCGACCCCGCGAGGGCGGCAATTCGCACCGAGGTGGTCTCCGCAAGCACGCAAAGCTCGGAGAACGACGAGATAATCGCCAAGATAATGGCGGAGCCCGACCCCGCTCAGCAGGCTAAGCCCGCAGCCGTGCCTGCCGCCGCACCGACCGATAAGCCCGCAGCCGCACCGACCGACACGCCCGCCGCTCAGTCGCCCGAAGAAAAAGCTAAGGCTCTCGCGGATATGATATCCGCTAACGTCAGCCGCAGCGTAGAGGGCTTAGAGGGCGAAAATGCCGAGGCCGCCGTCACCGCGGACGTCTCCGACGGCGAAAAGCCCGCCGACGACGATAAAGAAGCGGCCGAGTACGACGACGATTATTACGAATATTACGACGACTATAAAAAATACGACGAGGAGCAGGTAAAGCTGCTTCCGCAGAATTATCGCTATCGCAAAAAGGGCAACGCCTTTCTCGACTTTTTCCGCCACCCTGTGACAATGTATTCGATACTGCTTGCGGTGGTCTTGGGCGTAAATCTGTGGTACAATTATTTCGGACTGGACACATCTAACTTTATAGGCGGCTCGTCCTCGAGCTTTCACGGGGTGGTGCCGTATAAGAGCATTTTGCCCGCGTATATGCGGCTGGAATTGTCCTTAGAGCCCAAGGAGGATAAGAATACTCTGCTGCGCGGTGAGGAAGACCTGCTTACCTATCTGTACAGAATAACCGAAAACGAAAACTACACCGTGGTCATCTCCTCGCGCGGCGACCCCGTCGGAGGGCTTAATTCGGGCGTGCGCGCCGCGGCTAACGAGGTAGGCCTAAGCGGCTATGCGCAGACGCACAGCAACGAGAATTATCTCGCGGTAATATCCTCGGGTCGTGTGATACACGAGGAGCACTCTACCGCCACCCTAACCTATACCGAAAATCTGCTCGGATACAAGACCTCGGTGACGAGCTCGCGCACGCTATCTTCGATAAAGCTCGGCTCAAAGGACTTTTCACTCAACGGGCGCGGGATAAATATCGTCGTGCTCGACAACACCACCCGTAATATAGCCGACGCGGTAAGCTTTAAGACATATTACGTTATGCTTGCACCG
Source organism: uncultured Ruminiclostridium sp. (assembly GCA_947594425.1). Classification (GTDB taxonomy): domain Bacteria; phylum Bacillota; class Clostridia; order Oscillospirales; family Ruminococcaceae; genus Ruminiclostridium_E. Next base: position 17,297 of record CANQED010000003.1, read on the forward strand.
GTAAGATAATATGAGAATGAGAAAGAAAAAGCACCTCGACGAACGCTTAGACGCGTGCAAGGCGCTCGATCTCGGCTGGCTGACAGACCGCGCCGCCGAGATGAGGGGCGAGGTGCAGCAGCAGACGCTTGACGTTATGCGGATATTCGGCAATAATTATCCCGTGCAGCTTGAGATAGGCTGCGGCAAGGGCGCGTTTATAGTCGAGGCGGCGAAAAGAACGCCCGATATCAATTTTATCGCGGTGGAGATGTCGCCTAACGTTATAGTTGCCGCTATGGAGCTTGCGATAAAGGAGAGGCTGACTAATCTGCGCTTTCTTAGGGGAAACGCCGAGTACCTCGAAAAATTTTTCCCAAATAACAGCGTGGAGAGGATATATCTTAACTTCAGCTGCCCTTTTCCTAAGCAGTCGTATAAAAAGCACAGGCTTACCCACCCGCGATTTTTAAAAATATACGAGCGGATACTTGTCCCCGACGGCGAGATATATCAAAAGACCGACAATATGCACTTCTTCGAGTTCTCACTCGAGAGCTTTTCCGAGTGCGGATACAGGCTTAAGAATATCAGCCTCGACCTGCACAACAGCGGCTATGAGGGCAATATAGTCACCGAATACGAGAATAAATTCGCGTCGCAGGGTATGCCGATATACCGCCTTGAGGCGGTTTGCCCAAAAAAGGAATAGTCGACAAAAATTTCGTTTGACAACGGCGTGATTTTATGTTATACTTATTGTAAATAAATCAGCGGGTATTACCCGAAAAGGAGCTTCATCATGAACAAGGCGATAATCGCGATAGGTCTGCTCGCCGCGGCAGCCTCAGGATTTATAATCGGCAAGAAGTACATAGAGAAAAATCCCGAGTCCTTTGCTCTTGTAAAGCAAAACTGCGGGGAGAAGCTGCACAGCGCGTCGGTATACTGTGCGGGCGCGATAAAGACCAGCAGCGAAAAGGTGCTTAACAGCGTCAATAATGTAGTTGCCGCAGGCAAAGCAAAGGGCGCTAAGGTGGTCGACAAGGTAAAGGCGGGCTCGTCGGGCTTTAAAAACGAGCTTGACAATCTGCGCGATATGGTGGTTTCCGTCAGCAAGAAAAACAGCGTAGAGATACCCGTAGACGAGAACACCGACCCGCTTGTCTTTGAAGAAGAGATATCCGACGTGCTTGAAGAGGCGGACGCCGCAGAGCAGACGCAGGCGCTCTAAGCTAAATCAGAATAGGCAAAATTTCAGCCCCCGTTATAGGGGGCTGATTTTTATGTAATATTATGCGGTTCTTAATACGTATTATGCCGTTCTTATACGGGCGGTGCGGCGCTGAGCCATTACGAGGTCGTAATATACGCCGTGATTTTTGAGCAGCTCGGTGTGGGTGCCTATTTCGGCGACCCGCCCGCGGTCGAGCACTATCAGCCTATCGGCGTTAGCGAGGGTAGAAAGGCGATGCGCGATAGCTATCGTCGTTCTCCCCTCTATCAGCCTATCGAGCGCGTCTTGTATCTGCTTTTCGGTCTGGGTGTCGAGCGACGCGGTAGCCTCGTCGAGGATCAGTATCTTGGGGTCATGAAGTATCGCGCGGGCTATCGCCACTCTTTGGCGCTCGCCGCCCGAGATATTGTAGCCGCGCTCGCCTACTACGGTATTATAGCCGTCCGGCATACGGGTTATAAAGTCGTGGCAGTTTGCGGTCTTGGCTGCCTGCACTATCTCTTCAAAAGTAGCGTCGGGCTTAGCGTAGCGGATATTGTCGAGCACCGTGCCGTTGAATAAGAATGTCTCCTGCAAGACCACCCCGACCTGCGAGCGCAAAGAGCTCTGCTCGATATCGCGCAGGTCTACGCCGTCTATCTTTACCGTACCGGAGGTCGGGTCGTATAGGCGCATAACGAGGTTTATCAGCGTGGACTTGCCTACGCCCGAGTGTCCTACTATGCCTATCATCTCGCCCTTTTTGATATCAAAGCTGATGTCCTTAAGTACGGGGTTGTATGCCTTATAGCCAAAATATACGTTCTTAAAGGATATGTCGCCGTTTACGGTGACGGGCTTTGCGCTCTCGCTGTCGGAGAGCTCATTTTCCTCCTCCATAAGCTCAAATACTCTGCTCGCGCTGACCCCCGCCTGTGCGAGAGCTCTCGGCAGAGAGGTAAGCCACTGTATCGGTCCGTACAGCATATACACATACGCGGTAAACTGCACAAGCTCGCCTATCTGCATACTTCCGCCGAGTATCATACTTCCGCCGAAATACAGCGCGCAAAATTCCCCTATGCTGAACAGATAGCGTATAGGCGGCTGGATAAGATACCATACTATATCGGCGTTCTTGATAGAGTCCGCCCACGCGCGGGAGGCCTTTTTATAGTGCTGTATCTCGCGCTCCTCGCCGCCGTAATTCTTTACGACGCGCTCGCCGTGCAATACGTCGTGCAATAGCTCCGAGGCGCGGCACTGACAGCGCCACGAGCGGCTGTATCGCACGCTTATTATATTAAAGGATTTTACCGACAGATACGCCGCTAGCGGCAAGGGTACTACCACTATCAGCGCAAGCTTCCAGTTGGTGATAAACATTATTATCACGAGCGCGATAAGGGCTACCGTCTGGAATATCATATCCTTTCCCTGTCGGGTGACAAAGTCCTGAAGCACGTTAGCGTCGTTGGACACTCTGTTTATCAGCTCGCCCGGGGTGCGGCGGGAGATGTTGCTCATTGACAGCTCCTGCGTCTTGTTAAAGATGTCGCGGCGCAGATCTCTGCCGTATGCGGAGGATATTTTGTAGTTCATATGCTCCTGCAACAGGCGGAAAAGTAACGTCCCCGCGTTTACCATAAGTATGCAAAGCGTGATGTTTAAAAACAGCGCCCAGTCCTTATTATTCGGCACGATAAGCTCATCTATCAGTATACGCTGGAAGATAGGGTTTACCACGTCGGCGGCGTACAGGATAAACGTCGACAACAGCCCGAGGAAGAACATGGTCTTATACGGGGCAAGCCGCTTTATCAGCTTAATAAATACGCCCTTTTTGGCGGCGCAGAATACGCACTTGCTGTGCCCGCGCATTGCCGCTCCGCATTTTGGGCAGGTGGGCTCCTCAGCCGAGGTGCTCTCGGCAAACTCGCCCGTGTTTATGTAATGCTCTATTATCTTGGCAAGCTCGGCATAGCGCAAAAACCATCTCTGGTCAAAGGCGCACACGCACTCCCACTTGCCGCTCTCGTCCCTTACGCACAGCATAGAACAGCCGATAAGCTGCTGCACCTCTATCGCGGCTATGCGCTCGGTAATGTACTCTTTAGTGAGCTTATTATCTATGTACACCGAGAGCTTTTCTTTAGTAGCCGTCAGGTGTCCGTTTGTGCGCCTTGTCTTTCGGTCAAGGTCAAACGGCAGCGAATAGGTAACGTCACTTTCGCTTACACCCTCGGGCAGTGATATTTTTAAATTCATATTCTACCTCTTAAATGAACAGCTGCAATTTCTTTATGCTCGCCTTGTCCATTTTGGAAATCTCGGGTATGAGATAGCGGTTTCCGTCCGCGTCGGTGACGCTTATCATTTTATTTTGTATCATACGAAAATTGTGCCACCAGTCGTTGACGGCTATGCGCTTTTCGCCCGCGGTGGTCACCGCGTCCAAAAACAAATATCCCATACGGTTGTCTGTTATCTTCTTTATCTTGGTAATTACGGGTATATAATACTTAAAGTCCAAAAAATCGACAACGACCTTTTTCTGCTGCTCGGGCAGGGCGTTAATGTCCTTAATAACGCCTATCTCCTTCCATTCGTCGCGGTCATTTTTGTATGCGGCGCTTATATATTCGTCCGAGCTGTCAAAGGGCACGAGCCGCGTAAGGGTGACGCGGTTATATTCTTCGCCCTCATATTTTAAGGTGAGCAAGCCGCTGTCCTCGGGGATAAAGTCCACCTTTTCGGGACTTAACAGCCGTAAAGTATCTACCTCGTATACTGTCTGTGTATTCTTTATCATATTATCCTCCGTCCTCGCCTATACCGATAGATTTAAGCGACATAGACTGCAATTTGTACAGCTCAAAGTATGCGCCCTTTTGCCGTATCAATTCGTCGTGGGTGCCGCTCTCCTTAAGCTCGCCGTTTTCGATAACGGTGAGCATATCCGCGTCGCGCAGGGTCGACAGGCGGTGAGCTATCGCTATAATCGTGCGCCCCTGCTTAAGATTGTCTATGGCGCTCTGTATCTTTCTTTCGGTGGCGGTGTCCATTGCGGCGGTAGCCTCGTCGAGTATCAGTATATTCGGCTTTTGGATAAGGGCGCGGGCGATCGATATGCGCTGCCTTTCGCCGCCCGAGAGGCTTATGCCGCCGCTTCCTGTGATGGTGTCGTATCCGTCGGGCAGGTTCATTATAAAGTCGTGAGCGTTAGCGTTCTTCGCCGCCTGAATTACCTCGTCCATACTCGCGTCGGGTCTTGCATAGCGTATATTGTCGGCGATAGTCCCCATAAACAGATAGGTCTCCTGCGACACAACGCCTATGCTCTCTCTGAGCGCCGAAAAGGGTATCTTCTTTATCGGTATGCCGTCGATAAGTATCTCGCCCGATGTAACGTCGTACATACGGGATATGAGATTTATCATGGTGGATTTTCCCGCGCCTGTCTTTCCGACGATACCGGTAAACTTGCCCGCGTCCGCCTTAAAGGACATATTTTTGAGCACGGGTCTGCCCGCCTCGTATTCAAACGTAACGTTTTTAAATTCGATATCGCCCTTAAGTCCGCCCTCGGGGATAACGGCGGGGTGCTCCGGAGGCTTTACCGTGGGCTCGCTGTCGAGTATCTCAAACATACGCCCCGCGGCGTCGGTGCAGCGCGTCCAGTCATTGCCCATATACATAAAGAAGAACATCGGATCCCACACCACGCCGAAGTAGCTTATCAGCAATGTAAGTCCGCCGAACTGCAATTGCCCCGTCAGTACAAGGTACACGCCGAGCGAGTAGATAAGCCCGTTAAATATCGCGTATATCCCCTGCTGCACGGGGAAAAACATCGCGCTGCGCCGCCCTAAGTTATAATCGGCGGTATACAGCTGCTCGTTTCTGCCCGAAAAGCGGGTCATCTCCTGCCGCTCGCGGGCGAAAGCCTTAACTACCCTGTGCCCGTTAAGCGCATCGGTAAGCACCGAGTTTACGCCCCTGCGGGCTATGTCGCGGCTGCGCCAATTCCTGCGCTGACCTCTCAGCCATATGACCTCGCACATAAGCACTATCACCGCGACAGCGAGCATACAGACGGACACCAGCGGGTTTACCATAAGCATAAGCACAACAAGCCCGAATATCTTTATAAGATTAGCTATGCACTGCGGCATAATGTCGGTAAAGAAGAAGTACACGTCCGAGCTGTCGCGGTCTACCCTGCCCATAAGAGAGCCGGTCTGCTTATTCGTAAAAAAGGACAGCGAAAGGCGCTGCATTGCCGTGAAGATATCCGTCCTGAGCTTGTGGATAACGTTCGGCGCAATGCAGCTTATTACTATTCCGTAGGCGATAGAGAAAATAGTGGAGATAAGAGAAAATCCGCCCATAGCTATTATTACGAGGAGTATCTGCCCGTACAGGCTGCCGCCCTCGGTCAGCACGTCGTCGTACAGCAGCTTGGTCCCGAAATAAGGCGACACCAGCCCGAGCGCCACCGACAGCCCTATCATAACGAGTATTATCGCCATCTGCCACTTGTAGTCTTTAAACATACCGAGCAGGCGCTTAAATATCCAGCTGCGCTTAGTGCAGTAGGGGCAAAAGCGGCGATTGGGGTCGGGGTATTTGCGCTGACACTTAGGGCAGTACAGATGTCTGTCCTCGAGCGCCGAGTCGTCGGGCTCTTCTCCTCTTTTTATACAGTCAAATCGGCGGCAGAACTGCTCGAATTTTTCAGAAAAGCCGCTCGAAAAGCGACCGATAGGCAATTCTCTGCCGTCGGTCATTTTGGCGATAAGGCGGCAGGTGTACTGATACCTGTCCACAAACAGCCGCTCGATATCGCAAAAATCATATTCGCAGTAATCTTTAAAGTCAAACTGCGTGTCAAAGGTCTTTTTATTCCTGACAAGCCTGTCGTAGCCCGACAGGATATAAAGCTTTTCGTCGTCAAAGGTGATATATACGTCATAATAACAGCCCTCGCTGTCCATATCCGCCTTGACGCAGTATCTTAGCTTGTCAATATCTACCGCCCTGTCGGCGAAAGCTATCGCGACAGCGTCGGTAAGTCGGTCAAAATATCGTATCACTGATCTATCCCTCTCCTAAGGGGGAATGAGGATAGAAAGGGTTTAGCTTAAGCTTAAAGGACTATATAGCCGAGCTTTTTATATACCTTTTGCAGCGTCTTGCGGGAGGTCTTGAATGCCTTTTCCGCGCCGTTTTTCATACATTCTTCGATATATTTTTTATCGGCGGACAAGCGCGCGTATTCGCTCTGCACGGGGGCGAGTATATCCGCGGTCGCCTCTCCGACGGCGAGCTTGAACTCTCCGTAGCCCTTGCCTTTAAATTCCTTTTCTATATCCTCATATGTCTTGCCTGTGACCGCGCTGTATATCGACATAAGATTGTTTATCCCGTCCTTTCCGGGGGCGTATCTTATCTCGGTGTCGCTGTCGGTCACGGCACGCTTGAATTTTCTTATGATAGTGTCCCTGTCGTCAAGCACCGATATGCTTGCGTTGGGGTTCTCGTCCGATTTGGACATCTTCTTTGTCGGGTCTTGCAGCGACGCTACTTTTGCCGTAGTCTTAGGGATATACGCGTCGGGGACGACAAACACGTCGCCGTAAATGTTATTAAAGCGTATCGCTATATCCCTCGACAGCTCGAGGTGCTGCTTTTGGTCTATCCCGACAGGCACAAGATCCGCCTGATAAAGCAGTATATCCGCCGCCATAAGCACGGGGTAGGTGAACAGCCCCGCGTTTATATTCTCGGGGTGCTTTGCGGACTTGTCCTTAAACTGCGTCATTCTTGACAATTCGCCGAACTGCGTAAAGCAGGACAGCACCCACGAGAGCTCCGCGTGGTGGCAGTTGTGGCTCTGCACAAAGGCGGTCGAACGCTCGGGGTCTACCCCCATAGCGAGAAGTAAAGTGTAGCTCTCGTATATCTGCTTTTTCAGTCTTTGCGGGTCTTGCCTTACGGTTATCGAGTGCAGGTCGACTATACTGTAGGTGCAGTCGTAGTCCTCCTGTAATTTTACCCAGTTTTGAAGCGCTCCTAAATAATTGCCGAGCGTGGGGGTGTTGGTCGGCTGTATGCCGCTGAATATTTTCTTTCTTTCTTCCATATGTAAGTACCGCCTTTCTTATCTATACATGGTCTTTGCGACCGAGGCGAGAATGTCTACGCCCTGTTCTATCTGCTCGTCGGTAGGCGTGGAATAATTGAGCCTAAAGGACAGGCAGGGCGCGTTCTCGTTTACTAAAAAGGCGTTGCCGGGCACTACCGCGACCTTATTCTGCACCGCTTTCTTGCAGAAATAATTCATATCCCCGTCAGGCAGCGTGCCCCATATGAACAGCCCGCCCTCGGGCTCGGTGAATTTAATAGACTTAGGCATAGTCATCTTCAGCTTTCCGAGCATAAGATCGGATTTTTTGCGGTATATCTCCTTAAGCCTGTAAATGTGCTCGGTAAAGTCGTTCTCGGTGACGAATTTATATGCTATCATCTGCGGCAGTATCGAGGTATGCACGGTGGATACCTGCATACATACTATCGCCTTTGCAATGACGTTCTTGGGCGCGCACATATATCCTACTCGCAGTCCCGGAGCGAGCACCTTAGAAAATGTACCCGCGTAGATAACGTTGCCGTTAGTGTCCATAGACTTTAGGCTCGGCAGGTCGTCACCCGCAAATCTCAGGTCGCCGTAGGGGTTGTCCTCTAAGATGTAGACGTTGTACTTTTGGGCGAGCTCTATCACCTTTTTGCGCTTTTCGAGGCTCATGGTGATGCCTGTCGGGTTCTGGAAATTGGGGATAAGGTAGATAAACGCCACACGCTGATACTTAATTAGCGCGCGCTCGAGCTTTTCTACGTCTATGCCGTCCTCCTGCATATCTATGCCGACAAGCTTAGCATTGTAGGAGCGAAAGGCGTTGAGTGAGCCGATAAAGGTCGGCGCCTCGCATATGATAACGTCACCCTCGTTGCATATCTCCTTTGTCGCTATCTCGATAGCCTGCTGTGCGCCCGAGGTGATAACTACCTCGTCGTTATCGCCGTACATGCCCTTAGACTTAAGGTCGTCGCGTATCCACTGCCTTAGCGGGGCGTAACCCTCCGTCACCGAATACTGTAACGCGTCTATCGGCGTATTGGTGAGTATCTCGGTGGTTATCCTGTTTATCTCCTCGACAGGAAATGCCTCAGGCGCGGGGTTCCCTGCCGCAAAGCTTATTACCGTCGGGTCGGCGGTAAACTTAAGTATCTCCCTTATCGCCGACGGCTGGAGTGCCTCTACTCTGTGAGAAAATGCGTTCATATTATAAATGCTCCCAAAAAGGAGCATCCTCCCTTCAAATTATTTTACAGCGCACCTACACTGTAATATGTATATTTTACCACACTTTGCTTGCAAATTCAAGCCCCAAAGCGGGATTTTTGCTCATTTTTCGGCGTATGGGAAAATTAGGAAGTGAGAGACATTGTTTGGAAAAACATTAAAATTTTGTAGTTTTGCGGTTGACTTTTTTGTTTAAATGTGATAAACTTTAACATAGGATAATATCGCATACATGGCGAAAGCGAGGGAATATGTACAACGGCAAAAAAATAATAGGCGTATGCCTTACCCTTGTCCATAACAGAACGCGCGCCGACTTTGTAGAAAGGCTCGGCAGATACTGCGCGTCTAAAGATATAAAGATAATGGTATTCAACAGCGTCGTGGACTATTACAACAACGACGTATACGACGCGGGGGCGCGCTCGGTATACGACGCGATAGACTATGACATAATCGACGCGCTTATCATCCTTTCGGAGAATTTCCATAACAAAGAGGTATACGGCGATATAATAAAGGCCGCTCGCAAGAGCGCCGTCCCCGTCGTGCTTGTTGACGACGAGCGCGGCGACTGCATATCGGTCGTGAAAGAATATAAAGAGGCGTATAAGTCTGTTATGCGCCACCTTATCCGCGACCACGGCTATACCGATACATTCTTTATCGCGGGCAGCCGCGAGAACGACCCCGTATCCACCGAGCGTATAGCGTGCTATAAGGAGGTCTTGGAGGAGAACTGGCTCGAATTTTCCGACGATTTAGTGGGCTACGGCGAATACTGGAGCAAGCCCACCTATGCGCTGATAGACAGGCTTATGGAAGAGCGCGGAAAATTGCCGAGGGCGCTTATATGCGCCAACGACTTTATGGCGATAGCCGCCTGCGAGAAGATAAAGGAAATGGGGCTGAGAGTGCCCGAGGACGTCGCGGTGACGGGCTTTGACGGCGTGCCGGACGCGAATTATTTTCATCCTAAGCTCACCACCTGCAAATCCGACGCGGACTATTTAGTACGGACCTGCGTGGACGCGATAACCGACGCTCTTGACGGAAAGGGCGCGACGGGCAGGCTGTATCAAAAATATGACGCGGTGATAGGCTCGTCCTGCGGCTGTGCGGACATAACCGACAGCTACCGCGAGGATGTGCAGTATCTTTTTTCGACCATGCAGGAAATGGAAAGCCACGAGAGGTATATGTACGCGTGGCTTGATAAATTGATAGAAAACAGCGACATAAATCATCTCGCAGACAAGCTGTCGCACGTTGTCTTGGACGAGTCGTATATTTGTCTTAACTCTAACTTCATCACCTCCGCGATAACGCGCGAGGCGCACAGCGCGGCGCTTCCCTCAGGGAAGATGATAGTCATCCCGCACGCGGGCAGCAAAAAATTTGATATGCTGCAGATGACAAACGCCTCGCACATAGTCCCCGACCTCGACGACTGGATAAATGACGACTCTATATATATCTTAAGCGCGATATTTGTAGTAGACGGTGAAGAATGCGGGTACTATGCGGTAAGGACGAGCGACGTATTCTCCTGCGCGCATCAGCTCGACAGAATATCAAAGACGATAAATATAGCGCTTAATTCCGCCATGAATTATCTGCGGCAAAAGTATATGCGCGCAAGCATAGAAAACGCCCAGCTTATTAACCCCATCACCGAGCTTCCTAACCTCAAGGGCGCGACAAAGTGGTTTGACGACTTCTCGGCCGACCCGAAAAATCACGAGATGACTATCTCGGTATCGGTGTACCTTTTGCCAAAATACAAATATATCTACGAAAACTACGGCATAAAGGACATAGAAGAGGTATTAAGGCTGACGGCGGAGCTGTTGCAGCTCGCCAACCCGAAAGATTGCTATATAGCGCATATCTCCGAGGATGAATTTATAGTGATAAACTATTATAAAGACCCTACTTCGATAAGCGACGTGATACAAAAGGCCACCTCGGTATTCTTCTCCAACGTCGAGAATTATAATAACAGCAGGGGCAAAGAGTATTATGTGGAGGTAAACTGCGGCTGCGCGGTAGCCGACGGCGGCTGGGACGGCACTCTCGCCAACTATACGAGGCTCGCGAGCATAGAATTGTACGCAAACCGCATAAAGAGCGGCGGCGGCAGTGCAGTCATTAAGGACAAGAGCCCCCAGCGCGACTATTACAACGTATTCAATATACTTGTTGAGCGCAACCTGTTCTTATATCATTTTCAGCCGATAGTAAACGCCAAAAACGGCGAGATATACGCCTATGAGGCGCTTATGCGCACAGACAGCAGCGTGGGTATGACCCCGCTACAGGTGCTCGACACCGCAAAATCATATAAGCGGCTGTATGAGATAGAAAAGCTGACTATGTACAACGTCATGGAGCGCTTTGCGGTGGACTTTGATACCTTTAAGGGGCGCAAGGTGTTTATAAACTCGATACCCGGGCATTTTCTCACCAACGAGGACAAAAACGCGCTTATGAACAAGTACTCGGACTATCTTAAGTACTTTGTCTTTGAGATAACCGAGCAGGACAGCATAAGCGACGATGAGCTCGACAGCATCAAGGGCTTTGGCGGAGAAAATGACAGCACGCAAATAGCGATAGACGACTATGGCACGGGACACTCGAATATAGTCAATCTGCTGCGCTATTCGCCTCATATAATAAAGATAGACCGCTTTCTTATCGAGAATATCAATAAGGACGTAAACAAGCAGATGTTCGTGCGCAGCACGATAGAGTTTGCGCGGCTGAACAGGATACAGGTGCTCGCAGAGGGCGTGGAGACCGCCGACGAGATGAGGACCGTAATTGACTTCGGCGTGGATTATATCCAAGGCTATTACACCGGCAGACCGCAGTTTACGCCCATTACCGCCATTGATGAGGAGATCAAAAAGGAAATTATGGATGCTAACCCTTTGTTCACTAATGTGTGATAACAGCATCTATACTTCGGAAGGAAAGAGGAGCTTGAGGGGAAAACCATCAGGGTTTTCACCCTCAAGTTGGATAAGAGCCGCGCAAAGCGCGGCAAAAATCGAGGAAACCCGCTACAGCGGGTGGTCGATTTTTTGTGCAGCTTGTCGTAAAAACCGACCGCAGGGAGGGCTTCGGCAAGCTGCATTATGGACGCTAATCCTTTGTTCACCAACGTGTGATAACAGCCTATAAAATTTCTATAATGACGTAAACCGCAGGATTATATGCCTGCGGTTTTTCAGTATGCAGACAATGCGGATAATCCCGACATCATCCGACATTATTAGACAAAGAAAAAACCGCAGGTAAAATTCCTGCGGCTAAAAATTTATGGGGATAATTAAAATATCATATTTTCGAGTAACCGTGGGCGTTTATAAGAGCGTCCACCTTTTGCTTTGCGGCGCACATGGGGCACTCTGCGGGGGTGTGGCTCTCATAGCCCGGAAAATCGGCGGGGGTGAATATGGACTGCACCTTAATGCCGTTTACCTCGTCTATCGCGCTGAAGAGTGCGGCGACGCTTACGAGCTCGCCGTTATAGTACTTAAGGCAGTCGATACATCTGTTTATCGTCCAGCCCGTAGAGGCGCTCGAGATGAGGAGCAGCACGCGCTTGCCCCAGATCATCTGCTGGGTATCGTCGCGGAATATCATCTGATTGTTGCTGTCCATCTCGGGGGTGATGACGTTTATATTATTGTCATAATTTATCGAATGGGTGGACCCTGTGCTTAAGCTCTCCGCCAAAAACGCGCCCAGCATCTGCGTACCCTCAAGGCATACTATCGTATCTATCGGCGTGGAAGCATAGATCGAGCCGAAAACGTCTGCGGTAGCCTTAGCGTTTTTGAGCTTTAGCTTTATCTTATTTAAGTCAACGTAATAATTAACGTGAGAATGGTTAGTAGCAAAGTGTCCGGGGATAATGCCTATCTTGATATGCTTATTCTTGCTGTAGGTTATTTCTTGTGTGCGGTTTTCCATAACGCGCTCCTTCCTGCGGGTACATTGAGATTTGCCTTAAAGCCTGTACCGTTGCCCATATGATAATTGTATCACATTATTGCAAAAAAATCAACCGTTCTAAAATAATTTTGAAGCTTTTTCCAAATATTTTTTTAAAAAACGGGCACTGCCTGTCCTTTTTCGGCACTTTTCGCAAGGAAAATATGGTACAATGGCACAAAACACATCTAAAGGGGCGATAACATGAAGCTTAACCTTATACGCGGGGACAAATACCTGTGCGCCGAAATAGGCGGAGATATAGACCACCACACCGCAATGCAGATACGAATGAGGCTCGACGGCGAGATAGAGCGCACTATGCCGCAGATGTTGATACTCGATATGTCGGGGGTGGAATTTTGCGACAGCTCGGGTATAGGGCTTATACTCGGGCGGCAAAGGCTAATGCAGTCAATGGGCGGCAATCTTACGGTCAAAAATCCCTCGGACACCGCGCGAAAGCTTATAACCCTCGCGGGGCTTTCGTACCTCATTATCAACCGTCAGCCCGAGAAAAAAGGAGATAATAAAAATGGCTAAGAAAGAATACGTAAACTACTTTAAGCTGAGCATACCCGCGCTCTCGCGCAACGAAAGCTACGCGAGGGCGGCGGTGGCGGCCTTTGCGGCGCAGCTCGACCCGACGATAGAGGAAATAAACGACATTAAGGCGGCGGTGTCCGAGGCGGTGACTAACTGTATAGTGCACGCCTATTCCGACCCGTCGGGGATAATAGACATAACCGCGCGGCTGTATGACAGCGGGATATACATAAAGATAAGGGACAAGGGCTGCGGGATAGCCGACATACAGCAGGCTATGACCCCGCTTTATACCTCGTCGCCCGACAGCGAGCGCGCGGGGCTGGGCTTTGCGGTGATGGAGAGCTTTACCGACAGGCTGAGAGTAAGCTCGGCGGTCGGGCGCGGCACTACCGTGATAATGGAAAAGAATATAGGCAAAAAGGCAGTTTTATGAGTGCGGACAATTCGTTCATAACCGAACATCTCGGGCTTGTGCGCTCTATTGCCGCTAAATTTTGCGGCAGGGGGATAGATTATGACGAGCTGTATTCAGCGGGGCTTATGGGGCTGGTCAAGGCGGGAAACCGCTTTGAGCCCGAGCGCGGGCTGAAATTTTCCACCTATGCGGTGCCCGTGATAATCGGCGAGATAAAGCAGCTATTCCGCGACAGCGGCACGGTAAAGGTCAGCCGCCCGCTGAAAGAGCTGTCGCTTAAGATATGCCGACTGCGCGACGAGCTGATAAAAAACGGCGAAGAGCCGCGAATTAGCGAGCTTGCCGACCGCTTGGGGATAAGCTGCGAGCAGGCGGCTGTGGCGCTCTCGGCGGCTCAGCCCGCTGTTTCGCTCACGGTATATGACGAGGACGGAGAAAAGCAGGCGGATATAGCGGCAGACCCGCCGCAATTATCCTCCACCGATAAAATAGCGCTTAGGCAGTCACTGCAAAGGCTAAACGCCGACGAGCGCAGGCTTATCTGGCTTAGGTACAATGAAGAATTGACGCAGGCTAAGACCGCCGAGCTGCTCGGTATGACGCAGGTGCAGGTCTCGCGCAAGGAGAAAAAGATCCTCGCTAAGCTGCGCGAGGAGTTGCTGTTATAGGCATAAAAATACCCCTGCTAAACGCAGGGGCTTTAATCCGGAAATTACAGAATATGAAATCTCTTTTGTATATCCTTAGAGTCGCCGAACACCATAATGGTCTCGTTTTCTTCAAACATTGTGTCGGGGGATACGGTAAGGCTCAGCTTGCCGTTCCTTTTTACCGCTAAGATAGTGATACTGTACTTTTTACGGATATCTATGCCGCCGACGGTCTTTCCTATCCAGTCCTTAGGCACGGATATCTCATATATCGCATACCCGTCACTAAGCTCGATATAGTCAAAAATATGCTCTGAGCTGTAGCGTATCGCCGTCCATTTAGCAAGCTGCTTTTCGGGATAAACTATCTCGTCCGCGCCGTTTCTGAGCAAGAATTTTGCCTGCACGTCCTGAGCGGCGCGGGACACTACAAAGGTCGCCCCGAGCTCTTTTAACAGCGAGGTCGTCTCAAGCGAGCTTTGAAAATTATTGCCGATAGCGACAATGCACACGTCAAAATTCTTTATGCCCAGCGACTTTAAAAACTCCTCGTTGGTGCTGTCGCCTATCTGTGCGTTAGTGACATAAGGCAATATCGCGTCGACGCGCTCTTCTATACAGTCTATCGCCATTACCTGCTGATTAAGCTCTCTAAGCTGCATGGCAACATGCCTGCCAAAGCGCCCGAGCCCTATCAAAAGAATTGATTTCATAATACCTCTCTCATCCTACCGTTATCTTTTCCTGCGGCAATTTGGATACGTTTCCTGTCGTACCCGATATCGTCGCGAATATTATCGTAAGTCCGCCCGCTCTGCCTATAAACATAAGGAAGATAAGTATCAGCCTTGATACTACGCCGAGCGACGGGGTTATGCCGAGCGAGAGCCCGACCGTTCCTATCGCCGAGGCGGTCTCGAACATACAGCTCATAAGCGGGAGCCCCTCTACAGAGCATATCACGAGCGAGCTTAAAATGAACAATGTTATGTACATAAGCACAACGGTAGCGGCATACTTTACGGTGTCGTCCGCTATCCTGCGCCCGAAAAACGACGCGTTCTCTCTGCGGCGGAACACCGACCACGCGGTGGATATTATCACCGCGAGGGTAGTCACCTTAATGCCGCCCGCGGTAGAGCCGGGCGCCGCGCCTATAAGCATAAGGATTATCATCACCGCCATACCCGTCTGGCTTAGCGAATTTAGGTCTATCGAGGCAAAGCCCGCCGTCCTTGCGGTCACGGTGATAAACATGGTCTCCCATATCCTTTCGCCCATGGGCTTTCCCGAGAATTCAAAAAAGAAGAAATATAAAGCGGGGATTATCAATAGGCATGCGGTCGTGAACAGTATGACCTTGCTTTGCATACGGTATTTTTTAAGGTGGATAGTATTTGCACGCATATCGTCCCAGGTAAGAAAGCCTATGCCGCCCACTATTATCAGCAGCATGATAGCTATGTTGATAAACGGATTTACGGCATATCCCGTCATTGAGGAAAACGGCGTTACGCTGCCCATTAGGTCAAAGCCCGCGTTGCAAAACGCCGAGACCGAGTGGAATATGGCGTACCACGTGCCCTTAAGCATACCGAAATCCGCGCAAAACGCGGGCATCATAATAAATATGCCTATTACCTCGGTGACCAGCGTTACCTTTAGTATAAAGCCCGCAAGCCTGACTATACCTCCGACCTTAGGCGCCGCCATGGCCTCCTGCATAGTGCTGCGCTGGACTAGCCCTATCTTTCGCCCCGAAAGAATGGCAAACCATGCGGTGACCGTGACGCTTCCGAGACCGCCGACCTGAGCGAGCAGCATTATCACAAACTGCCCGAACCCCGACCAGTAGGTCGCGGTGTCCTGCACGACAAGTCCCGTGACGCACGCCGCCGACGTGGAGGTGAACAATGCGTCCATTAGCGACGCGCTGCTCCCCGATACAGTGGAAAAGGGCAGCTCGAGCAGCACAGTACCCACCAATATTATGGCTATATATCCTATGATAAGTATCTGAAAAGAGTTCAGACGTCTTATCTTAGTCAGTATTTTAGTGAGCGTCGTTTTAAAAATGTTAGTCATCGAGCGCCTTCTTCCCTAAAAAATAGCCGCCTTTCAGTCCTGCTCGGCAAACATTTCGGCGAAAGCCTTTATCACCGAGCGCCTTGTGATTATCCCGCAAAGGCAGCCTCTGTCGTCCACTATCGGGACGAAATTCTGCCTCAATACCGCGTCGAGCACCTGCTGTTTGTCCGCCTCAATAGTAAGCGGCGGGCAAAAATCTCTGCGAAACAGGTCGCCTACGCGGTACTTTTCTTGATCTCTTAAGTCGGCGCTGCCTATCCTCAGCATATGCCGCAGAAAATCTCCCTCGGTGATACAGCCGAGATACTTGTCGTTTTTATCGAGGACGGGTATCGCCGTATAGCCGTGGGACCTCATACGTTCTATCCCCTGACGGACGGTCGTGTTCTCGTGGATATATTCGGTCAGTATCTTCGGGGTCATTATTTTAGCTATATTCATATTTACCTCACATTAAGCATGCTGTTAAGGCAAATAGGGGCAAAACCCGTTCGGTCTTACCCCTTGTAAACTTATCGGTCTGTCAAAGCCTATTAGACAAGCTCTATGACAGCCATCTCTGCGGCGTCGCCTCTCCTCGGACCTATCTTTATGATACGGGTGTATCCGCCGTTTACGGACGCGTACTTAGGCGCTATCTCGTCAAACAGCTTCTTAGCGACGTCTTCCTTGGTGACATATGCCAAAACCTGACGCTTAGTGTGCAGGGTGTTGGCTTTGCCGAGGGTTATCATCTTTTCTGCGGCACTGCGTACCTCTTTGGCTCTGGTCACGGTGGTCGTGATCTTGCCCTTTTCAAGCAGCAGTGTTACCATACCTCTGAGCATAGCTCTTCTGTGGTCAGTGGTCCTGCCTAACTTTCTTGATCCTGCCATCTTATTTATATGCCTCCCGAAAGAGGCATTCCTCCTTTCGTGTGTCTGAACAGCTTTCTTTTATACGAATAAGGGCGAAAGCCGTCAGGCGGTTAAAGTGCGGCGTTCTTATCCGTTGTCGTCGTCGCTTGCTAAATCAAAGCCGAGGGACTGGAGCTTGCTCCTTACCTCTTCAAACGACTTCTTGCCCAAGTTTCTGACCTTCATCATATCGCTCTGCGACATACTGATAAGATCGTCCACCGTGTTTATGTTGGCGCGTTTAAGGCAGTTGAATGAGCGTACCGACAGATCGAGATCGTCGATAGTCATCTCAAGCAGCTTATCCTTGCCGTTTTCGTTCTTGTCCGCCATCAGTTCGGGCTGGATAGCCTCCTCCGACAGCTCTACAAACAGCTGGAGATGGTCGGTGAGGACCTTAGCGGCATAGCTTACCGCCTCTTTAGCGGAGATAGTGCCGTCCGTCCAAACCTCCAAGAACAGCTTGTCATAGTCGGTCCTCTGACCGACGCGCGTGTTTTCAACTGTATAGTTCACCTTTAATACAGGTGTATAAATGCTGTCTACGGCAATCATACCGATCATAGGCTGAAGCTGCTGCTTATTCTTTTCGGCAGACACATAGCCTCTGCCTCTGTCAAGGGTTATCTC
The DNA here is from genome assembly GCA_947594425.1 of uncultured Ruminiclostridium sp. Taxonomy (GTDB): domain Bacteria; phylum Bacillota; class Clostridia; order Oscillospirales; family Ruminococcaceae; genus Ruminiclostridium_E. Next base: position 35,091 of record CANQED010000003.1, read on the forward strand.
CATATAGAGCTTAGCTCCCGGACCGAGGGTAGCTATATGCATCCCGGGGTCGAGTACTTCTATCTCGCTGTCGGTCTTTATATCGCCGGCAGTTACGTCGCACTCGCCCTCAGCTTCGATATAAACTGTTTTCGGGCATTCGCCATACATTTTCGCAATAAGACCCTTGATGTTGAGCACGATCTCCGTGACGTCCTCTTTGACACCGGGGATAGTGGAAAATTCGTGCTGCACTCCGTCTATCTTTACCGATGTCACGGCTACTCCGGGGAGTGACGAAAGCAAAACACGGCGCAGGCTGTTGCCCAGCGTGTTGCCGTACCCTGCTTCGAGCGGCTCAAGCGTGAACATACCATAGGTCCCGTCGGGCTTTAGCTTAACGGTATCTATTACGGGCTTTTCGATTTTTTCAAGCATTTGGTTTACCCTCCCACAAGTTTGTTTGTTGTTGATTCGGGCTGCGCCCGACCGTAAACGGGCTGTTTTTACCAAAGGTAAAACGTCCGGTTAATTTTAAATTACGCTTTAGGGCATTTTGCCCCGCGCGGTAAACGGCACGCAATCGTAAATTAAAAATAACTGAAATATGCCGTGCGGCACAAAAAGAGTATGTCGATTATTTAGAGTACAACTCTATGATAAGGTGCTCTGCGATCTCATAGTCGATCTCGTCGCGGTTGGAGTCGCGCAGGACCTTTCCTAACATTGCCTCTTTATTTACGTCCAGCCATAACGGGATAAGTCTCCCGTTCGTTTGTTCAGCAATCTGTGCAAACTTGGGGCTCTTCTTGCTTTTTTCGCTGACTGCAATAACATCTCCGGGCTTTACTCTGTAGGAAGGAACGTCTACTCTCTTGCCGTTTACGGTAAAGTGCCCGTGAGTTACAAGCTGTCTTGACTCGCGTCTGGTTATAGCCATACCCATTCTGAATACAACGTTGTCAAGCCTTTGCTCGAGTATCTTGAGCAAATTCTCACCCGAGTTGCCCTCCATCTTGACAGCCTTTTCGTAATAATGATAGAACTGCTTTTCAAGCACGCCGTAAATGAATTTGAGCTTCTGCTTTTCTTTAAGCTGCAAACCGTAATCGGAGACCTTTCTCCTGTTGTTAGCGTTTGCGTGACGGTTTGTTTCTTTGCTGTATCCCAATACCATGGGAGAAATACCTAAAGCCTTGCATCTCTTCAAGACCGGTTGTCTGTCTACTGCCATTTGTCAGTACCTCCGTTTATTGATAAAATATCGTTTCTTATGCGGTAATACCGCATACGCGACTCCGAGCTAACGTACTCGGTTTGTTATACACGTCTGCGCTTAGGCGGACGGCATCCGTTGTGAGGTATAGGAGTAACATCCTTTATCATCTTTACCTCAAGTCCTGCTGCCTGCAATGCTCTTATAGCAGCCTCACGACCCATACCGGGACCCTTTACGAATACCTCTACGGTCTTAAGTCCGTGCTCCATAGCAGCCTTAGCGGCGGTCTCTGCCGCGCTCTGAGCGGCGAAGGGAGTGGACTTTCTTGAGCCTCTGAAGCCGAGCTCGCCTGCCGACGCCCACGATAAGGTGTTGCCCTGATTGTCGGTTATGGTCACTATCGTGTTGTTAAAGCTCGACTGGATATGAGCCGCGCCGTTTTCTATGTTCTTGCGCTCGCGGCGTCTGCGGATAACGGGCTTCTTTGAACCTGTTTGCTTTGCCATTTATTTACCACCTTTCACGAAGTAAAATTACTTCTTCTTATTAGCGATGGTCTTCTTAGGACCTTTTCTTGTTCTTGCATTGGTCTTGGTGCGCTGACCGCGTACGGGCAGACCCTTGCGGTGACGAGTTCCTCTGTAGCAGTTGATCTCGACAAGTCGCTTGATGTTGAGCGCTACCTCTCTTCTCAGGTCGCCCTCTACCGGTATGCCGAGCTTGTCTATCGCGTCACGAATTCTGCTCTCTTCTTCACCGGTGAGATCCTTTACTCTGGTGTTGGGGTCAACGCCCGCAGCCGCCAGAATATCGTTAGATTTCTTTCTGCCGATGCCGTAAACGTATGTCAAGCCTATCTCGACACGCTTTTCTCTCGGCAGGTCAATGCCGGCAATTCTTGCCATATCATTTTCCTCCTGTTAATATAGGGCTTAGCCCTGTCTTTGCTTGTGCTTGGGGTCCTGGCAGATGACCATGACCTTGCCCTTGCGCTTGATAACCTTGCACTTATCGCACATAGGCTTTACCGAAGGTCTTACTTTCATGATTAAATCCTTCCTTCCGACCGGAATATCCGGTATAAATGCGTAATTACTTGGCTCTCCAGGTAATTCTTCCCTTAGTAAGGTCGTAAGGTGACATTTCGACCGTGACCTTGTCGCCGGGCAGTATGCGGATAAAATTCATACGCAGCTTGCCGCTGACATGAGCCAGTATCTTGTGTCCGTTCTCCAGCTCGACTTGAAACGTCGCGTTAGGCAATGCCTCAAGTATCTTGCCGTTTACTTCGATTACGTCCTCTTTAGACAAGATGATCACTCTCCTCGCCGCTCTTAAGATCAAAATCCCTTAGAGCCGTTCTTAACTTTTTGTCGGTAATATCCGTAAGATCCAGCACCGTTCGCGTTTTGCTCAGGTGGAGCGGATTTTTCTTCTTCAAGGCGGAAAGCTTGCGGTGCTTGCCGTCGGCTATATACGCATAGCCGTCCTCTATCCTGATAACGACGCACCAGCTGCCGCTGTCGTGACCCGCCTTGCTCTTAACTATCATTCCGACTGACAGCGCCTCGAGTTCCATTGCGCGTCCTCCGTTATTTGGGATGATGCAATGCGCTCGCGGTCAATATCAGCGGCTCGCCGTCGGTTATCGCAACGGTGTGCTCAAAGTGTGCCGACAGATTGCCGTTGGCCTCTACGACCGTCCATTTGTCGGGGCGTATGATGACCTCGGCGCAGCTTTGATTTATCATCGGCTCGATACATATCACCATTCCGGGGACTAACCTCGGACCTCTGCCGGGCTTGCCGTAATTCGGCACCTCGGGGTCCTCGTGCATTTCGTGCCCGATACCGTGACCGATGAACTTTCTTACTACGAAATAGCCTCTTTGCTCGCAATAGGTCTGCACCGCGTTTGATATGTCGCCTATGCGGTTGCCCGCGCGCGCCATCTTTATCCCCTCGTAAAGAGCCTGTTCGGTCGTGTCGAGCAATGCCCTCGCCTCGGGGCTGACCTCGCCGACCGTAAAGGTGTAGGCGTTGTCACCGTTATAGCCGTCGACCTCCGCGGTGACGTCTACCGACACGATGTCGCCCTCTTTTATGATCTTGGTCTTGGAGGGAATACCGTGGATAAGCTCGGAATTTACCGATATGCAGGCACTGCCGGGAAATCCGCAGTAGCCCTTTGACGACGGTATCGCGCCCTCGGACGTGATATAGTCGTATATGACCTTATCGAGCTCCCACGTGCTCATACCTGCGTGCAGCGCCCTTCCCGCAGCCTCTAAGGCTCCCGCGGCTATAGCGCTCGAGCGTTTCATAAGCTCTATTTCTTTAGGCGATTTAACTTGGATCATTATAACTTCGCGCTTACAGCCTCGATAGTCAGCTTAGCGGTGTCCGCTACCTCTTCCTGACCCTCTACGGTAACGAGCTTGCCCTTGCCGCTGTAATAATCCTTTAGCGGCGCGGTCTTTTCGTAGTATACCTTAAGTCTCGATACGACCGTTTCGGGCTTGTCGTCCTCGCGCTGAACAAGATCTGCTCCGCACTTGTCGCACTTGCCCTCGGTCTTGGGGGGATTGTAGGTCACATGGTAGGACGCTCCGCAGCCGCCGCAAACGCGTCTGCCGGACATTCTCTCGATTATCTTCTCGTCGGGTACGTGTATCTCGATAACTCTGTCTATCTGCACGCCCATCTGCTCGAGAGCCTCCGCCTGAGCGACCGTCCTCGGAAAACCGTCGAGGATAAAGCCGTTCTTAGCGTCGTCCTGCGCTATTCTTTCTTTTAATATGCCGATGACCGCCTCGTCGGGAACAAGGTCGCCCCTGTCCATATATACCTTTGCGGCAAGTCCTGCGGCCGTGCCCTGCTTTACCGCCTCCCTGAGCATATTGCCCGTCGAGATGGCAGGTATGTTGAACTTCTCGCTGATTATCTCAGCCTGTGTGCCTTTGCCTGCGCCCGGAGCGCCTAAGAAAATTAAATTCATAGCAATTCCTTTCTCGTAAAGCTTATTCAAGGAAGCCCTTATGATGACGCATCATCATCTGGCTCTCAAGAGCACGAACCGTCTCAAGTGCAACGCCTACGACTATCAGTATTGTAGTACCGCCGAGCGACAGACCCGTCAATCCGGTCAGCTGAGCGAATATTATCGGGAATATCGCGATTATTCCGAGGAATATAGCGCCTACGAGCGTTACCTTTGATAACGAATTGTGTATAAAGTCGGATGTCGGCTTGCCCGGACGATAGCCGGGTATCGCGCCGTTGTTCTTCTTCAGGTCATTAGCGATCTGTACGGGGTTATACTGCATCGCAATATAAAAGTAGTTGAACGCTATGATAAGGAAGAAGTAGATTATCGCGTACCATACGCTTGACTGGCTGAAAAATCTCATCACGCCGCCCCAAAAGCCCTCGCTGTTGGCGGTAACTCCGAAAAACATACCGATAGTACCGGGAAGCGCCATAATGGAGCTTGCGAAGATTATCGGCATAACGCCCGCCATTGCGACCTTTATCGGGATATGGTTGCTCTGACCGCCGTACATCTTTCTGCCGACTACTCTCTTGGCATACTGTACGGGGATACGCCTCTCGGCGTTGGTCATAAGGATAACAAACGCGATCATCAGTACATATATCACGAGTATCAGCGGAACGAATACCCAGTTCTGGGCGGTGTCCGCGGATATCTGTCCGAACAGATTTATTACCATGCTCGGTACGCGCGAGATAATACCTGCGAACAGTATCATTGAGATACCGTTTCCGATACCGTGTCTGCTTATCTGGTCGCCGAGCCATATGATAAGCGACGCACCCGCGACAAAGCAGGCGACTATCGTCACGGCGGCGACTATGCCGTCAAAGCCCTCGGTATAACGGACCGCGTTGTTGTTTCTTAGCATAAAGTAGTACGCAATGGACTGGAACAGCGCTATCGCGAGCGAGACTATCTTGGTTATGACAGTCAGCTTCTTGCGCCCCTCTTCGCCCTCTTTGCGCAGTCTTTCGAGCGCCGGTATCGCAACCGCGAGCAGCTGTATGATAATTGACGCGTTGATGTACGGAGTAATGGACATTGCGAACAATGTTCCGTTGCTCATCGCGCCGCCCGTCATAACGTCGAGATAATTCAGTATCGTTCCCTCGCCCATCAGATCCTTGATACCTGCGGGGTCTATGAACGGTACGAACATCTGTGCGCCTAAACGGAATATCACCACTATCAATAGTGTGAACAGCAGCTTTTTACGCAGATTGATGTCGGCCCACGCGTTTCTGAAAACCTGAAACATTACAGCACCTCGATCTTTCCGCCTGCGTTCTCTATTTTCGACTTAGCAGTTTCGGAAAACTTTTCTGCCTTTACGGTAAAGCTCTTGGTAAGCTCGCCGTTTCCGAGTACCTTAACGCCGTCGAGCAGCTTAGTAACAAGTCCCGCCTTGATAAGAGCCTCTGCGTCGATAACCGCGCCGCTCTCAAAGCGTGCCTCTAAGTCGGATACGTTTACGACCGTATATTCCTTAGCGAAAATATTGTTAAAGCCTCTCTTAGGCATACGTCTTGCTAAAGATGTCTGACCGCCTTCAAATCCCGGTCTTACTCCGCCGCCGGATCTTGCCCACTGACCCTTGTGTCCTTTGCCGGCAGTCTTGCCGTGACCCGAGCCGTGACCGCGACCTATGCGCTTAACGTCTTTAGTAGCGCCTATAGCGGGTGATAATTCGTGTAGCTTCAATCGTTACACCTCCTGTTGTATATAATGTGCATAGCTGTAAAGGCGAGGGATTATTCCTCGGTCACCTCTACCAGATACGAAATCTCTTTGATCTTTCCTCTTGTCGCCGCGTTGTCGGGCTGAACCGTTTCAGCGCCTATCTTGCGCAGGCCAAGGGACTCGGCAGTCGCTATATGACTGTCCTTACGTCCTACAAGGGACTTGACCAGCTTTATCTTTAAAGCCATGTCGGTTTCCGTCCTTTCCCTAATATAACTCAGCCGAGTATTTCCTTAATGGTCTTGCCTCTGATAGCTGCGACCTGCTCGGCGTCTCTCAGCGAGGTAAGTCCCGCCATGGTAGCTCTTACCACGTTGCAGGGATTGTTCGAGCGCAAAGACTTAGTACGGATATTCTTTATACCCGCCATCTCGACTACCGCACGAACAGGACCGCCCGCGATAACGCCGGTACCCTCGGGAGCAGGCTTGAGCAGCACGGTGCCCGCGCCAAATCTGCCTGTAACCTCGTGAGGGATGGTCGTGCCCTTAAGAGCTATCTTAACGATATTCTTCTTAGCGTCCTCAATACCCTTGCGGATAGCGTCGGGAACTTCGCTCGACTTGCCCATACCGAAGCCGACTATGCCGTTCTGATCGCCTACCACTACCAGCGCCGCAAACTTCATTATGCGTCCGCCCTTAACGGTCTTGGATACGCGATTTATGGCAACTACCTTTTCGGAAAGCTCATATTTGCTTGCATCTAAAAGTGCCAAATCCTTGTCCTCCTATATCCTTCTTAAAAGCTGAGTCCGCCTTCGCGGGCGCCGTCTGCGAGCGCGGCAACTCTTCCGTGGTAGATGTAACCCGAACGGTCAAATACCGCTTCGCTTATACCTGCGTTCTTAGCCTTCTCGGCAAGCGCGAGTCCGACCTTCTTTGCCGCCTCGACGTTTCCGCCCTGACCCTCAAAGCCCTTGTCCATAGTGGACGCGCTGCAAAGGGTCTTGCCTGCCGTATCATCGATAAGCTGCGCATAGATGTGCTTTGCGCTGCGGAACACGCTCAGACGCGGACGTGCCGCCGTGCCGCTTATCTTTGCGCGTACGCGCTTGCGGCGTTTGAGCCTGCTCTTCTTGCTGTCTATAACCTTGATCATATTCTATTCACCCCTTGCGATTACTTCTTGCCCTTACCGGCTTTTCCTTCCTTGCGGCGGATAACTTCATCGACGTACTTTATGCCCTTGCCCTTGTACGGCTCGGGAGGACGCTTGCCTCTTACCTCGGAGGCGAACTGTCCGACTTTCTGCTTGTCGATACCGGTAATGATTATTTTATTGGGTGCGGGCGACTCTATCTTGATATCGTCCGTATCGGATACGACTACCTGATGTGAGTAACCGAGGTTCATCACGAGATCCTTGCCCTGCTTTTGTACACGATAGCCTACGCCGTTTACCTCGAGCTCTTTGGAATAGCCCTCGGTCACGCCGATTATCATGTTGTGTATAAGCGTTCTGGTAAGACCGTGCAGTGCGCGGTTCTCCTTTGAGTCGTCGGGACGCTCTACCGTTACGGCAGCGCCCTCCGCCTTTATTGTCATAGAGGGCTTAAACTCTTTAACGAGCGTGCCCTTAGGACCTTTTACCGTAACTGTGGTACCGTCGACCTTTACGTCGACGCCGGCAGGAACAGCTATCGGCATTCTACCTATTCTTGACATATCTGTTCCTCCTTATTACCAAACGAAAGCGAGCACTTCGCCGCCAACGTTGTTCTTGCGTGCCTCTCTGTCGGTCATAATACCCTTAGAGGTGGACACTATGGCTATCCCGAGGCCTTTCATGACCTTGGGCATATCCTTGCTGTTTGAGTAGATCCTCAACCCGGGCTTGCTCACTCTGCGTAAGCCCGTGATGACCTGCGACTTGTTCTCAGTATACTTTAAAGTGATCCTGATGACGCCCTGCTTGCCGTCGTCGATGACCTTGAAATTCTTAATGTAGCCCTCGTCAAGCAATATCTGCGCGATCTGCTTCTTTATGTTAGAAGCGGGGACGTCGACAGTGGGATGCTTAGCCGAGTTCGCATTACGGATCCTTGTCAGCATATCTGCGATAGTATCGGTGATCTGCATTACTTACTTCCTCCTTAAAATATTTCTGCCGATTACCAGCTGGATTTCTTTACGCCGGGAATCTGTCCTTTATAAGCAAGCTCTCTAAAGCAAATTCTGCAAATGCCGAACTTACGCATATACGCGTGAGGTCTTCCGCAAATCTTGCATCTGTTGTAAGAACGTGTGGAAAACTTTGCAGGACGCTGCTGCTTAGCGATCATTGATTTCTTTGCCATATCTGTCGAGTTTCCTTTCTTACTTAGCGAACGGAGCGCCCATAAGAGTGAGCAGCTCTCTTGCTTCTTCGTCGGTCTTGGCGGTGGTGATAAAGTTTATATCCATACCGCGTACCTTGTCGATCTTATCGTACTCGATCTCGGGGAATATCAGCTGCTCCTTGATGCCGAGGGAGTAATTGCCTCTGCCGTCAAAGGAATTGGGATTAACTCCTCTGAAGTCGCGTACACGCGGGAGCGCTACATTGAAAAATCTGTCGAGAAACTCGTACATCTTCTCATCTCTGAGCGTTACCTTGACGCCGATTATCATACCCTCTCTGAGCTTGAAGTTTGCGACAGACTTCTTTGCGCGGCAAACCACGGGCTTTTGTCCGGTGATTAGCGAAAGGTCGTTCATTATCGCGTCGACTACCTTGGCGTTTTCTTTTGCCTCGCCGCAGCCGACGTTGATAACTATCTTGTCGAGCTTGGGCACTTGCATTACGCTCTTATAGCCGAACTTCTTAAACAGAGCAGGTGCAACGGTCTGTCTGTAATATGCTTTCATTCTTGTCATAGTTTATTTTCTCCTTACCGCACGGAAGCCGGAAGTTACTTTATCCGACCTCTCCGCCGTTGTAGTGGATCTTACAGCTCTGCTCCGCAGCGCTTGCAGACCCTTATCTTCTTATCGCCCTTGATCTCGTGACCTACTCTCGTGGGCTTGTTGCATTTGGGGCATACAGGCATTACCTTGCACGCGTATATGGGAGCCTCGGCCTTAACAAGACCGCCGAACTCGCCCTGGCGCTTAGCCTTAACGTGCTTGGTCACTATGTTTCTGCCTTCGATGATGACCTTGCGTTCCTTGGGGGAAACCTCAAGCACCTTGCCCTGCTTGCCCTTATCCTTGCCGGAAATGACCTGCACGGTATCGCCGGTCTTTATATGCAGTGTGTTCATAACTACCTCCGGATCATAATACTTCGGGAGCGAGCGACAGGATCTTTACATAATCCTTATCTCTCAGCTCTCTGGCTACAGGCCCGAATATACGGGTGCCTCTGGGGTTCTTATCTTCTCTTATAATAACGGCAGCGTTCTCGTCAAAACGAATGTATGTGCCGTCGTCGCGTCTGAGTCCCGTCGTGGAGCGCACTATCACGCACTTAACAACATCGCCCTTTTTAACTGTCCCGCCGGGGTTAGCCTTCTTGACGGAGGCTACTACCACGTCGCCGATGTTTGCGTACTTTCTGCGCGTACCGCCGAGAACTCTTATGCACATAAGCTCTTTAGCACCGGTGTTGTCCGCTACCTTTAAGCGTGTCTGCATCTGAATCATGGATACTTCTCCTTTACGCTTTATTAGCTGTAATAAATTACTTAGCCTTCTCGATGATGTTTACCAAACGCCATCTCTTATCCTTTGAAAGCGGTCTGGTCTCCATTATCTCGACCTTGTCGCCTATATTGCAGGAATTGTTCTCGTCATGTGCCTTGAACTTTATCGTGCGCTTGATTATCTTCTTGTAGAGAGGGTGGCGGACATTGTCCTCGATAGCTACAACGATGGTCTTGTCCATCTTGTTGCTTACTACCTTGCCGACTCTTGTCTTTCTTAAGTTTCTCTCACTCACAGCTTAGTTCTCCTCTCTCCTCGTTGCGGCTATCTCGCGCTCGCGCTGTATAGTCTTGCATATAGCGATCTCCTTGCGTACCGCGCGGATCCTTGTGGGGTTTTCAAGCTGATTTACGGCAAGCTGAAAACGGAGGTTAAATAATTCCTGCTTAAGCTCAGCCAGCTTTTTTTCAAGCTCGATCTCGTTGAGTTCTTTTATCTCTTTAGCCTTCATTACTGCTCGCCTCCCGCGTTCTTCGCAACAAACTTACATTTGATAGGGAGCTTGTGCATTGCAAGACGCATAGCCTCTCTTGCAACCTCTTCGCTTACGCCCGCTATCTCGAACATAATGCGTCCGGGCTTTACCACCGCTACCCAGTACTCGGGCGAGCCTTTACCTGAACCCATTCGGGTCTCGGCGGGCTTTTCCGTTACGGGCTTATCGGGGAAAATCTTTATCCATACCTGACCGCCACGCTTGATGTAACGCGTCATAGCGATACGTGCGGCCTCTATCTGGTTGGAGGTTATCCACGCGGGCTCGAGTGCCTGAAGACCGTAATCTCCATAGCTTACAACGTTGCCGCGTGTTGCTTTACCGGTCATACGACCGCGCTGTACCCTCCTGTACTTTACTCTCTTCGGAAGCAGCATTATTCGTTACCTCCCTCTTTTGCTTTACGCTCGGGTCTGTCCGCTCTTGCGGGTCTGTCAGACCTCGGTCTGCTCTTTCTGTTGTCGTCACGGCGGCGGCGGGGTCTTTCTTCTCTCTTTGCAGGGAGCTCGCCCTTGAGCACCTCGCCCTTGTAGATCCAAACCTTTACGCCGATAACACCGTATGTGGTGTTTGCTCTTGCTACGCCGTAATCGATATCTGCTCTTAATGTCTGAAGCGGGATAGTACCCTCATGGTAGCTCTCGCTGCGCGCTATTTCCGCGCCGCCTAAACGTCCGCTTACCATGGTCTTGATACCCTTAGCGCCCGACTTCATCGTTCTGCCTATGCAGCCCTTCATCGCTCTTCTGAAAGATACACGCTGCTCAAGCTGCATTGCGATGTTCTCCGCTACTAACTTTGCGTCAAGGTCGGGGTTCTTTATCTCGACGATATTGAGATTAACGCTCTTTCCGCCGCAAAGCTTTTCGATCTCGACGCGCAGCTTTTCTATCTCCGCGCCCTTAGCGCCTATCAGCATACCGGGCTTAGCGGTGTGGATGTGGAGCTTTATCTTGTCGGGCGAGGTGCGCTCGATCTCTACCTTAGCGATACCTGCCGCCCTAGAGAGCTGCTGATCCGACCTTTCACCGTTCGTGCGGTTGAGCATTCTCTTGTTGAATAGATAATCACGGATTTTCTGATCCTCTACGAGAGTGTCGCCGAATGTAGATTTTCCGACAAACCAACGGGAATCCCAATCCTTTATTATTCCGACTCTGAGTCCGTGCGGATTAACTTTCTGTCCCATTTACTCTCCTCCTTATTCCGCTTCTTTTACTACCAACACAACGTTGGACGTTCTCTTAAGAATACGGTGTGCTCTTCCGTGATCCTTGGGTCTTATCCTCTTGATAGTGATGCCGCCGCCTACGTAGCATTCCGATACATAGCAGTGCGCCACGTCCATATTGTGATTGTTCTCGGCGTTCTTCATAGCCGACTTGAGGAGCTTCTGTAACGGCTCGCTTGCCGCCTTGGGTGTGGTCTTTAATATCGCCATCGCCACGTCACAGGGCTTGTTTCTTATAAGATCAAGTACAATGCCGACCTTGCGAGGAGATATGCGGACCTGGTTAAGTTTTGCTCTTGCCTCCATTGCTTACTCCTCCTTACTTATTGCTGGTCTTGCTTCCCGCATGACCCTTAAAGGTCCTTGTGGGGGCAAACTCGCCGAGCTTGTGACCTACCATATCCTCGGTAACATATACGGGAACATGCTTTCTCCCGTCATGCACCGCAAAGGTATGTCCTACAAAGTCGGGAAATATCGTACTGGAGCGGCTCCATGTCTTGAGAACCTTTTTCTCTCCTGCCTCATTCATTGCAAGGACTCTCTTCATAAGAGCCTCTTGAACGTATGGGCCTTTCTTGATGCTTCTGCTCATATTATCTGTATTTCCTTTCAAGTAAATTGCAAGTTAATGTGCGGCGGCGTTTTACTGCCCGCGGCAAACGCCGCACTTATTAACAACAACTTGTAAAGCCGTCAGCGGCTTCTTCTCTTAACGATAAACTTATCGGACGCCTTGCCGATCTTTCTGGTCTTATAACCGAGCGCGGGCTTGCCCCACGGGGTAACGGGTCCGGGACGACCTACCGGCGATTTGCCCTCGCCGCCGCCGTGCGGGTGATCGTTCGGGTTCATAACGGAACCTCTTACGGTCGGTCTTACGCCCTTATGGCGCATACGACCCGCCTTGCCGTAATTTACATTCTCGTGGTCAAGGTTGGATACCACGCCGATAGAAGCCATGCACTTGTCGGATACGTTCCTGAGCTCGCCGCTGGGAAGTCTTATCAGCGCGTAGCCGTTTTCTTTAGCCATCAGCTGAGCCATATTGCCCGCCGCGCGCACGAGCTGTGCGCCCTTTCCGGGATAGAGCTCGACGTTGTGGATAATGGTACCTACCGGTATATCCGCGAGCGCGAGCGCGTTGCCGGGCTTGATGTCGGCGTCGCTGCCGCTCCTTACCTTGTCGCCGACCTTAAGTCCGTCGGGAGCGATGATGTATCTCTTCTCGCCGTCCTCATACTGTACCAGCGCGATAAACGCCGAACGGTTGGGGTCGTATTCAAGGGTCATTACCTCGGCGTCCATGCCGAGCTTGTTTCTCTTAAAGTCTATCACGCGGTACTTTCTTCTCTGTGCGCCGCCCTTATGCCTTACGGTAATTCTGCCGTAGCTGTTGCGCCCCGAGTGCTTTTTAAGGGTCTCGAGCAGGCTCTTTTCCGGCTCGGTCTTGGACAGAACGCTGTAATCGGTGACGGTCATGCCTCTGCGGCCGGGGGTGACAGGTTTATATGATTTGATAGCCATTTATATCACTCCTTTATATCATACCGTCAAAGAACTCGATAGTCTTTGAATCTTTAGCAAGAGTAACTACCGCCTTTTTCCATGACGCGGTATAGCCCTCGCTGCGTCCCATTCTTCTGCGCACGCCGCGCACGTTGATGGTGTTTACCTTAGATACCTTTACGCCGGGGAACAATGCCTCGACTGCCTTAGCGATCTCTATTTTATTAGAGTCCTTAGCCACCTTAAAGGTGTACTTGCCCTGCTGTGCGAGCATTTCCATGCTCTGCTCGGTTATGACGGGCTTGATTATTATATCGTAAGCCAGCTTTGCCATTATGCGTACACCTCCTCGATCTTCGCAACGGCGTCCTTTACAACGATAAACTTGTTGTACTTAAGGATGTCGTATACGTTCAGGGTGTTTACCTGTGTCGTCTTAACGCCGGGAATATTAGCGGCGCTCTTTATTACCTTGTCGTCTACGCCGTTAAGAACTATCAGCGCCTTTTGTGCGCCGAGCGCCTTAAGCATAGCGACGAGGGTCTTGGTCTTGTACTCGTCGGTCTTTATGTCGTCTACAACTACTATATCGTTGTCGATAACCTTGCTCGAAAGAGCGGACTTCATTGCGAGCCTCTTGACCTTTTTATTGAGTGAGTACCTGTAGCTGCGAGGCTTAGGTCCGAGAGCGATACCGCCGTGTGTGAACTGCGGCGCTCTGGTAGAACCCTGTCTTGCGTGACCCGTGCCCTTTTGTCTCCACGGCTTTTTGCCGCCGCCGCTTACCTCTGAACGGGTAAGAGTGGACTGAGTGCCCTGACGCTGATTAGCCAGATAGTTTACTACTGCGGCGTGCATAACGACGGTGTTAGGCTCTATGCCGAATACCGCGTCGTTAAGCTCAAGGTCGGATACAACAGCTCCCGTCATATCATAAACTGATACTTTTGCCATAATAATCCCCCTCCTTACGCTTTCTTAACCGCATCTGTAATGCAGACTACTCCGCCCTTAGGACCGGGAACAGCACCCTTGATTGCGATAAGATTGTTTTCTGTGTCGATTTTAACGATAACAAGATTTTGTACCGTTACGTTTTCAGCACCCATATGACCCGGCATACCCTTGCCCTTGAATATACGCGACGGGGACGAGCATGCGCCCATAGAGCCTGCCTCTCTTACGACAGGACCCGAGCCGTGAGTCTCTTTGAGTCTGTGCTGATTGTGACGCTTGATAGCGCCCTGAAATCCTTTACCCTTGCTTATGCCGCTTACGTCGACTACATCGCCTATAGCGAAAACGTCAGCCTTGATAACGTCGCCGACCTTCATCTCCTCGGCATTGTCGAGCTTAAACTCCTTAAGCGTTCTCTTAAAGGGAAGGTCATTCTTCTTAAAGTGACCTGTCATCGGCTTGTTTACATGCTTGGGAGATACGTCGCCGTATCCGAGCTGTACTGCCGAATATCCGTCGTTCTGAGCGGTCTTTAGCTGAGTAACTACGCAAGGACCCGCTTCAACAACTGTTACGGGAACTACCTTTCCCGCCTCGTCGAAGATCTGCGTCATACCGATCTTCTTTGCGATCAAACCTTTTGTCATTCGGTTCAATTCCTCCTTTTGGTTATTGGTCGGCTATGCCGACTTGACCACCGACGCCGATAGATTTTCCGGCGCCGCCGGTTATTGGTTGGCGCAAAGTGCGTCAACATAACTTCTGCCCGTTAAGGTCATACCTCCATGGACATTTCCACACCTGCCGGAAGCTCGAGATTTTTAAGAGCGTCAACGGTCTTATTGGTGGGGCGAATAACGTCTATAAGACGCTTGTGAGTGCGCAGCTCAAACTGCTCGCGGCTGTCCTTGTACTTGTGAACAGCTCTTAAGATAGTGATGACCTGCTTGTTGGTGGGCAGCGGTATCGGTCCTGCAACTCTTGAACCCGTGCGCTTAGCCGTGTCGACTATCTTAGCCGCAGCGGCGTCTACCAACGCGTGGTCGTACCCCTTGATCTTTATCCTCACCTTTTCTTTTACTGCCATTTCTTTTCTCCCTTTCGTTTTGTATTTCGGGAACCGCCCTTTGGCGGCGTCAGCGGCGTATAAAAATACACCTTACCGGGTGTTTCACCCGTATCCGTATAAAAGAGGATTTTTCCCGCAGGGGGTATCGGCAGCCTGCCGACCCTTCCCGTTAAGGGGGAACAAATCCTTAACGCCTCTGCTTTCGCCCGATTATCGGACATACTCCGCTCAAATTACCGGCCGTATGCCGCAACCTTGAGCATCTTCGCATATCACAGCAGTACGCGCTTTGCGGCGCGCAATAACTATTATACATAAATAAACTCGCTTTTACAAGTACTTTATCGAAATTTTTCCGAAAATTAAGTGTAGAAATTTCCGAGATATTTTGCCTTATTTTTGGGCAAAATATACAAAAGCAAAATACGCATGGCACATCTTGTGCCCTGTCAAGATAAAAAACACAAGGTGCGGGGACAGCCTTACCGCCGTCCCCGCGCTTAATTATACTATAATAATATAAATACCGTCAATCAGCCGAGCACACAAGTCCCTTTGCCGCGTCTACGGTGATGGTAACGCCGCTCTTTAATATGCTTGCGGCGTTTTGCGCGTCGTATATGACGGGGATATCGAGCGACAAGCCTACCACGGCGGCGTGGCAGTCCTCGCTCTTATCCTCGACGATTATCGCGGCGGCATTTTTGAGCGCGGGCATAATGCGATTAGAGGTGGTGGGTATCACGAGGATATCCCCGCTCTTCGCTCTGCGGAGTGCCTCGTCCTCGTCCTTGCATACGCAGACGGGAGCGGTCACGGTGCGCTGGGTCACGCCCTTGCCCTTAAGCAAAACGTCTCCGACGATATGCACCTTCATCATATTGGTAGTGCCCGACACACCTAGCGGCAGTCCCGCCGTGATAACGATAAGGTCGCCGTCGTGCAGCAGCCCCTCCTCCATAGAGCGCTCTACCGCGTGGTCAAACAGCGAGTCGCTGTCCGACATCTCCTGCGCCTTTATCGGGATAACGCCCCACGACAAATTAAGCTGGCGCTGCGCGGTATAGCTTGTGGTGGCGGCTATTATCGGGCAGCTCGGACGGTATTTTGACAATGTCTTTGCCGTGCCGCCGCCCTTAGTTACGGTGAGTATAGCGGTCGCGCCGAGGTCGATAGATGTGGTGACAGTGGCGTGGGCGATAGCGTCGGTGACGTTAGGCGTGCCCTCACCCTCGCGCGAGAAAAATCTGCGCACATAGTCTATATCCTGCTCGGTCTTGGCGGCAATAGCGCTCATAGTCTTTACCGCCTCGACGGGGAAAGCACCCGCGGCGGTCTCCCCCGAGAGCATAATGGCGCTCGTGCCGTCGTATATGGCGTTAGCCACGTCGGTGGTCTCGGCACGGGTCGGGCGGGGATTTTTTATCATAGAGTCAAGCATCTGGGTGGCGGTTATCACCTGCTTGCCTGCGTTGTAGCCCTTGTGTATGAGCTCCTTTTGTATGCGCGGTATCTCCTCAAAGGGTATCTCCACGCCCATATCGCCGCGCGCTACCATTATTCCGTCAGCTACGCGGAGAATATCGTCGATATTGTTTACGCCGTCTTGATTTTCTATCTTGGCGATAATTTTTATCTGCTTGCCGCCGTTTTCGTCGAGCAGTCTGCGCACCTGCATAATATCCTCGTCGCAGGTGACAAAGCTTGCCGCTATAAAGTCAAACCCCGTTTCTATGCCGAACAGCAGGTCGCTCTTGTCCTTATCACTCAGATACGGCATAGAGAATTTAATTCCCGGGAAATTGCAGCTCTTATTTGCCTTAAGCACGCCGCCGTGTATCACGCGGCAATGTATCTCGTCGTGCTCCTCCCTGCGGTCTATCTCGGTGACCTTAAGCTCGATAAGCCCGTCGTCTACGAGTATTTTCGCGCCCGTGTCTATATCGTCCGCGAGATCCTTATAGGTTATGCCGACCTTATTTTCGTCCCCCTCGACGTCCTCGGTGGTGAGTATAAACTCCGCGCCGTTTTTAAGCGTGACGGGTTCGTCGTTTTTAAAGCTCTTTACCCTGACCTCGGGGCCTTTGGTGTCGAGAATGGTGGGGATAGGCTTATTCAGCTCCTCGCGTATCCTTACGACCTGCTCAAAGCGTTTCTTATGGCTTGGATGATCCCCGTGGGAAAAATTAAATCGCGCGCAGTCCATTCCGCTTTTGATAAGCTCGCGCAGAATGTTGTCGTCATCGGTCGCCGGACCGAGAGTGCAGACTATCTTGGTCTTTTTCATACAAACACCGTCCTTTTACTATAATTCCGCTCTGACTTTAAGCTCGTCGAGGGTAACGCCGAGCAGCCGTGCGGCATTTTGCCAATATATCTTTTGCTTAGCGGTATCGGAGATATTCAGCCGCTCTATCATATCTATCTGCGTTTGCGGCAAACTCCACGGCAGGTCGCTGCCGAGCAGTATCTTATCCTCGCCAAACTGCTCGATAAGCCTCATCATCATCTCGTCGGTGATAAATTCGGCGCAAAACGCGGTATCGAGGTAAACGTTGTCCGCGCCCTTGATATAGTGCAGGACGCGCTCCCAATTACTCATACCTCCCATATGCGCGCCGATAAGGGTAAGCGCGGGGTGCTTCTCCGCTAAAGCGGCGAGGTCGCAGGGCATAGCGCGGCGGGTGCGGTTAGATACGGGGTCATACCCCATATGAAAGCTGACGGCAAGCCCGAGCTGCTCGCACTTTTTATAAATAGGCTCGGCGCATTGCTCGAACATAAAAAAGCCCTGATAGTCGGGGTGCAGCTTTATCCCCTTAAGGCCCGCCTGCGCTATCCGCTCAAGCTCTTGCTCGATATTGTCATTTGCGGGGTGTACCGTACCGAAGCAGAAAACGTTGCCGTGGTTGTGCTTTATCGCCCAGTCGTTAATTGTCGCGGTCTGGGTGGGCTTTGTCGCTATCGGCAGCACCACGCCTATATCAGCGCCGCCCTTTAGCGCCGTGCGCGCGGAGCCTATCGTGCCGTCGGTGTAGACGTACTCTACCTCGGGACAGGCTCTTAGCGTCTCTATCGCCCGCGCCGCTATCTTCTGCGCATATGCGTGGATGTGAAAATCAACGTACATATGTTCACCAACTTAATTTTAAATTAGAATTGACTGTCGAAAAAGGTTTTAACAAAAACAAAAAGTTTATTGATACGGAAGAAAAAGGGGGTATGGGGGTAAAAACATCAGGTTTTTGCCCCCATTTGAGATAAGTTTCAGCTTGAGAAAGACACCGTAAGGTGTTTTTCGATAAGCTGAACTAAGGACTGCCGAGGCAGTCCTTAGAAAATGCTCTGTAGCGCCCCGTATCTTTTGAAATAGGGGTGGGAGAAAGCTCCCGTATGCTTAGCTTACAAGACCCGAGCGCTCTACGCCCTCGACGAACTGCTTTTGCAGGATAATGTACATTATCAGTATCGGCAGCAGCGAGAGCACGCAGCTTGCTTCTATCCAAACTAACCAGTCGGACGCCTGACCTGCGTTGTCGCCTGTCTTGTAGAAGATTATGGTCGTCGCCATATTCTCAACTTCCATTGCTATCGTGTACGGCTTGTCGAAGAACATGCCCGTTACGTAGGTGTCGTTCCAGTACCATACTATCGAGAAGATGAACACGGTAAGGAATGAAGTCTTGGCGTTAGGTACCATAACTCGTATAAAGGTCATTACAGGTCCGCAGCCGTCAAGATATGCCGCGTCCTCAAGCTCCTTGGGCAGTCCTCTGAAGAACTGTCTGTACAGGAGTATGAACACACCCGCACGGATACCGTTGCAGAAGAATGCTTGCAGATACAGCGCCGCCGGCGTGCTGACGAGGTTCAGTGACGAGCCCGTTATCAGC
This sequence comes from uncultured Ruminiclostridium sp., assembly GCA_947594425.1. Lineage (GTDB taxonomy): Bacteria > Bacillota > Clostridia > Oscillospirales > Ruminococcaceae > Ruminiclostridium_E. The sequence goes on from CANQED010000003.1 coordinate 53,925, forward strand.
TGTATGATACCGAATATATCAAAGAAGCGGAACTGCGTATACAGCGGGATAAGTACGACCTGTACCGGCACGATTATCTGTAGGATAACTATGCCGAACAGCAGACCCTTAAACTTGAACTTAAATCTTGCAAAGCCGTAGCCCGTGATAGCGCAGGTAACGACCTGAAGCATTGAGCACACAACGTTTATCAGGATGGTCTGCAATAATACCTTCGGGAAGTCCATAGCCAGCCATACATCGACAAAGTTGTCGATAATGAACTGCTTAGGTATCCACATGACCGACGGGTCGCTCATCTCGGACTGCGGTCTGAACGAGGTGGACAGCATATACAGCATCGGGTAAAGTATGACAAAGCCCAAGCCGAACAGAATAAGAAATCTGAATACCGGCCAAACCTTTTCGCTTATTCTTCTGCCGAATATGTATCTGTAGTGCGCCCTTTCCTGCGCGTTGTACTTGCGATAATTCTTGATTATCTGCCAGTTGCTGACATGATAAGCGGCCTTGAGCTCTTTAGCTCTTTTCTTCTCCGCTTTCTCGGCAGCCTTGCGCTCTTTGCGGGTGAGGGTGACCTCGGCGGTGCGGGCGTCGTCGTCGGCTATCTTCATAGCGACCTCTTCGGTCTGCTCTGCGGGCGCCTCGGCTACCTCGGCGACCATATCGGCGACCTCTTTAACGTCCTGCGCGGCCTGCTCGGCGGGTGCAGCTGCGGCAGCTTCTTGCTCGGTCCCGTTTTCGGGCTCGTTTACATTCATAATATCTTTTTCGCTCACAACTACACCTCCTTATTCATTCTCATAGAATACGAACTTAGATACTATCAGCACTATAATAGCAAGCGCGACGGCGACTATCAAGAAGTATATCCACGCCATTGCGGAGCTTAGACCGTAGTTTAAGTTGCGTATCTGCGTAAATACCTGACTCATTACGGGGTTCTCCGAATCGATGAAGGTATCTATTACGGTATAAATGAGGTTTGCCAAGATCATCGGGCTTATCATCGGGAAGGTTATCTTCCAGAAGAACTCCCATCCTGTAGCGCCCTCCATTGACGCCGCCTCTTTGGCGGAAGCGGGTATCTGCTGCAGCGCGGCGAGGAAGATAAGTATCTGTATACCTGCCGCCCATATCAGGTTGAAGATGTCGGACGTTACCGTCTGTATTGTCTCGGTCAGCTGCTGGTTCAGGTTGTATATACCCATAAACTCGAGCAGCTCGTCGACAAGGTCTGTCTGGAACAAGGCGCTGAACTGTTCAGCTCCGGATATTCCGTTATCCGCTATATCGCCTCGTATGACCGCTATTACAGGTCCCGTGGCGACTAAGACGGGCAAGAAGAACACCGCTCTTGCAAGAGTACGTCCTCTGAACTTCTGATTAAGCAATAACGCTATGAACAGTGAGAATATCATTACCATCAGCGTCTGCGGTACCATCGTACCGAGCGACTCGGTGAGGTTAGGCAGATAGTCCTGATTGCGGAACAATGCCTCGGTATAGTTGGAGAAGTTGTTCCACTCGGTATAAATACCTATCCTGTCCATTCCGAGCTCTTGAGCCTTGTTAGCGTCAACGACGAGCTCTACATGGGACATCGAGTATATTGCCGAGGTAACGAGCGGTATGATAAACATGTATATCACACCGACTATCCAGATTATCAAAAAGCCGTAGCCGTAAAGACTTTTCTTCCTCTCGTAAGGAATTCTCGCCTTTTTGATCTTCTTTTCTTCTCTCGGCTCTCTGCGGCGGATGTCGACCTCTTCGCCCTCGGCGTTGAGTGCCGCCGCCGACGCGGTCATATGTACCGCCGCGCGCTTTACGGGAGCTGCTGCGGGTGCTTCTTCTGCAACAGCTTCAACGGCGGGGGCCTCTGCCGCTTCTGCCGTCTCTGCTGCTTCTGCCGCCTCGGCTGCCTCGGAGACTTCTTCGGCAGTCTGCTCTTTAATTTCTTCTTCGTTCGGGTTGAAATTTGAATTATTCACTTACGATTTCTCCTTTCAATCCATAATCTGCAAGGCGGTATTCTGTACCGTTTACAGTCATTGTATAATTCTTGAGGTCAACCGTTACCTCTGTGCCGTCCTCATATACGGTCTTTATCGTATTAGCGTCGGGCAGCTGATAATCGGTTATCTTTTGGTTCATTACTCCCGAGAGCGCGTCGGTCATTATCTTGTGCGCATCCGCGGAGGGCTCGAGCCAACCGTTATAATTAGAGTAGAACAGTGTTTCGTAGTCGCTGTCTGTAAACTCGTTGGGGTCGTTGTACATCATATCATAATGTACCGGAGTTGCCGTAGCAAGTGCCAGCATTATAAGGTCTGACGCGTCGGCGCTCGCATTTATCGCCTTAGTGGTGTACGGGATAAGTCCGTGTATTACCAGCTCGTAGAACGGTATATCGTAATCGAAGCCGTCAAAGTTGCTCGAGCTTAGCGGTACATCGGTCAGATAATCCACATACGGCAATGCGTAAGCGTTAGCCCCGTCTGCTAATAGAGTAAGGCCGCTGTCCTTAAGCGACTTATAACCCTCGGTGAGAATATCTATCGCGTCTGCTCTGGTATATACGTCACGGCTGAAGTCGGTATACAGCAGCGTGGTCGCGTCGCTTAGGCAGATGGTGTTGACGCCCTCGGCGGCAAACGACTCTCTCAGCTTTCTGAACAGGTCGGGCCAGTAGTAGGGTGACAATGTAGTCCTTATTACCGGACGTACCTGATGAGGAATACCGAACGCTATATCCCAGTTAGTGGTGGTAGCGTATGCCTTGGTCGCCTGCCTGCTTGCGTTGAGCGAGTAGGAGTATCCGTTGCCGGAGTCTTTCATAAAGGTGATGCCTACGCTGGGTGAGAGGACTATGCCGTTCTCTTCGGCGTAGCTCTTCAGCTTGTCGAACTCGCCCTTTCCTCCGAGAGTGCCGGAGTAGTCGACGCTCGCGCTGATAAGGCCTCTAATTCCCGCGCCGTTGTAGTCGTCGTAATTAACTACTATGTGCTCGACGCCCTGCTCTTTAAGCTTTTCGAGTATCTCGACTGCCTGTGCGTAGGTGGTGGCGGGAGTTTCCATATTTATCGGGAAGCCCGCTATGGACTGCGCCTTAATTGTACCTCCGTAAAGGTCGAGATAGTAGAAGGGCTTAATATTGTCCTTCTTCTCGGTAAGACCCTTTTCATCGATAAGGTACTGTCTGTACCTCTCCGCCATATCCATATAGGAAAGATCCTCGGACTCGAGCGGATAATAATTTATCGAGATGTTGGGCTGCTGGATAGGACCGCTCTCAAATACCTGAAGTCTGCGCTCGCCCATATAATAGGTGTCCTCAGCCCTTACCTTAAACTCGAACCACGCCGCGTTGTATGAGGTAGCGCTCTGTGCGCCGCTCGTTGCCGCGTTTACTGAGCCGTAGCTGTCGCCCTGCTCAAGTATGGCGAGATAGCCGTGATTTACCTTATCGCCCTTTATGACGTTGCCCAAGAGCGGCAGATAAACCTGCTCGGTCTTGTAGGGTCTTGTCAGCTGAGTGATAGAGGTGTCGGCGCCGTAGATATCGTTAGAATAAGCGACGCTCGCCTTGTTGTTGTTAAAGTTTATCACCGCGCCCGAGCCGTCGGGAACTACTATGTAGCCCTCGTCGTCAATTCCGCCCGCGCCGAAAAACTGATTTACGCCGATATCCAACAGGATAGTGTTAGCTGTCTCTTCGGTCTGAGCCTCCTTGATCTCGTCCATAAGCACCTTAAAGTTGACGTGGTCGTCCTCTAAGGTTATCGTTACGGGTATCGTGGTAGCTATCTTCTCAAAATTGTAGGTGACCTTAACGCCGTTGTCTATCTGCTCTAAGGTAAAGTCGTGGCTGTTTATGCTGCCGTCGACCGCGCTTAGTCTTGTGGTGGTGTGCTGCTCAATGTTGCCGTAGTAGAGGTACAGCGGGCTTCTCATATTCTTCTTTTGAGCGTTCTTCGCCGCAGAGTCGTTGTCACCGTTCAGCGGCGCGCTCCACCATACATAATCGTCCTGCTTGGACTGAACTGCAAAGGTCGTCTTGTCCTCGTCAAAGTAGAGTGAAAACTTATCGTTCTCCGCATACTTCTTCATGGCCTCTAGGCCCTGCTCGGGAGTAAGGTCGACCTTCTCGTCGTCCTTATCCTTACTGTCGTCCTCTTCGGCTGCGTCGCTGTCGTCAGCCGAATTGTCACCGCCCGCGTCCTCGGACTGAGCCGCGTCGGCCGCCGGAGCCTCGTCCGACCAAGCCGCCACCGGGCAAATTGCTGTCAGCATTGCTGCGGTGAGTAAAACTGCAAGAATTTTTCTTTTTATCTTATTCATTTTACACCTCCGCTTAAATACTGAACCTGTACATCAATTCGGTATATATCGAATAAACGAATACATATACCTGCTGGAACAAGCTCATCAAAAGTACCATAAGGAACAGTATAATTACCATTGCCGCGAGCGTAAAGAGCATAGCTAGCAAGGTCTTGGGTATGTTGTACTGGTGCACGGTCTTTATAGCCGATATCATCAGCACCACCGACCACACTATGCCGAAATACTGCATAAAGAGGATGAACGCGGATTCATTTCTCAGCAGCACGTTGCTGGCGAGTATAACGACGATCTGAGTAATGAGGTACGGCACCAGCGCATACGCGCTGACAACGCATATCTCTTTCATCTTGCCCTCGCCGTCAAACAGCGTACACAGTGACCAGTTGCCTACCACCCAGGTAAAGAAGAGTATTATCGTCGAGGTGAACAGCGGCACTATGTTGAATATCTTTACATAGTTGTTGTTGTACAAGAAGCCGGTCATCTGCTGTTGGCAAACGGTGATAATAAAGAAACAGAATACTATCACCAGAGCCACTTTCATATTGTAGGCTTTCTTCCAGCGAAGATCCTCAAAGCCCTCGAACGGATGACGCGCTACATAAAACGGCCATTTCCAAGCGGGCATATCCAAATCAAATCTCATTATTGTTTACCTCCCGCTTTTTTCTTTTTGATTTTCTTCAGCACTATTCTCAGTGCTATTATCGCGGCGATGATCACCACGATGACTATCATGAACCAGTTGAAGTTATCTCGCACGAACTGCATTCTGAACTGCTTAAAGGCTCTGTTATAGCCGCCTCGGCTGTTCATATAGAAGTAGTCCATAGCCTGCTGATAATTGCCCTGCGAGAGCTCCGCGTTACCGAGGCCGATATAAGCGAACCAGTAGTTGCTGTCGCGCGCGAGCACTTCCATCCACGGCTCGCGAGCCTCCTCGTACTTACCGTCCGAATAAAGCGTCATCGCCTCGTGAACTATGTCGCCGAACTCGGTGCGCTTAAAGGTCGTTATCGAGCCCTTACGCATATCAAGCACGTATACCGTGTTGTCGTATGCCTCTACCGCGCTGGCCGAGGTGAACAAGCCCTTTTGGTTGCCGCTTCCGCCGTAGATGAACAGCAGGTCGCACTCGTCGGTGTACTCAAATATACGTCCGTTCTTATAGTCGAGCAGACGGATAATTCCGTTCTCGTCGACGTCGACGTCATTTATCTGCGAGCCGTAGGTGGTGTTCCTATAATAATAGGTAGCCATATCACCGAAGATGAGGTCGGAGTAGCCGAGCTTGATAAATACGTTCTCGCCCGCGGGGTTAAGCTTTTTGAACACGTCGGTGGTCGCACTCTTGGACTCAGTGACCGTGTAGATAAAGCCCTCGTTGTCTATATCAAAGTTTGAGAACTCCATGGGTACGTTCTGGATAAAGCTCTGTGCCGCCTCGCGGTCGAGTATCGTCTTCCAGAACTTGTTTGCTATCGCCTGAGCGGTCTGCTCGACACGGTTAGCGCCGTAGTATGAGCTGAATGTTCCGTCGGGGGCAAACATTACCGCACCGGTAGTTATCGACTTGATGTTGACGTATACGTTGCCCGCGACGTCCGCAACGACCTTGTTGGGCTGGAATGTAACGTCGTCCTCATAGAATTCCGACGACGGCTTTGTAAACTGCTGACATACCGTTCCGTCCTTATACACCTCAAGAACGCGGCCGTTCTCATAATCGGCGATGTATATCAAGGTCTCTTCGTTGTCGTTCTCGGCGTCGCTGTCGTGTCTTACGAATATTCCTCTCGGACCGTTGAGCGTTTCGTAAGCCTTGGTCTCGGGATTGTAGAAATAATCCATTATCGTGACAGGTTCGCTGAATGTGACGTCGGTCACAAGTATTCTGTCGTTATCGCTGTCCACTATGTACAGCAGCTTGGTCGTCTGATCTATGAAAATGTCCTGCGGATTTAGAAAAGCTCCGACCGTCTGCGTCTTGGGGACGTCTTCCTTGACCTGCTCGGATATCTCTTTAAGCTGGTCGTCGGTGTTGAACCTTGTTCCCTCTCCGAGGTCAAGGCCGCTTACTACGCGGTCAACGACATATCCCGTCTGTGACGGTACGGGGTCGCCCCACCAGTCGTAGTTATAGCCGTCATAAGGCTGGTCGGCGACTATCGAAGTGGTCAGCATCGTAACCGCCATAAGTGACGCTGCCGCAGCACCGAGCACTTTTTTCTTATTTGGCACTAAAATCACCCTTTCTGATATATTACGACTAAATTTTAATCTTTCAGACCGCTGTGAGCCATAGTCTCCATAACGCTGCTTTGGCAGAATATGAACACTATCATCGGCGGCAGCATCGTTATTACGACGGCTGCTGCGGCAACGCCCGCACGGGCTATACCTGCCGCGCCGATCTGCTGCATTACAGTCGGTATAGGTTTTAATGCCTCGTTATAGATGAACGAATAGCCTGTGATCTGCCATGCGCCCTGGAAAGCGAATATCAGCAGAGTTAGCCATGCGGGCTTAACGTTCGGCATAACTACCTGCCAGCAGATCCTTATGTGGTTAGCACCGTCGAGCTTTGCCGCCTCGATCATACTGTCGGGCAGCTGTCCCATAAACTGTCTCATTAAGAACAGTCCCATAGGAGTAGCTACGAACGGGAGAATTATCGCGAAATAGGTGTCTATCATTCCGAGAGTTGCCATTACCATGTACTGCATTATGTAAAGAACGGTACTGGTGAACAGCAGTGCTATCTCGATTATTTTGTTGAATGCCTTTACGCCGGGGAATTTTGCCTTAGACAGCGCATACGCCGCGCTTGACGAGAACAGCAGCTGCGCTACCGTTACGACAACGGATACGAATACCGAGTTAAAGACGTATCTTGAAAACGGCACCCACATGTTAGACGCGGTGGCAAGCAAGTCAACAAAGTTCTGATCGGTTATATTTGCGACATACAGTCTGGGCGGGAAGAGGAACAGCTCCTCGACCGGCTTAAGCGCCTGTATTATCGACAGGTAAATAGGAAAGAGCATAAACAGTCCGACTAAGAACAGCAATACGAATATCGCTATATCGCCGCCCAGAGAACCGCCGTATCTTTTCCTTCTCTTTTTAGTTACTTTCATAACTTCCATCCTTTCTCAGAGAAAAAATCATATCGTGGTCCTCCGGTCAGTCGAGATACTTGCCGAGTATCTTTTTGATACCCCAGTTGGCAAGCATCATCACGGCGAACAGTATAAAGCATATCGCCGCCGAATAACCCATCTCATAACGTATCGAGCCAAAGTCGTATGCGTGCGTCATTATCGTATGCGCCGCATAGTCGGTACTCGGGAATGCCGTAAGGAAACGCCCTACGTCGCCCGCGGTGAACGAAGATACTATCTGCATTACCGCCGCGAACAGCAGCTGCGGTCCCATTGCGGGCACCGTAACGAGCAATAATTGCTGGGTACGGTTCTTTATGCCCTCGATAGCTCCCGCCTCGTATCTGTCCTTAGGTATACCCTGAAGTCCCGCACGAATTGCAAGGAAGCCTGCGCCCAGCGACATCCACAGCTGAACTATGATAACGACGCCGAGTATGTAGTTAGCGTCGGTCAGCCACTGACGCGCGCTGTTGATTATGCCGAGGTCGAGCAGGTAGGAGTTTGCTATACCGTAGGTATCGCCCGAGAATATCAGCTGCCATGTGGTATAGATGTTACCCGCCAAGGTAGGCGCATAAAATACGAACGTGAATATCGTCTTTAACGCGCGGGGCATCTCGTTTATCAGCCACGCGAGCAAGAAGCACATTACATAGCTGAGCGGTCCTGTGATTATCGCGAATACCAGAGTATTTTGTATCGCCTTAAGAAATACCTCGTCCTCGAGTATCAGCGAGTAGAAATTGTCAAGTCCGACAAATTGCGGAAATTGCACCATATTAAAGTTGGTAAATCCTACCGGGAGCGATATGATTACCGGCAATATGGTAAAGATCGTAAAGAGAATGAAGAACGGAGCAAGCAGTATATAAACGCTGGCGTTTCTTCTCATCTCACGCAGTGTATATCTGACCTTGCTGTCTTCGATATACTGCGATTTTTCTTTTTTAGCCAAATCTATAACCTCCTTATCCGGCTGCAAGGCAAACAGTCAGCGTCAGCTGTTGTTCGCTCCCGAAAGCTCCTGATATTTTCTTACTATCTCCGACTTTATCTGGTCGTTGTAGCTCATAAGCGTGTATCTCGGCTCGTCTGCGTCGTTAACGACCATTCTGAACGCGTTGTTGATGTGTCTTGTAACTGCGTAGGAGGACGGGATTATCGGTATCTCGCGCAGCTGACTCATCTGCTCGCTTATCTTATTGTACTCATCGGTCGACCACGGGAGCTGCTCGAGTGCCGCAAGGTTAGCGGTATCAAAACGTCCCATCGGTCCCATAAGAGCCTCTATCTGCTTGCCGTAGTCGGTCTGTACCTCGTTGCTGGTGAACCATTTTACAAAGTCCCAAGCGGCGGACTGATTGGACACCTTAGTAAAGATGACCGCGCCCGCGCTGACGGAGTTAGCGGCGTGATTTATGGTGCCGTCCTCACGTCTTGTGCCGGGTACATGGGTGAAGTCCCACAGACCCTTTATCTCGGGAGCCGCAACGGAAAGCTGATTGTAGAAGGTGTAGTTTTGTATCAGTATCGGCATCTCACCTGTTCTGAAACGTGAGAATGCGTCGTACGTCTGCTCAAAGCTGTATACGGTGTAATAATCCGTCCACTGCTCGAACACCTCGATAGCCTCGTTGGTCATAAAGTTGGTGAGCGAGAGGTTCTTGATGTCCTCGGTCTTTATGTTGCCGTAATCCGTCGAATAAAGGTCGTCGGCGTATATATCCAGACCTCTTTGCAGCAGCAGCATTATAAAGGTGTTGCCCGCGTCAAAAATGTTGGAGGAGATGTTCTGCGGGAGTATAAGACCTACGTCGAGGTATTTTCTCTGTAAGGTCGGCAGCATGGTCTTTAGATCGTCCCATGTCTCGGGAGGACCCTCAAACCCGAGCTCGTCGAGCACGTCGGTGCGGTAGAACATCATCGGGAATGTCTGCGATACCGGCAAGCCGTAAACGCCGAGCTTGTTTCCGTCATAATACTCATATATAGTCATTACGTCGTCCGCAAAGCGCTTAGTAACGTCCTCGTAGTCCTTAAACTGAGTAACGTCTACGAGCAGACCTCTTGCGGCAAGCTGTATCGGGAAGTCGCCGCCTATAAACAGCGCTATTTCGGGTCCCTTGCCCGCGAGGGTAGCCTCGAGTATCGAGCCCTGTACGAGGTTAATGGACGCCTGAACGCCGTCGTTTTGATAGTTAAAGCCGTTGTCGACAAGGTTCTTTACAACGGTAGCCTGGTCACGTGCGAGAGATACCCACACGTTTAGCGAGGTAGCTGTACGGTCGGACATCGAGGTGTAGTCCTCAAAGAACGAGCCGATAAACGAATTAAATCCGAATAAGAATTCGCTGAAGAAGTTGCCGTTTACGGGGGCAAACTCCTCATGTACCGTGCCTATCTCGATATAGTCGAGCTCGAGCGGCTGGTCGCGGTAGTCACGCATCCACGCGGATACCGACGAGATGCTGTCCTTTATGCTCGACGCCATTATCGGGATATCGCCGGGGTGCTCTATACATCTTTCGAGGTATATCGCCATAGTTTCGAGAGCGGCCGCCTCGGAGCCCGCCTTGGTCAGCTCTTCTATGCCCTGCTTTTCTGCGCGCAGGCTGTCTACTATTCTTCTGAATGAGGGGAGGATATCCGGTATCTTTCTTTCAACGAAATAATCGTTAAATTCGTCGGGTGACGGACCGGTTATCATCAATATTCTTCTGTAGTACTGGTTGAGCTCGAGCACTAAGTCGTCAAGACGCTGCATTACCGCGCCTATCGAGCCCGGGATAGCCTCTAAGGTTATCGTGTGCTCTTCGCCCGCCGTTATATAAAGGTATATATCGTTGCCGTCTGCGTCCTTGGGTGTCACATCGTACCAGTCGGACGAGTAGATGAACTGGATATCGTCGAGCTCTTTGCAGGGCACCTTGCCGTCGAGGTACATTCTTCTGTTGGAGAAGAAACCTCTCATCTGGTTCTGCCTTGCCTTAAAGCTAAAGCGATAATAGCCGTCGTTCTCTACCTTAAACGCGTAGGTTATAGCCTGCGTAGCCTTATTCCATGTAGCCTGACCTATCGTATTATAGCGCTGCTTGGTCGGATGCGCGGGGCTGGTCATATATGTTGTCCTGTCATATGTAGCATATAGAGTGGACGCGGTCTTGTAAAGAGGTGTTTCAGCCTGCAGGAATATCGTGTTGGTATTAAGCTCCTCGTTGGTGGCAGTCAGAGCGGGAGTGTTCTGTATCTGCTCATCGGTAGGCTTTATCGAGCTGTAGTCGGGCAGCTCGTCATAATTCTTGAATGTAAACGAATGGAACACGGCATATGTCTTTACGCCGTCAAATTCGAGGGTATGCTCGCCCTTTTCGAGATAGAAGAAGTAAGGCTCGTTGTAAAGACCCTCTTTATCCTTGATAGGATAATCTACCCAGCAGTCATAAGTGACCTGACCGGGTCTGAGGTCGTTATCCTTAGAGTCTCTCTTTATCTCGGACTCGTCTTTCCAGTAACGGTCGAGCACAAGGTCCTTAGCCGCCATAAACGGATTTTCTCCGTCGAGCTTTAGCCCTATCTCGATGACGGTATTTTGGGTCTCGTCGCCCTCGATGGGATAATAGATAGCCTCGAGGTTATAAAGTCCCGTTTCTTCTACGTTAAACTTATAGGTCAGCGTCAGGCCGTCGCTCTTCCATTTGATGGTCTTAAGGTTGTCGGTCTCAAGCTCGGTCTTTTCCTTTAAAAAGCTGCTGAGCTGCTGATAACCCTCCGAGCCGCCGTCGATCTTCTCGAGAGCCTCCTCGGGCGGGGTGTCCGACCCCTTGAACTCTTGCCCGTCAAAAGTTCCGCTGTCGTACTCGTCCGCGTAGATAGTGATCTGCTTGTCGGGCTTAGATACACCTTTATCGAGATAGCTGTTGTAGTAGGTGCTGTACTTGCCCTCCATTCCTGTGATAACAATGCCGCTTACGCTGCTGCCTGTTTCCTCGCTCGTGCTGTCAGCATTCTCTTCCTCCGCCGAAACGGGGAAAGCTGTCAAGCTTAGCGACGAAGCCAAAAAAGCGGCTGACAATAAACCGGCAACTGTTCTTTTGTTTACCGTACGTTGCTTTATCGTCACAGTTAAATCCACCTTTCTGAAATGTTTCTTTTTATGCTATCGGCCGACACGGACGCCGAGCCGACTTGTTAAGGAAATTTAACAAGGTGTCAATTATTGTCCGAGCTGTACACGGATATGCGTCCGTCCTCGAGCTCTACTCTCACCTTGTCGCCGCCGTGTATACCGAGAGCCTCCAGATATTCCTTAGGTATCTGGAGCCGTCCCGCACGGTCAAGCACCACAAGCTCCTCACGCTCACTCTCACGGCGCATGAGCCTTTCGTGCTCCTCGCGCTGCTGCTCGCTCATCTTATCGAGCTCGTCAAACGACAGCAAAGGCACTTTCTTGCGGATCATCTCGGTAGAGGTGCGTCCGTCTCGTATCGCCACCACGCGGTCGATAGACTTAGACAGGTTAGTGTCGTGAGTTACTATTATAATGGTTACTCCCGTCTGACGGTTAAGATCTCTGAACACGTCGAGCACCATAGCCGCGGTCTTAGTATCCACGGCTCCCGTGGGTTCGTCCGCAAGCAAAAGGCTGGGATTGTTAGCGAGCGCTATCGCGATAGCTACGCGCTGCTGTTCGCCGCCCGAAAGCTGTCCGAGCAAAGAATTTCGCCGCTCGGAAAGCCCGACCATCTCGAGCAGCTCCTTTGCCCGCTCGCTGCGGTTCTTTCTCCCCGACAGCAGCATGGGCATCTCGACGTTCTGCGAGGCGGTCAGATAGGGTATTAGGTTTCTGGCGTTGTTTTGCCAGACAAATCCGACCGTTTCTCGCTTATATTTTATGAGATCTTTCTCATCAAACTTTAGCAGATCCTTTCCGTCAACGAACAGGCTGCCCGCCGACGGCTTATCCAGCGCTCCGAGCATATTGAGCAGGGTAGACTTGCCGCTGCCCGACGCGCCGACTATTCCCATCAGCTCGCCGCGCTCGACCGTAAGGTCAAGCCCCTGAAGCGCCATTACCTCCACCTCGGAGGTCTTGTATATCTTAACTAAATTATCGCACCGCACCATTACGTTCTCGGGGGGCGCCAACATTACTCTTTGCGGCATTAGTCCTCCTTTTGCGTAAAGGTGTTCTCGGCGGTGTCGGTTATCTCGCCGTCCTCAAGCGTGTATACGGTATCGCACATCTCCATCATAGCGGTGTCGTGCGTGGTCATTACTATCGTCAGTCCGTCCTCGTGCGCAAGCTCTCTGAACAAGTTCATCACCGCAAGCCCCGTCGGCATATCCAGCGCCGCCGTCGGCTCGTCAGCAAATATCAGCTTTGGTCTGTGGGCTATCGCGCGGGCAATCGCCACACGCTGCTGCTCGCCGCCCGAGAGCTCACCGGGTCTGTGGTGCATACGCTTTTCGAGGCCTACACGTATAAGGCATTCTTTAGCCCGCTTTGAGCGCTCGGAAATAGGCGCGCCCACCAGCCTCATGGCAAACTCGACGTTCTCGTACGCTGTCATAGTCGGGATTAGCGCCACCGACTGAAATACGAAAGACATATCGTACCGCCGCACCTTGTCGGCGTCCGAGTCGGAAAGCTTAGTGATGTCCTTTCCGTCGAACCAGACCTCGCCGCCCGTCGGCTTATCGAGCGCGCCGAGGATATTTATAAGAGTAGTCTTGCCCGAGCCGCTGCGGCCTCTGAGCACCGACAGCGTGTTTGGCTTGATATCGAGGTCTATGCGCTTAAGCGCGTGTACCTCGGTCTTATCGTTTATCTTAAACGTCCGTGAGACGTTTACAGCTTTTAACATTGGCTCCATACGCGATTACCTTTCCGTTTTCTGCGCCGAATATGCCGAAAAGCGCGGAGCCGAACAGCCGTTGCGCTCTTGTCACAGATAAAAAATCCATCTTACTATCTTTTTTATCATAGTAATTATAGCAAATTTTCATTCAACTGTCAAGGTGCATAAAAAATATTTCACTTTGCACTAATTTTTTTGGGAGTGTTTACTACAAATTTTGCGATTGTACTTTTTCAACAAATTTTATGTCGAAATTTTGTACGATATAACGGCAATAATTTTTTCTTCCTTGACAAATCCTTAATTTTTAGAAAAATTTTTCAATTTTTTAGGTTAAACGTTTACATATCTTAATTTTCGACAAAAATTTTTTCGGGGGCGAAAATTTTGTCGAAAAATTTTTTGTTAGATTTGCACAATATTTTTTGGCGAATTTTTTTACTTAATTTTAAGACAAAAATAGAAATTTAATTTATATATTGAACAATTCTTCCCGCTCGACAAGCCCCTCCCACTTTTCGGTGAGGGCGTCCTCCTCGCGGCGCAGCTCGTCTATCTTTTCGGCTATCTCGGCGGCCTTTTGATAATCGGAGGCAATGTCCTCGCTCGAGAGCCGCTCGTTAAGCTGCTCTATCTGCGCGGTTATCGCGTCTATCTGCTCCTCGGTGCGGCGTATCTCGCCCTTTAGCCGTCTAAGCTCGCTCTCGCGCTGCTTTTTCAGCTTGTAGTCGTTTTCTTTTTTGACGGGCTTTTCCTGCTCTTTGACTGCCGTCCTCGTACTTAGGTATTCATCATAACCGCCCGCGATATTCTCGGTGCCGCCTGCGGTCAGCACTATCACCCTGTCGGCGAGCTTATTTATAAGGTACCTGTCGTGCGAAATTATCAGCAAGGTGCCGCCGTATTCTTTCAGCGCGAGCTCGAGCGCCTCGCGCGAGCTTATGTCGAGGTGGTTGGTCGGCTCGTCGAGCAGCAGCAGGTTTGCCCCCTTAAGCATCAATTTAAGCAGGGCGAGCCGCGCCTTTTCCCCGCCGCTCAAGGTCTTTACCCGCTTAAATACGTCCTCGCCCTTAAATAAGAACGCCGCCATAGCCGTTCTTACCGCGGTCTCGGTCATACGCGGATATTCGTCCCATACCTCGTCTAGCGCGGTCTTTTCCTCACTCAGCTCCGACTGTATCTGGTCATAATAGCCGAATTTGATATTAGAGCCGAGCCTATAACTGCCCGCGTCCTGCTGTAGTCTGCCTGTGAGTATCTTTAACAGGGTGGTCTTTCCGCAGCCGTTCTCGCCTATGATAAAAACCGTTTCATTCTTTTTTATATCGAGAGACACGTTAGAAAATACCTTTTTTGTGCCGAATGATTTCGACAAGCCCTCGGCGTACAGCACATCATTGCCGCCGCCCTCGGGGCATTTAAATGAGAAGCCTATCTTATCGGGCAGGTCGGCGGGCTTGTCCAGCGTCTCTTTCAGCCTGTCGGCGGCCTTTTGCTTAGAGGCGGCGGTGACGTAATTGTGCTCCTGTCCCCAGCGCTTTTGCTGCTCGACTATACCCTCTATGCGCTGTATCTCTTTCAGCGTGTGCTCGTACACGCGCATTTTCGCCTCGCGAGCCTCTTCTTTCAGCTTTAGATAGCGGGTATACCCGCCCGCGTACTCGGTCAGCCTGCCGTTTTCTATCTCAAAAGTAATGTCGGTCACGCGGTCGAGAAAATACCTGTCGTGGGATATGACGATATATGCGCCCTTTCTCCCGCGCAAGAATTCTTCCAGCCACTCGCACGCGCTGATGTCGAGGTGGTTTGTCGGCTCGTCGAGCAGTAATAGGTCGCTGTCGGACAGCAGCAGCTTAGCGAGCTGCGCCTTGCTTTTCTGCCCGCCGCTAAGACTGCTTATCGGCTGATAGAGCTCCTCCTCGCTAAAGCCCAGCCCCGTCAGCGCCGACACCGCCCGCGCGCGGTAGGTAAGCCCTCCGTCGCGCTCAAACTGTTCTCTCAGCCGCATTTGCTCGGACAAAAGCTGCGCACCGCGCTCGCCCGCGTCTATGCGCACATTTATCTCTCCTAGCTCGTCCTCAAGCTCGATAAGCGGCTTAAACACCCCGAGCGTCTCGTCGAGAAGCGTAAGCCTGTCGTCACGCAGGATATACTGCTCCATATAGCCTATCCGCGTCCCCGCCGCAAAGGTGACGCTTCCGCTGTCGGGCTCGCACTGCCCGTTTATTATGCGAAAAAGCGTGGTCTTTCCGCAGCCGTTTACGCCGACAAGGCCCGCGCGCTTTCCCTCGTCGAGCCTAAAAGTGATATCGGTGAAAAGCTCCTCCCCGCCGAAAGATATCGACAGGTCGGACACATTCATTACCGCCATACGTCCTCCAGAATTTAGTAAAAAAAGGGGCAAAACCCCAAAGCCTAACGCATTGAGATCTTGCCCTTAATATTCTTATTATCAGCCCATAGCCTTAGCTTGCTTATCTATTACGGTCTGGGCGTCATACGCCGAGATGGCGCTGTCGTTAAGCTGAACGTTAAAATTAGCCGCGGCCTCGTTGAGTAACTTCTCAAAGTCCTCGTCCTTCATAAGGTGGAGGATATCCGAGCGGGCGTTGTCGTACCAGTCCTCGCGGTCGAGCAGGGGTCTGCGCACCACCGCATAGTACACGGTCTCGTCCTTATATACTCCGCCTTCGTCCTCGCCGAGCTTAAATGCCCACTCGACAAACTCTTCGCTCGGGCTGGTGCTCTCCTTGCTTAACAGTGTCTCGTGATCTTCTTCTTCCTCTTCTGTGTCGGAAGAATTATCTTCTGAGCTATCGTCAGAAGATGTATCATCCGAGCTTGTGTCCTCGGAGCTGTCGTCAGAAGAAGTATCGTCGGAGCTTGTGTCCTCGGAGCTATCGTCAGAAGATGTATCGTCGGAGCTCTCATCGGAAGCAGTGTCTGCCGACCTTGTCATAGACGAGCTGTCGGAGCTCTCATCGGAAGCAGTGTCTGCCGACCTTGTCATAGACGAACTGTCGGAGCTCTCATCGGAAGAATTATCTTCCGAGCTCTCGTCGGAAGATGTATCGTCCGAGCTCTCGTCGTCGGAAGAAGTATCCTCGTCTTTCTCCGCCTGCTCTTTTTGCTCGGCTACATAGTCCTCATACTCGTGGTAGACGGTCTCAAAGTCCTCGCCGCCCTTTATCCTGTCGACATAGTCGTTAGCCATCTTTTCCATCTCGGCCTTGCCCTCGTCGGTCTCGATAGCCGAGCCGTCGCCCTCGGTCAGCGACACCTCGATTATCTGGAATCTGCCGTAGTTGTCGTTAAAATAGGTCTTGATGTCATTTTCATCGGTAGCGGTTATGCCGTTTTCGTCATAATATTTGTCAAAAAGCTTGTTGGACATCATCGAATTGAGCTCGACCTCTTGATAAGAAGAACGGCTTATGCCCATATTCTTATAATAGTCCCCATAGGTTATGCCGAGGCTGTAGCCGTAGTAGTTCATCTCGGAGTTCCACATATCGGCTATCTCTTCTTTTTCGGTGCTGACCTCGGTGTCGGTGAGCTCGAGCCCGAGCTCCTCAAAGCGCTTTTGTACGGCGATATGCTGCTTAGTAAGCTCTATAGCGCGATCCTTGACGTACTCCTTGTACGGCTTTTCTTGTACGTTGTAATTAAGGTAGCTGAAATTCTCGATATCCGACGCGCTTTGTCCCGCCTCGGAGAGCTGCTGGTCTATCTCGTTATCAGCCTCGCTGATAGCCTGCATAACATACCTGATATACACGCCCGCGGCTATATTCTCGCCCTCAATGGTGCCGACGGTGGAAATATCCGCGCAGCCTGCCGTCGATACAGCCACTGCCGCAGCCGTCAAAACTGCCGCCGTTGTCCTTGCTAACCTGTTCATAATGCTCCTCCTTTGTTAACGCAATGTCATGCCTATCTCGGCGAGCGCCTTAAGCACCTTTGCCACCGACGCGTCCGCTTCTTCGTCGGTCAGCGTCGCGTCCTTTTTCCTAAAGGTGAGGGTGTACGAGAGGCTCTTTTTGCCGCTCGGCACCTGCTCGCCCTTATATATATCAAACAATCTGACATCTTCAAGATGCTTTGCGTTTTTCTTTATTATCGCCGTTATCTCGCCGTTTGTGACCTCTTCATCGCATATAAGGCTGAGATCTCTTGACGCGGCGGGGAATTTCGGCAAAGATACGTATTTTACTTCTTCGCCGACGCATTCTCTTAAGATATCGGTATCTATCACCGCGCAGTAGACGGGTACGCCTATATCAAACGCCGCGGCGGCTCTCGGGTGTATCTGACCGAGCATACCGAGCCTCTTGCCGTCCATTGTCACCTCGGCGCATCTGCCGGGGTGATATACGGGGTCGTCGCTTACGGCGGAAAACTCCGCATTGTCTGCGCCGAGCTTAGCAAGCATTTCTTCTATCGCGCCCTTTACGGTGAAAAAGTCCTCGCCCTCGCCGTACATACCAAAGCACAGATAATCTTTCTCGTCGGGCAGTTCGTCCCTGCCCTTGGGGAAATACGCCCGCGCCGTCTCAAAGAACCTCGCCGCAAGGCTGCGGTTATTATAATTGCGCCTTATTACCTCCATCATAGAAGTCAAGGGGCTTGTGCGCATGACCGAGGTATCCTCGCCGAGCGGGTTGCGTATAACTACGCTCTGCCTGTCCTCCTGCCTCATTCCGAGCAGCTCATAATCCTTAGGTGAAATAAAGCTGTATGTCATTATCTCATAAAAACCGAGGGACAAAGCGAGCTGGGTCATCTTGTCCTCTATCTTCTGCTTTTCGGTGCGCTTTCCTTGTGAAGAAAGCTTGGGGATAGTAGAGGGGATATTATTGTAGCCGTATATCCGCGCTACCTCCTCGGCTATGTCGCATTGCAGGTGCATATCTATCCTTGTCGGCGGGACGATTATCTCGTCGCCGTCTATCTCAAAGCCGAGCCTTTTAAGTATCGCCTGCTGTTCGTCCTTAGATATATCCGAACCGAGCAGCTCGTTAACTCTGTCATAGTCGGGGGTAAGCCTTTCGGGGGGATAGTCGCCCTTTCCGACGTCTATTATGCCGTCGACTATCTCGCCGCAGCCGAGCATATCTATCAGCTCGAGCGCACGCTTAAGTGCCTGTTCGGCGTTTACGGGGTTTAGCCCCTTTTCAAAGCGGGAGCTTGCCTCCGTCCTCTCGCCGACCTTTTTCGCGGTGCGCCTTACCGACACGCCGTCAAAGCATGCCGCCTCGAATACCACCGTCGTGGTGTCGTCCATAATTCCGCTGTGCTCGCCGCCCATAACTCCCGCTATGGCTATCGGCTTTTTGCCGTCGGCTATTATCAACATCTCGGGAGAAAGCTGCACCGGCTGCGCCATCTCGTCGAGCAGCTTCAGCGTCTCGCCCTGTCTTGCATTGCGCACGGTTATCGTATTGTCCTCGACATAGCGCAGATCGAAAGCGTGCATAGGGTGACCGTATTCGAGCATAACGAAATTAGTGATATCGACAAGATTATTTATCGGTCTAACGCCGCTCGCTCTTAATCTGCGCGCCATCCACCTCGGAGAGGGGGCGATCTTGACGTTCTTTACCATAGCCGCCATATAGCGCGAGCAAAGCTCGGTGTTCTCGACCGTGACTTTAAGCTCTTTATTTATATCCCCTCCCGCAGTCTTATATTCGGGCGCGCGCTTATTCATGGGCGTATCGAATACCGCCGACGCCTCTTGTGCAAGACCGAGCACCGACAAGCAGTCGGGGCGGTTGTTGGTTATCTCAAACTCGACTATCGTATCGTCTATCTCGAGAGCCTTGCATATATCGGTGCCTATCGGCATTTTGTCAAGGTCGGGGTCGTCGTTTAATATAAGTATGCCGTCGTCGGCAACGGGATAAGAAAAGTCCCCCGCCGTAAGTCCGAGCTCGGCGTACGAGCACATCATACCGTTGCTCTCCACCCCGCGCAATTTGCCCTTTGTTATCTTAGTGCCGTCGGCGATAACGCTGTTGTGCAGGCATACGGGGACTATTGCCCCCTCGAAAAGATTTTGCGCCGCAGTGACTATCTGAATGGGCGCGTCCTTTCCTACGTCGAGCATACATATCCACAGCTTTTCGCTGTCCTTGTGGCGCTCTAGGCTTATCACCTTTCCGACAACGATATTAGAAAGCGGCTCGCTCATATTGTGATAGGTCTCTACCTTAGAGCCGCCCATTGTCATCTTGTCGGCAAATTCTTTTATCGGCATATCGGCTTTAACATAATCGTTCAGCCATTTCATAGACAGATCCACTGTTATTATCTCCTTTATCTGAACTGACTCAAAAATCTAATATCATTCTCGTACAGCAATCGCATATCGTCTATGTTGTACCTCATCATCGCGATACGCTCAAGCCCTATGCCGAACGCAAAGCCGCTGTATTCTTCGGGGTCGATACCGCAGTTAATAAGTACCTGCGGGTGGACGAGCCCGCTTCCGAGCATTTCTATCCAGCCCTCGCCCTTGCACAGCGGACAGCCCGCGCCGTGACACTTAAAGCATTGCAGGTCTACCTCGGCGGACGGCTCGGTATAAGGAAAATGGTGCGGGCGGAACCTAAGCTTGATGTCCTCGCCGTACAGCCTTTTTGCAAATATCTCGAGCGTGCCCTTAAGGTCGCCGAATGTTATCTTTTTATCTATGACAAGTCCCTCGCACTGGTGGAATATCGGGCTGTGGGTAGCGTCCACCGCGTCCGAGCGGTACACGCGCCCGGGGCTTATTATCGCTATCGGGGGCTTGTGCGCGAGCATCTCGCGTATCTGTACCGATGAGGTCTGCGTTCTAAGTAGGATGGTATCGGTGATATAAAAGGTGTCCTGTTCGTCCCTCGCGGGGTGTCCCTCATCGGTGTTCAGCATATCGAACACATACTTGGTCTCTTCTACCTCGGGGCCGTCTACAACGGTATAGCCCATGCCCCTGAATATCTCCTTAAGCTCGTCGAGCACTATATTCAGCGGGTGGCGCGAGCCGAGCGGGCGGGTCTTGCCGGGCAGGGTGACGTCTACCTTTTCTGCCGCGAGCTTTGCGTCGAGCGCGGCGGTCTTAAGCTTGTCCCCTTTATCGGAGATGGCCTCGTCGAGCGTCTGGCGCACAGAGTTCGCAAGCTGACCTATTATCGGGCGCTCCTCGGCGGACAGCCCTCCCATAGATTTAAGTATCGCGGTAAGCTCGCCCTTTTTGCCGAGGTATTTTACCCTCAGAGCGTCGAGCTCTTTAACGTCGCCGCAGGCGGATATAGCGTCCATAGCCTCGCGGCGTATATTTTCCAGTTGTTCTTTCATTTTACTTACCCTTGTCAAAGAATTTTTCGGGTCTAAAGCGCGATAAACGCCGCTAAAGCCCATATACTTATTTATTATAGCAGAATTTAACCGCTTTTGCAAGTCCTATTTGCAATTTTGCGTTAATTTTTGCTTGTAGAATTATTTAGGCATAGCAAAAAACCGAATTGCCTGATATAAAATCAAACAATTCGGCTTATAATGCGTCAATCCTTAATGTACTTCTTCATCACTCTGTACAGCTGGTCTATCTGGAAAGGCTTAGCGAGGTGGTCGTTCATACCCGCGTCTAACGCCGCCGCCCTGTCCTCCTCAAAGGCGTTAGCCGTCATTGCGACAATTGGGATATCAGCAAGGACGGGGTCGCTAAGCGCCCTTATCTCGCGGGTCGCCTGATAGCCGTCCATAACCGGCATCATCACGTCCATAAGCACAAGGCTGATATCGCCCGCGCTGTTTTTGACCGCGTCTACGGCCTCTTTGCCGTTTATCGCAGTCTCGACGGTAACTCCCGCCTCTTCGAGTATAGCGACCGCTATCTCGCGGTTGAGCTCAATATCGTCGACAAGCAGTACCTTTTTGCCCGCAAATTCTTCGGGAGCTATCTCCTGCTCGATATTATCCGAGGAATTGTCGCTCGCTCTCTGCAAAATATTATACAGCTCGGACAAGAAGAGTGGCTTTGCACAAAATGCCGTCACTCCCGCCTCTCTCGCCTCGCTCTCGATATCCGTCCAGTCATAAGCGGTGAGTATGATAATGGTCGCGGTATCGCCGACCTCCTGCCGTATCCTGCGCACTACCTCTATGCCGTTCATATCGGGCATAAGCCAGTCGATAATGTACACCTGAAAAGGCTCGTTTTGCTCATACGCATACTTTGCGCGGTAGACAGCCTCTTTGCCCGAGGTCGTCCACTCGGGCATTAACCCGATGACGCGCAGCATTTTCTCCACACTGGTGCAGCTGTCCATATTGTCGTCGGCTATCAGCGCACGGAAGCCCTCGAGGTTCTTTATCACCGTCACCTTTTGCTCGCTTCCGCTTACGCCAAATCTTACCGATACGGTAAACTCCGAGCCCTCGCCGGGCTTGCTCTTTACCTCGATAGTGCCGTTCATCATATCGACGATATTCTTGGTTATCGCCATTCCGAGCCCCGTGCCTTGAATGCCGCTTACCGTCGAATTCGATTCTCTCGTAAACGGGTCGAATATTTTCTCGATAAAGTCCTCGCTGATACCTATACCCGTATCCCGCACTATAAATTGATAGTCGGCGTAGCCCTCGGGCGCGTTGGGCTTTTCTACTACGCGCAGAGCGACAGTGCCGCCCGCCTTAGTAAATTTTATAGCGTTAGACATTAAATTTATGAGTATCTGATTTAATCGCAGCTTGTCGCAGATTATATTCTCGTGCTCTACGTCGACAGTATCTATGTAAAAGTTCAGCCGCTTTGCCTTGATATCCGACTGTAGGATATTTCTCAGGTCGTGAAGTATCGTCGGCAGCGAGCACTCTTTCTCCTCTATCTTGACCTTTCCGCTCTCTATGCGGCTCATATCGAGCACGTCGTTTATCAGCGAGAGCAGATGCTCGCTGGACACCATAATTTTGGACAGATAATTCTTTACCGAGTCCTTGTCGTCGATATGCGCGGCCGCAAGCGAGGTAAAGCCTATAATGGCGTTCATGGGCGTTCTTATATCGTGGGACATATTGTTTAAGAATGCCGTCTTGGCGTGGCTCGCCCGCTGAGATACAAGATATGCCTGCTCAGCCTCGTACTTAGCCTGCTCTAATTGCTTATTCATCTCTTGCAGCTTTTCGCTCGACTCATACTCGGCTCTGAGCAGTCCCCTTGTGTGCAGTGCCTTTGACATACACAGCATAATGATTATCACGGCGACAAGGAAAAACACCCCCGTAACTATCGCCGTCCTAAGCGCAGAGCTTACTACCTGCGCGGTGCCCTGAGCCACCTCCTGCGCGGGATTGATATACATAACTATCCAGTCGTTGTCCTGTATTTTACGCATAGCGTAAAAGCACTCGGTGCCCTCTATTTTGACATGAGAAAGCACCTGACCCTCGGTGTCGAGCTTTTTTAACTGCTCGTCAAAGTTTATATTCTCTTCCTCGCTCGCCTTTTTCATAACGTTAAAGACGTTGTACCCCGGCACGAGATTTTTGTACTTTGTCTCGTCTACGTACAGCTTTGTGCCGTCGCGGCTTAAGATATATGTGCTATTGTTGCCGTTATAGGTAGGGCTTCTGAAGATAGAGCCTATCGTCTCCATACCTATGCATATTCCCACAAAATATATATCTTTCTCGGTGTCGGATATTTCTATGGGGTCGGTAAGCTTATAGACGAATACGATATCGTTCTCGACATTCATGGTATTGTATTTGATAAAGCTTACGCGCTCGGTGCAATTAGCTAAGGGGTCTGTGTCGCTGATTATGCCGTTATCGCCGTCGGGCGAGTACATTCTCCCGTCCTCGTCGATAACTATCGGCACAGCGGCCTCTTCCTCATACCCGCCAAGCTGATTTTCTTTATTTAAAAAAGTGCTCAGCTCCGATAAATTATGCGGCTTTGCGTCGACTAGGCGGCGGTTAGCCACATTGGCCTCGTTCCAGTATTGCACTATCTTCCTCTCGGTGCTGTCGAATAGCTGGACCGTGACCTCGGAGAGCTGACTTACTCTCTCATTGTAGACTGTATTATTAAGCGATGAGCTCATTTGTTGTATGACGAAAAAGCCGCATACCGCCGCAATAATAGTTACGGCGGCGGCGATTATAAATATCCCGCGATATTTTTTATCTACACGGATCTTTTTCATCTCACTCATTCCATTTCAATAATTCCTCGGACAATGGCGGGTTGCCGTTGTTATTGAAAAAGTCCTTAAACGCCTGCAAGCCCTGTATGCCGCTGTCCTTGATATTGCCCGCGGTTTTAAGCTCCTCATCCGCGCCGCATACCACCACGGTGTATTCGGTATCGTCGGACAATTCTTTTCCGCCCTTTACGATAAGCTCATAGGGGAACACCGCCGATTTGCCGCCTGACTCTATCTTATAACCCTTTTGTGCAAATTCTTTTATCTGACTGCCCTTTAGCGTCAGGGTCTGTATGTTGCCGTTCCACCCGGTGGGGAGAATAGACACTATCCTCTCGTCGGTGAGCGGGAGCGGCATAATAAATCCGTTAATGCCGTCTGCATTTTGTATCGCGCAATTGTCTATAGCGGCATTCATTGACATAAGCGCGCAGTCCGCGCCGACGGTCTCGCCGAATATCTTGGCGACAAGCTGTGCGGTTTCTTTCTGGTCGTACTTTCTGTCCACCTCGGAATAAACATAAGCACCCTGCGACAGCCACTCGTCGCGAAGCGTGTCCATACTCTGCAATACTTCTTCTTTAGTGTACTCGCCGTTTAGATAGTCGAGGACGTTCTCTCCGACCTTAGCGAGGATACCCTCCCAGCCTGTATAGATAAGCGGGGCGGTATGCCCGTTTCTCATGTCGTCTAAATAATCCGCATAGGGGCTGGCGGGGTCTATCTCCCAGTCGCGCAAGGAAGAAATATAGGTCGTGTTGGCGTTGTAGAACGAGTTTTGCCCCTCTACGGTAGAAAGTACCTCTATAACGTGTAGCGCGTCCTCGAGCTTTTGCTCGTTGCCCGGTTCGGTAAGCTTTTTGCTTAGTCCGAAATTCTTAGACTGGGTGGTAATAAACATATTCTTAGAGCCGTCGCGCGAGAGATAGGGCATGGGCTCGTACTGATCGCCGGTGCCGTCCCCATTTTGCGTCCAGTGGTCTACCCCGCCTACCGCAAAGGCGGTATTGCCCTCGGAAAATACCTCGAAAGAGGTCTTGCCGTCTAAGGTGTTGCTCCCCTGCATAAAGCCTAAGTCCACCCACTCCTGCATATAATCCATAGCCTCGCCGAAGCCTTCTTTAGCGTCGGCCTTTCCGCTCAAGAAATCTCTCTGCCACTGTACGCCCTTTATAGACGAAAGGTCAAAGGTGTCGGCGAGATTGCACACATACTGAAATCCCTGCCCCGCATTGAATGTATTAGTGACAGCAAGGCGCACGCCCGCCTCTTTTATCTTAGGGGCAAGCTCCTTTAGCTCTTCAAAGCTCTCGGGCGCTTTCCATCCGTGCTTATCAAATAATGTCTTATTGTATGCGCAGACATAGACCGAATATCTCGAGGGCAGCAGATAAACCCCTCCGTCGAGCTCTTGCTGTGATAAAAGCGTCGGGTCATAATTATCGGTAAAGGAATACGCGGACAGATCTATAAGATTTGCTTTCATCTCCTCGGGATAATTAGTCCACGCGTAGGTGGTGGTATATATGTCAGGCATATCGCCCGTTATCATCTGGTCGCAGGTAAAGCGCGACCAGTTTCTGCCGTTGTAGGGGATAAGCTCGAGGACTATCTCGGGATACTTTTCGTGTACGATCTCCTTAAGCCTATCTACATCCGAAGAGTTAAGTATGGTGATAGGCTCGTGTTCGCCGTCGGCGGGCTTAGTGTCCGAGCCCTCGCTGACGCCAGTGCTGCACCCGCACGCCAAAACCGCGCATAATAATACAGCGGCGGTACATTTGATAAGCTTCATAATTATTTCTCCTTTTTCTGTTTGAAAGTCTTTTCTTTTATATCGAATATTTGGATAATATAAATTTAACATATTTAATTTCATATGTCAATAGAAAATATTATCGTGTCACATTAAATGCTCATACCCTGCTAAGAAAATCCTCATACCCGAACCGCTTTATTATATTAATCCCACTATCCGTATTATAATAAATGCTCGGCAAAGGCATACCGTTAAAGGTATTATTCTTGCACATAGTGTATATCGCCATATCACAAAAGGCGAGCCTGTCCCCCGCCTTAAGCGGGCGGTCGAACGAGTACGCGCCTATAGTATCCCCCGCAAGGCAGGTGTCCCCCGCCAAGGTGTAAGAATATGCCTTTTCGTCGGGCTCCCCCGCCGCGTTCATTTTATCGTCCAAGACCACGGGGCGATACGGCATCTCGAGCACGTCGGGCATATGACAGGCGGCCGACGCGTCGAGTATCGCTATATCCCGCTCGCCGTCCGCCTTGCCGCTAATTACATCTATCACCGACGCTATAAGAAATCCCGCGTTCAGCGCGACAGCCTCTCCCGGCTCAAGATACACCGTCAGCGAGTATTTTTGCTTAAAGTGCTCTATAGTCTTGCATAGCGTGTCTATATCGTACCCCTCTTTAGTGATATGGTGACCTCCGCCGAAATTTATCCATTTCATATGGGGCAAAAATCTGCCGAATTGCCGCTCGACCTCTTCGGCGGTAATTTTCAGCGCGTCGGAATTTTGCTCGCAGAGCGTGTGAAAATGCAGTCCCGTTATCCCCTCAAGCCCGTACTCCTCCGCCTCTTGCTCAAAAGCCGCTATCGTCTGACCGAGCCGCGAGCCCTTAGCGCAGGGGTCGTATATTTCGTGCCCACTTTGAGTAGAATACCGCGGGTTTACCCTTATCCCGCAGACCTTGTCCTTGACAATATCGCGGTGCTTATTATACTGCCCTATCGAGTTAAATACAAAGTGATCCGCATACTTAATAAGCTCTCTTATATCTTCGTCCTTATATGCGGGAGAATATACGTGCGTCTCCCCGCCAAAGCGCTCTCGCCCGAGCCGCGCCTCGTACAGCCCGCTCGCCGCCGTCCCCGCAAGGTAAAGGCTTAGCAGCGGGTAAGTCTCGTACATAGAAAACGCCTTTTGCGCGAGGAGTATCTTGCACCCCGTAATGTCCGACACGCTTTTCAGCAGCTCGGCGTTTTGCTTAAGATATTTTTCCTCTATGACATAGCACGGAGTATTGACCCCGTATATGTCGAATGTCGGCAGGTTCATATATTCTCCCCCTCTTTCTCGGTAAAAAGCCGCCCTTGACAGGTGTCGAGCTCGGACAGGCGCTTATCTATCCCGCCGAGCACCGATATTTTATCCGCGCTCCACATAGGCGCGGCGAGCGTCCGCTTGTCTCCGTCGCCTGTTATACGCTCTATCACCGTGCTCGGCGGGAGCAGCTCGAGCTGCCTTACGACGATGTCTATATACTCGTCCTTTTCAAGAGGTACATATTCGCCGCATAGATAGCTGTCATATAGCCTCGTCCCCTTAATGACGTGCAGCAGATGTATCTTTACCGCGTCGGGCAAGAGCCACCCGAGCGTCTTCGCGGTGTACAGCATATCCTCCGCCCTCTCGTGCGGCAGACCGTCTATGATATGCACGCATACGCGCAAGCCCGCGCCTTTAAGCATATTATACCCGTACAGAAAATCCTCAAAGCTGTGACAGCGGTTGATAAGCCGCGCGGTGTCGTCGTTTGCCGTCTGTAACCCCAACTCCACAGTAAGCGGCAGCCGCGCGGCGGTACTCTTCAGCAGCTCTAATACCTCGCCGTCGACGCAGTCGGCTCTGGTGGCGAGCGCTATACCCGCCGCGCCGAAATCCTCCGCCGCCCTAACAGCGTCCATTATATCCGAAATATCGCCGTATGTATTAGAACCCGCCTGAAAATACGCGATAAGCGGCGCACCGCTGTGCTTTTTATATATCCTCTCCCTCTCAGCACACAGCTGAGAATACACCGAGCGGTACACGTCCTTCCCGCCGCCGTGCGAAAAATACCCGCTTCGCTCGTAGCAAAATACGCAGCCGCCCGTCCCTTTGCTCCCGTCGCGGTTGGGACAGCTAAACCCCGCGTCTACAGCCGCCTTAAATACCTTACAGCGGTACTTATGTATGTTATAATAGTTTAAAGTATGATATCGCTTATTATCGTCAGAAAACTCGAAAGCTGTCATTTATTCTCCTTTTTCTTAAGGGGGAATGCAAAATCTATTGACATCTTAGCCAAATTTAGGTATAATAATATTGTCCGAATACGGATAAAAAACACACGGAGGTACTTATTATGCCATTTTGTCCTAAATGTGGGGAAGAATACACAGACGGCACCAAATTCTGCGGCAAGTGCGGAGCGGATCTTGCTCCCGTGTCGGCCGCGGCGGCCTCGGTCACTCCTGTAAAAAGCGGCCCGAGCTTTATAGACAAGCTGATGAATACGAGCGACCGCACCGATACCATGGATACCGCCGATATAAATACCAATAAGATACTCGCCATACTCGCTTATTGCGCGTCATTTGTTTATATCGTGGTAGCGTGGTTCTTCGGCACGTTCTTTGCGCTTATTTTCGCGGCGGCGGTGCTTGTCGCGCCCCTTATAATCGCGAGAAAGTCCGAGTTTACCGCCTTTCATTGCTCCGAGGCGCTGACACTGCTCTTCGGTACTATGATAGTGGAGATAATAGAGAGCACTATCGCGTCTTTCTTCTTCAGCGTACTGCTCAGAGCCTTTGCGTCGTGGTCTAACTGGGACGCGGGCGTTATCCCCGGGACTATCGTAGCGTGGTTCATACACCTTATCTTTATGGCTATACCCGTTCTTCTCGGCGTGGCGGGCATTGTCAATTCCGCTAAAGGAAAGGCAAAGGATCTGCCCCTTATCGGAAAGATAAAGGTAATATTGGATAAGTAAACGATTTATATTTTATTTAACAATTTGCCCGACGAAAAACGTCGGGCTTTTGTTATGCAATAATTATCAATCCTGATACTCGGAAGTAATACCGAGGTACTCCTCTAAGGTAAGCCCGCTGTTATATACGCTGGTGGCGATATCCTTTCCTAAATAGCGCACGTGCCACGGCTCGTACATATAGCCGGTTATCGGCTCTTTGCCCTTAGGATAGCGGATGATAAAGCCGTACTTATAGCAGTTTTCGGCAAGCCATCTACCCTCGGCCGTCTCGCCAAAGCTCTCTTCAAGCGAGTTTAGGTCAAAGGCGTATCCCGTCTGGTGCTCGGAGTGTCCCGCGCGTGCGGAATATCTGTCCGCACCCGCTACCCCGTCATAGGATACATAATTATTATAGATAGCCTGCTGGGTATAATACGAGCGATAGCCCGATATTATGTAGAGGCTTATCCCGTCGGCATAAGCGGCGTTTTGCATCTCGTAAAAGGCGTTCATAGCGTCGTCCTTAGCGCCCGGGTCGTAGCTTGCCGGCAGAGAATAGGTCTTATTCGCTATCATAATGCCGTTTACGTAGGTTATGCCGTCTACCTCGGTTATCTCGGGAGGACCGTTTACACCCATCCCCGTAGGAGGCGGGGTTTGGGTCTGAGGTGGGTCCGTGGCGGGAGGTTCGGTCTCGGGCGGGTCTGTAGCCGGAGGTTCTGTAGCAGGCGGCTCGGTCTCGGTCTGAGCCCCCGTTATGACAAACGGGTCGAGCACGACAAGCTCCATAGTCGCCTTAATGCTGTCGTCATAATAATACACCGCGCTAATCGTGCATACGCCCGCGCTGTTGGCGGTGACGATGCCGTATTCGTCCACCGAGGCTATCGAGGTATCGGTGGTGTAATATACCGCGTACTTTGCGCTTATGCTGTCGGGCTCAAATTTAAGAACGGTCTCGTACTTGTCGCCGACCTCTAAGGTGACCGTGTCTTTGTCAAAGAGCATACTCTCCGCCGTTTCGGGAACCTCTACGGATACGTTTATATCGCGGCTTATCTCGGTTATCTTATCGGTGACGGTTATCACCGCGTCGCCGCCCGACAATGCCTTTATCACTCCGTCCTCACTGACGGTGGCAATGGCGGTATCCGAGCTCTCCCATACCATATCCTTATCCGACGCGTCGGCGGGGGTGTATGTCACCTTAACGGCGAGCTCGTCGCCCGCGGTCATATCCGCCTCGCTTATCGAGATATCAAAGCCCGAGAGCGTGTCCCTTTCGACCGTCACCTGACAGGACGCATTAAGCTCGCCGCTGTACGCGGTCACCGTGGCGGTTCCCGCCTTTAGCGCGGTAAGCTTGCCGTCCGCGTCTACCTTAACGGTCTCGTCGTCTGAGCTCGCGTAGGTTATCGCGTATTCCATATCCGACGGCTCGGTTATTAAAGCCGTGCTTGCGCTGTGTCCCGCGCGCATAGAAAGCGACTGCTCCGCAAAGCGCAATGTAGTTATCGGCCGTCCGCTCTGCCCCATAAACAAGAATATCCCCGTCACTATACACAATATGACAAGTATGGCAATGCCGCCGTATATCATAAGATTTGCGATAAGACGGTTGCGCTTTTTCTTCTCCTGCTCGGCAACTTCTTCCGCGTTATCGTCTTCCTCGGTATCGAGGTCTATTTCAAAATCGTCAATATACTCCTTCAATTGCTTCTCCTTTGCTGAAATTAAATCTTAAAGCGTCTATATACAATAATATCACATTTTATGCCGAAATGCAAGAGCTATACCGCCGCCTCTTCAAACCTCTGTGCCATATACAGGTGATAATAATCTCCCTTCTTGGCGAGCAATTCCTCGTGCGTCCCCGCCTCGGTAATGCCCTTATTATTGATAAACATTATCTTGTCGCAGTTCTTGATGGTAGAAAGGCGGTGCGCGATTATAAAGCTCGTGCGACCTTTGAGCATCTCGTTGAGCCCCTTTTGTAAGAGGCGCTCGGTCTTAGCGTCTATAGACGAGGTAGCCTCGTCGAGTATCAATATCTTAGGATCGGACACGAGCGTGCGCGCAAAGGACACAAGCTGTCTCTGCCCGCCCGAAAGCTGCGAGCCGCCCTCGTACATCTCGGTCTTATAGCCGTCCTCAAGCCCGCGTATAAATTCGTCGGCGCATACCGTCTTAGCGGCGGAGGTTATCTCGTCGATGTTTGCGTCAAGCTTGCCGTAGCGGATATTGTCCTCTATCGTTCCCGAGAAGATAAAGCTGTCCTGAAGCATAATCCCCATCTGGCTGCGCAGCGAGTGCAATGTCACCTTGCTTATGTCGTGCCCGTCTATAAGCACCTCGCCGCCGCTTAGATTATAAAAGCGGGAGATAAGATTTACTATCGTCGTCTTGCCCGCGCCGGTAGGGCCGACGAGCGCGACGCTCTCTCCCGGCTTTACCTTAAAGCTTAAGTTCTCGAGGACGTTCTTGCCCTCCTCATAAGCAAAGGTAACGTTTTTAAACTCTACCTCGCCCTTTATCTCGGGCAATTCTTCTGCGCCCTCTATATCCTTTACGGGGACGGGCTCGTCCATAGTCTCAAATATACGTTCGAGGTACGCCACCGCGTTGATAAACTGATTATAGAGCGTTGCTATATTGATTATCGGCTGCCAAAAGCGGTTAGCGTAGTTGCTCATGGCGAGTATGCTGCCGAGCTTTACGCTCGGGTAGCCTATCAGCATAAGCCCCGTAAAGTACAGCCCCGCTTCTACTATCGCCTTTATATTGTCCACCGAAAACG
Source organism: uncultured Ruminiclostridium sp. (assembly GCA_947594425.1). Classification (GTDB taxonomy): domain Bacteria; phylum Bacillota; class Clostridia; order Oscillospirales; family Ruminococcaceae; genus Ruminiclostridium_E. Next base: position 85,054 of record CANQED010000003.1, read on the forward strand.
CGACAAGGTTGTTTATCTTTACCGCTTTCATCCACGCGGCGCGGTATTCTGTCGAAAGGCGGCGGAATATGCCGAGGTTCTCCTTTTCGCGGGCAAAGCTCTGGGTGACGCGTATGCAGTTTATGCTCTCCGCAAGATAAGCGGTCTGGTTAGAGTGCTTATTCGACTCCGCCTGCCAAGCGCGCCTTTGCTTATTCTTAAGCAATACGGTCACCGCAATAAACACGGGCAGCCCCGCGAATATCACCAGCGACAGCCTTACATCCACGGCGAACATAAATATCGTGACGAATATTATATTGAATATTTCGAGCACGAAATTTATTATGCCGTTAGTCAGCATATTAGAAACGTTGTTGACATAATTTATTACGCGGACAAGTATCTTTCCCTGCGGGCGGTCGTCATAGTACTGGAAAGGCAATTCCTGCAAGTGCGCGAACAGGTCTTTTCTTATATCGTATATCATCAACTGCCCCGCGCGGGTCATTATCCGCTGACGGATATTTGCGAGGATGACGCTGACTACTACCGTCACTAAGAACAGCGCCGACAGCAGTATTATGTAATCTATCCTGCCCTCGGGGATAGCAACGTCTACCGCCTCTTTAGTAAGCAATGGCGAAAGCAGTGATACCGCCGCCGATATCGCCGACAATGTCAGCGCGAGTATGATACGCCCGCGGTATTTTTTAACATATACCATCGCGCGCTTAAAGTGCTTAAAGTCGAACGGCGTTTCGAGCCGCTCGTCTATATCGTATTTATTTCTTGCCATATTCTCACCGCCCCGTCAACTGTTCTGCAAGGTAAATATGTCGTAATAATAACCCTTTTTCTTCATAAGCTCCTCGTGGGTGCCCATCTCCGCTATCCTGCCGTGGTCGAGTATCATTATCCTGTCGGCGTATCTTGCGGAAGAGGTCCTCTGCGCGATAATAAGCTTAGTGCAGGCAAAATCCAGCTTAGTAAGGTTATTTTGTATCTCTATCTCGGTCTCCATATCCACCGCCGAGGTGGTGTCGTCGAGTATAAGCACCGCGGGGCGTATCGCCATTGCGCGGGCGAGAGCTATCCTCTGCTTTTGCCCGCCCGAAAGTCCGACGCCGCGCTCGCCGATAATGGTATCGTAGCCGTCGGGCATCTTTTCGACAAAATCGGCTGAGGCGAGGCGGGTAAACATCTGCACCTGGTCAAAGGGCAGATCCGACTTGCCGTACGCGACGTTTCCGTCTACGGTATCGGAGAAGAGCAATACCTCCTGCGTGGTCATACCGATATTGCTGCGCAGGATATCGGGCTCGTAGTCCTTGACGTTCTTGCCGCCGACATAGACCGCGCCCTCGGTCGGGTCGTAGAAGCGCGCTATCAAATTCATCATAGAGGTCTTGCCCGAGCCCGTCGTTCCCATAATAACGATAGTCTCGCCGTCCTTTATCTCGAAGTTCAGCCCGTCGAGCACCTTTTTGCCCTCAAAGCTGAGAGACACATTCTCAAAGCGTATATCGCCGCCTATGCGCGGGCGCTCGTCGCACTTGTGCTCGTTGACGATATCGGAGCGGTCGTAAAATACCTCGATTATCTTAGATACGCTCGCGAAGAAGCGCTGCAGGTCGTTTATCAGCATACCGATATTGCGTATCGTATTGGAGATAGTCCACAGCAGCCCCGAGAATACCGTATACTGCGCTAAGGTTATCCGCCCGTTTATGACGAATATGCCGCCGACGAGCATTTGTATAACCCAAAGGCTCTGCGCAAGTATCTCGACGTAGGGCTGATACACAAGCCATACCATAGCCGCCTGCTGGTTGTACTCGCAGTACTCTTTATTGTACTTGTCGAAGTCCTCTTTCTCGTATTCCTCGCGGGCGAAAGCCTTTACCACGCGGTTAGCGGCAATGTTCTCCTGAGCCTTGGTGTTAAGGCGGGAGAGCTTTTCACGCAAAACAACATAGCGCGGTCCTACGCGGCGATTAAAGAGCCGTACCACAAAGAAGAGTATCGGGGTCACCGCAAGCAGGCACAATGTCAGCAGCCAGTCTATCGATATAAAATATATCACCGTGAATATAAACAGCGAGCTGCTCTCGACCACCATCATTATTATCCACGCGAGCGAGTGGCGGATAAGCTCGAGGTCGCCCGTCAGCCTTGTGACGAGGTCGCCCTTTGTGTGGGTGTCGAAATAGTGCATATCCTGGTTTTGTATCTTCTCGAAAAGCTTGTCGCGCACGTCGCGCAGTACCCCCTGCGACACCACCTCGTACAGCATTTTGCACAGAAAGTGCAGGCAGGTGCGCACAAAGGTAAACGCTATCAGCAGCACGCAAAGGGTTATCAGCAGGTCAGCTTGAGTTTGGATATTAGTCAATGCGTCGGGCGAGGATACGAATATGCTTACGATACGCTCGACTATCATCGGCCCTATCAGGTAAAAGACCTGCATTATTATCGACAGGCTGAGCGCCGCGCCGTATATCGCGCGGTAGCCCTTAAGGTTCTGCCACAGCCATTTTAATTGAAACATCTCATCATCTCCAATGAAAGGATTTATGCACGGGCTATTTTAGCACAAACAAAACCTAAAGTCAATAGGTAAAATTGATTTATTAAAATATTTCTAAAGGCAAAGAGATAATATAGGCATAAAATTTGACCCCCGCAAAAGCGGGGGTCAAACATGTAATTAATTCAGTTTATCGACGTATCGTCAATTACTTTCTCTTGCGGATAACAACTGCTGCTGCGAGAGCGCCTGCTGCAAGTACAGCGGGAGCAACTGCTACTGCAACACCGGTACCGGGGTTGTTGTTGCCGCCGTCGTCTACAGAAGTGTTGCCATTGTCGTCGCCACCTGCGTCACCGGTGCAATCGCCGGGTGCGGGCTCGGTCTCGCCGACCTGAGGATCGTCATCTGCGGGAGCCTGGGTCTCGGGGGTCTCAACGGGGTCGCCTGCGGTAACTATTACGAGGTTGCCGCACCAATCATTGAAGCCGCAATTATCGCCGTCAGCTTCGCCCCAAGCGATATCGATAGCAAACTCGGTGATGTCCTCAGTGATAGTGAATGTTACGCTCTGAGCGGGAGTAACATCCTCGCCGTTAGCGGTAAACATTACGTGGTCAGCAAAATCTGTCCAAGAATTGCAAACTACTTCTACAGTGTCGCCGTTGGTTACAGGAACCTTGATAGTGCCGTTGCCGTTCTCGTCAAGAGTGCCTATCCAAGAATCTGTGCCTACACCTGCGGTATCGGGATTTTCGTCGCCGTCAGCGTCGGTGCCCCAAGTAACTTGCTGGCCGCCGAAATCGTAGTAAGACTTCTCACCTGCTGCAAATGCACTTACTGCTACAGTGGAGCAAGCGAGTGCAGCTGCAACAACGCCTGCAAAAACTTTTTTAAGTTTCATTTGTTTGTCCTCCATAAAAAGAATCATTAACTTAAATTTGCTTTTTTTAAGCTACATATATGATACAACATTATTTTGCAAAAATCAACTGTCATTTTTAACAAACAAATAATTTTATTTTGGTGAAACTGTGTGTTTTTGCACAGATTATCGGCATTTTTGCTAAATAGCATACAAAAATACACCCCTTACCGAATGGTAAGGGGTATATAATGTAATTCAGTTTTTAACCGTTAATTACTTTCTCTTCTTGAGAACGATAGTAGCGGTTGCAAGAGCGCCTGCTGCAAGAACTGCAGGAACTACTGCCAGAGCAACACCGGTGCCGGGGTTGTTGTCGCCACCGTCATCAACGGAAGTATTGCCGTTGTTGTCGTCGCTGCTGTTGTCGTCACTGCTGTTGTCATCGGGCTCGGTGCTGTCACCGGGTGTGGTGGGCTCATCGCTGGGCTCGTGACCGGGATCCTCGGGAGTGGGCTCGCTGGGCTCATCGGGCTCAACGGGAGTAACGTCTGCGTCAGCCTCCTGAACACCTACAGAAAGAACTTCGATGTTGTAAGGAAGAACAGCATCATCATCAGCTATAGCTGCGGGAGCGGTTGCATCCAAAGTACCTACAAGACCAACAAGGAACTGATTGTCATAAGTGATAGGACCATCGAATACTACCCATACAATGTACTCGCCGTTGCCGGTGATGGTAGCTACATCATCGTCACCGGACTTAACGGTAACGCCTACTACATCGTCTGCGTTCCATCTGTGATAGTTGTTGCCGTCTGCGGTATTAGCATTAGCGATAGCGCTTACAGCCATTGTGGGGTCGCCTGCCTGGAAGTCGGAAACCTTAAAGCGGATACCTACTGCCTTAGCGTTGTCAACGTCTGCAGCAGCGTCGCCAAGAAGGTTAACGTTGTTAGGGTTATTAATAACGTCTAACTGATATTCGCCGCTGTCGTTCTGGAATACAGAGCCGGGATCTTCAACAAGGATCTCCTGAGTAGAGATACCGCCATGAGAGAAGTCGGTAGTACCAACATCGGGATCCTTAACCTTTACTGTCCAGTTGATGTCGTGGTCAGTGCTGTCACCGAGCGAAACTGCAAGGAACAGATAATAATCGCACACCTCGCCATCGGGCTTCTCAAAGCTCTGCAGGCAGATGTCATCAACAGTGATAGAGCCTTCAACACCTTCGTGCTGAGACCAGTAAGGATTATCCTTAACAAAAGTATCCGTACCGGTATTGTTGTTGTAGGCAACTGTAAACTTTACATCACTTGAGAAAGTGATAGATTCTACATCAGCAGGATCAGCGCCATCCAGTAAATCTTCCAGCGGAACATCTACAGAAGTCCACCAAGAAGGATCGTTAACGGTAATAGAACCTGCAAATGCACTTACTGCCAGCGCGCTTACTGCAACAGAAGCAGCAGCCACGCCTGCTAAAATTCTTTTTAGCTTCATTTTGGGTTATCCTCCATAAATTATTTTTTAGCCTTTACGGCTATCATAAATTATACAACAAAACAAAGCATTTAGCAATATACAATTTTCACAAATCACACTTTGATTTTTAGTGTTGTTTTTACAAAACGCACTATGACGAGTACATATGTGGGAGGGTGGCAGAGTTGTAATCTTAACTTGTACTTTTTGTCAATAACCTCTTGACAGCGATAAATATTTGTGGTATAATGACAGTGACAAAGGGATGCGGATAAACGGCGCTCCCGTGTCATTGTTTGGTAATTTAAGTTAAATTAACCGCCCAAAGTTGCGAGCTGGGCGGTTATCTCTTTTTATTATGTAATACGCAAATAAGTACCAAAGATACTACATTGCATACTAACATTAGCACTTGAATAAGTTCTGTTAATGTTATGTACATAACAATCACCCCCGTTTCCGGGAGCAGGATTGCCGCCTATCCGTTTACGTGACCCCTTTGCCACCGTATCTATTTTAACATAGATTGTATTTTTTGTCAATAGCCCTTGACAGCGATAAATAATTGTGGTATAATAAACAAGACAAAGGAGTCCGGATAAACGGCGCTCCCAAATGTTGGTTATGATAACCGCCTCGGTTGCTTAGTACGGGCGGTTATCCTTTTTTATGTATAGATACGAGAAGTATCAGAGATATTATCTCGCATATAAGCAACATTATTTGTAAAAAGTCAGATAATGTTAGATACATAATTATCGCCCCCGTTTCCGGGAGAGGATTTGCCGCCTATCCGCTTACGTGACTCCTTTGCGGATATTATTTTAGCACACATCGTACGGTTTGTCAATACTTTTGCACAAAGCGGGCTTTGCGGGAGGTGTAGTGCTACAATATCAGCGCCAAAGTTTTTTGCAAAACCCTTGACAGCGATAAATAATTGTGGTATAATAAACAAGACAAAGGAGTCCGGATAAACGGCGCTCCCGATAGGTTATTAAAATAACCGCCCAAGGGCTAAGTACTGAACTGCTCCCCTTTTGTTAGACAATATGGTATAATAGAGATACACCAAAATAAAAGTCTAACGAAAGGGGGCATTTTTATGCCTAAAGGTAAACCAAACAAGAGATACACGCCGGAGTTTAAGATCAAGGTAGTGGAAACGATGCAAAAGGAAAAGTTAAGCTACCATGAAACAGCCCGACAGTTTGATATCAACGATCATCATATTGTATCAAGGTGGGAGCGCATCTATCTGGAAGAAGGACCGGAAGGACTTCGCATTGAACGCAGAGGGCGAAAGTCGACAGGTCGTCCGCCTAAGCTGAATAAAAAAGTTGAGGAAGATCTGATAGCGGAGGTTCAGCGGCTTCGCGCGGAGAATGACTACTTAAAAAAATTGAATGCCTTGGTTTCCGAAAGGGAACGGCAAGAGAAAAAGCGCAAGTGATATGGGAGCTGAGGCATAAACATAAAGTAGGACTGCTCATTGATATTGCCGGAATTCCCCGCAGTACCTACTACTATTACAGTAAACAGTTTGAGCACCCAAAACCGGACAAATATGCTGAAATTAAATCGGAAATTCGCAGGATATATGACGAGAGCAAAGGGCGCTACGGCTATCGGCGTATAACCAAAGAATTAAGGAAAACACATCTTGTCAATCACAAGACAGTACAGCGGTTAATTCGTGAAATGGGTATATTCTGTCGTGTGCGCATGAAAAAATATCGCTCATACAAAGGAGAAGTCGGCAAAGTTGCGCCTAATCTCCTTGAGCGCGACTTTAAAGCGGAGAAACCTAATCAGAAGTGGGTAACAGACGTTACGGAATTTGCTTTGTTTGGCACAAAACTATACCTTTCGCCGATCATCGATCTTTTCAACGGTGAAGTTGTGTCCTACAACCTGAGTTATCACCCTAATTTAAACCAAGTTACAGATATGCTGAATCAAGCATTTGCGAAAATTCCCGATAATACCAACCTTATTCTTCACTCAGATCAGGGTTGGCAATATCAGCATAAGCATTATCAGAAAATGCTCAAAGACAAGGGCATAAGGCAAAGTATGTCCAGAAAAGGCAATTGTCTTGATAATGCCTGTGCCGAGAACTTCTTTGGGCTGCTCAAGTCCGAGTTGCTCTACTTACAGAAGTTTACATCAGTAGAGCACTTCATATCCGAGCTTGAAGCCTATATCGAATGGTACAACACAAAGCGTATCAAGCTTAAGCTTGATGGTATGTCTCCTGTCGATTATCGCTTAACTGCTGCATAGCAAAAGCGACCAAGATTTCTCTTAGTCGCTTTGCATAATTTTTCTTTTAGATTTTTGTCTAACTTTTTGGGGTCAGAACATCTCGACTTTGGACGGTTATTGTTTCTAATAACATTTTCAATTCGGGAGCGCCGTTTATCCGGGGCTCCTTTGTCACTATCATTATAGCACAATTATTTATCACTGTCAAGAGCTATTGACAAAAAATACAATCTTAAATCACATCAAGAAAAATTCGCCACAGGGCTCCCACAAAGCCCGCTTTGTGGGACAAAGGAGGAGCAACGCAGCGGAACGGATATCCGCCCCGCACGGGGTGGATGGAGCGGAGCGGAGTTTGTGACGACGCGGCGGCAATCCTGCTCCCGGAAACGGGGGTGATGTTATGTACTTGACGTTATCAGATTTTATACAAACCGTGATAATGCTGTGCAATGTCATATCTCTGATATTGATATGCACTTTACATAATAGCAACAAAAGGAAATAACCGCCCACTCTCCATTTAGGCGGTTATTTCACAAAAATAACTAGTAAATTCGGGAGCGCCGTTTATCCGGGGCTCCTTTGTCACTGTCATTATAGCACAAATATTTATCACTGTCAAGGGTTTTGCAAAAAACTTTGGCGCTGATTTGAACTTTACATAAAATGGATAACCGCCCGTATTAATCACCCGGGCGGTTATATTTTTAATAGCACTGCAGCGCCGTTTATACGGAGCTACTTTTTATTCCACAAACATATTGTCAAAATCCATATTGTCAAAATCCATATCGTCAAAAACATCCGTGCCGCTCGAGCCTCCCTGCGTCGAAGCTATGGCGTCCATCATATTGGTGTAATAGCTTACTATGATATCGGGCTTGCTTATCTTTTGCAGGGTCCCGACAAACTTCACCACATTCTCCATAGTCTGTGTGGAGAACTCATTCAACTCATCCTGTGTAGCGGTGTAGGTGTTTATGGAATTAGCGTCGGTAAGCTCGGGGACTTGCGGTGCGGCGTAGTCTTTATTCTTAAAAGCTGCGGTAACGTCGGCGACCTTAGAGCCGTCGGTCTCGGCTGATACGCCGAATGACATAGAAGAAGCGTCGGAGGCTATGGAGAGCGAAGCCTTATAGCTCTTGCCGTCCGAGTTTATGGTGAGGTCAACGGTACCGTTTACATAATCTCCCTTAGTAAATGAGCAGGTCGCCGAGATATACTGCTGACCGTTACCGGTATAATTTATCACAGCGTCTAACTTGTCGTTAGAGCTTGTGCCGGTCGCGGACATGGTGGCGGTGTTGCCGCTCGCGTTCATTATCACGCCGTAAGCGAAAGTGCCGTCATTGTCGACGTGGATAAGCTTTACAATTTCCTCGCCGTTTACTATAAAGGATCTGCCGACTATCTCATTCTTGAGAGTGTAGAGCTTCATGGATAAGAATTCTTTATTCTTGTCGCCGTCCTCCATCTTCTCGAGCGCGCTTTCTATAGATTTACTGAAGTAATCAAGCTCGTTCTCGCCGATATTGAGATCCTCAAGCATGCCCATAATGGTAGAGTCGCTCTTTGCGTTGTCCATAAGGTTCTTGACAAAGTTCATAAGTCCCTCGTAAGTAAAGGTGACTGTAATGGTATCGCAGTTTACGCTTACGGAGTCGAGCGTGAGCGTTTCGCCCTTGCCCTTTTCGCCGGTAAATGTGTCAAAATATGTCTTGGTAAGAACATCGGTAACAGCGTCGAGCTGGTCGCTGTCGATATCCTTTATCATATTTGCAAGCGACGACGCCATATTTATATAAGAACTGTAGGCGCTGCTGCCGTAAGAGTCGTAATCCGACATTGTAGGCGTTATATCGGTAGAAAGCAGGTCGCTCATGTCCGTATCGCCGTAAAGGTCATCGTTGCCGTAATCGGCGTATATATCGTCCATACCGTAAGAATACGTCGGCGAATTAAAGGTCGAAGCAAGATTGCTTACGTTAAGGCTGCTTATCGGCATAACTAAGTACTTGCTGTAAAGCTCAGGGACATTAATTACGACATTGTCGCCGTCCCTCCACATCTCAAAGGTGAGGTACTTCTCATCGCCCGCCTTGAGATCTGCCGACACTTTAGCCGCGCCGTTTTGAACATCTACGTCAACGCTGCCGACAAGCTTTGTCTCCGCTAAGTCGCCGCCGGGGGCGAAGCTTACATCAAAGTCGCTGCCGTAAGGCTTCTTCACTATCTCGGTGACCTCGGATGAGGAAACGGACGCACCGACCTTGTCAAAAAAGCCGCGCTCAAGCGTCTCATAATCCGCGCCCTTGTTAAAGAACTTGAAGAACAGGAATATACCTAAGCCTATAAGCGCCGCGATAAGTACTATTACAATTATAATAACGGGCGCTTTGCTCTTTTTCTTTGCGGGCATTACCGCAAAGGACGACGCGTCATACGCGGGCAGAGCGGTAGTAGGCTGAGAGTATGAGTTGCTCGGCTGCTGTGCGTAATTAGGCTGCTGTGCGTATGGGTTAGGCTGAGCCTGCTGAGTGTAATTAGGCTGCTGTGCGTAAGGATTAGGCTGAGCCTGCTGAGTGTAATTAGGCTGCTGTGCGTAGGGGTTAGGCTGTCCCTGCTGAGCAAAATTCGGCTGCTGCGCATAAGGGTTAGGCTGAGCCTGCTGAGGCTGAGCCATATTGGGCTGCTGAGGCTGCTGCTGTGCCATATTAGGCTGTTGAGGCTGCTCGACCTGATCGGCTGGAGAGCCGAATTCTTGCATGACCTGCTGCCAATTTTCTATCTTGTTTTCGTTATCTTCCATAGATATTTCCTTTCTGTGACTGAGTGCTAAGACTAAATTGACATTTCGTCTTTTATCATTTTAGCATATAAAAAAGCAAATTGCAATATATTTATCAAAAATCCTTAACTTTCCAACGAAAATTTAAAAAATAAGGCAATAGGACGACAAATCCCCGCCGTTTTTTGTGAAAATTAACAAATTACGCACGGGGTATTGAATAAAATCTCATTACGAGTTATAATAACCTTAACAACAAATTCGCCTGCGCGAATTTCGCGCGCAGACGCGCGCGTGTCCGACCGTGGTCGGACGTTAAGAACATTGTATCATAAATTTGGGCGCGTTGCGCCCGACGGCTTGCGCCGCCCGCGTCTGACAAGTCAGCCGCAATTTATGGTATAATAACCTTAACAACAAATTCGCTTACGCGAATTTCCTGCGCACGGCGCAGGTGTCCGACCGTGGTCGGACGTTAAGAACATTGTATCATATCTTTTTTTGCTTGCGCAAAATGACGCATACGCGTCACCCGCCGATTTCATCGGCGATGATATGTTATAATATTAAAAAATCCATGGAGGTAAATTTTATGAACGTTATCGCGATAAACGGAAGCCCTCACCCTAAAGGAAATACATACCTCGCGCTGAGCGAGGCGTGCGCCGAGCTCGATAAGGCGGGTATCTCTTCCGAGATAGTAAACGTCGGCAATCTTAAGCTTACAGGCTGCCGTGCCTGCGGGTACTGCGCCTCGCACGGCGGCAAGTGCGTGCTCGACGACGGCCTAAACGAGATAGCCGAAAAGGTAAAGGCCGCCGACGGACTTATCGTCGGGTCGCCCGTATACTATGCGGGGATAAACGGCACGCTTAAATGCTTTCTTGACAGGCTGTACTACACCTCATCGGGGAGCATGCGGCTAAAGCCCGCCGCCGCTCTCGTGGTACTGCGCAGAGCGGGAGGACTGGACACGGTGGAGGACATCTACCGCTTTTTCACCATATCCGAGATGATAGTTACGCCTACACGCTATTGGCCCGCCGTACACGGCAGAACTCCCGGCGAGGTGACCGAGGACGGCGAGGGCATGCAGATAGCCCGCAATATCGGTAAAAATATGGCGTACCTGCTAAAGCTAAAGGCCGCGTCGGATATACCGCTGCCCGAGCTTGAGGAGAAGATAAGCACTAATTTTATAAGGTAATAATAAGCCTTGATATCGGAAAATACAAAACATAAACCCCCTGCGTTAACAGGGGGTTCGTGTTTTGTAAAATAGTTAAAACGTAACTCTAATCAGCTTAGATTACTTTCTCTTGCGGATAACTGCTGCTGCTGCGAGAGCGCCTGCTGCGAGTACAGCGGGAGCAACTGCTACTGCAACACCGGTACCGGGGTTGTCATTGCCGCCATCAACATCACCGGAGCTGCCGCCAACGGTGGGAGCCTCGGTTGCGGGAGCGTCGGTAGCCTCGGGAGCGTCGGTTGCTTCGGGCTCAGAGCCTACTGTCTCACCGGTAACAAGAGATGTGCCGTTTACAATTACATCAGCAAGAGCGAAAGTGCCGGCAGAACCGTCTGCGGTTCCGTCAGAACCCCACCACCAGCCGAACTGTGCAATACCGTCAGTACCTGCTGCGGGAACGGGAGCGTCTGCACCCATAGGAGTGAAATCGTACTTGATGGTCAGATTGCCCTCAGCGTCAACTTCTGCATCGATGGTGTAGCCCTGTCTGGGATGCTCAAAATGAACAGACTGATCAAGAACGCCCTTGTCGATGTCTACAGCGATCTGAGGATCGGAAGGCTGGAACCACTGTCCGGTGGAGTCGTTCATACCAAATCCCCAACCGCCCTGATATAAACCGGTGTCACCAAAAGCGCCGCCGATCTTACCGGTGATCTCCATGGTCTCAATAGCCTTATCACCAAAAAGGTTGATATCCCACTGTACCATCTTAGGTGTTGTAGCCTCGCTCGCGTCAAGAGTGATGGGCTCTACCTTAGTCTCAGCTGCAAACGAACTAACTGCAAGAGCGCTTACTGCAAAAGAAGCAGCAGCAACACCTGCTAAAACTTTCTTTAAGCTCATTGGTTTGTCCTCCATAATAATTAGTGTGCCTCTTTTAGGCTATTTTTAATTATACCCTAAACAAAAATAATAAGCAATAAGCAAATTGCACAAATAATCAAGCTAATTTCAGCATATATTTACAAAAATAGCTGAATATAGGGCAAAATGCGGGAAAATTGCGGGAAAAAGCTCATTTGCTTTTCTTATGCAGGGATATTCCCGCCGCAAGAGCCGCCGTAAAAATACGGCCGAGAGGAGCTTCTTCTTCATTATCTCTCTCCTTTTAATATTGTGCCGCATAAGGAACAAATTATTATTAATTTATTGACAAAAATTAAAAAATCGGTTATAATATAATTGCAGATAAAACCTGCGGCGGTTTCCTTGCCGTTTTAAGTGGGAACTATAAAAGCGTGTGAACCCTACCGTTAAGTGGGAGCTATAAAAGCGTGTGGACCCTACCGTTAAGTGGGAGCTATTAAAAAGCGCGTGAACCCTACCGAAAACAAGGATATAAGAAAGGCTGATTGTCAGCCTTTTCTTTTTAGGAAAGGAAAAATGATGAATAAAAAATTATCTTTATATCAAGTAGATTTAAAATATAATCGAGATTTAGCTAAGTATGATGAAAATGTTTTATCGGTTTCCCCTCAGATCGGCAAGTCCGGCAGGCCGTTTATCGGAGTGTTGGTAATGGTAAACGGAAAAGAGTATTGCGCTCCTATATCCAGCCCCAAACCCAAGCACGAAACTATGCCTAAAAATTTTGATTATCTGAAAATAACCGAAAGAATTAACGGCAAAGAAAAATTAATCGCAGTTATAAATTTCAACAATATGATACCTGTACATAAAAGTGTAATTAAAAAAATGGAAGTAAAAATTTTTAAGAACGACCCTCCAAATATTAAAACGCACAAGAGATTTTTAGCTAAAGAGTTAGACTGGTGTCAAAAAAATGCAGATGTAATTCAAAAAAATGCACAAAAAACTTATAGAATGATTACAGAGGGCAAAGCAAAACCAGGTTTAATCCGCCGCTGCTGTGATTTTAAAAAATTAGAAGCCGTGTTGGAAAAGAGGCTTGCTGCTTTGGCAAAAACAACAGACTGACCGACCGACTATAATGCTATTTTTAAAAAGCCGAGTATCCGCTCGGCTTATTATACTTTAAGATCGCCTTACACTATTATAATACCGCCTATAATACCGCCCTCGGCGTATTTATACATCTTGCGCAAATCGGGTAGTTGGATAATATAGACAAAAAAGCGGCGTGATTTTTGTGAAAATTACCGCCCTTGTCAAGCTGCGATATTATTGATATAATTTAGATAAGAGTTCGGCTTATGCCAAAAATATGAAAGGAAATAAAAATATGAACTACGGACATTTTGACCTTGAAAACAAAGAGTACGTTATCACGCGTCCCGACACGCCGTCGGCGTGGGCTAATTATCTCGGCTCGCCCGAATACGGCGCTATAATCTCCAACAACGCGGGAGGCTACAGCTTTGTTAAGTCGGGCGCTAACGGACGTGTTATACGCTATCGCTTTAACAGTGTGCCTAATGACCAGCCCGGCAGATACATCTACATAAAGGACAACGACGACGGGGACTACTGGTCGGCGTCGTGGTCGCCCGTGTGCAAATCGCTTAAAGACTACAAGAGCGAGTGCCGCCACGGCACGGCTTATACCGTGATGACCTCGGAGTATAAGAAGATAAAGTCCGAGGTGACCTACTACGTTCCTAAGGACGCTACCTACGAGGTATGGGCGGCAAAGATAACCAACACCGACAACGTACCGAGAAAGCTCTCCGTTACCGGCTACTGCGAATTTGTAAACGACAACAACTACGAGCAGGATCAGGTCAATTTACAGTACACGCTGTTTATCACCCGCACCTATTTTAAAGATAATTTCATCCTCCAAAAGCAAAACGAGATATTTAAAAACCCCAATAACGAGAGATTTCTCGGGGTGGCAAGAGCGGACGTGTCCGCCTACTGCGGCGACCGCGACGCTTTTGTCGGCTCTTACAGGAGCTACGCCAACCCCAAGGGCATAGAGGAGGGGCTCAAGGGCGATCTCAACTATAACACCAACTCCTGCGGCGCACTTCAAAGCGACATCACTCTTCAGCCCGGCGAAACAAAGGAGCTCACCTACATCCTCGGACAAAAGCCCGAAAAGACAGCAGCCGAGATAATCGCGTCCTATCAGAAAGAGGGCGTGGTAGAAAAGGAAATAGCACAGCTTAAGGAGTACTGGCACTCAAAGCTCGGCAACCTTGTGGTAAACACCCCCGACGCGGACTTTAACAATATGGTAAACGTATGGAACGCCTACAACTGCTTTATCACCTTTATATGGTCGAGAGCGGCGTCGTTCCAGTACTGCGGACTGAGAAACGGCTTCGGCTACCGCGACACCGTGCAGGATATTCAGGGCATAATCCACCTTGCCCCCGAGATGGCAAAGCAGCAGATAATCTTTATGCTCTCAGCGCAGGTGACTAACGGCGCGGGACTGCCGCTTGTAAAATACACGCATAAGGCGGGCAGCGAGAACACCCCCGACGACCCCGAATACGTGAAAGAGACCGGACACCCGAGCTATCGTGCGGACGACGCGCTGTGGCTGTTCCCGACGGTATACAAGTACATTTCCGAGAGCGGCGACCACGCTTTCCTCGACGAGGAGATATTCTACGCTAATGACGGAGAAAAGGGCACTGTTTATGACCACCTAAAGAGGGCGATAAGCTTCTCTATGAACAATCTCGGCAACCACGGCATGCCCGCGGGACTTCACGCCGACTGGAACGACTGTCTTAGACTCGGCAAAAAGGGCGAGTCCACCTTTGTGGCATTCCAGCTCGTGTACGCGGTAAAGATACTGCGTACCTATGCCGAGGAGAAGAACGACACCGAGTACATCGAGTACCTTGACGGAATAAAGGCGGACCTTGACAGAATACTCGCGCCCTGCTGGAATGAGGACAGATGGATAAGAGGTTACAAGGAGGACGGCACCGTTATCGGTCAGCGCACCGACCCCGAAGCTTCGATGTGGCTGAACCCGCAGTCGTGGTCGATAATATCGGGCTTTGCTACTAAAGAACAGGGCGAGAAGGCTATGGACAGCGTGGACAGAGAATTAAACACCCCCTACGGTGCTATGGTAATGTACCCGCCCTATGTCGAGCACGGCTTTGAGGGCGCGCTTATGCAATGCTTTAACAAGTGCACTAAAGAGAACGCGGGCATATTCTCTCAGCCGCAGGGCTGGCTGATACTCGCCGAGTCTAAGCTCGGTCACGGCAATCGCGCCTACAGATACTGGAAAGAGGCAAGCCCCGCCTCCTACAACGACAACGCCGAGCACCGCGTGCTCGAGCCGTACGTATACGGACAATTTGTAGAGGGCAAGGACAGCCCGTTCGCAGGGCGCGCGCACGTACACTGGCTGACAGGTACCGCGTCCACCGTTATGGTGGGAACTACCGAGGGTATACTCGGTCTCAATCCCGAAACTAAGGGCATAGTTATCGACCCGTCCATACCCTCAGAGTGGAAAGAATACACCATGGATAAGACCTTCCGCGGCAAGAAGCTGCACGTCACGGTAAAGAACCCGAACGGCAGCGAGCATGGTGTAAAGCAAGTCACCGTCAACGGAGAAAAGATAGACGGAAAGCTGATACTCGACAGCATATTAAAGGCTGAGAACGATATAGTTATCGAGATGTAATTACCGCTGATTATACAACACGCCCCGCGAACCGTTCGCGGGGCGTGAATTTTATTTATTCTTTTTTATCGGAATTAGGGGAATTTATGTCAAGCTCTATCTTCGTAAGCCCGCTCTCGGCGGCGAGAAAATTCTTCAATGTTGTCTTTTCGTCCACGGTCAGCGGGGACTTTACGCTCCCCGTCACGAGCAGATATGTGCCGCTCTCCCCGTACATAACGCCGAGGCGTATATCTGATATCTTAGTGAACACCTGCGAGGTCTTTTCGGTCAGGGCGGCGCAGTCTATACGACTGTTGATATCCTCAGAGAGTGCGTCGTTTTTGTCCTTCTCCTCCTGCAACTGCTGTTCGAGCTGATTTATCGTGTTTTCCTGCACGGCGATAGTGACCTTATCGCCGTCCGCACCCTCTATGGATTTATTCTGCGTGATATGCAAAGTATAGCCCGACAGGTTATAATCCGTCAGCTTTTGTTCGAGCTCGGATATTCTCTCGTCGGTTATCTGCGAGCCTACGAGCGATACGGATATCACCCTGTTTTGATTGTCGGCGCTGCTCTGCACAAGCTGAGTATCGGCGAACACGAACTCATTCTTAAGATAACTGCCGATATTCTGATCCAGCACCGACAGATATACCGTGTACGCCCCGCCGATAAGGCTCGGCAGTACGGTGACTATAACAAGCACCCTGATTATGCGCACTATGCGCTTTTGCCGCTTAGCGTCTAACTCGTGCTTTACCGGCACGCGCAGCAGCTTTGTCACGATAAGGGCGGAGAGCGCGATAAACAGCGTATTTATCATAAACAGATAAAACGCGCCGAAAATAAATGTCGGCTGCCCCGTGGCGATACCGTATCCCACCGTGCACAGCGGAGGCATAAGCGCCGTCGCGATAGCGACGCCCGGAATAACGTTTCCGGTCTTTTTCCTTGTATTGCCTATGCTGCCCGCAATTCCGCCGAACAGCGCTATAAGCACGTCCCATATCGTCGGGCTTGTCCGCGATATCATTTCCTCCGTCGCGGTATCGAGTGGAGAAAGCGCAAAATATATCGTCGAGGCGATAAGGCTTATGACTACCTGCGTGGCAAAGCCCATAGCCGCCTTTTTAAGCAGTGTAAGATCCCGTATCGCTATGGAATATCCCATAGCAAGTATCCCGCTCATAAGCGGGGAGATAAGCATCGCGCCGATTATCACTGCGGTGGAGTTTACGTTAAGCCCGATAGACGCGATAAGTATAGCAAGCATAAGTATCCACATATTCGCGCCGTGGATGACCGTGTTTTCTTCCATCATATCGTGCAGCTCGTCATAAGACAGCATATTGCTGCGCATATCGAGCAGCCTGTGAAAGTATTCCTTTACCGAGTGCCTCGGAGCTTTAATATCGTTAGTCATTATTATACGTCCTTATTCAACATTTTGTTCAAGCACTATGCGTGTGGCGTTGAGCTTGTTTAACGTGCGCTTAGCCAGCCGCACGCGGGGATTTTCGACTATCCAGATATTAGCCGCCTCCCACACGGCGAAAGAGCCGACGATAGATATAAGCTCTACAAACACCGAGCCGATGACCCCATCGAGCAATATTGCCGCCGCCACAAACACCACCCCTATGCAGATAAGCCATAGCTGCTTTAGGCGGTTCAGCTTTCGCTGGGCGGCATTGTGCAGCTCGCGCTCGCGTATCGACTCTTTAAAAGCCCCGCGCACCCTGTCGGCGTTCAGCTCGCCGCCGCACCTTATTCTCAGCACTATCTCGCCGTTTATCTCATTTCTGCCGTATTGCTCAGACAGATAATCCGACACCTCGGCACTAAGGGTGCGGCAGCTTTCGTCAAATGGGCTGTACAGGTCCTTTTCGGTGGGTATTCTAAGATTTATCTCGCACATATACATTCCTCCGTGTATTTTTCAATGTGTAATTTTACACCCTTTAGGCTGTAAAGTCAAGAAGAATGTATATGATATAAGCCGCTATCCCCTGCTTTTAAGTCCCTCCATGGGGCTGTACAGGTCCTTTTCGGTGGGTATCCTAAGATTTATCTCGCACATATACATTCCTCCGTGTATTTTTTCAATGTGTAATTTTACACCCTTTAGGCTGTAAAGTCAAGAAGAATGTATATTAAGCGCTATCCCCTGCTTTTAAGTCCCTCCATAAATCCGTCGAGCTCGGCGCTGGATATATCGCCGCCTATTATTTTCCCGCCGCATACGAGGATATTGATATTTATATCCTTATAAAAGCCGCCGTTCGGGTCGGGATAGTCGGTCAGCTTGTAGGTGTAGCATGTCGCATTTTCGCCCTTATAGCGCGACAGGTCGTACCCGCACTCTTTTTGGAGCGAATTGTACTGCTCGTACACGTCGTTAAACTCGGCGGGAATAATTATTTCCCTGCTGCTCTCGCCGTCAGCGCAATTATACCCGAGCATAGCGACAAATTCACGCCGCGCCCGCTCGCTCGACCCGTCGGGCATACTTCTCCCAGCCGCCGAAATGAAAAGCACCGCCGCTGCCGCCAAAATTAACAAGGGTATCAATATCAAAAGCCGTTTCTTCATAAGCTGTCCTCCTTTATGCTTAAATATATAGCGCGTCCGACCGAATTATTACCGCTCATAAGGCATTTTGACAGCAAAACGGCTCACAAAACCGCTGAAACCGCCATACTGCAACGCTTTATTTAATAAAACTGTACAAAATTTTAGAGGTTCAATATTGCAATAGTAACAAAAATCAGCCGCGCTCGTTCCATAAAATGGTAATTCGGGGCGATTTTTTGTATAATATGTACATAAAACCGTTTTAAAAGGGAGATTTTTTATACTGCTTGGTAATTTTGCATAACGAAAAGCGAAAATCTTTGGGTAAATAGGTGCTACCATTTTTCCCGATAATTTGTTAAAATAATAATGCAAGGTTATACTGCATTCTATACAGGAGGTCACACATAAATGGCAAGTTTATCATTAAGGGGTATCTACAAGCGTTACCCCGGCGGCGTTGTAGCCGTTTCGGACTTTACCATGAACATCAAGGACAAGGAATTTATAATTCTGGTCGGTCCTTCCGGCTGTGGTAAGTCCACCACGTTAAGAATGATCGCAGGTCTTGAAGAAATCTCCGAGGGCGAACTGTTCATCGGCGACAGACTTGTAAACGACGTAGCTCCTAAGGATCGTGATATCGCGATGGTGTTCCAGAACTACGCACTTTATCCTCATATGACGGTATTTGAGAATATGGCATTCGGCCTTAAGCTCAGAAAGGTACCTAAGGATGAGATAAAGAAGCTGGTTGAAGAAGCCGCAAAGATACTCGACATCGCGCACCTGCTCGACAGAAAGCCTAAGGCTTTATCAGGCGGTCAGCGTCAGCGTGTCGCACTGGGAAGAGCTATCGTGCGTGATCCTCAGGTGTTCCTGCTTGACGAGCCTCTGTCAAACCTTGACGCTAAGCTGCGTGCACAGATGAGAACCGAGCTGTCTAAGCTTCATAAGAAGCTGGGTACTACGTTCATCTACGTAACGCATGACCAGATCGAGGCTATGACCATGGGCGACAGAATAGTTGTTATGAAGGACGGCTATATCCAGCAGATCGATTCTCCTATCAATCTGTATGAGAACCCCGTTAACAAATTCGTTGCAGGATTTATGGGATCGCCGCAGATGAACTTCATCGACGCTAAGCTGATAATGCTCAACGGCAAATACACTATAGAATTCGGCTCCGAGGACACCAAGACCTCGAGAGGCAGAAAGTTCTATATCGAGATACCGAATGCCAAGATCGACGCAGACGCTCTTAAGTACTACGTTGATAAGGATATCATCCTCGGTATCCGTCCCGAGAACATACATGACGAAGAGATGTTCCTCTCTAACGCTAAGACGGGTATCATAGAGGCTACCGTAGACGTAACCGAAATGATGGGCGCAGAGTCCTATCTGTACCTCACCTGCGAGGGTATCCCGCTGACCGCAAGAGTATCGCCCAGATGCACCGCACGTCCTCAGGACGTTATCAAGCTCGCGCTTGATCCCAACAAGATCCATCTGTTCGATCCTCAGGATGAGCATTCAATTCTTCAGTAAAGAGCAAGACACTAAATCCCCCGTGAAAACGGGGGATTTTTGTATGTAGGCGGAGGGCGAGATACCTTTTAAAAAGCGGCGATTTTATTCGCCGTTATTTATTCCATTAAAATTTTAAAATATATCAAAAAGCGCTTGCAATTCTTGCGTTTTTTTGGTAAAATAGATAACAGATAGGCTTTAGTGGATAAAGCCGTAAAAAACGAAAGGAAAACCAGTTATGAGCAAGTTAAACAAGAAAAACGTAGAAGACCTTAACGTTAAGGGCAGATATGTCCTCGTGCGCGTTGATTTCAACGTGCCGCTAAAGGACGGAAAGATCACCAACGACAACAGAATAGTTGCCGCTCTGCCCACTATCAATAAGTTAGTGGAGAACGGTGCTAAGATCGTGCTTTGTTCTCACCTCGGAAAGCCGAAAAACGGCCCGGAGGCAAAGTTCTCGCTCGCTCCCGCAGCCGAGAGGCTTGCGCAGCTTGTTAAGACGAACGTTATATTCGCTCCCGATGATACCGTAGTAGGCGAGAATGCCAAGAAGGCTGTAGCCGAAATGAAAGAGGGCGAGATAGTAGTCCTCGAAAACACCCGTTTCCGCGGCGCGGACGAGACCAAGAACGGCGAAGAGTTCTCTAAGGAGCTTGCCGCACTTGTAAACAACGACATATTTGTTATGGACGCATTTGGCTCGGCACACAGAGCGCACGCGTCTACCGCAGGCGTTACTAAGTTTGTTAAGGAGACCGCTGTCGGCTACCTTATGAATAAGGAGATAGAGTTCCTCGGCAACGCCGTAGAGAACCCCGTCCGTCCGTTCGTCGCTATCCTCGGCGGCGCAAAGGTCGCAGACAAGCTCAACGTTATATCCAACCTGCTCGAAAAGTGCGACACGCTTATAATCGGCGGCGGTATGGCGTATACATTCCTTAAGGCTAAGGGCTGCGAGGTAGGAAAGTCGCTCGTAGACGACGAGAAGCTCGACTACTGCAAGGAGATGATAGCTAAGGCGGAGGCTAACGGCAAAAAGCTGCTGCTCCCCGTTGACACCGCGGCCGCTAAGTCATTCCCCGATCCTATCGACGCGGCTATAGACGTTGAGATATTCGACGCAGACAATATGCCCGCAGATTATATGGGACTTGATATAGGACCTAAGACCATGGAGCTCTTTGCCGCCGAGGCTAAGAACGCTAAGACCGTGGTATGGAACGGACCTATGGGTGTATTTGAGAACCCCGTGCTCGCTAAGGGCACTATCGCGGTAGCCGAGGCTCTCGCCGAGACCGACGCTACTACCATAATCGGCGGCGGCGACAGCGCTGCGGCTGTTACACAGCTCGGATTTGCCGACAAGATGAGCCACATCTCGACAGGCGGCGGAGCGTCGCTCGAATACCTCGAGGGCAAGGTACTCCCCGGCATCGACGTAATTCAAGATAAGTAAAATATAATTAAGGTCGGATCACTCCGACCTTAATTAAAATTCCTACCTAAATTTAAATTCCGAAAAGGAGAAAAATATGAAGAAGAATGTAAGAAAAGCCGTTATCGCGGGCAACTGGAAGATGAACAAGACAAGACCCGAGGCTAAGGCGCTGCTGAATGAGCTTGCGCCCATGGTAGCGGACGTAAAGGACGTAGAGGTCATCGCCTGCGTGCCGTTTACTAACCTCGAGACCGCTCTTGACGCGGTCAAGGGCACAAATATAAAGATCGGCGCGCAGAACTGCCACTTTGAAAAGTCGGGCGCGTTTACCGGAGAGATATCCGCAGATATGCTCACCGAGATGGGCGTAGAATATGTAGTACTCGGTCACAGCGAGCGCAGGCAGTATTTCGGCGAGACCGACGAGACGGTGAATAAGCGCACCAAGGCGGCCCTTGCCGCAGGCTTAAAGCCGATAGTATGCGTGGGCGAGCTTTTGTGGGAGCGCGAGTGCAATATCACCGAGGAAGTTATCGCGCGCCAGATAAAGCTTGACTTTTACAGCCTCACCGCCGACGATATCAAAAAATGCATAATAGCATACGAGCCGGTTTGGGCGATAGGCACGGGCAAGACCGCCACCGCCGACCAGGCGCAGGAGGTATGCGCGTTTATACGCGGCTGCCTTGCTAAGCAGTACGGAGAGGACACAGCCGAGGCTGTCACCATTCAGTACGGCGGCTCTATGAACGCAGGGAACGCTGCCGAGCTTGTATCAAAGACCGACGTTGACGGCGGACTTATCGGCGGCGCAAGCCTTAAGGCTCCCGACTTTACCGCTATAGTAAAGGCCGCAGAAAATGGCTGATAATAAAAGAATGGACAGAACCAAGAGCACACTGCTAAATGTATCGGGCAGCCTTGTTATGCTGTATTATGTGTTATTCTTTGCAGGATACACAAATCAAAAGCTGTTTTGGGGGCTGTGGGTCAATGTCGAGCAGCCGCCCTTTAAAGACGCAGACCCGGTATACTCCCCCGCGATACTCGTGATATGGACAATAACGCTGCTTATATATGTATTTCTCAATATAGCGCTGCGCCAAACCGACAATATGCCCGTAAAGGTGCTGTCGGCGGTGTTCGCCATAGCGGCATTCGGAGTTGACATTATCGCGGGAAAGGCGGCGGTAATAAGCACAAGCCGCGCCTCGGCGGTAAACGGAGCGGACGCAGTTGTGATAGCGGGACTGCACGGCAGCATTGTCAGCATTCTCGAAGTGCTGCTCGTATTCTTAGCCGCGGGGCTGACGCTGATGATATTAGCGGCATTTCGCCCGCAAAAACAAGAAGAAAGGAACATAATATAATGGCAAAACCTGTATTACTGGTAGTAATGGACGGCGTGGGCTTTTCTAAGACGGGGCTCGGCGACGCGGTGACCTTAGCCAACACCCCCACGCTCGATATGCTTATGAAAACCTGCCCTATGACGAGGCTTAAGGCTCACGGCGGCGCGGTAGGACTGCCGAGCGACGACGATATGGGCAACAGCGAGGTAGGGCACAACGCACTCGGCTGCGGGCAGATATACTCGCAGGGCGCTAAGCTTGTAAACGAGTCGATAGAAAGCGGAAAGATGTACTCCTCCGAGGCGTGGAGCGAGCTTGTCGCTAACTGTAAGGCTAACGGCAGCACTCTGCACTTTATCGGGCTTTTGTCCGACGGAAACGTACACTCGAACATCTCGCACCTTTTCAATATGCTTGAGCAGGCGAAAAAAGAGGGCGTGAAAAAGGCGAGAGTACATATTCTGCTCGACGGGCGCGACGTCCCCGCGACAAGCGCGCCGATATATGTAGAGCAGCTCGAAAATAAGCTCGCCGAGCTTAATGACGCGGACTTTGACGGCAAGATAGCCTCGGGCGGCGGTCGTATGAAGATAACCATGGACAGGTATCAAGCCGACTGGGGTATGGTAGAGCTCGGGTGGAAAACTCACGTCAAGGGCGAGGGCAGACAATTTAGCAGCGCTATGGACGCGATAAACACCCTAAGGCAGGAAAACGAGGGCGTTATCGACCAAGATCTCCCTCCCTTTGTAATAGGCGAGAACGGCGAGCCCGTCGGCAAGATAGTAAGCAAGGACAGCGTTATCCTCTATAATTTCAGAGGCGACCGCGCGATAGAGATATCCATGGCGTTCGACAACGACGACTTTACCTGCTTTGACAGAGGGGAGAAGCCCGACGTATGCTTTGCGGGTATGTTACAGTACGACGGCGACCTTAAGCTGCCTAAGCGCTTTTTGGTAAATCCGCCCGAGATAACCAACACCCTTTCGGAGGTGCTCGTAGCGGCGGGACTTAATCAGTACGCGGTCAGCGAAACGCAGAAGTACGGTCACGTCACCTATTTCTGGAACGGCAACAAGAGCGAGAAGTTCAGCGAGGAGCTGGAGACATTTAAAGAAATCCCCTCCGACAAGGTGTCCTTTGACGAGCGCCCGTGGATGAAATCCGCAGAGATAACCGACGACGTTATTGAGGCGATAAAGTCAAAGAAGTACGACTTTATCCGCTGCAATTTTCCCAACGGCGACATGGTCGGGCACACAGGCAGCCTTGACGCTACCATTATTGGTGTAGAGGCGGTAGACCTCGGGCTTGCACGGCTTATGAAGGTCTGCGACGAGTACGGCGTTACGCTGCTTGTCACCGCCGACCATGGCAACGCGGACGAAATGCTCGAGAAAAACAAAAAGGGCGAGCTTCAGGTGCGCACCGCGCATTCGCTAAACCCCGTGCCGTTTATCATCTACGACAAGGACGTTAAATACTCGATAAAGGACGGCAATTACGGCCTTGCCAACGTCGCACCCACAGTGGTAAAGATGTTCGGACTTACAGCCCCCGATTGCTGGGAAGAGAGTATGATATAAGCTTGAGTTTAATAACAAATCAGCCCCCGGGAACGGGGGCTGCAGCTTGTCGAAAAACCCTCCCTATGGGTCGGATTTTCCGACAAGCTGCCAAAAAAATCGACCACCCGCTGTAGCGGGTTTCCTCGATTTAAAGCAATTTTTAACGCTTTAATAATTGCTTAATGACGCATCTGTGAGCGGCTTTTATCTAAACTTGAGGGTGAAAACCCTGATGGTTTTCCCCGTAGCTTATTTCTCAGATTGCAATAGAAAGCAATTTGAGAAATGAGCGTAAGCTGTCCGCCGCACGGCGGCAGCATAAACTCAACTCTTTCCTTCCGCTTTATATTGACCTTTTTCTACAGACTGCAGCCCCCGGAAACGGGGGCTGATCGTATGTATAAAAGTATTGACAATAAATACAATCTATGCTAAAATAAAATCGTGGCAAAGGAGTTAATAAACGGATAGGCGGCTAATCCTGCTCCCGGAAACGGGGGTGATATTATGTACCTGACGTTATCTGATTTTATACAAATCTCGATAATGCTGTGCAATGTCATATCGTTGATATTGATATGCACTTTACATAATAACGACAAAAGGAAATAACCGCCCAGGCTCAATTAGGCGGTTATTTCGTAATTGAAAAACCAACGGGAGCGCCGTTTATCCACGGCTCCTTTGTCATGTTTTATTATAACATAACATTCCGATATTGTCAATACCCATCGTCTAAAATTTCGCCATAGGGCTCCCACAAAGCCCGCTTTACCCTAAAGTATTGACAAAAAATACAATCTATGCTAAAATAAAATCGTGGCAAAGGAGTTAATAAACGGATAGGCGGTAAATCCTCTCCCGGAAACGGGGGCGAGTGTTATGTACATAACATTGACTGAACTAATTCAAGTGTTGATGTTAATATGCAATGTGGTATCTTTGATACTAATTTGTGTTTTACATAATAAAAAGAGATAGCCGCCCATACATCCCTTAGGGCGGCTATCTATACGCTTTACATGGGAGCGCCGTTTATCCACGGCTCCTTTGTCATGTTTTATTATAGCATAATTTTTTAATTCTGTCAATACCTCTATTGACGAAAAACTTTAGTATATTTGCGCTTTACATAATTAAAAGACATAACCGCCCGTACTAAGCACCTCGGGCGGTTATATATTAACTAGCATTGGGAGCGCCGTTTATTTGCGGCACTTTATTTCGCCTTATTTATCTGACAAATACTCGTCGATACTCTTCGCTGCCTGCTTTCCTGCGCCCATAGCGAGGATAACGGTGGCAGCACCTGTTACGGCGTCGCCGCCCGCATATACGCCCTCGCGTGAGGTCTGCATGGTGTCCTCGTTTACGATAAGACAGCCGCGCTTGTTGGTCTCGAGGCCGGGGGTGGTGCTGCGGATAAGCGGATTGGGCGAGGTGCCTATCGCCATAATTACGGTGTCGACGGGCAGCTCAAAATTGCTCCCCTGCTTTTCTATGGGTCTGCGGCGGCCGCTTGCGTCGGGCTCGCCGAGCTCCATTTCAACGCATTCTATAGCGCGCACTCTGCCGTTCTCGTCGGGGAGAATTTTGACGGGATTGCTGAGATTTTTAAAGATTATCCCCTCTTGCTGAGCGTGATGTATTTCTTCCTTACGGGCGGGCATTTCCTCCATGCCTCTGCGGTATACGATGTACACGGTTTCGGCTCCGAGCCGCTTTGCGCAACGCGCCGCGTCCATAGCGACATTTCCGCCGCCTACGACCGCTACCGCCTTGCTGTCGATTATCGGGGTGTCATAATCGTCAAGATATGCTTTCATAAGATTGGTACGGGTGAGATACTCGTTTGCGGAATATACGCCGATAAGCTCCTCCCCCTCTATATTCATAAAGGACGGAAGTCCCGCGCCGCTGCCGATAAAGCATGCCTTGTACCCCATATCGAACAACTCGTCTATCGACAATACCTTTCCTATTACCATATCGGTCTTTATCTCTACGCCGAGCGCCTCGAGATTTTCTATCTCTTTTTTAACAATGGCTTTGGGCAGTCTGAACTCGGGTATGCCGTATACCAAAACTCCGCCCGCGGTGTGGAACGCCTCGAACACCGTGACCTGATAGCCCTTTTTAGCAAGGTCGCCCGCGCAGGTAAGTCCCGAGGGCCCCGCGCCTATCACCGCGACCTTTTTGCCGTTGGACTGCGGCTTTTCGGGCTTGGCGGTGCTGTTTTTCATATGATAGTCGGCGCAAAAGCGCTCAAGCCGTCCGATAGACACGCTCTCGCCCTTAATGCCGCGAACACACTTGCCCTCGCACTGATTTTCCTGCGGGCAAACTCTGCCGCATACGGCGGGCAAGCCGTTAGTGGTGGTTATGATATCGTACGCCTCTTCAAATTCTCCCTTAGCGACCCTTTCTATAAACTCGGGGATACGCACGTTGACGGGACAGCCGCTTACGCAGGGCTTATTTTTGCAATTAAGGCAGCGGCTCGCCTCTTCCATAGCCATTTCGGCGGTATACCCTTTTGCTACCTCAAGAAAATTCTTGTTTCTTATATCCGGCTCCTGCTCGGGCATAGGCACCTTAGTAGGCGACATATTAGGCATTTGCTCCACCTCCGTATATTCTGCAATGCTCTTTATCGTGCTGCTCTTTGGCTCTGTATGTGCCGTTGCGCTTCATAAGCTCGTCAAAATTGACCTTATGCCCGTCAAAATCGGGACCGTCCACGCAGGCAAACTTTGTCTCGCCTCCGACGGTGACGCGGCAGCCTCCGCACATTCCCGTGCCGTCTATCATAATGGGGTTCAGCGACACGAGCGTCTTTATCCCGTAGGGTCTTGTTACCTCGCAGACAAATTTCATCATCGGCACGGGGCCTATCGCTACCGCGAGGTCGTACTGATTGCCCGCCTCGATAAGGCTCTTCAGCTTGTCGGTGACAAAGCCCTTCTCGCCGTAGCTGCCGTCGTCGGTGGTGATGTATAAATTATCGCACACCTTGCTGAATTCTTCTTCAAGAATAACAATATCCTTGCTCCTAAAGCCCGCGATAACGTCTACCTTAGCGCCCGAGGTGTATAGCTGCTTTGCCGAGGGGTACGCTATTGCGCAGCCCACACCGCCGCCGATAACGCATACTCTTTTCGCTCCCTCAAAGTCGGTCGCCTTTCCTAGCGGTCCGACAAAGTCCGCCAAGCTGTCGCCCTCTTTCATTTGAGAGAGCAGCATGGTAGTCTGCCCCACTATCTGAAATATTATTGTGACTGTGCCCTTTTCTCTGTCGCAGTCCGCAATGGTTAGCGGCATCCTCTCGCCGCGCTCGTCGACGCGCAGTATGATAAACTGTCCCGCCAGCGCTTTTTTAGCGATAAGCGGCGCGTCGATCTCCATTAGTACGACGGTATCGTTTAGCTGCCGCCTTTTCAGTATCTTGTACATCTCTTTCTTCCTTTCACGGATCTGAATACGGTCAAATTTGACCTGTCTTAACATATAGTATAGCAGATTTTCATAAAAAAATCAATATGCCGACCGCTCTGCGTCGGCGGGAATAATTTCATCTATCCTGCCGCCGCCTATCACGGTATCGCCGTCATAAATGACCGCCGACTGCCCCTTAGTCAGCGCGCGCTGAGGCTCATCAAAGATTATCTTTATCGCGTCCTTTTCGGTCTGCACCGCGACGGCGGGCTGTTCCGTCTGGCGATAGCGTGCCTTTACCTTTACTCTTATGGGCGAGCTTATCTCGTCGGTCGAGATAAGATTTATATCCCGCGCGATAAGCCCCGCCGAGTACAGCCCGCTGTTATCGGACAGCGTGACGGTGTTGTCAAGTGCGTTTACGTCCCTTACATACAGCGGATGCCCCGCCGCCACGCCCAAGCCCCGCCGCTGACCGACGGTATAGCGGATTATCCCCTTATGCCTGCCTATTACGTTGCCGCAGGTATCCAGCATATCCCCCTCGGGATAAGTTTTTCCTGTATATAAGGTGATAAAGTCCGCGTACTTGCCGTCGGGGACAAAGCATATATCCTGACTGTCCCGCTTTTTCGCGTTGACAAAGCCGTGCCGCTCTGCAACAGCCCTGACCTCGCTCTTAGTCATACCTCCGAGCGGGAAAACTACTTTTTTGAGCTGCTCGGGGGTAAGGTGGTATAAGACGTAGCTTTGATCCTTGGACAAGTCCGCCGCCTTTTTGAGCAGCATACGCCCGTTTTTATCGGGCTCTATGCGGGCATAATGCCCCGTGACGATACAGTCGCAGTCGAGCTCTCTTGCGCGCAAGAGCAGCTTGTCGAATTTTAAGTATCTGTTGCAGTCTATGCAGGGGTTGGGGGTCTGCCCGTTCTCGTAAGCTAAAATAAATCTTCCTATAACGTCCTGCTTAAAGCGGTCGGAGAAATTGAACACATAGTACGGTATATCCATACTCATAGCGACCCGCCTCGCGTCCTCTACGTCCGCGAGCGAGCAGCAGCCGCTTTCCGCGCCGATATCCTCGCTGTCAAACAGCTTCATGGTAGCGCCTATGCAGTCATAGCCCTTTTCTTTCATCAATAACGCCGCGACCGAGGAGTCTACTCCCCCACTCATGGCGATAAGCGCCTTTTTCATATCAGCCTAGCTCGAGCATGCGGTCTATGCACACCCGCGCCTTAGTCATTGTGTCCTCGCTCAGCGTTATCTCCTCGCCGCCCGTGCCCTTTATCGCACGGTATACGTCAACAAGCGAGGTCGCTTTCATGTTGGGGCAGATAAGCTCTTTAGACAGCGGGTAAAATTTCTTGTCGGGGTACATATACGACAGGTGCTGCGCTATGGCGAGCTCGGTGCCTATGATAAACTCCGTATCCTCCGACGCCCCCGCATACTCCATTATCGCCGAGGTAGAGCCGACAAAGTCCGCGTTTTCGACGACCTCGGCTATACATTCGGGATGTACGAGCAGCTTTGCCTTGGGGTGGAGCGCCTTAGCGGCGTTTACGTCCTTTAAGGTAATGCGCGCGTGTATCGGACAGCCGCCGTGCAGCAACTTGATATTCTTCTCGGGGACTTGCTTTTGCACATATGCGCCGAGATTGCAGTCGGGTATAAACAGTATATTTTCATTGGGCAGAGCTCTTACTATCTTTACCGCGGAGGACGAGGTCACGCACACGTCGCACACGGTCTTAAGGTCGGTGGTGGTGTTTATATACGCGACAACGGTATAATCGGGATATTTTTCCTTTATGCCGCTTATAAGCTCCTTATCCATCTGCTCCGCCATAGGGCAGCCCGCCACGGGATTTGCGAGCAATACTCTTTTGTAGGGAGAGAGCAGCTTTACGGTCTCCGCCATAAAGCGCACGCCGCACATAACCACGGTGGAATTGGGCGCGCTCTTTGCCTTTACGCTTAATTGAAAAGAGTCTCCCGTAAAGTCCGCTATCTCGACGATATCCCTCGTCTGATAGCTGTGCGCGAGCACGCACACGTCCTTTTCTTTTTTCAGTCGGAGTATCTCCTGCTGTAATTCATAAACGGTCATAATATCCACTCCTTTGCTAATAAATATATCACAAAATCCGCTTGTTGTCAATCAAAAACCCGTTTAGATGTAAAAAAATAACCCCCGCAAAGCGGGGGGTCATTCGGGATAAATCATCGCTTACTGCTCGCCGTTATTATTCTTCTTGTTGCTTTTCTTAACCACAGCGATAACGATAGATACAACGCCCGCCGCTACGAGCACTCCTCCCGCTATCACAACGGGGATCCACGGAACGTTAACGCCCGTGCCGGGATTGCTTTCGCCTACCGTTGCCTCGGCAAAGCAGGATATACCCATAAATACGCTGACGATAGCCGCGCAAAGTGCGCTGTAAATTTTCTTTAACATAATAAAACTTCCTTTCTTTTAAAATTGCTTTATTTATTCCGTCGGAGCCTCGGGCGCGTCGGTGTCCGATATGCCCTTAGTCACCGCGGATATTATCTCGGGCTGGGTCTGCTCGTAAGAGTAGCGGTCGAATACGCCCATTCCGTTTACGCCGTTAAAGCCGTTGTCCCACAGAACGGTCACTATCCCGCGCTTTGCCGCCGCGTAATTGATATATTCCGTCCAATAGGCGCGATAGGTCGTATTGCGCTCGTCAAAAGAGGATTTATCCATAGTGCCGTACTCGCCGATTATGACGGGTATGCCCTTGGATATAAACTTATCCGACAGCTTGTCAAACTGCCCGTCAACATAGTCCTCGTCGCCCCAGGTGGTCTTTTTGTTCTGCCCTTTCAGCGCAATTCCCCACCTGATTATGCCTTTAGCCTTTTCGTTTATGGTAAAATCATAGGGGTCATAATAGTGCACCGATACCATAACTCTCCCCGCGTCGTCGGTGGGGACCTTAAAGGTCTCGTTCTCGGTGGTGGCGTTGATGTCGGTATTCCACCCCGGCACAAGCAAAAAGCGCTTAGCGTTATTTCCTCCCGCCGCGCGGACGGTATCGACAAATATCTGATTGTATACGTTGATATTCTCGTACGCCTCGTTGTTTATCGCGCCGTATGTGCCGTCAAATTCTTCGTTCATAGACTCGAAAATAAGGTGGCAGTCGTAGTCCTTGAACCTCTCGGCTATCTGCTCCCATACCGCCTTATACTTTGCGGTTATCGCGTCCTGCTCATTTGCGTCCGCGTCGCAGAACAGCCAGCCGCCCGTTATCGTATGATAGCCGTCGCCGTGCATATTGATAATGGCGTACAGCCCGTTATTTACGCACATATCCACGACCTCGGCAACTCTGTCGAGCCACTCGGCGTCTACGGTGTTGTCCTCGCCTATCTTGCTGAGATAGGATACGGGTATGCGCACGGTCTTAAAGCCCGCCGCCTTTACCGCCTTGATAAGCTCCTCGGTTATCGTCGGATTGCCCCACGCGGTCTCGCTCGGCGTTCCGCCCGAATTAGCCTCAAGCTGGTTGCCGAGGTTCCAGCCCGGCATAAGCTCTTTAGCAAAGTCAAGCGGGGCTATATCGTCGGGTATCGGCTCAATATCGACCGGTTCGCTGCTCTCCTCGGAAGATGTATCGGCAGAACTGTCCACTGACGTATCTGCGGAGCTTTCCACAGCCGAGACGTCCGAATGTGTCGGCGAGGAGGTCTCTTCTGATACCGTCGCGCCGCTCGACGCGCTATCGGGCGTGCTCGACGTTCCGCCCGAGCAGGCTGTAAGGCTCGTAATAAGCATAACGCCGCTTATCAGCGCAGCTAAAATCTTTTTCTTCATAATTACTCCTTTCACATAAGCTTAAGAAATATGCAAGTACATTTTATATGATTTTTACATAAATGTCAAGGCTTTTGTGCAAAAGCTGATTATTTCATTTTATCTATAGATATTAGTATCTTCTCCATTTGCTCCTGCGCCTTTTTCAGCTTAGCGCGCTCGTTCTCTATCTGCGCGGCGGGCGCTTTAGCTAAAAATCCGGGGTTAGACAGCTTAGCGGAGAGGAAGTCTATATCCTTTTGCACACTGCTGCGCTCTTTTTCGAGGCGCGCGAGCTCCTTTTGCTTATCGACAAGCTCGCCGAGGGGGATAAATATCCTCGCGTCCGAGGTGACTACCGTCACGCTGTCCGCGCTTGCTTCCGCCTTTTCGGTTACGGTAAATTCTCCCGCCCCCGCAAGTGCCGCGAAAAACGGCGCGGCGCTGTTAAACAGCTCTTTGTCCTCGGTCTCTACAAGCATAGTGACCTTCTTTGAGGGCGGCACGTTCATCTCCGAGCGCTGTACCCTTATCGCCCCGATAGCGTCCACTATCTTGCCAAAGCTCTCCTGCTCGGCGGGATAATTTAACTTTTCGTCGTACTCCGGCCATGCCGAGATCATTATGCTCTTTTCGTTTCCCTCGCCGTCGGTCGGCATAGACTGCCATATTTCCTCGGTAATAAACGGCATAAACGGGTGCAGCAGCTTAAGTATCCCCTGCATAATGTACACTAGCACATTTTGCGCGGCTAGCGCCGTCGCCCCGCCCTGCGCTATCCTCGGCTTAGTAAGCTCGATGTACCAGTCGCAGTATATATCGCGGATAAAGTCACAAAGATTTTGCACCGCAACGCCGAGCTCGTAGCTCTCGAGGTTAGCGGTGACGGTCTTTACGGTGGCGTTGTACAGCGACAACACCCACTTGTCCTCTATCGGCAGCTCGTCGGGGAGCTTAGCGCCTGCCATATCCTCGGGGAGATTTAATAGGATATACCTTGAGGCGTTCCACAGCTTGTTGGCAAAATTGCGGGAGTTGGTGACCTTGGTCTCCGTCCAGCGCATATCGTTTCCGGGGGCGTTGCCCGTGACAAGAGTAAGCCTCAGCGCGTCCGCGCCGAACCTGTCTATGATGTCAAGCGGGTCTACGCCGTTTCCGAGCGACTTAGACATCTTTCTGCCCTGCTCGTCGCGGACAAGCCCGTGTATCAATACGTCGGAGAACGGTTTTTTGCCCGTATGCTCGAGCCCCGAGAATATCATACGCGATACCCAGAACGTGATTATGTCGTACCCCGTCACAAGCGTTGACGTGGGGTAAAAATATTCATAGTCGGCGGTCTTTTCGGGCCAGCCGAGGGTAGAAAACGGCCACAGCGCCGAGCTGAACCACGTATCGAGCGTGTCCTCGTCCTGCAAGACAGCCGCCCCGCACTTAGGGCATTTGTCGATATGCTCGAGGGTTATCTCGGTATGCCCGCATTCTTTATTCTGACAATAATACGCGGGTATGCGGTGTCCCCACCATATCTGACGCGATATGCACCAGTCGCGGATATTTTCCATCCAGTATAAATACCCGTTTTCAAATCTCTGCGGGATAAATCTAAGCTCGCCGCTCTTTACAACGTCGATAGCGGGTTGTGCGAGCTCTTTCATTTTAACGAACCATTGCAGCGACGCGGTAGGCTCTACGGTAGTGCCGCAGCGCTGACAGGTGCCGACGTTGTGCTTATGCGGCTCGGTCTTTACGAGCAGCCCCGCCGCCTCGAGATCCGCGACCATAGCCTTGCGCGCCTCGTACCTGTCCATTCCCGCGTATTTTCCGCCCACGCCCTGCTTAATGGTCGCGTCGTCATTCATCATATGGATAACGGGCAGGTCGTGCCGCTTTCCTACCTCAAAGTCGTTGGGGTCGTGTGCGGGGGTTATCTTTACTACGCCTGTACCGAATTCCATATCAACATACTCGTCCGCTATTATCGGTATCTCTCGGTCGGTCAGCGGCAGCTTTACGTACTTGCCGACTATATCCTTATATCTCTCGTCGTCGGGGTGAACGGCTATCGCGCTGTCGCCGAGCAAGGTCTCGGGTCGCGTGGTCGCTATCTCGACTGCGCCCGTGCCGTCCGCGAGCGGATAATTTATATGCCAGAAAAAGCCGTCCTGCTCCTCGTACTCGGTCTCTATATCCGATATAGAGGTCTTACAGTTAGGACACCAGTTGATAATGCGCTCGCCGCGGTAAATGAGCCCCTTTTCGTATAGGTCGATAAATACCTTTTGCACCGCCTTAGAGCAGCCCTCGTCCATAGTAAAGCGGTCGCGGCTCCAGTCACAGGAGGTGCCCATTTTGCGCTGCTGCTCCTTTATGCGCCCGCCGTATTTGTCATTCCACGCCCACGCGCGCTCCATAAAGCCATCTCGCCCGAGGTCGTACTTAGTCACGCCCTCTTCTTTCATGGCAGAAACTATCTTAGCCTCGGTAGCAAGCGCGGCGTGATCCGTCCCCGGCAGCCACAGCGCGCAGTACCCCTGCATGCGCTTAAAGCGTATAAGTATATCCTGCAGCGTGCAGTCCAGCGCGTGCCCCATATGCAATTGCCCCGTGATATTAGGCGGGGGCATAACTATCGAGTACGGCTTTTTCTTGGGGTCGATGTCCGCGTAAAAGTAGTTGTTCTCCTCCCATTCGCGGTATATCCTGTCCTCAAAATCCTTTGGGGAATATGTTTTCGCAAGTTCCTTTTTCATATGCTTATCTCCTGTCTTTAATGTTCCGTTTTATTAAATAATTCCTCGTCGGGGTCTGCAAGCAGGGTGCGGTTGTTGGTGAATATCACCTTTCCCGGCCGCGCGCCGCTCGGCTTTTTGACATATCTTACCCGCGTATAATCGACGGGTATCTTACTGCCGCCGCGCCCCTTAGAGCAGTACGCCGCGAGCCGCGCCGCCTGCGCTATCGCCGCGTCGGACACCTCGCCGCTTTGCGCCTTTATTATCACGTGCGACCCGGGTATGTCCTTGGTATGCAGCCACATATCGTCGCCCCTCGCCTCTTTAAGCGTAAGGCGGTCGTTTTGCAGGTTGTTTCTGCCGATATATACGTCGTACCCGTCGTCGGTGACAAAATGTATCGGCGGGCGGGGCTTAGGCAGGCCCTTTCTCGCCGCCGCGCCCTTGATATAGCCGTTTTGCCTGAGTTCCTCGCGTATCTCGGCTATCTCCGCGTCCGAGCAGGCTCTGCTCGCCGCGTCAAACACGCTCTCTATATAGTCGAGCTCCTTTTCACCCTCGGCGATTAGCTTGGTCAGCATTCTCTCGGCATTCTCCATTCGGCGGTACTGCGCATAATACTTCTGCGCGTTCTGCGAGGGAGACAATCGCGGGTCGAGCTCTACCGTCGTCATCTCGCCGCTGTAATAATTCTCGGCCGTAAGTGAGCTCTCGCCCTTATTCATCCTATATATATTGGCGCTTATTATATCGCCGCAGACTCGAAATTCCTCCCGCTTAAGGCAGCCCTCAAGCTCTTGCCGCTGTACCGCTAACTTGCGGGATATTCTCTCGCAGGCGTTGAGCAGCATTTTGAGCAGTGCGGCGCTTTTTTGTCTGACGCGGTCGTTTTGCGCCTTAGAGCCGTAAAAGGTATCGAGCAGCCCGTTTGCACTGTCGGCGGGCGCGCTTATAATCTGAGTTCCGTACTGCTCTATCGGGATAAAGCAATAGTCCTTTAGCTCTCCTGACGGCGTTTTCAGCACGGTGTACCCGCCGCCGCCTTGTATATATCCCCTCGCCTTTTTTATAAAGAACATCAGGCGGTCTTCTTTATCCTTATCGAGATCATCCGCCGCCGCGTCTGTATCCCTGCACGCATAGTGGCAGCATTCTCTCGCAAAAAGCGGGGACACGCCCTCAATGCGCTCTACTATCCGCCTTGACAGCCTTTGCCCCGATACGGATAGTTCTCGGTGCAGGTCCTCGGCGGTACAGGTCAATAGGCTAAGGCGAGAAGTATCCCTCGGCGGGGGCTCGTAGGTTATCCCCGGCATTATCCTGCGCACCGCGTCTATGTCGGTTATCCTGCGCAGGCTGTCTATCACGCGGTATTCTGCCCCGTCCTTTACAGTAAGTATTATATTGGCGTATCTTCCCATAAGCTCCGCGACAAGCCTTAGCTGTACGGTATCGCCTATCTCGTTTACCGCCTCGAAATCAAAGCCCACCGTGCGGTCAAATCCGCTCTGCGATATGCCGATAAGCTTGCCTGCGCCGATATATTTGCGCATAAGCATACAAAACATCGGGGGCGCGGACGGGTTCTCGTCACGGCGGTCGGTAAGATATATCCCCGCGCGGTCGCTTGCCGCGCTGATAACGAGCCGCACCGTCTTTCCCATACACCTTATCGCGAGGATAAGCTCGTCGTGCGAGGGCTGGTATACCTTGTCCACTCTGCCGCCGACAAGCCCCGCCTCGTTTAGCTCTCTTACTATGCAATGCAAAAACGCTCCGTCGAGCGGCATAAGGTATCCCTCCCTTGCTTTTTATAAGCAATTGCTTTACTTATAGGACATAGCTGCACGGGTCGGCGCTGCTTTCCGCCTTAAATATCTCTATATCGGGAAATTTGCGGCACAGCGCGCCGAGCAGATAATTGCATAAAATATTCTCGGTGTGAAAATGCCCCGCGTCTATCATACAAAAGCCCGCGTTTTGCGCGTCTATCCATATATCGTGCTTTACGTCTCCGGTGATAAGCGCGTCGCAGCCGAGCGCTATCGCTCTTTTAAGGTTGCCTGCCCCCGCGCCCGAGCACAGCCCCACGCGGATAAGCGGCTTTTCTACATCTATAAAGCGCACCGCCGTGCAGCCGAAAGCCTCCTTGCAGCTCTCGGCGAGGGCGCGCGCCGTGGTCGGTATCGGCAAAACGCATACCTTTCCGTACCCCCTGCCGTCGGGGAAAACGGGCTCGAGCACTATATCCGACTTTTCAAAGCCCATAAGCTCGACCATAAGGTCGGTAACGCCGTTTATTGTCATATCGGCGTTGGTGTGGGCGCATATCGCGCTGATATGGTTCTCGATAAGCTTATATACCGGCTCGCCCGGGTGCAGTTCTTTCAGCGGGTCAAATATCACGGGGTGGTGGGAAATGATAAGGTTAGCCCCGCGCTTTACGGCCTCGTCTATGACTTTATTCGTGATGTCAAGGCAAAGGCACACCGCGCTTACCTCGGCGTCCATATCCCCGACATTTAGCCCGCAGTTGTCAAAATCCCCGCATTTGTCAAACGGGGCGTATTCGTCCATAAATATGTAAAAATCTTTTACCTTCATATATTTTCTCCGTCTGATAAAATAGACATTATCTCCTCGGCGATGGCGCTCAGCTTTTCGGCGCGTACAGGGTCGGTATGCCCGCAGGCTGCCGCCGCCTTAAACAGTCCGTCCGCCTTATGCCGCAAAAAGCCCTCGTCGGTCGCCCCCGCCGTATAGCAAAACGTGTCGCTCGGCTCTTTCTTTATTCCCGTCCTATACGCCGAGATGATAATATACTCGTGCCCGCCCTCTCTTACTACGGTGCGGTCGGCTATACCGTACCCGACCGAGTAAAGATATTTTACCGCTATTTCGCAGCGGCTCATGGGCTGTAATATAAGATGTACGTCCTTTTCTTCAAGCGCAAAGTCCGACAGTATCTTAACGATAAGCTCGCCGCCCATCCCCGCTATGATTATCTCCTCGGCAAAGTCCGCGCCGATAAGACCGTCTGTCTGCATAAGCCGTATGCTTTCGGGGCGGTCGGTGTATTTTTGTATATTCTCCTTAGCCGCTAAAAGCGGTCCCGCGTTTATATCCGACGCGGTCAGCCGCCGCGCGCCCCGCTGATAAAGATAGCAGGGTAACAGCGCGTGGTCGGTGCCTACGTCGATTATCTCCCTTTGCGTATCGACGTACGCCGCCGCCGCCGCAAGCCTGTCCGACAGCCTTACGGCGGGATAGCGGTGTAAGCTCTGTGCGGTCACTTAAGCTATTGCGGAGTTGAGCTTAGCGACAAATTCGTCGGCGTTAGCTCCGTGTACCGCGCACGCCTCTGCGACCGTTTCGCCCCTCGAGGCGGGGCAGCCGAGACAATGCATACCGAGCTCAAAGAATATGGGCGCGGTCTTTTCTGCGTACTCGTCAAGAATATCGCCTATAACTGTGTCTTTTGTGATAGTCATTTTTATCGTCCTTTCGTAACATAGAGCGGCAAACGTATATTTAACGTCCGCTTTTACCTATTATACACCTATCCCGACAAAAATACAAGGGTTTTATCTTGACTGAACGGGAAAAATGTGATATACTAATAACAAATTATGTTCAAATAAAGAAAGGAACGCATATGGATATCAAGACCATCGATCACCTCTGCGAACTCAGCAAGCTTAATTACAGCGACGAAGAAAAGCAGCAGGTAATGCGGGAAATGGGTGCGATAATAGAGCTAATGGACACGGTAAAGCAGATAGACCTTACCTATGACGACACAAAGGACTTTAACAGCATAGCGTTCTCTCAGCTCAGGCGCGACGAGGCAGCACCCTCGTTTTCGCCCGAAAAGCTGTTGAGCAACACCGACCCCGAGGACGGCTGTTATGTCGTACCGAAAATGGTAGAATAAGAAAGGACACCGTATGGAGCTTATCAACGCTTCTTTAAAGACCCTGCGCACTATGCTCGACAATAAGGAGATAAGCGCGCGGGAGCTTGCAAAAGAATATTACGACAGAATAAAAAAATACGACCCCGAGCTTGAGAGTTATATCACCGTCACCGACGAGCAGGCATTAAGCGACGCAGACGAGGCGCAAAAGCGCATAGACGAGAAAAACGCCGCGCCACTAACCGGTATCCCCCTCGCGATAAAGGACAATATATGCACCGACGGCATACGCACGACCTGCGCGTCAAGGATGCTCGAAAACTTCGTGCCGCCCTATAACGCGACCGTTATCGAAAAGCTTAAGGGGCAAAATTATGTACTGCTCGGCAAAACGAGTATGGACGAGTTTGCTATGGGCGGCTCGACGCAGACCGCCGCCTTTTCTAAGACCAAAAATCCCTATGATATCACCCGCGTACCCGGAGGGTCTAGCGGCGGCAGCGCGTGCGCCGTCGGGGCAAAGCTCGCCCCCGCGGCTCTCGGCTCGGATACGGGCGGCTCTATACGTCAGCCCGCGTCCTTTTGCGGCGTAACGGGGCTAAAGCCCACCTACGGCAGAGTGTCGCGCTATGGGCTAATTGCCTTTGCAAGCTCGCTCGACCAAATAGGCCCTATCGCTAACAGCGCCGAGGACTGCGGCATACTGCTTAACGCCATAGCGGGCGCGGACGCGCACGACGCGACGAGCTCGCCCGCCCCTGTCGAGGACTATACCGCCCTTATCGGGCAAGATATAAAGGGGCTAAAGATAGCGCTGCCCGCCGAGTTTTACAGCGACAGCACCGACGACGAGGTAAAGAGCACGGTATTATCCGCCGCCAAAGAATACGAGCGGCTCGGAGCCGAGCTTGTGCAGTGCAATATGAGCAGCCTAAAATACGCGGTCGCGGCATATTATCTGATATCGGGCGCCGAGGCGGCGAGCAACCTATCGCGCTTTGACGGGATAAAGTACGGGCTGCGCGGCGAGGGCAAGAGCTTTGACGAGATGATAAGGGACAGCCGCAGCAAGGGCTTCGGCGCGGAGGTAAAGCGCCGCATACTTCTCGGCAACTACGCGCTGTCGAGCGGGTACTATGACGCATATTACCGCAAGGCGCTGGCGCTAAAGCAGCTTATTATAAAAGAATACAACGATATATTTGATAAAGCGGACGTGATACTCACCCCGACCGCGCCCACCGCGGCGTATAAAATAGGCGAGCAGGAGTCCGACCCCGTAAAGATGTACCTTGCGGATATATGCACCGTAACGGTGAATATAGCGTCATTGCCCGCGATATCGCTCCCCTGCGGGTATAACGCGGACGGTATGCCGATAGGTATGTCGCTTGTAGGAAAGCGCTTTGGCGAGGCTGTGCTGATACAGACCGCCGACGCGTACCAAAGAGGCTTTAAGTACGAGCCGAACAAATACACGGGCGCGTAAACGAAAGGAACGGCGAAATATGAAGCTATACCCTACCATAGGTCTTGAAATACACGCCGAGCTGCTTACGCAGTCAAAGGTGTTCTGCACCTGTTCGGCACAGTTCGGAGGAGAGCCGAACAGCCGCTGCTGCCCCGTATGCTCGGGACTGCCCGGCACACTGCCCGTGCTTAATGCTAAGGCGGTGGAATATATAATCAAGGCGGGATATATTATGAACTGCGATATTTCCCGCTTTACAAAATGGGACAGGAAAAACTACTTTTACCCCGACCTGCCCAAGGCGTACCAGATATCCCAGATGCCGCGCCCCGTCTGCTTAGGCGGATATGTGGACATCGAGAGCGAGGGCGAGACAAAGCGTATGAGGATAAACCGCATACACCTTGAAGAGGACGCGGGCAAGCTCGTCCACCAAAACCGCGTCAGCCTTGCGGACTATAACCGCTGCGGCATACCGCTGATAGAAATAGTCACCGAGCCCGATTTTCATTCGGCACAGGACGTGACGGCATTTTTCGAGAAGATAAGGCTTATGCTGCAATACGCGGGAGTGTGCGACGGCAGGCTTGAGCAGGGCAGCATGCGCTGCGACGTTAATATTTCCCTCGCCGAAAAGGGTTCGGATACACTCGGCACCCGCACCGAGGTCAAAAATCTCAATTCGCTGAAAGCCATTCAGCGCGCGGTGGAATATGAAATTTACCGCCAGACCGAGCTAATAGAAAACGGCGAAAGAGTGATACAGGAGACCCTGCACTTTAACGACGCTACCGGAGAAACAAGCTCGCTGCGCTCGAAAGAGGACGCGCACGACTATCGCTATTTCCCCGACCCCGACATTCCGCCGATAATATTTACCGAGGAGGAGCTCGAGCAGATAAGGGCGGACATCCCGGAAATGCCCCAGCAAAGGTATGACAGATATGTCGGAGAATACGGCATATCCCCCACCGACGCGTCGGTAATAATCAATAATAAGGCGATAAGCGACCTGTTCGATAACGCCGTAAAGGCGTACAACGCGCCTAAACCGACCGCCTCGTTCATAACCGTTGAGCTTATGCGCAGAATAAATCTCGGAGAGGCAAACGCCGAGGAGCTGCCCTTTGCCGCAAAGGAGCTCGCGCGGCTGATAGAGCTTGCCGAGACGGGCAAAATATCAAAGGACAACCGCAAGGTGATACTCCGCGAAATGCTCTCGTCGGGTAAGGCTCCCGACGATGTAGCGGAAGAGCTGCAATTGTGGATAAAAGAGGACAACGCCCTGATAGAAAAGACCGTCGACGAGATACTCGCCGCAAACCCCACCCCCGTGGAGCAATACCGCAGCGGGCAGACTAAGGTGTTCGGCTTTCTTATGGGTCAGTGCAATAAGGCGCTAAAGGGCTCGGCTTCGCCCGCCGCGATAAAGCAAATGCTCGAAAAAAAGCTGAACAGCTGATATACAGAAAGGGATAAAGATGTTTTTAGAAAACAAATACCGCACCCACACCTGCGCGATGTTAAGCGAAAAGGATATAGGCAGCACCGTAAGAGTCGCGGGCTGGGTGGAGAATATCCGCGATCACGGGGGGATAAAATTTATCGACCTGAGGGATCATTACGGCTATGTGCAGATAACCTTTCAGAAAAACGAGGCTCTGCTCGAGGGCGTAAATAAAGAATGCGCCATAACCGTGTCGGGCTCTGTGATAAAGCGCAGCGAGGACACCTATAACGACAAGATAGCCACCGGCACTATAGAGATATCCGCCGACAGCCTCGAGATACTCGGCGAGGTGCTGTGCGAGCAGTTGCCGTTTGAAATAAGCTCCTCGACAGAGACAAAAGAGGACATACGGCTAAAATACCGCTATCTTGACCTTAGAAATCAAAAGATGCACAATAATATCATACTGCGCAGCGAGGTAATATCCTTTTTGCGCAGAAAGATGACTGATATGGGCTTTTTGGAGATACAAACGCCGATATTGTCGACGAGCTCGCCCGAGGGCGCAAGGGATTATCTTATCCCTAGCAGAAAGCACCACGGCAAATTCTACGCCCTGCCGCAGGCTCCGCAGATATTTAAGCAATTGCTTATGGTGTCGGGCTTTGACAAATACTTTCAGATAGCGCCGTGTTTTCGCGACGAGGACGCGCGCGCGGACCGCTCGCCGGGAGAATTTTATCAGCTTGACTTTGAGATGGCTTTTGCGACGCAGGAGGACGTTTTCGCGGTGGCGGAAGAAGTACTTTACGACGCGTTTACTAAGTTTACAAATAAAAAGGTATCGCCCGCGCCCTTTAAGCGTATTCCCTACGCCGAGGCTATGCTGAAATACGGCACCGACAAGCCCGACCTGCGCAACCCGCTTATTATTACCGAGCTGTCGGACTTGTTCGTAAACAGCGACTTTAAGCCGTTTTGCAATAAATGTGTGCGCGGCATAAGAGTGCCGCAGATGGCGGGCAAGTCAAAGGGCTTTTTCGAGAAGATGGAGGCTTTTGCGCGCGATATCGGCATGAAAGGGCTCGGATATGTAAAGGTAGCCGAGGACTTTTCCTACCTCGGACCGATAGACAAGTTTTTAAGCGACGAGCAGCGTGCCGAGCTTAAGACAAGGTGCGCGCTAGAGGTCGGGGACGTGCTGTACTTTATCGCCGACGAGCCGAAAATCGCGCCTAAGCTTGCGGGACAGATAAGGAATGAAGTCGCAAGGCGTAT
This sequence comes from uncultured Ruminiclostridium sp., assembly GCA_947594425.1. GTDB lineage: Bacteria > Bacillota > Clostridia > Oscillospirales > Ruminococcaceae > Ruminiclostridium_E. Next base: position 127,385 of record CANQED010000003.1, read on the forward strand.
GGAGCTTATAAAGGACGACAGCTTTGAGCTTTGCTTTATAGTCGACTTTCCTATGTATGAGGAGGACGAGGAGACCGGCAAGATAATCTTTACGCATAACCCGTTTTCTATGCCGCAGGGCGGTCTTGAGGCGCTCAATGAGAAAGACCCGCTTGAAATACTTGCATATCAATACGATATAGTCTGCAACGGCGTAGAATTGTCAAGCGGCGCGGTAAGAAACCACCGCCCCGAGATAATGGTAAAGGCGTTCGAGATAGCGGGCTATACCGAGCAGGACGTCGCCGAGAAATTCGGCGCGCTGTACAGCGCGTTCAGATACGGCGCACCGCCCCACGCGGGCATGGCTCCCGGAGTGGATCGTATGCTTATGCTCTTTACCGAGGAGGAAAGTATACGAGAGGTAATAGCCTTTCCTATGAATTCAAACGCGCAGGATCTGCTTCTCGGCGCACCCACCGAGGTAACGGAGCAGCAGCTCCGCGAGGTGCATATCAAGGTAAGGCAAAAGCCGAATAATTAAGGCAGACTTGAGCCGCATATAATTTAAGTTATAAAATCGACCCGCTTAAAGCTTTTAAGCGGGTTTAGTTTGTGTAAAAGGCAATTTGAGAAATAAGCTACGGGGTAAAAACATCAGGTTTTTGCCCCCATTTGAAATAGGTCTCCATTTAAAAATGCTTAAGCATACGCTTAAGCATTTTTAAATGGAGCTGGTGAACGGACTCGAACCCCCGACCTGCGCATTACGAATGCGCTGCTCTACCGACTGAGCTACACCAGCATATTAAATTGTTGTGGCGATACCGCCGGTTGAAACTATTGGCAGAACGTTCATTATACCCGTGCCATTGAACCAAAATATTCACAAGACCCGCGACCGCCGCGTCTGCCTATAGACACCCCCGACCTGCGCATTACGAATGCGCTGCTCTACCGACTGAGCTACACCGGCAATATGAAATACAAATATCTTGTCGAATTTTAAAACCGCACTTGCAAATAGGCGGAGAATGTGGTACAATAGATAATGACAAAATATGTGCATAGCTTTTTTACAGCTTATTTATTATACTATATTTTTTATCGGTTGTCAAGACCAAAAATAAAATTAAGGTCGGTGATAATTTGGAGGTTTTACGCAAGCTCGCTCCATATATAGTCGGCGCTTTAGTGTCGGCGATATTTTTGATACTTGCCGCGGCGGTGATAATTTCGGGCGGCAGAGGCGACGCGGGGATATTCGGATACGGGATATATTTGGTCGAAAATAACGACTTTGAGGGGCTCGAAAGGGGGACGGCCGCGTTTGCGCAGTTCGTTCCCGCGGAAGAGATAGTCAAGGAAGATGTTATAGTATTTCGCGACCGTCAGAGCGGCGATACAAAATTTGGGAAAGTGTCGGACGTTTCTACCCAAAACGGCCTTGTTATCACTGTGTCCGCCGACAACGGCGCGGCTAAGGTCAGCCGCAGCAACTATATCTCCAAGATAATAGGGCAAAATTTTGCCGTCGGCGCGGTGATAGGCTTTGCGCGCTCGCCTTTCGGGCTGGTGACGTTTGTCCTGCTGCCTATAGCGGGCTTTGTCGCGTTTTACCTTGTGCGCCGCAGATTTGAGAAAAAATACGACGATGAGTATTACGACGACGAATACTATGATGATGAGTATGACGACGAATACTACGATGACGACGATTATGACGACGAATATTACGATGATGACGAGTATTATGACGACGATGATTACGACGACGAATATTATGATGACGAATACGAGGATGAGGGCTCAAAGGACGCCGCTCCCCCGCCCGTAAAGTCGGAGGCGGATAAGGCTGCGGCCGCAAAACCTGCGGCTCCTACACCTGCACCTGCCGCTCCTGCGCCCGCTAAACCTGCGGCTCCCGCGCAACCCGCACCCGCTAAGCCTGCGACACCTGCACCTGCAAAGCCTGCGACACCTGCACCTGCAAAACCTGCGGCACCTGCGCCTGCTAAACCTGCGGCACCTGCGCCTGCTAAACCTGCGGCACCTGCACAACCTGCGCCCGCTAAGTCTGCGGCTCCTGCGCAACCTGCGCCTGCTAAACCTGCGGCTCCCGCGCAACCCGCACCCGCAAAGCCTGTTGCACCCACTCCTGCGCCCGCTAAGCCTGCTGCACCTACACAACCTGCACCCGCTAAGCCTGCGGCTCCCACACCCGCACCACAGCCTGCACCTGCAAAACCTGCAACACCTGCACAACCTGCGCCCGCAAAGCCAGCAGCAGCCGTGCAACCCGCACCCGCTAAGCCTGCGGCACCCGCACAACCTGCACCTGCTAAGCCCACGGCGCCCGCACAGCCCGCACCCGCTAAGCCTGCGGCTCCCGCTCCCGCAAAACCTGCGGCACCTGCGCAACCTACACCCGCTAAGCCTGCGGCACCTGCACAACCTGCACCCACACAACCCTCTCCCGCTAAACCTGCGGCACCCGCGCAGCCGACTGCTCCGACGGACGGGCAGAATAAAGCATAATAACTAAATGACCGCTGTATCGGCGGTCATTTGTTAATAGAGGTATTGAATTGACATGAACGAACAATTTTCGCGCACCGAGCTTATCCTCGGAGAAAAGGCTATGCAAAAGCTATCGCGCTCGCGGGTAGCCGTGTTCGGCTTAGGCGGAGTCGGCGGTCAGGCGGCGGAGGCGCTGTGCCGAGGCGGTATAGGCGCGCTCGACCTTGTAGACTATGACACGGTGAGCCTTTCTAACCTAAACAGGCAAATATTTGCCGACCATGACACGGTGGGGATGTACAAGACCGACGCGGCTAAATTGCGGCTTATGAAAATAAACCCCGAGCTGAAATTAACGCCCCACCGCGTGTTTTTCCTCCCCGATACGGAATTTTCGCTGAACGGATACGACTATATCGTCGACGCGGTGGACAATGTCACCGCTAAGCTTGAGCTTGTGCAAAGAGCGCGGTCGAGCGGCGTCCCGATAATAAGCTCTATGGGCACGGGCAACAAGCTCGACCCGACTAAGCTATGCGTAGCGAATATATATGAAACGTCGGTCTGCCCGCTCGCGCGAATAATGCGCCGCGAGCTCAAAAAGCGCGGTATAGAGCGGCTTAAGGTGGTATACTCCAGCGAGGAGCCCATTATCCCCGCAAGCGGCGGCGAAAATACGCGTAAGCCTACCCCCGGCAGCGTGTCTTTCGTCCCTCCCGCGGCGGGGCTGATAATAGCGGGAGAGGTCATAAAAGACCTGATAAGGAGCGAAAAATGACGAATTACGCACTTACCGTAAAAATGCCCGATATCCCGCACACGCTGACGGCTTACTCCGACGGGGATAATCTCACGGCGATAGTCTTTGACTGCAAAGAATCAGACAAGCCCGACGATATATGCCTTACGGCAGAAAAGCAGCTTAAAGAATACTTTGCGGGAAAGCGCAAGGCGTTCTCGGTGCCGTATACGCTTTACGGCGGGGAATTTTTTAAGGCGGTGATGAGGGCGGCGGCGCTTATCCCATACGGACACACCGCCACATACGGAAATATCGCCCTTTCGGCGGGGTACAATAACGCCGCCCGCGCCGTCGGAAACGCGCTGTGCAAGAACCCGCTGCCTATAATAATTCCCTGCCACAGAATTTTACCTAAAAGCGGCGGGTTAGGTAATTACTTCGGCGGAAAATTGAATGATATAAAAGAATACCTGCTCAAAACGGAGGGGATAATATGATAGACGAGAAAGCGCTGCGCGAGCGGCTGTATTCGCTCTCGGACGAGAAGTACCGCGAATTTAACAAGAGTATAGTCCGCACCTGCAAATTGCCGTATATCGGCGTTCGCACCCCGGAGCTGAAAAGGATAGCAAAGGAGCTGTCGCCGCAGTATGCCGAGCTTTTCGCCCTCCCCGCAGACAGCTATGAAGAGCTGCTTATAAAGGGGCTCGCGGTCGCTATGGCTAAAGCGCCGCTGGGGGAAAAGCTGCCCTACATACAGCGCTACGCCGCGCTTATCGACAACTGGGCGGCGTGCGACCTTTTCTGCTCCGCGCTGAAAGTAAAAAAGGACGAGCGGGATATGCTGTCCGAGCTTATCGACGGTATGCTTTTCTCGGATGAAGAATATATCGCGAGGGTGGGGATAGTGCTGTTTTTCTCCAATTTTAAGGGGGAAAGCGACGCACGCCGCGCCTTTGCCGCCTACGAGCGCATACAGCCCGGGCGGTACTATGTAGATATGGCAATAGCGTGGGGAATTTCGGTGTACTGCGTATACTTCCCCGCCCTAACGGCAGAATTTCTCGAAACTTGCACCCTCTGCGCGGATATAAAGAAAAAAGCCGCGCAGAAGATACGCGACAGCAGGAGGGTGGATATTGAGATAAAGGAGAGGGCGACTAAAGCTTGTAGATAAAAAGACGAATAATTAAGGCGGGCTTGTATAAGTCCCGCCTTTTTGGGTCATTAACTTTTAAAACTCTTCCCGCATTTAGTGCAAAAGCTGCTGTTTGCGGGCATTACTGCGTCGCAGTAGTCGCAGCGCTTGGTCGCCGCGGTGCCGGATGAAATGCTTTGCAGCTTTGACAACGCAGAGGTTTGCGGAGCTTGCGAACTCTGCGGAATTTCGGACTGCATATTAGGCTGAGAGATTTTTAACGATTCAGCCATCATTCGGCATTGATAGCTAATCTCATACGGTCTGCACGCAACGGCAATTATTCCGAATATGCCGAGGAATAAGCCCCATTGAAAGCCGCCCCTGTAGCCTTTGTTTGTATTCATTGCGTATGTTATTGCACCCAAAACTAAATTTAAAACCACTAAGACAAATAATGCCGTCCATAAATCACCCCAAGAAAATCTCATTTTCTTTGCTTCCTTTCTGTACTTACAAATTAAATTTGAACCTACGTTAATATTTTATAATTTCTCGGTTATTCATAATCGAATGATAATTTAGAAATAAACTGTCTTAATTCGTTATTATATTCATCAATTGTACTTGAGGCTTGAGAAAAGTTTCCTGACGGCGATTCAAGCCATTCATAATATGTTAATGCTGTTGTGTAAAAATCTTTTATATCATCATAATTCTTCGCGTCATCTGAACATTTCTGTATAGATTCTTTGGATGAAGTTAACGAATCTGAACAAGATTCATATTCTTTTGACATTGCACTTATAGCAAGCGGAACCGCTACTTGAAAATCATTTATGCTTCTCTTCATATCCGTGCCATATAAAGAGAGGGCTGTTTCTTCTAAATCTTTTGAATCAATGCCTGTAGCTTCTGACATTGAGGGAAAATAACCGTTGCTGCGGTCATAATCGTCATCATCAACATAGATTGCCCAGTGCCATGCTTTTTGAATTGTATCACCTATATCAGAAAGTGTTTCTGCTGTTTCTTTTAAATCGGCATATACTTCCTTAATACGAGCATTATCATCCATGACATCGTCGTTACCAAATATTCCTGCGATATTCGATGTCGTACTTGTACTGCACCCTCCGATAAGAACAGCAATAGATATTGCCGTAATCGAAATTATTATTTTTTTCATCTTATTTTCCTCCTAATTTTAAGCTCCCAACACTTTGCAAAATCCGACAAAATATATTATAGGAACTACACTTCCTATATTATACAACTATTCTTCCTATTTGTCAAGCATTTTCGGAAGTATAATGTATATAACATCTTAAAAGGGGGAAGAAAAATGCTTATTTCCGATATGCTGAGGATAGGCGGCAAGCTGTACGAGGTGCGCAAGCGCGCGGGGCTGTCGCAGGCGGACGTCGCGGAGCTTGCCGAGATATCCGACCGCGCCTACGCCGATATAGAGCGCGGCGGGTCGAATATGCGCGCCGACACGCTGATAAGGATATGCCGCGCGCTTAAGATAACGCCCGACGAGATATTCACCGAGCCCGAGCCTATCGGCACGTTTGATCCCGACGCGGTGCTAATGCGGCTGAGCACCTGCTCCCCCGACGAGCGTGCGACCGCGCTTAGGCTGCTGAACGTTTACCTTTCTTCTATCGGAAAATAAAAAATCACACAAAACCTATTGACAACGGGGCTTAAATTTTGATATAATAACTTAAACGAGATCAAAGTATGCCGATACTCCCTCGCGCGGGATAAATCGCTCGCCGAAAGAAAACGGCGGGGCGCGCGGGGATAAGATATCGTGGTATAAATTGCCGCCGAGGGTCGATTTTCCCAAAACGGCAAAAATAACAGTTAAAATTAAACCTATGAACAAGGGTAGTAACCGCAGAGAGTACCCACAGAGAGCGGCGGGAGGTGCGACGCCGCGGCAGCACTGCGGCGAATGGGCTTGCGAGGGCAAACCGAACCGTAACCGGCAAGGGGCGACGGCGGCCGCACGTTAAGCGGTAAAAGTGCGCCGCAAGGCGAATTTAGGTGGCACCGCAGGAAATTACCTGTCCTATTATCGGGACGGGTTTTTATTTTTAATTAAACGAAAGGACGGTATTTACTATGAGCGAGATACCCTACAAAATCTATCTTGAAGAAAGCGAGATGCCGACTGCGTGGTATAATGTCAGGGCGGATATGAAGAACAAGCCCGCGCCGCTGATAAACCCCGGCACTCATCAGCCCATGGGCTTTGAGGAGCTCAGAGGGGTGTTCTGCGACGAGCTGGTACGGCAGGAACTGAACAACACCGACCGCTACATCGAGATACCCGAGGAGATAAGGAACTTTTACAAGATGTACCGCCCCTCCCCGCTGGTAAGGGCGTACTGCCTCGAAAAGGCGCTCGACACCCCCGCGAAGATATACTACAAGTTTGAGGGAAACAACACCTCGGGCAGCCACAAGCTCAATTCCGCGATAGCACAGGCATATTATGCAAAGGCGCAGGGGCTTAAGGGCGTTACCACCGAGACCGGCGCGGGTCAATGGGGAACGGCGCTGTCTATGGCGTGCGCCTATCTCGGACTTGACTGCAAGGTCTATATGGTAAAGGTGTCCTACGAGCAAAAGCCGTTCAGGCGCGAGGTAATGCGCACCTACGGCGCGTCGGTCACCCCCTCTCCGTCGGATACGACTAATGTAGGGCGGCAGATACTCGCGGATTTCCCCGGCACGACAGGAAGTCTCGGGTGCGCTATCTCCGAGGCGGTAGAGGCAGCGACCTCGACCGAGGGGTACCGCTATGTGCTCGGCTCGGTATTGTCGCAGGTGCTCTTACACCAGTCGATAGTCGGACTTGAGAGCAAGGCGGCAATGGACAAATACGGCATAAAGCCCGACCTGATAATAGGCTGCGCGGGCGGCGGCTCCAACCTCGGCGGACTTATCTCGCCGTTTATGGGAGAAATGCTGCGCGGCGAGCAGGAATATGAGTTTATCGCGGTAGAGCCCGCGTCCTGCCCGAGCCTTACAAGAGGAAAATTCGTATACGACTTCTGCGACACCGGCAACGTCTGCCCGATGGCAAAGATGTACACCCTCGGCAGCCGCTTTATCCCCTCGCCCAACCACGCGGGCGGTCTGCGCTATCACGGCATGAGCAGCATATTATCGCAATTGTACCACGACGGCTATCTCAAGGCTCGCTCGGTCGAGCAGACGGCGGTATTCGACGCGGCGACAAAGTTTGCGAGAGTAGAGGGCATACTTCCCGCCCCCGAGAGCTCGCACGCTATCCGCGTAGCTATGGACGAGGCGCTAAAGTGCAAGGAGACAGGCGAGGAGAAAACGATACTCTTCGGTCTTACCGGCACGGGTTACTTTGATATGGTCGCTTATGAGCAGTACAATAACGGCACAATGACCGACTATATCCCGACAGACGAGGAGCTCGAAAAGAGCTTTGCACAGATACCTGAGGTAGACGCGTAAATACAAACAGCATTCGCCCGACGGAAGTAAACAGCCGTCGGGCTTGCCTTTTATATGCGATAAAACTGAGGTATTTTAGCGTTTTTTTGCTTTTTGCATAAAACGGCGGGCAATAATTCAGTAAAATTCATGAAAAATAAGGTTGACACATTTAACATGCTGTTGTTATAATAATAGTAAGCGTACGGCAGATTTTGTCAAGACAACGGCAAAAAGCTGCTTTTGCGGTATTTCTACCCGATAGGCGGGCAAAATAACGGCAGAAAAAGAAGATATGCCGATAATATAGGAAAGGGAAACAGGGGAACGGTTATGGCAAAAAAACAGATCGTCAGCAAGAAAAAGGTCGCCTCGGCAAAGGTCAGCCCGGTCATAGTAGACAGCGTTGACGCACTGAGGCTGCGTATGGCGGAGGTCAGAGCGGCGCAGGAGGAATTTGCGTCTTTTTCCCAAGAAAAAGTAGACGCTATCTTCTTCGCGGCGGCGTCCGCGGCAAATAAGATGAGGATACCCCTCGCTAAGATGGCAGTCGAGGAGACGGGTATGGGCGTAGTAGAGGACAAGGTAATAAAGAACAATTATGCCAGCGAGTATATCTACAACGCGTATAAGAACACCAAGACCTGCGGCATAATCGAGCGCGACGAGGCATACGGCACCATGAAGATAGCGGAGCCTATCGGCGTGGTATCGGCGGTAATACCCACCACCAACCCGACCTCTACCGCGATATTTAAGACGCTTATCTGCCTAAAGACCAGAAACGGCATAATCATCAGCCCTCACCCCAGAGCCAAGAACTGCACTATCGCAGCGGCAAAGGTAGTACTCGACGCGGCGGTAAAGGCGGGCGCGCCCAAGGGCATAATCGCGTGGATAGACGTACCGTCGCTCGACCTTACTAATGAAGTTATGAGGAGCTCGGATATAATCCTCGCTACCGGCGGCCCCGGAATGGTAAAGGCTGCATACTCGTCAGGAAAGCCCGCACTCGGCGTCGGCGCGGGAAACACTCCCGCCATTATCGATACGACCGCTGATATAAAGCTTGCGACAAGCTCGATAGTCCACTCAAAGACATTCGACAACGGTATGATCTGCGCCTCCGAGCAGTCGGTCATAGTTTTGGACAAGATATATGACAAGGTGAAGAAAGAATTTGAGCAGCTCGGCTGCTATTTCCTCACCCCCAAAGAGACAGAAAAGGTGCGCAAGACTATCCTCATAAACGGCGCGCTAAACGCAAAGATAGTAGGTCAAAAGGCGGCGACGATAGCGGCTCTCGCGGGAGTGGACGTAGACCCCAAGACTAAGGTGCTTATCGGCGAGGTAGAAAGCGTGGAGTTAGAAGAAGAATTTGCCCACGAGAAGCTTTCTCCCGTGCTTGCCATGTACCGCGCAAAGGACTTTGACGACGCTATGGCAAAGGCTGATAGGCTGATAGCCGACGGCGGATACGGTCACACCTCCTCGCTGTATTGCAACGCGGTCACCGAGCGCGATAAGATAGAGCGCTTCGGCGAGCGTATGAAGACCTGCCGCATACTCGTAAATACCCCGTCCTCGCACGGCGGCATAGGCGATCTTTACAACTTCAATTTAGCACCGTCGCTTACCCTCGGGTGCGGCTCGTGGGGCGGCAATTCGGTGTCTGAAAACGTGGGCGTAAAGCACCTGCTAAACATCAAGACCGTCGCCGAGAGGAGAGAGAATATGCTGTGGTTAAGACTTCCCGAAAAGGTTTACTTTAAAAAAGGCTGTATGCCCGTCGCGCTTGACGAATTAGGCACGGTAATGGGCAAGAAGAGGGCGTTTATCGTCACCGACTCGTTCCTGTTCCATAACGGCAATACAAAGCCGATAACCGACAAGCTCGACAGTATGGGCATTGTGCATTCGACATTCTTTAACGTGCTTCCCGACCCGACGCTCGCCTGCGCTAAAGAGGGCGCGGCATTGCTCACGCAGTTCAAGCCCGATGTGATAATCGCGCTCGGCGGCGGCTCGGCTATGGACGCGGCTAAGATAATGTGGGTGTTGTACGAGCACCCCGAGGCAGATTTTATGGATATGGCGATGAGATTTATCGACATACGCAAGAGAGTATATACTTTCCCGAAAATGGGAGAAAAGGCATATTTCGTAGCTATCCCGACCTCCTCGGGTACAGGCTCCGAGTGTACGCCTTTCGCGGTGATAACCGACGAAAAGACGGGGGTAAAGTACCCGCTCGCGGATTATGCATTGCTTCCTAATATGGCGATAATCGACACCGACAATATGATGACGCAGCCTAAGGGTCTTACAAGCGCGTCGGGTATAGACGCACTGACCCACGCCCTCGAGGCGTACGCGTCGGTAATGGCGACCGATTATACCGACGGCATGGCGCTTAAGGCGGCTAAGCTGATATTTGAATACCTGCCCGACGCATACGAGTACGGCAGCACCGACGTAGTCGCAAGAGAGAAGATGGCTAACGCCTCGACCATGGCGGGTATCGCTTTCGCTAACGCGTTCCTCGGCGTATGCCACTCTATGGCGCACAAGCTCGGCGCGTTCCACCACCTGCCCCATGGCGTCGCTAACGCCCTGCTGATAACTCAAGTTATGCGCTATAACGCCGTACCCAATCCTCAGAAGATGGGCACGTTCTCCCAGTACGACCACCCGCACACGCTCGAAAGATACTGCGAGATAGCGGATTTTGTCGGCGCGGGCGGCAGGACTAAAGAGGAGAAGTTCGAGAAGCTTATCGCCAAGATAGAGGCGCTTAAAGAGACTATCGGCATAAAGAAGACCATCAAGGACTACGGCATAGACGAGAAGGACTTCCTCGACCGCTTAGACGATATGGTAGAGCAGGCGTTTGACGACCAGTGCACCGGTGCTAACCCGAGATACCCGCTTATGAGCGAGATAAAGCAGATGTACCTTAATGCCTACTACGGCACCAACGACGAGGTTTAACTTAATAAAAGCTTACAATCCCCCGCGAATGACAATTCGCGGGGGATTTTTGCGTTAAAATACATATATTGCGACATAATTCGGGTTTATGAATACAAGCGAATTATTTTTGTGGAAAATTACAGCCCCCTGCCCCTATTTTAGCGCGGTTTGGGGCGAATTTTTGCCCTTGTTTAAAATAAATAAAAAATCTTTGTCCGTATTGTGCATTTTGTGTATTTTATACTATTTTTCTTGACTAATCGGGCGGTATATGGTAAAATGATTATGAGCGATTAGCATTTAAGTTGCTTAACTAACGGCAATTATATAATTATTCTATATCTGTAAAATATTCGGAAAGGCAGGCGGCATTATGGTCAAGGGCAAAGACAGAGATTACAGGATAGCTTCCATATGTACCGCAGGCGTTCAGGACGAACACCACGACCATATCATAACCGATCTATCCCATGCGCTTATAGAGCGGGGATTTAAAGTGCTGCTCTATAACTCGTTTTCCGACTTTTATTTTGACACGCCCTATGCTAAGGGCGAGGCGAGCATATACCACCTTGTAAACTTTGAGATAACGGATGTGCTGATAGTTTTCCCCGAGCAGATAAAAAATACCTGGATAACCGACGCCATAATCCGCTATGCAAGGCTAAACAGATGCCCCACCATAATCGTAAATGGTCACGCGGACGGCTGCGTCAACATAGATTACGACTATGCGGGGTCGTTTGAGGAGATAGTGCGCCACGTCATAGAGGTCCACGGGTGCAAAGACATCGATTTTATAGCGGGGATAAAGGACAACCGTTTTTCGGACGAGAGGCTCGAGGTATTTAAGCGGGTAATGGCGGAGCATTCTTTACCGATAAGCGACGACAAGATAGGCTATGGCGAATTTTGGTCCGAGCCGACGCTCAGGGTGCTCGAAAAATTCTTTGCCCCCGGCAAAAAGCCGCCCGAGGCGATAATCTGCGCAAATGACAGCATGGCTATCGCGACGATAAGATTTTTGAGCGAGCGCGGCTACCGCGTGCCCGAGGATATTATCGTGACGGGCTTTGACGCGGTATACCACGACCACCGCATGTTCTTGACAAATATCACCTCGTCGATACTTGATTCCGAGCTGCTTGCAAATTCTACCGCAGATAAGGCGGTAGAGATGTTGGATAACAGGACGCTTAAAGAGGATATATATCTTAAGTTTCGCACTATACTTAACGCGTCCTGCGGCTGCGAGCCGAGCGCTTCAAAGCTCGCCGAGGAGCAGCTTTTAAAAATGGGCGACTACAATATGGTATCGCAGTCGCACGAAAATACCATGATAGACTACTACGCCCTCGCGGTAAGTCACGACACGTTCGACAAGCTCGTGCAGACCCTGCTCGACTACACCGACCCGTTTTCGTGGCTGTGCCTAAACGACGATTATCTTTCTAAAGAGCCGTCGGTCGTGCCTAAGGCATATCACAGCGTCTACACAGACACTATGACCGCACTGCAGCACCGCACCGACATCGAGGACGGAAAGGTCATCAGCTTTAAGACGAGCGAGCTTTTGCCCGACCTTGCCGACCATCTTAAGGTGCACGACTGGCTGCTGTTCGCGCCGCTGCACTATCAGTCGGACATTATCGGCTTTTACTGCACCGTCGCGGGGATAAAAGAATACCTTTTCCACAACGTAAGGCGATTTTTGAATATAACAAATCAGGTACTCGAGAACTTTAAGAACAGATTTGACTTAAGGGCGGCATACAGCGATCTTGAGATGCTGCATTTTCGCGACCCGCTGACGGGCATATTCAACAGGCGCGGCTTTTTGAGCGCGGCTGAAGAAATGCTGTCTAACGCGGGCGACCTTGACGCGTTTGTGTTCTCGGTCGATATGGATAAGCTAAAGCAGATAAACGACAACCACGGGCACACAAACGGCGATATCGCGATAAAAGAGACCGCCGACGCACTGTCCTCCGCCTGCGGGGGTCACTGTATCTGCGCGCGCTTCGGCGGCGACGAATTTATACTGCTCGGCTTTGCTAAGGACGCGGCGCGCGCCGCTGTAGCGGTCGAGGATAAGATACACGAGCACCTTGAAAAGTTCAATTCCACCTCGGGCAAGCCCTACGACGTATCGGTCAGCATGGGCGTATGCGCCGAGCACGCCGTAAGCATAGACGATATAAAGCAGATGATACGCCGCTCGGACTGGGAGATGTACGAGCAAAAGCAGCTCAGGCACGCCGCCGACGCCCCGCCTCCCCCCGAGAAGCCCGTTGAGACGCAGACTGCCTCGGTCAACGCCTTTGAGCAAAGGATACACGAGATACTCGGCACGGACAAGAGCAGCACGTATTTTTACATCGATTTTATCCATTTTAAGTGGTATATAATGGACGAGGAGCACGCTCCCGACTTTATCCGCTCCAACTCGGTAAATCCGCTGCGCGCCATTACGCAGAGCGGCAGAGTATACGAGGACGACGCGGAGGTTTATAAGCAGTTTCTCGCCAACCTGCGCAAGGCTTTTGACGAGGGGATACAAAGCGACCACGTATTGACCTATATCCGCATAATGGAAAACGACACGCCGGTATGGTACTGTATTAATCTTTGGCTTACGGGCACCGACGGGCGTATGAACGAGGTCGCGGGCTTTATCCACCGCGCCGCCCCCGAGGAGATAATGCAGATAGAGGTAATGGACTATTACACCTCGGCGGACAATCCCGCACTTATTTACCGTATGTTCTCGGATAAGCTGAGAGAGCTTAACGACCGCAATATGGCGGTGGTGCAGTTTGATATACGCAGATTTAAATTTATAAACGAGACCTACGGCGAGGAGACAGGCACGGATCTTTTGCACGCCCTCACCGAGAGGCTTAAGACCTATTGCAGCCCCGACCAAATAAGCGTGCGCCTCAGCGCGGACGTATTTATGCTGCTGACGCCGTATGACACGGTAGAGCAGCTGACCGAGGAGATACGCAAAATAGAAAAGCTTATGTCCGGCTTTAGAAATATGCGGTACGAATTTTCGATAGGCGTGTATCTTGTCGAGGATAAGTCTATGCCGCCGCGCATAATGGGCGACCGTGCGTCGCAGGCGCGCAATTCGATAAAGCATAACGCGATAGAAAATATAGCCTTCTACGACAACAAGATGCTTCGCACCTCTAAGGTAAGAAAGTTTATCGAGGAGAATATGCTCGCGGCACTGCAAAAGGAAGAATTTTTCATCTACCTCCAGCCTAAATTCAGCATATCCACGGGCAACGCCCTCGGCTTTGAGGCGCTCGTCAGGTGGAAGCACGAGACCCGCGGCATAATCCAGCCCGGCGAGTTTATCCCGCTGTTTGAAGAAAACGGCTTTATCGTAAAGCTTGACGCGTATGTATGGGAGTGCGCCTGCAAGGTATTGCGCGACTGGATAGACAGAGGCTTTAAGCCATTGCCGATATCTATCAATGTATCTCGCGTCCACCTTAAGAGCAACGAGTTTATAAGCATTCTTGATACCTTGATAAGCAAATACCGCCTGCCGAAATACCTGCTCGAGGTAGAGATAACCGAGAGCGTCGAGAACATAAATACCAACCGCATGATGAAAGAGGTAAAAGAGCACGGCTACACCCTGCTTATGGACGACTTCGGCTCGGGCTATTCGTCACTCAATACGCTTAAGAGCACCAATTTCGACGTGCTTAAGATAGACCGCGAGTTCTTGTCGAGCTTTATGGTGTCCGAGCACGGAAAGAAGATAATCTCCCACACCATCTCTATGTCTAAGGATATAGGCTTAGGGCTTATCGCCGAGGGCGTAGAGACGGGCGAACAGGCGGACTTTCTCAGCGCCTGCGGCTGCGACACCGCGCAGGGCTTCTTATACGCGCGCCCCATGCCCGTCAGCGAGGCCGAGAAGTACCTTAAGAGCACTAAAGTGTCTTAAGCGGGCGGACCCCCTTTCAAAAACTTTTAGTATATTCTTTTATTTGATAGTAAAAATCCTAAGGCGCTGCGCCTTATACAACGTTTAATATCAAGAAAAATCAAACCGTGGACTTGATTTAAGCCCACGGTTTGTTGTGTCTATGTTCGTTTATTTTGTCTTGACCGTTATCGTCTTGTACCCGCTGTACAGCGCGGTCTTGCCCGACATCTTGTACGACATTACGCGGAACGAGTATGTCGTACCCGCCTTGAGCTGATACTTGTTAAACACTGTGGAGGTGTTAGCTTTTAGCTTACCTACGCGCTTCCACGTACCGCCGTCTTTCATCTCGATGATGTAGCCGTCGGCGCTTGTATTTTTAGTCCAAGCCAACCTGACTGAGCTCTTAGTCGAGGTCTTGAGCTTTAAGCCGCTTATCGCGGTCGGGTCGGTGCGCGCGGATATCGTCTTATATCCGCTGTAGAGGGCGGTCTTGCCGCTCATCTTGTACGCCATTACGCGGAATGAGTACGCGGTGCCCGCCTTAAGCTGATACTTGTTAAATACTGTAGCGGTGTTAGCCTTTAGCTTGCCTACGCGCTTCCACGTATTGCCGTCCTTCATCTCGATGATATATCCGTCGGCGCTTGAATTTTTATCCCACGAAAGGCGGAGGGAGGAAGAGGTGCGAGCCGCTAATTTAAGCCCCGTTATCGCGGTCGGGTCGGTGCGCGCGGATATAGTCTTGTATCCGCTGTAGAGGGCTATCTTGCCGCTCATCTTGTACGACATTACACGGAATGTGTACGCCGTGCCCGCCTTAAGCTGATACTTATTAAATACTACGTCGGTGTTAGCTTTTAGCTTGCCTACACGCTTCCACATATCGCCGTCCTTCATCTCGATGATATATCCGTCGGCGCTTGTGTTTTTATCCCAAGACAGGCGGAGGGAGGAAGAGGTGCGAGCCGCTAACTTAAGTCCCGTTATCGCGGAGGGCGCGATATGCTCATAATGTACAGTGGCGGAGAATAATTCTTCATTATCCTCGCCGATAGCTATCGTATCCCACTTAGCCTTAGAGCCGGTAAAGTAGACGTCTTTAAGCTTTAAGCTTCCATGAAAGACCTGATCTCCTATACTCGTCACGCTGTCGGGTATAATGATATAGGTAAGGTTAGTGCAATACGGAAATGCGGCGTATCCTATACTTGTCACACCGTCGGGTATGGTTATCGAGGTAAGCCCCTCGCAGCCGTCAAAGACCATCTCTCCGATACTTGTCACGCCGTCGGGTATGATCACCGAAGTAAGCTTAGCGCAGCCTCCGAAAGCGCCGTTGCCTACCTCCGTCACGCCGTCGGGTATTATAAATTCGCCCTGCTTGCCCGCGGGACACAATATGATCACTGTCATATCTTTATTGAATAAGACACCGTCTTTAGAAGAAAATTTGGGATTTAATTCATCTACGATAATTGAGGTAAGACTTGTATTGCTGTTAAAAGCGTAATCTCCTATATTCGTTACACCGGCGGGTATGTATAATGAGGTCAGACCGGTGCAGCCATAAAAGGCATAGCCTCCTATATCCGTCACGCTGTCGGGTATGGTGACCGAGGTAAGACCCGAGCAACACAAAAATGCGCCGCCGCCGATACTTGTTATACTGTCGGGTATGGTGACTGAAGCAAGTTCTGCGCAGCCCGAAAAAGTGCCTAATCCGATACTTGTCACACCGTCGGGTATTTTTATCGAGGTAAGGCCCGAGCAGTCATAAAAGGCGCCGTCGCCGATACTCGTCACACTTTCGGGGATTGTTATCGAAGTAAGGCCCGAGCAGCCAAAGAATGCGTCGTATCCTATGCTCGTCACGCTGTCGGGTATTATATATTCGCCCTGCTTGCCCTCGGGACAAGCTATGACAGCGGTCTTTTCTTTATTAAATAAGACCCCGTCTTTAGATGAGTAATTCGGATTATTCTCATCTACGTTTATTGCGATAAGATTTGGGTTGCCGGTAAATGCGTTATTTCCTATACTCGTCACACTGTCGGGTATTGTTATCGACGTAAGCCCCGTGCAATAGCTAAACGCCCCGACCCCTATATCCGTCACGGTGTCGGGTATATGTATCGAGGTAAGCCCCGAGCAATGACCGAAAGCGCTGTCTCCTATGCTCGTCACACCGTCGGGTATGGTTATCTGCTCAAGGCTTGTGCAATCATAAAAGGCATGTGACCCTATGCTCGTCACACTGTCGGGTATTGTTATAGAAGCAAGGTCAGTACATTCATAAAAGGCATACGACCCTATATTCGTCACGCTGTCGGGCAGAGTAACGGAAGCTAACTTAGTGCACCCTGAAAAAGTGCCTGATTTTATACTTGTCACACTATCGGGAATAGTGATAGAGGTAAGGCTTGTGCAATCACAAAATGCCTCAACTCCTATACTCGTCACACCGTCGGGTATGGTTATCGACGCTAACTTAGAACAGCCCATAAAAGCGCCCCCGCCGATACTTGTTATACTGTCGGGAATAGCTATAGAGGTAAGGCTTGTGCAATTGCGAAAAGCGTTGTCACCTATACTCGTCACACCGTCGGATATCTTTATAGAGGTAAGGCTCGTGCAGTCACGAAAAGCCTGATCTCCTATGCTTGTGACACTATCGGGTATAGCTATAGAGGTAAGGCTTGTACAGCCGCGAAAAGCTTTTTCTCCTATGCTCGTTACACCGTCGGGTATTGTGACAGAGGTAAGGCTCGTGCAATCAGCAAAAGCCAGGTTTCCTATGCTTGTGACACTATCGGGTATAGTGACAGAAGTAAGGCTTGTGCAGTCAGAAAAAGCCTCGTTTCCTATGTTTGTCACACTTTCGGGCAGAGTAACAGAAGTAAGACTCGTGCAGCCCGAAAAAGTGCGCTCTTCAATACTTGTCACACCGTCGGGGATCATAGCAGAAGTAAGCTCGGGGCAAGCGTAAAAGGCGTACCCTCCTATGCTCGTCACGCTGTCGGGTATTGTGACAAAAGCTAACTTAGCACAGCCCGAAAAAGTTCCTTCTTCTATACTTGTCACACCATTGGGTATCACGACAGAAGTAAGCTCAGAGCAGCGCGAAAAAGCACCTATTCCTATACTTGTCACGCTGTCGGGTATAGTGATGGAAGATAGCTTAGAGCAGTCCGAAAAAGCGGTTGTCCCGATACTTGTCACACCGTCGGGTATGTTGATAGATGTAAGGCTTGTACAGCCCTCAAAAGTACTTTCTTCTATACTTGTCACACCGTCGGGTATAGTGACAGAGACAAGGCTTGTGCAGTCAAGAAAAGCATCTTTCCCGATACTTGTCACACTGTCGGGTATAGTGACAGAAGTAAGACCCGAGCAATACGCAAAAGCACTTTCTTCTATACTTGTCACGCCGTCGGGTATAGTGATAGAGACAAGGCTCGTGCAATCAGCAAAAGCCTGGTTTCCTATGCTTGTGACACTATCGGGTATTGTGACAGAAGTAAGGCTCGTACACCCGGCAAAGGCGCGCGAGTCTATATACGTCACCGTCTTGCCTCCGAGCGTCGACGGTATCTCCAGCTCGGCCGCGCTGCCGGTATAGCCGGTTATCCACACCGTCCCGTCGCTCATTTCACGGTACTCAAAGTCATCGATTACTTCCGCGCCCGCGCACACTGTTATCGCGCACACCGCGAATAACGCCGCCGCGATAGAGACAGCTCCTGCGAAAAGCTTCTTCAGCATAATAATAACTCCTCCGTTCTGCCGCTATGCGGCAAGTATTGTATTTAGTATAGCATAACTTACTAAAGTTGTCAATAGATATACAAGACAAATTATAATTTAATAATAAAAACAAACCGTGGATCGAATTCGACCCACGGTTGAGCTGTATTTAAGGCTTCCTTATTTCGTCTTTACGGTTATCGTCTTATATCCGCTGTACAATGCGGTCTTGCCGCTCATTTTGTACGCCTTAACGCGGAAAGTATACAAGGTGCCCGCCTTAAGCTTAGACTTCTTAAACTCGACAGTCGAGTTCTTGGTTATCTTGCCGACACGCACCCACTTGCCGCCGCTCTTCATTTCGATTATATACCCGTCGGCACTGGTATTCTTCGCCCACGCTATACGGAGCGCGTCAGCCGCACGACCTTTAAGCTTTAAACCGCTCACTGCGGAGGGATTGGTGCGCGCGGATATTGTCGTATACCCGCTGTATAGGGCGGTCTTTCCGCTCATCTTGTATGCCTTAATGCGGAAGCTGTACACCGTACCGATCTTTAGCCCCGATTTTCTGAACTCGACGGTGGTATTCTTAGTTATCTTGCCGACACGCGTCCAAGAATTGCCGCTTTTCATCTCGATTATGTAGCCGTCGGCGGAAGTATTCTTATTCCACGCGAGGCGAACTGCCGTAGTATTGGCGGCTTTGAGCTTAAGCCCCGATACTGCGGAGGGATAAGTGCGCGCAGATATCGTCTTGGCCGCGCCATATAGGGCGGTCTTGCCATACATCTTGTATGCCTTTATTCTAAAGGTATATGCTGTGCCCGCCTTTAGCCCCGTCTTTTTAAACGAGGTAAATGAATTGCTGCTTACGACCTTGCCGACGCGCGTCCAGGTGTTGCCGTCTTTCATCTCGATAATGTACCCGTCGGGTTTGCGGTCTTTTCTGTTCCACCAAGAAAAGCTGAGCGAGCTGCTTGTACGCTCGTCGAGCTTAAGCTCCGTCACGGCTAAGGGGTTTGTATTGACGGTTATGGTCTTTCTTACGGTAGTGCTTAAGCCGTCGGCATTTTTCTTATAGGCGGTTATGCCGAACGTGTACTCCACCGACCACCAAAGGTCGCCTATGCGGTACTCGGTAGCAGAGCCGTCTGTTATATCGGCTGTAGTGTACCAGCGGTCGCCGACCTTGTTCTCTATAATATACCCGTCGGCGTCGGCGTATTTATCCCAAGCAAGCCGCACGGCCGAGTCAGAACGCGCCTTGACCTTAAGCCCCGTAAGCGTCGGCATTGCTGTCCTCTCCGAGATATACAGATTGCCGCTGTAACGTAATACGTTGTCTATTGTCGCATAAGAGAAGATACGGAAATTATAAGCGGTATCGACCTTAAGTCCCGACACGCGATATTCTCCCACAGACGGGTCGGTTATCTTTTTAATGCGGACCCACTTGCCGTCTATCTCCTGCTCGATTATATAGCCGTCGGCGTTGGGATTTACTCCCCACACTAAGCGCAGAGCGTTAGTCGCGCGAACGGTGGGCTCGGTCCTCCATACCGTGAATGTAAGATAGTTAAAATTTTTGGGATTGTCAAGCTCGGTGTTGCTCAGATGATCTATGCTGATATCCATATACTCCGAATAAGTGCCCGCAAAATAGACATAATCTATCTCGCTTTGGTAAAAAGCATAGCACCCGATATATTCTAACGAGCTTGTCAGCCATACCTTTTTGATATTGCCGCTGAAAAACGCGCCCTCGCCGATATAGGTAACGCAGCGCGGTATATTTATTTCGGTCAAATTGCCGCAATATGCAAAGGTATAGTTTCCTATGGTCTCGGCGCTTATCGGAAGCTTGACCTCGCTAAGCTGTGAACACCTAGCAAAAGCCTCGTTTCCTATGCTTATCACGCCCTCGGGTATTGTGACCGAGGTTATCGAAGACTTATTCTGAAAAGCCCTGTCGCCTATGCTCGTTACATTTTTGCCGTCAATAACCGAGGGGATAACAAGCTTTGTATCGTACCCGTTATACCCGGTTATCTTGACCGTGCCGTCGGCTAAAACGTCATATCTGTAATCCCCGCTCGTTGCTGCGCCCGCCGATACGCTTACGGCAATACACGCGAGCAGCGCCGCCGCGAGAGCCGTAAGAGCCGTGAATATCTTCTTAATGCTCATAGCACACCTCCGCATTATTCTTAAATAAATAATATCACACCTTGCCGCGCATTGTCAATAGAAAACGCGGAGTATTTGCAAATGTAAAAAGGCAAAGAAAAATCGTATTTTTGGGTCATGGTACTGGAAAAAGTACAGAGAATGTGATAGAATATATACAGAATTATTAATCGGCAGAAAGGGGCAGGCTATGATAACCTTGCTTTTGGGACAATCGGGCGGAGGAAAGAGCCGCGAGATATATAAGCGGCTGTCCGCGGCAAGCGGCGACGCGCTGTTTTTCGTGCCCGATCAATTTATGTTTGAAGCGGAAAAGAAGATATGCGAGATGTCGGGCGGCAGGGCGACTAATATCAAGGTCGCGGGCTTTTCTTCTTTATCCGAGGAGATACTTAAAAAATACGCGCCGCGCAAGACCTACGCGGACAACTCCGCAAAGCTGATAATCATGATGCGGGTACTGCGCGCGCTCAGCGGCACGCTTAAATATTACACCATTGATACTGTCGGTAAAAAGGGCTTTGCCGAGCTTATGCTTGACACATTAGGCAGGTTGAAGAGCGCGGGGGTCACCCCCGAGCGGCTGGATGATTTTGCCCCTAAGACAGATGAAGCAGATCTGACCGAGCTCGGCGACAAGCTGAACGACCTGTCGACGATATATCGGCTGTACAATAAGCAGCTTACGCAAATATACGACGACAGGCAGGACAATCTGCTGCTCGCCGCTAAAGAGGCTATGGCGCACGGCTGGTTTACGGGGTATGAGATATTTATTGACGGCTTTGATGATTTTACGGGGTCGCAGCTCGAATTTTTACGGGTCGCGGTGACTGCCTCGCGCGGCTGTACGGCGGCGTTTACTACCTGTAAGGACGACAAGCAGGACTGCTTTTATAAGGTAAACGCGGCGCGCCGCGAATTTGAGCGTATGGCGGCGAATAACGCAGAAGAACTGCGCGAAGAGTGGTACGACGAGCCTACGCGATATGTATCTAAAGAGATAAAGTACCTGCGGGAAAGGCTCTTTTCAGAAAAGCCCGCAGCGAGAAAGCCGAGCGCTAACGGCGATATAAAGCTATTTACCGCGCCCGACACAGACAGCGAGGCGGATTTTATCGCGGCGAGCATCAAAAAGCTTATGCGCGAGGGGTATCGCTGCTCCGAGATCGCTGTACTGTGCACCGTCCCCGAGAAGTACCTCGAAACGATAAAAAGCGCGTTTTTGCGCTATGACATACCGCTCTTTGCGGATATCCCCGAGAGGATGAGCGACAAGCCGCTTATTCGCGCGATATGCGCGTTGCTTGCGGCGGCGGACGACCCCGTGGGAGAAAAGGTCGTGCGCTTCTTAAAAAGCGGGTTCGTGCGCTTTCTTGACGAAAGCGGCAAGAGCCGACCGGTTTCTTTAGCCGAGATAAACGACATAGACAGGATAATGAAGTCCCGCGCCATGGAAAAGTACCTGTGGACGCGCCCCTTTTCGCGGTGCAAAATGCCGTATGAACAGCGCGCCGAAGAATTGAGAGAAAAGACCGTGACCCTGCTGTTAAAGCTTAAAGCGGCGCTCGACGGCTGTGCAGACGGCAGGCAAATGACCGAGCGGCTGACCGACTTTTTATTTGACGATATGGACATCTCAGCGGCAATACAGGGAAAATGTCAGGACCGCGGCACCGAGGCGCTCTTATACGACAAGGCGCTGACCGACGAATACAACGCGCTATGGGAAATGACCTCAAAGCTGCTCTCCTGCCTGTGGGAGACCACCGAGGGCGTAAGTATGAGCATAGCCGAGTACGCCTCGACGTTCGCGCTGTGCGCAAAGCAGCTGACGCTTTCGCTCCCTCCGCAGGTG
This sequence comes from uncultured Ruminiclostridium sp., assembly GCA_947594425.1. GTDB lineage: Bacteria > Bacillota > Clostridia > Oscillospirales > Ruminococcaceae > Ruminiclostridium_E. The sequence continues at coordinate 149,964 of CANQED010000003.1, forward strand.
CTCGACAGCGTGATATTCGGCGACCCGTCGAGGACGCGCACCGCAGGCGCGCGGGCGGTATTCGTTATCGGCGCGCAGGACGGCGCTTTCCCAAAATACGAGCAAGACGACGCGGGGCTCTTTACCGATAAAGAAAACGCGCTGCTGTTAAGCGGGGATATAAAGCTCACCCGCGACAGCGAGACCGCCTATTCATCCGCCCTGCTTGCGGCATATAAGGCGCTGACCTTGCCAAAAGAGCGGCTCACCGTCACCCGCACCGGCACGGTCGGCGAGAGCTGTGAGGTGTTTGAGCTGATATGCGGCATGTTTGACAATATGACGGTAAATCAGACCGCGACGCTTAGCGCGGAATACTTTTGCGAGAGTATAGGCTCTGCGAGGACGGCGGCGGCGCGCGCTAAGATAAACGACCCCGCCTTTAGCGAGACGGTGAGCCTTGCGCTGAAAAAAGCGGGCGACGATATTTTCCCGCCGCTTATCGAGCGGGCGTACGACGGTATGTCCGAGAGCTCTTACATACACGACGCGGGCAAGGCCGCCCCGCTTATCTTTAACAGAAATATGCTCTCCCCGACGGGGATAAAGCTGCTCAACTCCTGCCGATTTGCCTACTTTATAAAATACGGGCTTAAGATAAGCGAGGACAAGCGCGCTAAGATGACCCCAGCGGGCTTTGGCGATATAGTGCATTTTGTACTCAGCGGGTGCTTTGACAGGCTGTATTCGGGCGGCAAGCCCGATAAGCTCGACGAGAGCGATATATCCGCACTAGTAGACGATATGCTTAACAAATTTATCGAGCAAAAGCTGCCTCCCGAAATATCCGCGCGATATGCGGCGCTATGCCGAGGGGTAAAGCCGCTTTGCGTTATGATGATAGGGTATATGACGAGCGAGCTTAAAAAGAGCGAGTTTCGCCCGACGTATTTTGAGCTTTCGCTGAAAAATAAAAGGACGCTGTCGGACGGGCTTAAGGTAGAGCCGTTTATAATGAAAGTGCCGCTAACCGACGGGACGGTGCAAGAGGTCGGGATATACGGCACGGTGGACAGGATAGACCTAGCCGACGCAGATGACGGCAAAAAGTGGATACGCGTGATAGATTATAAGACGGGCGAGCAGGATATGTCACTTAAAAAAGTATACTACGGGCTGGATCTGCAGCTGCTGCTGTATCTGTTTACCCTGTGCGCAAACAATACCGAGCTAATGCCCTCGGCGGCTAATTACTACCCCGCTGGCGCGTCGCCCTTTAAAGAGGCGGAGAGCGAGCCGAGCGAGGACGATATGCGAGATCTGTGGCTGGACGAGCACAGCGAAAAGGGCATAACGGTGGCAAATTCCCTCAGTGACCGCGAAAAGCCGCTTTATGACGCAATAAAAGAGCCCTATAAGGGGAAAGCCCGCGCCAACTATTACCGCTCGACCGTCGTCGACAATGAGGCGCTAAGCCTGATAAAAGAGCGGGTCTGCGACGTGATACGCGACAATGTCAAGCTGATAAACGGCGGCGACGTAAGCGCGGTTTTGATAAAAGAAAAAGACAAGGCGCTGTCCTGCAAATATTGCGAATACTCGCACATCTGCGGCAGACAGCCCGATATAAGCGCGGCGATAAAGGATATATACAGTGATGACGCGTATGATTTTGAACAAAAGATAAAGGGGGAGAGCGAATGAGCAATGTAAAGTGGACGGACGAACAGGCGGCGGCTCTCGACCATAAGGACGGCGGCGCGATAGTTTCCGCCTCGGCGGGCAGCGGAAAGACCGCCGTGCTCGTCGAGCGGGTGCTTAGGCTGCTTATAAGCGGACAGGCTCAGCCGTCGGGGCTTGCGGTGGTGACCTTTACCGAAAAGGCGGCGCAAGAGCTAAAGTACAGGCTGATATTAAAGCTTAAGGAGCAGATAAACCTGCGCCCGCAGGATGCGCAGCTGCTGCGCAGGAGAGCCGCCGAGCTGCACAACGCGAGAATATCCACCATAAGCTCGTTTTGCATACGGCTGCTTAGAGAATACTCCGACCTTACCGAGCTCTCTCCCGGGTTTACGATAATGGACGAGAACCGCGCGGATATTATGAAGGGCGCGGTGCTCGACGGGCTGCTTGAAGAATTTTACTCCACAGCAGACCAAAATACCTTAGACCTTGTCGGCGAGTATTTTATAAGAAAGGACGACAGGACGCTGTATGAGCTGATATCTAAAGCTTATTCTTTTTGCGTCAATATGCCCGACTATGAAAAATGGCTCGATATTTGCGAATACGGTTTTTCGGACACGGTCAAAAAGAATATCGCCGAGGCCGCCGCAAATAAAGCGGACGAGGCGTTGTCCCACTATGAGATAATGAAAGCGCTTTTGCCCGAGCAGTCGGATAAGCAGCAGAAATATTTTGATAAGCTCGAAAGCAGCAAGGCGCTCGCCGTAACGCGGCTTAAAGAGAGCGGCGGCGTCATTTCCGAGGAAATAAGCGCGCTTTTCTCGACAAGAATAAACCGCGTAAACGACTGCGGCGGAGAATACGCGGCGGCGCGGGACAGATTTTTAGAGCTAGGCGAATTAGCCTTAAGCCTTGCGAAAACGGCAAAGAACGCGGACGTTGACACCGAGCGCTATCAACCCGTTCAGACGCTTACGGTGGGGCTTGTGAGAGAATTTATCTCCCGCTATAACGCCGAAAAGCGCGCGCAGAATGTCGCGGACTTTGCCGACGCGGAGCAGCAGCTTTATCACCTGCTGGTAAACCACCCCGAGGTAAAAGAAAAGATAGGGCTGCAATACATAATAGTGGACGAGTTTCAGGACAGCAACGAGATACAGTACGAGATATTCAAGCGCCTGTCCGACAACGAGAATAACCTGTACTTCGTCGGGGATATAAAGCAGTCCATATACGCCTTTAGAGGGGCGCAGCCCGAGGTGTTCGCAAGGATATGCCGTGATAAGCGCTATACGCTCTATCCGCTCAACGCTAACTTTCGCAGCAGGCAAAACGTGATAGACGGCGTAAACGCGATATTCGACCGCATAATGACCGTAAAAAACGGCGGTGCGGACTATCGCAATACCTCTCGGCTGGTATGCTCGCGCTCGGACGGATGCGGCGGGGACGATATGACCGAGATAATAAGCGTACTAACGACCGACGACTGCGACACTCACACAGCCGAGGCCGACTATGTCGCAATGCGCATACGCGATATGATAGACAGCGGGTATAAGGTAAAGGGCAGACCCTGCCGCGAGGGCGACTTTGCGGTGCTTATGCGCGCAAAGGACAGAGCGGATATATTCGCCGACGCTATGAAAAGGCACGGGCTGAGCTGTGAGATGAGCACGGGCGGCGGCTTTTTTGACAGCCCCGAGATAAGGTTTATGACCGCGTTTTTGACGATACTCGACGACCCGTACAGCGACAGTGAGCTTGTCACGCTGATGATGTCGCCGATATACGGCTTTAACGCCGAGGATATGGCGAGGATAAGGACGGGCACCTGCGGGGTGACGGATATATCCGCGCTTAGAGCCGACTGTGGCGAAGAGCTCTCCCGCTATTCGGCCGCATACGGCGAAAAGCCGCTGTACTCCTGCCTTATAGACGCGGCAAAGCGCGGCTTTAGTCCCGACCCGGACAGCTATCCCGCCCTATATGCGGCAAAAATGTCGGGCAAGTACGGCATAACGGACGGCGGCGATAAAAAGTGCGCGGCGCTGCTCGCCGAGCTAAAGCGGCTGAGAGGCTTTATGGAGGGGAGCACGACCTCGGCGCTGATACAAAAGATATACGACTCGACCAACGCCAAGGAGCTATTGCTTATATGCCCCGACCCCGCCGCCCGCGCCGCTAATCTCAGGACGTTTTTATCCTTAGCTAAGAGCAGCGACGAATACGGCGGACTGCCCTCGGACTTTTTAAAGACGCTGTCCGACACCGCGGAGCACGGGGCTAAGATAAAAAGCGAGCTCTCCCCCGCCGAGAGCGGAATAAAGCTTATGACCGTGCACGGCTCAAAGGGTCTGCAATTTCCTATCTGCTTTATATCCTGCTGCGAAAAGCAATTTAATATCAGCGACGAGAAAAATCAATTTATATTAAGCGCGCGGTACGGCATATCCGGAAAGCTTGTCGACCGCAAGCATATGCTCAGCCGCCCCACCCCCGCCTATACTCTCGCAAAGCAGGAGAGCTTTGACAAGCTGTTCAGTGAAGAAATACGGCTGCTGTACGTCGCGGCGACCCGCGCGGAGGAAAAGCTTATCTTCACCGCCTCGGCGGGCAGAGTATACAATAATTCTTACCTCGGAAGGCTTAAGGCGGCGGCAGAGCTCGACCGAGCCGAATTACCCAAGGGCTACACTGCGGGCGACGTGCTGTGCTTTGATAAAAAAGTGAAATACTCACAAATTATCCATTCGTATTCGCTGACGGCGGCATATGATACCGCCGGCGCTCCCGCTATAGACCGAGATACCGCAGACCGCATAGCCGCGCAGATGACCACCCCCTACCCCGCCGCGCCATTAAGCCGTATGGCGGCGAAATTTTCCGCCACCGAGCTTGTCCGCAACCGCAGGATAACCCGCGGCAGCACCGAGCACTGCGACCTGTATATCTCGCGCCCTAAATTTGCCGAGAAAAGCGGCCGCCTTACCGGAAAGCGGCGGGGCGACGCGTACCACAAGGCCATGCAGTATATCCCGCTAAACAGAGTGCCGACCATAGACGAGCTTACAGCGCAGCTTGACGCGCTTGTCGAGGTCCTCACCGAGCAGGAGAGAGAATGTATCGAGCCTAAGGATATAATGCGCTTTTTCGATACCGAGCAGGCGCGGCGTATGATAAGCAGCGAGAATATTTACCGCGAGCAGCCTATATTCTTTAAGGCGGACGTGTCTAAGCTATCGGCTAAAGAGCTCGGCATAAGCGAGCGCGACCGAGAGGAGTATCTTGCGCTCGGCAGCGCGGACGCGCCTTATATTCAGGGCATAGCGGACGCGTTCTTTATAGAGGACGGAGAAATTGTGCTGATAGATTATAAGTCCGACAGCTTTTCCGACGAAGAAAAGCTGAGCGAGGATTATTCTTTCCAGCTTAGGCTGTACGCCGCCGCGCTTAAGCGCATGTACGGTATGAACGTAAAGGAGAGCTATATCTACTCGTTCAGGCTCGGAAAGATGATAAGCGTCGATATGGAGGAAAGCGAATGAAAGAGCACGAAGCATTAAAGTACACAAAATCCCCCGCGAGCATAAAACAGCAGCTTGAAACACTCGAAAGCAGGGGGTGTATAATAAACGACCGCGAATACGCCAAAAAGTGCCTTACCAATATAAACTACTACCGCTTAGCGCACTATTTCGCGCCCTTTCGCGCGCAGAAAGGAAAGTACATAGAGGGCACGACCTTTGAGTCTATGATGAGGGTGTACGACTTTGACCGCGAGCTGCGCCGCCTTATTATGGGGTACCTCGAGGAGATAGAGATATCCTTTCGCGCGGTCGTGTCTAACTATCACGCGCTTAAATACGGCGCGCTCGGCTATCTTAACGCCGCGTCCTTTGACCCGCACCACAATCACCCCGCCTTTATGGGCAAAATAGAGCGGCTGATAGAGACAAACGAAAAGGAAGAATTTGTAATACACCACAAGAACAAATACGGCGGAGTTATGCCGCTGTGGGCGCTGACGGAATTATTCAGCTTTGGCACGCTCGCGTACTTTTACGCGGATATGAAGCAAAGCGACAAAAAGGAGATAGCCGACAATTATTTTGGGCTCAATTTTCGCTGTATAGAGGACAGGCTTATGTGTATGTCGGATCTTCGCAACGCCTGCGCGCATTATAACAGATTGTACGACAAGCCTTTTCTCGACGTGCCGAAATATGCGGAGGATTTTGACTTTACCCCCGACGGTACGCTGAAAAGCTATCTTACCGCGGCGCGCAGCCTTTACCCCGATAAGGAAAAATGGGACGGCGGCTTTGTCGGAGAATTTGACGAGCTGGTGCAAAAGTACGGCATGTCCGACAAGCTCAAGGGCTATGGATTTTAATAACGATATATAAGCAAATATCCCGTGCAAGGTTTAATTCTTGCACGGGATAGTTTTATTCTTCAAACGGTCTTACTCTTAAGGTCACGCCGAGGCTGTCACATAACGCTCGGCACCTGTCCTGCTCCGCCTTGTCGGTGACCTTATCGACCACCGTCATAACGACCTTAGGCACGTATTTTACACAGTCGCGGGCAAAGTCGAGCATAGCGCCGTAGGATTTTTCCCCGAATTTAGGTCGGACGGTATCGAGGTACTTTTTGGGGTCGTCGGTGTTTAGGCTGACGGACACCACGTCGATAAGCCCGCTCAGCTTTTCGGCGGTAGGCTCGCCGTTGATAAGGTCGGACAGCCCGTTGGTATTTATCCGTATCGGGATATCGCTCTTAGACTTAATGTACCGCGCGACCTGTAATAAATCGTTTAGGCGCTCTGTCGGCTCGCCGTACCCGCAGAACACGACCTCGTCAAAATTATCGAGCCCCTGTCGGTCGATATCGGCGCAGACCTCCTCGACGGTCGGCTCGCGCTCAAGCCAGAGCGAGTCGGAGCCGTACACCCCGTCGCCGTTATGCCTTAAACAAAACACGCACGCGCAGGGACAGCGATTTGTCATATTGATATACAGCCCGCTTTTGACGGGGTAGGTGATCGTCATCATAGCTCTTTTCCTCCCACAAGCGCAGTCCTCTTAAAGTGCGCCCTGTCCAGCCCGAACCCGAGCATTACAAACAGCAATGCGCTTAGCACCGACTGAGTAAGGTATCCCGGTATCCCCGCGAGCGGCGCGATAAAGTTGCCGGTGATAAGCGCCTCGTACAGATAATACCCTCCCGCGCATATCGCGGTGGTGGGCAAGAGCGACAGCATATTGCGCACGCATATTATATTCTTCGCCTTATAGGTGAAGAAGAATACCGATACCGCCTTAATTATGACCGTCGCGGGCGCCCACAGCGCATACCCCGTCAAACAGTCGGCGAGCATTGCCCCGCACGCCCCCGCAAAGGCCGCATAGGGCGTGGGCAGCATAGCGGCGGCAAGCCATATAAACCCGTCTCCGATATGTGTATACCCCGTATGCGAGGGGATATGCACATACCCAGTAAAAATAAATATCACAGCCGCAAACAGTGCGGTAACGCACATCAGCCGTAAATTAAGCTTTAATTCCTTTTTCATAAATACGCTCCTTTCATATCTCGGTAAGCAATTCTTCAAAGCAAATGCCGTCGGTCTTAGGTATATCGAGCTCTACCGTGCGGCGCAGCGCCCTTGCGATAAAGCCCGAGGCGTGCCTTACCGCGTCGCCGAGCTCTCTGCCGTTTACTATATCGGCGCAGAGTATGGAGGAGAATACGTCCCCCGTGCCCGAGCGGCAGATACCGACCTTATGCTCGCGCACCGTTATCGGCGGCTTGCTTTCTTCATAAATAAAATTCTCGAGGTCTCCCCCGCGCTCTATGCCCGATATCACTATCTTTTTAGGTCCGGTAAGACTTAGCTTGCGGCACAGCTCATACAGCCCGTCCTCGTCTATATCGGCGTTATAGGGCACGTCGGCGAGTATACTCGCCTCGGTGAGATTGGGGGTGAGAATATCCGCGTACGGCAATAGCGTGTGCATCTGCGCCGCAAGCTTAGGCGAATAGGTCGGGTACAGCCTGCCGTAATCCCCCATAACGGGGTCAATTACCGCCGTCGTGCCGTCTTTTTTGAACAGCTCCATAAACCGCCGTACTATCCCTATTTGCTCGGGCGAGCCGAGAAAGCCGCTCAGTATACCGTCAAAATGCAGCTTAAGCTTGCTCCACTCGTCCATGTATACGTCCATATGCGGGGTAAAATCCGTATAATAAAAGCTGTCAAAGCCCGTGTGATTGGAAAATATCGATGTCGGCAGCGGACAACACTGTACTTTCAGCGCGGAGATTATCGGCAAAGACACCGATATCGAGCACCTGCCAAAGCCGCACAGGTCGTTTATAACGGCTATCTTTTTCTGGTGATTATGCTGTGTTTCGGACATTTGCGCACCCCCTTGACTTTTTTACAAAAACAGTATATAATATATCTGAATATATTGAAATATCCAGATAAGGAGAATTTTATATAACCAGATGAAGTACAAAATATCAGAGCAGGACAAAGCCCCCGCCTATCTTCAGCTGTACAGGCAGCTAAAAGACGACATAATCGGCGGGGCGTACCCCTATAACGCAAAGCTGCCGTCAAAGCGGCTGATATCCTCAGAGACGGGGGTCAGCGTCGTGACGGCGGAGCATGCCTATGCGCTATTATGCGACGAGGGGTATATCGAGCCGCGCGAGCGCAGCGGGTATTATGTTATCTTCCGCGAGGCGGACGGCTTTGCGGCGGGGGCAAAGGGCGGCTTTGTCCCGCCAAAAGCATTAGAGCATAAGAGCAGCGGCGAGGGGTTATCTTACCCGCTGCTTGCTAAAACTATGCGCCGCGTTATCTCTGAGTGCGCCGAGGCGATAACAGAAAAATCTCCCAACTCGGGACTGTCCGAGCTGAGAGAGGCGATAAGCCGATATTTAATAGCCTCGCGCGGTATATCCGCCGACGCCGAGCAGATAATAATCGGCTCGGGGTCGGAATACCTGTACGGGCTGGTCACCGAGCTGTTGGGGCAGGATAAGCTGTACGCGATAGAGTACCCGTCCTATAAAAAGATAGAACAGCTGTACAACGCAAAGCACATACGCTATGAAATGCTGCCGCTCGGTGCGGACGGCATAGAGAGCGAGGCGCTGTGGAGATCAAATGCCGACGTGCTGCATATCTCCCCCTATCGCAGCTATCCTAGCGGGGTGACGGCCTTTGCGTCTAAGCGGCACGAGTATCTGCGCTGGGCAAAGCAAAAGGGGCGCTTTATCATCGAGGACGATTTTGAGTCGGAGTTCTCGGTCTCGGCAAAGCCCGAGGACACGGTGTTCTCCCTGACCGAGCAGGACAACGTGATATATATGAACACGTTCTCAAAGACCATCTCCCCCGCGCTTAGGGTCGGGTATATGATACTGCCAAAACGCCTTTTGACCGAATTTGAGAAAAAGCTCGGCTTTTATTCCTGCACCGTGCCGACCTTTGAACAGCTGGTGCTTGCCGAGCTTATTGCTAACGGGGATTTTGAGCGCCATATAAACAGGGTAAGAAGAAAACGGCGCACGGAGGTTTAAGCCCCGTGCGCCCGATATTATACTTAATACTCTGTTATCCTCTTATACAGCTCGGGTCGTCTGTCGCGAAATACTCCCCAGCTCTGCCTTAATTCGAGGTCCGCGTCAAAGTCGAGCTCGGACAGTATGATATCCTCGCTCGTTCTGTCGGCAAAGGCGACAATTTCTCCCAAAGCGTCGGTGATAAACGACGAGCCGTAAAACTTAAGCGACGAGGACTGATGTTGATTTTCCGCCGAGGGGTAGACGTACTCAACGCCGACGCGGTTAGCCGCCGCGACGGGGATAAGATTAGCGCCCGCGTGTCCCTGCATTACGCGCTGCCAATGCGCCATAGAGTCCATATTGAGTATAGGCTCACTGCCTATCGCGGTGGGATAGAGCAGCAGCTCAGCGCCCATAAGCGCCATACACCGCGCCGCCTCGGGAAACCACTGATCCCAGCATATCCCCACGCCTATCCTGCCGAATTTGGTATCCCACACCTTAAAGCCGGTATCGCCCGGGGAAAAATAGAATTTTTCCTGATAAAAGTGATCGTCGGGGATATGGCTCTTGCGGTATACGCCGAGTATATTGCCGTCGGCATTTATCACGGCGACGGAATTGAACATGGTGTTGCCGCTCTTTTCGTAAAAGCTTACGGGTATGACCGTACCCGTAGCGCGCGCGATATCGCGAAAGCGCTTTATCGCAGGGTTGTCCTCGACATTCTCCGCCATATAATAAAAATCATAATTGCGCTGCTGACAAAAATACGGCGTTTCAAAAAGCTCGGGCAGAAGTATTATATTCGCGCCGAGCGCTGCGGCCTCGTTCGCCATTTTGACCGCCTTTTCGATATTCTCCTCCCGCTCTTCACAGCAGGACATCTGTATCACGGCAAGCGTGGGTCTTTTCATATTTCCCCCTATCCGCCGATGTACGGCATATTATGCGCGGGTATCTGGTGTGTAATACAGTGGATATTTCCCCCGCCTATGAGTATATCCCTCGCGTATATCCCCACCACCTTGCGGTCGGGGAATATTTTTTGCAAAATATCACGGGCGCGCATGTCGTTTTCGGCGTTCTCCCCGCCGAAAAACGGCATAATCACCCTGTCGTTAGCTATAAAAAGGTTGACGTAGCTCGCGCTTAATGGCTCGGTCGGGGTGCGGGTAGGTTGTCCGTTATACAATTCGAGCCCGCCGCACTCTTCTTCTGTCATATATATCGGGCGGGGCTGGGGTATCTTGTGCACCGTCAGCTTGTGCCCGTCGGCGGTGAGAGCATTCTCGAGTATCTCGAGATTTTCCCTGCATATCGCGTGCTGGGGGCTGTTCTCGTCCTCCTCCCACGCAAGCAATACCTCATACGGCGAGCAAAATACGCAGATATTGTCGGTATGCCCGTTTGTTTCGTCGCCGATAATGCCGTCCTTGAGCCATATGACCTTTTGTATCCCGAGGCTGTCGCACAGCCGCGCCTCTATCTGCGCCTTAGTGAGCTTAGGATTGCGCCCGGGGCTTAGCAAACAGCTCTCGGTGGTGATAAGCGTGCCCCTGCCGTCAGCGCTTATGCTTCCGCCCTCTAAGATAAAGTCCTCGCAGTCGTACATATCCGCGTCGTACAAATCGCACAGCTTAGAAGATACGGCGTTATCCTTATCCCACGGGAAATAGCACCCGTCGTACAGTCCGCCCCACGCGTTAAAGCCAAAGCTGACCCCGCGCATAACGCCGTCGGCATTTATCACCCACTCGGGAGATACGTCCCTCGCCCACGCGTCATCTGAAGACATCTCGACCACTCTTATATCGGGAGGAAGAATAAGCCGCGCGTTTTGATACTCGCGGTGAGATACGAGCATGGTGACCCGCTCGCACTTTGCTATTTCGCCCGCGACATTAGCGAACGCCCTGCGGGCGTTTATCGCGCCGTACTGCCACGAGTCCGCCCTCTCGGGGAATATCATAACGCACCCGTAATGCCTGTCAAACTCGGCGGGCAGGTAAAATCCGTCCCTTTTCGCCGACGAATGAAGTATTTTCATAATTAAACCATTTCTCTGCCGAGCTCAAAGGCTCTGCGATTGATATCCAACACCTTAGCGGGGACGCATGCCTCTACCGCCTTTTCCCACAATTCTTTGTCAAAGCCGTCGTGCAGCTTGGACATAACGCCCATAAGCACTACGTTTACCGCCTTTGCGCTGCCCGCCTTTTCGGCGGCACTAAGCGCGTCGACCGCGGTAAGCTTTATCCCTGCGGCGCGTATCTTGTCCTCTATGCCGTCGGGGTACTTTGCCGCCCCCGTGATAACGGGCATGGGCGATATGCGCTGTGTGTTGGTGATAAGCTCGCCGCCCGCCTTAAGATACGACATCCACCTCGCCGCCTCGAGCAGCTCAAAGCTGATTATCATATCCGCCTGCCCTTTTTCGATAACGGGGCTAAATACCTTATCGCCGTATCTTATATAGGTGACGACCGAGCCGCCGCGCTGGCTCATACCGTGCACCTCGCTTATCTTGACATCAAATCTGCTTTGCAGAACGTTTCCGAGTATGCGGCTTGCAAGCAGTGTCCCCTGCCCGCCTACGCCGACTAACATAATAGATCTAACCATAGCATTATTCCTCTATCGCGTCAAATTTGCACATCTGGCTGCAAAGTCCGCAGCCGACGCACAGCGTGCTGTCTATCGTAACGTGACTCTCTCCCCAGCACAGCGCGGGGCAGCCTATCCTCATACACGAGCGGCAATTTTTGCACTTAGCGGGGTCTATCTTAAAGGCGGGCTTGTGCTTTACGCTCTTTAGCAGGGCGCAGGGTCGGCGTGCGATTATTACCGACGGCTCGGGCTTATTAAGCTCCTCCTTTATCGCCTGCTCGACAGCGGACAGGTCGTTGGGGTCTATCACCCTGACGCTGTCTATCCCGACCGCGTGCGCGAGCGCCTCAAGGTCTACCGCCGCCGCAGGGTCGCCGTATATATTCTTGCCGTTGGCGGGATTGTTCTGATGCCCCGTCATACCCGTTATGCTGTTGTCGAGGATAATAACGGTAGAATTGCTGCGGTTGTAGGCTATGTTTATCAGCCCCGTAACGCCGCTGTGTATAAAGGTGCTGTCGCCTATCACCGCTACAGACTTGCCCTCGTATTCTCCGCGCCTGCCTTTATTAAAGCCGTGCAGACCGCTAATCGACGCGCCCATACATACAGTTGTATCTATCGCCGAGAGCGGAGCTGCCGAGCCGAGAGTATAGCAGCCTATATCTCCGCTGACGGTCACGCCGAGCTTGTTCAATATGTAGAATACCCCTCTGTGCGGACAGCCCGCGCAGAGCACGGGAGGACGCACGGGGACAGGCTCGGGAAAGTCGGTATATTCGTCCTCTTCTGAGAGTATCACGCGCTTAATGCTGCTCTGAAAGTACTCGCCGAGGTAGGTGAACTTTTCTTTACCGACTACGTCTACGCCTATCTTGCGGCAGTGCGTCTCTATTATATCGTCGAGCTCTTCTATTACATACACCGTCTTATGCTTAGCGGCAAAGTCCTTTATCAGCTTTATCGGCAGCGGGTTTATCAGCCCGAGCTTAAGATAATCCGCACTATCGCCGAGCGCCTCTTTAGCGTACTGATAGCATATCCCCGAGGTTATCACGCCGATATCCGCGCCGTTTTCTTCAGTGCGGTTGAGCGGACAGTCCTCGGCGTACTCGGTAAGCAGGCGGGTGCGCTCTTCTACGATAACGTGCTTTTTTATCGCGTTAGCGGGGACCATTACATTCTTGGCTATATCTTTTTTATATTCTTTTAATTTAATGTCGGCGCGGTCGCTCTCGCTGACCGCCGACTGCGAATGGCTGACGCGGGTGGTGAGCCTTAATATAACGGGGGTGTCATATTTTTCCGAGAGCTCGTACGCCGCAATGGTATAATCCTTGCACTCCTGCGAGTCCGAGGGCTCGAGCATGGGTACCTTAGCCGCTATGGCATAGTGGCGCGAGTCCTGCTCGTTCTGCGAGCTGTGCATACCCGGGTCGTCGGCGACCGCGATAAGCATACCGCCGTTTACCCCGGTATAAGACGCGGTGAATAGCGGGTCGGCGGCGACGTTCAGCCCGACGTGCTTCATCGCGCAAAAGCTGCGCGCGCCCGCTATGCTCGCGCCTACCGCCGTTTCGCAGGCGACCTTTTCATTGGGTGCCCACTCGCAGTAGAGCTCGTCGGGCGAGTACTTAGACGCCTCCTCGGTTATCTCGGTGCTCGGCGTACCGGGATAAGCCGAAACGACCGACACGCCCGCCTCGTACAGCCCGCGCGCGACCGCCTGATTTCCTAACATCAACTTTGACATAAAGCTATCCTTTCCGTGCGGCGGCGCTTGCCGCCGACAGTATTTTTTAAAGCGATATTCCTTATAAAAATTATACAATAACCCGTCGAAAATGTCAATAAAAATGCCGATATTCCGCAGCTGTTGATTTTTGCCGATTAATATGCTAAAATATCTATATATTAAATTTTTGCAAAGGATAAGGGAAATGGTAAATTCACGGTTTTTATCGCTCTGTGCCGATGTAAGAGCGAACGAGGGCGGCGAGATAAGCGCCCTTATGGAAAGCGGCGATATGGCAAAGGTGTTCGCCGCGTGCGGCACAGCCGCAAAGCAAACGCTTGATATAGTCCCCTACGACGAGCAGATAGCCGCCGCTGCGGAGCTTGTAGACGGCAAAATAGTCGAGATGGCTACCGGCGAGGGCAAAACTCTCTCGGCGGTGCTCGCGGCGTGCTATATGGCGAGCAAGGGGCACAGGGTGCATATCCTCACCTTTAATGACTATCTCGCGCGGCGCGACTATGGCTGGATGAAGCCGATATACGATATGTGCGGGATCTGTGCCGCCTGCGTAAGACAAGGTATGAGCGCCGACGAGAAGAGGGCGGCGTACTCGGCTAAGGTCGTGTACGTCACGGCGAGGGAGTGCGGCTTTGACTTTCTGCGGGATTTTGTCGCGGAAAAAGAGGAGGACTGCGTACACTGCGGCTTTGACACCGCCATAGTCGACGAGGCGGACAGCATACTTATAGACGAGGGGCGGGTGCCGCTGGTCATCGCGGGAGAGACCTCGGTCGTCCCCGACGCGGACCTTAAGGAGATATACCAGAAAGTAAGCGCGTTTGACGATACTTTATACGAGATAAACGACGAGCTCGAAACAATATACCTAACGCCAAAGGGCGAGGACGAGTGCGAGCGGATATTCTTAAACGGCGGGGGGCTGTACGACGAGGAAAATAACGCCCTGCTCACTAAGATAACCGACTGCCTGCGCGCGGCGTTTTTGCTTAAAATAGACGAGGACTATATCGTAAAGGACGGCGGGATAAAGATAATCGACGAGTTTACCGGGCGCGCCGCGCCCAATCGCCGCTATCCCGGGTCATTGCAGGCGGCCGTGGAGATAAAAGAGGGCATACAGAGCACCAGCAGGGGCGTAATTATGGGGGTAGTGCCGATACAATTTTTCGTGCGGCAGTATTCTCACCTTTCCGGTATGACGGGCACCGCAAAGTCCTCCGAGGACGAGTTTTACCAGCTGTACGACCTTAAGATAAGCGTGATAGATACCCATTTTCCGTGTAAAAGGACAGACCACCCCGCCGAGGTGTATCTCACTAAGGCGGCGAAAAAGGACGCGGTCATCAGGTGCATAAAGTCCGCTCACGAAAAGGGACAGCCGATACTTATCGGTGTGTCTGGCATAGACGCGGGAGAAGAGCTATACGAGCGGCTAAAGGCCGAGGGCATAGACGCGGCTTTGCTTACGGCAAAAAACGACGAGCTCGAGGCGGATATCATCAAGGACGCGGGCAAGCCGTACGCCGTGACCGTCTCGGCCAATATGTCGGGCAGAGGCGTTGATATAAAGCTCGGCGGCGCGGACGAGTCCGAGCGCGATAAGGTGCAGGACGCGGGCGGCCTGCTAATAATAGGCACGTATCTAAGTGAGAACCTGCGCGGCGATAAGCAGCTCTCGGGGCGGTCGGGTCGTCAGGGCGACCCCGGCGAGAGCAGGTTTTTCGTGTCGCTCGAGGACGATATTATGCAAAAATACGGCATTAAAAAGCTGATACCGAGGCGGCACTATCCCAACACCGAGACGGGCGAGGCTATAACCGACCGCGTGGTGATAAGAGAGGCAGAGCGCATACAGCGCATAGCGCAGGGCGATACCCTCGAATTAAGGCGCAGACTGCTGAAATTTACCATGATAGGCGAAAAGCACCGCGACGCGGTATTCTCACGCAGAAAGGCGTTTTTGACAGGTCAGACCGAGGTAAGGATATGGCAGGAAAATTTCTCCGAGCAATATAATGAGGCTGTCGGCAAATTCGGCGAGACCGCCGTATGCGAACTGCAGCGCCGCCTTATCCTATCGGTGATAAACGAGTACTGGAGCGACTACCTCGACTATACCTCATACCTGCGCGACGGGATACACCTTACGAGAATAGGCGGTAAAAATCCCGCCGACGAGTACAATATCGTCTGCGAGGAATTTTTCTCGGGTATGGAGGAGCAAATAATAGATAATATGGGCGAACAGCTCGAGAGGCTTAACGCCTTAGACGATATAGCCGAGTTTAAGATAAACTCCCCGTCGGCGCTGTGGACGTATGTGCTGAACGAGAGCGGCGAGGAGCTGCTCAAAAAGAGCTTTATCGAGACAGCGCTCAGCTCATCGGAGGAAGAAGAGTACTACGAGGACGAGGAGTATGAGGACAGCGAGAACGAAGAAGATCAGCCGCCAAGCGAAGAAGAAAAGGACGAGCCTAAAAAAGGCGGCTTTTTCGGCAAATTTTTCAAGAAGAAATAGAAAGGGCGTAAAATGGACTGTATAGCCGCGATCTCCACCCCCACAGCGCAGGGCGGTGTGTCGATGATACGAATATCGGGCGAGGACGCGATAAATGTCGCAAAGGCGGTATTTAAGCCTATATACCCCGTCACGGACATAGACGAAATGGCGGGCTATACCGCCGCATACGGGCAGGTGTACCGTAAAGGGGAAAAGCTCGACGACGGGATACTGACGGTTTTTCTCGCGCCGCACAGCTACACGGGAGAAAACGTCGCGGAGATAACCTGCCACGGCGGAATATTGGTCACGCGGCGGGTACTGCTCGCGTGCATAGAGGCGGGGGCGCGGTATGCCGCCGCAGGAGAATTTACTAAGCGCGCTTTACTTAACGGGAAAATGTCTCTCACCGAGGCGGAGGCCGTCATAGATATGATAAACGCCGAGAGCGACGGCTATATCGCTGCGGCAAAGGCTCAGCACGACGGGGCGCTCTCCCGCCGCATAGAGGCACTGTGCTCGCGCATACGCTCCGCCGCCGAAGAAATAACCGCGTGGATAGACTATCCCGACGAGGCGGAGCAGGAGGACGAGATAGTGCTCTCTGACCGCGAAAAGGAGCTAAGCGATATAAAGGGCGAGATAGACGCGCTGCTTATAAGCTTTGAGGGCGGAAAGGCGCTAAGGGACGGCATATCCGCCGCGATAGTCGGCAGGACCAACGCGGGAAAGTCCACGCTGATGAACCTATTATCGGGCGAGGACGTAAGCATAGTCACCGATTTAGAGGGTACCACCCGCGATATAGTCGAGCAGACGGTAAACGTCGGGGACATACGCCTTAACCTTGCCGACTGCGCGGGGCTGAGAGACGCGGGGGACAAGGCGGAGCAAATTGGCATAGAGCGTATGCTGAGGCGGCTCGACAATTCGAGGATAATACTCGCGGTCTTTGACGGCTCGCGCGAATTGTCCGACGACGACAACAGCCTTATAGAGCGCCTGTGCGGCAAGAACGTCCTGCCGATAATAAACAAATCCGACCTTGCTACAAGAGAAGACGTGATAAGCGCGGTAAAGACGCTCGGCGAGCCCGTAATTATATCCGCGAAAAGCGGCGAGGGCGAGCAGCGGCTTTTATCCGAGATAGTACGCCTGTGCGGGTTAAAACGGCTAAACCCTGGCGAGGGCTTTATCGCCAACGACCGTCAGCGCGACTGCGCCCTAAGGGCAAAAAAGCACATAGACGCGGCGTATGACGCGATATGCGGCGGGTTTACCGTGGACGCGGTGGGCGTAGAGCTAGAGGAGGCGCTCTCCTGTCTGTATGAGCTTGACGGTAAAGAGGCGGGAGAGGAGATAATCGACGGAGTGTTCAAGCGCTTTTGCGTGGGGAAATAATTGCACATTATCAAGTCCCTTTCTAAACGGGGACTTGATTTTTATTTCATTTTATGCGATAATATATAATAGGGAAAAATTTATATAATGCAGGAAAGAGAAAATATGGCGGAATTTTTAAATTTTAAAGGGGATTATAAGGGGCTCACCGCCGAGAGCGCGGAGAAAAAGCTGTCGATGTACGGCGAGAACCTTTTCTCCGATACGCGTACAAAACGCTTAGGCGTAAAGCAGACCCTGCTCGACCCCGCGTTTTTATTGCTCATAATAGCGTCGGGGCTGTATTGGGGCACGCCGTCGGGGATAGCCTGCCTAGTGCTGGCGGTACTGCTCGCGGCGGTAAGGATACCTATCTGCCGATACTGCAACCGCAGGCTTTACGGGAGAATGCTCGCGTCGGAGATGAAGTACCGCGTTATCAGAGAAGAAAAGCTTGAGCTGGTCGCGGCGCGGGGGCTCGTCCCCGACGATATAATTATTTTGCAGGCGGGGGAAATCGTGCCCGCCGACGCGCATATACTTGAATGTGACGGGCTTGTCATAGACGAGAGCAAGGTGTCGGGCGAGAGCATGGTATCGGATAAGCACCCCGGGGCCGACCCCAACGGCAAGGCACTTAAAGCGAGCTGTCTGTACGCGGACAGCAGGCTGATATCGGGCGGGGCCGTCTGCCGCATATTTGCGACGGGCGAGGACACCGCGCGGGTGCGCATAGAGGGCATAGCAAAGCACCGCGACCCTAATCTCACCGAGTACGAGAGGGCGGCCGACCGCTTTATCCTGCCTATGCTATTGGCGGGAGTGCTTGCCGCCGCGGCGGAGCTGTTTATCAGCATATTCGGCGGGGCGGGTACTATAGAGATGCTGCTATCGGCGGTAGGGCATATTATGTGCTTTGTCCCCGCGTCGGCGGCGCTTTATATCAGGCTGTACTGCGTATACGGGCTAAAGCGCATAGACGCTAAGGGCGCGGCCGTAAAGAGCCTAAAGGATATGGAGAAGCTCAACGGCCTCACCGCGCTGGTGATAGACAAATCCGCCGTGGTCTCCCCGAATTTGCTCGAGGTCGCGGGGATATACAGCAAGAACGACAAGCTTATGACCACCGTCACGGCGCTCGCCTGTGCTAAGCCTGGGGCGCTTCCGACCGAGCAGGCGTTTTTGCTCAGCGCCGAGCTTACCGGTACGGATATAAAGGCTCTGCGTGAGAACGGACCCGTCGCGGAATTTCCATATAACGAAAATGACAAAATAGGCGGCAATATATACCGCATAGATGATAAATATCTGCTGTGCGTGCAGGGCTCGGTGGAGAAGATAACGGGGCTGTGCCGTATGCCGTCCGACGAATTTTATAAGGTGCAGCAGCGCGCCGCCGTACTGTCAAAGCGCGGGCTTGAGGTCTGGGCAAGCGCGTACGCGATATATCACGAGGGCGACGACCTGCCCAAAAGCCTATACGCCGTAAATTATACCTTTATGGGACTTACCGCATATATGAGCGCTACCCGCGATATAATACCGCTCGCGGTGCAGGGCTGCCGACGCGCGGGGGTAAAGCCCGTGCTGGTGTCCTCCGACAGTTCCGAGACGGCTGTCGCCATGGGCAAAAAGCTCGGCCTCTCGACCGAGGGTATGATAACGGGAGATATGCTGAGAATAGCGGAGCTTAAAGGCGAGACCCTCGACTTTTCGCGCGCGGAGATATTCGGAAATATCACTTTAACGCAAAAGCCCGCCATAATAGAGGGGCTCAAAAAGGCGGGAGAGATCACCGCCTGCATTGGCTTTGACGACTCGCAATACGATACCGTGATACGCAGCGACTTAGGCATAACGTCGCTCGACAGCACGACGGGCAGCCTGTACGAGGCATGCGGGCTTATTATGAGCAACGACAGCTTTGGCGGGATAGTAGAGGTGTTTAAAGAGGCGCGTCAGCTTCACCGCAATATCAAAAAGCTGCTAAAGCTGCTGCTTGCTTCGGCGGCGGCGCTTATGACCCTCGCTTTAGCGGATATAATACTCGGCGCGGGCATTATAACGCCTATGTTTATAGGGCTTATCGGGGCGGCGGTGCTGCCCGTGCTCTCGATATGCTACATAGACGACACCGCCGATATGAAATATGTGATGAAACCGTCTAACTTTCTCAGCCGCAACACCGTCGGAAAGTCGTTTTATATGTCGGGGGCGCTGAGCGGCTTTGTGATAGGCGCGGCGGCGGCGGTGTTTATGTTTATCTGCTCGGGTATAATGACCGCGGGGCAGACCTCGGCGGCGGTGCTGATACTTATAAGCAGCGCGCTGAGCTTTTTCACCCTGTTCAACGCGGCTAAGCACACCGGTATCTTCGCCCTGATAAATTCGGGGGCGCTAAGCGGGACTAAGGCTCTCGCATGCGTTATGGCGACCGTGCTTATGATAATCCTCCCCTGCATACCCGTATGCGGCGCGGCGCTCGGCTTTGACCCTCCGGGGGCGGGGGCGATAATCGCGGCGCTGGTGATAGGCCTTGCGTGCAGCGGCTGGTACGAGCTGAGAAAATATTTTTGATAAAGGGGCGTAAATGTGGAACATCTGCTCAATTTAATTTACGGCGCCGTTTTCGGGATAGCGAACGTGATCCCCGGCGTCAGCGGCGGCACTATGATGGTGGTGTTCGGGATATACGACAAGCTTATCGAGGTGCTGTCCTTTAAGCTGTCGGCGATAAAGAAAAATATAGTGTTTTTGCTGTTTTTCGGTATCGGCGCGGCGGCGGGCATACTCGGCTTCTCGTTTGTGATAAGCTGGCTGTTTGAAAATTTCAGCGTCGGCGTAAATATGTTCTTTATGGGGCTTATCGCGGGGAGCATCCCCCTTATAATAAAGACCGCAACTAAGGAAGAAAAATTCCGCCCGATGTGCCTTATCGCGTTTATCCCCGCGCTTGCTCTCGTGATAGGTATGGCGGTGCTCGACAAGACCTCGGGAGATAATTATGCGGTAGAGCTTTCTAATACGAACGGCGGGTACACCGTCACTATAGAAAATAACGGCAATTACGCGATAAAGCCCGACTGGAGGCTTACCGTCCCCGCCGACCTTTCCGAGCAAAACGCCGTAAACTGCACGGTAAAGAGCTCCTCTAACGGCGTAAGCGTTCTCACCGGCATAGAGGGCGAGAGCATAGCCCCGGGAGAGAAAAAGACCGTCGGTATAATCACCGACGCTACGATAAACGCCGACGCGCTGAAATTGTCCTTTACCTATCAGATGAATGTTATGCTGTTTTTGACATTGCTCGGCGGGGTGACGCTCGCGGCGGTGGCTATGATAATCCCCGGGGTGTCGGGCTCGTTCGTTATGGTGCTGCTCGGCATATATTCTACCGTGATAGGCGCGATAAAGAGCCTTGATATCATGATACTGATACCCACCGCGATAGGCGTTATAATAGGTATCATATTCGGCGCGAAAATAATATCCCTGCTGCTGAAAAAATACTCGCTTATGGTCTACAGCGGGATACTCGGGCTTGTCGCGGGGTCGTTCTTCGCGATATTCCCCGACGGAGTCGGCTTTAATATCCAAACGCTTATCGGTGCGGGGGCGTTTATTGTCGGGGGAATAATCTCGTATATCAGCGGGAAGTATTCGACAAAGGCCGACTGAGTTTTACACTGTTTGTCGTAACTTTTTCTACAATTTTCATATCAACCGCCGAAAAATCAAACGTATTTTTGTGTAGAAAAGCGAATTATCGCTTTACACTATTGTTTTTTCAAAAGAAATGTGATATTATATTAGAGTACAGATACGGGAGCTACCCGTAAATTTTCCGAATGTGACCTAAGAGAAAGGAAATATTACAATGGCTGCAAAGAAAACTACTCCTACCGAAGAGGTAAAGACCGCTAAAAAACCTGCGGCTGAAACTAAGCCCGTTGAAGCTAAGCCCGCTGAGGCTAAGGCTGTAGAGGCTAAGCCCGCCGAGAAAAAGACCGCAGAGAAGAAGCCTGCTGCCGCTAAAAAGCCCGCCGCTGCCAAGAAGACTGCCGCTAAGAAGCCCGCAGCTAAGAAAGCAGAGCCTAAGGCCGCTCCCGACATCAACGAGATAACCGAGCTTATCAGAAAGAAGATAGCTAAGAAGGACGTTTCCAAGATAAACGAGAAGATAGCAGTTTCCGTTAAGGTATACGGCGAATATGAGGATTATCTCTACATACTTGTAGAGGACGGCACCGTTGACGTACAGCCCTACGGCTATATCGGACCCGATGTACATATCGACCTGCCGATAGACGACGCTCTGGCTATAATCAACGGCAAGTACGACTATAAGGCAAAGATACTGTCCGGCGACTTTTACGCCGTGGGAGCTTTGACCAAGTTGCTCAAGATAAAAGAGGCACTGTTCTAATAAAAACAAAGGCAGGTTTTTGTCATGCAAAAGGTTAAAAAGGCGGTCATTCTCGCCGCAGGCTACGGCACGAGAGTACTGCCCGCCAGCAAGGCTATCCCTAAGGAAATGCTGAACATAGTGGACAAGCCCGCTATACAATACATTGTTGAAGAAGTGGTTAATTCGGGCATAACCGACATACTCATAGTAGTATCAAGAGGAAAGCACGAAATAGAAGATCACTTTGACCGCAAGCCCGACCTTGAGGCGCAATTGCTTAAGAGCAACAAGACCGAATTTTACAAGGTCGTGACGGATATTGCCGATATGGGCAAGGGCATACAGTATGTGCGCCAGCAGGAGCAAAACGGCACAGGCGGCGCCGTGATGTACGCTAAGAGCTTTGTCGGAGACGATCCGTTTGTAGTCGTGTACGGCGACGATGTAATTATCGGCGACGACCCCTGCACCGCTCAGTGCTGCCGCGCTTATGAAAAGTACGGCAAGGCTGTAGTCTCTATGAAAGAGGTGCCGTTTGAGCTTGTGCTCAAATACTGCACCCTTGACGTAAAGCCCGCCGAGAGCAATATCTACTATATCTCCGATATGATAGAAAAGCCCAAGCCCGAGCAGGTGATTTCTAATTTTGCCATTCTCGGACGCTGCGTGCTTCCCGCTAAGGTATTTGATATACTCGAGACCCTGCCTACCGGCGCGGGCGGAGAATATCAGCTCACCGACGCTATGAAGCAGCTCGCCGTCACCGAGGGCATGATAGGCGTAGACTTTACCGGCACGCGTTATGATATGGGCAACAAGCTCGGCATAATGAAAGCCTGCGTAGAGACCGCGCTAAAGCACCCGGAGATAGGCGACGACTTTAGGGAATATCTAAAGTCACTTGATATTTGAGTTCATCTAAATTAACTATTTTGCAAATACCACCACCCCCGCGTATACCGCGGGGGTGGTGGTATTATTGATACAAGTCAAAAATTTTGCCTTTTGGTATTGCATTTATTCGCGATTTGGAATATAATAATTACAAGAGATTTTTTGGGGGTTATGCCATGAACATAATTTCTGCTCGCGAGGCTGCAAAAAAATGGGGCATTTCACAGCGGAGAGTTGCGGTTTTGTGCGCGGAAAACCGCATTCCGGGTGCAGCCATTGTCGGGAACAGCTGGGTTATACCCGCCGACGCCGCAAAGCCTATTGACGAACGTTCAAACCGTATTGAAAAAGCGGAAAAAAACGCAGGCCCATTTGTAAAATGGGCGGGCGGCAAAGGTCAGTTGATAAGAGAAATAGAGCAGTATTATCCGTTTGGAGACGGCAAGATTAAAAAATACGCTGAACCGTTTGTTGGCGGAGGGGCGGTTTTATTTGATATTTTGGACAAGTATGATTTGGATGAAGTATATATAAGTGATATTAACGCTGAACTTATCAATGCTTATATTAAGATTCGTGACAATGCAGATGAAATTATAAATCTGCTGTATAGGTATCAAAACGAATATATTCCGCTTGAAACAGATGAGAGAAAAATCTATTATATGTCAAAAAGAGATCGGTTTAATGAGTTGAAAATAAACGGTGATACGGCGGAAAATGCAGAAAAAGCCGCGCTTATGATTTTCCTAAATAAAACCTGTTTTAACGGGCTTTACCGAGTGAATAGAAAAGGTCTTTTCAACGTGCCTATGGGAGCATATAAAAATCCTCTCATATGCGATGAAAACAATCTTCGCGCCGTATCGGACAGACTAAAAAACGTGGAAATAGTCTGCGGAGATTACAGTAAATCGGAAAGCTTTATTGATAAGAATACTTTTGTGTATTTCGATCCGCCGTATCGCCCACTTACAGGAACGGCAAGTTTTACCGCTTATACAGAAAATCTGTTTGATGATGAAAGGCAAATTGAGCTTGCAAGATTTGTGGAAGCGATGAATAAAAAAGGCGCGAAAATTGTTGTAAGCAATTCCGACCCGAAAAATTCATCTACTGATGATAATTTTTTTGATGAACTTTATAAGGATCATCATATCAAAAGAGTGCAGGCAACAAGAATGATTAACTGTAACAGTGAATTAAGAGGGAAACTAAGCGAATTACTGATTAGCAATTTTTAAGGAGGAAAAATGATTTTCGAGTATGATGTTGCGCTATCGTTTGCAGGAGAAGACCGAGCGTTTGTTGAAGATTGTGCGGAGATTTTACGCTCATTAAGCATTAATGTGTTTTATGATAATTACGAAAAAGATGTTTTATTTGGGAAAAATTTGTATAAGTATTTAGCAGATATTTACCAAAATAGAGCTCGCTTTGCAGTTGTTTTTGTATCAAAATCATATAAGAAAAAACGTTGGACAAAACATGAACTTGAATATATTACTGCAAGGAAATTTAAGCAAGATGAAGAATATCTTTTGCCAGTAAAGCTCGATGAAACGGAATTAGATGAAATAACTTTAACAACGGGTTATTTACAAGGTGACAGTCCGGTAAATGTTGCGATTACAATAGCCAAGAAAATTAATCCTAAGTTGGATTTAGAATTGATGTTGTCTGAGTTGGAACATTATTTGCCTGATTATGAAATCAAAATTATCGGTAGCGAGGTGTCTTTCTATTGTGAAAAAGAAGATTTTTCTGCAAAATATCCAATTGGTTTTATGATGGAATTATACCGTCAAGATTTAATAGAGCAAGCCTTTATATTGCCTTCTATTGTACCTAATTAACAGAAGGAGTTATTCATGACTAGAGATTTCAACTTATGGTTATCGGGATTTCGTGACAGTATAGCCGATTATGAATATTATGTTGATTTTGAGAAAGTTCATCGTAATATAGATAAAATAAAAATTGAGCTTAATATTTTAAATTCTCTTGTGGGTTCTAAAAGCATTGAGAGCGACTTTGAAAAGTTAATTAAAAAGTATCCGGAAGCACTGAAATGCATTCCGCTGTTATTGGCGGTAAGAGCAGCCGAGATATATGCTATTGACGGTGACGGCGCATTTACTTATTCGTTTAACAAACCGAATATTTCTGTGGAACAGTATAAAACTTTTATGCACAAAACCGGACTGTTTGATTTAATGGCAAATCATATAATCAACAATCTTGTTGACTACGCTACGGGAGTAGAAACCGGTCTTGATTCAAACGGGCGCAAAAATCGCGGCGGTCATCTGATGGAAAACTTGGTTGAAAGTTTTATAGAAAAATCCGGTTTTATTAAAGACGAAACCTATTTCAAAGAGATGTATATTCATCAAATTACAGACAAATGGGGTATTGATTTATCTGCTATATCAAATCAAGGCAAGGCAGAAAAACGCTTTGATTTTGTTATAAAAACCGATGATATGATTTACGCCATCGAAACAAATTTCTACGGCAGCGGCGGCAGCAAACTAAACGAAACCGCCCGCAGCTACAAAACGTTAGCTTTAGAAGCCGACACTATAGACGGATTTACATTCGTATGGTTTACCGACGGTAAAGGCTGGGCAAGCGCACGTAATAATCTTGAAGAAACATTTGATGTTATGGAGCACATTTATAATATAAGGGATCTGGAAAATGGAATAATGAGCGAGGTTTTCAGATAATGTCAAGCAAAAAAATAAAAAAATGGCAGCCCGAGGATTTTGAACTTGAAATGACTACCCACTGGTCGTTCCCGAAGCGCGGGGACTGGGCTACTCATGACGCAAAATGGCGCGGGAACTGGTCACCATACATACCGAGAAACATAATTCTGCGCTATTCAAAAGAGGGCGACACCGTCCTCGACCAGTTTGCCGGTGGGGGCACCACCCTCGTAGAGGCAAAGCTTTTAAACCGTGACATTATCGGTGTGGACTGTAACGACGATGCGCTTGCGAGATGCCGTGAAAAGATTGATTTCGACTATCCTCTCGCGCATGGAAAGGTCTATCTTTATAAAGGCGACGCTCGCGATCTGTATTTTCAGAGTGACGAA
Organism: uncultured Ruminiclostridium sp.; assembly: GCA_947594425.1. GTDB lineage: Bacteria > Bacillota > Clostridia > Oscillospirales > Ruminococcaceae > Ruminiclostridium_E. The sequence continues at coordinate 175,870 of CANQED010000003.1, forward strand.
TCGATCGATTTAATCTGTACTCACCCGCCCTATGCGGACATAATTCGATACAGTGACAATATTCCGGAGGATCTGTCACGGCTGAAATTAAAGGATTTTTTAGTACAGATGAAGCCGGTTGCCGAAGAGTGCTACCGCGTTTTAAAGAAGGACAAGTTCTGCGCAATTTTGATGGGCGACACACGGCAAAAGGGCTGTATGGTGCCACTAAGCTTTGAGGTAATGAAAATTTTCGAGAGCGCGGGATTCAAGCTGAAAGAGATAATTATTAAGGAGCAGCATAATTGCAAGGCAACGGGGTACTGGAAAACAAACAGCGTAAAGTATAACTTTTTGCTGATTGCTCATGAGTATTTGTTTGTGTTTAGGAAGTAATTTAAATACCATAATTATAAAATATCGACCGACTTACCGTAATCATACTGCAAGCCGGTCGGTTTATCTTATATATTCTTACTACACCCTCACGTAAAACGGCACTTTTTCCCTCGTGGACTGCTTTCCTGTGGGGTCGGCGAAAGACATAACGACAAAGGGGGCTTTTTCGTCGTTCATATCGTTTAAAAATTTGTCGAAAAGCTCGGTCTTAAATTCCTCAAAATCCTTGCCCTCGTCGAGGTCGGCGACTATCAGGCGGTTTTGCTGCTCGCCCTTGCTCATAGCGAGGAGGTATGCCTTTTTGACGTCGCCGCGCTTGTCAAAATAGCTTTCGAGCGGCGCTCTCACCTCGTCGGGTATATCCGTCAGCTCGCGGATAACGGCTATCTCGCCGTTTTTGATGCGCTGGGCGGTGATGATATTCTTTATCGCCAAGGCCTGCTGAGGACCTACTATCACGTTATCCGAAAACGGATTTATAGCAAAGCCCTCCATCTGGCATTTAGGGTCGGAGAGCATTCTCGCAAAGTCGTTGTACCCGAGCCCCAAAAAGTCCATTTTATTGATATCGGAGCGGCTCTTTTTGAGCTCCTCTATATCGGTGAACGCCATAAAATACTTTTTGCCCTGCTTATTGGTAAGGTGGCTGAATTTTACCTGTAATTTGTTTTCTTCCTCGCCGTCGGAAAGAGCCACGGGTACTATCAGCCTTGCTCTTAACAGTGCGTTTATATAATCCGCCTGCGCCTGAGGCGGGGGCGTAGGAGAGCTTTTTATCCCGTTTATCGCCGCGACGAGCGCGGGGTTGGTTATCTCCATAGTCTTTTGTCTTAATAGCTTTTTTTGCTCGTCTGTCATATCTATGTCCCTTTCGTAAGGAAGCTTACAGCTCGCTGCGGTTCTCGAGCGCACGCTGGAGCGTCACATCGTCGGCATATTCTATCGCCGCGCCCGCGGGCAGCCCGTAGGCGAGCCGCGTGACCTTTATGCCCATAGGCTTTATCATACGGCTGAGATACACCGCCGTAGCCTCGCCCTCGACCGTCGGGTCGGTCGCCATAATGACCTCGTCGCAGTCGGTGAGCCTGCCCATAAGCTCTTTTATCTTAAGCTGCTGAGGGCCTATCCCGTTTATCGGGGAAAGCAGTCCGTGCAGCACATGGTACACCCCGTTAAAGCCGCCCGACCGCTCAAAGGCGGTGACGTCCTTAGGAGCCTCGACCACGCATATCGTCCTTTTGTCGCGGCTGTCGTCGTCGCAGATAGGGCATACCTCTCCCCCGCAGAAGTTTTGGCAGACGCTGCATGTCTTTACCGAGCGGCGCGCGTTAAGTATCCCCTCGGCAAAAGCCTCCACCTGCTCCTCGGGCTGATTTAGTATATGGTACGCAAGCCTCTGCGCGGTCTTTAAGCCTATTCCGGGCAGCCGCGCGAACTGCTCTGCCGCAAGAATGAGCGGCTCGGGATCAAATTCGCTCATCAGATAAGTCCGGGTATGTTGACCGAACCCGTTACCTTTTCCATCTCGCTGGCGCTTACTTCTTCTATCTGCCCGATAACGGCGTTTACGCCCGCGATGATTATATCCTGAAGATCCTCGATATTATCCTTATCCACGCAGTCGGGATTGAGCTTTACGGATTGCAGCTTTTTGTCGCCGGTCATAACGACCTCGATCATTCCGCCTGCCGCCGACGCGGTAAACTCGCGCTGGTCAAGCTCCGCCTGAACGCGCTCGATATCCTCCTGCATCTTCTGCGCCTGCTTTATCATATTGTTCATATTGCCTGCGCCTTTGTTCTGATATTCCTTGGGTAATCTTGCTTTCATAGCTTTTTCCTTTCGTATCGTCAATTCTTTTTGGTTTTTATTATAACGCCCATGCTCTCGGCTTTTTTAAGAAAAGCTCCCGCACGGTCGCGTATCTCGTCGTCGTCTTTATCATCCTCGGCAAATTTAAGCGTCAGCTGCCGCGAGGTTATCTGCTTTGCCGCCGAAATAAGCCGCATTGCCGAATCGCCCTTTGAGAGAAACTCCCGTAAAAACGGCGAATATCCGCTGAATATTATTTCCCGCTCGGTAAGCTGCACCTTTACATCCTTTAACAGCGCCTTTAAAAAGTCGGGCAAAAGCTCGTATATCTGCGCCCATTGCCCGCTAGGGTCAAGGTCGTTGAGCTGCATTATCGGGTCGTCGGGCTCGGGTATCGGGTATTCTTCTCCGCCTGTCGGGAGTTCTTCCCCGCCCGCAGGCACATTAGGCTCAAACGGTAAGGGTTCTTCCCCACCTGTGGGCACATTAGGCTCGAACGGTAAGGGTTCTTCCCCGCCCATGGGCACATTAGGCTCAAATGGCAGGGGCTCTTCCTCCTCGACATTAAATAACCAGTCGGGCTTGCCGTCAGAGCGCGGCGCGGGGTCCTCGGGTACAGGCTCCGGCTTTGGTGCGGGAGCGGTACTCTGCGCGGGCTTTTCGGGAGCAGGCGCGGGTTTTGGCGTCGGTGTAACGGTCGGCGCGGGGGCAATACTCGGCTTGTCCGCATAAGAACGAGATAAGCCGTCTAGCTTTTTCTCTAAGCGCTCGAGCCGTATCGACAGGGAGGTCGTGTCGCTGTCCATATCCGGCGTACACAGCCTTATTAGGCACATCTGCGCCGCCGTTTCGCGCCGAGGCATTTTCGCCCCGCGAGAGGTAAAGTCCTGCAATATATCTATACAGCGTATGCATTCGGATACGGAAAATTCCGCCGCCTGCCGCTTTAGCTCGGCCGTATCCCCGCTCGCGGGCGGTATCAGCGTAAAGTCCATATTCATACTGCCGAGCAGCATAAGATTTCTAAAGTGTCCGCTGAGCTCATCGAGCAGCAGTATCGGGTCCTTTGACTCGTTGTGCAGGTCGCTCAGCAGCTTTAGCGCGGTGGGCGCGTCCTGCCTTTTAATACAGTCGGCGAGGGTAAAAAGGTGCTCGCCGGACGCTAAGCCGACTGCGTCTCTTACCGTCTGCTCGGATATATCGTCGGTCGCTGAGGCGCAGCGGTCGAGCAATGACAGCGCGTCTCTCATTCCGCCGTCCGACAGCCTTGATATAAGCTCGGCGGCGGCAAAGGATAATTTTACATTCTCTTTCTCGGCGACCTCGCAGAGCCGCTTAGCGCTGTCCTTTACCGCGATCCTGCCGAAGGTGAACTGCTGACAGCGTGATAGTATCGTCGCGGGCACCTTGTGCAGCTCGGTGGTAGCAAGTATAAATATAACGTGGGGCGGCGGCTCTTCTATCGTCTTAAGCAGTGCGTTAAATGCCGATACCGACATCATATGCACCTCGTCTATAATATACACGCGGTATTTGCAGGTGACGGGGGCGTATATGACCTCGTCGCGCAACGCGCGGACATTCTCCACGCCGTTATTAGACGCGGCGTCCATTTCGACGATATCGGGGCAGCCCTCGGCTATCGCGCGGCACGCCTCGCACTGCCCGCAGGGGTTGCCGTCTACGGGGGATAGGCAGTTTACCGCCTTAGCCATAAGCTTAGCGCAGGTGGTCTTGCCGGTTCCGCGCGAGCCGGTAAAAAGATAAGCGTGTGCCGTCTTGCCGCTCTTTATCTGATTTTTCAGTGTGGTGGTAATATGCTCCTGCGATATTACGTCGTCAAATGTCGCAGGGCGATATTTACGATATAAGGCTAAATACACGCTATCCTCCCTCTCTTTAATGACAGACCCGTCATTATGAGTGTAAGCTTGCTGCGGCACAGGTCGTAACTGCTTAATGCTGCTCGGTTCCCCGCCTGACATGGTTCACAGAATTTCCTTGCACAGGGCTTACACCCATAATCACGGGTCTGCTTTAAACCAAATGGTAATATAGATATTGTACCATATCTTGCGGAAAAAATCAAGTATTTTTTTGTTGGCGCGAATTCCGCCTAAATCGGCGCGAATTGTCACCCGTCGGGATTGACATTAAAACCGCTTTGTGCTAAAATAAAACCGTAATATCCATAATAGGATACAGATATAAGAAAGGATGGACTAAAATGATTTTTAAAAAATGTCTTGTCGGCATTTTAGCGGCGGCTGTAGCCGTATCGTCACTGCCGACTATGGTATTCGCGCAGGACGATGCCGACACCGTGACGCTGTTTACCACCAACGACGTACACGGCGTGGTGCAGTCGGGCGACGGCGTTATCGGTATGGCGCTCGCGTCCGCTATCGCCGAGTCTACGCCTAATTCGCTGCTTATCGACGCGGGCGACGCAACGCAGGGCGCTGCATTTGCCACACCGTCGCTCGGCGAGGACGTTATCAAGGTCATGAACGCCGCGGGCTATGACGTTATGGCGGCGGGCAACCACGAATTTGACTACGGTCTCGATCAGCTGCTTGCTAACGCTGAGACGGCGGATTTTCCCATTATCTCCGCTAATGTGCTTAAGGACGGCGAGCCGCTCCTCGACAGCAGCACGATAATAGAAGAGGGCGGTCACAAGATAGGCTTTATCGGCGTTACCACCGTAAGCACCGCGACCTCCACCAACCCCTCAAAGCTTGAGGGCGTGACCTTTGCCGACGAGATAGCCTCTGTTAAAGAAGAAATTGCCGATATATCCGCGGATGTGGACACTATCGTAATTGTAGGACACCTCGGCAACAATGCCTCTGCGGTAAAATGCACCTCAGAGCAGCTGCTCGCGGGGCTTAGCGATGAAGAGCTCGCTAAGGTCTCGGCGTTTATCGACGGACACAGCCACACCGAAGAGCAGACCTCATATGAGCGTGACGGCAATTCGGTAGCTATCGTCCAGACGGGCACGAGATTTACTAAGCTCGGAAAGGTAGAGCTTACCTTTAACGACGACGGCGTTACCGCCACGGCGGAGCTTCTCGACGCTGATGCAGCGGGTGCATATCAGCTCACCGAGGACGGCAAGTCGAGGCTCGACAGCGTAGAAGCATATATCGCCGAGATAGCCGGCGCGCAGGCTGAGATAAACTCTCAGGTGCTGTGCGAGAACATTATCCCGCTCTGGGGCGGATATGTGTACTTTGACTATGCAGAGCCGCGCGCGTTTGAGACAAACTTCGGCGACTTTGTCTGCGACGCTTTTGTAAGATACGGTGAAGAATTTGCCGAAAATGCGGGTCTTGACCTGCCCGTTATAGGATTTGAAAACGGCGGCGGCATCTCCGCCACCCTCCCCAACGGAAAGATAACAAGAGGCGACGTGCTCAGCGCGTTCAACCACGGCAATACCGTCGTAGTGCTTAAGGTCTCCCCTGCGGAGATATATGCCGCTCTTGAAGTGGGTCTTACCATGACGGGTCAGGACGACAGCGGCTTGCTGATAAGAGAAAGAGTAAGCGGCAGCTTTATGCAGGTAGGCGGTATGGATTATGCTTTTGATCCCTCCGCAGAGAGCGGCAACAAGGTGACAGCGCTGTCTGTTTGGGATGATAGTGTCGAGGGTTATACAGAGCTCGACTGCAACGATACCGAGCATAAGATACTGCTCGTCACTAACGATTATGTAGCGTCCGGCTTTGACGCAAATGACAAGATAGGCGAGCTCGGCGGCGAGGATTATCTGATAGAAAGCTATATCCTCGAGCAGACCGAAAACGGCACTAAGCCGCTTTGCGTCCCTTCAGACGACGTGCGTATCTGGATACCCGAAAACATAGATAAGGCTATGGAATACAGCGTCACCATACCCGTATATGACGCGGCTACTCTCGGCACTACCCCCGGAGCCACTATAACCGAAAATTCCGTGACGCTGTCTAACCGCGTAGTACACATACGTATAGACAACGGCGAGGCAGAGGAGTACGTCACCGACGAAAACGGCTGCGTTACCGTCGAATTAGAACACTCGGGTATGTTCACCCTCTTCCTTGAAGAGTCTACAGACGGTATGCCCGTATATATCAACAATTATTCGGGCGCGGGCACATATTATACCAGAGAGGGATATTACCGCTTTGGCTTTGCGGCTCCCGCCGATCTGCCCGAATATGTAGAGCCCGAGGAGACCACTGCTCCCGAGGAGACCACCGCCCCCGAGGAGACTACCGCCCCCGAGGAGACTACCGCTCCCGAACAGACCACGGCGGGCGAGCTTATCGAGCCCCCGACTACCGAGGCTCCCGCAGCTACCACCACCGAGAGCACCGATAACGTTATCGGCGACTCCGACGGCGGAAATGACAGCGGCGACACCGACACTGACGACGGCGCGGGCAACCCCGACACGGGCGTCGGCTTCGCTTCGTCAGCGGTGTGCATTGCGGCAGGCGCAATTTGCGCGTTGGCACTGATAAAGAGAAGAAAATAAGATAAAGGTAAAAAAATGGCTGCCGAGCGTTTTGCTCGGCAGCCATTTTTCATTTTCTTTTAAGCATTCTTGTTATACCGACTATAAGCAATACCATACCGACCGCCAGCCCCGAAATCAGGATAAGCCACTGTATATTCTGATTAACGGTGGCCTCGTTCCACGTCAGCGGATAAAACGGCTGTATGCTCTCATATTCGGGTCGGCTTTCAAAGCCGAATTTAACTATCAGCCGATTTATTAAAAAGTTGGAGAAAAATGACGCCGCCGACAGCCCCACGGTCAGAATGCCGCCTTTGATTAAGCCGTTTAGTCGGCAATAGCGCAGCAGCAAAAATATCACCCAAGCGACGGGTATATATATCGCCGAGAGCGGCAGTACAATCCCCCAAAATCTGTTATCGGCGTTGATATACAGCCCGACAAACAGTATCAGCACGCCGTACAGCAGGGTATCCGCCGCAAAGCAGATAAGCGCCTTATGCCTTTTGAGCGCGCCTATCTGCGGCATATCCGCAAGCACTATCGGCAGGCATACCGCCGTCAGCCCGAAAAGGCTCCCCGCCGCCGCGACAAAAAACCAGTCCCCGCCGACATATATGCATACAGTCATTAGCAGCAGCATAAGCGTCAGCGTAAAAGCGCACACCGTCACCGTAAAGCGGTGCTTGTACACAAACAGCGGCAATGCCGTGACAGACGCGGTAAGAGCTAACGACGCGAGCACGATAAAAAACCAGTCAAGTGCCTGTGCCACCGCAAGATTTACTATCAGGCAGACTAATACGGGTATCAACAGTATCCCCGATATCACCGCCCCGACGGTAAACGCGCGGCGATTTTGCTTTTTCCTCTGATCCATAATGACGCTGTCGGTTTCGCGCGCAAGGGCGGTTTCTTCGCTCTCGTTTTTGAGCAGCTTCAGCATATCGCGGCACTTTGTACAGTATGAAAGGTGCGCCTCCACTGCCTCGCGGCTGTCCGAGCTGCAAACCCCGTCGGCATACAGCGGCAAAAGATCCTGCGTTATATCACACGTTATCTTCATATCGTATCCTTTCTTTGATCTTCAGTCTTGCGCGATGATAAGTGACCCTCGCCCACGATTCTGTCTTACCGAAAATCTTCGCTATCTGCGAAAATGACAGCTCGCCGAAAACCCTCAGCGAAAATACCTCCTTATACGGCTCGCTCAGCGCGTGGACGGCAAGATGTATTTGCAGCACCGCGTCCTTTTCCTCGGCGGCGGTCTGCGGATCGGAAACTTTATCGGGGATATCCGCCGAGTGCTCCTCGCTTTTTGCCGTAAAGCGCTTGTTTCGGCGCATTTCGTCATAGAATAAGTTTTTGGCTATGGCGCATAAATAGGTCAGCTCGTCCGCCTCTCCCCTATAGCCGCCGCTCATTGCCTTAAAAAATGTCTGCTGAGTGAGCTCCTCGGCAATATCGGCGTCTTTAGCAAGCGTCATCATATAAGAGAATACCCGCATAAAATACACTCGGTACAGCTTTTCAAGATCCGTAGCATCGCCCCCTTTCATATATTAGACTGCAACAGTGCGTAAACGTTACAGCTTTTTTACAAAAAATTTCGGCGAGAGACCTTATCTGTCCTCCCGCCAAACCGCCGTCCCCGCGCTGTGCGCTGTGGAAAACGCTATTTGCAGATTGTACCCGCCGGTATAAGCCGCCACGTCTATGATTTCTCCCGCAAAATAAAGCCCGCGTATTAGCCTTGACTGCATAGTCTTGGGGTCTATCTCCTTTACGCTTATACCGCCGTCGGTGATTATCCCCTCCTCGACGGGGCGCAGCCCCTTAATACTCAGCTTATACGCCTTAAGCACGCCGACTAATGCCGCCCGCTGTGTACGCGTCAGCGAGTTTGCAGGGAGTGTGGGCTCTATCTCGGCGCGGCGTAATACCTCGGGTATCATTACCTGCGGCAAAAGCTTTTTTAACAAATTCGACATTTGCCGGTTCTTTTCCTCGCCTATGTCCCTTAATATCCTCGCGTCGAGCGTTTTGTCGGAAAGCGCGGGCTTTAGATCTATCTCGACGGTACAGCCCTGCTCGCGCATATATCCCGATGCCGACAGCACGAGCGGGCCGCTTATCCCAAAATGGGTGAAAAGCATTTCCCCCTGCTCCTTATACAGCGTCTTGCCGCTCTTAGCCTTAAGCGTCAGCGATACGTTTTTCAGCGTCAAGCCCGACAGCGGCGCGCAGTCCTCTATCGTTTCCATAGGCACAAGCATAGCTTTCGGCGGCACTATCGTATGACCGAGCGCGCCCGCGATTTTGTACCCGTCGCCCGTAGAGCCTGTCGCGGGGTAAGATACCCCGCCTGTCGCGAGTATCACCGCGTCCGCGTCGAATTTTTGCCCGCCGCCGCTTACCGCGCAGACCGCGCCGCCGCTTAGGTGTATCTTATCCGCGCGGCACTTAATAAATTTTACGCCGAGCCTTTCGCATTCGGCCTTAAGCGCACTCACGATATCCCCCGCCCTGTCCGATACGGGAAATACCCTCCTGCCGCGCTCGGTCTTTAGCGGCACTCCGAGCCTGCTTTGGAAAAGCTCCATAGTGTCGTATGCCGAAAACCCCGCCAGCGCGCTATATAAAAAGCGTCCGTTGACGGGGATATTACGCAGTATGTTCTCGTTGTCGCTGTTGTTGGTTAGGTTGCAGCGCCCCTTGCCGGTTATCCCGAGCTTTACCCCGGGGCGGTCGTTGCGCTCGAGGCAAATTACCTCGCTGCCCTCGGCGGCGAATATCGCCGCGGTCATCCCTGCCGCACCGCCGCCTATAACTACCGTCGTCATATATCTTTCTTGTATACCTCGTGCTCGTCCCACAGCTTTTCAAGCTTGGCAAAGGTGTTTTCTATATTGTCCTTTTTCTTTGCGCCTACGGCCACTATCATAGCGTTAAGCAGGCTAAGCGGCGCTACGAGCGAATCCGCGAACCCCGCCATATCGCTGCGGGCTATAAGCAATTGATCTGCGTACCCCGCGAGAGGCGAAGCCGCGCTGTCGGTTATCGCCACTATATCCGCGCCGCAGGACTTAGCGTATGCGGTCGCGTTAATGGTGCTCTGTGAATAGCGCGGAAAAGACAGCGCGATAAACACGTCCTTTTCGGTCATATTGATTATCTGCTGATAAATACCGCTGGTATTTATCGCCTGTACAAAATGTATATTGTCAAAGATAAGCTGAAAGTTATAGTCAAGGAACCTTGCAAGAATATTCGCGCTCATAACGCCGAGTATATATATCCTGCGCGCCGAGCATATCTTCTCTATCGCCGTGTCAAACTGCTCGGTGTCTATCTCCTCTAGCGTATGCTTTATACGGTCTATGTCTTGCGTCAGCGTATTTTTAAGCACGCTGCCGCCGCCTATCCTGTCGTTGGTTATATTTATGCGCTGGACCGCGGTAAGGCGGTTCTTTATCAGCGCCTGCAAATTTTTCTGTAGTCCCGGATAGCCGTCATAGCCTAATTCGTCGGCAAAGCGCACCACCGTCGACTCGCTTACCCCGACGGCGTTGCCGAGCTTTAGCGCGGTCATATACGCCGCCTTTTCGTAGCTCTGGAGAATAAAATTAGCGATAAGCTTTTGACTTTTGGAAAAGGTGCTCATTCGGCTCTCTATGGTCTGTAGAAGATCCTCCTGCATTTGTGTCACTTCCCTAAAAAAGAATTTCACTGCTATATATTTTACTACAAACCGAAAGAATTTGCAAGATATTTTTTAAAACTTTCAAAAATTAGTCATCAGTCGGGCGACCGCCTCGGCGACCCCGATATTGCCCCCGCCGCTTATCCCGCAGTCTTGCGCCGCCTCGCCCACGGCATAGCGATTAAGGTCTATCTCGCCGCCGACGCACTCGGACACCGCGATAAGCCGCACCCCGCGCCTTGCCGCGCGCCTTATGCTCGGGAGCAATATCTCGGGTACGCCGCCGCAGCCGTAGCACTCTAGCACCGCCGCGCTTATGCCGCCGCACAGCATATCCATCATCTCGGGGATGAGCGCGGGGGTAACCTTGATAACGGCTACGTCCTTTCTCAGCGTAAGACAGGGGCGATACTCGCCCGATATCGGCGGCGCATTTTCGTCAAGCTCGCCCCTGCGCGAGCGAAACGCGTCATATGACACGCTGTCCGCCTTATATATATCGCAGCCGTAAAATTTTCTCCCGCCGAACGCCGCCATAACGCCGTTTATGCCGCTCTTTGCTAAATTTACGGCAGCTTTAAGGTTTTGCGGCGCGTCGGAATTTTCCGCAAAAAAGGGCATTTGCGACCCCGTCAGCACTATAGGTATCGGCGGGTATCTCAGCATATAGTAAAGCGCGGCGGCGGTATAGCCGAGCGTATCGGTGCCGTGGGTTATTATAACGCCGTCGTATCCGCGTATATTTGCGTCGATTTTCGCGGCGATGAGCTCCCAGTCGTCGGGGCAGATGTCGCTGCTGTCCTTATTCATAGTCACTTCAACGTCTATATCGTCGCTTATCCCGCAGTGCGACAGCATTCGCCGCGCCTGTGTAACGCTTGCGAGCGGGGACAGACCCCTGTCTGCGGGCGGGCAGGAAAATGTCCCTCCCGTCATTAGCCATAGCAGCCTTTTAGTACTCATATTATCTCCTAATTATAAAGGCGGTCAAATATTTAGACCGCCTTGTTGTCTGTCGAAAAAGGTTTTAATAAAAAATATCAAGCTAAAATATTCGGAAGAAAAAGACGGGGTTGCACTGCCGCCGTTCGGCGGACAGTTTACGCTCATTTCTCTTATTGCTGTCGCAATCCGAGAAATAAGCTACGGGGTAAAAACATCAGGTTTTTGCCCCCATTTGAGATAAGTTTCAGCTTCGGAAAACACCGTAAGGTGTTTTCCGAAGCTGAAAGGCGGTCAAGCATTAAGACCGCCTTGTATGTTATTTTGCCTTATTCAGCCTGTTTATAGTCTCGTCACAGCCGATAAGCCGCATTATAGTATAAAGGTCGGGAGAGTTTCTCTTTCCCGTCACCGCCACGCGCAAAATTCCGCACGCGTCCGCTACCGAGCCGACATATTTGTCGGGGTCAGCCTTGTATTCTTTTATATTGGGGCAAAAGCCGAGCGGCTCGCCCACCCTCTTTACTCTGTCGAACCACTGCGACGAGTCGTCTAAGGGATCGTATTCTGCGATATAAGCCGAGATAAACTCGCTGCGCTTGTCGGCGGGTATCTTGGTATCAAAGTCGTATTCTTTAGGCGCGCCGACGTACAGATAATCATACATAGCGGTAAGGTCGCTCCACTTAGCTACGTCCTTTCTTACCTTAGTGCCGTTATACTTCCACAGCTTAATGCTCTCATTAAACTTATCCGCGCTATTGCTTATATATGAGCTTAACGCGGGGTCGTATTCCGCCGCCCATTCGGTGATAAGCCGTGACAGCTTTTCCTCGCTCATCCTTGAGATAACGTCGCGACTGACGGACAGCAGCTTATCCATATCGAATAACGCGCCGCTGATAGACATCTTGTCGAGCTTAAACTTATACTCCGAGATATCCGCGTCGGGATTCTTCATACGCCAGCCCTCAAAGCCCGAGCTTGCTATCGTCATAAGGTACTCGTTTACCGACTCATAAGGAAAGCCCTGTTCGCTATAATATCTCACGCTCGCCTCTGGGTCCTTGCGCTTGCTGAGCTTGCGCTTGCGGTTCTCGCCGCCGTCGAGCTTCATTATCGGCGCGATATGAGCATAGCGCGGCATTTTGAGCCCGCTTACTTCAAATAGCTGATGATGTATCGGGTACGAGCTTATCCACTCGTCGCCGCGTATCACGGTGGTAGTTCCCATAAGATAGTCGTCTATGACGTGCGCATAATGATAGGTCGGTATGCCGTCGCTCTTTAACAATACCACGTCGGTGATATTCTCGGGCATCTCGATATTGCCGCGTATTATGTCACGGCACACTATCTTAGCGTCTTCCTTTCCGGGAGAACGAAGCCTTATAACGTACTCGCAGCCGTCCTTTATCTTCTGCTCTATCTGCTCATAAGTAAGGCCGCGGCACTTTGCGTACTCGCCGTAATAGCCGGGCAGCAGCTTTTGGCTCTCCTGCGCCTTTCGCGTCTGCTCTAATTCTTCCGCGGTGCAAAAGCACGGATAAGCCAGACCTCTTGCCACCAATTCTTTAGCAAAGGCGCGGTATATCTCCCCGCGGGCGCTCTGACGGTAGGGTCCATAATCGCCGTACTCCTGCTCGCCGTCCGCCGACGCACCCTCGTCAAATTTTATCCCGAATTCAGCCAGTGAGCTTATTATCTCGTCCGTGCCGTGCTCGACCTCGCGCTTTTTATCGGTGTCCTCTATGCGAAGATAGAACACGCCGCCGCTTTGCCGCGCTATCTTAGAGGATATAAGCGCGGCGTACAGTCCGCCTATGTGCATATATCCCGTCGGGCTGGGGGAGAAACGCGTCACCTCCGCCTTTTCGCCGAGCTCCCGCTTAGGGTAGCGCTCCATTATACTGTCGCGATCGGTCATTATATCGCCGAAAAGCAATTCGGCAAGAAGTCTGTTATCCATATTTACCCTTTCTTAAGGTCGATTTATGCTGTCGCGCGGTTTTGCTTAACGGTATTTACCACAAATACTATTACGGATGCAAGTACAAGGTTTATCGCGAGCTCTACAAGGAAATTGAGCCCCACCATACCGAATATCATATAAGCAAAGGCGTTGTCGTATCCCGCGCCCGCGCCCCATTCCGCCAATGTAGGCAGGAAAAAGATAAGGCAGCCTATCAAAAATATCCCCGTATTCACTACGGGCGCGGCGATACCCGATACGACCGCCGCCACATACTGATTTTTCTTGCTTAAAAGTCCGTAGATAAGCCCCGCGACAAGCCCCGCAGCTGTACCCTTAAGTATAACGGTCACGACCGTACCTACGGGATTGACTGCCAAGAATGCCGCCGCGTCGCCTGTTATCAGCACCATTATGCTGAATACAAAGCCTAACCACGCGCCCGCTTTCCAGCCGTACAATGCCGCTCCGACTATTATCGGCGCTAAAACGAGCGTAATGCTGAACGGTCCGAACTTAATGCTCGCGGCGAGCCACTGTAATACTACAATTAGCGCCGTAAGCAGTCCGAGACCTACTACAGTAAAGGTTTTGTCGAAGCTCCAGCCCGACTTTTTGTTTTCTGACATAAAAATTCCTCCTTTGATGAAGCCTCCTGTCAAAGAGTGCCTCTCATAGCCCTTATGGGCGCACCGGTATCATTTTTTCTGATTTTTGTTGTAGATTATAAGCAGTCCCTCGAGTACAAGGTCGGGAGCGAGCAGTATCTCCCGCCTGCAAAGGGGTATCACATAGGGCGAAGTGCCGCCGGTAGCGACCACAAAGGCCTTTTCGCCGAGCACCTCTTCAAATCTCTCTATCATACCGTCTATCATGCACGCCATACCGGTGATAACTCCCGCGCGCATGCTGTCGGGACTGTTCTTTCCTATAACGACGTCCACCGGGTGTGAGTCTACCAGCGGCAATGCCGCCGTACCCGACGCGAGCGCCTTAAAGGACATAGTAATGCCGGGGGCGATTATGCCGCCGAGCATAGCGCCCTGCTTGTCTATCGCGCCTATCTTAAGGCAGGTACCTATATCCACAAATACGCAGGGCGTGCTGTATTTGTTCTTCGCCGCCACCGCGGCGCATACAAGGTCGCTTCCGAGCATAGAGGGGTCGTCTATCTTGATATTGAGCCCCGTCTTAAGTCCCGGGCATACTACAAGCGGCTTTACCCCGCAGAGTACCTCAATGCCCTGCTCGAGCTGAGCAGTCACGGGCGGCACGACCGACGAGATTATCCCGCCGCTTATCTGCTCGGGCGAGAACCCGTACAGCGCGAGGATATCCTTAAGCACTATCGCGTATTGATCCTTCATATATGAAACATTAGTATCTATACGGGAGAAAAATTTCAGCTCCTCGCCCTCAAATCCTCCGAAAACAATATTAGTATTTCCGACATCAACCGTCAGTATCATCTTTCTTCTCCTTCTTTTCCCTCTTTGACAGCAATTGCTCTATATCCGCAAAGCGCTGGGCTCTGTCCTCCTCGCTGTCGGTGCCGAAAGGCTCTTCATCACCGTCGGCGTTGAGCAGTGACAGGTCTGCTTTTACGGGCAGATTTAGCCGTCTTGGCAGCAGTATCATAAGTACAAACAATACTATCCCCGCAAAGGTGAGTATCAGCGCGCCGGGGTAGCCCGCGGGGGTGAATTTAAGCTCCACGGTGTGGCTGCCCGCCGATACGTCGAGCGCTATCAGCGAATTAGCAAGCACCGTGTAATAGTTGGCTTTCTCGCCGTCTACAAATACCTCCCAGCCCTTTTCTGCGGGGATGGTGGTAAACAGTGTGCGCTCGGTATCGGCGTTTACGGTTATCTTTACGTCGGTGCCCGAGAGCCTCTCGACCACGGTATCCTTATTCAGCGCATTGAGATTATTTATCGCTTCCTGCTCGGCGGCGGGGTCGTATACCACAAACTGCGGCTGCTGGAAGTAAAGGTCATTGCGCTTTAGATCAAGGCGCACCTCTATCTCCTCGCCCTTTTTAAATGTGCCGAGCTTCTTTATATTCTGATTATCCGACTCAAAGAGCACGTCCTTATAGCTGCCGTTTACGTATACGTATACCTCGCGCTGATAGTCGGTAGGGATAAACATATACACGTCGCCGTCCTTAGGCGAGGTGATATTGTATGTCACCGACGCGTCATTTCCGGGGTTGGTAAAGCCTAAATGCTCATCGGCGTACCCGCCCTGCGTGCAGTTTTTGGGTATAGGCTCGCCCGCGCTTATCTCGGTATATATGCCCGACGCGTCATCGCCCGTCATAGCGGTTAGCAGGGTCTCCTGATTGATAAACGGCTTGCCCTTTTCGGGCTCGTTTTTCTTTACGGCGGTATCGGTGAGATACGCTATCGGGAGCGCGTCGGGGTTCTCGGTGACGGTAATTTTGCTCTTGTCGCCCTTTATGTTATCCTTGCCGCCCTCGGCGTCAAGTATGTATTTTACTCCGAAGATATCGCAGGTCGGCGGTGTATTTCCCGAAAAGCGGGTATAATGTCCGTTTGAGGTAAACCCGTAGTACCCGAGCATATCTATCGCGCGGGCGTTTAATGTGCTGCTCGAGTGCGACAGCCCGTACATCCCCGTGGCAATAGGGTCGTTTACCGTGCGGAAAAAGTTCTTCTCTATACGATAAAAGCCGGGGTCGCTCTCCTTTATCTCGGCGACCTTTTCTCTTAAGGGCACGATAATATCTATATAGCTCGGCTTAGTGGAATAGGTGATATCCTCGTCCATTTTAGTAAACGAATTAGACGCGTTAAAGCTCATCTCTCCCGCCGTCAGCGCCACTATCATAATAACCGCCGACATAGAGAGCAGCCGCCCGTTCTTATACGTTCTGCGCACGCACATTATCGCCGCCGCCGCTATTATAATAAATATCAGCGCGGGGAAAACTACCGACGCGGGGTCGAATACCTCTCTGCCGCCGTCCCCGAGGCTCTCGATAAAATTATCTCTCCCCTCGGCGAATATCAGCAGCATAATTATCGCGAGCGTAGACACCCCTACCGACCTACCGCTTACGTCCTTTAGCCGCTCGAACATATGCGCCGCCATAACAACAAGCAGCAGCGATATTATAAACGAATATCTGTACGGCAGCCAGTTAGGCACCTGTCCGCCGTGCCACATCATATCGGCGGGCTTTATGTACATACACAGCAGCAGCGCCGCAGTCAGTCCGCCGCCCGCTAACCTCTGCGAGAGCGGTATCTTCTTGCAGAAGAAGAACAATGCCGCGAGTATCAGCGTTATCGACCCGCAGAATAAGAACGGCAGTCCGTCCATACGCACCGTGTCGTAAGAATTTAAGAACAGCTTTCTGAATACGTCCGCTATCTCAAAATTGTTGGTGAGCGAATAGTCGGGGTCGGTAAACTCGAGCTTTCCGTTTTGTAAAGAATAATATACGGGTATCAGCATAAACGCGCTTATCATAGCCGAGGTGATACCAGAAAGAGCGGCAAGCGCGCCCTTTCCGACAAATTTGACGCATACGCTCTTTGCCCCCGCCGAATAATCGGCGTTAGCAAAATATGCCGCGATATAATACAGCACCGTAAATATCGCTATCATAAAGCCGATATAGAAGTTGGTGACAAACGCGTATACCAGCGACAGTACCAGCATGCGAAAACGATTATGCTTTACCAGCGCCTCTACTCCCCACATAACTATAGGAAGTATCAATACCCCGTCGAGCCACATCGGGTTCATGGTCTGCACTATCGCAAAGGCGCACAGCGCGTACAGCGGGGAGAATATCACCGCGGTGGTCTTTTGCAGCCCGCGCGCGCGGTGAAGATAAAGGGACAGCAGACACCCGCAGGTGCCTATCTTAGCGATTATCATCCACATCAGCCCGTCGGTTATCATATCGCGCGGGAACAGCCAAACTATAATATTAAACGGGCTTGCAAGATAATAGCCGATTATGCCGAAAAATTCGCCCGACAGGTTGCGGCTCCAGCAGTAAAACAGGCTCTCTCCGTTGCCGAAAACGTCGTGCATATAGTCATAATAGTATACGTACTGCGCGTTTAAGTCGAGCGCGAGCACCGATTTTTCGGACGGTACTCCGAATAATAAATAGCAGCTGAATATAAGCCCCGCGCATAAAAAGAACGCGGCGAACAAATAGCCGCTTTTATACAGCGCCGACCGTATGTGTAAAAGCTTTTGCTTTATATCAGTGTTAGCCAAATCAGACATCCTTTCGGTGAGTGTCGGTACCCGTTTTTTGCGAGATAATGTACCTCGGGCGGCACTTTATCTCCTCGTATATCTTGCTCAGATAATAGCCGATGATCCCCACGCCGAGCATAAGTATACTGCCCGTAAGCAATACAAGTATTATCACGGTGGAAAATCCGTCGGCGGCGTTTCCCATACAAAAGTTGACAAGCGTCTGCACGCCGAGTATCAACGAAAAGATAAAAAACAGCACGCCCGACCACGTGATAATGTGCATAGGAAAATCCGTAAAGCCGGTTATCGAGCTTATCGCGTACTTAAACAGCTTTGAGAAAGACCATTTGCTCTGCCCCGCGTGCCGCTCGGCTACGTCAAACTCCACCCGCTCGGACTTAAAGCCGACCCAGCCCGACAGCGCTCTGAAAAACGTCAGCCGCTCGGGCAAGTCGTTAAGCGCGTCTACCACCTTACGGTCGAGCAGCTTATAATCGCTCGTGCGGTCGAGGTCTATCCCCGAGCTCTTTCTCATAATGCGGTAAAAGGTCTTAGCAAACAGCTTATATATCAGGCTCTCCTTGCCGCGCGAAGCTTTGACCGCCTCGACGACCTCCGCGCCGCCCTGCCACAGCTCGTACATTTGCTTAAGAAGCGCGGGCGGGTGCTGTAGATCGCAGTCCATTACCGCGACGCAGTCGCCTGCGGCATTTTTCAGCCCCGCAAAAATCGCGCTCTCCTTGCCGAAATTGCGGGAAAAACGAAGCCCGCGAATATGCGGGTCGTCCTGTGAGAGCTGGGTTATCGTCTGCCACGACCCGTCGCGCGAGCCGTCGTCGACGAATATAAGCTCATACTCCGCCGTCAGAGCGGACACCACCGCCGCTATCTCGTTTGCGGCGGCGGGTATGTTTTCCTGCTCGTTGTAGGCGGGAATAACTATCGAAAGCATCAGCTTATTCTCCGAGTATGCTTATAGAGACCGTCTTATCCCTCTCGCCGTCAAAATCGAGATAGATTATGTACTGCGACAGCCCGAGCGAAAGCTCGCCGTTTTCTATCATGACCGATACGGAATTTCCCGCGAGCTGATGGCACAGCGCGGGGCGCAGCTCTTCTTTAGCGAGCGAGGACAGCTTTTCGTAAAATTTGAGATAGCCGTCCAGCGTCTCGGGGTCGTTCGTCGCGGTAACGACCGACGCGGTGGTGTGCATAGTGCTTATCGTGCATATGCCTGTGCGTATATCGGTACAGCGCAGGGCGGACATAACGTCGTCGGTGATGTCCATATACCCCTGCTTTTCGCCCATATTGACGGTAAGGTTTTGTTTGTAGCTTTTCATCGGATCTTTTCCTTTCAATATGTAAGGTCGGTGTATCAAGTGTGCTTACAGTATACCATAAAACACACGGCTTGTCAAACTCGGCTCACACCGCCGAGGCGATAATATCTCCCATCTCAGAGCAGGACACTTTCTTCATGTCCTCGCTCATAATGTCGCCGGTACGATAGCCGTCGGACAGCGCCTTGCTGACAGCCGCCTCTACAGCGTCCGCCTCGTCAGCCATATCAAAGCTATAGCGCAGCATCATAGCGGCGGAGAGTATAGTCGCTATAGGGTTAGCCTTATTCTGTCCCGCGATATCGGGGGCGGAGCCGCCGCTCGGCTCGTAAAGACCGAATTTGCTCTCGTTCATGCTTGCCGAGGCGAGCATACCGATAGATCCCGTTATCATACTTGCCTCGTCGGACAGTATATCGCCGAACATATTCTCTGTGACAAGCACGTCAAACTGCGCGGGGTCTTTTACAAGCTGCATTGCGGAATTGTCGACGAGCATATGCTCTAGCGTTACCTCGGGGTAGTCCTCAGCTACCTCGGTTATCACCTTTCTCCATAGGCGCGAGGACTCCAGCACGTTAGCCTTGTCTACGCTCGTCACCTTTTTGCGGCGCTTCATTGCCACGTCAAACGCCTTTATCGCTATGCGGCGTATCTCGCTCTCGCTGTATACGAGCGTGTCTGTTGCGACCTGCATGCCGTCAATAGTCTCGGTCTTCTTCTCGCCGAAATACAGTCCGCCGGTGAGCTCTCTCATGATGAGCATATCAAACCCGCGGTCGCTTATTTCCTTTTTGAGCGGGCAGGCTCCCGACAGCTCGGGATATAGCACGCAGGGACGGAGATTGGCGAATAATCCTAAAGCCTTTCTTATGCCGAGCAGGCCCGCCTCGGGGCGCAGGTTAGGCGGCAGCTTATACCACGGAGACGTTGTCGTGTCCCCGCCGATAGAGCCCATAAGCACCGCGTCGGAGCGCTTGCACTCGTCTATAGTCTCCTGCGTCAGCGGCTCGCCGTTTACATCTATCGAGCAGCCGCCCATAAGCAGCTGGGTATACTCAAACTCGTGGCCGAATTTTGCCGCTACGGCGTCGAGCACCTTCATCGCCTCGGTGATTATCTCGGGGCCGATACCGTCGCCCTTTATCACCGCTATTTTCTTTTTCATATCAAATGCCTCCTTATGCTTTAAGCGAATTGAGCAATCCGCCCTTGCTGATTATATCCTTTATAAATTCGGGGAAAGGCTCGGCGTGATAGCTCTTGCCCGTGGTGATATCGGTTATCTCCCCCGTGTCAAAGTCCACCGCGACCTCGTCGCCGTTTTGTATCTCACGCGCCGCCTCCTCGCACTCGAGGATAGCGAGCCCTATATTTATCGCGTTGCGGTAGAATATGCGGGCAAAAGTCCCCGCTATGACGCAGGATATGCCGCTCGCCTTAATCGCTATCGGGGCGTGCTCTCTCGAGCTGCCGCAGCCGAAATTCATTCCCGCTACTATTATATCGCCCTGCTTTACATTCTTGACAAAGTCCTTGTCTATGTCCTCCATACAGTGGCTCGCAAGCTCCTTATGGTCGGAGGTATTTAGGTATCTTGCGGGTATGATAACGTCGGTATCGACGTTGTCGTTATACTTATGTACTGTGCCCTGTGCTTTCATATCTATCTTCCTTTCGTTATTTTTCTTCAAAATCGGCGCATTTACGCATTTTGACGTAGGGGCGGACTATATTGTCCGCTATCTTTAGATGCTCGGGATGGACAGAATACGCCCTCAGCGCCGCCTCATTGTCAAAGGCGCTGTCGAGCATAAGGCTGCCGTTTGACGAGCTGAGCAGGTCGGTTATCACCTTTATCTCAACTATGCCGTCTATCTTGCCCTTAAGCCCCTCGAGCCCCTGCTTAATCAGCGCCTTGCGCTCTTGCTTTTCGTCGTCGGAGAGCTCGTCCTTAAGATCCCATATTATTATATGCCGTACCATCAGTCAGTCCCCGTTATTTTGCCCGCTATCGCGCTTGCCGCTGCGACTACGGGGCTTGCGAGGTATACCTCGCTGTCGACGTGTCCCATTCTTCCGACAAAGTTGCGGTTGGTGGTGGAAATTGCGCGCTCGCCCGCCGCGAGTATGCCCATATGCCCGCCGAGGCAGGGTCCGCAGGTCGGGGTGGAGAATACGCAGCCCGCGTTTATAAATATCTCTGCAAGCCCCTCCTTTATGCACTGCATATATACCTTTTGAGTGGCGGGGATAACTATACAGCGCACGCCCTTTGCTATATGCTTTCCATTAAGTATCTCGGCGGCGGCTCTCATATCGCTTATCCTGCCGTTGGTGCAGCTGCCGATAACCGCCTGATCTATCTTGATATCCTCTTTTATCTCGTCGACGGTCTTAGCGTTCTCGGGCAGGTGGGGGAAAGATACCGTCTGCTTTATCGTGCTAAGGTCGATATCGTATGTCTTTTGATATACCGCGTCGGGGTCGGGCTTAAATATCTGATACGGGCGGTCTGTTCTCTCTTTTACATATGCCTCGGTCAGCTCGTCCGCCTCGAATATCCCGTTTTTAGCTCCCGCCTCGATAGCCATATTGGCTATGCAGAGCCTGTCGTCGACCGAGAGCGATTTTAATCCCTCGCCGACAAATTCCATAGAGCGGTACAGCGCGCCGTCAACGCCTATCATACCTATGATATGTAAGATAACGTCCTTGCCGCTGACGTGCTTATTAAGCTTTCCGGTGAGGTTGAATTTTATTGCGCCGGGCACCTTGAACCACGCCTCGCCTGTCGCCATCCCGGCCGCCATATCGGTCGAGCCCACGCCGGTAGAGAAAGCGCCGAGCGCTCCGTAGGTGCAGGTGTGGCTGTCCGCGCCTATGCACAGCTCGCCCGGGGCGATGAGCCCTTTCTCGGGGAGCAGGGCGTGCTCTATTCCCATATCGCCGACGTCATAATAATTCTTGATGTCGTATTTTCCCGCAAAGTCGCGGCACTGCTTGCACTGCGTCGCCGCCTTGATGTCCTTATTAGGGGTAAAGTGATCCATTACGAGGGATATTTTCTCCCTGTCAAACACCTTGTCAAAGCCCGCCTTATTAAACTCGTTGATAGCGACGGGGCTTGTGATGTCGTTTCCGAGCACCATATCGAGCTTAGCTCTTATAAGCTGCCCCTCTCTCACACTGTCAAGTCCCGCGTGCTTTGCCAGTATCTTCTGGCTCATTGTCATTCCCATTTTATAATGCCTCCTTTATTTATTGCCTTTTAACAGCATATATTCCAAAGAATCGGTCAGTGCGCTGACGCTCGCGCTTATGATGTCCTCGCTCGCGCCGACGGTCGTCCATACGTCGCTGCCGTCGCTGCTCTCTATAAGCACCCTCGTCACCGCGGCGGTGTCCTTTCCGCCGATAACTCTTACCTTATAGTCTATAAGGTGCATTTTGCCGAGCACGGGATAGAATACCTCGAGCGCCTTTCTGAGCGCCTTATCTATCGCGTTTACGGGTCCCTCGCCCTCGTCGGCGGTTATCTCGTAACGGTCTCCCACTCTCACCTTTATCACGGCGTTTGCCTTTTCCGCGCCGTTTTTGCCCTGAGAGGAGATGACGTTATAATGCTCTATCTCAAAGTGCGGGGCAAATCTCCCGAGCTCGCGCAGTACCATCATATCAAAGCTCGCCTGAGCCGCCTCAAATAACAGCCCCTGCTGCTCGAGCGTTTTGAGCCGCGCGGTGACAGCCTTTGTCTCGGGGCTGTTCTTGTCGAGAGTAGGGTCAAAGCGCTTTAGCTCGGACAGTATGGCGGCTCGCCCCGATACCTCCGACAGCGGCAGACTGCGCTCGTTGCCCACGCTCTCGGGTGGGATATGCTCATAGCTGACGGGGTTCTTTGTTACGCCGTCCGCATGCATCCCCGCCTTATGTGAGAATGCCGACGAGCCCGTAAACGGCATCGTTCTCGGCAGCTTAATATTGGCTATCTCTGCTATATACCTTGCCGTGTCGGTAAGCTGCGTAAGCTGTGCGCGCCCGATACAGCGGTCGGAGTATTTCAGCACGAGGTCGGCTATTACCGTGGCGAGGTTTGCGTTTCCGCAGCGCTCGCCTATCCCGATAAAGGTGCCCTGTATATGGTCCGCGCCCGCTCTGTACGCCGCTAAGGTACCCGCGACCGCTAAGCCGCCGTCGTCGTGGCAGTGTATGCCGATACGCACGTCGGCGCGCTTTTTCGCCGCCTTAACTATGCGGGATATCTCCTCGGGCAGACAGCCTCCGCGCGTATCACACAGGGCGAGTACCTCCGCGCCCGCGCGCTGTGCGGTCATTAGCACCTCTTCGGCATAATCGGGGTCGTCCTTATACCCGTCAAAATAATGCTCCGCGTCAAATATCACCTTTCGCCCTCGGCTCTTAAGATAGGCGATGCTGTCGCGTATCATATCGAGATTTTCTCCCGCGGATACGCCTAATATCTCCTCCGCCTGCATCTTCCACGCCTTTCCGAATACCGCGACATACTCGGTGTCCGCCTTTATCAGCGCGGCGAGATTGCCGTCCTTGTCGGCGGGTATGCCCTTTCGCGCGGTCGAGCCGAAAGCCACCGCCTTTGCCCCGTAGGTCGGGCGTATTTTTTTAAAAAAGTCCAGATCCCTCGGGTTAGAAAACGGGTTGCCCGCCTCGATAAAATCTATGCCGAACTTATCCAGCGCCGAAAATATCTTCAGCTTATCGTCGAGCGAGAAGCTTATGCCCTCGCCCTGCGCCCCGTCCCTTAACGTCGAGTCGAACAGCTGCGTTCCTGCCGCCGACATATCAGTCGCGCTCCAACGCGCATATGCCGGTGCGTACGAGCTTGTTTATCTTAAACGGCTTTAGCAGTCCGATAAACGAGTTTATCTTTTCGGGCTCGCCCGTAAGCTCGAGCATAAGCCCGTCCTCGCCGACGTTTACCACCTTAGCGCGGAAAAGATTTGCTATCTCGATTATCGGCTGGCGCGACGAGGGCGAATTGCCCGCGCGTATAAGTATATGCTCTCTGCACACCGCGTCGTGAAGTATCTTTACCTCGGACACGTCGTATAATTTGAGCAATTGCTTTTCTATCTGCTCTATAGTGCCGCTGTCGCCCTCGGTGACAATGGTCATGCGCGACAACGCGGGGTTCTCGGTCTCAGCCACGTTAAGGCTCTTTATATTATATCCTCTGCGGCTGAAAAGCCCCGTTACTCTGCCCAAAACGCCTATGCTGTTATCCACCAGCACGGACAGTACATATTGATCGGTCATTTCTTCTCCTTTCGCCTCAGTCGTCGATAACTATATCGAGTATCGGCTCGGTGACGGACTTGCCCGCGGGCACCATCGGCAGGACGTTTATATCCCTGTCTATCCTTGCCTCGATAAGCACGGGGGCGGTCTTAGATATTTCTATCGCCTTAGACAGCACATCCTCGCAGTCCGCCGCCTTTGTGAGAGCAAATGACTTTATGCCGAAAGCCTCGCCGAGCTTTACATAATCTGTCGGGCGATCGAGCGTCGTCTGAGAAAAATGCTTTTCGTAGAACAGCCTTTGCCACTGGCGCACCATACCGAGCACGTTATTGTTTATCACAAGCTCGATAACCGGTATATTGTGCTTTGACAGGGTGACAAGCTCGTTTAAATTCATATGAAAGCTGCCGTCGCCCGCGACGTTTATCACAGTACGCGAGGGGCAGGCGCATTTTGCGCCTATCGACGCTCCGAGCCCAAAGCCCATAGTGCCGAGCCCTCCGCTGGTTATCAGCTGACGCGGAAAGCGATATTTATAATACTGCGCCGCCCACATCTGCGCCTGTCCGACCTCGGTGCAGATAAGCGCGTCTCCGCCCGTCAGGCGGTCTAAGGTCTCTATAAGCTGCTGCGGGGTAAGGTCGAGCTCTTTTGTCCCAACCTGCTTTACATTCAGCTCGCGGTCGGAGCATATGTTCTTTACCCACTCGGCGTGATCTTGCTGCGGCAACAGCTTAAGCAGCTTTTCTACCACGTCGGCGCTGTCGCCTATCACCTTGTGATACGCGGTGATATTCTTATTTATCTCGGCGGGGTCTATGTCGATATGCAGTACCTTAGCCTTTTGGGCAAAGGTCGCGGGGTCGCCTATCACCCTATCCGAAAAGCGCGTGCCGATAGCTATGAACAGATCGCACTCGCTAAGTGCCTTAGCCGCCGCGGCGGTGCCGTGCATTCCGAGCATACCTATATATCTGCCGTCGGTCTGGTCATAGCAGCCCTGTGCCATAAGCGACGCAGACACGGGCGCGTCAGCGACCTTAGCGAGCTGCTTTAACACCTGTGCCCCACGGGGGTTATTTATCCCGCCGCCGCAGTAGATGTACGGGCGCTTACTCTCCTTTATCATCTCGACCGCCTTTTGTATGCAGTCGTCTTGGTGGAGGGTTTTTATGGGGGTGTAGGGCTTGATCGGCTTATTTACAAAATCGGCGACCTTAGCGGTGACGTCCTTAGGCACATCGACGAGCACGGGACCCTTTCTCCCCTCGCTTGCTATGTAGAATGCCTCGCGGATAGTGTCCGCAAGCTTTTCTACGTCCTTGACGATAAAATTATGCTTAGTTATCGGCATAGTGATGCCGGTTATGTCGACCTCCTGAAAGCTGTCGAGCCCGAGGAGCGCGCATGCGACGTTTCCGGTTATCGCCACCATGGGCACACTGTCCATATACGCGGTGGCTATGCCGGTGACAAGGTTTGTCGCCCCCGGTCCCGAGGTCGCGATAACTACCCCCGTCTTTCCCGAGGCGCGCGCGTATCCGTCCGCCGCGTGGCTCGCGCCCTGCTCGTGCGCGGTAAGCACGTGCTTTATTTTGTCGGAGTATTTATACAGACTGTCGTATATATTCAGCACAGCCCCGCCCGGGTAGCCGAACACCGTATCAACGCCTTGCTCTATCAGACATTCGCAGATAATATCGGCACCTGTCATCTTGCTCAAATAGTATCAATCCTTTCGTTTTGTTTATCTCTTTTTGCTTTTTCGCATACCTATTATAATAATACCACTATCGCGGCATTTTGTCAACACATTAAAACAGACCGCATTAGTGTGCTTTTTCCGCCGAAAAATCTGCCGCAAAGGCATATTTTGTGAAAAATCAAAGAAATTTTCGGATAACACAAAAATAAGTTGACAAACGGCGAAATTTATGCGAAAATATTAAATAGAGTTTCTGTATTTCGGAGTGTGATAATTTGGATATATATAAAAGGATAGCCGCCGTGCTGCTTACCGTAACGCTTGCGATAAGCATAGCGGCGCTCCCCGCGGCGGCCGCGAACACGGCGCTGTACTGGAACGGGCAGTCGGCGCTTTCGAGCGGCTGTACATATTACATAGACGGCAGCGTATCGGTGAGCGGCAGCTTTACCCTCCCCGCAAGCTCAAAGATAATGCTCAGCCCCGGCTCGGTGCTTACCGTCCCGTCGGGCAGCTCGCTTACTCTTAACGGCAATATGACCGCCGCGCGCGGCTCGCAGCTGTTGACCTCGGGTGAGCTTGTATTTGCGGCGGGATCGGACATAACGATAAGCGGCGAGCTGCTGTCCGCTAAGGGCGGCAGTATCGATATCAGCGGCGACCTTGTGCTTATGGGGTGCGGCTATGCGGAGCTTTACGGCGACACGGTGATAAACGAGGGCGGCAGGCTGTACTGTGACGGCGGGATAGCCTTTTCGGGCGGGCTCGAAAATTCGGGCAGCATTACGCTTAGCAACTATGCCGACATATTGTCGGATACGACCATAAGCGAGAACGGCAGCCTTTACTGCGCCGGCACGCTTAATATCAAAAAGGGCGGCAATGTCAAAAACTCGGGCACGGTGACGCTCGGCGAGGACGCGTTTTATTTGCTCGGCGGGACGTTTTTAAACGTGTCGGACGGGTATGTCGACGACGACCGCAATATGTACGAGCCGAGCGCCTTTGACGCGGCGAACATCGCGCTTTATACCACTGACGCTATCAAGGGCATAGACGTTTCTATCTATCAGGACGATTATATCGACTGGAACAAGGTCAAGGCGTCTGGGGTAGAATTTGTTATGATACGCAGCAGCATAGGCTATATCAGCGACGACGTACCTCAGCAGGCGGATCTTAATTTTGCCAAAAACGCCGCGGGTGCGATAAAGGCGGGGCTGAATGTCGGGGTATACCACTACCTCTACGCCGAGACGGTACAGGGCGCGCGCGACGAGGCTAAGTATATGCTTAATCTTATCAAGGATTATCCGATAAATTATCCTGTGGTATTAGATATAGAGGACAGCTGGTATCTGCGCAACAATTATTCGGCAAAGACGCTTACCGATATGACCGAGGCATTCTGCGACGAGATAAGGGACGCGGGCTATCTGCCCATGGTCTATTCTTACGCAAACTGGCTCAACACCAACCTAAATATGGACGATCTTAACGAGTACCCCGTATGGGTGGCTCACGTCGACACCGACAAGCCCGCATACGACCGCCAGTACTTTATGTGGCAGTACAGCTGGGAGCAGAAGATCCCCGGCATAACCGACGAGAACGGCAAACAGCTCGACGTCGACGGGGATTATTCGTACGTGGATTTTGCTAAGTATATTAAGGATAATCATTTGAATGGGCTGCATTAAAGGATGAGATAGAATATACAAGAAGAGCGCGGCAATTACACCGCGCTCTTTTTGTCTGTACTCACTCCTTTTCCGTCTCGATGATCTCCTTACCTGTCAACGGCACGGGCTTAAACTTTTGTATCGTGCCGTCTGCGACGCCCTGCTTGACCGTGTCGATAAACTTCTCTAGCGGGGCGTCCGCCTCGATGTTAAAATCGGTAAAGCAGTAATCCCACCACTGCAGCTTGAGCATTTCCCAAATAATGTTATCGGGAAAGCGCATTTTGATCACTTTTGCGGGAACGCCGCCGACTATCGAATACGGCGGGACGTCCTTTGTCACGACCGCGCCGGTGGCGACGATCGCGCCGTCGTGGATCGTTATCCCCGGCTTTAATGCGCAGTGACTGCCTATCCACACGTCATTGCCGATCGTTATGCGGGGGGGGAGAAATAGGCTTAGCGAGCAATCCGTTCTTGCCCGTATCTTTTATACATTCCGAAAATATGACAAATTTTCTGTCACAAGTTACACTGGAATTAGCGAAACGCCCATAAGGGTGCTGAGCTCCGAATATCCTGTTTCCGGCTGCGATACTGCTGTATCTTCCTATAACTGTATCTATTCTTAACGGTGACCAGGAGTAGGAAAAAGAGCCCATGGCGGACATGGCGTTTCCCGAAAAAACGCTATACGGCTCAATTACAGCCTTTGGATCGACAAATAGATTATCTCCGATCTTAAGTCTGTTTACCCCATTAAAGTCGGTAAAAGCCTTTCTTGATTTAAGCAATTCTAAAGTTTTTTCAGTAATTTTCATAATTTCCCGCCTATATCTTTTCGCTTATATCACTTTGTAAAAAAGCTTCTAAGTCCTCGGGTACGCCGAGGCCCCACATTCCGTTTTGCAATGAGCCGATATTGTAATAAGCAAATTTCTTTCCCTGCTCGATGAGTATATTATAGACAGGAGCAACGTAAAACTCGTTGTTTACACGGATATTTCTGTCTATCATCTCATGCGCTCCCGCAACAAAATCACTGCCTTTAGCAAAATTATATATGCCGACTGTAGCCTCGTCAGATATCACTTCTTTTTCTCTTACCTCGGTCACAAAGCCGTTTTCATCATACTTTATAAACGACCATTTGTTGTCGTGCGCGGTCATTGTCATGATAAGACCGTCATAAGAACCTTGCTTTTTAAGATAATCGTTTATGTTTATATCGACGAACTGGTCTGAGTTTGCTATCATCATCGGTTGGTCGCTGTTTATGTATTTTTCTGCAAGGAGTACTGTGCAGGCCGCGCCCTCGGTCACCTGTGAAACAGGAACTATCGCACAGCCGGGAGCTATGCTGTTCAGCTTTTCGGTAAGACCGTACTTTTCTATATGCTCCGCAAGGCAAAGGTAAATAAATCTGTGTTCGCACTGAGGTCTGAGATTATCGGTCACTACCTCTATCATATATTTCCCTTTTACGTCTATCAGGGGCTTAGGCATTATATATCCCGCGTTTGCAAAACGGCTTCCTCGCCCCGCCATCGGTATAACGATATTAAGCATTTTATTATTCCTCCGTAAGGTATTTGTCGTTGTTGGCGCCCGGTATCTTTATCACCGCGTTAACGCTGTCTGTGACTGCGAGAAAATCCGTCGCTTCTCCCGGTTCGATTATGATAATATCTCCCTCGTCATATTCGACGCCGTTCATTTTTACTTTTCCCGAGATTATAACGGTTATCTCGGTGGCGAGCTTATGATAATGAGAATGCTCATATGCTCCCGCCTTATAGCTTTTTACTGCCGCCTCAACGTCGTTTGTCCGATAGAGTGTAGGCTTAAAATTGCCTACGAACCAGCCGCCTTTCATATCAGACAGTTTACTTCTTTTCATCTTTTGCCTTTCTGCAATATTCTTCGAACAGCTCTATCCCTTTGATATGGCTGAAATTAAAATACTGCTCCTTATTTATCTTGTATGTCCCTATCCTTTTCTGATTAAGTATCATCTCATTGAAAACAGGGCAAACAAAGAAATCGCCGTTTACTCCCGCGTCCTTTTTTATCATACTGAATGCGGATTCGATAAAATCGGACGTGCGTTTGAAGTAATAAAATCCCGTGGTGGCATTATTGCTAATAGGGTGCTTTTCGGCTGCCTCGGTGACCAAGCCCTCATTATTCAGCCTTACATACGACCAACGCGGATGTATATCCTCAAAGATTATTACTCCGCCGTCATAATCGTTGGCAATAAAGCAGTTCAATGCGTCCTGCAAATTTGCCGTCACAAGCTGGTCACCGCCTACTATTATCAAAGGCTCGTCAGGCTCAAAATAGTCCATTCCGAGAAGGCAGCTGCAAGCGGAGCCTTTTGTCTGCCCCTGAGCGACAACGATAGCGGCGTTGGGCAAAAGCAGCCTTATCACACTGTCAAGATGATACTTTTCAACATTGTTTTTGTTTAAAATAAATATAAATTCCGCATTATCTATTTTTGTCAGTGGCTCAATAATATGCTGAAGTATAGTCTTGCGGTCTATTTCATACAGAGATGTGCAGTATGCGGTATCAGCCGCCTTGTTCTTAACTTCGTTTTCTACCATAGGAATAAGTATCTTCATTTACTGCACCTCACATCTATCAATATTTTTGCGGATATTGTCATAATTGACATCATATACCGTTTCTACTTTCATTACATTAGCTCCTGACGCGGCAGCCGCCGCTAAGCCGTTTTTATTATCCTCCACAATAAGGCATTCCGACGGGTCAAGACCGAGCCTTGAAATAGCGACATTGTATATTTCGGGATCGGGCTTTGCCTTTTTAACGTCCTGATTACTGAGAGAAAACTCAAGATACCGCTCAAGGCTTGCTTTTTGCATCATTATATCGACGGTGGCACGAATTGAATTTGACGCTACCGCAAGTCTGTATCCCTCGGATTTCAGCCGCGAAAGAGCATATTCATGCACAAACAAAGGACGGCAGTTTACAAATATTTTTTCCATTGTGTATTCCTGCTTTAAGGCGTTTATGTACTTGTGCAAGCCTTTTGGCAGCTGCTTTTCTAAGGTCATCATAGACAGCTTGTCCGCAGTGGGCAGTCCGTCGTAGGTCACAAGATGTTCATATCTGCTTATCTCATAACCGAACAGTCCGAGCGCTTTGTTAAGCGCCTCATAGTGCCACTCCTTAGCGTCAATAAGAACACCGTCCATATCAAATATTACCGCTTTGATCTTACTCATTTGAAATATTCCTCCGCTTCTTTCGGGGTGTCAGTGCAAAGGATAAGGTTATCTTTATCCTTATACTTCTTCAAAAGCTCCCACACCGCTTTATTGTCCCTTTTGTGCAGCTCGGGCGATACAACCGATACAGTTTTTCCTGACGACAAAAGCTTTTCTGCCGTATCGGCTATATGGCTGCATTCTGTGAACTGGTCAAGCCAAACGCCCTTGCTTTGCTCCCAAAAGGATATTTTTTCTTCAAACTCGCTGCTGCGGGTAAAAATGTTATATCCTCGCTTTATATAGATATACTGTTCGGGAACGGAAGAATCAAAGAGAAAATAATTCTTTTCGGTAAGACCGTATTCCTTAAAAATATCCTCCAGCAGCAGATACAAGCCGTCGGCTTTGATATTCAGAGCAAGGGTAGGCTTGTTGTATTTTATCCAAAGCTCCAAAATATCCGTCATAAGCGGGCAGTACTTGTCCGCAGGATTATGGGAGATGACCGCTTGTCCGTCAAAGTCCCTGATGTCTGTTTCTATGCCGTAGCCGTTGGAAAATGCCCGCTCAAAGGCAGTGAGAGTGTTTTTTTCTTCCTCGGTTCTCCAAAAACCGCGGTGGGCTATGATGTGCATTTTTTATTCCTTTCTGTATTTTTTATTTAAATATTCTAACGTACTCCCCGGCACCAGTTTTTCTATCTCCGCAAAATTTCTCTCCTCGAGCAGCTTTCTCACTCTGCTGGCGCTTATTACGCCGCCGTTTATCTCCTTTCGCGGGATAACTTCAAAGGCTACGCCGTATTCGGGCAGTATCCTCTCCATTGTCTCGTTATACTGTCTTGTTACGTTGTCGAGCGGCTCTTCGCCTGCAAAGCGGACCGTTATCCCGAGCTGAGGCGCTATTTCCTTTCCGAAAAGCTCCACGTCCATACTCGGGTCTACCGTGCTGTCCTGCAATTCCGCTTTATTAAAATAGCCCGAGAACGTAAGCGCCGAAATTATGAATTTTCCGCTGGGGAGGACCGTGACATTTTTAAGGTCGGCGGTGCCTTTTCTCACAAGCTCTATCCTGTCCGCAAACGGGAATATGCTCTTGTCCTC
>CANQED010000004.1 GCA_947594425.1 uncultured Ruminiclostridium sp.
ATGCCCCCTTTCGTTAGACTTTTATTTTGGTGTATCTCTATTATACCATATTGTCTAACAAAAGGGGAGCAGTTCATATCGAGCGTCCGCTTTTTTCGCGTATAAACAATAAAGTCACGGTGCTTTAGGCAAGACAAAACCAGAATATATAGTTTCCCGTAATCTCATTGTGAGATTACGGGATATTTTATTTATGAACACAAAACGGGCAGACGTTGTCTGCCCTTAATTTACATAAATTTATTCTTTTGCGAAAAAATGCCGTTCGCTGTACAATATATCATAGCACATAACCGGCGAAATGTCAACACGAAAAAGGAGAAAAATCATGGAAAATATTTATCGACGCAAAGACGGTAGGTACGAGGGACGGCTGTCTGACGGCAAAAGTCGCAAACTACGCTACTTTTACGGCAAAACCCGTGATGAAGTACAGCGAAAAATGCAAGCATTTAAGGACAGCCAAAGCTATAACCGCTCGGGCTTGACGGTCAAATTTCTTTTTGAAGAATGGCTTGAGGCGGCGAGCGTGCGCCTAAAGGAGTCCACGGTCGCTAATTACATAGGCAAGGCGGAAAGCCACATCCTGCCCGCTTTCGGCAGTACAAAAGCCGACGAGTTGTCACCTCGCCGGCTACGGCAATTCATAGCCGACAGGCTGCAAAGCGGCTTATCCTCAAACTATGTTGCCGACATCGTAATTTTACTTAAGTCGGTAATGAAGTACGCCGCCGCAAGGTACAATATCCGCAATTCGGTAGCGGAAGTCGTGCTCCCTAAACGCAAAAAATCCAAAGTACAATTGTTATCAAAATCCCAGCAAATTCATTTACAACATTATCTTGCCGAAAACCCGTGCTTGACCTCGGCAGGGGTAGCATTGTCGCTTTTTACCGGCCTCCGTATCGGCGAATTATGTGCGCTAAAGTGGTCGGATATCGACCTTTCAAAGCGCACGATTTGCGTTACTAAAACCATTCAGCGCATACGCACAAGCTGCGGCACAAAGCTCATCATAACCGAGCCGAAAAGTAATTCTTCCGTCAGAGAGATACCCATTCCCGACTGCATAATCGGCATTTTAAAGCGTTTTTCTGCTGATAAGGACAACTATTTTCTCTCATCTTCGCCAAAGCCCGTAGAGCCTCGTGTTATGCAGTACCGCTTTCAAAAGCTGCTCAAAAAAGCAAACCTGCCGTCAATACATTTTCACGCGCTGCGCCACATGTTCGCCACCAACTGCGTAGAAATGGGGTTTGACGTGAAATCGCTCAGTGAAATTCTCGGACACTCGGGCGTGGAGATCACGCTCAACAGGTATGTGCATTCCTCTATGGAGCGCAAAAAGCGCTTTATGAAGAAGCTTACTTTCGCGGCATAATTGCCGTCAATAATTAAATTTTCTCCCGCCCTTAAGATATTTTCGCAAAAGAATAAATTACAGAACCAAATATATTTTACCAAAAATACCGCGAAATGACAACGAACGGGAGAAATTTATGACGCAAAAATCCTTAGGAAACTGCCTGTTTTCCGACCTGATACAAGAGTGGTTGACCTCCGCAAAAGCTAAAGTCAAGCCCAGCTCATACGCGCAGTACGTCAAGCGCGCCGAAAAGAACATCCTGCCCTACTTTTCGGGTGCAAAGCTTCGGGATATTACGCCCGAAAGCGTGCTCGGATTTGTACAGCATTTGCAGTCGGAGGGGTACAATGAAAAGTACATTTACGACCTCACGACGCTGCTTAAATCCGTGCTCAAAAGTATCACCCGCACCTACGGTTATCCCGACCCGACGGTCGGGATGGAGGGACTGCTGACGGGGAGGGAACACACCGACATTCCGCGCGAGCCCGCCTACGGCGAGGAGCTCTGTGAGCGGCTTATCGAGGTGCTTAACACCGACCCCGACCTCACAAAGTGCGGAATATTGATGACGTTGTACACAGGCTTGCGAATAGGCGAGCTCTGCGCACTAAAGTGGGAGGACATCGATCTCGACAGCGGCACGTTGACAGTAAGACGCACGATACAGCGGGTATCCACCGAGGAGGGCAGCGTCCTTATGACGACCGAACTCGGCAAGCGGGCGCGCGAGATACCGCTGCCGCAGGCAATGCGAGGCGTATTGTTCGACTTTAGAACCTCCCCCGACCGCTACCTTTTATCGGGGACGGTTTCGCCTATCGAACCCCGCACAATGCAGTACCGCCTGCGCGCCTTTCTCAAGAAAGCATATTTACCCGATATCAGCTTCAGCGAGCTGCGCAAGCTTTTCATTAAGCGCTGTCTTAGCCGCGGGGCGGACGTGACGGTGCTCGCGGACGTCTTGGGCAACGCCTCGGTGCAGAGCGCGGCGGCGTATTGCGAGAAGCCGACGATGAGGAGCAAGATAGAGGCGGTAAATCTTATCTCTAAGGAAGTCAGCTGATGGGTGCTTTCATTAACGCCGCGATATTCGGCTCAGCTCCGGTATGAAGCTGTTTGATGTCCCGCTTAAGCCGAGGCTTGAGGGCACCGAAAAGCTGTACTTTCGCAAGGAGAACAATTGTCTTTCTTTTAACACATTTTTCGGCGCTTTGCCTATCGAGAAAATCAGGAAGTACACCTCGATTTCCGCCCTCGAATTTAACTTTGACATAATCGGCGAATTGCTCGTCGAGATACGCACGGAAAGTGATTTAGTCGCCACTGCGACCCTTTCCGAGAGTGGCGGCATAACGGTAAAGCTTTCCGACATCCCGAGTGGGGCAAAGCTCCTTTACCCCGCATTGTACGCAAATGAAAGTAACAGCGAACTTAAAAGCTTGAGTGTTTCGGCATCGTATACGCCGAGCTTTGCCACTAAATGTGCGATCATCACCTGCACCTACAAGCGCGAGGAGCAGGTGAAGAAAAATATTGCTTACCTGTCCGATAAAACGGACTGCAATATTATCGTGGTCGACAACGGGAAAACCCTCTCGCAGAGCGATTTTCCCGAGAGCGTCCGACTGATATCTAACGCGAATAATGGCGGCAGCGGCGGCTACAAAAAAGGTATGGAAGAGGCCTTGCAACTCGGCGGAATTACCCACTTTTTGCTCATAGACGACGATGTTGAGATAGATTACACCGCCGTGCAAAGGGCGCTGAGCTTCGCAAGGTGTCTTAAGCCTGAGTATCAAGACCTTTCTGTCGCGGGGTCTATGCTGTATATGGACAAGCCGACTTATCAATTCGAGGCGGGCGGGCACTTTTACGAGGACGGCTCGCAGCGCGGTTTTGGACATTTTCTTGACCTAAGCAAAGAGGAGAATTTGCTCCTTAATGAGCAAGAAAACGCCATCAATTACGGCGGCTGGTGGTTTATGCTTATGCCGAGCAGGTACGCCGCAAACGGGCAATTCCCGCTGCCGTTTTTCATGAAATATGACGACGTGGAGTACGCACTGCGGTGCAAGCAGCGCATTGTCACCCTTAACGGGGTCGGCGTTTGGCATGAAAAGTTTGAAGCTAAGTACAACTCCACAGCCGAGTACTACAATGTGCGCAATTATCTGCATTTATGCGAGATGTACGCCGCGAATTTCTCCCGCAAGAAAGCTCTTAAATTCGCAAAAAAGCGTATAAAAGCCAAGCTCCGTCGTCAGCAATATAAAATGGCCGAGGCGGCGAAAAGGGGTTATGAGGATTATCTGAAAGGTTTAGATTATCTGCAATCACTCGACGCCGAACAAAATCACAAAGAGCTCTGCAAGCTGAATTATGAGTACATCACTTACGACGAAATCGAGAGGCGCTGCGGCGTTAGACCGCGGGATAACACCTTTTACCCGCCGCATAAGATAATAATCGCGGTCGACCCGACGACCCGCAAAAGGTATGTATTTACCGATAAATTTTACGACAAGCCGTGGCAGTATTTGTTTACAAAATACGCGGTGCACTGCGACCCGGATAATAATTGCGGGTATGTGACAGAGAGAAAAAAGTAAGACATTTGGAGGAAATATGGTATTACAAAATTTGATTTTTCCGTCAACCGACACTTGCACAGAAGAGAGGATGTATTTTCGGCGGTCGAATGACGCTTTCTACACTTGGACGCAAAATTACATCGAAATTGCGCGCGGCGCGACGGTAGAATTTGACACATATTTCAATGGATTTTCCGCTGAAAAATGGTTTAAGTACACAATCATAAAGAAAGTCTTTTTAACCTTAAAAATGCAAGGTCTGCTTCGCGTGACGCTGATGCGAAAAGAGAAGATCGGGCCCGAGATACACACCGAGTACTGCGGCGAATATTTGTGCGAAAATGACGGCGATGAGGCGAAAGAATTCACTTTTGAGTTTAAATCGTCCTCCACCTCGGGGATGTTCTGTTTTGCTGTCAGCGGGGTAGACGAAGCGTCGAGATTTTACGGGGCTAATTACAACGCCGATATCCCGTCAGACATGCTTTCTAAGGTAAAAATAGCGATCGACATCTGCACCTACAAGCGCGAGCGTTTTGTCGAGTCGAACCTGCGAATTCTTAAGGAGAGATACCTCGATGAGCCGAATTCATTTTTGTATGACAAGTTAGAAGTTTTCGTATGCGACAATGCACAGACGCTTGACATAAAGGCGCTGGAGA
Source organism: uncultured Ruminiclostridium sp. (assembly GCA_947594425.1). Lineage (GTDB taxonomy): Bacteria > Bacillota > Clostridia > Oscillospirales > Ruminococcaceae > Ruminiclostridium_E. The sequence continues at coordinate 4,623 of CANQED010000004.1, forward strand.
GCGATAAAATTCACATTTACAAGAATAAGAACGTCGGAGGCGCGGGCGGCTTTACACGAGGGATAATCGAGATATACAAAAGGAAAAGCGAGAAAAATATCACCCATATCCTTGTGATGGACGACGATATCAGGATAGAGCCCGAGTCGATTTTTAGGACCTGCACCCTGCTTATGTGCCTAAAAGAGCAGTATAAGGACGCTTTTGTCGGCGGGGCAATGCTGAGGCTGGACAGGCAGTATTTTCAGGTTGAGTCGGGCGCGGCGTGGAACGCGGGCAATCTCGTGTCCTTTAAGCACGGGCTGGATTTAAACACTCTGGACGCCTGCCTGTTTAACGAATTTGAGGAAAGGGCGCAATTCAACGCATGGTGGTACTGCGCATTTCCTGTGAATATAATTTCCGACACAAATCTCCCCATGCCGATATTTATTCGCGGGGACGATGTGGAATTTGGCCTTAGAAATATGAAGCACCTCGTGCTTATGAACGGGATATGCGTGTGGCACGAGCCGTTTGAGAATAAGTATTCGTCGTTCCTTTATTACTACATTCTCCGCAATCGATTGATTGACAATTCGCTGCACAATATGACCATTCCGAAGAAGGAGTTTATAAATATAATGTCCGTGCAGGTCGAGGACGAGGTAAGACTGTACCGATATAAGAACGCACATCTCCTTATGCGAGGAGTTGAGGATTTTCTTAAGGGGGTCGATTGGCTCGCAAAGCAAGACGGAGAGGTATTGCACAAAGATGTTATGAGCAGCGGATACAAGCTGCAATACTTAGAGGAGCTTGACGACGGCGTGCAATTTTCATACCCTTTATACGAGGCGGCATTGACCGCGATCCCGTCTGCGGGATTATTAAACCGTATGATAAATCATTTTACCCTTAACGGTACAACGCTCAGTCCAAGACGCGGCTACAACATTATTCCTACGGTAACTCCCTGTCAGTCGTCTGTTTATCGTACAAGCGTGATACTTAATTACGATTATGCAAATAAAAAAGGTTTTGTTACAAAAAGGGATCCAAAAGAGGCGCGTGCATGCATGCGCAAGCTCAAAAAGCTCAAAAAGCTGGTAAAAAAGCGCTATGACGCGACTGTGAACGATTATAAAATCAATTACAGGCGGCTTACTAATTTGGAGTTTTGGAGTAGGAGTTTAAATATAAGATGAGCGGGGGAGATCATATGTTAAATACAATTACTGCCGTGCCGAAAGAATTATGCACAGGCTGCGGGGCGTGTGACAATATCTGTAAAGCACAGGCTATCACAATGACCGAGGATAAAAACGGATTTTTCTATCCGAAAATAGACGAAACCAAGTGCAGAGATTGCTCATTATGCTTTCAAATATGCCCTGCACAAAATCACAATGTTACCGATAGCCAAACGCCGCAGCTTTATGCAGTGAGAGCCTCGGATGAGATAAGGGCTGTAAGCTCTTCGGGCGGAGTATTTTCCGTATTGGCGGAATGGATATTTAAAAAGAACGGCTATGTATGCGGCGCCGCATTTGATAAGGATATGCGGCTGCGGCATATTATCGTTGAAAGGAAAGAGGAGCTCGAACCTCTGAGGGGCTCAAAATATGTTCAAAGCAGTATCGGCGACGTCTATCAGAAAATAGAAACGCTTCTTAAAGCGGAAAAATATGTTTTGTTTTGCGGGACGCCCTGTCAAGTCGCAGGATTAAAGGCGTATCTGAGAAAAGCTTATGATACGCTTTATACAATGGACGTGCTATGTCACGGAGTGCCCTCGCAAAAGATATTTCGGCAATATCTAAAAGAGGAGTTTAAAGGGAAAAAGGTCACAGACGTCCGTTTTAGAGACAAAAGCTTTGGCTGGACCGCAAATCATATTTTAATTCGATTTGATGACGGAAGTGAATATACGGCGGACAATAAAAAGGACCCGTACCTGATAGGCTTTTTTAAAAATATTATTCTCAGAGAATCCTGCGGCGAATGTCAATTCTCGGAATTTCCGAGGCAGGGAGACGTTTCGGTCGGTGATTTTTGGGGTATCACAAAGCTCGATAAGACACAGCAGGACGGCAAAGGAACATCATTGCTGTATGTAAATTCTCCTAAAGGAAAACAGCTGCTTTCCGAGGTCTTAGACCAATTGACTGTAAAGGAATTTGATTATTCGTCCACACAAATCAAAAACAGGATCCATAAGCATTATCCGATAAGCCCAAATCGCTATCGTTTGTTTAAGTTTATGGAAAACGGCAGGACAGCCTATAAACCGGCTTTGCAAAACGCACTATCGGGAAAATATGATATTGGTCTGGTAAGCAATTATTATGCGGGCAATTTCGGAGGGTCCTTGACGCAATATGCGCTGTATCATGTGCTGGAGGATATGGGGTACTCCTGTCTCATGATAGAAAGACCTGCCGACGCGCCGGGCAAGGCGTCGTTAAACACCATTAAATCAATTTATATCGAATTTCCTTACCCCGACGCCGCCATATCCGCACAGCGCAAGACAAAAGAAGATATGCGCGAATTAAACCGTTATATAGATACCTTTGTCGTAGGCTCGGATCAGCTGTTTCAATATTCTCTTTATAATGCATTGGGGAGATTTGTTGCACTTGACTGGGTAGACAGGGATAAGAAGAAAATTGCGGTCGCCGCTTCATACGGACACGACCGCGTCTGGGGAGACCCTAAGGTCCTTGCGGAATTGGGCTACTATATGCGGCAATTTGACGCTTTCTCCGTGAGAGAAAAAAGCGGTGTTGAAATATCCAAAAATAACTTCGGCGTTAAGGCGCAATGGGTGCTTGACCCGGTATTTTTGTGCGACAGAACTCACTACGACCGTTTAATTAAAAAAAGCAGCCGAGAGCTCCCGACAAGAGTGATAGGCTCGTATATTCTCGACCCGACGGAAGATAAGGCCGAGATACTCAAAGCGGTGCAGACGCAGCTCGGCTGCGAAGCGCAAATATTCTCGGAATTTCATCACTCGGACGAATATACTGCGCCGTTAAAGGATTTAGATGTGGTGCACCTGCGGGTAGAGGAACGCTTACAGCTTATTTCCGAATGTGATTTTTTTGTTACGGATTCATTTCACGGCACTTGCTTTGCGATAATTATGGGAAAGCCGTTCATTTCGATAAAAAATACAAGGCGCGGCGGGAGCAGATTTGACTCGCTGCTGTCAATGTTCGGGCTACAGGACAAGCTAATTCTGACAAGTCAGGACCTTTTGGAGCGCAAGAATATTTTTGAGCCTATTGATTATGAGAAAGTGCATTCTATTTTAAATTTTGAGCGGGAGCGCTGCCTTGAATGGATCAAAGCCGCATTGCAGGCCGAGAAAAAAATAGAATATACGGATTATGATATCCTCCTGAAATTGATCCAAGCGCAGCAGAAAAAGATAGACGACCTTACAGCACAGATAAATAAATTTACAACGGGGCTATCGGAAGATCTTATCGGCATTTCTTCCCCTAAACAATATCTTGAGAAATTAGCCGATCATACAAAGGATCATATTATAATTATCGCCGTAAAGGATACTCCGGGATTGTCGCTGAGCGAAGAGATCGCACAATGCTTTCATAATTTAGGTTTAAAGACCGATCTAAAAGATAAGCATTGGAACTCTTATGCGGCGATACTGGACAACGGCACGCCCATCTTTGAATCGATTTCGCCGGAGGAAATCGCGCATACCGAAGTAACGGAAAAATTGAATATCGAACTTAAAAGCGCAAATCTAAAGGCGGGAAACATCACAAAGATCGCTGTAGGCGGAAAAGAATATTCCGTAAACCGCCGCGGATTCAATATTGTGGTGATAAATAAACAGTTCGGAAAGATCGTCGATTCCGTTTGCCTTGACTTTCACTTGAAAGAATACGTTTTAAGGCGGGAATAGGGGGACGCGGCAATGACAATTTTAGAAATAGGGCTGAATAACAAGGAGAATGATATATGGAAACGATAAAATTGCTCATCTGGGACTTAGATGAAACCTTTTGGAAAGGCACCCTTTCCGACGGTGAAATAACGCCTATCCCCGAAAATATCGAGCTTGTCAAAAAGCTCACCGATCGAGGGATCGTAAACTCGATATGCTCTAAAAATGATTACGAGAAAACCAAGGCAAAGTTGGAGGAACTCGGCGTATGGGATTATTTTGTATTCCCGTCGATAGACTGGACGCCCAAAGGTCAGCGTGCCAAAAATATCATTTCGGATATGAATTTGCGCCCCGTAAATTGCCTTTTCATCGACGATAACGTCAACAATCTCGAAGAGGTAAAGTTTGCGGCGGGGGATATAAATGTATCCTTGCCGGACGAGCTGCCCGAGCTTGTAAAGGATCCCGCCTTTGATGGAAAAGACGACAGCGAGCATTCAAGGCTAAAGCAGTATAAGATCCTTGAGGAAAAGGTCGCCGCAAGAGCGCAGAGCGGCTCGAACGAGGAATTTTTGTATCAGTCCGAGATCAAGGTAGAATTGATAGAAGATTGCAGCGATAAACTTGTGCGTATCTACGAGATGATACACCGCAACAACCAGCTTAATTTTACTAAGGACAGGATCTCTCAGGAGGAAGTCGACAGGATCTTCACCGACCCCCAGATAAAAAGCGGCGTTGTACACGTCACCGATAAATACGGCGATCACGGCATAATCGGCTGCTATGCCGTGAAAGACGGCAGAGCGCTGCAATTCGTATTTTCCTGCCGCATTTTGGGTATGGGAGTAGAGCAGTGGGTGTATGCAGAGCTTGGCTATCCCGATATAGAGGTGGTAGGCGAGGTTGCCGCCGAGCTTAATAAAACCGATAAGCCCGAGTGGATAAATCGCACTGACATTGTACAGGAAGATAATGCGGTATCTAAGAATGATAATATGGACACCCCGCGACTTATCGCTTACGGCGCTTGTCCGCTGCGCCCGGTAGCGGCATATTTGCAGCCTTGTCTGCCCAACTTCAAATTTGCGGAGATAGACCCCACACCCTGCTGCTTGAATCTGGCGGTCGCTTTGCGTGAATCAGACGAACAAAAGCAGGAATGGATGTCAAAGGTAGGCCCAATAAATAATGTTTTTACTTTTGATAAGGAGATATACGATCATAAGACGGGGTATATTTTGATTACGCTACAGGGTATTGAAGGCATGCGAAAGTACAAATCGAAGAGTACGGGGGCTTATTTTTTTGCTGCCGGTGTAAATAAGCAGAATACCGATTTATCGTTTTTTGAAGAATATGAGACTTCTTTGATATCAAATGATGATATAATAAATGAACTATCATATATTTGTGACCATTTGCCGAGTGAAACTAAATTGATGTTACAAATGATACCGGAGGTAGAATTTCCGGAAATAGGCAAAGATAATCATTACTTTTACCGTATTGAGTTAAATAAAATTATAGAACAAATGGTTGCAAAATACAAATGTATTCATATGATAGATATAAGAAAATATGCAAAAACTTCTGCTGATTTTTTTGATCCTATAGTTGGACATTATAGAAGAAATATTGCATATTATTTATCAAATGATATACTTGAATTTATGGGAGTGAAATCCTCCGATAAAACAGAAAGCTCTAATATCCGACTTTCAGATAAGATACCCGAAAATGCTATTACTCAAACATTCGGCATACCTGATTCAAGTGAAACATTTGAGGTTATAACTTACATTTGTAACGGGCTTTTTTATGCTCAAATAAAATTTAATGATCCTTCTAAATATGTGTTACAGTATACGGTAATTTGCAATAGACATAATGAATTTGTATCCACGCTTACGAGCGAAACCGAGTGCAAATTTAATTGTTCGGGACCGGGCTTGTGGAATATAAATGCTGTTATTTTTAATGCATCAAATAACATTAAAATTTATGAATTTTCAACAGCGTCAATAAATTACAATAAGTATAATTACATCAACTATATCGATCCTAATTTCGAAAATTATGATGATGTGATTTTAGGATCAAATGTGTTTATCAACAATAATATATTTATAGATAACTATTATAATACAATAGTTAATCAGTTAGCGGAATTATCATCAATCGGTATCAATATATCTGAATACTTTTTGGATCAGGGAATTGATGAAATCAGTATGGTTATTGATGAAAGAGTAGGGAAATTGATTTTACCTTTCTTAGAAAAATCAAAACTTAAAATAAAATATTTATTTACCTACGATAGTTGTAAAAAGATTAAAACTGAATGTGAGTCATATGCCATAGATGATATAAATCAATCTGTTCCTGTATCGAAAAAAGATGTTGTTTTGTTTGCATTTGATTCATATAAATATCAATATGCTAAAGCTGAATTTAAAAAAACTAAGGCACAGATTTATCTACTTTCATATGTAATTACTTGTTTGATGACAAAATATTTTTTCGTAAACAGGTTTAAGAATAAGATACCAAAAATTATAGCTTTAAGAACCGCTAATATATTTCGCAATTCCTCATTTGAGTTTTCTAAATTAACGGCAAACGAAAAAATTTTGGATAATAAGAAATTTATAAATGAAAGTGATGTGATAAATAAAATCACAAACGAGTATAGCGATCTTCCACCTCAATTTGGAGGGATTTCGCAAGAAGAACTTTTAGAAACGATGAGATTTCAGAAAACACATTACGAGCCTAACACTAATATTCTAAAATTTAATGATGTTCAAGGAAAGTATGTGAACATTAAAAACGGCACAAGAAACACTGTCGGTCAACCGAGTGGATATGTTGGAACAATTTACATCTTCGGAGGTCCTCACGCTTTTGGATACGGTGTAAAGGACAGCGAAACGATAGCCTCATATCTGCAAAAGATAATAGAATTGCCATATAGGGTAGAGAATTACGCAAACTGTTGGAGATATGAATATTCGTATGCTATGAATTTGATTGATAGCATGAATTTTAAAGAAAACGATATTGCGGTATTTGTAATGGCTAACTGGCAAACTCCTATAATATTTGACTTATACCGCCACTGGCTGCAATGGGACGCAATAGAAGATCCAATTATAAAAGTAGACGCTTTCCCGTTGTTTGAAAAAGCAGACAGACCTGATTACTTTTTGCATAAATTGGGATTTACCCCAAAAGGTAATTTAGAGCTTGCAAAGCTGATTCGTGATGCAGTCTATAGTGCAATAAAGCTATTTTAAGAGCGTATATGGTTTGCGGCAGGCGGCTAAAATATCGCAATCGCGGTATACCGTTTTTTAATATCAATCACATATTCGACCGTCCTCATGATTACGGAGAAGTTTTTGCTGATAACTGTCATATAAACGAACGCGGCAATAAAGTGGTAGCAGAAAAGCTGTATGAATATATCAAAGAAAATAATTTCTTCAAAGATTACAAATACAACATCCCCACAAATTTCCCTACCGTTCATCAATACGGCATCATAAGTGGTCGGTGGGGGGTACTGTCAGCCCATATCAAGAGGAGCTTGAGCAGTATAAGTCGCAGCTCAGGGCGCTCCGCCCCGCTGTCGGCAGCATAGTTATGAACTGCAACCCGTTTACGCTAGGGCATAGGTATTTGGTGGAATATGCCGCGAGCAGGGTAGAGCGGCTGTACATTTTTGTGGTAGAAGAGGACAAGAGCATATTCCCGTTTGCGGACAGGATAGAGCTTGTCCGTAAGGGCACCGCCGACATACCGAACGTTACGGTTCTTCCGAGCGGTAAATTTATAATATCGTCATTGACGTTTACCGATTATTTTGGAAAGTCTGAGCTTCAGGACAGAGTAATAGATCCGAGTATGGACGTAACGATTTTTGGCGAATATATCGCTCCCGCTTTGGGGATAAACATAAGATTTGCAGGCGAAGAGCCGATCGACAATGTTACAAGGCAGTATAACGAAACAATGGCGAGGATACTGCCTAAGTATGGGGTGGAGTTTGAGGTCATTCCGAGAAAAGAGCAGGACGGGGAGGTTATTTCCGCAAGCAGAGTTAGAAAGCTGTTGGAAACAAAGGATTTTAATGCTATAAGTCAGTTAGTTCCACCAACAACAGCATTGTATTTAAAAAATAAGTATGCAGAAAAATAAAAAAATTAATTTTAATTTTTAAACATAGTTTGACTATGTTTGTAGAAACACAGATAAAATGTCAACAAACAAAAGACCTCGGCAAATGGAAAACCATTGCCGAGGTTATTGAAAATTATAACCGCTTTTATATATCCCGCGAGCTATCCTCACTCCGCCGAGGTCTCATGCTCGTACTTAACATTCTCCTCATTGCGTCTCAGCGTATCGAGCACCTTAGGATTAAACGTGCCGCACTCGCCGTTGTAGATCATATTAAGTGCGGTTTGGTGGTCGAAAGGCGCTTTATAGCATCTTGGGGAGGTGAGCGCGTCGTACACGTCGGCAAGCGCCACTATCTGCGCGGCGATGGATATCTCGTCGCCCTTTAGCCCGTCGGGATAGCCGCGGCCGTCCCAGCGCTCGTGATGATGGCGGCATATGTCGTAGCAGTAATTGTACGAGTCCTTATCCATAACGTTCGGGATATGCTCGAGTATCTCGCCACCCTTAACGGTGTGCTGCTTCATTATCTCAAACTCTTCTTTAGTAAGCCTGCCGGGCTTGTTGAGTATGCTGTCGGGAATGGATATTTTGCCCACGTCGTGAAGTATCGACGCGTTGACTATCTTTTCTATCTCTACCTTGTCGAGATAATATTCGGGATAATTCTCGCTGATAGAGGTGAGAAGTATACGGGTAAGACCGCATATGCGCTTTACGTGCTCGCCCGACTCGCAGTCGCGAAATTCTATCAGCGCAGCAAGAGTTTCTATCATCGACTGATTTATTTTGCTTAGCTTTTCGACCTGCTCGTTGACTACCTCGGCAAGCTCGTTTCTGTGCCTGTAAAGCTCGATTATGTTTGTAATTCTCGATTTTATAAAGTTTAAATTAAACGGCTTGTAGATAACGTCTACCGCGCCGAGAGAATACGCCTGCGAAAGGGTATCCTCGCTGTTCTCCGAGGTTATTATGAATACGGGCAGGTGATTTATCTTTCCTGTATTATTAAGCTCTTTGAGCATCTCTATGCCGTTCATTACCGGCATAACAAGGTCGAGCAGCACCGCGCCTATGTCGCTGTGAGCGTTGATAATTTCCATTGCTTGTTTGCCGTTTTCTGCCTCAAGGATATTGTATAAGTCTGTAAAGCCCATCGCAAGCAGAGCTCTGTTAGTCTCCATATCGTCAACTATAAGTATAGATTTATCGCTCTTTACGGACATATTTTAGAACCTCCAAAAAATCATTATATAAAAAAATCATTATATATGTGCTGATATAATTATAAATGTCAACCGTTTATGATACAGTCAAGTATTTTTTGCTCAAGGGGGAGAATATTTTCAATCGTCTGCCTTGCTTGGTCGGGCTGATTATTTCTCAGCTGGCTGACAGCCTCGGAATAAGCGTCGAATAGAGGGGTCACCGACAGGTTGCCCGTCACGCCCTTAATGGTATGAGTTGCGGCGAGAGCGGCCTCATAATCGCCGTCGGCAAAGTGCTGCATAGTGTTCTGTGCCTTGATATTCTCGGGCAGCTTGCGCATCATTTTTTCGTAAAGCGCCGCGTTCCCCATAAAACGCTTAATGCCCTCGTCGGTGTTTACGCCTAATGCTTTCAGTTCGTCTAACATATCTTTTCTCCTTTGATGATAAAATATATCGATAACTGTCAGGCTTTGCCGCCTGACACGAAAAGTGCTAAAATATACCGCCGCTTAAATTTGCGCAAAGAATTCCTATAAAATTATATCATATCCGAAAGCAAATTTCAATAATATTTTCTCGATACACAAAAAAATTTTCGCAGTTTCGCCGATTTAGTTAAAATAATTTATAATTTTTCGGTGTTTTACCATTTTATTCCGATGAATTTTTGTGCATTTGACAAGAGGCGGATTTTATGCTATACTAAAGAAAAATTTCAATATCGGAGGATCTATGAAAAAATTAGGAGCAGCCGCTATTTTACTTTCGGCAGTAATGCTTACTGCCTCGGCTTGTCAATCAGACGGCGGCGGGCAGGATCCCGTATCACAATCCACACAACAGGAGGAAAGCGGCGTGAAAACTTATATCCCAAACAGCACCAATGTTAAAAAGCTCGGGCGTACTTATGAATTGGAGGACTCGCTTTGGCTCGCATTTTCGGGCTCGGGCGCGGAATTTACCTTTAACGGCACAAAGGCGTCTATAACGATAAAGGGCGACGATAACGCGGCAAGCGCGACCGAGGACAATCAGGCGCGCGTGGCGATATACTTAAACGGTGAAAGAGTTGTCGACGAGATGATACATTCTGCGGAGCAGACCTTTGACGTATTTGAAAGCGACACCGCGCAGGACTGCACGATAGCGGTAGTAAAGCTGTCGGAGACCGCAATGTCCACTATCGGCATAGGCGAGATAACGGTCGAGTCGGAAGAGGGGATAAGACCCACCGATAAAAAGGATCTGTTTATCGAATTTGTCGGCGACTCTATAACCTGCGGGTACGGTGTTGACGACGAGAATGCTAATCACCATTTTTCCACCGCCACCGAGGACGTTACCAAAGCATATGCGTATAAGACCGCAATGGCGCTAAACGCCGATTACAGTATGGTATCGATAAGCGGGTACGGCATTATTTCGGGCTATTCCGACGGAAAGGTAAAGGTGTCTAATCAGCGTATACCTCCGTATTATGAAAAGCTCGGCTTTTGCTACGGGACATACGAGGGGCTTTCTCCGTCGGGAACGCGCTGGGAGTTTACCGACTACACCCCCGATATTATTGTAGTAAATCTCGGCACTAACGATGACAGCTACACACTCGACTACGATGACAGAAAGCAGGAGTACTGCGACGAGTACGTCAAGTTCTTGGAGAAGATACGCAAGAATAACCCTGACTCTAAGATATTGTGCACCCTCGGCGTAATGGGCGACAGGCTTTTCCCGACGGTGGAAAAAGCGGTAAAGGCCTATACCGAGCAAACGGGCGACACAAATATATATACTATGAAATTTGACCCGCAGGTGCAAAGCGACGGCTATGCGGCGGACTGGCACCCCACCGAGACCACTCACACTAAAGCGAGTGAAAAGCTTGTCGAGAAGATAAAGGAAATTTTAGGCTGATAGTATTATACGACCCGCAATTTTTGTTTGCGGGTCAGATTTTTGGAGCAAAATATGACATATCACAATATTCCTCCCGTGTATGATAAATACAGCCGAGTGCTGATACTCGGCTCATTTCCGTCGGTAAAAAGCCGCGAGGGGAGATTTTTCTACAACCACCCGCAAAACCGCTTTTGGAAAGTGATAAGCGCGGTGTGCGGGGAAGAATGCCCCATAACCATTGAAGAGAAAAAGCGCCTGCTGCTAAGAAATAATATCGCCCTTTGGGACGTAGTGCAGAGCTGTACTATCGTCGGCTCGTCGGACAGCAGTATAAAAGACGTAGTGCCTAACCCCCTTGACCGCATTGTCAGCGAAAGCAGGGTCACGCGGATATTCACCAACGGCGGCACGGCATATTCGCTCTATTGCCGATATTGCGAAAATATGACGGGTATCAAGGCAGTAAAGCTGCCGTCCACAAGCCCCGCAAACGCCGCGTTTTCGCTCGAACGATTGATAGATATCTGGAAAGAAGAGCTTATTTTAAAGGGCGAGGAGAGAAAATGATATGCTTGCGGACAAAAACCGTTTGACGAGAGAGCAGAGCTTATTTCTTGTTAAAAAGAAGCGTGATGAAAATATTTACTGCTGTATGAAGATGGAAAACCGTGCGGTTACATTTCCGCAAACAAAAACCATACTTGACGGGGTAAATGTGCCTGACGTCAGGCTTGACGATATTCAGGCTATTCTCAATATGCGCGACGCGTGGAAATATTTGCTCGATACAATAGACGAGCCTGTAAGCTTTGAATTATTTTGCAAATTCAACGGTTTGATTGCAAGAAACGAGGCGCTCAAGTGGGGAACTCTGCGCACAGGAAACGTCGGCATATCAGGCACCGAGTATATGCCGCCGATACCCGATGAAAATACGGTCAGAGCCGAGTTAGACAGAATAGTTAATGCCGATGTCTCCGCCGCTCAAAAGGCGTTAGATATTTTTGCGTGGGGGACACGGGGACAATTTTTCTGGGACGGAAATAAGCGCACGAGTATGACCTTAGCAAATAAAATACTTGTCGCGGGCGGCGCGGGAATATTGACCGTGACCGATAAGCATATGGAGAGATTTAACGAGCTGCTGCTGTCATACTATAATACCGCCGACGCGAGCGAATTAAAAGAATTTTTGTATGAGAATGCTATTGTCGGGTTGGAAATTTATAAGCTTAGTTGATTTATAAATACAAAAAACCGCTTAGATCTTTTGCTCGATTTAAGCGGTTTTATAATTTGTCTGACCATTAAAAAAGATTTTGCTAAAGTTTAGCAAAAAATGTCCCGCTTAACGCGGGACAAATTCGCTCCGGTCGTACCGGCTGGTCGAGGCGACGGGATTTGAACCCACGACCTCTGCGTCCCGAACGCAGCGCTCTACCAAACTGAGCCACGCCTCGATATATGACCGCCTTGCGGTCTTTATTTTAATACTATTTTAATACTTTGCGCCGTATTGTGCGCGATATTCTTTCATAGCGGGGATATATTCTTTTCCGTCGATTATGCCGTTCTCGATAGCGGAGATTATATCGTCCATATTTACTATCGAGTAGACCTTAACGCCAAAATCCTTATATGCCGACTGGACTGCGGACATATCGCTGTCGAGCGCCTTTTCCATACGGTCGACGGTTATAACCATTGCGGTGACGTCGACGTCAGCCTCGCCTTTAAGCTTAGGGAGGACTTCGCGAAGCGCCTTTCCCGAGGTCATAACGTCCTCGATGATAACGACCTTATCGCCGTCGGCAAGCTGCTTTCCGACGAACATTCCGCCCTCGCCGTGATCCTTTACCTCTTTGCGGTCAAAGCAATAGCTGCCGTTCCAGCCCGATTTATTGTGAAGCGCGACGCTTGCGCTGACTGCAAGCGGTATGCCCTTATACGCGGGGCCGAAAAGTACCTCGGCCTCAATGCCGTTTTCTATTATACAGTCGGCGTAAAATTCGCCGAGGCGCGCAAGCTGCTCGCCCGTGCAATATTTGCCCGCATTGATGAAATAAGGAGCTACTCTGCCGCTCTTAAGGGTAAATTGACCGAAAGAAAGGACCTTGCTGTCAACCATAAATTTGATAAAGCTTTCTTTATAAGTCATACGGCGAACCTCTCTTTCAAAATCAGCTTATTTATTTTAACACATTAGTTAGGAATTGTCAAGAGGTAAAATCGCATAATTCTTAATTTTGTCTAAACCGCCCTATAAGAAAACTCTGCGATTGACATATACAAAAATATATGCTATAATGATATTGGTTGTATTTATCCGACCGATCAGTCTGTAGAAAAAGGTCAATATAAAGCGGAAGGAAAGAGGAGTTTGAGGGGAAAACCATCAGGGTTTTCACCCTCAAGTTTAGATAAAAGCCGCTCACAGATGCGTCATTAAGCAATTTTTAAGGCATTAAAAATTGCTTTAAATCGAGGAAACCCGCTACAGCGGGTGGTCGATTTTTTGGCAGCTTGTCGGAAAATCCGACCCATAGGGAGGTGTTTTCGACAAGCTGATCGGTTGTATTTATCCGACCGATTTAATAAGCCCAAAAACTCTATTACCGAAAGAAGGCTGATTAAATGAGAGCCGACTTGCATTGTCACACAACTTTGTCCGATGGTTCACTGGGCATTGAAGAAACCATCGCGCAAGCAAAGCGCTACGGCATAGACTGTTTTGCTTTGACCGATCACGACACACTCGCGTCGCTTTCGCGGGCAGAGGTCGTAGGAAACCGATACGGGGTGAGGATAATACCCGCCGCAGAGTTTTCCTGCTATGACAGCACCCGAAATACCAAAGCGCACATAATTTGCTACAATCCGTTAAAGCCCGACAGGCTTGAGGGGCTGTGCCTGCGCACCAGCGAGCTCAGGAAAAAGCGCGGCAAGCAAATGGCTATGAAGGTCATAGAAAAATATCCTATCACGCTCGACAGCATAATTAGATACGCCACGGGCAGCAAGGTCATATATAAGTGCCACATAATGCACGCGCTTATGGATTATGGCTACACCACCGACCTATACGGAAAGGTATACGACGAGCTGTTTAATCCCGTGACGGGGCTGTGTGCCCAAGAAGTCAGCACCGATATGCAGGATTATCCCGAGGTGCATTTTGTGCTCGAGCTTATCCATTCCGCAGGGGGGATAGCCGTGCTCGCACATCCTAAGGTATTCGATAATTTTGAATTGCTAAAAGAGCTTGCCGAGAGCAAAAAGATAGACGGCGTAGAGGTGTGGCATTCCAGCGCGGACGAAAAGGTGAGAGAGCAGCTGCTCGGCATTGCGCAGGAGTATGACCTTATAACCACGGGCGGCTCGGATTTTCACGGATTTTACAATCATTATCCTATTGCTATCGGGTCTAATTACACGCCCGAGCAGTCATTGTACAGAATATTAAGAGAGAATAAGAAGGAATAAGTATGGATATCAAGCAAAAGGCGCTCGAGAAGCATTACGAATGGGAAGGCAAAATAGAGGTCGTATCCCGTGCGCCGATAAACACCGCCGAAGAGCTCTCGCTCGCGTATACTCCGGGAGTGGCTCAGGCGTGCCTTGAAATAGAAAAAGACCCCTCGCTGTCTTATAAGCTTACCCGCCGCAAAAATCTTGTCGCGGTGATAACCGACGGCACGGCGGTGCTCGGACTTGGCGATATAGGCGGTCTTGCGGGTATGCCCGTAATGGAGGGCAAATGCTGTCTGTTTAAAGAATTTGCGGGAGTTGACGCGTTTCCGCTTTGCATTAAGTCAAAGGATGTAGACGAGATAGTACATACCATAGAGCTTATATCCGACAGCTTTGGGGGAATAAATATAGAGGATATCTCCGCTCCTCGCTGCTTTGAGATAGAAAAGAAGCTTAAAGAAAGGCTCGATATCCCCGTATTTCACGACGACCAGCACGGTACAGCGGTGGTAGTTGCCGCCGCTATGATAAACGCCGTGCGCTGCGCGGGAAAGAAATTATCCGACGTCACGGTCGTAATAAACGGCGCGGGCGCTGCGGGTATCGCTATCGGCAAATTTTTGCTCGAGATGGGCATAGGCGATCTTATTATGGTGGACATAAACGGCATTATCGACAGAAATACCGATTATGACAATCCCGCCCATAAAGAAATGGCGGGGCTTACTAACCGCAATAATATCAGCGGAAAGCTCGCCGACGCTATGAAAGGCGCGGACGTCTTTGTCGGAGTGTCACGCCCCGGGCTTGTCAGCGAGGATATGATAAGATCAATGGCGGACAAGCCGATAGTTTTCGCAATGGCAAACCCCGAGCCCGAGATAATGCCCGACAAGGCAAAGCAGGCGGGCGCGTATATAGTCGGGACGGGACGCAGCGATTTTCCCAATCAGATAAACAACGTGCTTGTATTCCCGGGGATATTTAAGGGCGCGCTCTCTGTGGGCGCTAAGGCTATCACCGAGGAGATGAAAAAGGCGGCGGCTTATGCCATTGCGGACATCGTAACGCCCGATAAGCTCTCGCCCGAATACATAATACCCAGCCCGCTTGATAAATCCGTCGCCGAGTCGGTGGCGCGTGCGGTGGCTGAGGCGGCAGAAAAATAAAGGAGGCAGCACATATGACTTACGAATACACTCCTAAGGGAGTTTGCTCAAGGAAAATGATAGTGGAGATACAGGACGGTATACTTACCGACCTTAAGGTAGTTGGCGGCTGCAACGGCAATTTGCAGGGAATAAGCTCACTCGTAAAGGGTATGCCCGTAGACGAGGTGATAAAGCGTCTTGACGGCATACAGTGCGGCAATAAGGGAACTTCCTGCCCCGATCAGCTTGCACAGGGACTTAAAGCGTTTTTGGAGAAAAACGCGGGATAATTTTTTGCGGAGAATTTAAATGGCTGAGTACTGGGATATATACGACAAACACCGAAAACCGGTCGGAAGGCTTCATAAGCGCAGCAATATCCCCGGGGAATTTTTAAAGCCCGGGGAATATCATCTTGTCTGCGAGGCGTGGATAGTCACCCCCGATAATAAGCTGCTGATAACCCGCCGCCACCCCGATAAGCATTACGGAAGAATGTGGGAGTGCACCGGAGGCTCGGTAATAGCGGGGGAGGACAGCTTGCAGGGCATTATCCGAGAGATACGCGAGGAAATAGGGCTTAATGTGACCGCCGAGGAGATAGAACTCGTGTCCACATCTTTGGGGACAAATTATTTTACCGACTATTATCTTATCCGCCGCGATATTAAGCTCGACGAGCTCGTATTGCAAAAGGAAGAAGTGATAGGCGCGCGGCTTGTCACCCCTAAAGAGCTTAAATCCATGTTTAAGTCGGGCGAGCTTGTGCCGCACTTGTACAGATATATGCGGGAGATAGATTTCTTCTTTTTGGAGGGAATAAAAGAATGAAAATAATGGCAGTGGACTACGGCGACAGCCATACGGGGCTTGCCTGCTGTGACAGGACCGAGACCCTCGCCTCGCCGCTCGGCGTTATCAACGAAAAGGATTTTAATATTTGCGCTCAAAAGGTCGCGGCCGCTGCGGTCGAATACGAGGTCGGCGAGGTAGTTGTCGGCAACCCGATAAATATGAACGGTACATACGGCCCGAGGAGTGAAAAATGCAGGCAGTTTGCCGACTTACTTAGCAATTATCTCGAGATACCCGTTATTATGTGGGACGAGCGTTCTACCACGGTCACCGCTCACAATATGATGAACGAGGTAAACAGGCGCGGCAAAAAGCGCAAAGAAACGATAGACGCGGTCGCCGCCGCGGTGATACTCGAGAACTATCTCGCATATAAGGCAAATATGAGAGAAAAACAGACAAAAACCGAATAATTCTTAAACGACATTCATAATATTGACTGATGAAACAAGGCGGTGATATTATGATATGTCGTTTTTCAGATCTTAGGTGCAAAGAGGTAATAAGTATAAAGACGGGCGCAAGGATAGGCTTTGTCGATGATATGGAATTTGACAGCTGTACCGCCAAAATATGCCGAATAATAGTTTACGGGCGCAGCAAATGCTTCGGTCTGCTCGGCAGAGAGGACGATCTTGTTATAAATTGGTGCGATATTGAAATAATAGGTGAGGATACGGTATTAGTCAGCTGTGATGTGTCCTGCGGAAAGAAAAAGAAAGGCAATTTCCTGTCAAATCTGTTAAAATAAGCTCGCGTACGCTTATTTTTCGCTAAAAATACTTGACAACCTCGGCAAATTATGCTAAAATAATAAAGCTGTGCAAAAATGCACAAATCCACACGCGCGTATAGGGCTCTACGGTGCTCTTACGAGTATGAGTCTGTCAGCGCGCGGAGGAAAAACCAAAAACAAGGAGGACACTGCAATGGCAGTAGTATCAATGAAACAGCTTCTTGAGGCAGGTGTTCATTTCGGACACCAGACAAGAAGATGGAACCCCAAAATGGCGCCCTACATTTTCACGGAGAGGAACGGTATATACATTATCGACCTTCAGAAGACCGTGAAAAAGCTCGACGAGGCGTACAACTTTATTCATGACGTTGCCGCAAGCGGCGAGGAAATTCTTTTCGTAGGCACCAAAAAGCAGGCTGCCGATTCTATTAAAGAAGAGGCAGAGAGAGCAAACGCTCATTATGTAAACGCAAGATGGCTCGGCGGTATGATGACCAACTTTAAGACCATCCGCAAGCGTATCAAGAGACTTGAGCAGCTGCACGCTATGGAGACCGACGGCACCTTTGACCTTCTTCCCAAGAAAGAGGTCGTTAAGCTTAACCTCGAGATAGAGAAGCTCGAAAAGTTCCTCGGCGGTATCAAGAATATGGAAAAGCTGCCCGGCGCACTTTTCGTAGTAGACCCCCGCAAGGAAAAGATATCCGTCGCAGAGGCAAAGAAGCTCGGTATCCCCGTAGTCGCTATAGTTGACACTAACTGCGACCCCGACGAGATAGATTACGTTATCCCCGGTAACGACGACGCTATCCGCGCCGTAAAGCTTATCGCGGGCGCAATGGCAGACGCTATAATCGAGGCAAGACAGGGCGAGACCGTTGTTGCCGAGAGCGAGGACGAGAAGCCCGAAATGCCTGTAGAAGAAGAGCAGGCAGCAGAAGAAAACGCAGAATAAAAGGAGTTAAGATAAATGGCTATTTCAGCACAGGACGTAAAACAGTTAAAGGACCTTACAAACTGCGGTCTTATGGACTGCAAGAAGGCTCTTGAGGCGTCTAACGGCGACGTTGACGCAGCTATAAAGTACCTCAGAGAGAACGGGCTTGCTAAGGCGGCCAAGAAATCCGGCAGAATTGCCGCAGAGGGACTTGTATATGCAAAGATAGACGAGGAAAAGAAAGTCGGCGTTGTAGTAGAGGTCAACAGCGAGACCGATTTTGCCGCAAAATCCGACAGATTTGTAGAGTTTGTCGATCTTGTGGCTCAGACTATAATAGATAACGACGTAGCGGACGTTGAGGCTCTTAAGGCAGTAAAGCCCGCGGGCAGCGACGAGACTATCGGCGATATTCTCACCGAAAGGATAGCTACAATAAGCGAGAATATCCAAATTCGCCGCTTTAAGAAGATGACGGGCGACCTGTTCTCCTATATCCACAACGGCGGCGGCTCTATCATAGGCGCTATGATAAAGATAGAGGCTGACGACGTAAACGACGACGCGGTAAAGACCTGCGCTAAGGATCTTTTGCTCCAGATAGCCGCAAGCAGCCCTCAGTATGTAAATATGGAGGATGTTCCCGCGTCCGTTATCGAGGAGGAAAAGGGCATTCAGCTTGAGATAGTAAAGAAAGAAAACGCAGAGTCTCCCAAGCCCAAGCCCGAAAACGTGCTCGAAAAGATAGTAGAGGGCAGAATGAGAAAGTTCGCAGAGGATATCTGCCTGCTCAATCAGCCTTATGTAAAAGACCCCAACCTTACGGTTGCAAAGTATATCGCTTCCGTAGGCAAGAATATTAAGGTGGTAGATTTTGTCCGCTTTGAAAAGGGCGAGGGCATACAGAAGAAAGAGGATAACTTCGCCGATGAAGTTGCCTCGATGGTAAAGTAATTTACTGATACAGAATAATAAGCTGTGCGATGTGTTTATCACCGCACAGCTTTTCTTATATAGAAAGGTTTATATAAAACGGAAGGAAAGAGGAGTTTGAGGGGAAAACCATCAGGGTTTTCACCCTCAAGTTTGATAAGTGCCGCTCAAAGAGCGGCAAAAATCGGGCAAAACCGCTACAGCGGTTGGTCGATTTTTTGACAGCTTGGCGAGAAACCCGACCGCAGGGAGGGGTTATCGCCAAGCTGTGCGATGATATTCACCGCACAGCTTTTTTATTTAGTATCAGCTTTAGATTTATCAAAAAACTGCTTAAATTTTAACGCCGCGTCTTTGCCGTAGGTCGTGACCGCAATAGTCGTAAGAGCGGCGCACATTGCCGATACGTTAAAGGTTTTGAGCGTTTCGAGCAATGCCTCGTCGGTTATCAGCCCGCAAAAGGATATTATCGGCACTACCATTGACATGCCCACCGCAAGAGCGGCGGAGCCCGCGACGGCATAAGCAGTCAATATCAGCCCGTGCAGCAGCTTTTTGCAGTCAAACGGCGCTTTGCATTTGCGCGACAAAGCAAGCCCAAACAGTATATCCGAGGCTCTCAGCAGCAAAAGCAGCAGCAGGCAAGCCCCGACATATTCAAGGCTCGAAAGGACGGAATTAATCAGCTCGTTCATATATA
This sequence comes from uncultured Ruminiclostridium sp., assembly GCA_947594425.1. Taxonomy (GTDB): domain Bacteria; phylum Bacillota; class Clostridia; order Oscillospirales; family Ruminococcaceae; genus Ruminiclostridium_E. The sequence continues at coordinate 24,611 of CANQED010000004.1, forward strand.
CTCCTTAAAAATGCCCCCGATACAGTATATGACGCCGATTATTTTTGTCCGTCCGACGGTAAATGTACTCGTTAGAGCTTTTGCCGATAAAATCTATCAGCCCCACGTCTTTCATTATCTCGATAAAGATAGACGCTTCACAGTTTTTGACATATTTTACAACATCTTTTTTTGTGAACGTTTCGGGCAGGTCGTCGGGGATAAATCTGCTGTAGCCGTCGCTGTCCTCAAGGTATATAAGCCCCTCGAGAGCGGTCGGAACGCACAGCTTGCGGTCGCTTTTGCGCCGCCTTGTATCGCCCTTAGTAAAGCGATAATCGTCTACCGACAACAAGGCTATACAAATTGTAAGGTTAGGGTCGTTCAAAAACTGCTTTATTCTGTACAGCTCTATAAAAAAGTCCGTAAGGCTTGAGTGGGTTTTCTTATTTCCGACCTTTATCAGCGCGCCCGTCGTCTTATCGACATAATTTAGGCGGCTCTTTTTGTGAAAAGGGTAAACCACGGTGACATGCGACGCTTGTAAAAAGCAGTCGAGCTTTCCTACAAGGTTTTTAAAGTTGTGGGTCTGTATCTCATAAATGCCGTTTTCGGTGACAAGGTCGGCGTAATATCTTCCTATCTTTATTTCTTTGTCGTATGCGGTGGTGGCAAAATAGCTCTTAAGCACCGAATGTATCTGTTTTTCATTTAACGTTCCTATACCGTCGGAATTAGGAACATAATCGGCAAGACAGCGTGAAAACTTATCGGCATCGGGCTTTTCGTCGTTTTGACGGCGGTGATATTCCCATACGGTGTTTTGTTCACATTGAATAAATATAGGAACGCCGCCCTGCTCGTTGCTGCGGATTATGCCGTCGGCGGCGTTTTTCAGCTCCTCGGACGCGTTAGCTACCGCATAGCCTCGGTCGGCCGATACTATCATAGGCAGGTCGTTGGTGTTGTCGCCGAATGCGATAACCTCGTCCGCGCCTGTCAGCATTTTGAGCTCATCTACCGCATTTGCTTTAGAAACGTCCTCGCGGTATATTTCGTACCAGTATTCTTTTTCGTTATATGTATCCGCCTGATAGTTGCGGGTAAGCCCGTTTTTATTGTAAAAGACCTCGTCGAGCTCGCTAAGCTCGGTCATAGGTGCGATAAGGGTAATATAAAAAATATCCCCCGCAAAAAGCTCGTCAAGGGTATCGCATTCTCTAAGCCTCTTGTCGCCGCTGCGCTGCTTAAGATAAGTCTTGACCCCCGAATTAACTCGCGAGGACAGCCAGCTTTGCTTTTCCTGCCCGTCTATGTATGATGTGACCAAAAGCGCGTCAAGGTGCGACGAGAAGAACTCTTTTGCGGTATTTTTGGAGTGCTCGCTGTAGAAGTGGCTTATCAGCCGCTCTCCCGTATTAACGTCTATTATAAATACGCCGTTGTGGGTGATTATCGGCAGTCTAAGCTCGATGTCCTTTAGTATAGGCGCGGCGGAGGCAATAGAGCGCGCGGTGGCAAAGGTTATATTTGCGCCGTTTTTGATAAGGCGGTTGAACAATTCTTTAGAAAAAATGCTTATCTGCGCTTTGTGATCGAGCACCGTCCCGTCTAAGTCGCTGACATATAGCTTCATAGTACACCCCTTTTCTTTATACATTTATTATAGCATAAAAACCGCATTAAATCAAGGTGTTTGTATAAATTGCACAAATTATCGCTTGAAAAATTTATATCTTTTAATTTGTTTTTTTTGAGAAAAAATTTACAAACTACTTGATTAAACCGTGAAAATTTAGTATAATAAAAATGCAAAAATACGGGCTTATGTCCGTAAAAAATATTAGGAGGAATATTCCAATGTCAGTTAAAGTTGCAATTAACGGTTTTGGCCGTATCGGTCGTCTTGCGTTTAGACAGATGTTTGGCGCAGAGGGTTATGAGATCGTAGCTATAAACGATCTTACCAAGCCCTCGATGCTTGCTCATCTTCTTAAGTATGATACCGCACAGGGCGGTTACTGCGGAAAGATAGGCGACAATCTTCATTCTATCAGCGCAGACGATGAGGCAGGTACTATCACCGTTGACGGCAAGACCCTTAAGATCTATGCTATGGCTAAGGCTGCCGAGCTTCCTTGGGGCGAGCTTGATGTAGACGTTGTTCTCGAGTGCACAGGTTTCTACTGCTCTAAGGAGAAATCTCAGGCTCATATCGACGCAGGCGCTAAGAAGGTCGTTATTTCCGCTCCCGCAGGCAACGATCTTAAGACTATCGTTTACAGCGTAAACGAGAACACTCTCACCCCGGATGATCAGATCATTTCGGCTGCATCCTGCACCACTAACTGCCTTGCGCCCATGGCTAAGGCTCTTAACGATTATGCTCCTATCCAGAGCGGTATCATGAGCACTATCCACGCTTACACCGGCGACCAGATGATCCTCGACGGTCCCCACAGAAAGGGCGACCTGAGAAGAGCAAGAGCAGGCGCTGCAAACATAGTTCCTAACTCCACCGGCGCCGCTAAGGCAATAGGCCTTGTTATCCCCGAGCTCAACGGCAAGCTGATAGGCTCCGCGCAGAGAGTTCCTGTTCCCACCGGTTCTACCACTATCCTTACCGCTGTTGTTAAGGGCAGCGATATCACCAAGGAAGGCATCAACGCAGCTATGAAGGCTGCCGCAAGCGAGTCCTACGGCTACAATGAGGATCCTATCGTTTCTTCCGATGTTATCGGTATGAAGTTCGGTTCGCTCTTTGACGCTACTCAGACTATGGTAGCTCATATCGCTGACGACCTCTATGAGGTTCAGGTAGTATCTTGGTACGATAACGAGAATTCTTACACCTCTCAGATGGTAAGAACTATCAAGTACTTTGCAGAGCTTAAGTAATAAGCGATAATTCAATAATTATCTCCCGCTGTCATAGGCGGGAGATTTTTTTCGCCTTTATTTCCCTTATTTTTTAAAGAAGTTTTGCCTTAGCTGAATTATTCTTCATAATATGCAAAAAATGAATAATGAAAGGCAGGTAATGGTATGGTATGGAACGGATTTACCGAAAAGGCAAACGAGGCGCTTAGCGAGGCTTTGAGGCTTGCCTCGCACCTCGGGCACGGATATATCGGCAGCGAGCATATTTTATACGGCTTATGCACAACTAACGCAAGCGCGGCGTATTCTTTATTAAAGCAAAACGGGATAAGCGAAAACGCGGTAGCCGAGCGGCTTATGAAAGTGTCGGGCAAGAAGGGCGCTTCGCTTTCGGCGGGGGACCTTACGCCGAGGAGCAAGCGGATACTCGAAAACGCTATCGTGCTTGCGAAAACCGCGGGAAAGCGGCTTGCGGGTACCGAGCATTTGCTTAGGGCTATCGCCGCCGACCCCGAATGTTACGCCTGTGTACTGCTCAGAGAATTAGGAATGGATATGTATTCAATATATATTGACAAAAAACGACCCGACGATAAAAAGCACAAGCGCGGCCAGCTTTCGCAATTATTGCAAAAATACGGCAAAGACCTCACCGAGCGCGCCGAACAGGGCTTGCTCGACCCGTGCTTATGCAGAGAAAAGGAAACGGACCGCGTTATCGAGATACTTTTGCGCAGAATGAAGAATAACCCCTGTCTTGTAGGCGAGCCGGGGGTCGGCAAGACCGCCGTAGCCGAGGGATTAGCGCAAAGGATAATTAGCCAAAACGTGCCTTATGACCTTAAAAATAAACGTATCTATATGCTGGATCTCAGTCTTTTGCTGTCGGGGGCGAAATATAGGGGCGACTTTGAAGAGCGGCTCAGCAGCGTCCTTAGCGAGATATCTCAGTCGGAGGATATAATCCTGTTTATAGACGAGATACACAATATAATAGGCGCGGGGGCGGCCGAGGGCGCGATAGACGCGGCAAATATAATGAAGCCTATGCTTGCGCGCGGAGAAATACACCTTATCGGGGCCACTACCTGCGCCGAGTACAAGCGCTTTATCGAGAAAGACCCCGCCCTCGAAAGACGATTGCAGCCCGTCGAGGTAAACGAGCCGAGCGAACAGGACGCGCTGTTCATACTTCGCGGACTTAAGGAAAAATATGAACAGCACCACGGAATAGCTATCTCAGACGCCGCGCTGGAAAGCGCCGTGGCTTTGTCCAAGCGGTATATCCATGACAGATATCTCCCCGACAAGGCTCTCGATATTATAGACGAGGCAGCCTCCGCATTAAGGCTGAGCGGCGGGGATGTTCTGCAAAAGCAGGATATATGCAAGACCGTGTCCGATATAACGGGTATACCGCTTGGAAAGATAGAGCAGGGGCAGGCTCATAAGCTCGCATTCCTTGAAGATGAGTTGAGAAAGACAGTAATAGGGCAGGACGCGGCAATAAAAAGCGTCGCCGAGGCGGTAAGAAGAAACCGCGCGGGGCTGTCCTTAGGGGGCAGACCGATAGGCTCGTTTATTTTTGTCGGAGAGGGCGGGGTCGGAAAGACACATTGCTGTAAGGCGGTGGCGTACAGCGTATTCGGCAGTGAAAAGGCTATGATAAGGCTTGATATGTCCGAGTATACCGAGCCGCACTCGGTGTCAAAGCTTATCGGCGCGCCGATAGGATACGCGGGACACGACGAGGGCGGTCAGCTTACCGAGGCGGTTAGAAAAAAGCCGTACAGCGTGGTAGTTTTCGACGAGATAGAAAAGGCGCACCATGATATATATGATCTGCTGCTGCAAATTTTGGAGGAGGGAACTCTTACCGATTCGAGCGGCAGAAAAACGGATTTTTCAAATACAGTTGTAATTTTGACCGGCAATATCGCGGCGGATATGCTGTCTAAGAAAAAGCTGCCTATGGGGTTTTATAAAAGCGACAATGATGAGAATGTCCGCATAAAAGAGGAGCTTACAAAGGTATTCAGCCCCGAGCTGCTCGGACGAATAGACGAGATAGTGCCGTTCAGGCCCTTAGAGCTTGACGATATGCGCAGCATTTGCGGGATAATGCTAGACGATCTTGCCGATAGGTGCGAAAGGGTCGGGCTGATTTTCAGCCGTACAAAGGCTTTAGAGGAGAATATATGCCGCTTGGCTATGAATGAAAGGGGCGGCGCAAGACCGCTGCGCAGACTGATAGCCGAGCAGGTGGAGAACAAGCTATCTATGGGGCTTATTAAGGGGGAATTTTCCCCGTCCGAAAGGGTAACGGCGGATTATTCCGAAGAGCACGGCGGTACAGTCCTTATGCGCTCGACGGACACGGTTATATTTCAGCCGAGCCTTACGCAAACATCATAATTGATATATCAAAAAGCAAGTCTTAAATGCAGGCTTGCTTTTATTATATCATTGATTATTTTTATGGAATACCAAAGGGCTCACTTAGGCATTTTCGCTATTGCATTTTTATTGAAAACGTGGTATAATTATATGAAATGTATAATTATATGAAATATTTTAATCGGGAGGAATTATGGAGCTTATAAACATCGGGTATCAAAATGCGGTCAATTCTAAGCGTATCGTCGCGATAGTAAGCGCGGACGCGGCTCCCGTAAAGAGAATGATAGCCACCGCAAAGGATAACAATATGGCGATAGACGCTACCTGCGGCAAAAAGACCCGCACCGTGATAATAACCGACAGCAACCACATAATCCTTTCCGCCCTTGATATAGAACGGTTCGGCAGCATAAACGCCGACAAGGAAGAATAAATTTCGGGAGAGCAGAATATGAAAAAAGGAATACCGATAGTTATATCCGCGCCGTCGGGCTGCGGAAAGGACACGATACTTGAGCAGCTTTTTAAAATAAACGATAATCTTGTATATTCAGTTTCGGCGACCACAAGAGCGCCGCGCGAGGGCGAAATTGACGGCGAGAGCTATTATTTTCACACCCGCGACAGCTTTGAGAAGATGATAGCCGATAACGAGGTGCTCGAATACACCGAGTACTGCGGCAATTATTACGGTACTCCTAAAAAAGCCGTAGAGGATATGCTTTCGGCGGGAAAGGACGTAATACTTAAAATAGAGGTCGAGGGCGCTATGAATGTAAAGCGTATCTTCCCCGACAGCGTGTTGATATTCATTTTGCCGCCGTCTATGGGCGAACTCGAGCGCAGGCTCAAAAAGCGCGGCACAGAGAGCGACGAAACTATCGCCGCAAGGATAAAGCAGGCGCGCACCGAGCTTGACTGCGCGGATAAATTTGATTATCTTGTAGTAAACGGCGAGCTTATGAAAGCGGTAGAGGATGTAAATAAGATAATCCTATCAGAAAAGATGTCCGCTAAAAGAAATATCGCATTGCTCGAAGAAGTAAAAAATTCGTAAATGGATAAGCTTAGTGTTCATAATAATCAAGACATGCGAACAATAGCGTCTGTAGTTGTAGACAATGCGTTATACAGCTTTGACACCCCGTATGATTATCTTGTGCCGTCAGGCTGTATGCCGTCTGTAGGGCAAAGGGTGATAGTGCCTTTTGGCAAGGGCGAAAAAAAGCGCGTCGGGCTGATAGTGTCGCTTAAAAGCTCGGATAATTATTCGGGATTAAAAGAGATATTTGCCTTAGCCGACGATGATATTATACTTAACGATGAAATGCTCGGGCTGGTCGAGTGGCTGAAGGAAAACACCTTTTGCACCTACTTTGACGCCGTAAAGACGGTATTGCCCGGCGGGATGGCGCTTAATATCAGCGAGAAATATCGCCTTTCGCCAAAAGCCGCGACGGACGAGATAGATCTTACCCCCGAGCTGTTAAGCGCCGCAAAGAAGCTTATCGCATGCAAGACCGCAAAAGAGCTCGATCAGGTCATTGAGTACGGGCTCGGCGCCGACGGAAAGAATACAGTCAAGCGGCTCTGTGAGCTCGGCTTTCTCGAAAAGACCGATATTATAAAGCAGCGTGTGGGTGACGAGACCCGCAAAAATGTCCGCCTTACCGAATATTATTTAAGCGGCGAATATGCCGAGGGCGACAATAAGCCGCTGACGCAAAAGCAAAGGGTGGTCGTCGATATGCTGTCCGAGGGCTGCGCCTCGGTAAAAGAAGTATGCTATAATTGCTGCGTCACCCCCGCCGTAATAGATAATCTCGAAAAGAAAAACGTACTGGAGAGCTTTGACGACCTTGTGACGCGTTCGCTTTCGGCGGGCGCTGTGGCGGTAAAGTCGCCTAATGACATAACGCTGACCGACGAGCAGTCGGCGGTATACGAGGGCGTTTCCTTACTGATGAGCAAAGAGCAGGCTAAGTGCGCCCTGCTTAAGGGCGTGACCGGCAGCGGTAAGACTACCGTCTTTTTAAAGCTGATAGATCATGCCTTATCGCAGGGAAAGACCGCAATGGTGCTTGTGCCCGAGATAGCGCTTACACCGCAGATGGTCAGCTGCTTTACCGACCTATTCGGCAACGCCGTTGCGGTCATACACAGCAATCTCTCGCTCGGGTGCAGGCGGGACGAGTATATGAGGATAAAGAGCGGCGAGGCAAGGATAGTTGTCGGCACGCGCAGCGCGGTATTTGCCCCGCTTGAAAATATAGGTATTATCGTTATCGACGAAGAGGGCGAGCATACATATAAGTCGGAAAAATCTCCCCGCTATCACGCGCGGGATATCGCAAAGCGGCGCTGCCTTTATCATAACGCGGTTTTGCTGCTCGCAAGCGCTACCCCCTCGCTCGACAGCGAATATAACGCCCGTATCGGAAAATACGCGCTTTTTGAGATGAAAAAGCGGTACAGCTCTAACGCGCTCCCCGATGTGCATATTGTGGATATGACCGTTGAAAGAGAGCTCGGCAACTGCGGCAATCTCAGCCGTGCGCTTGCGGACGCGATACGTGAAAATCTCGCAAACGGCGAGCAGTCTATGCTGCTGCTAAATCGCAGAGGCTACCACACATACCTTAACTGCCTTAAATGCGGCGAGGTGTACAGCTGTCCAAATTGCAGCATACCGCTGACTTATCACAAGGCAAACGGCTCGCTTGTCTGCCATTATTGCGGCTATGCCGAGCGGTTTACGGGAAAATGCAAAAAGTGCGGTTCCGCTTTTATATACAGCTCGGGGACGGGCACTCAGCGCATAGAGGACGAGCTTGCACAGCTTTTCCCCTCGGCCCGCGTTCTCAGAATGGACGCGGACACAACTATGAATAAAAACGCTTACGAGAAAAACTTTACCGCCTTTAAAAATAAAGAATACGATATAATGGTAGGCACTCAGATGATAGCAAAGGGACTTGATTTTGAAAACGTTACGCTGGTCGGAGTGCTGCTTATAGATAAATCGTTGTATGCGGGAGATTATCTCGGGTACGAGAATACATTTTCGCTGATAACCCAAGTAGTCGGGCGAAGCGGCAGGGGAGAGAAAAAGGGCAGAGCGTATCTTCAGACCTTTTCGCCTGACCATTATGTGTTAAACCTTGCGGCAAAGCAGGATTATGAGACATTCAGCACACAGGAGCTCGAAATTCGCAAGGCGCTGCTGTTTCCGCCGTATTGCGATATTTGCCTTGCGGGGTTTTCTTCAATAAACGAGAGCGAATGCGAAAAGGCGGCGGCAAAATTTCTTGATATATTTGCCGAAAAGGTCAAAAATACCGATATACCGATAAGAGTCCTCGGACCGTCAAAGTGCTCGGTCGCTAAGATAAACGGCAAATACCGCTACAGAATGATAATAAAGTGCAAAAATAATAAAAAATTTCGGCAGATAATGCACGAATGTCTGCTTGAGGCGTATTCAAAGCTGCCTAAGGTCAGCTTTTATCTTGATATGAACGGTGAAATAATATAAGGAGGAATTATTATGGCTAAAAGAAATATAGTTAAAAACGGCGACGAGATCCTGCACAAAAAGTGCCGCGACGTCACGGTATTTGACGATAAGCTGTGGACATTGCTCGACGATATGTATGAGACAATGAAAGACGCGTCGGGAGTGGGGCTCGCCGCACCGCAGGTGGGGATACTCCGCAGGGTAGTTGTGATAGAGACTGACGAAAATATAGGAAAGATAGAGCTTGTCAATCCCACGGTGGTATCTATGAAAGGAAAGCAGCACGAGGTGGAGGGCTGTTTGTCCGTCCCCGACCTGTGGGGGTATGTAAAGCGCCCCGCTAAGGTCAAGGTAAAGGCTCAGGACAGATACGGCAATAATATCGAGGTAGAGGGCGAAAAGCTGCTCGCTATAGCCTTGTGTCACGAGATAGACCACTTAAGCGGCGTGCTTTTTACCGATATCGCTGATGAGGTTATGACCACCGAGGAGTACGATAAGAGAAAGAAATCATAAAGCAGCATATGTTGGCTTTTTGAGCATATTTAAGGAGATATATGAACATAGTATTTATGGGAACTCCCGATTTTGCGGTAAGCGCGCTTGAGGCGTTAGTAAAGCACCATAACGTTTTAGCTGTATTCACGCAGCCCGACAAGCCGAAAAATCGCGGAAAGAAGATAGCTTTTTCCCCTGTTAAACAGTTTGCCGTCGATAACGGGCTTAGCGTATATCAGCCGACATCCCTGCGCAAGGGCGAGGAGGCTGACGAAGCATATGCACAGCTAAAACAGCTCTCGCCCGAGTGCATAGTTGTCGCGGCGTACGGGCAGATATTACCCGAAAGAATACTCGAATTGCCAAAATACGGCTGTATCAATATTCACGCCTCTTTATTGCCAAAATACAGAGGGGCGGCTCCTATCCAAAAATGTATCATAGACGGCGAGACCGAGTCGGGCGTTACCGTTATGATGATGGAAAAGGGGCTCGACACGGGCGATATGCTGCTTAAAGAAAAGGTAGATATCACCGATACAATGACGGCGGGAGAACTGCACGATTTACTCGCGCAGGCGGGAGCACGGCTGATACTGAGGGTGCTCGATATGCTGCCCGAGGGAATAAATGCCGAAAAGCAGGATGATACATTATCTTGCTATGCGCCCGTTATTTCTCGGGAAATGTGCAGGATAGATTTTTCGCTGCCCGCAAAGAAAGTTTATGATTTTATAAGAGGGATGTCTCCGTCGCCCTGCGCGTATACCTTTATCTGCACAAAGCGGCTCAAGGTCTATTTTGCCGAGCTTTGCGATAAGACTTCCACGCTTCCCGCGGGCAGCGTTATCGATAATAAAGAATTTGTCGTTGGATGCGGCGACGGCAAATGCGTTAAGCTTAAATCCGTGCAGGGCGAGGGCGGAAAAAGGATGTCCGCCGAGGACTTTTTGCGCGGAAACCGCATAGATACGGGGATAATTCTCGGAGAATAAGCGTGTTTTACGAAAAGGAGCAGATATGTCTATTCTTGATCTTTTGTTTTTTCAAAATCCTTACGCTTTCAGCTTTTATTGTATATTATTGTTCATATTTTGTTCGGCTATGTCCGCAAGGGTAAATTCTGTCTTTTCGAGATATAATAACGTCGAAAGCTCTCGCGGTATGCCCGCGAATGTGATAGCGCGTCAGATACTGGACAGCAACGGCTTGTACGACGTCGATATAAGGCGCGTAGCGGGCAATCTCACCGATAACTACAACCCTAAGACTAATACCGTTTCGCTTTCATCAAAGGTATTTGACAGCTGCTCGGTCGGTGCGATAGGAGTAGCCGCGCACGAGGTCGGACACGCTATACAGTACGCGACGGGCTATACGCCCATAAAGATAAGGATGACGATACTGCCTGTCGCGCAGTTCGGCTCTAATGCGTGGATATTTATATTTATCGCGGGGATATTTCTGCGTATGCCTTTATTGCAGGATATAGGCGTGGCGCTTTTCTTCTTTATAGTTTTATTTCAGCTTATAACCCTGCCCGTGGAGTTTAACGCGAGCAGGCGCGCGATAGATACTATCAGATCGCAGGGGATACTCTTCGGCACTGAGCTTGATGGCGCTAAAAAGGTGCTGAGTGCCGCCGCTATGACCTATATCGCGTCGGCGGCGCTGGCGCTTTTCCAGTTTCTGCGGCTGATATTGTCCCGCAGAAGATAAGAAAGGAAGCGCTATGAAGACCGCAAGACAGACAGTAGCCGACCTGCTTATACGTATGGACGCGTCGGGCTCTTACTCAAATATAATACTAGATAATACATTCAGCGCTAACAACCTTGACCAAAGAGACAAGGCGTTTGCCGCCGCGCTGTTTTACGGCGTTCTTGAGCGCAAAATGACCCTCGACTATCTGATACGGCATTATTCGAGCATAGAGTTTGACAGAATGTCGCCTAAGGTGATACAGATACTGCGTATGGGTTTTTATCAGCTGTTGTATGTGCAGTCCGTACCCGACAGCGCCGCCGTAGACGAATCGGTAAAGCTTGCCGACTACATAGGCAAGAGCGGGGTAAAGGGGTTTATAAACGCGGTACTGCGCAGCTTTCTGCGCGACGAAAAAAGGATAGATTACAGCGGGCTTGATAAAGAGGGCAGGCTGTCTATCGAATATTCCTGCCCGAAATGGCTGGTAAAAAAGTGGCTGCGCGAGCTAGGCGAGGAGAAGACCGTTCAGCTTTTAAGCTCGTCGTTCGGCAGACCGCCTATCTATGCGAGAGTAAATACCTTTAAGTATAACGCCGAAAAGGTCATAGAGCAGCTAAAGACCGACGGTATCTCCGCCGAGAAGTCGCCCTTATTAGATAACTGCTTAGTGCTCAATAATACCCGCTCGATAGAGGCGTGCAGCGCATACCGCAAGGGTATGTTCCACATTCAGGACATTTCTTCGCAAATGTGCTGTAAAATAATCTCCCCCTTGTTTAATCAAACGGTCGTAGACCTTTGCGCCGCGCCGGGAGGCAAAAGCTTTACCTGTGCCGAAATGATGTTCGGCAGGGGAAAGGTATTTAGCTATGACCTGTACGACGGCAAGACCGACGTTATACGCAGCGGGGCAAAGCGGCTCGGATTGTCTATCATCACCGCCGCAGAAAATGACGCGACAAAGTATTCGCCCGATATCCCCCTCGCCGACAGAGTTATATGCGACGTGCCGTGCTCGGGCTTTGGGGTAATTAGGCGAAAGCCCGAAATAAAATACAAGCCCAAGAAGCTTACCGAGCAGCTCCCGGATACCCAGCGAAAAATAATTGAGAACGGCGCAAAATACGTAAAACTCGGCGGCACGCTCGTCTATTCGACCTGCACCGTCAGCCGTGACGAGAATGAGGATATTGTGGAGGATTTTCTTAAAGAGCATACGGAGTTTGTGCCTTTAGTCGTGCCGACGGGCAGCGACGCCGTCCCCGACGGATATATGCGCACAATGCTGCCATCCCGGCTCGGAGGCGACGGATTTTTTACAGCCACGCTGAGAAAGGTAAAGTGACGATATGACCGAAAAAATCGACATATTATCCCTTTCACGCGGTGAGCTGCAAAGCGAAATTGAGGCCTTAGGGGAGAAAAAATTCCGCGCAGATCAAATCTATGACTGGCTGCATGTAAAAAAAATTACTGATTTTTCCAAAATGACCAACCTTTCTGCACAATTGCGTGAAAGGCTTGTTGAAAGATTTTGGATAAATTCAATAAAAATTAAAAAAAGACTTGTATCTGACATAGATAATACGGTAAAATATCTATATGAGCTTTCCGACGCCGAGCATGTCGAAACAGTCCTTATGGAATATAAGCACGGAAACAGCATATGCATCTCAAGCCAAGTCGGCTGTAAAATGGGCTGTAAATTCTGCGCCTCTACCAAGGCGGGATATGTACGAGATCTTACCGCGTCCGAGATGCTGCTCCAGATATACGAGAGCGAAAAGGACAGCGGCAGGAGGATAGACCATATAGTACTTATGGGGATAGGCGAGCCGCTCGATAACTTTGACAACGTTATCAAATTTCTTCGCCTGATGGAAGAAAAGCCCGATATGAGCTTAAGGCATATATCGCTCTCCACCTGCGGGCTTGTTGACAGGATATATGAGCTTGCCGAGCTAAAGCTCGGGATAACCCTGTCGATATCCCTGCACGCGCCGACCGACGAGCTGCGCAGCTCTATTATGCCGATAAACGACCGCTATAATATCGCCGAGCTTATGAAAGCGTGCAGATATTATTTTGATACCACAGGCAGACGCATAAGCTATGAGTTTGCTTTGATAGACGGCGTTAATGATAATAAGCAGACCGCCGACGCACTGATAAAGCTGCTCAAGGGGCAGAACTGCCACGTCAACCTTATTCCCGTAAACGCCATAAAAGAGGGCGTATTTAAAAAGAGCCGCTCGGTAGAGGCATTTAAAGAAATGCTTTGTCAAGGCGGGATAAACGCCACGGTAAGACGTACTCTCGGAGCGGATATAAACGCCGCCTGCGGTCAGCTTAGGCGTGACAATCAATAATAAGGAGAGCCTTTAATGAAGGTTTATGCTAAAACAGATATAGGAAATACGCGCAGCGAAAATCAAGACTGTGTATGGACGGGCGAGCTTGAGGGCGACGCGGCCGCGGTCATACTGTGTGACGGTATGGGCGGACAGAACGCGGGCGGCTATGCAAGCACAGCTACGGTCGAATTTATAAAGGACAGGCTTATTAAGGGCTTTCGCAGCGATATTACCCGCAATCAGCTGAGAAACCTGCTGATAACCTCCGTTACCGGGGCAAACAGCGTGATATATGATACCGCTGTATCCGAGCCCGACAAAAGCGGTATGGGTACTACCTGCGTCGCGGGGATAATTTATAACGAGCGCGCTTATATTATAAATGTCGGCGACAGCAGGTGCTATTTCTTTTACGACGACAATATGCAGCAGATAACAAAGGACCATACATACATACGCAAGCTTTTAGAAAAGGGGATAATTACCTACGAGGAGAGCAAAACTCACCCCGAGCGCAACTGTATAACAAAGGCGGTAGGCGTTCAGCCGTATTTAACTCCCGATTATTTTGAGCTTGACGTTAAGAAGAATGATCTTTTGCTGTTTTGCTCAGACGGGCTAAGCTCGTATGCCGAGGATATCGAGATAGCTAAGGTGGTATCGAAATATTCCGTGTCGCAGTGCTGCGACAAGCTGATAGATTATGTCAACAAACACGGTGGCAGGGACAATGTGACTGTAGCCGTTGTTTCAATATAGATTTATATTTTGCCGACAGGCTTACCGCACAAGCCGTCGGTCTGTAATAAGTGCGGAGAAACGGTGGTATTATGGAGAACAACATGGATAATATGATCGGAATGAGGCTTGACGGCAGGTATGAGCTTATCGAGCTTATAGGTGCCGGCGGAATGGCGGATATCTATAAGGCGAGAGATATTACCGAGGATAAGACCGTAGCTGTCAAGATACTGAAAAATGAATTTGCGGGCAGCGAGGACTTTCTGAGAAGATTCAGAAACGAATCCAAGGCGATAGCCCTGCTTTCTCACCCTAATATCGTTAAGATATTCGACGTGGGCTTTTCCGATAAGATACAGTATATCGTTATGGAGTACATAGACGGTATCACTCTTACCGAATATATCAAGCTCCAAGGTGTACTGAAATGGAAAGACGCGGTGTTTTTCACCATACAGATCTTAAGAGCGCTCCAGCACGCTCACGACCGCGGGATAGTTCACCGCGATATCAAGTCGCAGAACGTGATGATGCTGCCAGACGGCACGATAAAGGTCATGGATTTCGGCATTGCGCGCTTTAACCGCGAGACCGACAAGACCCTCTCCGAAAAGGCGATAGGCTCGGTTCATTATATTTCTCCCGAGCAGGCAAGGGGAGAGATGACCGACGAGAAGAGCGATATATATTCCGTCGGCGTTATGCTGTACGAAATGCTGACCGGGCAGAAGCCCTTTGACGGTGAAACGCCCGTAGCGATAGCTCTCCAGCATATGCAGTCCACCCCCAAAAAGCCGAGAGATATCAATCCCGCTATCCCCGAGGGGCTCGAGGAAATAACCTTAAAGGCTATGCAGAAAGAGCCGTCACAGCGCTATCAGACTGCGGGCGAGATGATAAACGATATCGAGGAGTTTAAGAATAACCCGAGCATCGTCTTTGAGTACAAGTATTTTTCGTCGGACGACACCACAAAGTATTTTGACAAAGTGACCGAGCCCGAGCACGAGGAGGCTGCCCCCGCGGATGAGGACGAAGCCGAGGAGGAGTTATACGAGGAGGACGACGAGGAGGAGGTAGAAGAAAGGCGCTCGCCTATGCTGCCTATTCTCTTTGCGGTAGCGTCGGTAGTCGTTATAATGACCGCATGGCTGATATTTACCATAGTTACGGGCAGTCTGCCCAACACCAGCGGTAACGACGACGAGATGCCCATGCCCTCGCTGATAAACAGAATGCTTTCTGATGTGCAGGCCGAATATCCCGACCTACAGCTCGATATCGACAGGGAGTACTCGACCGAATTTGAAGAAAATATGATAATGGATCAAGAGACACCCACGGGGCGCACCATTAAGAAGAACTCCATTGTCAAGATAACCGTCAGCGACGGCCCGCAGGAAATAGAGATAGAGGACTTTGAGAACCTCAGAAGCGAGGACGCGATCCAAAAGCTTACTAAGGCTAAGCTCAAATCTAAGATAATAAAGGTAGAGGACGACGAGATAGAAGAGGGCTATGTTATACGTACCGAGCCCCCCGCGCACACTACCGTTCATCAGGGCACAGAGGTAAAGGTGTATGTCAGCCTCGGTATCTCCAACAAGCCCGTAAACGTTCCCGACTTTAAGAATATGACGCTCGAAGAGGCAAAGGAAGAGGCCGAGAATAAGCACCTTGTCCTTGAGATAGAAGAAAGCCCCTCTAACGAGGTAGAAGAGGGCAAGATATTTGACCAAGACCCCGAGTACAATTCGATAGTTAATCAGGGCTCGACCGTTCACGTTAAGGTAAGCAACGGTCAGACGGTAGATGTAGACGCACAGATAACCGTAGATATACCCGAGAGCGCGGCCGATACAGGAACATTTATATTCACCTATTACGCTGACGGAATTACCGTGCGCAGCGATCCTCCGCGCAATATGGCTGTAAACGCGGGACATTCGATAACCTGGGACGTAACCGGAAACGAGAAAAAGGTATATCAGATATTTGTCACTAATGCCGAAGACAGCAGCCTTACAGGAAAGCTGCTCGAGATCGAGGTAGACTTTACCGCGGATCCGCCCGTACAGAATGTTATCTCTCTTAACACCGACATCTTCAACGAATTGATGATAGTACCCGAGACCACCACCGAGCCCGAGACCGAGGCTCCGCCCGAGACCACCACTCCCGAGCCTCCTATAGTCGAAACTGAGGCTCCCGAAACCGATCCGCCCGAGACCGAGACGCCTGTCGAAACAGAGGCTCCTCCGGAAGAAACGGACGCTCCCGTTGAGGACGAAGATCCCGATGTGCCGGATGTACCCGCTATCGATTAAGGAGAACAAACTGTCGTGTTGTTTATATCAAATAAAGGAGCAAATGCTTGACACAAAAGAAACAACTTAACGGCATTATAACAAGATCAGTCGGAGGTAACTATGATGTAGTCACCTCCGACGGTGTTATATGCTGCGCCGCACGCGGGATATTTCGCAAGAATAAAATTTCCCCCTGCGCGGGAGATAATGTGACGGTCGATATCGAGGATAAGTCTAAGCCTATAATCACGGAAATTGCGGACAGGAAAAATTATCTTATCCGTCCGCCGCTCGCTAACCTTGATTATTTGCTGATAGTCACCTCGGCAGCCGACCCCGCGCCTAACGCCTTTATCACCGATAAGCTTATCTCCATAGCGGAAAATAAGGGGATAGAGCCGATAATCATAATCACTAAGAACGACCTTGACGACTGTTCGGACTTTGCCGAAATATATATAAAATGCGGCTTTAAGGTGATCTACAGCGATCAAAGCGGAAAGGGCAGCGAGGAGATACTAAGCGTCCTTGTGGGCAAATTTTCCGCCCTGATAGGAAACTCGGGGGTAGGTAAGTCCAGCCTTATCAACCGCATACTGCCGTCTCTTGAGCTTAGCACTGCGGATATAAGCAAAAAGCTCGGCAGGGGACGGCACACCACGCGTCAGGTCGAGCTGTACCCCTTGCCGACGGGCGGGTATATAGCCGACACCCCGGGATTTTCTACCGTGGAGGTAAGCAGATACGGGTATGTCGATAAGGAGCAATTACAATATACGTTTAGAGAATTTGCCCCCTACATAGGAAAATGCAAGTACAGCGACTGCGCACATCTTAAAGAGACGGGCTGCCTTATCACCGAGGCGGTAAAAAGCGGCGATATCTCGCAGTCGCGCTATAACTCGTATACTAAGATGTACGAGGAGGCCAAAAAGCTCAACGAGTGGGACTTTAAGCAGGGGTGACGGTATGAAATGCTATATAATATGCGGCGGACCCGAGGGCTGCCGCAATGTCGATATACCTACAGACGCTTTTATCATCTGCGCCGACAGCGGCTATGATAAGGCGATAGACGCGGGGATAAAGCCCGATATGCTTATAGGCGACCTTGACAGCATAAAATCAGAGCCCGACGATGATATTGAGCTTGTCACCGCTCCCGCTCATAAGGACAGCACTGACACATTGCTTGCGGTAGATACCGCCATACAGCGAGGATATACGGATATTACGCTTGTCGGGGCGTGTATGGGGCGCACCGACCACACTATTGCTAACCTGCAAACACTGAAATATATCGATAATAAAGGGCTTACTGGCAGGATAGTCGGCGACGAGACCGACGCTGTCTTGCTTAATAACGGCAGCATTACTATTAAGCCCGATAAGAGCAGGTACTTGTCGGTGTTTTCGTTGGCCGAAAAAACCGAGATAAGCATAACTAACGCCGAATACCCGCTGTCTCATTATGTTATGAGCGACAGCTTTCCGATAGGAGTGAGCAACGAGTTTACCGACCTGCCGTGCGTCATTACCGTACACAGCGGCGAGGTCGTCGTCTTATTGGTGAAAAAGTAACAAAAATCCCTGCGTCGGAATAAAGTGTAGTAACTACAGCGATCGACGGAGGGAAATATGAGGCGCTCAAGAAATAAAAAGAATTACCTGCCCGCCTTGATACTTGCAGGTATCGGCGCGCTGATATGCATAACTTACCTCTCCGCCGAGGTGCTGCTGCTCGTATTGGCGGTGGTGCTTATCGCTTTAGGCTTGTGGCTGCTGTTTTGCGGCTGAGAAAGGTAGGTACATATGAAGATAGTTGTATGGAAGAGCCCAAAAATACTGGCAGGATTTTTAAGATTTTTCTTCAAGATAAAAAAGACGGAAGCGTAAAAATATATAACGGCATATTATTAAAACTGATGGGCAAAAGCACAAAGCTTTTGCCCATCAGACATTATTACGGAAGCTGCCACTGTTCGAGCTCTTTAAGACTCATCGCGTGCAGCGCCGCCTGCGAGGTCACTTCTACCAGCTGGTGCATCAGCTCAAAGCTCTGTCTGTCCGCTTCGAGCGATATTCTTTGCAGCGCGTCCGCGCGTTCCTGCCACGATTGGTCTTTAGGAAGCTGACTTCTCATTGCGCTTTGAACCTCGGCGTATTTTTCTCCCGTCTTTTGGGCTATCTCCTCGAATATCCTGTCCGTCAGCCCGCTCCAGTTGCACATCTCCAGTGCTGTCGGGTGAAGTTCGTTCATTAAGTCGATAGCTCTGCGCGCCGTCGGCGACATCTCATCTCTGCCTTTGGGAGCCTCTAAGTCCGGCAGATACACTTCCGTGTCCTTTTCTATTCCGTCCACGCATTGATGAATTATCGCTTTCTTGTACTTGATATTCTTGTTGTACATAATTATTCCTCCTTAATAAACAGCCGTACTTGATAAACGACAGATTTTTGCCGTCTGCAAGTTTTTTTCTTTCATCTGAATTATATCACATTCTCTGTCCCATAAAAAGAACAAAGATAAATATTTTAAATAATATTCAGCGCTTGTTTTAATAATTGCCGCGCAAAGGTAATCATACGGGAGGCTTTTTCACTTGACACAAAATAATAATAGTGATATAATGATTGTTGAAAATAAAACCGCTCTCGTAAGGCGGTCAGGAGGTAATTATTATGGTCAATTTAACACTTAAGGACGGCAGCGTAATGCAGGTCGAGGCAGGTCTTGCGGTAATAGATATCGCAGGGATCATCAGCAAGGGGCTTATGCGGGCAGCCTGCGCCGCGCGCATAAACGGCGAGGTAAAGGACCTGCGTACCGTTATCAACGACGACTGTACACTCGAAATTCTCACCTTTGATGACAATGACGGAAAAAAGGCGTTTCGTCATACCGCGTCGCATATCATGGCGCAGGCGGTAAAGCGGCTTTACCCCGATGTAAAGCTTGCGATAGGACCCGCTATCGATAACGGCTTTTACTACGACTTTGACAGAGAGACGCCGTTTACAGCCGAAGAGCTCGACGCTATCGAGGCCGAGATGAAGAAGATAGTCAAGGAGGATATAAAGCTCGAGCATTACGAGCTTTCGCCCGAAGAGGCCGTCCGCTATCTTGAAGAGCAGGACGAGCCCTATAAGGTGGAGCTATGCAAAGAGCATGCGGATAAGAACGAGCCTATATCGTTTTACAGACAGGGGGATTTTACCGACCTATGCGCGGGACCTCACCTTATGTCTACCGCACCCGTTAAGGCGTTTAAGCTGACCAGCGTAACAGGCGCATACTGGCGCGGCGACGAGAAGAATAAGATGCTGTCGAGGATATACGCTACCGCCTTTCCTAAGGCGTCTGAGCTTGAGCTTTATCTTCAGCGCATAGAAGAGGCCAAAAAGCGCGACCACCGCAAGCTCGGCAAGGAATTAGAGCTTTTTGCGATAATGGACGAGGGCCCGGGATTTCCGTTCTTCCTGCCAAAGGGTATGATACTTAAAAACACCCTTATCGATTACTGGAGACGTATCCATACCCGCGAGGGATATGTAGAGATCTCCACCCCCATTATGCTTAACCGCACGCTGTGGGAGACCTCGGGACACTGGTATCACTATAAGGACAATATGTACACTACTGTAATCGACGATACCGATTTTGCTATCAAGCCTATGAACTGCCCGGGCGGACTGCTCGTGTATAAGAGCAAGCCGCGCTCATACAGAGAGCTTCCCATACGAATGGGCGAGCTCGGCTTAGTCCACCGCCACGAAAAATCAGGAACTTTGCACGGACTTATGAGAGTGCGCTGCTTTACGCAGGACGACGCGCATATCTTTATGACGCAGGATCAGATAACCGACGAGATAAAGGGCGTTGTAAGACTTATCGACGAGGTTTATACGCTTTTCGGCTTTAAGTATCACGTTGAGCTCTCTACTCAGCCTGAGGACAGTATGGGCAGCAAAGAGGATTGGGACGTAGCTACCGACGGACTTAAAAAAGCGCTCGAGGAGCTTGGGCTCGATTATGTTATCAACGAGGGCGACGGCGCGTTCTACGGTCCTAAGATAGACTTCCACCTCGAGGACTCGCTCGGAAGAACATGGCAGTGCGGCACTATACAGCTCGACTTTCAGCTCCCAATGCGTTTTGAGATAGATTATACCGGCGCGGACGGTGAAAAGCACCGCCCGATCATGATACACCGCGTAGTTTTCGGCTCGATAGAAAGATTTATAGCGATACTGACCGAGCATTTTGCGGGGGCGTTTCCTATCTGGCTCTCGCCCGTGCAGGTAATGCTATTGCCGATAGCCGACAGACACCACGAATTTACTCAAAAGGCCGCAGAGCAGCTGAGAAAGCTCGGTATACGCGTAGAGACCGACCTGCGCAATGAGAAGATAGGCTTTAAGATAAGAGAGGCGCAGATGCAGAAGATACCCTATATGGCTGTTATCGGCGATAAAGAGGTCGAGGCGGGGACATTGTCGGTGCGTTGCCGCAAGAGAGGCGATATGGGCGCTATGACCGTTGAGGACTTCGGCGCAATGGCGAAAAAAGAGATAGACGATATGACTATCATTTAAAAAACTAAGATTAAAAATTTAACCGTGGGCTTAAAAATAAGTCCACGGTTAAGTTTTGCCACTAAATCACGCCGCAAAAGGCGCAGCGCGGTGAAATTGCCCCAAAAAATAAAAATCAGAAAGCCTCTCTAAGCTCTGCCTCCGATACGGTGAGGTACCCCTCGATAAAATTATTCAGCACGCTGCGATACGCGCCTGCGGGGTTGTCGAAAAAGCGCTTTTCCATCTCCTCAGCCGCGCTTAATGTCGGGGCGAAAATTTTAAGCTCCATAAGGTCGGCGCCGCCCGTCTCGTTGATAAAACGTATATACAGCTGATAGCCGTTGTCAAGGCTGATTATCTCGCACTTTACCGAGTTTTCGAGCCTTAGCTGAGCGGTTATTTTTTTTGCGGTGTACAATGCGTCCTCACGCAGAGAGATAGGAAGTGCGTCTGCGAGCTCTATCGCAAGATAGTTGCCCTTTGCGGTGGGGTAGTATATCTCGTCCTCAAGCTTTAACAGACCCTTTTCCTCCATATCCATAAGACAGCATATAAGGTCAAAATAGCGGACAAACTCTTTGTCTACGGTGCACCGCAGCAATTCTTCTTTGGTCATGCCGCCCGTCTTTTTTAGCAAAACCGCTGTGAGTACCTCTATATCTTTACGTTCATAGAGCGTGATTTTAGGAACAAAATTCATCATTTCTCCTCTTATTTCAGCAAAAATACGACAGCAGAGCAAGATTTGCCGCCGCCTCTATACATGGCACGGCGCGCGGAACGATACACGGGTCATGTCTGCCCTTGATAACAAGCTCTTCCTCGGTCATATTTACATAATCAACGGTCTTTTGCGGGCGGGAGATGGAGGGCGTAGGCTTTATCGCCGCCCTGAATATGATAGGCATACCGCTCGATATGCCGCCGAGTATGCCGCCGTGATTGTTGGTGCGGGTGAGAATTTTGCCGTCCTTTATGTAAAATTCGTCGTTATTCTCGCTTGCATTCATTTCGGCAACGGCAAAGCCCGCGCCGAATTCTATGCCCTTAACTGCGGGGACGGCAAATACCGCGCGGGATATACGGTTCTCAAGTCCGTCAAACATCGGGTCGCCGTACCCTGCGGGAAAGCCGAGCGCGCAGTATTCTATTTCGCCGCCTATCGAATTAAGCTCCTTTGCGGCGCTGAGTATAGCATTACGCATAGGCTCGTCTTTAGAGCGGTCGATTAGCGGAAGATAGCGGGTCTTAACCGCGCTGAGTGTTTCTGTATCAATATTTACGGGGTCAAACGGCGTATCGGGGATATCCTTTATTTTATAAATGTGCGCGGCGGCGTCTATCCCGCGCCTTTTAAGTATCTGCGCCGCTACCGCGCCCGCAAAGCACAGCGGAGCGGTCAGTCTGCCTGAAAAATGCCCTCCGCCTCTTAGGTCGTTAGCGCCGTTGTATCTTATATAGCCTGTATAGTCCGAATGCCCGGGGCGGGCGAGCGTGCTGACGCTCTTATAATCCGCCGAATGCTGGTCGGTATTCTTTATCACGGCGCACAGCGGTGAGCCCTCAGTCACGCCGTCCAAGACACCCGATAATATTTCGGGAATGTCCGCCTCGCTGCGCATGGTGGAGGTGCCGTCCTTTTTCGGGGCGCGGCGCGACATAAAGCGCATTATTTCCTCAAAATCGAGCTTTTCCCCCGCGGGAAGCCCGTCGATAACTACGCCTATCGCCGTCCCGTGGGACTCGCCGAAAATATTGACCGATAAATTTCCTGCCTTAAATTCAGATGACATCGGCAATACCTCCTAATTTTCTGTAATCGTCAAAGAATGTCGGATATGTTTTGTTGACGCACTGCGCGCCCTTTAATACAACCGCCTCGGTACAGCGCGTCGCCGCTATCGCCGCCGCCATAGCTATGCGGTGGTCGTTTTTGCAGTCGATGATACCGCCCTTAAGGCTGTCAACGGGCGTAATCTCTATCATATCATCGTATGCCTTTACTTTGCCGCCGAGGGTGCTTATCACCTCGGTTATCGCCGCAAGACGGTCGGACTCCTTTATTCTGAGCCTTGTGCAGCCCGTTATCCTGCACGGCGCTTTAGCAAAGCACATAAGCACCGTCATTATCGGCACAAGGTCGGGGATATCCACGGCGTTTATCGACGGGATATCATTTCCCGCCTTAAAGTCCGCCGCAAGAGATAGGATAGCCTTATCTCCCTGCACGCTGTCGGGGTTTAGTCCGGTAAGGGCGATATTTGAGCCTATGCAGTCGGCCACCGCAAAAAATGCGCACTGCGACATATCAGCTTCTATTGTGACCGCCGTAGGCAAATAACTTTGACCGCCCTTGATAAAATAGCCGTTGTCTGTTATATTGACCTCTACTCCGAACTGCCGCATACAGTCTATAGTTATATCCACATAAGGCTTAGACGAGAGGGGAGAGGTGAGTATGATCTCGCTGTCCTGCTCGAGAATGGATAAAGCGTATAAAAGCCCTGTAATAAACTGCGACGACATACTTCCGTCGATATAAAATTTGCCGCTGTGCAATTGTCCGCTTATTTTATAAGGATATTTTTCGCTGACAAATGTTATCCCGTTGTCGCAAAGCGGCTGTATAATGGGGGTTATCGGGCGCTCGGGAAGTCTGCCCGAGCCGATAAACTCCACCTCGCAGCCTAATGCCGCCGCCACCGGGATAAGAAAGCGCAGCACCGAGCCGCTCTCTTTACAGTCTATTACCGCCTTTTTAGCGGGGGAAGTAATGCCCCGCACCGTGCATTTGCCGTTATCCTCGGTTATTAACGCTCCGAGCGACGTCAGCGCGCCCTTTACTGCGGTTATATCCTCGCAGTCGAGCAGGTTATCTATAGTGCTTTCTCCTTTGCATAGCGCGGCGCATATTAGCATACGGTGAGATATGCTCTTAGAGGGCGGAACGCTTATACTTCCGCTCAGCGCTTTGGGAGTTATCCTTATATCCATAATTTTCTCCTTAAACAAGTTATCATACTAATAATACAATATTCCGATATAAAAGTCAAGCGCCGCTGTCGGGTTTTGTCCTATATATTCATAATCCTGTCCGCAGATTAATATCATTACTTAAGGACAAAACCGAACAGGAGGACATAAAATGAGCAAGGACAAGAGCTTTGTGCAAAATACCGTTATTTTGTTTGTGGCTATGCTGGTGAGCAAAATTTTGGGCGCGGTGTTCAAAATACCGCTTACTAACATACTCGGCGGTACGGGAATGGGCTATTACAGCGCGGCGTACAGCCTTTTTACGCCGATATTTGCCATAACGGCGGCGGGAATACCCACCGTTATGGTAAAGACCACCGCGCGCCTCGTCGGCGGAAAGGCTTACGGCGAGGCGAGAAGAATGCTGAGTATCGCGCTTAAAACTTTCGGCGCTGTCGGGGCGGTAGGCAGCCTTATTATGATACTGCTTGCCGTGCCGTTTTCTGAATTTATTTCGGGGTCGCCCGAAAGTCTGTACGCTATGCTCGCTATATCTCCGTCTGTCTTTATATGCTGTATAGGCTCTGTATACAGAGGCTATTATGAGGGATTAAACGATATGGCGCCCACAGCGCTGTCCGTCGTAATAGAAGCAGCGGTAAGGACAGCGGTCGGGCTCGCGGCGGCATTCGGTGTCACCGCATATGCGGCGGAGTGCTTTAACAGCGGAAAGCCGTTTTTCTCGGTAATATATCAAACCGCCGAGCAGTCTGCCGCTGCCGCACTGCCTTTTGCCGCGGCTGCGGCGACGGCCGCTGTGACGTTAAGCGAGCTTGCGGGTACCGCTTTCTTAAAATTAAAATATAGTTTCGGCAAAAAGACGGATACCCCCGACAATGCCGTCACCGTAAAATACAAAAGCTCTATGTCTGTAGCAAAGCGGCTTATAAAAGACTGTATACCCATAGCTATAGGCTCGGTGGTGATAAATCTCTCGTCGGTGATAGACCTTGTCACTATAACTCGATGTATCGATTATTCGGTGTCAAACGCCTCCGAATACTTTAACTCAAATTTCGGCAGCATAATTGCAGCGCACGGCGGGACGGTCAGCCTCGGCAATTTTATGTACGGCAGCTACACGGGTATCGCTATGACAATGGTCATGCTTATCCCCGCGTTTACGGGTATGCTGTCAAAGAGCGCCCTGCCTCAGATAGCGGCGGCGTGGGCGGTAGGGGACTTTGACCGCTTTAAGTCTAAGGTGTCGCTTGTAATTCGCTCTAACATACTGATAGGCGTGCCGCTGTATCTCGGGCTTGCGGTGCTAAGCGAGCCTGTGCTAAGACTGCTGTATTCTTCCCGTCCCGACGAGGTAGCGCTGAGCGTGATACCAATGGCGGTGCTGTCGATAGGGGGTATCTTTACCACCCTAACATCGTCATTTTTCGCGATATTTCAGGTTATAGGGCGGGAGGATCTGCCGATAAGGCTTATGCTGTTCGCCTCGGCGGTAAAGCTTGTGCTTAATGTCTTTTTGATAACAATGCCGCAGATAAATATAATCGGTGCGGCGTTATCGTCGACGGTCTCATACACGGCGGCAGCGGCGGGAAGCTGGCTCGCGCTCGAAAACCACTGCAAGATGGACCTTAAGCTGATAAAGATGTCTGTCCCGATTTTTATTGCGGGGATTTTGTGCGCGGTTTCGGCGTACTTCTGCTGTAATTATTGCTTAGAAAGGCTTTCGCTGCTGATAAGCATAGCGATAAGCGTCGCAGTATCTGCGATAATTTATATAATATTACTAATATTTAGCGGTAATCTGAAGCTGAAATCTTTGCTAAATCGACAAAATTTAAAAAAATCGTAAAAATATCTTGCATATCGGAGCTTTTTAGGGTATTATTAAATATGCGGTCTGCCGTATCTCAATAATAGCTCGGGAGTGTTTAGGTTGGATTTTCAGTTCAAGGACAAGTATGATATTAATGATCTGCTTAACGTTACGCGAATTTTACGCGGCGAAAACGGCTGTGTGTGGGATCGTGAGCAGGATCATAAGTCAATTCGTATGAACGTGCTCGAGGAGGCTTATGAGGTAATGGAGGCTATCGACAGCGACGACGCGGACAGCCTTAAAGAAGAGCTCGGTGACCTGATGTTTCAGGCGGTTTTCCACTGTCAGATAGAGGACGAGCGCGGGCGCTTTGATTTTGACGATATATGCGACGAGGTAACAAAGAAGATGATATACCGCCATCCGCATGTATTCGGCGACGTCTCGGTGCAAAATTCCGACGAGGTGCTCGTTAACTGGGAAAAGCTAAAGAAAGCGTCAAAGCACCAGACCGACGCGGCGTCTACCCTCGAAAGCGTGCCGAATATTCTTCCCGCGCTTATGAGAGGTCAAAAGACGGCTAAAAGGTCGGCCGACGCGGGGCTTTCATTGTCGGATACCTCGCAGGCGGTACAGCTTGTCAAAGATAGGCTCGAAAAGCTCGATTTATCTATTTTTGACAAAAACGAGGATAAAGTTGACGAGGATTTTGGCAATCTTTTGTTTTCCTTGTGTATTTTATCACGTTTTATAAAAAAAGATAGCGAAAAAGCCTTGACATTTGCGATAAATAAGTTTATAATTCGATTTAGGGCTTTAGAAAAACAACTCTGCGAGCAAGGAAAGGCTCTCGACGCTCTTGATAACGACGAGCGGGACAGGCTGTTTTTACAGCTCCTCGGCTGAGTACATCAAGCTATGTTAAATATGCTTATCTAAGCATTATATATATTTTTAAAATGGAGGAATGCACAAATGAAAAAGGCAGAATTGGTTACTATGGTAGCAGAAAAGGCCGGTCTTACCAAGAAGGACGCTGAAAAGGCTATCGCAGCAGTTATCGACAGCATAACCGATACTCTTGCTAAGGGCGAGAAGATCCAGTTCGTTGGTTTCGGTACTTTTGAAGTACGCGAGCGTGCAGCACGCGAGGGTATCAACCCCCAGACCAAGAAGAAGATTAAGATCCCCGCAACCAAGGTTCCCGCTTTTAAGGCAGGAAGCGCTCTGAAAGACGCAGTTGCTAAGTAAGTAAAACTGAGTTTTCAGCGGAGACGGTCAGCCGTCTCCGTTTATTTTTTTACAAAAGAAGGGTATTTATGAGATTAGACAAGTTTTTAAAGGTGTCAAGGCTTATTAAGCGCAGGACCGTAGCAAACGAGGCCTGCGACGCCGAAAAGGTCACGGTAAACGGAAAGGTCGCACGTGCCTCTTACGAGGTCAAGATAAACGATATTATAGAGATAAATATGGGCAAGACCCCGCTTAAGGTAAAGGTATTAAAAATAGCCGACAATGTCGGAAAGGACGACGCGTCAAGTCTTTATGAAGCGGTAAAGTGAATAATCCCGACGCCTTATGAATAGTATTTAACACGGGACAACACCCTTAAGAATACGAAAGGAAGACGTTATTATGGAAGACAAAATACAGCTGCTGACGTTAAAAAATCGCCGCGAGCTTACGGTCGGTGCGGTAAACGAGGTGCTCGAGTACTCGGATACGCAAATATCGCTTTATACCGATTTCGGCGACCTTGTCATAAAAGGCGACGGATTACAGCTTATAAACGCATTTGAAAAGGACGGCACTGTCAGCGTGACAGGCTATGTAAAAAGCCTGCTATTCTATGAGAATCGTGAAAAGACCGCGGATAACATAATATCTCGCCTGTTCAGATAAGGAGCACGGTATGAATGTTACTACTCCGCTGTATGAGCAGCTTGTGTATTTTTTTGTTTGCGGGATATTTTTGAGCTTGGGATACGAGCTATTCAGAGTATTGCGGGTATGCCTGCCGCACGGGACTATAGCGGTGGGTATCGAGGATACGTTATATTTGTCTCTGTGCGGCGTGATACTGTTCGGCTTTGCTATGGAGGTAGGAAACGGCGAGTTTCGCCTGATGTATCTTATAAGCGCGGCGGCGGGCGCGGCGGTGTATTTTCTTACGGCGGGAAGGCTTATAAAATTTATCTATTCGGCATTTATCAACTTTTTACGCCGATTTTTAAAGAAAATATTCACTCCTATAGGTAAATTGTTTATTAAAATTGCACATTTTGTAATGGGTCATTTTGGTAAAGTATACAAAATAATTTATTTATCGGTCAAAAAACGCGCAGAACGCTTGAAATCGCGGTATGCTTTGGTGTATAATCATAATAGCACTAATATAAACGGAGATGAAAAAGTTGCCGAAAGACCAAAAATTAAAGCTAAAATTAAAAAAGAATAACAAGGCGCTTTTATTTTTGGTGCCGATAATGGCAATAGCTTTAGGCGTATGCTTATACAATTTTATCGCCGTTCAAGTCGAAATATCGCAGAAGAATAGTGAGCTTCAGCAGATTGCCGCACAAAGAGAGGTCGTAGACGCCGAAAACGAGATGCTTATCCGCTATTCTAAAGAAGAAAATAAATCCGAATATATTGAGGAGATAGCCAGAGATAAGCTCGGCTACGCTAAGCCCGAAGAGCGTATATATTATATCGTCCCCGCGGATTGATAAGTGAATTGAATATATAAAGACTGTCTTTACGGCAGTCTTTTTTTGTTGCTTAATTTCTTTGCCTTCCTTTGCCGCTTTAATTTTTGTACAGGCGGCATATTATGTCCGTGACAAACATATATTGAGTTAAGGCGCTGCGGTATCGACGCCACCTAAACTTAAAAGGAGGACACTATGGATCTATCAATCACAAAGGAGCCGTTATATCTTAACGAGGTGATATACGACGGTACGGCGGAGCAGGGTGTAGAGTTCGATTATATTTTGCCGGACTATTACCCGGATATTTTTAAAATATTAAAGTGTTCGCTTAAGCCCGGAATAGTATCGTACAATATTTCGGGTGACAAGCTGATCTGTGACGGCATCGTCTACATAACCGTTGTATATCTGAGCGAGAACAGCAACAACCTAAACTGCGTAGAGCACAGGTATACTTTTTCAAAGACAATAGACCTTGCCGGTGCGGCAGAGGGTGCGTCCGCTGTTATCGTCCCCAAGACGGATTATTGTACGGTAAGGGCTATATCGGGCAGAAGGCTCGACGTGCGCGGCGCGATAAGCTGCAAGGTAAAGGTAACAGGGCTGCGCGTTATCGATATAATCACCAACGCCTCGGGCTGCGGAGCGCAGATAAGAAAGACCCCCGTATTATGCGGCGGCAAAAAGATAACGGTAAAGCGGCAATTTTTATCGCGGGAGGATATAGAGGTAAGCGACCCTAAGGGCAGCATAAAGTCTGTAGTAAGCTGCGATACGTCGGTCAATGTCACCGACTGCAAGGTAATAGAGGATAAGGTGATACTTAAGGGCGAGGTAAAGCTTAAGGCGTTATATCTTGCTGAAAACGAGGGGGTAGTAAGCTCCGAAGTAATGGAAGCGGAAATTCCCTTAAGCCAGATAATCGACGCGGACGGGATAACCGACAAGCACAGCTGCTATGCGAGATTTAATATAATGTCCTGCGACCTTTCTCCTAAGCAGACAGGCGAGGAGGAAAATAAGATACTAAGCTGTGATATTTCGGTCGAGGCTTGCGTTACGGCAGATATAGAGCAGACAGTATATCCTGTTACAGATATGTACTCAACCGATTATGAGAGCGACTTTACCACTATGGTGATAAAGACCGAATCGGAGCCGAGGTATATTTCGCAGACCCTTACGCTTAAAGAAACGGTAGAGTGTAATCAATCCGCGCCGCACAGAGTGATAGACTCGCGCTGCGAGCTTAATAACCTCGCATGCCGTATTCGCTCGGAGCAGGAGCTTACATTATCGGGGCAAGCGTCATATCAGGTGCTTTATGAGCCCGAGGACGGTCAGCCCGCCTTTGTAGAGAAGATACAGCCGTTTGAGCTTAGCGTAGGGGTGCAGGGGCTTACGGACAGCAGTTATATCGACCCCGAGCTTCAAGTGACAGCGGTAAGCTACAGCATTACTTCCGACAGTGAGATAGAGCTGAGAGTAAGCGTCGCTATGCAGGGAGTGCTCTACCATACGGCGACTATCGAGGCTGTCAAGGAGATAAGCATAAACACCGATGCCGCAAAGCAAAAGAACAACGAATACGGGCTAAAGCTGTATTTCGCCGAGGAAAACGAGGACGTGTGGAGTATCGCAAAGCGATACAACACCGACTGCGAGCAGATAAAGGCGGAAAACGATATTCAGGGTGAGCTTACAGCGGCAGGAATGCTGCTTATCCCGATGGTATAAAAACTTGATATTTTATCCCTTGTTCTTCCGCACGGGAGCAAAGGGGAGATATCTTACCGTGCGGAGAAAAGGAGAAAATATGCCTCAGTCTATTTATAAGGATATATCCGCACGCACACAGGGAAATATATATATCGGAGTGGTCGGCCCGGTCCGCTCGGGAAAATCGACCTTTATCTCTAAGTTTATGAACGTGCTCGTGCTGCCGAAGATAAGCGGCGATTTTATGCGGGAGAGAGCGGTGGACGAATTGCCGCAGTCGGCGGCGGGAAAGACGATAATGACCACCGAGCCGAAATTTGTCCCCGAAGAGGCGGTAAACGTCGTGCTCGAGGACAGCACCTCTATGAATGTACGGCTTATCGACTGCGTGGGATATATTGTCCCAAGCTCAATAGGGTACATCGAAAACGAAGCGCCGCGAATGGTAAAGACCCCGTGGTTTGACGAGGAGATACCGTTTAATATGGCGGCAGAGGTCGGCACTCAAAAGGTCATAAACGAGCACAGCACGATAGGGCTTGTAGTGACGACCGACGGCAGTATAACCGATATTCCGCGAGAGGAATATATGGAGGCGGAAGAGCGAGTAATATCCGAGCTAGAGGCTATACATAAGCCGTTCGCCGTTATCCTTAACTGCAAGGACCCTGAGAGTGAGCAGGCGGTACAGCTTGCGCAGGAGCTTTCGGAAAAGTACAATAAGCCCGTTACGGCTGTCAATTGCCTTGATATCGGGGAAGAGGATATAAAGAATATTCTCGGCGGGGTGCTGCTGCAATTTCCGGTAAAGCAGATAAATATCCGTATGCCTAAATGGGTAACGGCATTGGATAAGGAGCACTGGCTCAAAAAAGAGGTATTCGATACTATCAAAAGCTCCGCCTGCAATGCGACGGATATGGGCTGTATCAAGCGCTTTGCCGAGGGTCTGAAAGAATGTGAGAACATAACCGATTGCGTGGTAGACAATGCCGATCTCGGCACGGGTACGGGGTTTGTCACCGTCACGGTCAAAAACGAGCTGTTTTATCGCATACTCGGAGAGGCGACGGGCTTACAGCTTAACGACGAGAGCGACCTTATGCCGTGTATGGTGGAGCTTGCGGCGATAAAGAAGAAGTATGAGAAAGTCAAAACCGCTCTTGACGAGGTGCAGGCGACGGGCTACGGTATAGTTATGCCGTCGTTAGAGGAGTTGCGGCTTGAAGAGCCCGAGATAGTTAAGCAGGGCGGAAAGTACGGCGTAAGGCTGAAAGCCTCCGCACCGTCGGTGCATATGATGCTGGCCGATATAAACACCGAGGTAAGTCCTATCGTCGGCAGCGAAAAGCAGTCGGAGGATCTGGTAAAATACCTGCTCAACGAGTTTGAGGAAAATCCGACCAAGATATGGGAGAGCAACATTTTCGGCAAGTCGCTGCACGAGCTGGTAAACGAGGGGCTGCACAATAAGCTGTACCGTATGCCCGCCGACGCGCGAGGAAAGCTTCAGGAGACAATTCAGCGCATAATCAATGACGGCTGCAACGGGTTGATATGTATAATCTTATGATAAAAAGGACGCAACGGCAGGACGCTTTTGCGTCCTTTTTTATTGCTTTTCAAGATTGACATTTTTTATATGATGTGGTAGAATTACAGTATATAAAGATTAGTGGCAGGCGCAAATTCCAAGCGCATTGAAAGCAGATTGTGACTTTATGAATTTTTCGGAGAAATTTGCAAATGGATATACTAATAAAAGCTTTAGTCTGCTTTATCGCGGGGATAGGCGCGGGGCTCGGAACAGGCTTTGCCGGGATGAGCGCGGCGGCGGTCATAAGCCCTATGCTGATAACGTTTCTCGGTATGCCCGCTTATGAGGCGGTCGGTATAGCCCTTGCCTCCGATGTTCTCGCGAGCGCCGTCAGCGCGTACACTTACGGCAAAAATAAGAACCTCGATATAAAAAACGGGCTTGTTATGATGGCTGCGGTGCTTTGCTTTACGCTTGTGGGCAGCTATGTAGCAAGCCTGCTGCCGAACGCGACTATGGGCAGCTTTTCGGTGTTTATGACTATGCTGCTCGGCATTAAGTTTATAGTAAAGCCTGTTATGACCACTAAAGAAAAAATGGAGGGCGTCAGCGCTAAGGCGCGGATAATACGCTCTGCAATTAGCGGCTCAATTGTGGGCTTTATCTGCGGATTTATCGGTGCGGGCGGCGGAATGATGATGCTCTTGCTCCTTACGAGCGTACTCGGATATGAGCTAAAGACCGCGATAGGCACGAGCGTGTTTATTATGGCGTTTACCGCGCTGACGGGCAGCGTCAGCCATTTTGTGATAGGCGGTATGCCTGATATTGTCTGCCTTGTGCTGTGTATGCTGTTTACGCTAATTTGGGCGAGGATTGCGGCGCTTTTCGCCAACAAAGCGAGCGCAAAGACGCTCAACCGCGCGGTGGGAATTGTGCTTTTAGTTCTCGGCGCGGCGATACTCGCGGTGAATATTTTCAGCGGAAAATAAGGATATCATTTCTTTACGTATTAATTGCACGTAAAGAGTAAAAT
Organism: uncultured Ruminiclostridium sp.; assembly: GCA_947594425.1. Lineage (GTDB taxonomy): Bacteria > Bacillota > Clostridia > Oscillospirales > Ruminococcaceae > Ruminiclostridium_E. The sequence continues at coordinate 57,396 of CANQED010000004.1, forward strand.
ATGAAAGGGGATTAATTTTATGCTTAAAGGAAAAACAGCCGTTATAACCGGCGGCACTCGCGGAATAGGCTTTGCCATTGCGAAAAAATACCTCGAAAACGGGGCTAATGTCGCGATAGCGGGGAGCCGTCAAGAGACAGTGGATAAGGCGCTCTCTCAGCTTACGGAGTATTCGGACAGGGTAATGGGTATCTGTCCCGATCTATGCAGCCCCGAGGAGGTAGCTAAGGCGTTTAATGACGTAAAGGAGCGCTTCGGCTCTTTTGATATACTCGCTAATAACGCGGGCATATCCTCGCGTACGCCCTTGTATGATTATACCTTGGAGGAATTTTCTAAAATACTCGACATCAATCTTAAGGCGGTGTTTGTCTGCTCGCAGGCGGCAGCGCGGCTTATGAAAGAGCAGGGCGGCGGCTCTATAATAAACGCAAGCTCTATGGTCAGCAAATACGGTCAGCCGTCGGGCTGCGCCTATCCCGCGACTAAGTTTGCGATAGACGGTCTTACAACGTCGCTTGCGCGCGAGCTTGCTAAAGACAATATCAGAGTAAACGCGGTAGCTCCCGGGGTCACTAACACCGATATGGTGGCGGCACTGCCTAAAGAGCTTGTGGAAAAAATATCAGCGGGTATCCCGCTAAAGCGCCCCGGCGAGCCCGACGAGGTAGCCGACGCATATTTGTACCTCGCAAGCGATATGTCCTCTTATGTGACAGGAATAGTACTGAGAGTAGACGGCGCGGCATCAAATTAACAGAAGAAAGGAATTTATTATGGCACAAAAAGTACCCGCAACAGGCGGAGAAAGGTATATCCCGTATTCCGAAAGGATAGGAAATGAGTCGGTAGTATACTTTACGCGCGACCTTAGCGCACAAGGCTTGATGAAAGTCTACGAGAGGGTGAACGGCTTTATCTGCGGCAAGACCGCAATAAAGCTGCACACGGGCGAGCCCCACGGACCGAATATTATCCCTCCCGAGTGGATAAAAAGCTTTATGCAAAACGAACTGCCCGACGCGACTATAGTCGAGACCAACACTTTTTATGACGGGGATCGCTATACCACCGAGCAGCATAGAAAGACGCTCGAGATAAACGGCTGGACGGATTTTACCACCGTTGATATCACCGACGAGCACGGCACCGTTATGCTGCCCGTAAAGGGCGGCAAATGGTTTACCGAGATGAGCGTCGGCAAAAGCCTGCCGAGCTATGACTCGTTGGTTGTGCTTACCCACTTTAAGGGACATCAAATGGGCGGCTTTGGCGGTTCTAATAAAAATATCGGCATAGGCTGCGCCGACGGCAGGGTTGGAAAGAAGCTGCTGCACTATAAGGACGGCAACATGTGGGGCGTTAATACCGAGGAGCTTATGGAAAAGATAAGCGAGTCCACTAAGTCTGTGATAGACTACTTCGGAAAGCATATCACATATGTCAACGTTATGCGCAATATGTCGGTGTCCTGCGACTGCGAGGGCGTTGCCGCCGCGCCCGTAGTGACACCTAACGTCGGGATACTCGCCTCGGTCGATATCCTTGCAATAGATCAAGCGTCGGTAGATATGGTCGCCGCTATGAAAGAAGAGGACAATCACGACCTTATGGAGCGTATGACGTCCCGCCACGCTTTTCGTCAGCTGTCATATATGAAAGAACTCGGTATGGGCAACGACAGATATATCCTTATCGACGTAGATAACGGCGATAACCGTATCACCGCCGCTGACGCGGTTAAGGACGTAAAGCCGTTTGTATATTGATACCGCGGCGCATGGACAAATTGAACATAACATATATTCACGAGCCCAACGACCTGCAATGCGGTCAGGCGGTGCTTGCTATGGTGCTTAATAAAAGCGTCGAGGAGATAGTAGAGTATCTTGACAATCCGCGCGAGACCGACCTTAAGCAGATGAAGAACACCCTTAGGGCTTTCGGCGTTGATATCTCGGACGAAAGACGGCAGGTCGAAAACGCCGACGAGCTGCCCGAGCTATGCCTACTCAGTCTCGAGACCCCGCGCTGTTGGCACTGGTCTCTGTACTGCTGCGGCAAATTCTACGACCCCGAGCACGGAGTTATGGACGATTTTCCCGTGTCTGGAAGAAAATATTACTGGAAATTGACAGTACGATAAAATAATTCCTGATTATAATTAAAAGCCGAGTGTTCATATAGAGAGCAGCTTACGAACACTCGGCTTATTAAAATTCTTAAATACAGCAGACAAAGTTATTCTCAGAGCTAAATATACAATTGATATCAAAGAAAGCGAGGTTAAAGTATGATCTACATAACAGGCGATACTCACAGAGATTTTGGCCGTATCTTTTATTTTTGCAAGGAAAACGGTACACAAAAGGACGATATTCTTATTATACTCGGCGACGCGGGGATAAATTATTACCTTAATAAGCGTGATCTCGCCTTAAAGCGGGAGCTTGCCGAGCTGCCTATAACGCTGTTTTGCATTCACGGCAATCACGAACAGTGCCCGAGCGAGATAAGCAGCTACGAGCAGACTGAGTGGCACGGCGGTCTTGTGTACGTAGAGCCAGAGTTTCCTAATCTTATCTTTGCAAGTGACGGCGAGATATATGATTTTGACGGGCGGAGCGTTCTTGTTATAGGCGGGGCGTACAGCGTTGATAAAAATTACCGTCTTGCCTATCATATGCCGTGGTTTGATACCGAACAGCCCGATAAGATAATAAAAAAGCACACCGAAGATAAGCTTAAAGAAGCCGGCTGGCGCGTGGATGTGGTTTTATCGCATACCGCGCCGCTTAAATACGAGCCGTCGTGGGCGTTTTTGCCGACGATAGATCAATCGACTGTAGATAAATCGACCGAAAAGTGGCTCGACACGATAGAGGAGCGCTTGTCATATGACCGGTGGTATTTAGGACATTATCACATCGACGATCACAGCGGCTTTGTCACGATACTATATGAGGAAATTGAGGAGTTTTATCAGAATTAAACGAGGGCTTACGCTCTGATAAGGCTCACACCGCATTTTAGCCTATTCTCCCGATTTTGATTGACAAACCGCAAAAAAACGTTTATAATTATAATTGGAAAAAATAAGGCTTACTGCCTTAAACATACGGAGGTATTTATGAGAGCAGTCATAACTGTTATAGGAAAGGACACCGTAGGTATCCTTGCAAAGATAAGCACGATATGTGCCGAGAACGGCGTAAACATTATGGACGTGTCGCAGACGGTCATGCAGGATATGTTTGTAATGACTATGCTCGCGCAGCTGAGCGACGAGATAGACTGCCCCGAGCTGTCCGAAAAGCTTGACGCAGCCGTTGAGGGTATGGGGCTGAAAATACACGTTATGCACGAGGATATTTTCAACTCGATGCACAATATATGATATGGGGATAATGTATGTTTACAACTAATGATATTCTTGAAACGATAAAAATGATCCAAGAGGAAAATCTCGATATTCGCACCATAACTATGGGAATATCCCTCTTGGATTGTATTGACAGCGATATAGACCGCTCCTGCGACAAGATATACGAGAAGATGATGCGCCTTGCCGAAAATCATGTCAAGACAGGCGAAATCATTGAAAAGCGCTACGGCATACCCATAATCAATAAGCGCCTTTCCGTCACACCTATCGCCATTCTTGCAGCCGCAGCTAAGGGCAGTCCCGTAAAATTTGCCCTTACCTTGCAAAAGGTCGCGGACGCAGTCGGAGTAAACTATGTCGGCGGGTATTCGGCGCTGGTACATAAGGGCTTTTCGGCGGGGGACAGAGAGCTTATCGAGTCTATCCCCGAGGCGCTTTCGTCTACGACCAAGGTATGCTCGTCGGTAAATATCGGCTCTACCCGCGCGGGTATAAATATGGACGCTGCCGCTCTTATGGGCAGGATAATAAAGCAGTCCGCCGAGGCGACCGCTAACGACCATTGCTTTGGCGCGGCTAAGATAGTGGTTTTCTGCAACGCCGTTGAGGACAACCCTTTTATGGCGGGAGCATTTCACGGCACGGGCGAGCCCGACGCGGTGATAAATGTAGGAGTAAGCGGTCCGGGCGTAGTAAGGGCAAAGCTTGAAAAGATGCCCGACGCGAGCATAGACGAGCTCGCCGAGGCTATTAAAAAGACCGCATTTAAGATAACCCGTATGGGACAGCTCGTAGGCACAGAGGCGGCCAAAATGCTCGGCGTGCCGTTTGGGATAGTTGACCTCTCGTTAGCACCCACTCCTGCGGTCGGCGACAGCGTAGCGCATATACTCGAGGCTATGGGGCTGGACAGATGCGGCACTCACGGCACTACCGCGGCGCTCGCATTGCTTAATGACGCGGTCAAAAAGGGCGGCGTAATGGCGTCGTCGAGCGTAGGCGGACTTTCAGGCGCGTTTATCCCCGTTTCCGAGGACGCGGGAATGATAGACGCGGTAAACGCGGGCGCACTCTCAATAGAAAAGCTCGAGGCTATGACGGCCGTATGCTCTGTCGGGCTTGATATGATAGTCGTACCGGGCGATACCTCCGCAGAAACTCTCGCCGCTATCATCGCGGACGAGGCGGCAATAGGTATGGTAAACAGCAAGACCACGGCCGTAAGAGTTATCCCCGCTATCGGTATGAAAGAGGGAGAGGTGCTCGAGTTCGGCGGGCTGTTCGGCTCGGGACCCGTAATGCCGCTAAGCAAATTTTCCTCCGCAAAATTTATTTCGCGCGGCGGACGTATTCCCGCGCCTTTGCAAAGCCTTAAAAATTGAAATATTCTTCTCAAAGACAATATTCACAAAAACGCCCCTTTTTGAATATGCTGTAATGTATATTCAAAGGAGGCGTTTTAATTATGAACAATAACTGCTTTACGGAATGCGACGTAAGGGATTATCTTGACGCATACCGCTGTATTCTTAATGAAATGATATGCAATATGGACGGCGCGTGCCAGAATAACAGCATATCCTTTAATTTTATCTCGCGTATGATACCTCATCACGAGGCCGCTATCGAGATGTGTGAAAATCTGCTTAAATACACCGATAACCAGTCCTTAAAGTGTATAAGCAGGAACATTATATCCGAGCAGACCCGCAGTATTGCAAATATGAAAAAGATAATGGATAATTCTACCCGCTTTTGCAGCAGCAAGAATTGCCTAATGGCTTATACCTCGGCAGACAGAGCCATCGCCGAAAAAATGTTTTCGTGTATGAAATGCGCTAAGTCTACCGACTGTATCAACTGCAATTTTTTAAGAGAAATGCTCCCGCACCACGAGGGCGCGGTCGCTATGAGCGAAAACCTCTTAAAATACGATATATGCCCCGGCCTTATACCTATAGCCAAGAATATAATCAAATCGCAGGAGCAGGGGATATGTCAGATGAAAAATCTGCTGTGCGAGCTGGATTGCTGCAAATAATAATCCACCTTATAAACACCAAACCCACCGATTTTTGTCGGTGGGTCGAGTTTTTGTTATGATATTCTCTTAAAGCTTTTCAAGGGCGGAAGCTACGTCGTCACAGCAGCTTTCTGGGACGAGCAGGCATATCTCGTCGTTGCCCGTCGATACCATAAGTATCTCGCCCTGGACCTCGTCGATAAGCCCGAACACCTTAGCAGCAAAGCCCGCCTGATCGCTCATCTCGTCGCTGAGTATGCGAATCTTGACATTTCCGCTCGATACAAAGGGAGTGACAGAGCTTTCGGCGGTGATTTTGCTCAGCACCTTGAGCAGTGATGGTATATCGTCGTCGCTGAAGCTGAAGCCGAACGACATTCTGTCGGATTTAGGAGGGGTCTGCGAGATCATATCTATATTTATTCCCGCCTTAGCGACCGCGCTTAGCACTGACGCTTCAAATCCTGTTTTTGCGGGGATATCGGAGAAAGTGACAGCCGAATTTCCCTCAAAGGTATCTATTTTTGTCATAAAGTACCGCCTTTCTTAATTCTCGCCGAGCAGGTCGGACATCTCATAAAGCCCGCTTTGCTTATTGCAAAGGTACACCGCGGCATTTACCGCACCGACCGCAAAGACCTGCTTAGAGCCCGCGCTGTGCGAGAGGGTTATCACCTCGTCACGTCCCGCGAATATAACGTCGTGCTCGCCGACTATCGTACCGCCGCGCACCGAGTGTATGCCTATCTCGGTCTTTTCTCTCGGCTTTCTGACATTGTGTCTGTCGTAGACATAGTGCATCTTATTGTCAAGCTCGCCGTTTATCGCCTCGGCTATCATTATCGCCGTACCCGACGGAGCGTCCTTTTTAAGGTTGTGGTGCTTTTCGAGTATCTCTATATCGAACTGCCCGCCGAGCACCTTTACCGCGCGCTTTGCAAGATCTACAAGCAGATTTATCCCGAGCGACATATTAAAGGTAAAAAATACGGGTATCTGCTCGGCTGCGGCTCTTATCTGCTGAATTTGCTCATCTGTATATCCCGTCGTCGCTACCACGACAGGCACTGAATTTATTTTACAGTATCCGAGCAGATCATCCAGCACCGACGGGTGAGAGAAGTCTATTATCACGTCGGGCTTTTCGGGCAGGTCGTATATTTTGCTCACGATAGGAAAGTCCGCGTACTGCTCGGTATTGAGGTCGACCCCCGCCGATATGCGGCAATCCTCCCTTTGGCTTACTATCTCGTATATAACTCTGCCCATTTTACCGTTTGCGCCGGTAATTGCGATATTTATCATTTTAAATTCCTTTTCTTATTTTGCTATTCCGAGCTTGCTCATAGCCTTAAGCAGCTTTGCTATCTTTTCTTCTTCCATTCTGACAAGAGGCAGACGGCACTCGCCGACATTTTTGCCCATTATGTTCATAGCCTCTTTGACGGGGATAGGATTAACGTCTATAAATAAAGCGTTTGTAAATTCGAGCAGCTTTAGCTGAAGCTCCGCCGCCTTTTTATAATCCTCGTTAAGACAGTATTCGGTTATATCGTGTACCTCTTTAGGCAGGCAATTAGACAATACCGAGATAACGCCCTTTCCTCCGAGGGACATTATCGGCACTATCTGGTCGTCGTTGCCCGAATATATATCGAGATCGGTCTCGGCGGCTATTCTTGCTACCGCGCTTATGCTGCCGCTCGCCTCTTTTGCGGCGACTATGTTTTTATGCTTAGAAAGCTCCTTGTATGTTTCTACCGAAATAGTCACCCCCGTGCGGCTGGGCACATTGTAAAGTATTATCGGCAGGTCTACGCTGTCGGCGATAGCGGTAAAGTGCGCTACGAGTCCCTTTTGCGAGGTCTTGTTGTAGTAGGGAGTGACCTGCAATAATGCGTCCGCGCCGAGGTTCTGAGCCTCTTTAGATAACTCTATAGAATAAGCCGTGTCGTTGCTGCCTGTTCCCGCGATAACGGGGACGCGCTTTGCCACGCGCTCTATGCAGAATTTGATAAGGTTTCTGTGTTCTTCGTCGCTTAATGCGGCGGATTCACCGGTGGTGCCGCATACAACTATAGCGTCGGTCTTGCACGCTATCTGCTCTTCTACAAGGTCTGCAAAGCAGTCAAAATTAATGCTTCCGTCCTTATGCATAGGTGTAGCGATAGCGACAGCAGAGCCTGTAAAAACAGTATCTTTCATATCCTGATCCTCCCTTATTAATCAGTCAAAATATCCCTTAGCCGCGTACAGCTCCGCCATAAGGACAGCGCCGCCCGCAGCTCCTCTTAACGTGTTATGCGAAAGCGAAACGAACTTATAATCGTACTGAGTATCCTCTCTCAGTCTGCCGATAGATACCGCCATTCCGTTTTCGAGATTTCTGTGCAGGCTTGCCTGCGGCATATTGTCCTCTTCAAAATAATTGAGGAACTGCTTTGGCGCGGAGGGCAGCCCAAGCTGCTGCGGTGCGCCCTTATATTCTTTCCAAAGCTGCTTTATCTCATCGATAGAGGGCTTGTTTTCAAAGCTTGCAAAGACTGCGGCAAAATGCCCGTTAGACACCGGAACGCGCAGACACTGCGTCGTTATCATCGGCGCGTCGGCCTTTACTATCTTATCGCCCTCTATTCTGCCCCATACCTTGAGCGGCTCTTGCTCGCTCTTTTCTTCTTCTCCGCCTATGTAGGGGATAACGTTGTCCACCATCTCGGGCCACGTCTCAAAGGTCTTTCCCGCGCCGGAAATAGCCTGATAGGTGCAGGCGAGGACCTTAGTAAGCCCGAATTTGCGCAGGGGATTGAGCGCGGGGACATAGCTTTGTATCGAGCAGTTTGACTTTACGGAGATAAAGCCCTTCTTTGTGCCTAAACGCTTTCGCTGTGCCTCGACTATCTGTATATGCTCGTCGTTTATCTCGGGGATTATCATCGGTACGTCGTCGGTAAAGCGGTGCGCCGAGTTATTGGACATAACGGGACACTCATGCTTTGCGTAAAGCTCCTCGAGCGCTTTTATCTCGTCTTTCTTCATATTTACCGCGCAGAATACAAAATCGACCTGCTCGGTTATCTTGTCTATATCGGCCGTAGCGTCCATAACTATCATATCTTCCATAGACGCGGGCATAGGCTTTTCTATCAGCCAGTGTGCCGCCTCTTTATAGGTTTTGCCCGCTGAACGCGCGGACGCAGCCAAGACCTTTACTTTAAACCACGGATGGTTTTCGAGCAGCACCGCAAAGCGCTGACCTACCATACCCGTTGCTCCTATGATCCCCACATTATACGTTTTCATCTGTCTCACCGTTTCTTTCTTTATGCTCACTTTAAAACAAAAGCCGCGTAAAATGGCGGCAGAATTTGCAGATTATCGGGCATTTGCATACGCGAAATGACAATTCTGCATTTATATTATTTTGTGAGCCGTTTGTTTAATATATTATTAGGCTTTAGATTGTAGTTCTGCCGCCCTAAATATACCGTATTTATATTACCATAATTTATGCTTTTTGTCAATGCTAAAATACGAAAAAATTAATTGATTTTCAGCGCGTAATGTGTTATTATTATATTTGATAATGTGAAAACAAGGGGATAGATATGCAAAAAAGCGATTTTTACTACGACCTGCCCAAAGAGCTTATCGCGCAGACGCCCGCCGAGCCTCGCGACAGCTCGCGTATGATGAAGGTGGACAGACAGTCGGGCGAGATAACTCACGACAGGTTTTATAATATATGCGATTATCTTGAAAAAGGCGACCTGCTGGTAATGAACGACTCTAAGGTCTTTCCCGCGCGATTATACGGAACTAAGCGGGAAACGGGCGCGGCGGTGGAATTTTTGCTGTTAAAGCAGCTGTCAAACTCCGACTGGGAGGTCATGGTACGCCCCGGAAAGCGGCTGCGCGTCGGCGCTGTGGTGGACTTTTCTGATGAGCTCAGCGCCGAGATAACCGACACGCTCGACGGAGGGAACCGCGTCGCGCATTTTGAATACGACGGGGTGTTTTTCGACATTCTCGACAGGATAGGGCAAATGCCGCTGCCGCCCTACATAACCGAGAAGCTTAAGGACAAGCAGCGGTACAACACCATTTACTCGCACGAGCTCGGCTCGGCGGCGGCTCCTACGGCGGGACTTCACTTTACCGAAAGGGTATTTGAAAAGATAGCGCAAAAGGGCATAGATACGGCGTTTGTGACGCTTCATGTCGGCTTAGGGACATTTCGCCCCGTAAAAGAGGACGATATATTAAAGCATAAGATGCACGTCGAGCATTATTCAATACCGCAGGAAACGGCGGATAAGATAAAGTCGTGCAGGGCGCGCGGAGGCAGAGTGATAGCTGTCGGCACTACGAGCTGCCGCACGCTCGAATCCGCGGCAAACGACAGCGGCGAGGTAAAGGCAACGTCCTCCGATACGGGCATTTTTATCTACCCGGGATATAAATTTAAGTGTATCGACGGGCTGCTGACTAATTTTCACCTGCCGGAGAGCACGCTTATTATGCTTGTAAGCGCGTTTATGGGCAGGGAAAAGACCCTCGCGGCGTATAAGACGGCGATCGAGAAAAAATACAGATTTTTTTCCTTTGGCGACAGCATGCTCATTCTGTGAGGAAGTATGAAGAAGATAGACGTTGATTTGCCCGAGAGGGCGCGTATTGTATGCATAAGTGATATACACGGCTGTATTGACGAGTTTTGCAAGCTGCTTAAAAAATGCGAGTACGACGTAGGAAAAGATTACCTGTTCATACTCGGCGATATTTTAGAAAAGGGCGAGCATAATATCGCGGTATTGCAAAAGGTCATCGAGCTTTCAAAGTATCCTAATGTATACGTTATAAAAGGAAACAACGATATCGATTGCCCGAATATGGCATTTTATGACAGCAAAGAGATATTTCTCGAAAGGCTCAAGCGGCGGCCGTATAACGCCTTTGTCGAAATGGGGCAGACTCTCGGGATAACCGATTTTACCGATGATTTTGAGGAAAAGCGGTGAAAGCTTTTATGCGGTGCAAGATGCCTCGGGATATACCTTGGGGATAGCACAAAACGGACAGATAGGACTTGTTCCTACAGACACATTAGAATGAACGTTCTTATATTGGAGTAAATATGTACGAAATTTTAAAGACCTGCTCAGCCGCGCGGCGCGGCGTATTTCACACGGTACACGGGGATTTTCAGACCCCGTGCTTTATGAATGTCGGCACGGCGGCCGCTATAAAGGGCGGGCTGTCCTCGCTCGACCTAAAAGAGCTTAAATGCCAGATAGAGCTTTGCAATACCTATCATCTGCACCTGCGCCCGGGAGACGACGTGGTCAGAAAGATGGGCGGGCTGCACAAATTTATGAACTGGGACAGGCCTATTCTTACCGACAGCGGCGGTTTTCAGGTATTTTCGCTTGCCAAGCTGCGTAAGATAAAGGAGGAGGGCGTGTACTTCGGCTCGCATATCGACGGCAGAAAGATATTTATGGGTCCCGAGCAAAGCATACAGATACAGTCGAATTTAGGCTCTACGATAGCTATGGCGTTTGACGAATGTATAGAAAATCCCGCCGAGTTTTCTTATGTAAAGCAGTCGGTAGAGCGCACCACCCGCTGGCTCGACCGCTGTATCACCGAATTAAAGCGGCTAAACTCGCTCGAGGGTACGGTAAATCCTAAGCAACTGCTTTTCGGCATAAATCAAGGCGGGACATATCCCGAGATACGCATAGAGCATATGAAAACTATCGCCGAAAAGGATATCGCGGGGGCAGCTATCGGCGGGCTTGCGGTCGGCGAGCCTACCGAGGTGATGTATGACATAATCGAAAAGGTCATACCCTTTGCCCCCGAAAATAAGCCGCGTTATCTTATGGGAGTAGGCACGCCGTCTAATATAATCGAGGCGGTATATCGCGGGGTGGATATGTTCGACTGCGTTATGCCCACAAGAAACGCACGCCACGCGTCGCTTTTTACATGGCAGGGAGTGACCCATATCACTAACGAAAAATATATGACGGACGATCTGCCGATAGATCCCGAGTGCGACTGCCCGACCTGTAAAAACTTTTCGAGGGCGTATATCCGTCATTTATTTAAGGCGGAAGAGCGGCTCGGCGGCCGTCTTGCGGTACAGCACAACCTGTATTTTTACAACACCCTGCTTGGAAAAATACGCGAAGCTCTCGACGACGGGACATTTGAGCAGTTTAGAAAGCATTATTCGCCGCTGCTCAGTCAAAAGCTCTAAAAAAGAGGTAGTATAATGGATATTTTGACCCTGCTGATACAATCGGTATTGCTTGCGGTCGGACTTGCTATGGACGCCTTTGCGGTGTCGATATCCGACGGGCTGACTATGAAAAAAATAATATTTCGGCAGGCTGCCGCTATCGCGGGAGCGTTCGGGATATTTCAGGCGCTTATGCCCTTGCTCGGATATTTTCTCGGAAGCAGCTTTGCGGATTTTATCAGCAGGTGGGATCATTACATAGCGCTTATTTTTCTCGGTTTTATCGGCGGAAAAATGATATATGAGGGTATACGAGAGCTTAGACAGGGGAAAAAGGAGGAAAAAGAGTACAAGTTTTCCTTTTTATCCCTGCTTATGCAGGCGATAGCGACGAGCATAGACGCGCTTGTCGTAGGAGTTAGCTTTGTGGCTATGAAGATGACAATTACGGATATGCTTATAGCGGTCGCGATAATAGGAATAATTACCTTTGGCGTCAGCCTTGTCGGTATATTTATGGGAAAGCGCTTTGGAGAATTGCTCGGCAGCAAGGCCGAGATAGCGGGCGGCATTATATTGGCAGGGATAGGAATAAAGGTATTTATTGAGCATATGTTTTTCGGCGGCTGACGTATTTTAATCACATATTACAAATTAAAAAAGAAATAATATCATCGGTGGTACATTTCCGCAAATTTTTCTTAAAAGGAGAAAACTATGAGCTATTATACCGATGATATTGATTTTTTATACTCCGACATAAGCGTCAGAGATTATATTATAAAAAATTATACCCCGTACGAGGGTAACGGCGATTTTCTCGCGCCGCCTACCGAGAATACTCTTAAGCTTTGGGATAAAGTAAAGCAGCTTATGCAAAGCGAGCGTGAGCGGGGAGGGGTATACGACATCGACGCGGATACCGTGTCGGGGATAACCGCGTTTAAGCCCGCATATATAGATAAAGACCTCGAAAAAATAGTCGGTCTTCAGACCGACGAACCGCTAAAGCGCGCGATAATGCCTTTCGGCGGCTTGCGTATGGTGCATAATTCGCTCAAGGCGTACGGCAGAGAGCCTAATAAGGACATCGACAGGATATTTGCCTACAGAAAGACGCACAACGACGGCGTTTTTGACGTATATACCAACGAGATGAGAAAGGCGCGGCACTCGGGGCTTATTACGGGACTTCCCGACGCATACGGACGCGGACGGATAATAGGAGATTATCGCAGAGTAGCGCTGTACGGTGTAGATTTTCTTATCAATCAAAAATCACGATCTCTCGAAATGTCCGAGGGCAGGCAGTGCGATGAGGAGTATATCCGTCACAGAGAGGAAATAAAGGAGCAGATAAAGGCGCTCGGCGAGCTAAAAGAAATGGCGGCGTCCTACGGCTTTGATATATCCTTGGGGGCTAAGGACACAAAAGAGGCGTTCCAGTGGCTGTATTTTGCGTATCTTGCCGCCGTCAAAGAGCAAAACGGTGCGGCTATGTCGCTCGGCAGGGTGTCGACATTTCTTGATATTTACGCGCACCGCGACCTTGAAAATAAGAGGTACACCGAAGAGGAGATACAGGAGTTTGTCGATCAGTTTGTTATGAAGCTGAGGATGGTAAGGTTTTTGCGCACTCCCGCATATGATGAGCTTTTCTCGGGCGACCCGACATGGATAACCGAATCTATAGGCGGCATGGGGCTTGACGGAAGGACGCTGGTCACTAAGATGAGCTTTCGCTTTTTGCATACGCTCTCTAATTTAGGGGCAGCTCCCGAGCCAAATCTCACGGTGCTGTACAGCACAAGGCTGCCCGCCGCGTTTAAGGAGTTCTGCGCCGATATATCGGTGCGCACTTCTTCGATACAGTATGAGAATGACGACATTATGCGCACCGAGTACGGGGACGATTATTCGATAGCTTGCTGCGTATCGGCTATGAGGACAGGCAAGCAGATGCAGTTCTTCGGAGCGAGGGTAAATTTGGCAAAGGCGCTGCTTTATGCCATAAACGGCGGCAAGGACGAGATAAGCGGCGAACAGATACTGCCCGTTATGCCTGTTATGAATGACGATAAGCTTGATTATGAAAAGGTTATGGGCAGCTTTGACCTTGTGCTTGACAGACTGGCAAAGCTTTATATCGACACGCTTAATATTATCCATTATATGCATGACAAGTATTGCTATGAGCGAATACAAATGGCTTTGCACGATGACGAGGTATGCCGCACTATGGCCTGCGGGATAGCGGGTCTGTCGGTCGTTGCGGACAGCCTCAGCGCGATAAGATATGCCGAGGTAAGGCCTGTTCGCAATGAGCAGGGAATAGCGGTGGATTTTGTCACAAAGGGAGAATTTCCTAAATTCGGCAATAACGACCGCCGCGCCGATAAGCTCGCCGTTATGGTGATAAAGGCATTTATGCAAAAGCTCGAAAAGCAAAAGACCTACCGAAACGCAAAGCCTACGCTCTCGGTGCTCACCATTACCTCTAATGTCGTATACGGCAAAAAGACGGGCACTACCCCCGACGGAAGAAGAGCGGGCGAGCCCTTTGCCCCGGGCGCTAATCCTATGCACGGCAGGGATATAAAGGGCTGCGTCGCGTCTATGAAGTCGGTCGCGTCATTGCCGTATAAGTATTCGTCGGACGGAATATCCTATACCTTTTCGATAATCCCCGCCGCACTGGGAAAGAAAAAAGCAGAGCAGACCGCTAATCTTGCCGCTCTTCTCGACGGATATTTTGAAGAGGGGGGACATCATATCAATGTAAACGTTATGGACCGCGAGACTCTTAAGGACGCTATGGAACACCCGGAAAAGTATCCCCAGCTTACGGTCAGGGTGTCGGGATACGCGGTAAATTTTGTCAAGCTGTCAAAGGAGCAGCAGCTTGACGTAATAAATCGCACCTTTCACGCTAAGTTTTGACTATGGAAGCTAATAACGGAGTATCGGGATATATCCATTCGGTAGAGAGCTTTGGCGGGGTGGACGGCCCGGGGGTAAGATATATCGTATTTTTGCAGGGGTGTCCGCTTAGGTGCATATACTGCCACAATCCCGACAGCAGAAAAATGAGCGTAGGTATATTGACTAATTCTGCGTCGGTAGCCGAGGAGATAGAGGGGTATATCCCGTTTATAAAAAACGGCGGCGTTACGCTTTCGGGCGGCGAGCCTCTCGCACAGCCCGAATTTGCGGCGGATATACTCAGAAGATGTAAGGATATGGGACTTCATACCGCGCTGGATACCTCGGGGTACGGCGGCACTGTCGCGGTGCTTAAGGTGCTGAAGTACACCGACCTTGTACTGCTCGATATAAAGGCATACAGCGGAAAGCTGTACACCGCGGTCACGGGTATGTCGGAGGACAAGGCTAAGGCTCTGCTCGAAATGTGTGAAAAGCTCGCGATAAAGGTGCGGATACGGCACGTTGTAGTACCGGGGTATACCGACGAGCCCAACGAGGAACAGATGCTCGCGAGGTATCTGTCAAAATTTAACTGTATAGATAGGGTAGAGCCTATACCTTTCCACAAGATGGGCGAGTACAAGTGGAAGGATATCGACGAGGAGTATGAGCTTTACGGCACTCCCGAGGCTGACGAAAAGACAATGGATAAGGTGAAAGAAATTTTCACCCGCGAGGGCTTGAAATTATAAGCGGAATGGTATATACTTGTAGTGTGTATTGATTTACCGAAAGGCGGGAGTATATGAGTGAGCGCGGCGACAAGGCTAAAGAATTATTTATGAGCGGGTACAACTGTACCCAGTCGGTTTTGCTCGCTTTTTCCGACCTTACGGGGCTTGACGACGTTACGGCGGCAAGGCTTGCGAGCGGCTTCGGCGGTGGAATGGGCAGAATGAGAGAGGTCTGCGGTACGCTGTGCGGGGCGTTTATGGCGGCGGGGATAATAAACGGCTACGAGAGCCCCGCCGACTTTTCCGAAAAAGCGCGGACATATAAGATGATACAGGATATCGCCGCCGAATTTAAAGCCAAAAACGGCAGCATTATATGCAGAGAGCTGCTCGGGCTTAAATCGGCGGAGGGTACTTATATTCCCGAAAAGCGCACAAAAGAGTATTACGCCAAAAGACCCTGCCCTATGCTTGCAAAGCAGGCGGCGGAAATTCTCGAGGATTATCTTAAAAAGCTGACGGCTGAAAATTAGCCGTACATATAAAAATACGGGAGGATACAAAAATGATAGCTCTTATCACGGGGGCAAGCTCGGGTATCGGCAGAGAGCTTGCGAAAAATATGGCGTCAAGAGGAGTAAATCTTATTCTTGTCGCAAGGCGGACCGAGAGGCTGTTACAGCTAAAGCAGGAGATACAGTATAACTGCTCTAACGTTAAGGTAAAGACGATAACCGCCGACCTTTCTCGCGAGGACAGGTGCAGGGAGCTTTACGAAAAGGTAAAGGATTATAACATAGATTTTCTTTTTAACAACGCGGGATTTGGGCTGTACGGCGATTTTATCCATACGAGCCTTGACGACGAGCTGAATATGATAAACGTCAATATAAAGGCTGTTCATATACTTACTAAGCTGTTTCTTGCGGATTTTGCCCGCCGCGATTTCGGATATATTATGAATACCGCGTCGGTTGCGGGCTTTATGGCGGGACCGCTGTTTGCTACTTATTACGCCACCAAGAATTATGTTTTGCAGCTGACAAAGGCTATATATGAAGAATTGCGGAGCAAGGGCAGCAAGGTAGTCATAAGTGCGCTTTGCCCCGGGCCGGTCGATACCGAGTTCAACACCGTAGCGGGTATCAAAAAATTCGGTATGCCTACGGTGTCCGACGCATATGTGGCGGATTATGCCGTAGAGAGAATGCTGTGCGGGGATCTTGTAATTATCCCCGGCGTTACCACTAAAGCCGCCGCGGCAAGTTCGCGCTTTGCTCCGACAAAGCTGCTGCTCAGGACCGTAAGAACCATTCAGGAGCAAAAAAATTAAGCGGAGGCACAATGGCATATACTACTGATTTTGAGCGGCTGTTTTCCTCGCTCTCGTACAAGCCCGACCCTAATACTTTGGTGTCGAAAAATTCAAGCGAGAAGACGAAAAAGCTGTTCGAGTATTTAAAAAGCATATACGGTAAAAAATTTCTCGCGGGGCAGCAATATTTACAGCCGAGCGAGTTTGAGGACGTCGTATATTATCGCGTGACCGGAAAGCTGCCCGCGGTTCGCGGATATGATTTTATGGGCATAAGCACCTGCCGAAAGCCCGACGACCAAGCCCAAAGGGCGATAAAATGGGCGACCGAGTGCGGGGGCATAGTCACTATGTGCTGGCACTGGTACGCGCCCGACGATATGAACGATTATTCTAAAGGCTCGGCGTTTTATTACAAGACGACGGAGTATAATAATAAAACGAGCTTTGACCTGCTTAAAGCCGTCACCGAGGGCACGGCGGAATATGATTTTGTTATCCGCGAAATGGACGGGGTAGCGGCTGAGCTTAAGAAAATGGCGGAGCTTGATATCCCGGTGCTTTGGCGGCCGCTGCACGAGGCAAACGGCGGCTGGTTCTGGTGGGGAGGCCGTGACGACGAGGAGCATATCGAGGCATATAAAAAGCTTTGGTATATAATGTTTGACCGCTTTGAAAACTATCACAAGCTTAATAATCTTATCTGGGTATGGAACGGGCAGGACAAGCGTATGGCGGTAGACCCCAATACATATGATATTTACGGCGACGATATTTATTCGGAGCAGCCGAATGACCATTCGTCGCTTAAAGAGCGTTTTGATTATGCGCAGGAATACAATCACGGCAAGCTGACCGCTTTGTCCGAGTGCGGGTATATCCCTCACCCCGACAATATGAAAGCCGACAAGGTAAAGTGGCTGTGGTGGCTGCCGTGGTGGGGCGGCTTTGTGTATAAGACAAAAGAGTACAGACCCGTTATCGAAAACGGCTTTCCGATAATAAATGACGAAAAGATGTCCGAGGAATTTTTAAAAGAGGTATTCTCGCATAAGGACGTTGTGTGCTTGCAGGATCTGCCGTGGTGGGACGATAAAAAATACAAGCTGCCCGATAGGCTTATCTCTAATCTTAATGGTGTGGGTGAATTTAGAAGATGAAAAAAACCGTTATAGTTTTGATCCTTGCCTCGTTGCTTTTGTGCGGATGCTCCGAGCAAAATGCGGAAAGTACATCAAGCGCCGTTAGCTCGGAAAGCGTATCCGAAGAAAGCGGACAGCTTACTTGCGCCGACATTGCACAGAAGATACTCACATTCGCCGAGTTTCCCTCAATGGGAGTTGTCGAGGACGAAAATATGCTCCAGAGCATAATGGACTTTTCCACCCCCGATATAGCGGAATACAGCGTATATCAGCACCTGCTGAGCGTACATTTGCAGGAGGTCATAGTTATACGCTCAAATGACACCGCCGCTACATTAGAGACGCTTAAGGCGCGCAAGCAGACGCTGATAGACCAGATCGCGTTTTATCCCGAGCAAAAGGAGGCGGCCGAGGGTACCGTCGTCGGGAGTAAGGGCGATATATGCTATCTTATAACCCACGAGCAGGCAAGCGATATCGAGAAAAAGCTGCTCGAGATACTGTAAATAATGTAACTGCGCAAAAATATACCCGTGAACTTAATGCTCACGGGTATATTGTTTATTCGATCGTTATGCTCTTTATTACCTGAGGTTTTAAGGGTTTATTTGCATAATCCACCACTACCGAGGCTATCTCATCGACAGCGTCCATACCCTCTACTACTTTGCCGAATGCGGCATAATGGCCGTCAAGGTGCGGGGCGTCCGCGTGCATAATAAAGAACTGCGAGCTTGCCGAATTGGGGTTCATAGCACGCGCCATAGAAAGTACCCCGCGCGTGTGCTTAAGGTCGTTCTTTACGCCGTTAGCCTCAAATTCGCCCTTGATATTAGTGCCCGAGCCGCCTGTACCCGTGCCGAGCGGGCAGCCTCCCTGTATCATAAACCCGCTTATAACTCTGTGAAAGGTAAGCCCGTTGTAAAAGCCCTCTTTAACAAGCTTTTCAAAATTGGCGCAGGTTATCGGCGCGATATCGGGATAAAGCTCCGCCTTTATCTTCTTTCCGTTTTCCATTTCGATGACTATCATATGTATTTTTCCTTTCTTATTTCAGCGCGATTTGCCGCGCCTTTTTATTATAATTATCACCATAGCGGCAAGCAAAGCTATTACCCCCGCTATTATCAGACTGATATAAAGCGAGCCGAAAATAGGGTCGCTGCTCGAATTAGGGTGCAAGGGGAGAGGGTCGTAAGAAAATTCCTCTCGGCTTTCTTCCGCCTTGTCAAAATATTCCATAGCCCTAAGATAGCTTCTGCTCTCGGCTCTGTCCGCGCGGTGATTAAACGATAACGCTAGCGGCGACGGGTCGCTGTACATCTCGTATGAAGGTTTATAGTAAAATTCACCGCTTTGGTAGGTGTTATGCGAGTTCCAGACAACGTCATAATATGCCCATCTGCCGTCAATATTGACTGCCGCAAACTCGTGATTTTGCCCCGCGTCTATCAGATCTTTATAAAAAATCGGGCTGTCCACGGTGGCGGCTTTTAGGTTGACGGTCTCTATCCCCTGAGCCTCAAGCAGAGCGCAGAACAGATTAGTATACCCGCTGCACACCGTCCTTTTTCTTTCGAGGACGTTTTTAAGGCAAATGGTCGATAACGTGACCGATTGGTCACGCGCGTCATGATCGTAGGCTATGTTGTCCGACACCCATTTTCCCGTGGCAAGCATTTTGTCATAGTCGCTTTCTATGCCGCTGTTTATCTCGTCGGACAGGGCTATTATATCGTTTATCGTCTGCTCTACCGAGTCGGGGTCGAGGTCGTCCGACACATAGCTTGCCCACGCCTCGCTGCCGGTCTTAATAATATGCTCTAAGGTCTCGGCGTTGTGTTCTTTTATCCCGTTATCGGGGAAAAACCACTCGCCGTCGTATGTTATCGCATAATTAAGTATCGAGCCGTCGTTTAAGACAAAAAATAACTGATATCTCCCGTCCGGTACGTCCTTTGTGTCAATAGAACCGCTAAAGCTGCCGTCGTCTTTGATATCGAGCTTTGCGTAAGAATCCTCTTCGGTAGGGATATAAACGGACTTGATATGCCCGTTTTCTGTGTACTTGCCCTCTAAAGATATAGTATCGCCGTCTATTTTGATATCGCAGTAAGCGTTGGGGTTGTACGAGGTGACGAGCTCATAAGCCTTGCCTATGCTAACGGTATCGCCGCTGTCGGCATAGCAGGGGACTGAGCTTAATATTAAAGCCGCCCCCGCCGCTATGCACGCCGAGGCTTTAGTCAATGACCTCATACCCTGCCTCGGTAACAGCGTCTTTAAGCTGCTGAACGCTTACGTTTTCGGGGTGCTGCACGGTCACCTTTTTGTTAGCTACATCTGCCTCGGCGGTCACGCCGTCGATAGCACCGAGAGCCTTTTCTACAGTAGCCTTACAATGTGCGCACATCATGCCGTCGACATTTAATACGGTCTGCATAGTCTTTACCTCCTTTTTTTGTACACTGATTTGCGGCTCAGTGAACGTTTGTGCTTTTTTAGGCTTATAAAATCTCAGCCTGAGCGCGTTTGTCACCACCGACACCGAGCTAAAGCTCATAGCGGCGGCGGCTATCATAGGATTTAGCATTATCCCGAACGCTGGGTATAATACGCCCGCCGCTATCGGTATGCCTATTATATTATATATAAACGCCCAGAAGAGATTTTCCTTTATATTAGTCATTACTCGGCGGCTAAGCGCTATAGCCGATACCGCGTCTGTAAGCTCGCCCGACACAAGCACAATATCCGCCGAATCTATGGCTATATCCGTGCCCGCGCCTACCGCTATGCCTACGCTTGCCGCCGTCAGTGCGGGCGCGTCGTTAATGCCGTCGCCCGTCATGGCTACCGTGTGACCCTTTGCCATTAAGTCGGTGATTATCTCGGATTTATTTTCGGGGAGAAGCGAGCTGTAAACCTCGTCTATACCCGCCTCGGCGCATATCGCCTTAGCTGTCTGCTCGTTGTCGCCGGTAAGCATAAGCGTTTTTATCTTCATCGAGTGCAGCTGCTCTATAGCCGCGCGGCTGCTCTCTTTTATTGTGTCAGCCGCCGCGATAACTCCGAGCGCCTTATTGTCGTCGGCTAAAATAAGCGAGGTCTTGCCCGACTGCTCGTATTCGTTTATCTTAGCTGAAATATCGGGGGATAAAGCTATCCCGTCTATCATTTTTCTGTTTCCGAGATAGTATGTCTTGCCGCCGACAGTGCCCTTTATCCCTTTTCCTATGATAACGTCAAAATCCTCTACCGCGCTAAGCTTAACGCCGCTCTGCTTAGCTTTTTCGGTGACGGCAAAGGCGAGCGGGTGATTAGACGAGCCCTCGAGCGACGCCGCGATTTTTAACAGTTCGGCGTTATCTTCGGGGTACATATCGGTGACGACGGGAAGCCCGTTTGTCACCGTACCCGTCTTGTCAAACGCTATTATGTCGGTCTTTCCCGCCGTTTCAAGTGCGGCGGCGGATTTAATAAGAATACCGTTTCTTGCGGCTGTTCCCGTCCCGACCGTAACGGCTACGGGCGTTGCAAGTCCGAGCGCGCAGGGGCAGGATATAACGAGCACAGTCACCGCCGCAGACAGAGCAAACTCAAACCCTTGTCCCACTAACATCCATATTATAAAGACTATCAGCGATATGCTCATCACTATCGGAACAAATATGCCGCTTATCTTGTTGGCAAGCCTTGCGATAGGCGCTTTTGTTGCGGACGCCTCCTCTACAAGACGTATTATCTGCGAAAGCGCGGTATCCTCGCCGACCTTTTCGGCTCTCATCTCAAAGTATCCGCTCATATTTATCGTCGCGCCTATTACCTTGTCGCCGACCGACTTTTCAACAGGTATGCTTTCGCCCGTTATCGCCGACTCGTTAAGACTGCCGCTGCCGCTTATTATCACGCCGTCGGCGGCCGCCGCCTCTCCCGCCTTTACGGCGATTATGTCGCCCTTTACTATCTCTTCGGCGGGAATAGTCAGCTTCTTGCCGTCACGTATAACAGTAGCGGATTTTGGTGCTAAGTCCATAAGCCCCGTCACAGCCTCGGTAGTCTTTTTCTTAGAGCGCGCCTCTAAGGATTTTCCGAGGGTTATCAGCGTCAGGATAGTGCCCGCGCCCTCAAAGTATAGGTCGGTCATATATTTTGACACAAGCTCTATATCCGAGTGTCCCAGCCCCCAGCCGATACGGTATATCGCAAATATTCCGTAAGCGAGCGACGCCGACGCGCCCACAGCTATCAGCGTGTCCATATTAGGCGCACCGTGGAAAAGCGACTTATACCCGTTAATAAAATACGACCTGTTTATAATTACAATAGGCAGGCAGAGCAAAAACTGCGTAAACGCAAATGTTATCGCGTTTTCGGTCCCGTGCATAAAAGAGGGCAGGGGCAGTCCTATCATATGTCCCATTGAGATGTAGAACAGCACCAGCATAAAGCCAAGCGACATAAAGAACCGCTTTAACAGCGCCTTAGCCTCGTCGCTGTCGTTAGACCTTGCGGCCTTTTCCTGCTTTGCGCCCGCGACGGATGCGCCGTATCCCGCCTTTTCTATCGAAGCGATAATATCGCTCTCGCTGACCTTATTTTCGTCAAATTCGGCGGTCATCGAGTTTTGAAGCAGGTTTACCGAGGCAACTTCTACTCCGTCTAAGCTGCCCGCGGCCTTTTCTACATGGGCCTGACAGGCGGCACAGGTCATACCCTTTATATCAAATTTAACCTTTTTCATTTTTTGACCTCTTATCAGTCTATATCTAACCTCATAACATAATCGTCCATAACGAACCCTCCGCCGATATCGGCGCATTTTTCTTCGGCTACATAAAAGCCTTTCTTTTTATAAATGGCGATAGTGGGGTCGTTGTGGCGGTTAACCGTAAGGTAGATATATTTTAGACCGTTGTCCTTACAGTACCCGCGCAAAAAGTCAAACGCCTTAGACGCGTATCCTTTGCCGCGGTGCTGCTTTTTGACATACAGCTTGCTTAAAAACAAAGCGTTTTTTTCACTCTCGGGGTGTATTCCCGTATAGCCGACGATCTCGTTATTATCGTAAAACAGATAATATTCGTAGCCGTCCTTTATCTGCGAGGTAACGGCGCTGACGGACTGGAACTTGTCCAGCATATAATTTATCTGCTCCTCGCTTATTATTATGCCGAAATATTCGTGCCATATCTCCTGCGCCGTATCGGCAAGCAGCTTTATCTGCTCGGCATCTTCTACTTTTAGTATCTCCATTTTGCCATCCTTAGTCCGCATTATTGGCGGGTTGTTTAAAAGTGGATAAATTTACTCCTTTATTATACCACTTTCATTTTACATTGTCAACTACTATAAGCCGCAGTTTTTCTTTTTTATCAGCGGCTGGCGCGAAAGCTCATAAAGGCGCATGGTGTCATATTCGGCATAAACGGTCTTATGCAGCTGGCGGGCGTTTTTTATCTCTCCCGCGCGGGTGTGCAGTCGGCACTGTATCTCGGTGGGCAGGGACAAAAAAAAGCTGCGTGAGCTCGAGCTAAGGCGTATAAGCTCGTGTAGGTCTTTATATTCCATACTTCCTCCTGTTTTGATTGCAATTTTACATATAGTATTATATCCCGCTGCCGCCGATTATGTTACAAAAAATCCTGTCCGCAAAAAGTATTCAGACAGGATTGTTCATATTAAATTTTTATATGAAAGTTAATCGCCGAACGAAACGCCTATGCTTCTTCCCGTGATGATAAGCTCGTCGTCAGCGGGGACGAATTTTGTTTTCATAGTGACGTCGGAGAGTTTATTTTCGGTTATATCGTTGCCTATCTTAGCGACTGTATAACCGTATTTTTCCTCTTTTATCAGCATAGCGGCTCTTGCGCCGAACTTAGTGGCGAGAACTCGGTCATATGCCGACGGGCTGCCGCCGCGCAGGATATGTCCGGGGACGACCGACCTTGTCTCTACTCCCGTTGCCGCCTCGATCTGCTTTGTTATGCGGTTGGTGACGGTGGTTTCGCCAGCCTCGGCGCGCTTTTTGGCACGTTCTTTTTTCTTCATCTCGGCCTCCTGCTTATCCATAGCTCCCTCGGCGACCGCGATAATAGAGAAAGTCTTGCCTGCCTCGGCGCGCTTCTCGCATGCCTCGATGACTTTATTTATGCTGTAGGGTATCTCGGGGATAAGGATAATATCCGCGCCGCCCGCTATTCCCGAATAAAGCGTAAGCCAGCCCGCCTTGTTTCCCATTATCTCGGTCACCATTATCCTGCGGTGAGAGGTCGCGGTGGTGTGCAGCCTGTCGAGCACTTCTGTTCCTATATCGACCGCGGTATGAAATCCGAAAGTAACATCCGTACCCCATATGTCGTTGTCTATTGTCTTTGGCAGACCTATGATATTAAGCCCCTCTTCTGAGAGCAGATTAGCGGTCTTGTGTGTGCCGTTTCCGCCGAGGGTGAGTATGCAGTCGAGCTTTTGCTCGCGGTAGGTGGACTTCATTTCGGCTACCTTGTCGATGTTGTCCTCTTCTATGACCTGCATCATTTTATAAGGCGTGCGCTTAGTGCCGAGTATCGTGCCGCCCTGAGTCAGTATTCCCGAAAAATCCTCGGGCTTCATTGTGCGGCAGTTATTGTGTATAAGCCCGTGAAAGCCGTTGGATATGCCGACTATTTCTACCTTATCCTCACCGAAAAGCGTATAGCAAGCCTTTGCCGCTCCTCTTATGGTGGCGTTGAGCCCCGGGCAGTCGCCGCCGCTGGTGAGTATACCTATCCTGCGTTTAGCCATTTTTTAACATTCCTTTCCCGTAAAGAAGTCCAAAATTACTTGCTTTTATATTATCACAAATCCATAGTTCTGTCAAGCGAGGAGGTCTTATGGAGAGCGTAAAATTTTTTTATGCGGCGGTTAAGGCAAAAACCGAGCCATACGACAATTGTACTATTGACAAACAGCGGAAAAATGTATTATAATTTACAATAGACAAATTAAAATTTTAACGGGAGGAGAATTTATATGGCATATTTATTGGGAGTAGACATTGGTACCTCGGGCACTAAGACGGTGCTTTTCAGCGAGGACGGCACACCGATAGCATCCGCGCTGTACGAATACCCGCTTTATACCCCTCAAAACGGCTATGCCGAGCAAGACCCCGCCGACTGGTGGAACGCCTGCATAAACGGCATACGCGACACTGTCGCTAAGAGCGGGGTGCCCGCCGAGGACATCCGCGGTATAGGACTGTCGGGGCAGATGCACGGACTGGTTATGCTCGACAAGGACAATAAGGTAATAAGAAACAGCATTATCTGGTGCGATCAGCGCACCTCAAAAGAGGTAGTCGAGATAACCGAAAAGGTAGGGCACGACAGGCTGCTTAATATTACCGCTAATCCCGCGATAACGGGCTTTACCGCCGCAAAAATAATGTGGGTAAAGAACAACGAGCCCGAAAATTATGACAAATGCCGTCATATCCTGCTCCCTAAGGATTATATCAGGTTTATGCTTACCGGCGAGTACGCTACCGAGGTATCCGACGCGTCGGGTATGCAGCTGCTCGATATACCTAAGCGCGATTGGTCGGACGAGGTGCTCGAAAAGCTCGGCATAGATAAATCCCTGCTTGCAAAGGTATACGAAAGTCCCGAGATAACAGGCACCGTCACCAAGGCTGTCGCCGAGGCTACGGGGCTAAAAGAGGGGACGCCTGTCGTCGGCGGCGCGGGAGATAACGCCGCAGCCGCAGTAGGCACGGGCGTTGTCGAAAACGGCAAGGCGTTTACCACTATCGGCTCGAGCGGCGTGGTATTTGCGCATACTTCGGATATTTCGATAGATATGAAAGGCAGAGTGCATACATTCTGCTGCGCCGTGCCGGGCTGTTGGCACGTTATGGGCGTTACGCAGTCGGCGGGGCTTTCGCTCAAATGGTTCAGGGACAATTTCGCATGGGGCGAAATGGAAACCGCGCTCGCTATGGGAGTTGACCCCTATTATCTGATGGATAAAGAAGCGGAAAGCGTTCCTATCGGCGCAAATCGTTTGCTGTATATGCCTTATCTAAACGGCGAGAGAACCCCGCACCTCGACCCTAACGTAAGGGGCGCGTTTGTCGGACTTTCGTCCATGCACAAGAAGAAAGACCTGCTTAGGGCGGTAATGGAGGGCGTGTCCTATTCGCTACGCGACTGCGTTGAGGTCATAAGAGAAATGAATATAAATGTAAGCGATATGATGGCTTGCGGCGGAGGCGGATCTTCTCCGCTGTGGCGGCAGATGCTTGCGGACCTTTACGGCTGCGAGGTAAAGACTACCGCCAATAAAGAGGGTCCCGCGCTCGGCGTAGCTTTGCTTGCCGCTGTGGGGGCGGGGATATATTCTTCCGTGCCCGAGGCGTGCCATGCGGTAATCAAGCCCGACAAGATACAAAAGCCTATAGCCGAAAACAGCGCTAAATACGAAAAAGTCTACGCGCTGTACAAAAAGCTTTATCCCGCAATGAAAGCAAATTATGAAGAGCTTGCGGCGCTCAATCTTTAAAGGAAATTATCGGTAAGCCGATAAAATATGAACTGTACTCGGGTCACCCGAAAAGGAGCAAAAATGAAACTTTTTATTGACACTGCGAATGTAGATGACATCAGACGTGCAAACGATATGGGCGTCATCTGCGGAGTTACCACTAACCCCTCGCTTATCGCCAAAGAGGGAAGAGATTTTAAAGAGGTCGTTAAGGAGATAACCGAGATAGTAGACGGACCTATCTCCGCCGAGGTCATCTCTCTCGAGGCTGATAAGATGGTAGAAGAGGCTATGCCCTTAGCCGCTATCCACAAGAACATAGTCATCAAGCTGCCTATGTGCGAGGAGGGTCTTAAGGCGTGCAAGGAGCTTACTAAGCGCGGCATAAAGACTAACGTTACGCTTGTATTCTCGGCTGCTCAGGCTCTGCTTGCAGCAAGAGCGGGAGCTACCTTTGTAAGCCCGTTCCTCGGCAGACTTGACGACGTGGGGATGGAGGGTATGAACCTTATCGAGGAGATAGTTGATATATTCAATGCTCAGGCTATAGACACCGAGATAATCGCCGCGTCTATCCGCAATCCTATTCACGTTACCGCCGCGGCAAGGCTCGGCTGCGATATCGCCACCGTTCCTATGAACGTTATTCTACAGATGCTTAAGCACCCACTCACCGATATAGGTATAGAAAGATTTCTTAAGGACTGGGAAGGCTTTACCGCGAAAAACTGATCTCTTTTGAAAGGAAAAAGATAAATGTACAATGATATTATAGATACTATCGGGTTTATCGGTAATACCGATCCCGATGTATCCGCCGCTATGAAAAGCGAGCTCGACAGGCAAAGGCGCAACCTTGAGCTTATCGCGAGCGAGAATATAGTTTCTCCCGCGGTTATGGCGGCTATGGGCAGCGTTTTGACCAACAAGTATGCCGAGGGCTATCCCACTAAGCGCTATTACGGCGGCTGCGAGGCTGTGGACGTGGTGGAGAATATCGCCATAGAGCGCGCCTGCAAGCTGTTTGGCGCAAAATACGCCAACGTTCAGGCACATTCGGGCGCGCAGGCTAATACGGCGGTGTATTTTGCCCTGCTTCAGCCCGGCGACACCGTAATGGGCATGAGCCTTGCTCACGGCGGACATCTGACACACGGCTCACCGGTAAACCTGTCGGGTAAGTATTTTAATTTTGTACCGTACGGTCTTGACGAGAGCACCGGTATGATAAATTATGACGCGGTGGCTGACCTTGCAAAGCAGCACAAGCCTAAGCTTATCGTTGCGGGTGCGAGCGCTTATCCGAGAGCGATAGACTTTGAAAAGCTGTCCGAGATAGCAAAGAGCGTCGGCGCATATCTTATGGTGGATATGGCGCATATCGCGGGACTTGTCGCAGGGGGCGAGCATATGTCGCCCGTGCCTTATGCCGACGTTGTCACAACTACCACCCATAAGACGCTGAGAGGTCCGAGGGGCGGACTTATCCTTACTAATGACGAGGAGATGGCTAAGAAGATAAATAAGGCTATCTTCCCGGGTACGCAGGGCGGTCCGCTTATGCACATCATCGCGGCAAAGGCGGTATGCTTTGGCGAGGCGCTTAAGCCCGAATTTAAGGATTATGCAAAGCAGATAGTTAAAAATGCCGCAGTGCTTGCAAATTCTCTGCTCGAAAAGGGCTTTGACCTTGTTACGGGAGGAACGGACAATCATCTTATGCTCGTCGATCTCCAGCCGTTTAATATCACGGGTAAGGAGCTCGAAAAGAAGCTCGACGAGGTGTATATCACCGTAAATAAAAACGCTATTCCCAACGACCCGCAGAGCCCCTTTGTAACCAGCGGCGTAAGAATAGGCACTCCCGCGGTTACCACCAGAGGGCTTAAAAAGGACGATATGAAGGTCATCGCCGAGTGCATTTATCTTACCGCAACCGACTTTGAGGCAAAAGCTGACAGTATAAGACAAACCGTTACGGATATTTGTAAGAAATATCCGCTGTATCAATAATTATTAAGCAAGACGAGAGTATTTTCACCCTCGTTTTGCTTTTGATAAAAGGGAAATGTAAAAAGAAAGGAAATAATAAATGTCAAAATCAAACGATGAGAGCGAGCTGATATTCGCAAACTCAAAGAGGGTAGCGCCTTTAGGTATAATCGCGCTTAGGGGCGCGGACGAGCTTGCCCAAAAGATAAACAGTTATCTTGTTGAATGGTCTAACGACGCGGGGTATAAGTACGACAATTTTCTGATAGAAAACGAATGTCCGCGCTTTTCCTCGGGCGACGGCAAGGGTCTTATACGCAGCACAGTGCGCGGCGACGATATTTATCTTATAGTAGACGTAGGAAATTACAGCTGCACCTATAATATGTTTGGCAAGGACAACGCTATGTCGCCCGACGATCATTTTCAGGATCTTAAGCGTATAATACAGGCTGTCAGCGGTAAAGCGCACAGGATAAACGTTATTATGCCGATACTTTACGGCGGCAGACAGCACAGAAGAAATTACCGTGAATCGCTTGACTGCGCGGTAGCGCTTCAAGAGCTAGAGGCTATGGGCGTATCGAATATCATCACGTTTGACGCGCACGACCCGAGAGTGTGCAACGCCGTACCGCTAATGGGATTTGACAATGTTATCCCGACCTATCAGGTGCTTAAGGCTATGTTCAAGAATATCGAGGACCTTGATCTCAGCAAAGATAAATTTATGGTGGTAAGCCCGGACGAGGGCGCGCTAAATCGCAATATGTACTATGCCTCGGTGCTTGAGGTAGAGATGGGAATGTTCTACAAGCGCCGCGATTATTCGCAGGTGGTAAACGGCAGAAACCCGATAGTAGCTCACGAATACCTCGGAAACTCGGTCGAGGGCAAGGACGTATTTGTGGCGGACGATATAATTTCCTCGGGCGAGTCTATGCTGGATATCGCTATCGAGCTTAAAAAGCGCAAGGCTAAACGCATTATCGCTTATGCTACATATCCTATATTTACTAACGGGCTGGAAAAGTTCGACCAGGCATATAAGGACGGTATGATAGATTATGTGTTCGGCACTAATCTTACCTACCGCACGCCCGAATTGTTAAGCCGCAAGTGGTTCTGCGAGGTGGATGTTTCTAAGTACATAGCTTATCTTATAATGGCGCTTAATCACGACTTGTCCACAGGCAAGGTCATCGACCCGCACAAGAAGATAAGCAATCTGCTTGCACAACACAAGAACAAAGCATAATTATTTTATCGTATCTTCGAGGTAAGGGGGGAAAGTATGCCTTTAGCTGACAGAATACGCCCGCAGACGCTTGATGAAATGGTAGGGCAAAGCCACATACTCGCAAAAGGAAAGCCACTGTACAACATTATCACAGGCGGTAAGATACCCAATATGATATTTTACGGTACATCCGGCGTAGGAAAGACCACCGTCGCTAATATTATCGCAAAGCAGACGAGTATGAGCCTATATAGGCTGAACGGCACACAGGCCTCTACCTCGGATATAAAGGATATCGTCGCTAATCTCGGTACTTTCTCGGCGGCTAACGGCATATTGCTTTTCCTTGACGAGATACAGTATCTCAATAAGCGCCAGCAGCAGACCCTGCTCGAATATATCGAAAACGGTGACATTACGCTTATCGCCTCCACCACCGAGAACCCGTATTTTTATGTATATAACGCGGTGCTGTCAAGATGTACCGTATTTGAATTTAAGCCCGTCACCCCAAAGGAGACCATACCCGCGATAAAGCGCGCCTTTAAGCTTGTCGGCGAGGAGCTCGGCCGCGAATTTACCGTATCGGACGAGGTAGTCGAGCATATCTCATACGGCTGCGGCGGAGACGTAAGAAAAGCCGTCAACACCGTTGAGCTTTGCGCTATGTCGAGCACGGACGGCGTTGTCAGTATGGAGACCGCGCAGCTGCTTACTCAAAAGAGCAGTATGAGCTATGACCGCGACGGGGACAAGCACTATGATATCCTATCCGCATTTCAAAAGTCGATACGCGGCTCGGACGAAAACGCGGCGCTGCACTATATGGCGCGGCTTATCGCGGCGGGGGATATCACTTCGCTGTGCCGCAGACTGCTTGTCACGGCGAGCGAGGATATAGGTCTTGCGTACCCTTTGGCTGTGCCGATAGTAAAGGCGTGCGTGGACAGCGCATTGCAGCTCGGACTTCCCGAGGCTAAGATACCTCTCGCCGAGGCTGTTATACTGCTGTGTACTTCGCCTAAGTCAAACAGCGCGAATATGGCTATCATTGCGGCACTAGATGATGTGGAAAAGGGCAACACGGGCGACTTTCCCCGCCACCTGCAAAATGTACATTATGACGGCGAGGGGGCGGCCGTTAAGGGACAGCACTACCTCTATCCGCACAATTTCCCCAATCATTATGTCGAGCAGCAATATCTCCCCGACGAGATAAAGAACAGGGTATATTATGAGTTCGGCGATAATAAGCTAGAGCAGCAGGCTAAAGCCTACCGCGATCATATCAAAGGAAAAAAGTAATCAAATACCATTACTCCCGACGGTCATCTTTAGCTGTCGGGAGTTTTTTGTCCTTATGAAATACTTCTTTTACGCCTACAAAAATAAGCAGCAGCGCGAAAAGCTTTCGCAGTATATCCGCGTCGATGTATATCCCGATAATACTGCCCGCCGCCGCTCCGAGCAAGCCGAAAAACGCATAGTATTTGACAGCCTTAATATCTATCAGCTTATTTTTGGCGTGAATTATCACAGACAGCAAGGCTATCGGCAAAAAGAACAAAAGATTTGCCCCCTGCGCAATATCCTGCGGCGTATCGGTAAACGCGGACAGATATATCAAGAATATAAACCCGCCGCCCAGCCCCATAGACGCCGCCGCGCCCGAGAGCAGTCCTATCAGTATATTCATATCAGCAATATCCTTATCGCGCTGATAAGTATCATTATACCGAATATTCTTCTAAGCATAGAATTAGGTATGCGGTTTAGCAGCATTGCTCCCGCAAATGCCCCGCCGAGCCCCCACGGTATATATTCCCACGCAAGGGCAAAATCTATCTTGCCTTGTATATAATAAAGCGACGTAGTGAATATGCTGAGTATAAATATTAATGCTACCGACGAGGCGTGGGCTTTTTTTGCCTCAAGACCACTTTTTTCGAGGCAGGGAACAGCCGCAACGCCGCCGCCCGAGCCGAACAGCCCGTTTAACAGCCCGCACAGCCCGCCTAAGATACTGTTTAGCTTATATTTCATATTATCACCTTATGTATTTTTTGAATATAAGGCGTTAATATACCGACAAAATACTGTCAATATAAAACAGGCTTCCGCCTAAGCCGGCGAAAGCCCGATAATTTTTAAAACCACCTTGCCGTGGTATGAAAGATAAAACCCGCACAACAGTACGGTGGGTTAATTTCTCCCGAGCGGTTCACGCTCCCTTCGTCCGCAAAAGCGGGAGGTCTGCAATCCGCGCCCGGAGGCGAAATCCCTTTAAAATTTTGTTGGATCATATACATCCATACTGAAACGAACAAGGCAGTAAATCAAACCTGTTTATTCCTCTTCCTCGGTGTCGAGTATCTCGAAAAAGTTCTCAAAGAAAGCGTCGGCGACCTGCTGATATTCTTCGTCGCTGTCTATCGAGGCGAGATATTTTTCTCCGTCGTTTTCGCTTTCTTTAAGGAAAACTATCTCGTCGTCATCGACGTTTTCGCTTTCCGAGTAAGGGGTGAGCGCATAATAAAACGCGCCGTTAAATTCCATACGCTGAAATATCTCAAAGGTGACCGTGTTGCCGTCCTCATCTTCAAGATCGATAAGCTCAAAATCTTCGTCAAATAAGTTATCCTGTTCGGGCATCGTGGCGATCCTTTCCCGTAAGTCATTTGAAATTGTGTTATCTATAATTTTACACGATAAACCCGCTTTTGTCAAGAGGTATTTTATGTTTTTGGTGTGCCTTTATACATCGTATTTTCGACCAAATTGTGAAACCTATTGTAAATTTATGCAATACAGCCAAAAATGTTATATCTATTTTGTACAAAAATTTTTAACATAGTTATTGACTTTTGATAAAAGTTATGGTATCATATAATCAAGGAAAAAGAAAGTCCTTAGACAGAGCGAACGGCTTGGTGCAAAACTCTTAAGTATAATAAAGTTCGGTAAGCTCACATATATGCAACACGGAAAGCGCATATAAATCTGTTGTCGGTAAGGAGGCGAGTCCGATGGAAATAGAAAAAGAAAGTTTTTCTTCAGTCAGGGTCTGTCGTGACTCGGATTTTTGAGAAATAAGATCGCGAATAGCTCACACGGCATTCGGCAGATACTTTCTAATAACGGGATTTACCCGAACAGATGAGTACGACAAACCTTGAAAAAGAAAACGCGAGCAATCTTAGCGGCAGGTGATACCTGCGGTTACCGCGAAAGCGTTTATTATAAATCACCCTATTGCAAGTAAAGGTAAGGTGGTTGAAATGATCAGTGAAGTTTCGACAAGGAGCAGCGCAAAATAGCTGCTCGGGAGTTATCACATCATAAGAATGAGAGGTATATTCCGATGTGCTGATTACTTCACCCCGTAGGTTTACGGTAAAATTGAATAATACAGGCTGTCGATATAGTCGGCAGCCTTTTAGTTTTATATTATCCTCAAAGATTGACATACGGCTTTAACTGTGGTAAAATAATAATATATGACAGAGCGGTCTGTTAAACTTGATATTTTGGAGAATAAATGAATTATAAAATTAATCTCGGCTGTTGGGGGTCGGTGTTTGCCGTACCGTCCGATGTGGTGGACAAATACATAAAAATAGCAAGCGGCAGCTCTATAAAGGTGCTGCTGTATTTCCTGCGCCACAATGGGACCGATGTGAACGCCGAGCTTATTTCGCGCGAGCTGAGTATAGGCAAAGAGGACGTGTCCGACGCGCTTTTATTCTGGCAGCAGCAGGGGATATTGCAGAGCGTCGAGGGCGAGCTTGTTCCCGCCGCATATGTACAGCGGGAGGACAATTCCGCACAGCTTGCCGCCGCAAAGGCCGCCGCGCTGAGGACGCCCGATTTTTCTCCGTCGGAAATTGCCGATACGGTAAAAAATGACAAGAAGATAGATTTTCTTTTTAAAGAATGCGAAAAGCTGTACGGCAGGCCGCTAAGGCACGCCGAGCAGAACGCTTTAGTCGCCGTGACCGAGCATATAGGGCTTCCCGCCGAGGTCGCGCTTATGATGATAGATCACTGCTTTTCTATCGGCAAAAGCTCGCCCGCCTATATAAAAAAGACCGCTATGGAATGGGTAGAGAACGAGGTAAACACCCTTTCCGCCGCAGAAGAGCGCATTTGCGAGGAGCAGAACAGATACAGCGCGCAAAATATCGTCAAGCGCCTGTTCGGCATCGATAGGGCTATGTCTCAAAAGGAAAAGGATTTTTCTTATCAGTGGGTAAACGACTGGGGCTTTTCCGAGCAGATGATAAAGCAGGCGTATGATATAAATGTAAATAATAAGGGCAAATGCTCTTTTCCTTATATCGGCAAGATCTTGGAAAATTGGCACGCTAAGGGCTATACCGAGGTCGCTCAGGTCATTGCCGAGCGCAAGGCAAAGCCCGACAGCTCGTCGCTCGATTTTACCGAGATAGAGCAGCAGATACTTGAAAGCTATAAAAAAGGAGATTGATATGTCTTATCCTTCGGCTTATTATAACGAGGCGCAGCAAATAATAGATAAGCGCCGTCAGGCAAACGGCGCATTGCAGGATAAAAGGGAGCTTGAGGTACGCAGCAAGATACCTAAGGCGGGCGAGATCATAGAAGAGCTAGCAGGTACTATCGGCGTGCTCGCTCATATCATATCCGAAAAGCCCGCCGACCTTGATAAGCAGGTAGAGCAGCTTAAGGACAGAAATCTTTATTTGCAGCAGCAGCTTGCCGAATTGCTTAAAAATAACGGTTATCCCGCCGATTATCTCGACAGCATATATACCTGTGAGCTTTGTCACGATACGGGAATAGCGGCTGACGGACGGTGCAAATGCTTTAAGGATCTGTTAAAGCAGATAGCCTCAAAAAATCTCAGCGAGAGTATCTCGTCGGGGGTATGCGGATTTGACGAATTTGATCTTACGCTCTACCCGGAGCAGCCCTCTCCGTCGCTCGGAGGATTATCGCCGAGGGAGATAATGACGCAGAATTTTAACTTTTGCAAGGATTATGCGGAAGATTTTCATCTCCCGTGCGGGTCGGTATTTATGAGCGGTGGCACGGGGCTCGGCAAGACGCACCTTTCGGTAGCTATCGCGCAAAAGGTGATAGATAAGGGGTACTCGGTCGTGTACGGCTCAGCGCCCGATATTTTACGAAAGATAGAAAACGAGCATTTTGACCGCGACAGCTCGGACGATGTGCTTAGCGTTATAAAAGAATGCGACCTGCTTGTATTTGACGATCTCGGGTCGGAGTTTGACACACCGTTTTATATTTCGACTATATGCGAGATAATAAACTCGCGGCTCAATTTCGGCAGGCCGTCTATAATCAGCACTAATTTAAGCTCGGCTGATATCGCCAAAAGATATTCAGACCGTATCGCGAGCAGGCTGCTTTCTATGAAGAATTTATATTTTACGGGAAAGGATATAAGAGTATCCAAAGGTAAGGTCTGATACTGTATAAAGGAGCAGATATGAAGAATTATTCCCCGATGGCGTCTTTGATTTTTATACTGAGCGTGATAGCGTCTTTCTTTATCCCAAGCGACCAGCATATACTTAGGGACAGCGTAGGTGTATACAATATCGCGCAATGGGATAAGCAGGATTATAACGAGATAAGAGCCTCGGTCGACATCCCAGCAGAATTGCCGACAGAGGTCAATTTCGATATGGATAGCGTGCCGTATGACTTTTTGATAGACGTTACATCCGACACCTCTTCGGGATACTACAGCAAGCCTCAGCAGATAAAGCTTTTCAGCAGATATAAGCTGTATTACACCTTAGACGGTTCTCTCCCGGATAAAAACAGCAGCGTATACGACCCCGACACGGGCATTCTTATCGATAAAAATACCGTATTGTGCGTCCGCGCGGAGAATGACGGCAAATTCTCGGATGTAGCAAAAGCGTCTTTCGTGATATTTAAGGACGCCACCTCTTATAAATACGCGTACGGGTATAATTCGCTCAACGAGAAGGATCAATATATTTACGAAAGACTTTATGACGCCGTGGTAAATCAGGAAAAGACATTTGAGGTGGGAAATCTCGGGGTCAATCTATCGGAGATATCAAAAGTAGCATTTTGTGTTAATTACGATAATCCCATGCTTATAGCTATACCTAACTATGTCGGCGTCAGCAGAGGGAGCAAGGACGACGTAAGGGCGATAAATCTAAAATACGGCTATACCAAAAGAGAGACCGATTCGTATAAAATGCTGTGCGACTCTAAGATACAGGATATATTCGCTCAGGCTGACGGCAGTCAGTCGCTTATGGAATATCTTGACGAGGTGCATTTCAGCATACTGTCAAATGCCGAGTATTACGACGACGACTCATCTATGGATATATACGAGGCATTGGGCGTACTGGTAAAGGGCAGAGGCGTATGCGAGTCATACGCGCGCGCCTTTGAATATGTCTGCCAGAAAATGGGGCTTGATAATCTTATAGTCGTGGGCGACGCGGGAGAGCCTCATATGTGGAATATGATCAAAATAGACGGCGAATGGTATCATATAGACCTCACATGGGACGACGGCGACGGAAACGATATTTACTACGATTATTTTAACGTAGACGATGAAACCATACTCGAGGACGGCTTGCGCGTCATATCTCCTTTGCCCGGGAAAAACGACGTTGAAAAGGTGGGGACGATATACAACTATTACTTTATTCCCCCTGCCGTATCCACAAGATATAATTACATAAATTATTTTTACAATTTTGACACATTCGATTGATTTCCAAAGACTGCAGCTTATAGGGAGGACAGCAAGTGAGAATAAAAACAAAATACCGCGCCGCGGCGTTTATGCTGAGCATAGCCGTATTGTCGACCGCGCTCTGCGGCTGTTCATCTACAGACACGACCGTCTATAATGCTGACAGCTACTTTGAGGACGTGCGCACCGACGCGTCGCTTATATATAATTCACGCGGCGAATTTACTATTAACGTTTTATCGGACAACGCCGATTTCAGCGAAAATATATCCGCTAAAGACATTACGATATGCTATCCTAAGGTAAACGGCTCGCTTTTACCCGAGATAGACTCTGAGAACGGCATACAGCTGACCGACGAGGAATATAATGTCGAGACGCTGTCTCCCGCAAATATTACACGCAATTCCGCAAGGTCCTTAACGGTGGATTTTTCCGACCCGCAGTTTGACGCGTACAGACCGATGAATTATACGCTTATCCTTTCGCCTAAAACCAACAGCGCGAAAAAGTATCTTTTCGCCTCGCCGACGGTGAGATACCCGTCGTATTCGCTGGTGTGCGATGTTTCGCAGATATCGGAAAACGACTCTCCGGTAAATCTGCGGCTGACGGTAGACTCTACCACATTCAGTGAGGATATAAGCGCGGAGGATATATCCTTATCCGGCAGCTTTGACGGCAGCGTTATTACAGATTTTGAGCTTACGGGCGATAATACCGTATCTCTCACTATAGACAAGGTAAACTCCGACTATATCAAAAACGGAAAGATAACCGTAGCCTCGTCCGCCGTGACAAACGCGGTGCAGGATATATTTACCTTTGTAAGAGTGATCTCGCCTAAGGTATTCTTTTTAGATGAATCCTTAGAGATATCAAGACAGGAGGTATATTTTACAATTAATCTTCAGGACTGCCAGTTTGCGGAAAATCTAACGGCGGATATGCTCAGCCCTGAAGATGAAAGGATATCGGTGCGAGATTTTAAGCGTGTTTCGCAGTCGCAGGCTCAGGTCACACTTATTATGCCGTCAGGCGATATAACCGAGATATCCGAGCTGCTGACCTCGGCGGAGTTTACGTTAGCCCCGCAGGCTATCAGCTTAACTCAGCCGCTTGACTTTTCGTTAGAATTTGACGATACCAACATCAGCGTGCGGATAAATAACGTCGCTAAAACCGACAACAGAATATCCGCAAGGCTGGATTTTTCGATACTATCGGGCAGCTTTAATAATGTAAGCAGATCGAGCTTTATCTTCTCGGGCGATTTTGCGGGCGCGTCGGTCGATTCGGTCACATCTCAGAATAACACATTATCCGTATCTATCGCCATTGACAGAGAGGGAGTAGGGGAGCTTTCAGAGCTTACGGGCGCTGTAGTCATTCGCTCGGGGGGAATAACGGATATTTGGGGCGAGGACGAAAACGCCCTATCCGTTCCGCTGTACTATAATTTTTCCGACCCGTCGGATAATACGACCGATTTTAAAGGAAAATACGGCGAGGTGTCAAGTATAACGGCGCGGCTGAATGATAAAGCGTCCTATCTGTCCGATATTTCCGACGTATCCGCGCTCATTTCAGCCGAGGAGAATGGGTTTACGGACTATCAAACGCTTGTATCAAATAATAGATTTATCCTGCCATTGCTTTATCAGTCGATGCAGTGTATATCCTCTGAGCACCTTTCACGCACGGGCGAGCAGATATATGCGGACAGAGATGAGCTTATAGACTTTATATGCGATATTCAGTCGTTGTGGGCGGCGTCGCGGTCTACCTGCGGGTGTATAACGCAGCTTGCGGAGCTTGACGGGCTTATCGCCTCGACGACCGACGAGGAAGAATGGGAGACATATTCCGCCAAATACAACGAGCTTATCGGCTCAATATCAAAGCTATGTGGCTCAACTATAAGGGGAGAAAAATTCAGCCAAAAGCTTATCGAGCTTATAAACAGATACATCAGCGGCAAGGGTATGCTAAAGCGCTTTGACGATATAGCCGATTGTATATATAACTGGCGTTCACAAAGCGCGAATATAAAGAACGATTTTCGCTATGCGATAAATTCGATAATCACTCAGGCTGTTTGCGCGCAGCTTATCTCACTGCGCTTTGCGTCGGACTCGATTACGGGAGAAAAGGAGCTGTCCGACCTTATCTCCTGCGCAAAGAAGCTTACGGATTATTTGCAAGGCGATACCTTGTCCGATACGGGGAAAAGCCTGCCGTTTTGCACAACTCTCGGCAGGACGTTAAGGCTGACGGAATTTTCCTCCGCTGTACTCGGAAGCGAGATAAGCTATGACGAGATATCACAGCTGATAAATATGCTGCCATCCGATATGACGCTTAGAGAAGAGCTTGAATTAAGCGGCTTTGATATATCTCAAGTAAGATACATCGTATGCTCGGACGCTCCGATAAACACTATAGTATCGAGCTTATCAAGCGTATCGGGCAGCGATATTATCAAAAAATTCTCGGTCGTCGGCAGAGCGTCGGTTTTTGACCTTGTAAAGAATGAATTTGTAAATGATTTTGAGTATAATAACAGCGAATTTAGCGTTACGCTTGACCCGAAAAGCGGTATTATCGAGTATTCGCAGACGGTTTATACCTCGCTGAGGCTTTATTCTTTAGGATAACTTGACAATTAGGGCGTTTTATGCTATACTTTTATCAGTGCTAAATGGCAAATATGCCGAATATCGGCAAATAAATAAAAGGAGAAGAAAATGTTAGTATCAGCTAAAGAGATGTTGAACAAGGCGCGCGAGGGCAAATATGCCGTAGGCCAGTTCAACATAAATAACCTTGAATGGACTAAGGCTATCCTGCTTACCGCACAGGAGCTTCAGTCGCCCGTTATTCTCGGTGTGTCCGAGGGCGCGGGAAAATATATGTGCGGCTATAAGACCGTCGTAGGTATGGTCAAGGGTATGATAGAGGAGCTCGGGATAACCGTACCCGTAGCGCTTCATCTCGACCACGGCACCTTTGAGGGCGCTAAGGCTTGCATTAACGCGGGCTTTTCTTCAATAATGTTTGACGGCTCGCATTATCCTATTGAAGAAAATATCGAAAAGACTACCACTCTCGTTCACGCGTGCGATGTTCTCGGGCTTTCGCTTGAGGCAGAGGTCGGAGCTATCGGCGGCGAAGAGGACGGAGTTATCGGCTCGGGCGAGTGCGCAGACCCCAACGAGTGCAAGATGATAGCCGACCTCGGCGTAACGATGCTTGCCGCAGGTATAGGCAATATCCACGGCAAATATCCCGAAAACTGGCCCGGCCTTTCGTTTGAGACACTCGCCGCAGTAAAAGAAAAGGTCGGAGATATGCCGCTCGTACTTCACGGCGGTACGGGTATTCCCGAGGATATGATAAAGAAGGCCATCTCGCTCGGCGTCGCTAAGATAAACGTTAATACTGAGTGCCAGCTTTCGTTCCAGGCCGCTACCAGAAAGTACATAGAAGAGGGCAAGGATCTTCAGGGCAAGGGCTTTGACCCGAGAAAGCTGCTCGCTCCCGGCTTTGAGGCTATCAAGGCTACCGTTAAGGAAAAGATGGAGCTGTTCGGCTCGGTCGGCAAGGCATAAGGATTTTAAACACATCAAGGACACGTTTTCGCGTGTCCTTGTTTTTATGCAAATATTCGTTTTAGATTGACATATAAGGCAAATTATAGTATAATAAGTCGGTAAGGAATGATTTTTATGGAGAGTGCGCGATGACCGTTGACGAAGAATATATGACTGTCTGTATAGAGCTTGCAAAAAAAGCCGCCGAAAAGGGCGAATGTCCCGTCGGGGCGATAGTCATAGATAAAGACGGCAAAATTATCGGCAAGGGGTATAATAAAAGAGAGGCAGGCTTTATGCCTACCGCTCACGCGGAAATACTCGCGATAGAAGAGGCCTCCCGCAAAATGAAGAGCTGGCGGCTTTCTGACTGCACGCTTTATGTCACATTAGAGCCTTGTCCTATGTGCGCGGGCGCAATAATAAACGCTAGGATAAAGCGCCTTGTTTACGGCGCATTTGATGAAAAAGGCGGCGCTTGTGCGTCGGTTATGAATATATTCGAGTATCCTTTTAATCATAAGCCGCTCGTGCGCAGCAGGGTGCTCGAGAACAAATGTGCCGAGCTGCTGACGGACTTTTTTAAGGGGCTGAGATAACTTCTCAGTCCAGCTCCTTGACCGACTTATTATAAAGGAAATTTATTACTGCGACAGCCGCCGCGGCAACGGCGATAACTGCGGTAAGTACAAACAATGCTTTTTTCATAAGTCCTCCTTATTCTTCAAGACGTTTAAGTCTGCTTTCGGTGTTCTTTATCAGGCTCAATAACGCGGTGCCTTGCTTATCAAATTCTTCTATTACGCCGGTCGTTATCTGCGGAGCGTCCTGAGCGCTGTGCTTAGCGGCCTGCATAGCAAGCCCCTCGTCGATATTGAGCGCCGAGGTAGACAGATATGGCGCGACATCTACCGGCACGGAAAAAATATTCCTGTCGTTCTTATCATTGGTGGCGTAGGTTATCCTAAATGCTTTATACACCGACATCATAAGCATAGACGATATGTTCTTGGTAAGCTGGCGGCATTTTATCATATCGAGCAGTCTGAATATTATTTCAACGCTGTTCATAATAAGCTTTTTATTTAAGGCGGAAACGATATCGCCGTTTTTGCTGTCGTCGCGGCTTTTAGCGCCGCCGTCGGGAATATCCTTTTCAGAGAGTATCTCTCCGCTGCTGACGGCAGAGCGTCCGAGAAGATAGTCGGTAGACACATTGTAATAATCGGCCGCTCTTACTAAAAAATCAAGTCCGCATTCGCGCTTTCCTTTTTCATAATGCGAGAGCAAAGCCTGCGCTACATTTAAATCGAGCGCCGCCTGCTTTTGGGTTATGCCTTTTTCCTTGCGTAAAAGCGTCAGAATACGCGGAAAGTCCATATTCATTGTCAAAACCTCACTGAATTTGACGAAATAGTCACACGGTAAATTATATATGAATTTATCCAAATTGTAAAGTGGGATTTTGTACAAAAAATTGACATGATTTTTAGTAAATAATTTAAATGCGGCAATAATTAAGTGAGAGTTTAATAATATATACATCAGAAACGAGGACAAATATGAGAAATTACAGGCTATATTTGATACGGCACGGGATAACGTCGGGCAATTTAGAGGGGAGATATATCGGCTGTACCGACCTGCCGCTTTGTGAGCAGGGCAGACAGAGGATAACTCAGCTTGCTAAAAGCGAGGTGTACCCATACGTCGATAAGGTCTATTCCTCGCCGCTGACGCGCTGTCTTGAAACGGCGGATATCATTTATCCGCGAAAGCTGCTGCTAAGAGTAGACGGTCTTGCGGAGTGCGATTTCGGCGATTATGAGGGCAAAACTCCCGACGAGCTTAAGGACAGAGAGGACTACGCCGTGTGGATGAAGGGCGGATATGACGCCGCACCGCCTAACGGCGAGAGCTACGGGCATTTTGCGATAAGGTGCCTTGACGGCTTGGAATTTATCTTTAAGGATATGATGAAGAATGACTTAGGCGCTGCCGCTGTCATTACGCATTCGGGCGTAATTATGAATCTGCTCGCGGGGTACGGACTGCCTAAGCTTAGACCCGCCGATTTTGCATTAAATCAGGGGGAGGGCTTTGAGATACATTTAAGCACATTTTTATGGCAGAGAGGGCCCGTTTTTGAGATAAAGGGAAAGCTTTTTTAATCGAAAGGATACGGATATGATACTTGCGTCGGTAGCTTGGACTAAAGAAAACATAACACGGTATGTAAAATATTCGGTTATGGGAAAGAAAAAGGGCGGTAAGGGATTTTTTATCGCATACGCTGTTATCCTTGTACTGCTTGTAGCGGCGGGAGTGGTATGCTCGATAATCACCAATATGTGGGCGTTCGCTTTGCTCTCGGTGCTTGCGTTATTGCTCGTCGGCGGGGCGGCAATTATAGTTAAAGTCGCAATGAATAAATACATCAATGATATACTTAAGGTAAACGCCGACAATAAGATAGACAATATAGAGATAAACGATATAGGCATGATAGTTAAAAACGGCGAAATACCCGTCGCCGTTATAGGGTGGGAGTCGGCGGCGTCGCTTGATTTTAACCAAAACGACGCTTATTTTACCACGGTAAACGGTCTGATATTTATAATCGAAAAGGACAAGCTGGTGCAGGGCGATTTTGATATGCTCGGCGAGCTTGCGGCTAAAAGAATGGTGAAGCAGGATGACGAATTATCAGCTTGAGACCGACAGGATAATAAGCGGCTTAGATAAGCCGAAAAGACTGCTGCTGCATTGCTGCTGTGCGCCGTGCAGCAGCTATGTGCTTGAATATCTGACGAAATATTTTATTATCACCGCGTTTTTTTACAATCCGAATATTACCGAGTATGACGAGTACGAGAAGCGTAAAAACGAGCTTAAACGCTATATCGGCGAGGTCGAGTTTACTAATCCGGTCAATATGATAGACGGGGATTATGAGCCGCAGAATTTTTTTGATATGGCTAAGGGAAAAGAGGATATACCCGAGGGCGGCGAGCGATGCTTTATGTGCTACCGTATGCGTATGGAAAGGGCGGCGGAGATCGCAAAGGCGGGCGGCTATGATTATTTTTGCACCACGCTCTCGGTAAGTCCGCACAAAAACGCCGCAAAGCTAAATGAAATAGGCGGC
Organism: uncultured Ruminiclostridium sp.; assembly: GCA_947594425.1. Classification (GTDB taxonomy): domain Bacteria; phylum Bacillota; class Clostridia; order Oscillospirales; family Ruminococcaceae; genus Ruminiclostridium_E. The sequence continues at coordinate 100,426 of CANQED010000004.1, forward strand.
GAGCTCGAAAAGCTGTACGGGGTAAAATATCTATACTCCGACTTTAAAAAGCGCAACGGGTACAAGCGTTCTATTGAACTGTCCGCGCAGTATGGGCTGTACAGACAAAATTACTGCGGGTGCGTTTACAGCCGAAATTTATCGATAAAAGAAAAAAATCTTGAAAAAACATAAAAAACTGTTGTCAAATACGGTTTTTTGTGCTAAAATAGTATAGGTCGTTTTTAGACTGAATTTTTATGAAATTATATGGGCAATGCCCAAAGGGGTGATAAACAGTGTCTGCCGACGGTAATTGGCGATGTATCGTACAAAAACTTAATACGCAGAAATTGTTTTTCACCGACTCTTTCTGCGTAACAGAAAGAGGTGTGGTATGCTTACATTTTATAAAACGGTAAACAATGCCCTTATTAAGACCGATACCATGGAGCCCGGATGTTGGATCTCCGCTGTAGCTCCTACCGAGACAGAAATATCCTCATTAGAAGAGCAGCTCGGTATCGACCGTGACTACATTCGCTCGGCTCTGGACGAAGAGGAGACCTCGCGTATAGAGAGCGAGGACGGCACTACGCTAATTATACTCGACTATCCTGTAGCGGAAAAGTCCGAGGAGGACGAAACCATAAGCTATAACACTATGCCTATGGGCATAATTATGACCGACACCAACGTCGTGACGGTTTGCTTAAAGGATAACGTTATAGTCGAGGATTTTGCCAAGGGCGTAGTAAAGGGCGTAAATACCGGGCTTAAAACGCGGTTTATATTCTATCTGCTGCTAAGGATAGCGGGCAAATACCTGCAATACCTTAAACAGATAGATAAGCTGTCGGGCTATATCGACGGTCAATTGCGCAAGTCGATGAAAAATAAGGATCTTATGCAGTTGCTCAGCCTGCAAAAATCACTGGTCTATTTTTCTACCTCGCTTAAATCCACCGAGTCGGTACTAGAAAAGATACACAGAGGACGCGTGATAAAGCTGTACGAGGAGGACGAGGACCTGCTCGAGGATCTGCTTGTCGAGGTAAAGCAGGGCATAGAGATGAGCAGCATTTATTCTAACATACTTTCGGGCACGACCGAGGCGTTTGCGGGCATTATATCTAATAATTTGAATATCGTTATGAAGGTGCTTACCGTTATAACGATAGTTATGTCCGTGCCAAATATCGTATTCGGATTTTACGGTATGAATGTCGGAGATCTTCCGCTGCCGTATACTTGGTTCGCGGTGCTTATATCGATCGTTTTGGCTGTAACGGTCGCAATTATTATAACGAGAAATAAATTTTTCAAGTAGATAAATTTCGGAGGCAGGACGTATGGAAAAGGTTAAAGTCTCAATCAGCGGACACGATTTCAATCTTAAGACCGACGCGCCGGACAGATTGAGGACGGCTGCGGCGGAGCTTCAAAAAAGAATAAACCGTATAGGCGACGCCACTTTGTCCAATATGTCGCTTACCGATATAGTTATGCTCGCGGCGCTGGATATCGCGGATAACGCCGAGGAGACAAAGGCTTCCGCCGACGACGCAAAGCGGCTCGAAGAGGAGCTTTCTAAGGCTAACAGGCTTATTAAGGACAGCGACGAGGCGGCGGCTAAATTAGCCGAATGCGAAAAGACTGTCAAAGAGCTTAAAGCGCAGAATGACGACCTTTCTAAGCAGATAGATAAGCTTAAGGGCGAAAATAAAACCCTTTCCGATAAAACCGAGGAGCTTAATAAAAATCTCAGTATAGCCTCCCCCGAAAACGCGCTTAAAGCGGATAAGCAGCTTATCGACGGCCTCAAGGCCGAAAAGGCGGAGCTTGCCGAAAAGAATAAAAAGCTCGAAAACAAGCTCGCACAGCTTGAGACCTCTTGGAACAATCTCAAAAAAGACTATAACCGCTCGCATAAGATAGGCGAGGGTTCGGTCGGAATGGACGCTCAGCAGATACAAACGCTCAAAGAGACCGTCGCTACATACGAAAAGACCTTTGACCAGTATGTAAAGCAGAGAAACAGCGAGGTAGCCGAGCTTAATGAAGAGCTTAATACCCTTAGAAAGAAATATGACGAATTAAACAGGCAAATGAGCGAAATAGTAAACGACGGACAGATGACACTATGAGCGAAATACTTGCCCCCTGCGGAACATTTGATGCGTTGACGGCTGCCGTGAATACGGGAGCCGACGCTGTATATTTGGGAGGACAAGCCTTTAATGCGCGAATGAACGCGCAAAACTTTTCTTACTCCGAGCTTGTCGACGCGGTAAGACTATGCAAGTATAATTCAGTAAAAGTCTATGTTACCGTAAACACGCTGATTTATGACAACGAGCTAAAGCAGCTTGGCGAATATGCCGAGCAGTGCGCTATGGCTGGCGCAGACGGGATCATTGTGCAGGATATAGGCGCGGCAAGGCTGATAAGGCAGATAGTGCCCGATATACCCCTGCACGCCTCTACTCAGATGACGGTAAACTCGTTACAGGGCGCTTTGCAGGCAAAAGAGCTCGGCTTTTCACGTGTGGTGCTCGGAAGAGAATTGTCATATGAGCAGATAGCGAATATCACACGGGCTGCTGATATCGAGACCGAGGTGTTCATACACGGCGCATTATGTGTATGTTTAAGCGGGCAGTGCTTTATGAGCGCAATGTTCGGCGGGCGCAGCGCCAACAGGGGAGAATGTGCGCAGCCCTGCCGCTTAGGGTTTTCCTGCAAGGGTAGAGACAATGTCCTTTCGTTAAAGGATCTGTCGCTGATAAAGCATTTAAAGCTTTTGCAAAGGGCGGGAGTTACCTCCTTTAAGATAGAGGGGAGAATGAAACGCCCCGAATATGTCGCCGCGGCTGTCAGTGCTTGCAGAGCCGCATTAAACGGCGAAGAAACCGATACTAAGCTGCTAAAGGACGTGTTTTCACGCAGCGGGTTTACCGACGGATATTTTACCGATAATTTTCATAATATGCAGGGAATACGAACAAAGCAGGATGTTGACGCCGCGTCCGACGCGCTTTCTCAGGCGAGAAAGCTTTATTCCTCGCCGTATAAAAGATACGTATGCGATATGCACGCCGACGTGGATAAAGATTGCACAACTCTGACCGCCTCGGCTGACGGCATTACGGTATCCGTCACGGGCAGGGGAGCGGACTGTGCCGTAAACCGCCCTTTAAGCGGAGAGGAATTATGCGCACAGCTTAATAAGCTTGGCGGTACTGTGTATTCCTCGGGCAATATCAGTGCTGATATAAAAGATGGGCTTTATCTAAAGGCTGCCGAGATAAACGCACTTAGGCGCGAGGCGCTCGACAAGCTGTCCGACGCTGTTTTGCAAAAAAACTCTCACAATTATAAAATTAATAAAATATCCTTTGAGCCTCCCAAGAAATATGTTCCGACCAATCAGACAATACGCTGTGAGGTAAATAATTCAGCACAGCTTAAAAAGGCTTTACAGCGCAAAGAATACGAGTATATTTACGCGCCGATGGATATTCTTAATAATGACACCTTGCAAAAGGATAGGATAATAATCCTGCCGCCGGTATTTTTGGCTGACTGCGAGGCAGAAATAACCGCTAAGCTTGCTAAGCTTAGAGAATACGGTTATGATAAGCTCGCGGTGCATACCTTATCGCATATCCGAATTGCGAAAAATTTAAGTTTTACGCCGTTCGGCACATTCAGGCTTAATATATTAAACAGCTTGTCCTTGTCGGCATATGCCGATATGGGGATATATGACGCGGTGATGTCTCCCGAGCTGTCGGCGGCGCGATTGCCCTTTGCTGAAAATGTAAAGCGCGGGCTGATAGCATACGGCGGTCTGCCGCTTATGATAACAAGGCGCTGCCCGATAAATGACGGTAAGCCCTGCGGGAAAGCTAAAAGCGGCAACTGCCCGCACTTTATCAACGACAGGCGAGGGCGTAAGATGAAGTGCATCTGCTGCGAAAATACCGTAGAGATAATCAATCCAGATGTGTTATATTTAGGAGATATAAAGCCGCGCGGCGCGGATTTTCTGCTGATGAGATTTACTGACGAGGAGAATATCGACGAGCTGCTCGACGGATTTATTAAAGGCGAAAAGATGACCTCGGGCTTTACAAGAGGTCTGTATAGAAATTGAGGTCGTAATATGACAATAAGCGTAAAAAAATTAAAGCCCACCGCTAAGTTGCCTTATCGAGCGACAAAGGACAGCGCGGGCGCGGACTTGTTTGCCTGCCTTGACGCACCCGTCACGGTACAGCCTATGGAAAGGAAACTGATACCCACCGGTATTGCGGTAAGCATACCGAGCAATATGGGCGGATTTGTTTTCCCACGAAGCGGGAACGCCGTCAAAAAGGGCATGTCCTTAGCTAACGCCGTAGGCGTGATAGACAGCGATTATCGCGGCGAAATAGGCGTGCCGGTGATAAACCTTTCGGACAACCCGTTTACGGTCGAGGACGGCGACAGAATAGCACAGCTTGTGATAATTCCGGTGGAGCTTTGCTGTTTTGAGCAGGAGGACGAGCTTGACATCACCGAGAGAAATAACGGCGGATTTGGCTCGACAGGGACAAAATAAGTAAAATTGCCCAAATTTGAGCCGAAAACCGATGATTATTTATTAATAATTAAATTGCTTTTTTTATTGTATGTAGAGGTTTTTCGTGCTATAATATATTATAGCTGACCCTGTGAGTGTATTTGTCGCAAAATATCGGGGTATAATCAGTAGATAGCATTCTTGCTGGATTTAATATATATTTCGGAGGAATAAAAGATGTTTTCAAAGGACATAGGGATCGATCTCGGCACCGCTAATACTTTGGTATATATGCGGGGAAAAGGGATAATTATACGCGAGCCGAGCGTGGTAGCTGTAGATGTTAAGCAGGACAGAGTACGCTGTGTAGGACAAGAGGCTAAGGACGTTATCGGACGCACCCCCGGCTCTATAGTAGCCGTAAGACCGCTTAAGGACGGGGTCATCGCCGATTTTGATATGACTACCAGTATGCTTCAGGAATTTATAAGAAAAGCGCTTAAAGGGCGCACGATAGGCCGTCCGAGAGTACGTGTAATAATCTGCATACCCTCGGGAGTTACCGCAGTTGAGCGCAGAGCCGTCAAAGAGGCTACCCAGAACGCGGGTGCTAAGCGCGTATCTATAATCGAAGAGCCCATGGCGGCGGCTATTGGCGCGGGACTGCCCGTAGCCGAGCCTACAGGAAGTATGATAGTAGATATCGGCGGCGGCACGAGCGAGGTCGCTGTTATATCGCTCGGCGGTATCGTTACCTCGCGCTCGGTAAGAGTTGCGGGTGATGAATTTGACTCGTCGATAATAAACTTTATCAAGAAAAAGTACAATCTGCTTATCGGAGAAAGAACAGCCGAGAATATCAAGATGACTATCGGCTCGGCTTATCCCTACAGCGATAACGAGCCGTCTATGGATATAAAGGGCAGAAATCTGCTCAACGGTCTTCCCGAAAATATCACGATAACCTCCGAAGAGATAAGAGAGGCTCTTTCCGAGCCGCTCAGCCACGTTATCGAGGCTATAAAGGTAACGCTTGAAAAGACCCCTCCCGAGCTTGCCGCGGACATTATAGACCAAGGCATTATGCTTGCGGGCGGAGGAGCGCTGCTTAAGGGGCTCGACCTTCTTATCCACTCAGAAACAGGTATGCCCGTAAAAGTCGCCGAGCGTCCACTCGACTGCGTTGCGGACGGCGCTGGCAAGGTGCTAGAAAATATAGACAAGTTAGTCGATGTGCTGACCGACGACGATTCGAGATATTGATTTTTTCGGAATGACCATTCCGCCGCTGTATGGCGGCGGTTTTGTGTAATATATGGCGAAAGGCAAATGCTATGCGTGATTTTTTCAGCGGCTTTAAATTCAAAATAATAATATGTGTGTTTGCGCTGGTATTCGGTGTGCTTATATACGCGGCGGTGTCGGGCGGTATTACTTCTTTGCCCGAAACCGTACTTACCGAAATATCTAAGCCTTTTATCGCCGCGTCAAACGCCGTGTCGCAATGGGTTGAGGACACGCTCGACCGCTTTGTAAACGCGGATAAATACAAAGAGCAGGCGCAGCAGCTGACCGAGAAGCTCAACGAGCAATATCAGCAGCTTATAGATTTTGAAAAGATAAAGACCGAAAACGAGCAGCTGAGAAAGGCGCTGAAGATAAAGGAGGAGAATGAGGACTTTGAGTTTTCTCCGCCGTGCAATATAATTTCACGCAGTCAAAACGATATAACGGGCGGATTTATGATAGACAGAGGCTCGGACGACGGCATAGAATTATATGACCCGGTAATGGATTCTAACGGGCTTATCGGTATGATAAGCGAGCTCGGACCTAATTTTTCACGCGTCACGACTCTGCTTTCCGACGACCTTAATATGGGCGTGGTGACCTTTGAGAGCAAGGTAATAGGCATAATCGAAAACGACGCCGAGCACGCCGACAACGGCGAATGCCTTATGAGCTACATCAGCAAGGACAGCGGCATTAAAGCGGGAGAGATAGTAAAGTCCAGCGCGGGCGTAGTATTCCCGGGAGATCTGCTTATAGGCACGATAAAAGAGGTCTATGACGACGATAACGGGCTGTCGGTACACGCCGTTATCACTCCCGCCGTAGACGTCAGGACAATAACGGACTGCGTAGTTATCACGCACTTTAAAGGGCAGGGTGTTGTTGACTGATGAATTTTCGCATAGTTAATATAAGCGGAAGAAGCCGCAGGGAAATGACAAAGACCTTTTTCAGATGGCTTATATACGCGGCTTTGCTTTTGGCATTCTTTGTGATACAGTCCACATTTCCGTTTTTTAAGTTCAGACCCTTGCTGACGGCGGCGCTCGCCGTGGCGGTAGCGATGTACGAGGGAGAGCTCAGCGGCGTTGTATTTGCCGTCTTTGCGGGGCTTACTGTAGATATGGCTATGGGCGGGCTGTTCGGCTTTACCTCGGTGTGGCTCGTGCCGTGCTGCCTTATGGTTACGCTACTTTCGGTAAATCTTATACATCGCAATCTGGTAAATTATCTTTGGATAAATATTTCGGTGCTAATTATACTCGAATTTATGGAATTGCTTTTTAAGCATATTATATGGCGCGACCCCGAAATGGATATAATAATACTCAGATATATGCTGCCGACGATTGCGGTAACGGTGGTATTGTCGATCTTTATATTTTTGCTGGTGAGATTTTTAAATAAAAAGCTCGGGAATGAGATGACCGACAGAGAGATTATTTCGGTGTTTGACGACGCTCAATCGGACGAATAAGCGGAGGACAAAATGGGCAAGGTCAAAAAAACATTACGCACTATGGTTCTTATACTTGTCGTTGTATTGCTGTCTTTTGCCTGCACTTTGCAGCTATTGCAGATACAGATAGTAGACGGCGAATATTATCTTTCGCAGACGACAGGAACATATGTAGCAGAACAGACCGTGCAGGCTGCCAGAGGTCAGATCATGACCGCTGACGGCATTATTCTCAATACCAACGAGCTTGTCTATAAGGTAATAATACAAAAGTCATTTGTCGAAAGCGGGACAGAAAACGATATTATCGAAAAAACGCTCAAGATACTTATAAAAAATGATGAAGAATGGATAGACACCCTGCCTATATCCAAAAATGCGCCCTACGAATTTACGGGCGACGATTATGAAAAGGACGAGGTGCGCGAAAATCTCGAACTCGGAGTATACGCTACCGCCGATAACTGCATAAACGCCCTTTACGAAAAGTACAAGATAGGCGTTGATTATGACGAGCAGATGCGCAGATATATCGCGGGCATACGGTATGAGATGCTTATACGCGACTTTTCATATCAAAACAGATATGTGCTCGCCGAGGATATATCCTTACAGTCGGTCATAGAGCTTAAAGAGCAGAGCTTTATGCTGAAAGGAATAGATATTGTAGAAGAGCCTATCCGCGTCTATCAGGGAGGGGAATTTGCCCCGCAGATAGTAGGGAGAATAGGCGCTATCTCACAAGAAGAATACGACGAGCATAAGGACGAGGGCTATGCGCTCAACGACACCTTCGGCAAATTCGGCATAGAGTGGTCGGAGGAGGAAACTCTTCGCGGCAAGAACGGAGTGCGCACCATTACCCGCGACACCAATGGGGTAGTAATATCCGACGAGATAACGACCCAAGTAGCCGCGGGCAATTCCGTAAAGCTGACACTTGACTCAAAATTTCAAAACGAGGTACAGGAAATACTCGCTAATCATATAAATTGGCTGCATTATAACAACGACCCTAACCGCGGCAACCTTGTCGACGCGGGCGGGGTAGTGGTGCTTGACGTAAAGACGGGCGCTGTGCTTGCTATGGCAAATTATCCCAACTACAATATGTCGGATTATTTTAAGCTTATAAATGATAAAAAATACAACGACCCGACCGTACCTAACCCGACCTATAACCGCTGTATATACGGATTGTACCGCCCGGGCTCGGCATTTAAGACGATAACCGCGACGGCGGGGCTTATATCGGGAATTATAGACGAGTACTCGGAGGTGTACTGCGGCGGCGTATACACCTACTACAGCGACTATCAGCCGGGCTGCGTTATGGGCTTTGCCGACAGCCTTAATGTTAGGCGAGCGCTGAGACATTCCTGCAATGTGTTCTTTTACGATATAGGGCGCAGAATGGGGATAGAGTATCTCGCGTCGGTGGCGGGGTGGTTCGGCATAGGTACGGACCTCGGTCTTGAAATAGGCGGCTCTACGGGACATATGAGCTCGCCCGAATATATAGAGGAGCTTGGCGGGACATGGACGCCCGGCTCGACGATACAGGCGGCTATCGGACAGCTCGAAACTACCGTCACGCCCTTGCACCTCGCGACGGTGGCATTAACTATAGCAAATCACGGGGTGAGATACACACCGCACCTTGTCGACAGCGTGGTAAGCTATGACGGCAGCGAGACCGTTAAGAAGAAAGAGACCGTCACCGCCTATACCATAGACGCAGACCCGCATATTTTTGACGTGGTCACAGAGGGTATGGTAATGGTCGCGGACGATGTGCGCTGGCCGCTGTCATACGGTGAAAAGCAGCTCGAGGACCTGCCTTACGGAGTAGCGATAAAGACAGGTACTCCTCAGGTGACGGAAACGACCTTTAATTCCACCATACTCGGATTTTACCCCGCAGAAGCTCCCGAGATAGCCTTTGGTATAGTCTTGGAAAAGGGCGAATTTTCGAGGCTGATGATAAGAAATATAATAGAATCGTACTTCTATGACAATTATAAGCCCGTTAAGGACGATAAAGGTAATATCATCCTGCCGTGGGGCGGAAAGGATACCAACACCGAGGGCAGACCCGAGAGAGGCTTTTTCAATAATACATCTGATGACGAAACGCAGTGAGCTATATTCTAAACTGTTTATATTGCACAAAAAATCGCTAACTTTTCTGATTTTTTATACAAATTTTTAATTTTTTGAAAGAAAATACTTTATTTGTAGAGTGATTTATGCTACAATAAGTATATAGTTTTTACTTCTGTAATGCCACAGCTTTTCCGACTGAGAGCAAAGATCACAAACGTGCCGGCGTTATCGCTGACCGCCTATGAAAGGAGGATGCCTACCTTAAGGAGGCATACTGTCACAGTTATGAATATTGCTTTTATTGCACATGATTCTAAGAAAGAGCTTATGGTCCAGTTTTGTATAGCTTATTGCGGCATACTGAGCCACCATAGTCTTTGTGCTACAGGAACGACGGGAAAATTAGTCTCAGAGGCCACCGGACTTCATATACAGCGTTATCTAAGCGGCGACCAGGGGGGCGACCAGCAGATAGCGGCGCGCATTTCCTGCAATGAGATAGACGTGCTTATATTTTTCCGCGACCCGTTAAACGCAAAGTCGTATGAGCCTAACGAAATGAATCTTCTGCGCTTGTGCGATGTACATAATATTCCGTTAGCTACCAACATCGCTACCGCCGAGGCTCTGATACACGCCCTCGAGCGCGGCGACCTTGATTGGCGTGAGATCGTCAAGGGCTGAAATAAAGTATTTGTTTTAAACAAACTTGGGAGTAAAGCCTTGAGCTTTGCTCCCGTTTAAAATTATTGCAAAAAAGAAAGGAAACACAATGGACATAATATGCAAAAGACCGCGCGGCACGGAGGACAAGCTGCCCAAAGAGATATATAAGTGGCGCACCGTGGAAAAAATCGCGGCACAAACGGCCGAGGTCTACGGCTGTAAGGAGATACGCACGCCCACTTTTGAGTATACCGAGCTTTTTCAGCGCGGGGTAGGCTCTACCACCGACGTTGTGCAAAAAGAAATGTATACATTTGATGATAAGAAAGGCAGAAGCATAACGCTTAAGCCCGAGGGTACGGCAGGAGTAGTCCGCGCCGCCATAGAAAACGGGCTGTTTAACGACGCGCTGCCGCTCAAGACATATTACTTTACGCGCTGCTTTAGGTACGAGACCCCGCAGAGCGGCAGACTTAGAGAGTTCAATCAGTTCGGGGTAGAGGTATTCGGCGCCGCGTCGCCGTCCGCCGACGCCGAGGTGATTTCGCTTGCCAACGACGTTATAAACAGACTTGGCGTAAAAAATATCTCCCTCGAAATAAACAGCATAGGCTGTCCTGCCTGCCGCGCGGAATATTATAAGGCGCTTAAGAATTATTATGAGCAATATAAGGATAAGCTGTGCGATACCTGCCTTGAGAGACTGGACAGAAATCCTATGCGCCTGCTCGACTGCAAGAGCGAGATATGTTCGGCCTTTAAAGAAAACGCGCCGCGCATACTCGATTATCTGTGCGACGACTGCAAAACGCACTTTGACGGCGTAAAGGCGCGGCTCGACGCGCTGGATATAAAATATACGGTAAATCCGCTGATAGTGCGTGGACTTGACTATTATACCAACACGGTATTTGAATTTATCTCCAACGATATAGGCTCGCAGGGGGCTGTCTGCGCGGGCGGACGGTACAACGGGCTTGTCGAGGAGATAGGCGGGGCGCCTACCGCGGGGCTCGGCTTTGCAATGGGGCTCGAGCGTATCATAATGGTAATGGATAGTCAATCCCTCGATTATGAGCAGGACGCTAAGTGCGATCTGTACCTCGCGACTTTTGACGACGAGACTAATATTTACGCTATGAAGCTTGCACAAAGGTTGAGGAACGACGGATTTAGGGTAGAGTTTGACACCTGCGGCAGGAGCTTTAAATCGCAGATGAAGTACGCTAACAAGCTTGACGCGGCGTACTGTATGGTTATCGGCTCTGACGAGATAGCGTCACGCTCAGCTAAGCTTAAAAGAATGTCCGACGGCGAGGAAGTCAGCGTCAGCCTTGACGATACCCTTTCCGAAAAGCTTAATATGCTGATGATGAATATATGAACATAGCCGTAAGAGAATTTTCCCCTAAAGACATATCCGCTACGGTAAAGATATGGAACGAAGTGGTCGACGACGGCGTTGCCTTTCCGCAGGACAAGCCGCTAAACGAAAGGGAAGGGACGGAGTTTTTCCTGTCCCAGTCATACACTGGCGTTGCGTATGACATCTCAACCGATGAGATAGTCGGGCTGTATATACTTCACCCTAATAATGTTGGGCGCTGCGGCCATATCTGCAACGCAAGCTATGCGGTAAGAGGCGATATGCGCGGACGGCACATCGGAGAAAAGCTGGTCACCGACTGTATGGCTAAGGCAAAAGAGCTCGGCTTTAAAATACTTCAATTCAACGCAGTGGTGAGGACTAATACCGCCGCGCTGAAATTATACGAAAAGCTGGGATTTACACAGCTCGGCGTTATACCGAAAGGATTTTTGATGAAAGACGGGCATTATGAGGATATAATACCGCATTACCATATTTTGTGATATGAATGACACTTGGAATCCGTGGCACGGCTGTAAAAAATTCAGCGCGGGCTGCCTTAACTGCTATGTATACAGGCGCGACGCGCAGTTTGACAAGGACAGCAGCAGGGTAGTAAAGAATAAGACCTTTTACTTGCCCGCAGAGCGCTATAAGTACGGCACCTACAAAATGTCGCCTGAGAGCGGCGTAATATACACCTGCTTTACCTCGGATTTTTTTATCGAGGACGCCGACGAATGGCGCGGTGAGTGCTGGCAGATGATAAAGCAGCGCCCAGATATGACATTTTTTATCATAACAAAGCGCATCTACCGCTTTGAGGAATGTATCCCCAAAGACTGGGGCAGTGGGTACGATAATGTTCATATTTGCTGTACATGTGAAAATCAGCAGGAAACCGACAGACGGCTGCCGATTTTTATTTCCGCCCCGATAAAGAAAAAGTCCATTATCTGCGAACCCTTGCTCGAGCATATTGATTTATCAAAATACCTTATCCCCGAGATATCCCGGGTCGTTGTCGGCGGCGAATCGGGGGAGAACGCAAGACCCTGCCATTATGATTGGGTCTTATCATTGCGCGAGCAGTGCAGGGCAGCCGGGACGCATTTTTCATTTAAGCAGACAGGCGCTGTATTTATAAAAGACGGCAGAAAATACATAATACCGAGAAAAATGCAGCACGCTCAGGCAAAAAAGGCGGGCATAGACCTAAAATAAACAAAGTAATATAAAACTTGCATTATATGCGGTTTTTATTATATTGATAAGGAGAAATATTATGGAGAAGAAAAGACTTGCTTTTCCCGACGCTGCTAAAGGAATGGCTATTATTGCCGTAATAATCGGTCATTCGTTATCTCTTCACTCTACTGACGTTACGCATATATTAAACAACTTTATTTTCAGCTTTCATATGCCGTTATTCTTTATGGTGTCAGGATATTTTTACAGCAACAATAATGCGGGGGGGGGGAGAAAAACAGCTCGAAGCGCTAAATCTTTATTGATACCCTTTATAGCTTTAGCACTATTTGCATTTATCGAACAAATCATTGTAAACCCCAATTATAATATCACCGAGAATTTGTTTTCTATTTTTTATGCAAATTCCTCGCCTTTACGTTCAAAAGAATTTTTAAACAACATGCCGGTTATCGGTATGGAATGGTTTTTAATGGCTCTGTTTTTATGTAGGGTTATTTATATAGGCATTGACGCATTTGGGAAAAAGTATAATATATCGGTTTCGCTGCTTGCACTTGTTGTATTTTTAGCAGGCGTCGCATTAAATGAATATATCTGGCTGCCGTTTTCTATTCAGCCGGCAATGGGCGCTGTGCTTTTCTATCATATAGGATATGAATTGCGTAAACGTGAAATTATTACCGACAGCGATTGCAAGTCAAAAGCTTGCATTGTCATCTTTTCTGCGGTAATTTGGATATTTGCAATATTATTTGGTTCTGTAAGGATGAATGCGAATTTATATGATAATTTTCTAAGCGTTTTAGGTGCTGTTTGCGGTTCATTTATTATACTTTTAGCGGCTAAGTATATCGCAAAGATCCCGATCATCGGAAAATTTTTCACTTGGGCAGGACGATACTCTATAGTAATATTCTGCATTCACAAAATAGAGTCGGGATGTAAAATAGGCGGAAATTCAGCATTGGTACATTTTACAAAACTATTTACAGACGTTCACTCATATCACGGTCTATTATTATATTTATTTATAAGAATAACTGTTGTACTGATAGCAGCGTTCATATTTACTAAACTACGTGATATATATAAACGGCACAAGACCGTTAGTTCACCGCAATAATAATAAAAATCCCCGAAATATCCGTAGTCGTTGTCGACGTAAATCCAAGGAAAACTTAAGACCCTGTTGCTGAGATTGGGTATTGTCCTTTAAGCAAAAAAGCTAATATAGAATTGTAGCGCTGAGTATTTAAAGAAGGTTGTTCATACATTTTAAATATATGAAATTGGAGAGCTTATATGGAAAATAACAGGCTTGATTTTCCCGACGCCGCAAGGGGGCTGGCGATAATTGCGGTCATTCTCGGGCATTCGCTGTATGTGTGCAATGCTTACGGGGTGGAATTGCTTAACAGCCTTATATTCAGCTTTCATATGCCGTTATTTTTTATGGTGTCGGGATATTTTTACAGCGATAAAAAGGGCGGGATAACTAAGAGCGCAAAAGCTCTGCTTATCCCGTATGTTTTGCTGTCGCTTTTTTCGGTGATAGTCTCGGTGATATTTCACCCCGACTATGACATACCAAGCCACCTGCTGTCTATCCTTTACGGAAACGCGTCGCCGCTGAGAGCAGAGCAATTTTTACATAATTTGCCTGTTATTGATATGGTGTGGTTTTTAATGGCGCTGTTTTTTTGCAGGCTTATCTACAGAGGGCTCGACGCATTCGGCAAAAAATATAACGTATCGCTTTCATTGCTTGCGTTGGCTGTATTTTTAGCGGGAATAGCGCTAAATCAGTTTATCTGGCTGCCGCTTAGCATACAGCCCGCTATGGGAGGGGTGTTATTCTACCATATCGGCTATGAATTAAGACAGCGTAAAATTATGGAGGGTACGGACCGCTCTAAGCTCGGCATCCTTATTTTAGCGGCGGCTTTGTGGATATGCGCTGTCTTTTTCGGAAAGGTCAGAATGGAGTCAAACCTGTACGATAATTTTATAAGCGTTATCGGAGCGGTATGCGGGTCATTCTTCATATTTTGGACGGCTAAGTATTTGGCTAAAATTCCATTCATCGGCGGATTTTTTAAATGGGCGGGACGTAATTCTATCGTGATATTCTGCTTTCACGAGATAGAGGCGGGAAGATATGTTATAGTTAGCTTTCTGTCTAAATTTATCGAGACTAATTCGTATTTATGTCTAATATTATTCTTTGTGATAAGGCTTACGCTTGTAATAATTGCAACGCTGATATTTACTAAACTACGTGATATTTATAAACGGCACAAAGCCGTTAGTGCTATTCAATAACAAAATCCCCCGAAAAATCGGGGGATCTATTATGTCATTATTCAAATTATTCCACAATGTCGTCGTCGTTGAACGGGTCGCCGCACTCGGGACAGAACTTAGGCGGCTTTTCGGGATCCTCGGGCGTCCAGCCGCACTTGTCGCACTTGTACTTCTTAGGTGCGGCGGGCTTGGGCTTGCCGCAGTTAGCGCAGAATTTGCCCTTGTTTGCGGTGCCGCACTCGCAGGTCCACTCGACGGGAGTACGCTTAACGGGTTCGTCGCCCTCTTTGCTCTTTCCGCACTGTGAGCAGAATTTTCCTGTGTTGCTCGTGCCGCAGGAGCATACCCACGGCTCGGCCTTTTTAGCGCCGCAGCCGGAACAGAACGCGCCTGTATTTCCTCCGGTGCCGCAGGCGGTACAGGTCCAGCCGTTATTACCGGGCTGCGAGGTGGTGTTAGACGCGGCGGGCATTCCGCCGAGAACGCCGCTGCCCGCGTTCATAGCCATATTCATACCCATAAAGCCCATCATAGCGCCGTTTTCGTTTGCGCCTGCCGACTCGATTCCCCTTGCTACGGCTCCTGTCATAACTGCGCGCTGTACGTCTGAATCGAGCATAGTATCGGCTTTAAGACGGTCTTTAAGCAGCTCTTTGGACTCGTCGGAGATCGTGACGGGGCCTAAGCCTATGTTCGTAAGAATAAAGCCTCTTTCGCTCCATTTATCCTGGGTGGCTTCCTTTGCCTTTTCCGTCAGAACGTTAAGCTGGCTGGTTATCCGATTGTAGCTTATATTTTCGGCTGAAAGGCCATTCAGCGCGACAAGCATAGCCTGCATAAACTCGTTTTTATACTGCTCGTTTGCAAAAATTCCCTTTACGGTCGTCTGACCCGAGCCAACTCCCTTGCTTATTACTTCGCTGTAGAATTTAACAGCGGCCTCAGCGTCGGGTATCTGTATCTCGAATGTTCCGTAAAAACGCAGTTCTACAGACGTATTGTATCTTGCGTCAAAGTAGGGAACAGTCGTGCCCGTTCCGAAAGGTATGCCCGGCAGTCTTTGCAGGTTGATATATATTACCCTCTGCTCGACCGACGGAGTTCCGCCAAAGGTAAAACGCGAGATAAGCTCCTTAGCGGAATCCTTTATCTGTCCCGCAAAGATAGACGGCGCGGACGAATTGTCCAAAATATAGCGCCCCGGCTCGGTGACAACGTTTGTTATCTTTCCGTTGTCGAGAGTCAGCATACAGGTGTTTTCCTCGACCATAATGGCCGAGCCGTTGCTGATATAATTATCCGAGCCCTTAGAATTGCTTGAACGGGCGGAGCCCTCGTTCATCTTCACGCCGTTTGCCACTACTATAGTGTTATCGATAGCAGGGCAGTGTATCGCCTCTTTCCATGTGTCGCCGAGCGTACCGGAGAGAGAACCGATAGCAGCCTTAATAAGTCCCATATCATTTATTTCCTTTCATATATTATTAACCTATTAGGTCAATGTCCGTTACTTGCCATATGCGGTCGGCTATTGCGCCTATCGAGCTGCCGCAGTATTTGCACACGCCGCTTTTGATATCGACGGGAGCGCCGCAGTTAGGGCAGGTGCTTGAATAGATCGACGAGTCCGAGGTTTCGTATCCGTGCTGACGGTAAGATAGCGTGACCTTGTACGCCGTCTGCCTCTTTTCGTTTACCTTGACCGCTTTATCCTTTAACAGGCTGTAGATATAGCCGACAGATACCTCGAATACCGCGACCGCTTCTTCTATTTTATTACTGTATGAAGCAATGCCGCATTTATGTATATCGATATTGTCGTACTTTTCTTGTTCGTTCTTGCTGTCAAGGTCGCTGATTATGCCCTCGGCCTTTCTGATAAGCAATTCGGAGCAATTATCTTTATCAAGCTTAGATACGCTTTTGGCCTCTATTGCGCCGAGATAAGCCGTAAGCACGTTTTTTACCTGCGAGGACATAGAGGTATAGCCCGTATCGGGAAAATCTCGGTTTATCTTAGGCGAATATACCGCAGACAAATCGGTTATACCTTTAGGCAGGTCGGCCTCTTCTTTAAGGCCGGTGCTCACAGCTTTAGCTATTTCGGAGATAGACGAGCCGGTCAGCTTTTTTATCTTAGCCCTTATTACCAAAACTATAATAGCTACCACTATTATAAGGACTAAAAGGGTTATCAGCGCATATATAATGAGATCCACGCTTATACTCCTCTTATACCCTCGTCAACGGTATCGTTTCTAATTCCTGTAAATTCGGTAAGCACCCAGCTGTACTCGCCCGTAGTCACTACAGAGCCGCAGTATTCGCATACGCCCGAGGAATTTATCTCAAGCGGAGCGCCGCAGTTAGGACAGTTGTGACCGTTTAGCTGTCCGCTGTCGTCCTTAGTGAGCGTCCCTATGGTGCGGACAAACTTCATCTTATAGCGCTGCTGCCAACGGGTGGTTTTATCTCCGCGCAGGATATTGCCCGTCTTTTCGTCTGTCTGATAATCTATCATACGCGAGGCAAGATAGCAGGTGACAAATTCAAACTGCGTATCCTTTGCGTACGAGGTTATGTATGCGGTATCAATCGCTATGCTCTCATAGTGATATATTACGCCCTGATCTATCTTGCTCTGCACCTGATTTTGTGTAGTATTGTAGAGATTAATGTGCATAACGGGTCTTACGGGGGTAAGGTCGCGCTTGCACCAAGCGTTCTCTATATCGATATAGACCTCTTTAGCAAAGGTGACAAAATCACTCGCGGAGAAGTTGGGGTCGTTTTGTTTTATTATCTGCTCTATTTGAGCGGTGCGGTCGGGCAAAATAACGTTGTTGCCCTGAGAGGGTCTGACTGTTCCGCCGCTGTGAGAAGAAGAGCCGTTCTTATTCTTATTGATTATCAAGATTACGACAATGATAACTACTGCCACTACAGCGCCGCCGCTGCCTAAATATAAGCCTCCTCCGCCGCCACCTGACGAGGAATAACCCGTATCATAATCATAATCGTATCCGCCGCCGCCCCAGTCGCCGCCGCCGAAATCGTAATCATTGTTATCAAAGGCAAAGGCTGTAACGCACATCGATATTATTAAGGCGGCTATGGCCGCAGCAGCCGCGAGCACTTTCTTCATATAAAAGCCCCTCCGAAATAATTTTTTCGGGAACAATACCCACAAATTTATTATACAATAGTTCAGTAAAAATGTCAATAATAAATAAAATCTTAAATCAATTTTACAAAAAATATTTTTTGGTATAAAAAACGGGGAGGCGAACCTCCCCGTTAAATGTGTTAAATAATAATCAGCTATTGTTGCCTTCTTTTATAAGGTCGTTGTAATAATCGACCTGAGCCTGAATTGAGGGGTTGTTTGCCTCTCTCATCATTGTCCAGCTCTCATCCTCGCCGTCATCTGCGGGGAATGATACGTCGTGCAGCATTTCCTGGATTATAGTCGTGGTAGCGTCGTCAAGACCATAAGGCTCGTCAACGATAGGATCAAAGTTTTCTACCTCTTGGAAGCTCATAAGGAACTCGTACTGCTCTTCGGTGTACTTTTTATTCTTCATTGTGCTTTCTTTGGTAGTGACCTTGAGGGACTCGTCGGTCTTAGACAGACGGCAGCAGTTTATAAATACGGCAGCCTGCTCTACGTGCTGAGAGCCTGAGGGAACAAGATAACCGAACGTGCTCATGCCCATATAATACTTATCAGCCTCGGGATCTCTGGGGAAGGGAATAAAGAATATATCAAGCGAGGTATCCTTTACCATCTTCTTGGAGTAGTTGGTGATTATCCACTCCTGCATTGCCTGGAAAGCGCTGAGACCCGATGTGATAGGATCTTCCGATATGTCGATATAATCGCCCTCGGGATACTTGCACAGTCCGCCGCTCTTAAGATCCTGATAGAAGTTAGCCGCTCTCTCAATATCGGGGTTTACAAAGTTAGCCTGAAGAGTGCCGTCCTCGGCGATAGATACGAGCGGTGTACCGGTGGTGTCAAACAGCGCCGTGCCGAGCTGACCGTATACGCCTGTTCTGCCCTCACCGCTGTCAACGAACTTCTGCATACAATTCTTGAATGCATCCCAGTCCCATTTGCCCTGGTCATAAAGATCCTTAGGATCGTCTATAGCAAGCTCTTCAAACAGTCCACGATTGTATATCAGCCACTGAGTGGAGACATTGTACGACCACGGATAATAATAATTGTGTCCTGCCCACTTGTACTTGTTGATATAATTCTCAAGTCCCGACCACTGAGGCGCGCTCATATCCATATAGTCCTCAAGAGGTGTGTACATATTCTTAGACATCATCAGCGGGAATGTGTTGGTCTGATAGTCGACTAAGTCGGGAGACTCGCCGCTGGACATCATTGTCGTAAGTCTTTCTGCGATAGCGTTAGACGCAACTATCGTAACCTCGATATTGCAGCCGTAATTCTCTTGGAAATACTTGTATGCGGGCTTTACGTCGCCTGCGGTGGTGATATCGTAATTTCCGAGATATAACAGGTCGGCGGGCTCTATCTTATCCGCGTCGGTAAGTCCTCCGCTTATGCTTATATCGCTGACGTCTACAGGATTATCTATATCGTCGTTTACAGTAGTGTCAGCTGCGGCAGATGAGGTGCTGCTGCTCGTGCTCCCCGACGGGTTGTTCGACGAACCGCACGCGCTGAGCGAGAGGAGAGAGCTTACAGCCAGTAAAGCCGCGAGAATTTTCTTGGATCTCATTTATTTATCCTCCTATAATATTATAAATGCAAAAAGCGCATTTATTTACTTTATTTTAACATATACAAACTTTAAATTGCAATCCACATATTGCTTAAAATTTATTGTTGAAAACCGTCATAATGCACAAAAAAGCCCAAAATGTAAACGATTAAAGTATGTAAATAAATACACAGCGCCTTAAATTACTTAAAGCGCTGTGTGTAAGTTAATTATTCGGCTGCCGATGTCTCGGTCTCGCTCTCTGCGGGAGCTACGCCATTGCTGTTCTTTATAAGGTCATTATAATAGTCGACCTGAGACTGGATAGCAGAACCGTTTTCTTCTCTCATCTGAGTCCACGACTTAGCGTTAAGCTCCTCGTCGTCCATTTTGAAGATAACGTTGTCTATCATCTGTCTAATAAGATCAGCGGTAGTTTCGTCCATTCCGTAAGGCTCGTCTATGACGCCGTTAAAGTCCTCTACCTTCTCAAACGATACAGAGAACTCGTACTGCTCTTCGGTGTACTTCTTATCCTTCATTATGCTTTCTTTGGTAGTTTCCATAAGAGCTTCGTCTGTTTTAGAAAGACGGCAGCAATTTATAAATACCGCCGCTTGCTGAACGTGCTCGGAGCCTGCGGGAACCAAATAGCCAAAGGTGCTGAGTCCCGTATAATACTCGTCAGCCTTAGGATCCTTGGGGAAGGGGACAAAGAATATATCGAGCGAGCTGTCCTTTACCATCTTCTTGGCGTAATTTGTTATTATCCAGCCGCCCATAGACTGAAATGCCGCTAAGCCGTTGGTGATAGGCTCTTCGCTTACATTTATATAGCCCTCGGGGAATGTGGTAAGCCCATCGTGCTTAAGATCCTGCATAAAGTTTGCGGCTCTTTCGATGTTCGGGTCAACAAGGTTGGACTGAAGCATACCGTCATCATTAATGCATATCAGCGGAACGCCTGTAGAATCGAACAAAGCCGTTGCGGTATATCCGTATAAGCCCTGTCTGTTCTCGCCCGAATCTACGAATTTTTGCAGGCAGCTCCTAAATGCGTCCCAGTCCCATTTGCCCTGGTCATAAAGATCCTTAGGATCTTCTATCGCAAGCTCCTCAAACAATCCGCGATTGTATATCAAAAAGTAGGGCGACGCGTTATAAGACCACGGATAATAATACTTATGTCCGCTCCATGTGTATTTGTCTATATATTTTTCAAGACCGCTCCACTGAGGGGCGCTCATATCCATATAATCCTCTAACGGCGTCACCAGATTTTTGGACATCATAAGAGGGAAGACGTTGTCCGCGTAGTCTATAAGGTCGGGAGAGTCATCCGACGCTATAAGAGTAGTCAGCCTTTCTTGAATTGCGTTAGACGCAACTATCGTAACGTTGATATTGCACCCGTAGTTTTCTTGAAAATACTTATATGCGGGCTTGACGTCGCCTGCGGTAGTAACGTCATAATTTCCTAAATAAGCCAAATCAGCGGGCTCGACCTTATCTTCTCCCGTATTGATGTCAAGACTGATGTCACTGACGTCAACAGGATTGTTTATGTCGTCGTTTACGGTCGTATCAGCCGCCGATGAAGCACTATCAGACGTGCCGCCGTCCGAAGTTGCCGCATTGTTTGAACAAGCAGACAGTGAGATAAGAGTACATAATGCGAGCACTGCCGCTATTGTCCGTTTAAATTTCATTTTAACACACCTCCGTTTTTGTTATGTGTAAACCGTGTAATCGTTTTACCACACTTTTATTTTAACATACTATTATACCTTTATTCAATTGACATAATTATCAAAAAACCTATTTTAAAATTATAATGTTTGCATAAATACGTATATTTTTCAGCTTAAATCCGGCTCAATTATTATCCTCGTCATTCTTTTCTTTGATATCCAAAATTTCCGACACGGGATTTTTATTTATTGCGTCGCGCATTTGTCGGTCGGCAACGTGAGTGTATATCTGAGTGGTGTTTAAATTCTCGTGACCGAGAACCTCTTTAAGCACACGGACGTCAACGCCGTTTTGATACATAAGCGTAGCCGCGGTATGGCGCAGTTTGTGTACGGATATACCTTTGCCGGAAAGCCCGCAGCTTTTCAGCCGCTCGTCTATGATCTGCTCGACGCGCCTATTGGATATGCGCTTGCCGAAACGGCTGACAAACAGTGCGTTTTCACCCTTAAAATCGGGTCGTAATTGCGTATAATTTTTCACTGCGGCAACGCACTGGTCGTTAAGATAGACGATACGCTCTTTATTACCTTTGCCGAGAACTTTTAGGGAATAATAGACGGTTTCGCCGCCCTCATCGGAAAAATCGGTATTTTGTATAATATCTCGGCAATTTATCCCGACAAGCTCACTCAACCGCATACCGCAGTTTAAAAAAAGTACGGTCATACACAGATCTCTGTAATCCTGCCAATCGTTCATATCCTCAAAGCCTTTTCTTAAAAGCTGCTCGGTTTCGTTAAGCGTGAGATGCTTAGGCAAAGCGTTCTTCGGCGACGGAAGCTCAAGATTGAGCATAGGGCTCGCTTTAAACCAGCCTTTTTTATTTGTAAGGTATTTATAAAACTGCCTGAGCGCAACAGCCTTACGCGCGCGGGCCTTTGCTTGATTTGAGCGCTCGCTGACGGTAAAATTAAGAAAGCCGAGCGCGTCATTCAATCCGGCGTTTTTTATAAGCGCTTCATCTATATTTGAAATATCGATCTCTGAAAAGTCGGTATCGGCGGCAACGCGGCCGTTTTCGACCATAAGGTATCTGAAAAATAATTTAAGATCGGTGTAATAATTTTTTACGGTGAGCGGCGAACGGTTCTTAATATTTATAAGATAGCCGAGATATTCCTTAAGACACTCGGGAGCGTCGGCGGTATATTTCAGCGGATTGTTTGTTGCCATATGTCCTCCCTTGAAAAATCCTCTCCCCTAAATTTCGGAAAATAATAATTTTACGCAATTACGTATAAATGTTTTTCCCTGCCGTAATTAACTATACCCTCTCCACATTTCGGGTAAGGTATTGCTTTGCGCCATAGAAAACGCTCCGCCCATACCGACTATGACATGGTCGGCTAGATACACGCCAGACTTGTCCAGCACATTAAACAGATTGCGCGTCAGGTACTTGTCCTCGTTGGACGGAAGCTCTGAGCCTCGCGGATGATTGTGCGTGATAATAACTATAGTGCAGCGTTTTTCGGCGACCTTTCTGAGCAGCGTAAACGTGTCGACAAATACCGAGTTTGTACCGCCAATGCCGAGCAGCTCCTGACTTAAATATTTAAAGTCGTTATTTAGAAATAATATCCGTATTTCCTCTCGGTCTACCGTCTTAAATAACCCTTGACAGAATTTCTTTATTTTTTCAGGGTCACGAAGCGTTTGACCGACTTTTATATTTTCTTTATTGACCCTATCGACTACAGCTCTTACACTGCGGATAAGCTGCACCGATGCGTTACCGATACCGTCAACGGATAAAAGCTCCTTTTCGCTCGCTTTCATGACCTGCGAGAGCGAGCCAAACTTCTTTATTAGCGCGTGAGCAAGCGGATTAGTATTTTTCTGCTTATTTACGCTGTACAGCAGCATTTCGAGTATCTCGTGCGACGATAACAGGTCTAAGTTATCGGCGTTCAGCTTAGCCAGCATTCGCTGTCTGTGCCCCGAGTGGATATTCTCTTTCTTTGTATTCTTTACATTCTTTGTATCGGACTTTTTAACCGCCGAAGTCTTTTCTTTTGTGTCAGAATTTTTGTCCGCTGAAGCCTTTTCTTTGGTGTCAGAATTTTTGTCCGCCGAAATTTTTTCTTCTGCCATAATAATTGCCCCCTCGATAGTAAAAAAGGCACATCAAATAATATCCGAGTGCCTTTATTTTAATTATTCTCCGTAAGTCTTTATCGTTACGGTGTCGATTATCACGTCTTCAACGGGCTGACTTTTCTCGTTAGTGATAATTGTGCTTTGCTCAACCTCGACGTCGGATATTTTGTCGAGTACGTCAAACCCGTCTACCATCTGTCCGAAAACCGTATAATTGCCGTCAAGCGACATACTGCCGCCTACGTCTTTATATTTAGCTGCCGCCTCTTCGGAAATATTACTTATAAAATCCTTAGTATGGGTATAATAATCGGCATAAAAACTAAAGTATTTGTATTCGTCGCTTCCCTTTTCGTAAGATTTAGCCGTGTCGGAATACATGGTTATCTGATTTTCTATTGTGGGAATGCTAAAGTTTTCAACATCCTGCGGCGTTTTGGAATTAACTATATAAAATTGCGTGGTATTCTTTCCTAAAGCGTTAGCATAGCAAAGCGCGCCGTAAAAATGCCTCATAGAGTTGTTGGTCTCGATGTCAAATTGTTCATAATTTGAGTCATCCGTCACCATTCCGCCCTGTATCATAAAGTCCTTTACAATACGGTGAAAGGTCTTTCCGTCGTAAAATTTATCATTAGCAAGGTCAATAAACACCTGCACGCCCTTAGGAGCGACCTCGGGATACAGCTTAAAGGTCATATCGCCATAGTCCTTAACGGATATTACCGCATAGGTATCGCCGTCCTTTAAGGATACCTCGCCCGTGTTGCCCTCGACCTTAGTTGTTGACGAGCACCCGACTATCCCGATAAGCATACATAATGATAAAGCCGCAGCCGTGATTTTCTTTTTCATGATACTTCTTCTTTCTTACAATATATTTATATGATTATTTTACCAAAAAACTTTTGCTCTGTCAAGATTGAAGTAGCAGATTTTGATGAAAAGCATATTATGTACTGTGAGCGGTAAACGCTCAACAAAAAATAAATTTCGGAGGTACTCTCTATGTGCAACTCTAACTACTGGTGGATCATAATCCTTATCCTCCTGTTCAGCAACGGCGGCGGATGCGGCTGTGGCTGCAACAGCTTAGGAAACAACGGCTGCGGCTGCGGCAACAACAACAACGACTGCGGTTGCGGCTGCAACTAATTCCCTGCTTCGCCCCGGGAGAGATCCCGGGGTTTTTCCTATTTATGAGAAAATTGATGGTTTTCCCCGTAGCTTATTTCTCGGATTGCGAAAGTAATTTGAGAAATAAGCGTAAGCTGTCCGCCGCACGGCGGCAGCATAATCTCACTCTTTCCTTTCGCTTTATATTAGACGTATACTTTGTCAGCCCCCGAGAATATATTGAGGATTATCTAGATAATTATATTTCCCTATATCATTTGTATAAAATCGACAATTAAAGCTTTTTCGGTTTAGTAGAATTATTAAAAAATAATATAGTAAAACCAAGTAAAAAAGTAGTATAATATACAAGATGACATAAAAAGAGGAGAATTGAATTGAAAAGAGAAGATCTGAGAAATATCGCCATAATAGCGCACGTCGACCACGGTAAGACGACCTTAGTCGATGAGATGCTTAAGCAAGGCGGAGCCTTTCGTGAAAATCAAGAGGTCGAGGACCGCGTAATGGACAGCAACGACCTTGAGCGCGAGCGCGGCATAACAATTCTTGCCAAAAACGCGGCGGTAAAATACAAGGATATAAAGATAAATATAGTTGACACCCCCGGGCACGCCGATTTTTCGGGCGAGGTAGAGCGCATACTCAAAATGGTAAACGGCGTTTTGCTTTTAGTAGACAGCTTTGAGGGCACTATGCCGCAGACAAGATTTGTACTGCAAAAGGCGCTCGAATTAAAGCTGCCGCTGATAACGGTAATAAACAAGACCGACCGTCCCGACGCGAGAAATCACGAGGTCGTAGACGAGGTGCTCGAGCTGCTGCTCGACCTCGACGCTACTGAGGAGCAGCTTGACAGCCCCGTTATATTCTGCTCGGGCAGAAACGGCGTAGCGTCCTACTCCCCCGACAGTATGGGAGAGGATTTTCGCCCGCTGTTTGATTCTATAGTAGAGCATATCCCCTGTCCCGAGGGCGACGCGGACGGCGACCTACAGCTGCTGGTATCGTCGATAGATTATAACGACTATGTCGGAAGAATAGCGATAGGAAGAATAGAGCGCGGTGTTATAAGGCAAAATCAAGAGGTCACGGTATGCGACTATAACGGCGCCGTTAAGCCGTTCAAGTCAAAAATAGTTAGCCTGTACACCTTTGACGGTATGAACCGTCAGCCCGTCACCGAGGCTTCTATAGGCGACATTGTCTGCATATCGGGAATAGAGGGCGTAACTATAGGACAAACTATCTGCGCCGTCGACTCCCCCGATCCCCTGCCCTTTGTAAAGATAACCGAGCCTACCGTCGAGATGACATTTTCTGTAAACGACAGCCCGTTTGCGGGTCGCGACGGAAAATTCGTCACCTCGCGTCAAATACGCGAAAGACTGTACAGAGAGCTTCTAAAGGATGTATCGCTGAAAGTAAGCGACAGCAACGAGCTCGATTCGTTCAATGTAGCGGGGCGCGGCGAGATGCACCTTTCTATACTGATAGAAACTATGCGCAGAGAGGGCTATGAATTGTCGGTAAGCACACCGCGTGTGCTGTTTAAAGAAATAGACGGGGTAAAATGCGAGCCTATAGAGCGCTTAGTGATAGACGTACCCGAGAGCAGCGTCGGCTCAGTCATGGAGAAAATGGGCACCCGCAAGGGAGAGCTTGTAAAGATGAACCCGATAGGCAGCAGGACAAGGCTTGAATTTTTGATACCGTCAAGAGGATTATTCGGCTATAGGAGCGAATTTTTGACCGATACCAAGGGCGAGGGCGTTATGAACTCGGTATTTGACAGCTATCAGCCGTATATCGGAGAGATACCTACCCGCGCGGAGGGCGCATTGATAGCCTTTGAGTCGGGGACGTCGGTCACATACGGATTATTTAACGCTCAGGAAAGAGGAACGCTGTTTATAGACGCGGGAGTTGACGTATACGAGGGCATGGTCGTCGGTGTATCGCCAAAGGCGGGTGATATCTGCGTCAATGTCTGCAAGAAAAAGCACCTGACTAACACGCGTGCCTCGGGCAGCGACGACGCGCTAAAGCTTATCCCCTACCGCAGGATGAGCCTTGAAGAAAGCCTCGAATTTATCAACGACGATGAGCTTGTAGAGGTAACTCCGAAAAATATAAGGATAAGAAAAAAGATACTTAACAATGAGCTTAGAGCCAAAGATGAGGCAAGACGCAAAAAGAATTAAAAATTTTGACCCCCGAAAACTTTGTAGGTTTTCGGGGGTCATATTTTTTATATTGTTAAGCGTTATACATACTCTCCGTTTTTCCCTCGTACGCGTACTTCGCCCGCATTTACGGTAAATTCTCCGCTCTTGCCGTTGCAAATAAGCTCTCCGTTCATATTAATCGATTTTGCGAACGCTGTGAGCTCTTCTCCGTCTTTTATCAGCCGTACTTCCCTGCCGAGCGTAACGCATCTGCGGCGGTATTCGTCAAGTATATCTCTATGGTCACAACGCATAAGCTCCGATATATGCTTTAAAACATATCCCGCTAAGCTGAGCTTATCAGTCTTATTACCCGTAAGGGTAAATAAAGACGCGGCGTTAGGAAGCGCGGCGTTTTTAAAAAATTCGGCGGTTTGATTGACATTTAGTCCCATACCGCATATAACATACTTTCCGACGCTTTTGGAACTTTTTATTATACTCTCGCATAGAATACCACAGACCTTGCGCCCGCGGCAAACTATGTCGTTAGTCCATTTTATGCCGAAATCAAGGTCGCTTACGTCCTCGAAAGCAAGGCACACCGCCACCGCGCATATCACTGTCATAAAAGTCGGCTCGGCTACGTCCTTATATAATGCGGAAAGCGCAAGCATACCACGGTCGGCCTGCCAGACGTTTTGACGTCTGCCCCTGCCCGAGGTCTGTAGGTCGGCAATTATCGCCGTTTTATCACCGAATGTGCCGATGTGCTCTTTTAAATAAGTATTTGTCGACGGCAGGCTGTCAAAGCACAAAACCGTGTGCCCATAAAGCTCAAGCGCTTGCATTAAGGTCGAGCGCGACGATATTCATAGTTATCTGATTGTCGTCGGTTATGGTAAGAACTCCGTATGACGGCGGGCGCTTATCGCGCGGAGAGTCAATGCTGCCGGGGTTCATTATGTATATCCCGTCGATAAGCTCGGTACGGTAAAGGTGCGTATGCCCGTATAAGGCTATCTTACAGCCGTTGAGCTTTGCCGTTTCTATCAGCAGATCGAGGCTTTGGTGCACCTTTTGCTCGTGTCCGTGCACGCAGAGAATTTTTATTCCGTTTGCGTTTGCTATGCGGATAGTCTTATTGTCCGCATAGTCGCAGTTTCCTTTAACGAAAAGAAAGCTCTTTTCGGGGTGTAGATTTCTCACATCGTTAAATTCGTGTTCACCATCTCCGAGATGTATGAACGCGTCCGCGTCAAGGTTATTCTCAACGACATATTTTAATTTATGATAATCGCGGTGAGAATCCGAAACTACAACTATTTTCATATAACAATCCCCTCCGATCGTTTTGATATAGTATACCATAAACCGACCTATAATGTCAAGATTAAAACTTGTGCTGTTTTAAATTTTGCCCCGCTCGGGCATTATTCATAAAATCCACAATGTGCAAATATAATTAAAGGAGGAAATTATGAGCAACATTGAGTCTATTTTAGAGGCAGTAAGCAAAAAGCTGGGCACGACCCCGGAAAAGCTTAAAGATGCGCTCAGCAGTAAGGATCTGTCCAAGGCGCTCGGCAATATGTCTAAGCGCGACGCCGAAAAGCTGAACTCGGTGCTTAACGACCCCGAGCTTGTCAAAAGAATGGTAAACTCAAAGCAGGCAGAGCAAATCAGAAAATCTTTGGAAAAATAGTACAATTGCGGAGGGCGGAATGAATAATATTGACGATGTTATAAACATTCTGCGAGCCTCGTCAAATAATGACGGCGATGATAAAAACGACGAATCGCAGAACGATATGTTCAGCGGCGTTGATATAGAATCGGTGTTAAAACTCGGCGAGATAATGTCTAAGCTTAACGAGCCCGACAAAAACACCGAACTGCTTATCGCGCTAAAACCCCACCTGCGGGAAGAAAATAAAGCCAAAATAGACACCGCCGTCAAGCTGTTCAAGCTTGTCTCGCTGCTTCCCTATCTTAGGGACAGCGGGCTGTTTGATAAACTGTTTTAGAGATAAGGAGAACGCTATGGAATGGAAAAGCACTAATATTTCAAAGAAGGAACTTGAAAAGCAGCAAAAGGAGTATATCCGTGAGGCTATGGATATGATGAAGCGCGCTAAGCCCGACCCGCAGACCGTTTCTTCGCCCGCCGAAAATGCCGAAATCAAGGCTCAAAATGTTTCTGCCGAGGTGGAAAATACCGCCGATACTACAGCCGTTGAAGCTGCGGCAGTAGTTGACAGTGTAAAAATTGCCGAGGAAATATCCGTATCCGCCGAGATAACCTCCGCTCCCGCCGAAGAAGAAAAGGCTCAGCCCGTATCGGCTGTAAAAGAGACTGAGACGGTCGAAGAGGAGATACAGACCTTATCGGCGGCAGGCAACGATATAGTGGACACAGCGGCTGACGAAGAAACAGCACAGCCTGTATCGGCCGTAAGCGAGGATATAGAAGAGGCTGCGGCAAACGCGGAAAATGCCGCCGTGCAAACGTCAAGTGCGCCTGAAAACGTTAGTGAACCCGAAGATGCTCCAGTATCGGCGATAAGCGAGGACAGAAGCGTAAACAGCGATGAGCCTCAACAGGCGCAGGAGGTAATATCCGCTGCCTCAGAGAGCAAAGCAGAGGAATACGACGTGGACGATTTTAAGGAGCTTTTTAAACAGCCGAGCGGCGAAACCCCGTCCGAGAGTTATTCCGACAAGGTCCCCGACTTTGAGAGCTGTATAAAAAATCACAACGCGGGGTGTTCATCAAACAGCCGAGATGAACAAAAGGACGGCGGAGGCTGACAAGGCAAGACGGAACATATGGAACTGATAAATAAAATAATCAGCGACGACGATCTATTGATAATAGCCGCTGCGGCATTTATTCTTTGGAAAGAAAATGCCGACATAAAACCTATACTTATACTGGCGTATGTATTTTTGCTGCGATAATATCTATTGCATTTTTCACTCGGTCGGTGTATAATAATGATAAACTTTTTTTGAAAGGAGCATTATTATGGCTGACTGGCTGAAAGATGCAATTTTTTATGAGATATATCCGCAGTCCTTTATGGACTCAAACGGCGACGGTATCGGAGATTTTGAGGGTATCATACAAAAGCTCGACTATGTCAAGGGCTTGGGCTTTAACGCGATATGGATGAACCCCTGCTTTGACTCGCCTTTCGGCGACGCGGGATATGATGTGAGAGATTATTATAAGACTGCCGAAAGATACGGCACAAACGAGCAGCTAAAGAAGCTTTTCGACGAATGTCATAAGCGCGGTATACATATCTTGCTTGACCTTGTACCGGGACATACCTCTGTAGAGCACGAATGGTTCATAAAATCGATGAAAAGTGAACATAACGAGTTTTCCGACCGCTACATCTGGACGGACAGCGTATGGGAAGAGCCCGAGGGGCTTAACTGTATACGCGGCATATCCGACCGTGACGGCAGCGCGGGGGTAAATTTCTTCTCTATGCAGCCCGCGCTGAATTACGGCTATGCCGAGCCGAAAAGACCCTATCAGCAGCGCCCCGACGACCCCGCCCCGCTTGCTACACGTCAGGCGATAAAGGATATTATGAAATTCTGGCTCGATATGGGCTGCGACGGGTTTAGAGTAGATATGGCGGGTTCGCTTGTAAAATGCGACCCCGAGTATAAAGAAACAATTAAGCTGTGGCAGGATATAAACAGCTTTTTAAAAAACAAATACCCTGACGCGGCAATGGTGTCGGAATGGGGCGAGCCTAAGTATTCTATGCCCGCTGGGTTTGATATGGATTTTCTGCTGCATTTCGGCCCGGAGGGGTATACCTCGCTATTCCGCAGTGCAAAGCCGTTTTTCTCAAAAAAAGGTACGGGAACTCCGACGGTATTTTCACAGCTGTATGATATTTCGTACAAAAGTGCGAAAGAAAACGGCGGGCTTGTATGTATCCCCTCCGGCAATCACGATATGGACAGGCTATCGAGATACAGAGATACCGACGAGCTGAAATGCTGCTTTGCATTCTTGCTGAGTATGCCGGGCGTACCGTTTGTATACTACGGCGACGAGATAGGTATGGAATACGTCGAGGGGCTGACCTCTAAAGAGGGCGGCTACGGCAGGACGGGCTCGCGCACGCCTATGCAGTGGGATATGAGCAAGAACTGCGGTTTTTCCTCAGCAGACAGCGACAAATTATATATCCCGCAAAGCTCCTCGCCCGACAGACCTACGGTATCAGCTCAGCAAAACGACGAAAACTCCTTGCTCAGCGAGGTGAAAAAGCTTATTGCCATAAGGCGCGCTAATCCCGCCCTCGGCAATTTGTCCGATTTTGAGTTTGTATATTGCAGGGATAATACTTATCCGCTTATTTATAAAAGAAGTTGCGCCGAGCAGACGGTTTATGTTTGCCTTAACCCGTCGGACAAAGTGCAGACCGCCGACGTGCCTATCAAAGGAAATGTGATATATTCCCTTAACGGCGCACCGACATTCGACGATAAAAAAATCACGCTGCCCCCCTGCTCCGCTTGCTTTGTTGAATGTAAATAACACGGTATAATTTTTCCGCCCGAAGTAAATAATAAAGTCGATAGTTTATCTATCAATCAAGCGAAAGGACGGATATCACTATGTCAAAGCAGAAAAAGAACAGTCAGGAAAACAAAAACAGCCAGAACAAGAACAACCGCAGCGGAAATAATCAAAACGAGAACAACCGCAGCGAAAACTCCAAGAACAACAAGTCCGAAAACAACTAACCAACCTATAAAAAAGGCCGCCCATTCACGGGCGGCCTTGAATTTTTACATTATTTTTCACTTGAGGGGGTATTAAAGGATCTTAGCGCGGATATAAAGCTCGAAAACTCGACCTTACTTGTCTCGTTTTCTAACTGTAGCCTTTGAGTAAAGCCGTTTGACTGCAAAAGTATGTCGCCGTAAATGTGGACCGACGCCGTGTCTCCGACAAATTCGAGATAGGAGCTCTCTTCCTCGTCAAGCGGTATTCGGGTCTTGTCGGCTAAAGCCTCCATACTTAGGCTGTCGATGACCTTAGCGGATAAGGTAAACACCTCCGACAATGTAAGCCCCCCGCAGATGTACTTCACCCTTATCGGTTGGGTTTCGGACGGCTGGATATCCGTCCTGCCATATATGGACAGCTCAAAGCCCTCGCCCTTTATTACGGCGGAATTATACTGCCGCGGCTTAACGGTATATTTTGTACGCGGAGCGGTCCTGCGCATAACGGCCTTGTATCTCTTTTTGACAAGGCGGCGCGTCTTTCTTTGGCGCAGGGCAAAATTTTTCTGCGCGTCGTGATAGACTTCGAGCAGATCGTTTGCAAGCCTTACCGCCCCCGACGTCTTTATAGATTCTCTTGTGCGCACCCCAAAATCGGCAAGCTCTTCGGCGGACATATCCCGTATCTTTTTCATAAGCTCGTACATTTGCTTGCCGTCGGTGAAGTTATAGCCGTTTATGCCGTCTTTGACCTGACCCTCGTTTAGATGGTCGGCGAGGCTGAGCACCGGCAGGTGCATAGCCATTCCCTCAAGCATAGAAATAGAACAGGTATCCGACAGCGAGGTGGTGACATATGCGTCACAGCAGGCGTAATGTATAGGCAGATCATCGTGCTCTGTCCTGCCCGCAAAGGTCACGGTGTCCGAAATGCCGAACTGCTTTGCCTCCTCGCAATGCTGCTCATATAAAGGTCCTCCGCCTATAATGTATAATTTTAACTTGTCCTCGGGGCGGACATTCTCAGCCCAGTATTTTAGCAGCAGCGTGACATTCTTTTCTTTGCCGAGTCTCCCGCAAAAGCAAAACACCGTATCGTCGTCAGCAAAGCCCTTAGAGCGCCTGAATTGCAGCGCCTCGTCTTTATTTATCTTTTCGGGGTCGAATTTGTCAAGCTCGACAGAGTTGGGTATAACGTATATTTTCTTTTTTACGCCGCACTTTTTAAAGTATTCGGAGACCTTAAGCGACGGACCGGTTATCGCGCTCGCGGTAGCCGCGAGTATTTTCGCGTAAAAATGGGTAGCGGAGGTGACTATTTTGCCGAAAGCCGCTTTTTTCGCAACATAATATACATAATCATCATACATAGTGTGCAAGGTATATACAAGCGGCACGTTAAGCTGCTTTGCGATAAGGATACCGGAGATGCCCACGCCGAATTCGTTATGAATATGAATGATATCGGGCGCAAAGTTTTTAATTTTCTCTAAGCGCTCAATGCTTATAGGTGGCGCAACGTCATAATTGTAGATCTTTTTGACCTTTACCGCGGGACAGTACATCACATCGTCGGCTATAACGTGATTGTTAAAGCGCGAATCGGCGGTCACTACCAAAACGGTGTGCCCGAGCGCCTCAAGTCCGTCCTTTAACGTTTTGACGTGAGTTACCACGCCGTTTATCGTAGGGAGATATGTTTCGGTAAATAAAGCTATCCTCATATTTATACCTCTTTATAAAAGTAAAATTATGTTAAGGTCGCAAATTATATATACTTATTTAATTTTACACGAATTTTATAAAAATAGCAAGTCTTTACCTAAAAAATTTTAAAATAATTCTTGCAAAATTTTTCTTGACTTTTTAGAAAATATAGTGTATAATATAATTCGTCACATCACAGGCCGCTGTGGTGGAACAGGCAGACACAAGGGACTTAAAATCCCTCGGTAGCGATACCGTATCGGTTCAAGTCCGATCAGCGGCACCAAATAAATGCTTTTCTAATTTACCATGCAGAAATACCCAAGTGGTGAAGGGGCTCCCCTGCTAAGGGAGTAGGTCGGGAAACCGGCGCGAGGGTTCAAATCCCTCTTTCTGCGCCAGCGGTCACAGCCGCCATTAAATTACAAGCGGAGCAAAGCTCCGCTTGTGCTGTTATTAGTAAATATGAATATTTCGGGGTGTGGCTCAGCTTGGTAGAGCGCTTGGTTTGGGACCAAGATGCCGCAGGTTCAAATCCTGTCACCCCGACCAAATTGTAAGGTGTTGCTATGCGCAGCACCTTTGAATTTATAAGGCTGGCGTTGTAAATAGCAACGCCGGCTTTTCTTTGTTTACTGCGGTGCAGATTTTGGGCGGTTTTGCATTCTCTCGGGAATTTGCCCCAAAGCTGCCACTCCGTAAACTCCTGACATGCCATTTTAGCTGTACTTCTTTTTCTGTTTATCACTATCCATCGACCCATTTCATCATTGCTTCAACTTCATAAAAGTTTTTCCGTCCCAATAATTATCTGATAAAAAATGCTCAACGTAATCCGACGAGGTCCATAGCTTTCGTAATAATATTCTTTTTATAAAATGATAAATTTCCGCGCGCAAAGCCTTTACTTGCTCGTGCAGCTGTTCGTTTTCGTGAAGAAGAGTTTCATACTCGCCGTCCGTCTGCTCGGGGATGGAGAAACGCACAGACGGCTCGAACAGTTCTTTATATCTGCCGTATTTCTCATAATCTATTTTTTGAGCTTGTCTTTTTGCGTCTATCTGCTTGTCTGTCAAAAATTGATCAGGGACATACTTCAAAAATTTTGCGTCTGAGGGGTTGACATACGCAAAAAGTTGTGTTATACTAAAACCGGAACCAGTTACCAGAGGAGTGGATATTTTAATATGTTCCTCCTTCACGACGGCTGGTTCTTTTATTTTTGTTAAAATAACGCTTAAATACAAACCGTTGGATTGACCTTCATTATATTGCTTTACCTCTAACTGTACGGGGTAAAGATATCCGTCTTCTGCATAAGCGCTTAAAAGAACATAAGTGTTTTGCAGATATTCATTTCCTTTATAATCTTTATGCATCTCAATAAGCTCAGCGTTGTTTACCAACTCGTCAAGACAGGTCAACATTTTTGCGTAATCATTATAATTTCCGCCGTAGTCTTTTTGATGATGTATGCTTGAGTCTAAGCTTCCTTTGGAAAATCCAAACTCAAAGTCTATACTACTGTTACTGTAATTGACATTATGTATGCCCAACATATGCGCGAGCTGCCTGATAGGCTTCTTGGCGTCCTTTGCTCTTAAAGTGCGGTAGCTCTCAACGTCGATATCAGCCACTTTGCTCATATCGGGATGAGCGGGGGATATAGTTTTATCTTTTAGCTCATTATACCGTTCTTCCTCGGTCATATTTTCGGTGATAGAGAATTTTTTGCCGCTACTCTTATTATCGGTGCTTTCCTCAGAGTTGTTCGTATTCTCATGCTGTACCGCTCTGTTATGTATAGCTGTCTTGAACGCGTCAAGCCAAAGATCTTTGATACTTTCAAGGGTTTGTGCGTCTTTGGATATAGCTCTTGCTATATCGTGCTCAACGTCGGAATGCTTTAAAAAATCACGTATAGCGTCAATGATCTCCTGCAGCTTGTTGAATATCTTCTTCGCTATGCTGGGGCTCTCCTGCTAAGGGAGTAGGTCGGGAAACCGGCGCGAGGGTTCAAATCCCTCTTTCTGCGCCAGCGGTCACAGCCGCCATTAAATTACAAGCGGAGCAAAGCTCCGCTTGTGCTGTTATTAGTAAATATGAATATTTCGGGGTGTGGCTCAGCTTGGTAGAGCGCTTGGTTTGGGACCAAGATGCCGCAGGTTCAAATCCTGTCACCCCGACCAAATTGTAAGGTGTTGCTATGCGCAGCACCTTTGAATTTATAAGGCTGGCGTTGTAAATAGCAACGCCGGCTTTTCTTTGTTTACTGCGGTGCAGATTTTGGGCGGTTTTGCATTCTCTCGGGAATTTGCCCCAAAGCTGCCACTCCGTAAACTCCTGACATGCCATTTTAGCTGTACTTCTTTTTCTGTTTATCACTATCCATCGACCCATTGCATATCGCTTTCAATTTCCCAAAATGTTTTTCCACCCCAAATTGGCGCTTCTTCAAATGCTATTATGCAGTCAGAAGCAGAAGCTTTTTGGTTGCAAAAATCGTTTCATCTGTTGTAAGATTATATACTTCAAGGCTGACATATTCTACACTCCCCTTAGGTAATGTTTTAGTCCGACAACCATTAAAGAAAAACTTATCCCATTATAAATCACATAATGGTCTTCATAGTGAAGCTTTTCT
Organism: uncultured Ruminiclostridium sp.; assembly: GCA_947594425.1. Taxonomy (GTDB): domain Bacteria; phylum Bacillota; class Clostridia; order Oscillospirales; family Ruminococcaceae; genus Ruminiclostridium_E. The sequence continues at coordinate 136,395 of CANQED010000004.1, forward strand.
ATGAAATCCTTTACATTTCCGTCAATCATTATATCATTTCCTTCCTACAAGATACTTTTCTGATTTTCAAAGGTGATATCTTAAATTCCATAATTACTCCCATATCATTTTATCCGTACTGGACAGTTATCTCGTCCTCTGCTTCATAAATTGTTCTATTATCAAACAGCTTTGAAGCCTCAAATTGCTCTACGCACTTCTCACGAAGATTATCAGAACACTTAAATGCAAGGCTATTTGTTGAGATATTCCAAAGTTCCAAAGTATATATATCACCGGAAGGACTAACATAGCCCGAAATCATGTAACGGTTGCTGTGATAGATAAATTCCATTTCGGGATTGTTATACAATTCGGTAATAAACTCACTTATAGTTCTACCTGTCATTTATTTTTCCTCCTGTAATAATCAAGATAGTCATTGATCTGCGAATTTGAAACACCTTTGAAATACTTTCTGTATTTCTGTATCTCATTCGGTGTCATTAGCCTGCCTTTTTGACGATGTTCAATGCCCGGCTGAGAGTATTCGTGAATGTGAAATACATTTTTACCATTTTCTGAAAGACCGCTTTCAAAGTGGTAACCGATTTCAAGAGTAGGAAGATGCCCTTCATCAAACTCTCTATACTGCCTGAAAATTCCGTTCTCTTTATCAAGTATTATATATGCTCTCGAAGAATGTGCTTCAGCCGGCATACTATTACTTGCTTTGTCTTCAACAGGGATTAATACTTTTATGCCACCAATCTCATCAACAGTGCTGTAAACATAATTTTTCTGCTTACCTTCTGTATATGCACCTCTTCCACCCATATCAGCGCACCACCTTTCTTGATTTACGGTAGTCCACAACAATGAGATTACCGTCCATTTCTTTGAATGGTTTGCCGAAGCATATAACAGCACTTGGCTCAACAGTTTCAAGCATATTGTTATATCCACGCAGAAAATCAATTTTTGAGCGCTTGCAGCCGATCATGCCAACAGCTACAACACTGCCATTTTCAACACCGTCGTTACAAAAAGTGTAGCTTCTGCTGTCACTCCATGTCATAGTGGGAACTACTTTAAGTCCCATACTCTGCCAATATGCTCCTACCCAACGACTATGAGCAACACTTTCAAGCTGCCTCCAATAGTTCATATCGGAATAAGTTGAGTAATCGGGAGTAAGCAGGAACGCATATTGCGATAGTTTTGCGATACTTTTCTCGGGATCTTTGTAAATACCCATAAAGCGGTAATCATCAATAAAAAAATGCACTCCGCAAGCCGTATTCTCTGCTCTGTCATTCCGTCTTGTGTCAGAATATGCAATAAGTCGAACATCGTCAAGTGGAATATTCTGTTTGTTTATTACAGGAATATCCCACTTGCCATAAGTCTCGAAACCGTTCCTCGTAAAAAGAGGATCATTTCTCATCGCTAAAGAAGTCATAGCTTCTCCTTTCTGCCGATTAAAACGGCGGTCAATAAATTTTTACTAATTTTGAATTGACAAAGTAAAGGAAGCTATGATATAATATAATTAAAGCTGTTATGATTACATCATAACTCCCTAAAGCGCATTGTTTTGTTGTTAGCGGCAACTTGACAATGCGTTTTCTTTGTCGTACACTAAAACAATCAATGGCATCACCCCTTTCTATAAAGCTTGTCTTATTATTTCTGTCTATCCTGTTTCACCCTGTAATCTGCAGATTGTTTAGTAACGTGGTATTTCTCTACAATTTCATTTGATGTCATCCCTTTTGAGGCATCAAAAGGGATCATGACCTCTCCGGTCAATGCTTTTGCTTGCCACTCAACACTTCTAAACGGTTCGATATCCGTATCTCCGAAAGCACGGGCAGACACAGGAGTGAATCCTATACAAAAGAGTAGTATATGACAAATTTCATGACATATAAAGCACAGAAAAGCATGATTATCGTCATAGCAAGCTCCATCATATACGGTTTGCTTTATCTCTATCTTAAAGCCGCCATCGGGTTTAGACAAACACTGTGCAAAAACCTTTGCAGGTAATTCTTTATCATTAACAATTTCATAATTTGTATTTTCGATAATATCCGGCAGTTTTTCCAAAGCCTGAAGCACAGGAAACGGTTCATCATCAGATCTACACCCGAAAATTACTCTAATGATTTTGCTGAATTTTCTTAAAGCAGCTCTGCTGGTAGGTTTAGTAATATAATCCATTAGTTGTTGTTACTCCTTTTTAAAAGTTCTAAGATTTTTTGAGCCGTATCCTCATCGATATCCCCGAATGAACGCGCAAATTGCAACGCAGCGTCTCGCTGACGATCAGAAGAACCCGATAAATCAAGCTTTATCTGTATTTTAGAGTTTTCGATAGCCTCATTAAGCTCATCTTGTTCTTCTTTTGTAAGGGCATAATGCTTTACAATAATGGGAAACCATCCTGCAGGAACGTTCTTTTTCCCGTTTTCCACAGCAGATAGGAATGACGTGGACACATCGAGTAATTCAGCAATATCACCCATTACCTCATGGTGTTTGACCCTTAATATGCGCATTAATTCGCCGAATTTTGTGTAAGCCATATCGGCACCTCCTTATTTACCAAATATTATAGCATTTATTTTATCAATTGTCAAGTACATTTTTTAATCTCTTTTTGGTTAATTTAAATTCGTGACATATAAAAGACTATAAGACATAAAAAGTAATTGAGCTCGGTAGCGGACATTTTGGAACTCGAGTTCAGTAAGATATTGGAGCAGAATATATGGTTTCGCAAATGCAAACGCTGCGGAAAATATTTCATCATGAGTGGAAAAGGCGTTTGCTTTAGGGTGCGACCGCGTGGTAGTATTGCTTACCAAGCCGGAAAATGTCCTTAGAACATCTGAGCAGGACGAGAAGCTGGCTGCCCGTATCCGTAAAAAATACCCCCATGCAGCGGAAAAGCTGCGGCAGAGAGCGAACCGATACAACGAGGGCGTTGCGTTGGCACAGGAATATGCAAGACAAGGGAAAGTTCTGATAGTCGCGCCGGACGATACCTGCGGTGTCAGCACTCTGTCCCGCGACCCGTCAAATATGAAACGGCTTTATGACAAAGGCTATGTCAATGGAGAAAAAATCAAGTCGTTCATGCAGTAACCGCTATGCTTCGCCTTTTACTTGCTCTAAAACAAAGACGGCTCACCACCGAGGATCTGCTCGGTTTTGATGAGTCGCCTTTATGTATTTATGCCTTATTTCCGTTCCGTCCTTGAAAGCAAAGCGAGCTTATCTTTTATTGCCTCTAATCCCAAAACAGGGTCGTCAATTTCCTGCACTGCTTTTTCCATAGGGCAAATTCCGTCGCCGTTTCGGTTGATGATTTGCTCGGTAAGTTTTCCGTATTCGCAGGCAATATTGTATTTTGCGAAAACCTCCGCTCCCGCACGGCTTAAAACCTCGGCGTACACCTCTTTCACGCCGAGGAGAACATAAATCATTGCAGCCGCTTTTCCTACGATTTTATCGGCAGCCGAAAATCCGTTCAGATTTTCAGTACCGTCCAGCATATCCAAAAGCGGCTTTACACCGCGTTCTGTGCTTGTGTAAGCTTCCCCACCCTTGCACAAAACGCAGGTGTAATTGTTATCTTCGAGCAAGTTTTTTGCGCGCTCAAAATCAGTTGTCATTTTTCTTCAAATTTTCCACACGGTAGACGATCAGCGGCAAAAGCGCCCACTGCAAAGCAAGTCCGAACAGCCCGGCAGTGATGCTCGTCCAAATAGTCGAAACGGCGATTTGATCGTTCCCGAAAGCGTAAACCGCAAGCAGGATAGCTCCCGCGCGCACTGCACGTCCCGCGATCTGCACCGCTAAAACCTTAACGAGCGTCGGCAGTTTGACATTTCTCAGAAGTCCCGCCGCAAGCCCGTATACGCAAAGTTCGATCATCATAAACGGCAGCATAACAGCTCCGGGCATTCCCGAAAGCGCAAAGCTTGCAAGCGGTCCCAAAAGTCCCGCGATCGCTCCCGCATACGGTCCCGCAAGCAGTCCGACAAGAATTATCGGAAGGTGCATAGGCAAAAACGCCTCGCCGAGCGAGGTTCCCACTCCGGAAACCGCGCCGAGAGCGTGGAATATCTGCGGTACTGCCACCGCTCCGACGATCGCCGCGAGCGTTGCGATTGCTTGCATTTTCACCGACAAACGCGGCTTTTCTAAAGTTTTGACCATTGTTGACATAATAAAATCTCCTTTTTTATTTTATTATATAATACCGGTTCATGTCCGATACAATATTCTTACATATTTAATTTTTCGGCAAAATCAGTCATAGCCTCGGAAACCTTTATCTGCTGCGGACAGACAGCTTCGCAACTCCTGCAACCTAGGCATGCGCTTGGCAGCTTGTCGTTCGGATACGAGGACATTGCCATCGGCGCGATAAATCCGCCGCCCGTGAAGCAGTGCTCATTGTAGAAAGCCAGCAAGGTCGGAATATTCAACCCTTGAGGGCAATGGCTTACGCAGTACCGGCAGGCGGTACAGGGCAGGACGATCTTCCTTACCATTTCGTCCGCCATATCCAGCAGACTTTTCATTTCTTCATCAGAAAGGGGCTTCCCTTCCCCAAAAGTCCGGATATTTTCTTTCATCTGCTCCATGTCGGACATACCGGACAGTACCACGGTCACCTCGGGTATGGATTGCAGAAAGCGGAACGCCCAGGCAGGGATCTTCTCATCGGTGCGCATGGCCTTTAACCGGGCTTCTTCCTCGCCAGTCAGCTTTGCCAGACGACCGCCCCGCAGCGGCTCCATCATCCAAACGGGAATGTTGTATTTTTTCAAAAGTTCAACCTTTGCTTTGGCGTCCTGAAAGCTCCAGTCTAAGTAATTCAGCTGGATCTGACAAAATTCCATGCTCTTTCCGTATTTCTTAAGGAAACGTTCCATCACATCATAGCTTCCATGAGCAGAAAATCCGAGATGGCGGATCCTGCCGGTTGCTTTCTGTTTCATCAGGTAGTCATAAAGCCCGTACTTTTCGTCTAAATATGCGTCAACATTCATCTCACAGACATTGTGAAACAAATAGAAGTCAAAGTATTCCACTTGGCATTTTTCAAGCTGCTTTTCAAAAATTTCTTCCACCTTCGTCATGTTGGACAGATCATATCCCGGGAATTTGGTTGCCAAATAAAAACTATCTCTCGGATAATCTTTTAAGGCTCTTCCCATCACGAGCTCCGAATTGCCGTCATGGTAACCCCAGGCGGTGTCGTAATAATTCACGCCCTGTTCCATAGCGTAAGCGACCATTTCTTTAGTAGCCGCTTCGTCTATCTTAGAATCATCTCCGTCTATGACCGGGAGACGCATAGCGCCCATGCCGAGAGCCGATAATTTCAAATCCTGAAAGTTTTTATAGATCATAATTTCATCTCCTCAAATCGGTAACTATCAATTAAATTATACGCGGTCAAACTGTTCCGCACAATCTTTCAGCCTTGTGATAACATCTATCTGCTGGGGGCAGGCCCGCTCACATTGACCGCAGGCGATACAATCGGAAGCAAGACCTCCGTTCTTTACCGCCTCTGCATACCGGCGTGCGCCTTCCTCCAACTGTCCCCATACGAGCTGTTGGTTACGGGCGGCAAATATCTCGGGGATCGCGATCTTTTTCGGACAGCCGGCAGTGCAGTAATGGCAGGCGGTACAGGGAATGGATTTCACGCCGGTCATAATTTCCTGCGCCTTGCGAATGGTCGCCTGTTCTGCGCTGTCCAAAGGCTTAAAATCTTTCATGTAGGAGAGATTATCCCTCATTTGCTCTATGTTGCTCATTCCGGACAACACCGTAATTATCCCATCCAAAGACGCGGCGTAACGTATAGCCCAAGAAGCAAAGGAAGCATTCGGATCAGCTTCGCGAAACACTTTTTGTACTTCTGTGGGCGGGTTTGCCAACGCGCCGCCTTTTACCGGCTCCATTACCACGATGGATTTGCCGTGGTGTCTTGCGACCTCGTAATTTTCACGAGCCGTCACAGCGGGGTTTTCCCAATCGGCGTAATTTAGCTGAAGCTGCACAAACTCCGCGTCGGGATGGGCGGTGAGCAATTCGTCCAGAATATCCGGCGTGGCATGGAAAGAAAAGCCCCAATGCTTTATCAGCCCTTTCGCTTTCTGCTCCTTTACAAAATCCCAGATGTGGTATTTGTCATAGGTTTTGTAGTTCCCCGCCTGCAAAGCATGAAGCAGATAGTAGTCGAAATAGCCCGCGCCGGTTCGCTCCAAGCTGGTATAAAACTGCTGCTTGGCGGTCTTTTCATTGTGAGCGCCCATCCATGCACACAGCTTGGTCGCAAGAGTAAAACTCTCACGGGGATAGCGGTCTACCAGAGCCTCTTTCGCAGCCCGCTCGGAATCGCCGCCGTCATACACATAGGCGGTATCAAAATAGGTCAGCCCCGCCTCCATAAACATATCTACCATTTTTTTGACTTGTTCTATATCTATTTTTCCCCAACGTTTGGGCAGACGCATAAGTCCAAAACCCAATTTCTTGATCTCACTCATTATTCGTTCCTCCTGTTTTTGTTTTATTTTTCGCTGCTGTTTCCATTTTCAAGAACGCTCTCGCTGATATAGGGTCGTATCATGGCAGGTAAAAACAGATTGCAAAATTCTTTTGTCCGTTCTTCAAAGCTGTATGCACCACCGGACATATCCCAGCAAAGCATTTCGCCGTAGATCACATCTACAAGTGCGCCCGCGAGCGCGTCTACGGGCGTATCGTCCCTCAGTTCGCCTCGTTCAATTCCCTTTTCGATCATACCCTTCATGGAATCAATATCCATGTAAAGTTTGTTTTTGTTATACGGAGTTTCCACGAGGTCGGGGTCTACGGTGTTCCGCACCCATTCCTGACAGAGCTTCAGCCCGTCCCGTTCAATGTGTCCGGAGAAATTCACCATGTAAAATACCAGCCGTTCCGTAAATGGACCGTCATGCGCCTGAGCTTCCTCATAAATTCCCTGATACATCTCCCGACTTAACTCAAAGACCACGTCTTCCTTGCGTTTAAAATAGGTATAGAACGTGCCGTTTGAAACACCGCAGGCTTTTGTTATCTCCTCAATTGATGTGTTTATCAGCCCTTTTTCGCATATTATATTTTTTGCCGCTTCAAGAAGCTTTTTTCTGGTTTCCATAGCGGCAAGCTGTCTGTTAGTCACGTTATCACCCCTTATCTTGTTGTTTCATTATACCATAAATTGCGGCTGACCCGTCAGACGCAGACGGCGTAAGCCGTCGGGCGCAACGCGCCCAAATTTATGATACAATGTTCTCAGCCGCCTGTGTAAACAGGCAGCCGCATAAGCGGCGTAGATTTGACAAGTCAAATCTACCGGCTGAGGTTATTATACCATAAATTGCGACTGACCTGTCAGACGCGGGCGGCGAAAGCCGACGGGCGCAACGCGCCCGAATTTATGATACAATGTTCTCAGCCGCCTGTGTAAACAGGCAGCCGCATAAGCGGCGTAGATTTGACAAGTCAAATCTACCGGCTGAGGTTATTATACCACATTCATTGAATTTAAGTCAATGACTTTTAATCAGTTTTTGTAGATGTGCATATATTTTTCTGCTGATGATTGTAAAAAATAGACAAAAGCATACTGTAAGCACATATTGATATTGCTCTTTCAGCAGGTTATGGCACAATTCTTTGGAATTACAATTGCCATTTGCAGAAGTATTTCATTTGTGCTCCTACACTGTTCGGTTAAAAACAAATATTCTGACGATTGACAAACGCAAGAAAATATGTTAAATTAATTATGTAACTTAATTAACTTTATAATGATGGGAGGAAATATATTGATAAGACTGAACAACGACTGGGAATTTTCACAGAGCTGGGACGATGGCTTTCTGTCAGGCGGCGGAAAGACGGAGCCTGTGCGTCTTCCGCACACAGTAAAAGAATCTCCCCTGCACTATGCCGACCGCTCAGATTATGAGATGATATGCGGCTACCGCAGAAAGCTGAACATTCCTGCCGAAATGCAGGGAAAGCGGCTGTTTTTGCAGTTTGACGGCGCCGCACATATCGCCGTAGTGTATCTTAACGGCAAGGAAATATGCACCCACAAATGCGGATATAATGTTTACAATATCCGAGCATTAATAGAAAACCGCAAATGACAAGTCGGCGTCGAGCTGATATTATAATGAAGAAATTGTCCTGCCGGAGGGCGTGACCGCAATCGGAGAAATAGCCTTTGCTAATTGCACAAGTCTGAAAGACGTCACCCTGCCTGCCAGCCTGAAAGAGATATGCAGCAATCTGTTTCTAAATGTGGATTATGAAACGTTTGAGGAGGACGGCAATCTTCCGGTGACCGTCCACGCCCCGAAAGGCTCTTATGCGGAGCGGTACGCAAAAGAAAACGGGTTAGCCTACATAGAATGCTAACTTTTTTCTGCCGAGCTCAGTCAAAACCGCAGGCTCATGTCAGTTTTACTGGCGGCTGGTAAATTCACAACCTCACATTTGTAAGTATGCAATATGGACAAAATCCAAAAGTGACCGATTTACCGATATTTCATCAAAGAGCGTCACATCCCCGTAATGCTCTTTTTCTTTTCAGAAGATAACACAAATCAATTGACGATACACCCTATCTATGCTATAATAATATCAGCAACATCATACAGAAATCAGGTGCAGAGAATGAAAATCGACAGGCTGATCGGCATACTCTCCATACTTTTGCAGCGAGACAAGGTCACATCACTAGAACTTGCGGAGAAATTCGAGGTGTCACGCAGAACGATACTCCGTGATATTGAGTCGATCAATATGGCTGGTATCCCCATTGTTTCAAAGCAGGGACAGGGCGGCGGTATTTCGATCATGAACGGTTACAAGATCGACAGCACACTGCTTTCTTCCGGTGATATGCAGGCGATACTTTCGGGCTTGCGAAGCCTTGACAGCATAAGCGGTACGAATCGCTATCGTCAGCTTATGGAGAAGCTCTCTGCCGATGATGTGACTTCCGTCAATGCAGATAATCATATCATCATTGACCTTTCAAGCTGGTATAAATCGGCGATCGCCGGTAAGATAGAGCTGATAAAGCAAGCGATAGAACAGCGGCATCTCATCACATTCCGCTATTTCTCGCCAAACGGAGAGAGCGAGCGCAGGATAGAGCCGTATCATCTTGTTTTTCAGTGGTCTGCGTGGTATGTGTGGGGCTATTGCACCGAGCGGCAGGACTACCGAATGTTCAAGCTCACCCGAATAACGGAGCTTGCGATCACTGATTATGATTGTGAGGACAGAGCTGTTCCGAAATACGTTTCCGATAAGCTGCGGCATACAAAGGGTGAAATAAAGGCAACAGTTAAATTTGATATTTCTGTAAAATGGCGTATTATAGATGAATTTGGAGTTGATTTTCTCAAATACGATGAAAGTGGGAATCTGATAATGGATTTCACATGGTCGGACAAGCGATCGTTTTTCAGCTATATCCTGACCTTTGGCAACAATGCGGAGATAATAGAACCATCCGAATACCGGCAGGAGTTTGCGAAACTTACAAAAAACATTTACCGTAAATATAAAACATGACATACAGTTGTCATGTTTAATATGGTATCATATTTCCATACTAATTTATGGGAGTGATCGATGTGAGCGAATTTGACAGACTATGGAACAATATAGGTGAATGTGCCGTCATGGTGCTTTCCACCTGTGCTGAAAACAAAGTGACCTCACGCAGTATGAGCGTTGTGGTGTACGGTGGAAAATTCTATTGCCAGACGAACAAAGATTATCTGAAATGCAGGCAGATCACAGAGAATCCAAATGCTGCGCTGTGCTTCGGGAATTACTCCATAGAGGGCAGATGCAGTATCATCGGCAAGCCCTATGATATTCCCGAATTCATATCCGCTATGGAAAAATCCTATCCCGATGCTGTAAAACGGTGGTCAAAGCTCCCGGAAGAATGTGTACTGGAGATCACACCGATACTTATAAGATCGTGGATATATGAAAACAACGTGCCGTATATCGAAACATGGGACTTCTCCAATAATACCTATCGAAAGAAGCAGCAGTAATGCCGTTCGACTTCAAAAAAGATTACTAGGAATACTTTATGCCCCCGAAAAGCCAACGACCGTGGCTGTTCAGCGGTACAGTGCTGAACGCAGTCGTGCTTTTTGCGCTTTTCTCCGCTCCCGACCTGAGTGAAAGCGGAATGATGGTTTACTTTGCGGTCATTTATATTTTGTGGGGAACTACATACACCATGATGGATATACCCTACTGGTCGATGATACCTGCCGTTACAGAGCTTCCCAAAGACAGGGAAAATCTTTCGGTAGTGGGTCGTACCTGCGCGGGCGTAGGCTCAGCGCTTATACAGGTCGGCGCACTCATAACGGTCACAGCGCTTGGCGGAGGAGACGAACGCAAAGGCTTTTGCCTTATCGCGTTGATAGTAGCCGCTATATTTATCGTCGCCGAAGTATTCTGCTGCTTTAAGGTAAAAGAACAACGCCTTGAGAAAGTAGAAACCTCAACGGTGGGACAGATGTTCAAAGCACTTTTCCGCAACGATCAGGCGCTTATAACCGTCCTCGCCATACTTCTTGTTAACAGCGCCCTTTACCTCACCTCAAACCTTATCATCTATTTCTTTAAATATGACGTGGGAGCAGTTCTTGCGGCAAACGGAGCAGGCTGGGAGGGCAATTACACCCTTTTCACTATGGTAGGCGGCGTATTCCAGATCCTCGGTATGATGACGGTATATCCCCTTCTGCACAAAAAACTTACCAATACCGCTGTTTTCAAAACTGCCCTTTCAATGGCTATCGTCGGCTACGTTCTCATACTCGGTTTCTGCCTTATGGGGCTCGGCTCAAATATGGTCATTCTATGCGTATGCGGAGCGCTTGTGTTTATGAGTAACGGCATACTCACCGTCCTTACCACGGTATTCCTTTCAGGCTCGGTGGATTACGGCGAGCTTAAAACAGGCAGACGCGAGGAAAGCGTTATCTTCTCTATGCAGACCTTTGTTGTAAAGGCGGCGTCGGGAATTTCCGTTTTCATCACAGGCATAGGGCTCGACCTTATCGGTCTTAACGGAAACACTGACAGCACGGGAGAAATAGTCGCTCAAAGCGCCGACACCATTATGGGACTGCGTCTGCTTATGACCGTTCTGCCGATAATTCTTCTGGCGGTCGCATTCATCTTCTTTGTAAAGAAATTCACCCTTACCGATAAAAAGACAGAGGAGATAGCCTTGACGCTTAAAGAGAAAAAAGAACGCGGGACGGAAGAAGAAAATGCTTGATTGGCGTATAAACATACAGACGAAAAGCGGCAGCGAGGAGTTTAACGGCAGTATTGCCCTTACAGAAGATCTTCCACTCATTATAGAATGTAAACTGCCCCGGTGCAGGATAAACAGCGTAACAGCCGAAACCGATATTAAAATCGACGACTATGAAAAGATCTTTATGAACGGCTATCAGACCTGGACGAACTGCCCCGAATACGGAAAGACTGACAAAATAAGAGGACTTCACGGAATACCGAAATTCATTGTTGACAAATTCAGCTTTGACCGTTACGGCGATTATCATTTTGTGGATTACCCCAACAAAAAAGGAATAACTCACGGCTTTTCCTGGTGCTATTTCCGTAAGGGGAAAAAATACAGACTTTTCGCCTCCCTTGACGAGAAAAACGGCTACACTATGTTCACATATGACAGCAACAGAGGCAGACTGAAAATAGAGCGTGACTGCAAGGGACTCAGCTTTTGCGGGGATTTCGCCGCATTCCGGCTTTACTATGCCGAGGGAACGGAGGACGAAGTGTTTGACGGCTGGTTCAGCGCAATGGGCATAAACGCCTCCGCTAAGCCTATATGCGGTTATTCAAGCTGGTACAACCGCTACGAGGACATAAGCGAAAGCGCCATTAAATCCGACCTTGAGGGCTGCAAGGGCCTGCTGTCGCCCGGCGATCTGTTCCAGATAGACGACGGTTGGGAGCCTGCGGTGGGAGACTGGCTTGAAACCGACAAAGCAAAATTTCCCGGCGGTCTGAAGCCTTTGGCAGATGAAATACATAGTGCGGGTTTTCTTGCGGGATTATGGCTTGCACCTTTCGTATGCAGAAAGGGCTCCGAGCTTATGAGATCCCATCCCGACTGGCTTTTACAGGTGGACGGAAAGCCATGGAGCTGCGGCAGTAACTGGGGCGGATTTTACTCTCTTGATATAGACAATCCGGAAGTTACCGACTATCTTCGCAAAGTGTTCGACACCGTGCTTAACGACTGTGGCTTTGACCTTGTTAAGCTGGATTTTCTTTACGGCGCTGCTCCGTTCGGCACTGATAATGAAACAAGAGCAGGACGTATGATAAGAGCTATGGACTTTCTCCGTGAGATCTGCGGCAACAAGCTGATACTCGGCTGCGGCGTGCCTGTTATGCCCGCCTTTGGCAGAGTAGATTATTGCAGAGTAAGCTGCGATGTCAGCCTTGACTGGGACGACAAGCCGTATATGCGCCTGTTTCACCGTGAGCGCGTCTCCACTAAGCAGGCGATAGAAAACACCCTGTTCCGCAGCCAACTGAACGGCAGAGCTTATCTAAGCGACCCGGACGTATTTTTCCTGCGAGACAACAATATCAGATTGTCCGACGACCGCAAATTGCTGCTCGCAAAGATAAACGCCCTGTTCGGCGGAGTTTTCCTTACCTCCGACGACCTTTCCTCTTATAACGAAGAACAGCGAAAGCTGTACCGCGGTCTTCTTCATTTGCGTGAGGCAAAGGACGTGACCCTTGACCGCGAAGCTTTAACGGTAACATTTACACTAAGCGGAAAAAAGCATAAGCTTAGCCTGCCGAAAAAATGGTTTAGGTAAGCTTTGGCTGTTATGATACCATAGATATGTAAAAAAGAGAGGTTTTCAGATAGGTCTTTCTTTTTACTGCGGAGCAAATTTTGAGCAAGCACCATCTTCAGAATTTATCTCAAGAAAGAAGATGATGCTTGCTTCATATTTTATCTACTCATACATCAAAAAGATACTCTTCAAGAGCTTTAGCCAAATGCAAAGGCAGCGGCAAAACGGTTGACTGATTATATTGAATGGATATATGTCTCAAGGCATTTGTATAAAAAATCCAATCATCAGCAATATCTCCCGATTGTAATTGAAGAGGATATAACTCTATCATGTCCTTTTCAGCAAATCTATTCTGCGGATGAGTTATTCTTGAGTCTTTAAAACTGCTTGTATAACGTGTATCATATGGTCTTTCGTTTATTCCCCAATATGCATCTCCATATCCGAATATGCCGGAAGCGGAGGAATACTGCAATTTATTATCATCTGTGCGTTTGCTTATACCGGTATAATAGTCCGGAACCTCCTGGTTACTTCTAATACGAATAATTCTGACGCCGGTGTCCTTCAAAGAAATCGGATAAGGGTTTTTAGATGTACCCGCATTGATCTCATATGGACAATATTTGTCTGTCGTTATATATCTGCCGATCTCTTTGTCTGAAATACCGCTCCATAAAGCTCGAGTGTTTCCGTCCGATTGGACCATAAATAATACGCCGTCATCTTTATTGTAGTGAAAATTTTTTAATTCTATCAGCTTTTGCTTTACCGGTGAACGAACAGCATTTACGCAGCGTTGTTCTAAATCGGATTTCCAAAAGAGCTTTGCCGTTTCGAGGCAAGCTTCACGATAAGAAACTGTCATATTATCAAACGCATCACAATGAACTCTGATCTTTCCTTCCAAAAGATCGACTGTTACATAAATCGGGAGAAAACGGGCCTTATTTGATATCCCGTGGATCTGAGTAAATATATGCATACCGACGCAAGTAATGTTTGCCAAAGCAGGCATCTTCTTTTGGAAATTCAATAAAGTTACAACACCTAATTGTCGGTAAAGGTCATATACGGCATTATCAACCGCATTTTGGTCTTTTTCACTCTCCGGAGTGATAAACTGTACCACTCGACCGCTTCTTGCAAATGCATTACGAAGCACCTGCTTAGGATCACCCTTTTCATAATGCTCGCGGTCGGGTATGACACAAATACAAGCAGTTACAGTATCAGCTTGTCCCAACTCTTTAATAATTTCTTCACATCTTTTTCTTTTACCGTCTGAAGAATCATCATCCATATTGTTGGCGAGCCCGCCTATCTCTTTGCATACGCACCTGATATTCAAGCAAGATGTTTCGGAGTTTTCACCAAAATCATTTTCAATTTTATCTTGAACTTGGTTCAAAAGCTTATGCTGAACGTCATCTTTCCATAATCCATAAAACTCAAAAATGATTTGATCGGTTTCGGCGCATTTATGCACCCATTTCCTAAATTCCTCATGATCGGCATATTCCTGCGGAGAGTTAAAGGCCTGAAATTTTTTACCCTTTGCTGCAACTCTGCTCGCTTCCGGCCGTTCACCTATCATATCGCCTAACAAATCACCAATAGACCGATACAATGACGCTTTATCAACTACAGAAACACCTGTTCCGATTTTTGAGGCAGTAAAACTGCCCATACCGTTTTTATAAGGGAGCAGGATTTGTTCCGAGTATGCCGCCGGATCACTAAGAACTTTTTTGACCGGAGGTAATTGTTCATACCCCCAAATATTATAACAATCCTCATCTTGTTTTTTCCAACCGGCTTTCTTATCAATATGAACTTGGCAGTACTTATAATCTGAAACTTTTATATGAGCATTAATACCCTCAGAAAGAAACGGCGTGCGATCTTTGTTAAAATTGTCGAGTATCCATCTGCGAGTACTAATTTGGCAAAGCAGCAGAGCTATTCTTTGAGGCGGAGTCGTCTGTACTGAAAAATCAAACACAAAAGAGTACTTATGATTACTCTTCGGGTCTGTTATAGGCTGACTTATCAACTGATTCTTTGCCGAATAACTAAGATATAGCGGTTGTCCTGATAAAGTAATTTCTTGTTTTAATAAACGGTTAATTGCTAAAAGCGGGATCGCTTGGTATGCTTCATCACAAACAGTTCCGTTTGAAAGGGTTAGACAAACATTCGCCTCGTCTTGAAGTTTTGCAATATCTTCGGCTTTAATAGTATTGCAAAAATCATCTGCAAGTTGTTTGACCTTAGGAGGTACCCATTTAGGCGTATCATATGTGGCCTTTACCCAAACCTTAATAATTTCACATAGAGCTTCGATATCTTTCTGTGAATACCGATAAAAGGATGTCAGCCAATGCTTATCACAACTGTCCTTTTTCAAAGGTGACAACGCTATAATACCTTCCATCCAACTGTCTATCAGTTTTTTTAGCGCATTGGTAGGAAGACCATACTCGTCTTTGAAACGGGGATTTTTTTTACTCTCGATATCCAGTAACAATTCTTTCCATTCTTTAGGAAAACCCAAATAGTAGAGAGTACGGGTTTGTCTGGGAGCAAGTTTATATGCCATGGGATAAATTTTATCGTTTTTCATATTGAAATATCCTTTCTATAAGCCACATAAAATGGTTCATACAGTGTTTTTGCAATTTCTGCGCTTTCTTCCTGTGTCATAAGAGCATCTAAATATCTCCCCAGTTCAGAAAGGCAGTCGAAGTCTCCTTGCTTATTTTCGCGACCTCGAAACGCTCCGTCAATAAAATAAACATGCGGTTCAGGTTTTGTAACATCTGTAACACGCGCTAAGCGGCCGAAAATCTGTAGAATTAAAACAAACAGCGTGGCAACAACATCCTTTCGCTCATTATCATCCAGTTCAGCTAAGCCGAATGATTTACTTTTGCTCATTTTGATCCACTGCAGAGTTGCAAATTGCCGAATACGTGCATTGTATGCGAACAACGATTCGTTAGGATTGCGCTTGCAATGAGCCTCCACATATCCGTTAAGTTTACTCCCTTTTTGCTGAATATCTTCCGGTACCGCCATAGGGCGCACCATAAAAAACACAGCACAAAGCGCTGAATGTCCGTATTCATCCACTATGTTGTGACCACGCTCAATTGCCATTGCGGGCGCAATTAAAATATCTTCATCCATTTTAGCAAATCGGTTGACTTCACCGCGCCGTATAATCCCTGCGGCGTTCTGATCGCTCGTTGCGTCAGAAACCATTCTGCAAACACGGGCGGGACAATTTGCCGTTCGTAACGCCATATCCAGAACTTGCTGAACGGCTTGAGCCTGAATATAGCTGTTTACAACCAGCAAGATCTTTCCGGCCTTTCGCTCATATTCCCTAACTATCAATTCTAAGGCCTTTTGCGTTATGATACGCAATAGCGACATACGTTGATCATCTGCGGCACCTGAAACTCTCTCGGGAAAACCGGACTCAAAAAATCGCGTTTTCTCCAGAAATGAACGTTTTTCGCTGTCTGCTTCTAAAATGTAATTTACAGGACGGTTCACATGATACTCGTATGAACCTTCTGCCCAGCTTGAACCGGATAACATAATAACATGAGGACCGGCGGGATTTCCTTTAGCATCAGTTCTTAGATACGGCAAATCTTTCATCAAGCTCCTGCCGAAAGCAAATTGACGGAACAATATTATATCTTCATCTTCCGTCTTTTTTAAGCCGAACAAATTACCGCACAAGGCGGATGGAAGAAAGTACTGTTGTCGGCGAAACCGAGTCTGTAAAAAGCCAAAAAGCTCATTTTCCCCGTAAGATGTTTCATGACTGGCTTCATACGCATCACTAAGCCCTCGAATAAAATGATCGAAATAAATCAGCCTCAAGATAAGTTTTATGCGGGCATCTTGAATTCTCTTTGCACTATCTTTTTTTGGACGCAAAAAGTCACCACTAAGTTCATCCAGCCATATATGATACATCTGATTGAAAAAAGAACCATCCGTGCTTTTGCAAGAGCTCTCCAATACTGCCCATAATGTACTTTGCCGAATACTATCCTCATCTTGGACATCGATCAAGTTATAAATAGCTTCATAAACCGACTTAGGGATCTTGTAATCGGTTTTCTCCCGATATAGGTCTTCCAATAAAGTTAGAGCAGAGAAAGGATCGCCATGTGTAATCTTTTTCCATGAACCTAAATCACAGTGCAAAGATTTTATAATGCAGCTCAAGACCGTCACGCTTTGGCGCTGCATCTCATCATATCTCTGCGCAGCAGGATTTTCTTCTCTCTGCTTACTGTTCAACCTCATATATGCGCTGCAATCTTCCGCACATTCGTTGATATAGCGATTAAAACTTGTTTCCGGCATGAAAAGAGAGTCAAGCGTCTTCTGAGCTCTGTCACTTTCATCAAAAATAATCAAATCAAATTCGCGCATTGCTAATTCTAAGAAGGTTTCTCGTACTTGACCTATACGGGATGCCGCAAAACCTGCTACCGTTGTTATTACAACATATGAAGAATAGCATTCCCTAAGCATTTTTGTACCGAGGCAATCATCAAAGTGAGGACATAAATAATTTTTACCGCCTTTTCTTAAAGAATAACAAGGTTCTTTCCCAAAAGGAATTGCGTCGCTGTGCTGCTCGTCCATACCATCAACTAAACACGCCGGCGTTAAATACCGAGAAAACACTTCAGTCAAGCAGGTTTCATTGGGCTGCGCAACTTGACCGATGTATTTTAACCTTTCATTTCGTCCGATCAAAGGACTGCATGAGACTCCAAATGCAGACAGATATTTTTGCAAATTCAACACTTCTGCTACAGTATCAACAACAATAGCAATTTTATAGTTATTTTTATGGCACCAGAAAGAGAGCACCTTTATCAGCGTTGATTTACCTGAACCAACCATACCAATAATGTTGACTACTTCACGAATAGTAAGTTCTGTACATGGTTTGACCGAGGACCCGACAATTTTCTTAAGAATGTTTGTGTTCAAAATCTTGTAACATGGGTCATCGGGACAAATTTCAGACATTTCCTTTGCGGCAGACAGCAGTTCATCTATTGAAATTGAAATCGGTGCTCGGCAGCCTTTGTCTGAAATAGGCCGCTGTGAATATAAGTCGCGCTCATGGTCAAAATTAACATAGACAGCTTCCGCTTCGCCGTTTTCAAGATTTGGGTATATGTATCTATATGTTCCGGCTCCTGCATAAGCGGGAGAATTTGAATCTTCAATATGCTCCGGCCAAAATTTATCCCACTCTTTTTTACGCTCCTCATAAGGATAAGGATATTTTTCCTCCGTTTTAAAGAAGGATAGATTGCCGTTGTTCTCGTTAAAGGAAAAAGCACGAAACGCATCATAGCGGGAATTACGGTACTCGTAAAGATCATCTTGCCAGTATTTTTGAGAACGATAGTATCCGAGCGTATACCTTGCGCGTTGCAAAATATGCTCCATATCAGAACACTTTTCTGTGCTAATAAGCTGATATTGAGTAAACAAAAGATAAGCCTTTTTCGGATTGGCGTCGGGTTCATTAAGCGAGAGCAGGTATAAGACCGCTTCAACCGCCGCAAAGCGATAAAGAGGCATTGCCCCTTTCCCTTTAGGAAATTGGGCAGAAAGAGGCACATACCACATATTCTGATTATTTTTCAAGGCAAGATCTCTCCTTTCGTGTTATTTCGGTTTTCAATGTTTTTAATGTCACGCATTTTACATTCTTCTGATTTGTCAACGCCCGATCAACTATCGCCGTATAATTCTTTTGGTTCGATGTATATTCGCTTGGTACAACAAAGTATCCCCTTGTATACTCTCCCTCGGGAAAACCGTTATCATTCTGAATTTTGGTGCGCAGTGCAATAGGATTATGGTATGCCTTGGCATCTATTTCCCATATTTCTCCGTTAGGAAACCGAATTTCAACATCATATTTATCCATCTGCGGCCATAATACACATTGAATTTTTTTCTTTTCGCAGAAGCTGACTATCTCGAGTTCTAATTTTCCCGGAGCAGAAAAGTACCTCATAATTCCTTTTTTCAAGCGATAAAGTACTCTATCGGATACATTTAATCTCATTTCATCTGTAAGAATAGGAGTAGTATCCGTACAATGCGACGAATGGCAGTTATATCCGTACTTTCCTTTCGTCATAGTCCAACCGCAGTACGGACAACGATAGCAATCCTCCTTTATTTCTTCATAAGCAAACCGGAAAGCATCTTTAGCTGCCGGGTTATCAGACAATTCCAGCGACATTTTCCTCCTATCTTCAAAAGAAATGATCGGGTGCTCAATAATAAATCTTCTGACCTTACAATATGCCTCCTGATTTAAAACAATCATTTTCTCGTAAAGGACACGCTCATCCGTCCCTTCCATGATGTCGCTGTCCTGCGTTTCTAAAAATTCATAGCATTCAGAACCGGGCGTATAAACATTTCCGTTTCTTTGATAAGCAAATGCACCATAACCGTAAAAAGGTTCTTCAGTAAGATTTAGTTTTTCAATCACATCTTGATCCCATCCGGAAAACCAATCGGCGATAGGCTTGGTTATAAATTGCGCAAGAAAATGCGATTCATCAGAGTATTGCGCATTGCAGGCCTGATAGCTTGCAGCCAAGAACATATTCATGCCATGCTGAAATGTTTTGCTGTAAGGATACCGCGTAGAATCACTTTGCAATAGTTGTTCTTTTTCTATCACCCCTTTTGCGATAAGAACAAATGCTTTCCTCAAAAATGCTGCATCCATATTAGAGCCTCCTTGTATATAAAGATAATATTAAAACGGCTCTCCAAAATGTACAGGAGAGCCGTTAAGCTACAATACAATCAATTATATTCACCGCGATACAGTGAGAATTGATAAATTTACTTTTTACTTTTCTCGTGTACAAGTTTATTATAATCCAATATTTAGCGATTGTCAATAGCAAATGATATATTTTTTTCATAAAATTTAAGTATGGAGCATTAGACGGAACTGTAGACTTTACAGAAAAAATGCAAACGCTCCTACGATTATACGGCAAACCGTCGATTTCGTAGGAGCGTTTTTACGACCACATTATCGACCATAGTGCGGTTTGGAGTGTGTGGAAGCAGTGGAGACAAGAGCGCCGAAGAGCATCGTTTTCGCAGCGGAAAGCGCCGAAAACGGGTATTTAGTGTGCTTACTCAATGGGAGCAGATAGTCAGTTCAAATCAAAACGTGCAGTTGTCCGAGCTGTCAACGCCGAATTTTGCCTTATGCGCGGTTAAAATTTCTTTTGCGATAGACAAACCTAACCCAGAAACGACGGTCTTGTTTTTTCTGTTTCGGGCGGTGTAGTATTTGAGATTATCCACGCAAGGATAAAGCCCAAAATCAACGACAGGACGGAAACCCACACAAGCTGCACTCGCAAGATCCCTACTGTCCCGCCCACTGTGCCGATAGGCATACTTACATAAAGAATATTGCCGTTATCCAAAACGCTCCCCGTCACATAAGCCGTGTCGTCCTCCGTGACAAAGCCTATCGCATCGGTTTCTTTGAGCTTAGCCGTAAGCAATTCATAACTATACGGCAAATTTCGCAGAGCGCCTTTTTCCCAATTCATCACATCGCTCGAATGATACGGATTGCCTGTCCCGTCATTGTAGTGCTACAATAGATATTGGACAAAAATAGGAAAAAGGATTGAGAGATAGACGAAAATCTGATAGAATAAAGTTACCACACCCATTCACAAGCAGAAAGGAGTCTATCTCTCATGAACAGTATAACACAAGATATGAGGTTTCGTCAATCCATAATGAAGTATTCGGAAAAATTTGGGGGTGAGCAGAGCCGGTCGGAAGTACAATAAAAGCCGCTCATATATCTACTTTTGGAAAAACCGCCGGGACGGCAGTATAGAATCTTTGGCAGAACAATCACGACGACCTCACCATCACCCAAATGAGCATACGGAGGAAGAAATTACGATGATTCGTAATATGCACCGACGAAATCCGGATATAATGTTTACAATATCCGAGCATTAATAGAAAACCGCAAATGACAAGTCGGCGTCGAGCTGATATTATAATGAAGAAATTGTCCTGCCGGAGGGCGTGACCGCAATCGGAGAAATAGCCTTTGCTATTTGCACAAGTCTGAAAGACGTCACCCTGCCTGCCAACCTGAAAGAGATATGCAGCGGCGCGTTTCATAACGCGGACGTTAATACGGGCGAGCTGAAAGGCAATCTTCCGGTGACCATACACGCCCCGAAAGGCTCTTATGCGGAAACGGTACGCAAAAGAAAACGGGCTCGCCTACATAGAATGCTAACTTTTTTCTGCCGATCTCAGTCAAAACCGCAAAAGCCGAAATCCGCAGCGCCGGCATGCGCTTTCTGTACTCTGCAGCATTGACATAATGATAAGATTATGATATTATGAAAATAATAACATGCTGTTTGTCGATCGGAGAGGAGAAAGCATTATGGATAATTTTGAACCGAAAAAGCTGGCACTACTGCGTATATGGCAGATTTTGTGGGAACACAGCGACTATAAACATCCGTTGACGCAGGAAGAAATCGCGCAGCATCTGCAAAATGATTACGGGATAAGCATTGAGCGCAAGGCGATCAGTCGAAATCTCTCGCTCCTGAAAGAAGCGGGCGCCGAAATCGAATCTACAAGAGAAGGGTGTTATCTCGTTTATCGGGATTTTGAGGACTCTGAGCTTCATCTGCTTATCGACGGCGTACTGTGCAGCAAGCATATCACCGCAAAGCACTCGGCGGATCTTATCGACAGGCTGTGCGGGCTGTCGAACAAGTATTTTCGTTCCCGCGTCAAAAATATCTACTCGGTCAGGGATTGGGGCAAGACCGAAAATCCCGCGCTTTTTTACAATATTGAGTTAATCGACGAGGCGATCGAGCAGAATTGCCGCATAGACTATAATTACAACAAAATCGGAATTGACAAAAAGCTGCACAAATCATCTCATCAGGTGGTGACGCCATATCAGATGCTGCTGCACAATCAGCGGTATTATCTGATGGCGTACAGCGAATATTGGGGAAATATGGTCTTTCATCGGCTGGATAGGATCACAAATATGCGTCTGACGGAGGAAGTGGGAACTAAGCTGTCCGAAGTCCCCGGATATGAAAACGGTTTTGATTACAAAAAGCTCGCGTCCTCTCTGCCGTACTTATATTCCGACGAGCCGGTGCGGATCACTTTTATCGCTAACGTCGGTATCGTCGATCAGATCATGGACTGGTTCGGTAACAACGTGCGGTTTGCGAAATGCCCTGACGAGGGCATGATCGAGGCGACCGTCACCGCAAGCCCTCAGGCTATGGAGCATTGGGCAATGCAGTATATCGATTTTGTGGAAATAAAATCGCCTGAATCTTTGCGGGAAGCTGTCAGGCAGTCACTGGAAATAGGGGTGGAAAAGTATCGGTAAAAAAATTTCACTAATTTTAAAATATTTTATAGGAGAGAAGTAATACAATGAGCAACAACATTTTTGATTATGCGACAAGTGAGTTATCGCAGGACGCATTTCTTTGTTGGTGTGTGAACTGGTTTAACGACCCCTCTAATCCGAAATTACGAGAGATGTCCATCGAATTGCTGAATGAATTTACAGATATCGATAAGATTGAATCCGTACGCATTTACAGACAATTCAGCAGAAGAGTATCCATACCCGATGAAAGCGGTGAAGACAAAAAAGTAAAAATTCCCGTTAAAATTGACGTGTTGTTTATTGTAAACAATTCCGTCGCAGTTATCCTTGAAGATAAGACAACAACGAGCGAACATGATGAGCAGATACAAAGATATGAAAAAGGTTTAAATCAAATAATAAATGAATCGAAAAAAGGAGAAGAGTTTTACAACATTCAAAGAATACAAACCGTCTTTTTAAAAACAGGGTTTATGTTTGATAATGACAAGTGCGTTGAGGCAAATAAGATTGTTACAAGCGAGGTTTTTCTGAAAATATTAAGCAAGTATTTGGGTAACAGCGAAATATTGGATTCTTATGTGACAAAGCTAAAAAGTGACTGGCAATTTTTTAATGAGGAGCTTAAAAATTATGAGGGTTCTGATGGATCGTTTTGGGATTGGAAAATTGCAAAACATCATGTTGCGCAGTATTGGCTTATGAGGGATATCTTCCCTGCTGATACGTTTTGGCCCAACAAAAGCCTGCTCTACAAGGTTCGTCACGGTACCAGCCGCGGAAGACCATGGACGCAAACCACGATATGGCAGCCGGAAAGTTGCGACAGTTCAAAATATGTCTCCGTATTTTGGAGAATAGATACCGATAGTCGCGGACCGTATCTTTCGTTGCGATTCTATGAAGTAATGGATAAAGAAGACTCCGGCCAAACGGATAATCACAAATCAATATACTGCGAAATGTCTAACACAATGAAAAGCATTATCGATAAAAACAACTTCTTTGCTTGGAAAGATGTCAAACCGTATAAAAATAAAGAAAAATGTTATGAGTCGGAAATAATACATATAAATTTGATCGACATACTGAAAGATTGCGAAGAAACACGAAACAAATTGATGGATACCGTCCGACAAATAACATATGAGTTTTTGGCAGAAATTAAAAATAAAGGAATAGTTTGACTATAGCGCAAAACGGCTTTCGGAACACTGCCCCGAAAGCCGCTTTGTTTGCTCTTTTAATCCATCACATCAACCCAGTCAAAAATCGCTGCAATCCCCACGCGCTGATCATTCCCGCATTCGTTACAGTGAAAGCTTGTCGTGAGATTGCTTCTCGCCTGCCCGTTGGTGTCCGAAACATAACCGCAGGCTTCGCATTTCTTATGATATTGGCAGGAAACGGGAAATCCGTTTTCGTCATATTCCATATCGGAAATGACGGCGCCCTCCACCGCCTGAAAAGAAACAATGACCCGTTCCTGATACGTTTCGTTTTCATCCTGAATCGGCTGAAGCGTATCCTCATATGTCTGAGCATCACTGACACTCTGCGTATCATCGCTTACGCTGTGCTGTTCGGTCATACTCTGTGAAAAAGCGGCGGACGAGGTTGCGCCGTCATTTTTCGGTTCGGAGCTTTCACAGGCTGTCATCAAGGCCAGAATTGAGCATACAAGACCTGCAATAAAAGTTCTTTTTTTCATAGTAATATCCTTCCCTTTTTAAAGTGATATAAGGCTTCACTTATATTTTATAACGGTTTGAAGCATTTGCGGGTATTTCCGCTGTCAACGATTTTATGGAGACGATTGATGGTTTCGGCAATCAAAATAAAATAAATTATTCTCCCCAAATAACATTGTGCTTTGCTTCATTCACCGAGATCATTATACAGCATGCAATGTCCCTTTTTCGGTGCATTGTTTGTTGTATACTTAGCATAAAACGAACGGAGGTCTGTGATATGAAAATACATCTAATCAAGATCTGCACAGCGGTAACGTGCGTATCTCTCCTTCTTTCGGCGTGCAGAAAAGAAAGCGATACTGCAATACATGAATACTCTTATTCAACGGAAAAAAATTACGCCGCCGAGACAGAATCCGCTTCCGAAACGTTACTTTGTGAAACGTATGATGAGAATTTAGCAGAGGAAGCAGTAAAGCACTATCAGGAGGTCTATTCTGCCGAAGCGGTCTTTTCAGATCTCTATGTGTCCCAAAAATATCTTATAATCGGAAAAGATACGATTGCTCAATTGCTTTTGACAAACGGATATTCTCAAGCAAAGGAGATCCGCAGGGAAAATATCGAAAGAGTGGAATGTAAAGCGCTTACGGATCTTTGTATAATTGAGCTCTTTGACAGAACCAACGAAAGCCTGTCCATTATGGTAAAGACGGAAACTGCAAAAGAAATTACGTCGCTGCTTCAGCCACATAATCCAGTCAAGGGGAGTGTATCACATGAGTAAAAAGAATACTTCTAAGCGGTTTGAGCAGGATGAGATGAGGCGGCTGCTTACCGGTATGGGAATTGCTCACAGCGAGATAGCCTATATCCACGACGCCGAGACCGATAAAAGCAGACAAAAGCTGTTTGACAGGATGCGAAAGGGAGAGCTGTGCGTGCTTATCGGCTCGACCTTTAAGTTAGGGCTCGGGGTAAACGTTCAGGACAAGCTTATTGCCGCTCATCACCTCGACGTTCCGTGGCGTCCTGCCGATATGGTACAGCGAGAGGGACGTATCATCCGCCGCGGCAATGAGAACGAAAGCGTACAGATCTACCGCTATATCACCCGGGGCAGTTTCGACTCGTACTCTTGGCAGATCTTAGAAACAAAACAGAAATTTATTTCACAGTTTTTGTCGGGCAGTTCATATCAGCTCTCTATTACGGATTTAGAGGATAATGTGCTTACATACGCCGAGGTAAAAGCGCTCGCTCTTTCTGAGCCTCTTATGAAACAGCTTGCCGAAACCGAAAACGAGGTCAAGGCGCTGCGTATCGTCGAGTCAAAAGAAAAAGCCGCTGTCAAAGATATGCGAGCGGAAATTGAAAGATTGGAAAAAGAGTACCGATTTCTTTTCCGACGTTCAAGAGCTTCTTTGTTTACGCAAAATAAGCTTTTCGGGTATAAAGATGAAAGGAAAGTTTTATATGACAAACTCTCAGAAAGCCTGGCGCCGAGCTCTGTCATAAACAGAAAACTGCCGAAAGATCTGACGGCATTCTGCTTTAGAGTCACGCTGCCCGAAGTGCAAAACGAGAAAAAGCCGTACATCCTGCTTTGTGACGAGGGAGAAAAGTATATGGTGGAAATGGGCGGCTCCGCACACGGAAATGCGCGCAGAGTGTTAAATTTTATAACGTCGCTTAATAAAACGCGAGAGAAGATCACCGAATCTATGGTCGAAACAATACGGCGTCAGCAAACTCTGCAGCACGCGATAGATTTTCCCGACGAAACCAATCGGATAAAGCTGCGTGAGCGAGAAGAAGAGTTAAATCGGTTGAAAGTACTGCTGCAAAGCAATTTGAACATAGAAGAGCAATAAAGTACGGCAATTCGAGCATACCGCGATTTGACGGGTATACCGACGCGCTGTATGCCCTTTGCTCCTCAATGACCGCCTATGCCAAGGCGCATAAGGACGATCTAAGCAGGATAGCAAACTCCATGCGATACGCCAAGCGTATGCCGCCGGACTTTTCAACCATATTGATAGCAGTAATGCAAATGCGCTTGTTACCGACAAGGTAATACACCAAAATCTGAAACGGAGGAATGAATATGGCCGCAATGCAGGACAGCTCTATAGGAAGCTTTGTGAAAATAGGTAAAATTGTTCAAAAGGTTATGCGGGAAAAATTTCTGCTCCATTGTGAAAACGAACCCCTTGCGGCAGAAAGTCGCAACCCTGAGCATTCTTTGTCAGCGTTCGTCGCCGCTTTGGATGACAGGCTCTTGTCGTTTGAGCCCGGAAAGCTGTATATTATCGGCGGTCGGCCGGGAATAGGAAAAACGACGCTTATGACTCAGATCGCCGTTAATATTGCCGCGTCAAAAGGTAAGCCCGTCTATCTCTTATCCCTTGAAGAATCCGCCGAACAGCTTGTTATGAGAATTCTCTCACAGATCGTTGACGTCAGTCAGAATAGCGTAAGAAACGGCGCTTTGACATACGAAGATAAGGAGCTTATCGCCATTTGTCAGTATGTTATTAGCGAAATGCCCGTCTATATATGCGACGAGCCGTCATGCATATATAATCACGGTCGTTTTACCGCGGACGAAATAGACGACGGCATACTGATGATCGATTATCTTCAGCTTTTTCAACTGCTGAAAGATAACGACGAAAACAGAAATGCTGCGAATTTCGGCAAAGCTCCCGCGCAAAGACAACATGAGGTAATAAGCGCCCTAAAATCTTTGGCGCGGGAAAAAATGATACCTGTTGTGGTATGTTCTCAATTGGCAAGAAACACCGAACAGCGTGAGAACAAACGACCGACCTTACAGGATCTGCCGACGGCTCGGGAGATAGACGGCGTTATTTTCCTGTATTGCGATCCTTGTTATACTAAGGATGAAAACGCGAACGAGGAGATAATTATTTCGATCAACTGCGACGGGAAAGCCGAAACAGTCTATGCCGAATTTGACAACCGCAGGGTGATGTTTAAAGGGAGGCTCTCACATGGCGCTTTCTGAGGAAAAGGTGAGAGAATATATAAGGCGGCTGATGTTGTCGAGAATACGTATTCTATGCGATCACGGATTTTACGGGCTTTTGCTTGAAAGCTTTGGCGGCGTAAAAAAGATAAAGCCTGCCGGCGGCGGAACGGATTTTCAAATTATTTTCGAGTATATCCACCTGCATATGACCGACCGTCCGCCGATGTGCGTTATTATCCTGACCGACGGGTATGCGCCGTTTCCTCAGGAGCACCTCGCGAACGGTATCCCGGTATTATGGCTGCTTAATAACGAGAACATTACGCCCCGTGGGGAAAGGTCGCAAGAATTACCGTAAAGTGACGTCATAGTTGTACATTGATATTTGCAAGAACCGACTGCGGTCAATTCCCATAATATTCTGTATTTTAAGAACGACATATCTCTTATTTGTTATTTCCCGACCGTCCGGAAGATTGGCTTTTTGGGCTAGTACGCCTTAGCCGCGAGCTTTCGGACGGTCGATTTTTTGGCTGCTTTTAACGGTATACGTTCTTTCGTCATACAAAATGACAAGCTCGACTTCCGTCGGCGTTTGTGCGTCGGCATATTTTGAACCAGTTTTCAGTGGAAAATTTAACATAATAGAATTAAATAATACATTATGTTTTCGAGAAAAATAAAACAAAATAGCGTCCGCAATTGTTGAATTTCTAAAAAATCTCGTTTTTTTCATAAATATCATAGACAAAAACCGCATTTTATGGTACAATAATAGAGTATATGGACAAGAAAGGCGATATTATGGAAGAAAAAATAATAATGGACTGCCACAATCACTCTAATCTTTCCCCCGACGGAGAAAATTCTCCCGAGGATATGGTAAAGCGGGCGTGCGAGCTAGGCATAACGTACTATTCTCTCACCGACCATTTAGAGATAAACAAATTCTACGATGAGGAATATCTGTACGAAGAGCCGATAAAAAGGGGCAGCGAGATCACCCCCGCCCTTGCGGAAAAATACGCGGATAAGATACATATGAGCTACGGCATAGAGCTCGGTCAGCCGTTGCAGGATATGAAGCTAACGGAGCGTATGCTAAGCAGCTACAAGTACGACTTTATAATCGGCTCACTTCATATGTGCGACGGATGGGACGACTTTTACCTGCTAGATTACAGCAAAGTCAGCGCGGATATGCTGATGGGGCTGTATTTTGAGGAAGTTCTGCAAATGGCGCGGTGGGGAGAATTTGACGTGCTCGGGCACCTCACCTACCCGCTCAGATATATAACGGGAGAAAACGGAATACAGATAGATATGGATAAATATTTGCCTATTATAAAAGAAATATTTTCCACTCTTATAAAAAATGATATGGGCATAGAGATAAACACGAGCGGCCTTAGGCAGAAGATAAATAAGCCGCTGCCCGACGAATATTATGTCGCGCTTTATAAAGAGCTCGGCGGGAGGATACTCACCGTAGGCTCGGACGCGCACCGCACCGCCGATCTCGGGAAAGGAATAAGCGAGTGCGTTATGATGGCAAAACGGCTCGGCTTTGACAGCCTTGCCTTTTATAAAAACAGAAAACCCGAATTTGTAAAAATATAAAGGAGCAAATGTTATGAGCAACAAAGAAAAGCTGGTCAATATTTTACGTCAGGACGCCCGCATATCCAATGAACGCATAGCGGTCATGCTCGATATGACGCCCGACGAGGTGCAAAAGCTTATCGAGGAGCTTGAAGAAGAGGGCATAATCATAGGTTACACCGCCATCACTAATGATGAGAAAATGGACAAGAATTTTGTCTGCGCGCTTATCGACGTAAAGGTATCGCCTCAGGTAAACTGCGGATATGATGATGTTGCCGCAAATATCGCCGCATATCGCGAGGTGTCGTCGGTGTATCTTATGAGCGGCGGGTATGACCTTTCGGTAACGATAAAGGGCGCAAACCTGCGCGAGGTCGCTATGTTCGTGACCGAACGGCTCGCGCCGCTCGACGGAGTTGTCAGCACTACCACGCATTTTATCCTGCACAGGTACAAAGAAAAGGATAAAATGTTTGCGAGGAACACAGACGAAAGGAGTCTGGTGTCTCCGTGATGGATTACAGCAGCATTTTATCGAAAAAAGTCCAAGAGCTCGAATTTTCGGGGATAAGAAAATTTTTTGACATAGCGGCGTCGGTAAAGGACGTGATATCGCTGTCTGTCGGCGAGCCCGACTTTAAAAGCCCGTGGAAGGTCCGCAAGGAGGCTGTGCATATCCTCGAGCAGGGGCGCACTAATTATACCGCCAACGCGGGGTTGCAAGAGCTTAGAGGCGCTATTTCGGATTATCTTTTCAGCCGAATGAATATAAGGTACGACCCGACGGATCAAATAGTGGTGACCGTAGGCGGCTCTGAGGCGATAGACCTTGCCTTAAGGGCGATGATAGACACGGGCGACGAGGTCTTGATCCCTCAGCCGAGCTTTGTATGCTATGCGCCTATAGTAAAGCTGACCAACGGCATAGCGGTACCTATCGAGACGAAAGCGGAGGATAATTTCAAGCTTACCGCTAAAGCGCTTAAAGAGCACATCACCCCGCGTACAAAAGCGCTAGTACTCCCCTACCCCAACAACCCGACGGGCGCGGTCATGCGTAAGCCCGAGCTTGAAGAAATTGCGGCGGTACTGCGCGGCACTAATATAGCGGTCATCTCAGACGAGATATACAGCGAGCTTACTTACGGAAAGCAAAGACATATATCCATAGCCGAGATAGACGGTATGGAAGAAAGAACAATAGTTATTAACGGCTTTTCAAAGGCGTTTGCTATGACGGGATGGCGGCTCGGATTTGCCTCTGCGCCAAAAGAGATAATAACGCAAATGCTGAAAATACATCAGTACGCCATAATGTCCTCGCCCACTGTCAGCCAGTATGCCGCGATAACCGCTCTGAGAGAGTGTGAAAGCGACATAGAGTATATGCGCGGCGAATACGATATGCGCCGAAAGCTGATAGTTAACGGCGTAAGGCAGCTCGGTCTTGAATGCTTTG
Source organism: uncultured Ruminiclostridium sp. (assembly GCA_947594425.1). Lineage (GTDB taxonomy): Bacteria > Bacillota > Clostridia > Oscillospirales > Ruminococcaceae > Ruminiclostridium_E. The sequence goes on from CANQED010000004.1 coordinate 166,615, forward strand.
AACCCGAGGGGGCGTTTTATATCTTCCCGTCGATAAAAAGTACGGGAATGACCTCGCAGGAATTTTGCGAAAAGTTAGTACAGACGCAAAAAGTGGCGGTCGTTCCGGGCGACGCATTCGGCAAGAGCGGAGAAGGATATATAAGAATATCCTACGCATACTCGCTCGAGCATATAAACACCGCGCTAGACCGAATGGAAAAGTTTATCAAGGATATACGCAAATGACAGTCAACGCACAATGCTTTGCTAAACTGAATTTGTTTCTCGATATAACCGGCAGGCTGCCAAACGGCTATCACAGCCTGAATAACGTCACGCAAAGCGTGAGCCTTGCCGACACGGTGACTGTCACCGCCCAAAAGAGCGCGGGGTTTTCCTGCAAGATCGCATGCGACGACCCCGATATCCCCACCGACAGCCGCAACACTGCGTATAAAGCCGCTAAGGCTTTTACCGAGGCGGCCGGGACAGGCGCAGATATCAACATATTGATACAAAAGAGAGTACCCGTTATGGGCGGAATGGGCGGCTCGTCGGTAGACGCGGCGGGCGTTATACGCGCGCTAAATCACCTGCTCAACACGCGCTTTTCACTCGATAAATTGTGCGATATATCCGATAAGGTCGGGGCGGATACCGCATTGTGCCTTATCGGCGGCACAGTAATAAGCGGCAAAGACTATGATAGGTTGGATATCGAAGCGGAAGGCTGCTTTGTCTGTGTAAAGCCCGATATCAATACCTCTACCGCAGACGCGTACTCGGCATATGACGCAGCACCCATTAAGGCAAACGAGGGCTTTGAAGAATTTACCGCGGGGCTAAAAGACAACGGGCTGTTTAATATGTCCGACAGGCTGTATAATATCTTTGAGCGGCTGCAAAATGACCCCGTCTGCAAAAAAATAAAAGCCGACCTTTTGTCACAGGGCGCTAAAGCGTCTATGCTGACCGGGAGCGGGAGCGTTATTTACGGAGTGTTTGAGAATATGGTACGGGCTAATATCGCTTGTGTGCGTTTATCGGAAAAATATCCGCGCGTATTTGTCTGCCGAGCCGTAAACGACGGGGTATTGCTGTATTGACATACAATTTTCAAAATTTTGGATAAACTCTTGAATTTTGCGGGCGGATATAGTATAATCATAAATTAAGAGAGTATTTCCCGCCCGATATTTTCATATCAGGCAGAAAGGAAAAGTTATGATAGACATAAAAAATCACCTCGGGACAGTCAATTTTTCAAAGCAGTTTTTCTACACGCTTATCGGCGGGACTGTGACCGAATGCTTCGGCGTGGTGGATATGAACGCGGGAGACGTTAAGCAGACCTTTATCGAAAAGGTGCCTATCCCCTTTATCAAAAAGCTCGCCTCTAAATCGACCGTGCTCTCCGAAAAAGGCGTAACGGTAAGATATAAAAACAACAAGCTGTATATCGACCTTCATATATCGGTGATGTACGGCGTTAATGTTTCCACTATCGTAAAAAGCATAGTCCACAAGGTCAGGTATGTGGTCGAGGACGAGACGGGACTGACCGTGGATAAGGTAAATGTTTTTGTCGATTCGGTAAAAGTATAATAATCCTTGAAAGGAGAATGTCCGTAAAGGACATATCATAATTATGGAAGAAACCAAACAGCTGATAAGCGGAAAGATATTAAGGGACGCTATTATTTCCGGAGCTAACAATATCCTAAATAACCGCGAGAGCGTAGACGAGCTGAACGTATTTCCCGTACCCGACGGAGATACGGGGACAAATATGTCTATGACGATAAAGAACGCTCTCCCCGAGCTTAAGGCTATGAAAGACACCGTCAGCGCCGAGCAGGTGGCTAAAGCTGCCGCGGGCGCTATGCTGAGAGGTGCGCGCGGCAACTCGGGAGTAATACTTTCGCTGCTTTTCAGAGGGCTGTCTAAGGGTATCGTCGGGAAAAGTGAGATAACCCCCGCCGACTATATCGAGGCTCTTGCAAAGGGCGTAGCGTCGGCGTATAAATCGGTAATGAAGCCCACCGAGGGCACTATGCTGACCGTAGCGAGAGTGGCTCAAGAAAAAGCCGCCGAGGCAGCGCCCGAGGACTTTGACACGCTGTTTGAGATATTGCTCACCGCGTCAAAAGAAACGCTCGACCAAACCCCCGAGATGCTGCCCGTACTTAAAAAGGCGGGAGTGGTAGACGCGGGCGGTATGGGCTATTATATAATACTTACCGGTATGGCGTCGGTAATAAGAAACGGGCTTATGATAGAGGCCGCCGAGGAAAAGCCTAAGGAAGATACCGTTATATCCTCTGTCGGCGAAGAATACAGCGAAGAAATAGAAAACATCTACTGCACCGAATATACGGTATCTAAAAAGGACAGCTCCGCCGACGCGGTCAAGCTCAGAGCCTATCTCGAGTCTATAGGCGACAGCGTAGTGGTGGTAGACGACGGGGATATAATAAAGGTACACTGCCACACCGAGCACCCGGGCAAGGCACTCGAAAAGGGCATTTCTCTCGGCACGCTTACTAATATGAAGATAGAGAATATGAAAGAGCGCAATAAGGACGCCGCCGCCAAGGAAATAAGCCGCCGCGAGAATAAGCTCGCCCCCGTAAAGCCCGAAAAGGATTTCGGCTTTGTAGCGGTATGCTCGGGCAGCGGACTTGGGGCTCTGTTTAAAAATTTAGGCGCAGATATAATAGTACGCGGCGGGCAGACCATGAACCCCTCTACCGAGGATATCCTTGAGGCGATAAACGCCACACCCGCGCACAACGTGTTTGTGCTTCCCAACAATAAAAATATAATTATGGCGGCGGAGCAGGCGGTTAAGCTCGCCGACAGAAACGTTATCGTATTGCAGTCGCGCTCGATACCGCAGGGCATAACCGCTATGCTCGCGTATGATGAGAGCGTGGATGTAAATGAAAACAGCGTAGCTATGACTAAGGCGCTCGACTCTGTCGGCTCGGGGTCGATAACCTTTGCGGTGCGCGACAGCGATTTTGAGGGCAAGGAGATCAAAAAGGGCGAGATACTCGCTATGGAAAACGGCAAGCTGAGCTTTGTAGAAAGAGACGTAACTAAGGCGCTGATCAAGCTTACAAGAAAGCTTGTAAAATCAGGCTCGTCATATATCACCGTAATATACGGCAGCGACGTGACCGACGAAACGGCAAATAAAGCCTACGAACAGCTAAGAGCAAAAATTAACGATGATATAGAGATAACCTTAGTAAACGGCGGTCAGCCAGTCTACTACTATATTGTTTCGGTCGAGTGATATGATAAAAAAAGACCCCGCACTCACCGACGCCGTGTATGTCAAAGGCGTTGGAGAAAAGCGCGCAAAGCTGCTCGCAAAGCTCGGCATACATACGGCCTATGACCTTGCGGTATATTATCCGAGAGGATATATCGATTTTAACAATACCGTGACCGTCGCCGACGCCGAGCAGGACGAATACTGCGTCGTCAAGGCGCGCGTCGTTCAAAAGCTAAGCCCGTATTACGGGAAGATAAGCATATTTAAAGCTATAGTGAGCGACAATACGGGCGATATGCTGATAACATTCTTCAATACCGCATATTCCTTTCAGCGGCTGACAGTCGGAGAGGAATATTGTTTTTACGGCAAAATCGGCGGCAATTTTATCCGCCGAGAGATGAACAGCCCGATATTCGTCCCCGCAAAAAGCTCACATATCCTTATGGCAAGATATAGTCTTACGCAAGGGCTGTCGCATAATATCATATCCTCCTGCGTGAAGAACGCACTGGAGCAGTTCAGCTTTACCGAGCCGCTTAGCGAGAATTTTCTCGCGGAGCACCGCCTTGCGGGCTTTGCGGACTCGCTTAGGATGATACACTTTCCGAAAAGTAAAGAAGAATATGATACCGCTAAGCGCCGACTGACCTTTGAGGAGCTTTTTTTGCTGCAAATAGGGCTAAAATCGATGAGGAACCGCCGCAGGACGCTTACTTCGGCGCAAATGGTGCAAAAGGACATTTCGGCGTATTACTCTTCCCTGCCCTTTGAGCTTACGGGTGCGCAAAAGCGCGCCATAAGCGAGTGCTGTGCGGATATGTGCGGCGTATCGCCTATGAGCAGACTGCTGCAAGGCGACGTCGGCTCGGGTAAGACCGCCGTGGCGGCGGGGGCGTGCTATTTTGCATATCTCAACGGTATGCAGTCGACGCTTATGGCTCCTACGGAAATATTGGCGGCTCAGCATTATCAGACGCTGAAAAGCTTTCTCGAACCGCTCGGGGTAAAGATCGAGCTGCTGACGGGCTCTATGAGCGCAGCGGAGAAAAAGGAGATACGCGGTAGAATTGCCGACGGCACGGTCGATATAGCGGTAGGAACGCAGGCGCTGATACAAAAGAGCACACGCTTTTCCTCGCTCGGGCTGGTTATCACAGACGAGCAGCACCGCTTTGGCGTGGGTCAGCGCGCGGCGCTTTCGCAAAAAGGAAAAGACCCGCATACGCTTTTTATGTCGGCGACCCCTATACCGAGGACGCTCGGTATGATGATATACGGCGACCTTGATATTTCTATACTTGACGAAATGCCTAAGGGCAGACTGCCCGTAAAGACCTACGGGGTGGACGGCAGCTTTCACGAGAGGCTGTACAGGTTTATATTAAAATATGCACAAAGAGGCTTTCAGTCTTATATCGTCTGCCCGCTTGTAGAAGAGGGTATCAGCGAGAAAGCGAGCGCGGTGCATTATATCGATATGCTGAAAACCACCTGCCTAAAGAATCTGCCGATAGGACTTCTTCACGGAAAAATGCGGCAAAGCGAAAAAGACGAGGTCATGCGCGCGTTTAAAAACGGCGAAATAGCTGTCCTTGTGTCAACTACCGTTATAGAGGTCGGAGTCGACGTACCTAACGCGGTCGTAATGATAATCGAAAACGCCGAGCAGTTCGGGCTTTCGCAGCTGCACCAGCTGAGAGGGCGCGTCGGGCGCGGCAAGGAGCAGTCGCACTGTATCCTCGTAACCGACAGCAAAAGCGAATTTACCAAGGCGAGGATAGACACTATGGTGCGCACCACCGACGGATTTGAGATAGCAAACGAGGATCTTAAGCTTAGAGGTCCGGGCGACTATTTCGGAAACAGGCAGCACGGTCTCCCCGCGCTTAAAATAGCGGATCTGTATGCCGACCTTGATATCCTCGAGGAGACCAAAAACGCGGCGCAAAAGCTGTTAAAGGACGATCCTATGCTAAACGACCCCGACAACAGCGGCATTAAAGCTATGACGGAAAAGATGTTTGAAAACAGCATGAGGAGCTGAGGGCTAACATGAGCAATGATATCGAAAGATGGCGGCTTCCCCGCTTTTTCTCGGACAATATATCGGATAATGAGATCTTCGTCGGCAAAGAGGACTCAAAGCACCTGTCCTCCGTTTTAAGAATGCGGGTAGGAGATAAGGCGGTCATATGCGACGGCAAAGGCACCGACTATTTGTGCTCGCTCGCCGAGTGCGGCGCAGATACCTCGCGGTTTATCATAAACGAAAGCAGAGCAAACGCCGCCGAGCCGTCGGTCGAGGTGACGCTATATCAAGCCCTGCCCAAGTCCGACAAGCTCGATTTTATCGTGCAAAAGGCCACCGAGCTCGGCGCGGCGAGGGTAGTCCCCTTTTTATCCAAGCGCTGCGTTTCACGCCCCGACGATAAGGCCTCGGCGAAAAAGCTTGTCAGGCTGCAAAGGATAGCATACGAGGCCGCAAAGCAGTGCGGACGCGGCAAAGTGCCGCAGATAATGCCGACCGTCGGATTTAAGGACGCGGTGTGCGCCTTGGGCGACGACGAGGACAAGCTGATGTTTTACGAATGCGGCGGCGCAAAGTTTAACACGCTTAAGTTTTCAAAAAAGAAAATATCGGTATTTATCGGCAGCGAGGGCGGCTTTGAACCCGAGGAGGCGGAATTTGCCAAAGAGCACGGTCTTATTTTGACCTCTCTCGGCGAAAGAATACTTAGGTGCGAGACCGCGCCTATAACCGCGTTAAGTCTATTGATGAATGTAACAGGAAATTTATAAATTTTTTGTTAAATATGCTCAATATTGATAATTAGACTTGAAATCGCAAAGAATATTATGTATAATAGATATAGACTTCGGTGTATTCACCGAAAAGGATAACGGTATCACCGTAAAGGAAGGATGGATATAAACTATGAAGGCATTTACAGGTTTTGCCATAGGTACTCTTGCTGTACTCGGAGCTGTTGCCGCAGCAGGTCTTTATTTTAAGAAGAAAGCAGATAAAGAGCAAGAGTACGACAAGTTTGACGATATCATGGAGAGCGAAGAGGACTTTGATACTTTCTTTGATGAGGACGACGAGGTACTTGACGAGGCAGCCGAGAAGGCTGAGGACGCCGCAGACGCTGTAAAGGACGCAGCCGAGGAAGCGGAAGAAAAGGTCGAGGATATCGCTGAGGCTGCCGCCGATAAGATAGACGATATCACAGACGCACTCAACAAGTAAAAACAAAATGACGGAGCGGCATTTATTCTCCGTCATTTTTTATTATAAAATACCGCATAAAACGGTATGACAATATGGCGGGAAATGTGATATTGCGAGATTTGAAAAGGAGAATGATGATATGAAAAAAACAATCGCTTTGATTTTTTCGATGGTTTTATTTGTGGGTCTGGTGGGTTGCAGTGAAAAAACGGTTAATATCGATTTCCCTTTTGAGGTCGGAGATGTTGAAAATATTGAAATGTATCACTATGAGGGAGTGCCTGTATCGGCGGAAAAGAAAGTAGTCACTACTGAAAGCGATATAAGCGCCCTATATGAAATGTTCGAGGGTTTATCGTTAGAAGACAAAAAGGTCGAGGAAACCGCAGGAGCAGATGTGACCGGCTTTAGATTTAACCTTTCAGACGGAACAAACTACGAATTGACTTACGTCTGCAATGGTGTCAAGAACGGCAATTTAAAATCGGTAACAGGCAGCTTTGAATATTTCACAAGTGCGGATATTGGTGCGTATTGGAATAATTTGAATACGGAGCTTGAGGCAACACCTGCGAATGAAAGCGAACTCCCACAGTGATATAATTTCCGATTTATCTGTCGGACGAGTTTTAAAGCGCAATTTTAAATACAAAAAAGCAGACGATCTCTCGCCTGCTTTTATTGTTTTATACTATCTACCTTACTGCTGATTTAATTATCACGCCGTTTCCCCTAAGCGGCGATTTTATGTAATTTAGCCAAGCTTTTTAAGCTCTTCAAGACATTCGAGGCAGATGCTCTTTCCTTTATAATGCTGAAGGTCGCTTGCGTTATTGCAAAAATAACAAGCGGGAACATACTTTTTCAGAATAATCTTGTCGTCCTCAACATAGATTTCAATTGAATCCTTGATGTCAATATCAAGAGTTCTTCTGAGCTCTATCGGCAAAACTATGCGACCAAGCTCGTCTACCTTTCTTACTATTCCAGTTGATTTCATAGAAATACCAGCCTTTCCGTGCGCCAAATATACGCATATATTTTTCTTTCCCGATAGTCCGTCAACTATTCGGCTAAAGCACAGACGCATACCAACCGACAATAACTTTATCGCTTGTGTCCTACACAATGCAACAGCAAAATCACCTCAAACATAAAATAAGAGGTGTCAGCTTAACAGATTATTCTCCTTACACAAATCACCGCGGGCTGATACTCGCGTATTGCCACGATGTTTGAGATGTAACGGCAAAATACACCTGTAAAAACCGACTGTCTTTCAGCTCTCTGTGCTTATATTTATTTTACCAAAATAAAGTTAATTTGTCAAATCACCTAATATTCTTTAATTTTTTTAAATAAATTTACAGGTTGTTAAAATACTCATTGAACATTAAATAAATTGTCGATATTAACGACATATTAACAGTCAAAATTTACTAAATATGTAGATTTTATATGTTCTATCAAAATCGGTTTAATAATATGCAATTTTTTACAGCAAATTTTCTACTTTTTGCACAAAATGTCATAAATATTTTGTGGAAATTCAATATAAAAATTTACATTATATGTAAGCGAAAAATTTAAAATGAAATATTAAATACAAAAAAATTGCAAATATTTATATAAATTTATGAAAGGAGAGGTTAAAATTTGAAATTCTTCTTCTTTTTAATACCCCTTGCCGCGGTTATTCTCGGTATCATAAACGGCAAGACCTCCGAGGTGTCCGAGGCGGTGTTGACCGAATGCACCGCGGCCGTAACTCTCGCTATTAGCCTTTGCGGGACAATCTGCTTTTGGAGCGGAATTATGAACATCGCGGAAAAGTCGGGGCTTGTGGCAAAGCTCGCACGGCTGCTTTCTCCCCTGCTTAAAAGGTTGTTTCGCGGGATAGACTGCGCGGGCAAGGCAATGGGGTATATACTGTTAAATTTGGTATCTAATCTGCTCGGGCTTGCAAACGCCGCCACCCCGCTCGGCATAAAGGCTATGCAGGAGCTAAAGGCCGAGGAGGGCGCAACGGACACCGCTACCGACAATATGGTGATATTTACGGTGATGAACACCGCGTCGCTCCAGCTATTCCCCGCCTCGGTAACGGCGATAAGAGTAAACGCGGGGAGCAATTCGCCGCTTGATATCCTGCCTGCGGTATGGATAGTATCGGTAGTCGCACTGACCGTATCGCTAATCACCGCGAAATTACTCGGCAGGCTCTTAAGGCGAAAAAAGCAGAGTACAAAGGGGTGAATAACTTGAACCTGACCGATCTGTTGATACCGTCGATCATCCTTGTGATACTGTTTTACGGACTGGTACATAAGCTGAATATATTTGACAGCTTTATCGAGGGCGCGTCGCAGGGGCTTAAAACCACGGCGGACATACTCCCCGCGCTTATCTGCCTTATGACCTGTATAGGTATGTTCAAGGCGTCGGGCGGGATAGATATGCTTAGCGAATTATTCTCCCCGATTACGGAATTTTTCGGCTTTCCTAAAGAATGCACCTCGCTTATATTCGTCCGCCCGCTGTCGGGGAGCGGAGCGCTCGCGGTATATTCGGACATTATCGCGCAATACGGTCCGGACAGCTTTATCGGGCGGGTCGCGTCGACGGTCATGGGCTCGAGCGAAACGACCTTTTACACGCTGGCGGTGTATTTTGGCGCGGTAAAAATAAAAAACACCCGTCACGCCCTGCCCTCGGCTCTCGCTGCGGATATGACCGCGTGGATAGCCGCAGGCGCGGCGGTACGGTTGCTTTTATGATAAGTATACGGGAGCCGCAGGTTAGGCTCCCGTATGCCTTTAAATTGCTATATCCTTGACAATACCGTCCGTCGCTTTGATAAGGTCGTCGGGCGAAATAAATATCTGCGTGCCGAGCCTGCCCCCGCTGATAATGACTGTTTGATGGTCTTTAAGCGTCGAATGGAACACCGTGGGGTATTTCTTTTTCATACCGATAGGTGTGCAGCCGCCTCGTATATATCCCGTAACGGCGTTTATATCCTTTACATGGAGCAGCTCGACGGATTTTTCGCCGACAGACGCGGCGGCCTTTTTTAAATCGAGCTCCATCGCGACGGGGATAACAAATACGTAGTAGCTTTTCGACTTTCCTACCGCGACGAGAGTTTTAAAAGTGCTTTCGTGTGGCTGACCGAGCATATCCGCCACGGATACGCCGTCGGTAAACTCATCACACTCATATGTGTTTAGCGTATAATTTATCTTCAGCTTATCAAGAATACGCATAGCGTTTGTCTTTAGCTCTTTTGCCATAAAATGTTTTCCTTTTTGTTCATATATCAGTCTAAAAGAGAACGTATATCCTCAAACGGCTGTACGCAGCGCTTTAATACGCCGTTTATGTATGCGATACATATGCCGTAATTTGTCATGGGCACACCCGCGTCGGCGGCGCAGGCGGTGCGGTATTTCATCTCGCGCTCGTTTAGCATACAGCCGCCGCAGTGGATTATCATGGCGTACTTTTTCAGCTCGCGCGGAAATTCGCCGCCCGAGGTAAATTCAAAGTTGAGCTCCTTGCCGGTGTATTCTCTTATCCAGCGCGGCAGCTTTACCGTGCCGATGTCGTCGCATTGGCGGTGGTGGGTGCAGCCCTCGGAAATAAGCACAGTATCCCCGTCGCTCAGCCTGTCAAGAGCGGTAACGCCGCTCACAGCCGAGCTAAGCCCGCCCTTATACCGCGCAAAAAGAATAGAAAACGACGTCAGCGGTATATCCTCGGGTACGTCCTTTGACACTTTTGCAAAAGCCTGACTGTCGGTTATAACAAGTCTGGGCTTTTTTTTAAGCGAGGACAAGGTGTCGCATACCTCGCTCTCCTTGCATACGGCGGCAATGGCGTTTGCCTCGAGTATATCCCTTATCGTCTGCTGCTGCGGCAGGATAAGCCTGCCCTTAGGCGCGGCGCTGTCGATAGGAACGACTAATACCACAATATCCGACGGGGAGAGCAAATCGCCGCATATGCGCCTGCCGTCGTCTTTAGTGCCGAGCCGCTTTGCGATAAGCTCTTTTAGCTCATATATATTTTTCCCGCTGAGGGCGCTTACATATATATCCGTGTCTGTGCTCTCGGGCACATTGTCCAAAAGGTCGCTCTTATTATATACGCGTATAAACGGTATCTTCTGCTTGTCAAGCTCGGCTATTAGCTCCTTGTCATAGCTTTGTTCACCTAAAGCGGGATCTATGACCACTAAAGCTATATCGGTGGAGAAAAGCACGCGGCGGCTCTTATCCACTCTCAGCCCGCCGAGCTCGCCCTCGTCGTCTATCCCCGCAGTGTCGGTAATAAGCACCGGTCCGAGCGGCAAAAGCTCCATTGCCTTAGACACGGGGTCGGTGGTAGTCCCCGCTATATCCGATACTACCGCGAGATCCTGCCCCGTAAGGGCGTTTATCAGGCTCGATTTTCCCGCATTGCGCCTGCCGAAGATACCTATATGTATCCTTTCGGAGCTTGGCGTGGAATTAAGGCTCATATTATCTCCTTTATCAAAATCTGAAATCCCTCTGTCCGCTGTGAATGTTCTCAATATACTCTCTTGCGATATTGCGGACTTTTTCCTTGGGGATGTTAAGCAGCTCTTTTTCGATAAGCTTCTCCCCTATTTCTTTGGTCTCGGGCGACGCATAGTCCTCGATATATTCTTTTAAGGTCATTAGCGCGTTGGGGTGGCAGCAGTTTTGTATCTGCCCCGCCTTGCATAAGCTCATAAAGCGGTCGCCTGTTCTCCCCTCTCTATAGCATGCGGTGCAAAACGACGGGATATATCCGAGCTTCATAAGCCAGTTTACCACCTCGTCAAGGGTGCGGTTATCCGAGACGTCAAACTGCGCGGAGTTCTCTTCCTCGGGCTCGGGTTCGGCATAGCCGCCTACGCTTGTACGCGAGCCGCCGCTTATCTGCGATATACCGAGCTTAAGCACGCGTTCGCGGGATTTTTGACTTTCGCGGGTAGAAACTATCAGCCCCGTGTACGGAACGCATATTCTGAGACAGGCTACTATCTTAGCAAAGGTATCGTCGGTTATCCCGTTGTCAAAGGCGTCGGGGTCGATATCGTCCGCTCTTCTCACCCTCGGTACGGAAATGGTATGCGGTCCTACGCCATGCACAGCCTCAAGGTGCTCCGCGTGCATAAGCAACCCCGCAAACTCGTATCTGTAAAGCTCCAGCCCGAACAGCGCGCCTATGCCTACATCGTCTATGCCGCCCTCCATAGCCCTGTCCATTGCCTCGGTATGATAAGCGTAATTGTGCTTAGGTCCCGTGGGGTGCAGACGCTCGTAACTCTCCTTATGATAGGTCTCCTGAAACAGAATATATGTGCCTATACCCGCCTCTTTCAGCTTGCGATAATTTTCTACCGTGGTAGCCGCTATATTGACATTAACGCGGCGGATAGCCCCGTTCTTATGCTTTATAGAGTATATAGTATTTATGCTCTCGAGAATGTACTCAAGCGGGTTATTTACGGGATCCTCGCCCGCCTCGATAGCAAGGCGCTTATGCCCCATATCCTGCAGTGCAGTTACCTCGGCGCGTATCTCGTCCTGAGTGAGCTTTTTGCGACAGATATGCTTATTTTTCGCGTGATACGGACAGTATAGACAGCCGTTAACGCAATAATTAGACAGGTACAGCGGCGCAAACATAACTATCCTGTTGCCGTAAAAGTCCTTTTTTATCTGCTCTGCGAGCGCGTATATCTCCTCGTTCTTTTCGGGGATATCGCAGTCGAGCAGTACCAAAGCCTCACGGTGCGGCAGCCCTTTGCGCTGCTTTGCCTTTTCTATTATCTCGCTGATAAGCTTTTCGTTGTGCTTATTCTCCTCCGCGTATGCGAGGGTCTCCATAATTTCCTCGTGGTTGATAAATTCCTCCGCCTTGAGGGATTTAGGGTCGTACTTGTACATAATACTTGTTTCCTTTCATATTTTTTTAGTATCGTCGGGCATTTTTTGATACAAGGTCTTAGCGGACACGCCGCTTAGCGCGCCGAGCTTTCCGGACAGGGTGCTGATAACGTCCTGCGGAGCGTCTATAGCGACGCTTATTATCGATACCCCCGCCTTTTCGTACGGGACGCCCATTCTGCCGATAATATACTGCCCGCAGTCGTGCAAAAGCTCGTTTAACCGCTGTACGCTGTCCTTATCCGATACCACTATACCGATAAGCGCAACTCTTGTTTCGGTTTCCTCCACAATAAACGCCTCCTTAAAAAATAAATTCCGCACCAAAAGGCGCGGAGATACTTCTTATCTAATATGGCGCGCCTTTCTTCTCAGTATGCCTTTGAAGTCAGTACAGCTTTAAATTATCACGGTTCGACGTAGGATACCCCGCATCTCACCTTTACATCTAAATTTTATCATAAAAAGTTCGTATTGTCAAGCGGCAAATTATTCATCGGACGGCTTGCTTGACCTTTTCTCGCCCTCTGTCGCGGGGCGGACGATAAGCTTAGATATACAGTTATCCTTTACTTCTTTTACGGTAAAAACTATATCCTTATAAAACACCTTAGGCGGCTTTTCGTCCTCCTCGGGGATATGCCCGATAAGGTCGGTGACAAAGCCCGCGATAGTGTCGTACTCGTGATCCTCTTCAAGCTCATAACCGAACAGCTCGAGCACATCGTCGGGGTCCGCCTCGCCGTCGACCTCATAAACGCCGTCGGCGCGCTTTCTGATAAGCTCGTGCTCCTCGTCGTACTCGTCCTCTATATCGCCCATTATAGACTCTATTATATCCTCTACGGTGATAATGCCCGCGGTTCCGCCGTATTCGTCCACAACTACCGCCATACCGCTTTTTTGCGTGGTGAGCAGCTTAAACACGTCCGAGCAGGCGCAGGACTGCGGCACATATACCGCCTCGCGCAAAAAGTCGTTTATAGTCAGCTTGTCGGTGTCGTTGCTTCCGACAAGGCACAACAGATCCTTTACGATAATTATCCCTATTATATCGTCTATGCTGTCACGGTAGACAGGTATTCTCGAAAAGCCCTCGTCAAGCGCGATATACACAATATCGTCAAGCGACGCGGCGGCTTCTACGCCGACTATATTTTTTCTGTGGGTCATAACGTCCGACGCGTCTAAGCCGCCGAACTCAAATACGTTATTTATCATCTGTGCGGATTCGTCATTAACGCTGCCGTATTCGCTCCCCGCGTCGACCATGGAGATAATGTCGTCCTCGGTGACGTCGTCCCCGAGATATTCCTCTCCCAACGCCTTTGACAGCAGCTTGTCAAGCCCCTTATTAAGCAAAATAAGCGGAGACAGCAGAGCTCGTCGTACCTTTTTGCGTTTTCGTCCGTCAGATTCCATATTTATGATAATGCTCCGAAACGCGGAGCGTTCTCCTTTCGCGGTTGATAAAATTAATATATCATAAAACCGTATTGCTGTCAAGTGATATTTAGCCCGAAGAATTTTATAGCGTTTTCATTGCAGGCGGCTATCGCCTCATCTATAGTTATCCCTTTTATCTCGGCAAGTCTCGCCGCGGTATACTTTACCATAGAGCTTATACAGCGCTCGCCCCTATGAGGGGTCGGAGCCATATACGGGCAGTCGGTCTCTAAGAAAAGCCTGTCGAGCGGCACCGCCTCGCACGCCGCGACCGCCTTTTTCGCATTTTTAAAGGTAAGCACGCCCGTAAAGCTGATATACAGCCCCATATCTATTATCTCGCGTGCGGTTTCGGCACTGCCCGAAAAGCAGTGCATAACCGCCTTCTTAGGTCTTGTCCTGCGCAGGATATCCATAGTATCCTCTGTAGCGTCACGCGAATGTATTATCACGGGCATATCAAGCTCTTTGGCAAGCTCGAGCTGCTCAGTGAATACCTTTATCTGCCTTTCGCGGTCGTATTCGTCATAGTGATAGTCAAGCCCTATTTCGCCTATAGCGACGGTTTTTTCGTCCTTAGCGAGCGAGCGCAAAATATCGAGGTAATCATTAGGCAGGTCGTATATTTCTTCGGGGTGAACGCCTACTGCCGCGAACATATTGGGATAAGTATTAGCAAGCTGTACCGACCTTTCGCTGCGCGAAATGCTGCACCCTATATTTATTATAGCCGCTATATCGGTATCGAACATAGTCTTTATCAGCAAGTCGCGGTCTACATCAAATTTTTCGTCGTCATAATGCGCGTGAGTATCGATTATCTTCATATCATTGACCCTGCTTAAGATTTTTAACGCTGTCGCGGATTATCAGCTTTCCGTTTACGAGCTTTCTGCCGCGGGTATAATTTTTATCCCGTATCTTTCTTATGATAGTGTCTACCGCCTCGCTGCTCATAAGCTTGCTGTCTACGTCTACGGTGGTAATTCTCGGGGTGGATATCGTAGAATATATATGATTGTCATAACCTACTACAGATATATCGTCAGGTACGGAATACCCCGCGTTTTTAAGCTGATTTATCAGAGCATAAGCCGCCTCGTCACAATTGCAGACAAAAGCCGTCGGCATATCGTCGGGAAGCGCAAAGGTGCGATATATAAACCCGTTTTCTCCTCGGTCGTCGATCACCCTGTCGGCTCTGAGCGGCAGCCCTTTTTCGAGCAATGCCTTATAATATCCGAGATAGCGGTCGAGAATGCTCGAGGTCGCGCTTATCTTTCCGAGAAAGCCTATCTCGGTATGTCCGCAGGAGATAAGATAATTAGTTATCATATACGAGCCGAAAAAGCCGTCCGAGAGTATTGTATCGGTGCGGTTCTCTCCGCTGTAAAAGTCAAGGAATACTATCGGCAAATTCTGCTTAATAAGCTCATTTACATAAGCATTGTCAAGCTGTCCGAGGACGATAATGCCGTCGGTCTTTTTATCCGTGACGGAGTTAGGCATGACCTTGTGCGCGGCGTCGCTGTCGGAGACCACGTCGAGAATGCCGTAATAATTCTGCCTTTGAAGAAGCTCTATAATATGCCGATACATTACCCAGTAAAATGCGCTAGCGTCATTGATAAAGCGCTTTGCCACGACTATGCTTATATTAAAAGAAAAGCCGTCTTGCGCCGTCTTGGACGAACAGCTGAAACGATATCCCATTTCGCTCGCCTTTTGCTTAATAAGCTCACGCAGTTCTTCGCTTACGCCCTCCTTATCGCCGAGCGCCTTTGACACGGTCACCGTGCTGACGTCCATAGATTTGGCTATATCGCTCATTGTAACCGACTTCTTTTTCATATCAACGCCTCCGTTCATCAATTACTTACCTAAATTCTCATCTTTACATTATTATTGTAACTTAATTTTAACGATTTGTAAAGTAATTTTTTGCACAAAATATCAAAATTTTATTTGAAATTTTTTACATTGAAAAATTTATATGCAGAATTTACTGTTTTTATAGGCTTACACCGTCTTTTTTAGTGGTAATGTATAAAAGAAAATATTATATTTTGTTTAATAATCACATTGAAAAAAAGCGGTAACGGTTATATAATAATAATGTAGAATTTTTTTGTATAATATCGGCCGTCAAGGGGCGGCACAAAGTCGGCAGAGGTGGTATAATGAGCATAACTATCAAGGATGTTGCAAGAGAGGCAAACGTATCGGTAGCTACTGTATCAAGAGTTCTCAATAAAAAGACAAACGTATCCGAAGAAGCGGTAAACGCGGTAAACGCCGCCGTAGATAAGTTAGGCTACAACCCTAATTTTCTCGGCAGAGATCTAAGAAAGAGCGAGACCCGCAGGATACTCGCGATAATCGCCTCTACCGAGCAGAGCTTTTATTCCGACGTTATACGCGGAATGGAGGCCGCCGCCTTTGCTCAAGGGTACGACGTACTGATAGCCTCTACCCACGACGACCCCTCTCACGAGATGCACCTGTTAGGTATGCTGTTTTCTCGGGCGGTAGACGGCGCCGTTTTGCTCGGTCCTAAGCTTGACGCTAACACTATAAATCAGCTCGGAGAAAAGCACAATATAGCAATGTGCCTCGAAAGGCTCGACAACTGCCACGTCCTTACGGTCACGATAGACAATGTTAAAGCGGGGCGCGACGCGGTAAATTATCTTATCAAAAAGGGGCACCGCCGCATAGGACTTATCACCACCATGGTAAGAAGCCAGTCTAGCATAGACCGCGAGATAGGCTATAAGCTCGCACTTAAAGATAACGATATACCGTTTAATGAAGAATATGTATATTTCGGCGGGTACGAGACCGAATACGGTATGCGCGGGTGCGAATATCTTATGAGCCTGCCCTCCCCGCCGACCGCTGTCTTCTGCATATCGGATATAATAGCGATAGGCGCTATGAACTACGCCCTCGCAAAGGGGTACAGGATAGGCAAGGATCTCATCTTTATGGGATTTGATAATATCCAGTATTCAAATATGTTTGTGCCGCATTTGTCGACAGTAGAGCAGCCCTGCTATGCGCAAGGTAAGCTCGTTATCGAAAAGCTGATAGAGAATATAAAATCGCAAAAGCCCGACCACAATCTATATACCCTGCCGCACAGTCTTGTGCTGAGAGATTCTACGGGAGATTGACGATATAAATTCCCCCTTGCGTTAAGTAAATTAACCGCAAGGGGGATATTTTTGTTAAAAGCCCATCATACCGGGTCTGCCGCCGCCCGGGCGACCTCCTCCGCCTCCAAAGCCTCCGGTTGTTCCGCCGGTCACGCCGTTTGCGGCGGTAAAGGTGCTAAGCACATTTTCTCCCGCGTACACGGTGTACTCTGTTCCCTCTTTTAATTCGGGGGAAGAAATCACCGCGCACTGCGCACTTTTAGCACTGACAGTCGAGAGCACGGTGTTGCCGTCGGAGTCCTTAACGCTAAACTCGCTGTTGGCGGCGATATCGCCGTTTATCATAATACACGGAGCGGTCGAAGAGCTTGGGGTCTGCGCCATGCCTACCGCACCCAAAGCGATAAGCGTACCGCCCGTAAGGTCAAAGGACATCTGATAATCCAGCGCGCCGTTTCCACTGTTGGTAGGTCCGTAAATTATCAGCGAGCCGCCGCTCATCTTTATATCTCCGTTAGAGTCGACGCCGTCGCCCGACGCGTTTACTACTATGTCGCCGCTTGTGATATTCATATAATAATCGCTCGAGCCCTCGCTTCCAAAGCCCATCATACCGCCGTTGTCGCCGCCCGCAGCGTTAAGACCGTCGTCGTATGCCGTAAGTGAAATATTTCCGCCCGATATATCTATAGTCTTACCCTCTATTCCCTCATAGCAGGTGGCTATATTTATATCTCCGCTTTTTATAGTAAGAGCGTCGTCGGCGTGCAAAGCGTCGTCGCCCGACGATATAGCTAACGTACCGCCGTTAATTGCTACATTAACGGAGTGCAAAGAGTCGTCGGCGGTATCTAAATTAAACGTGCCGCCGTTTATCTCGACCGACGCTCCCGCCTTAAAGCCCTTTGTGCTTACGGCTGTATTGCCGCTGTCGTCGGTCATTGTGTCAAAATCGAACGGAGCTCTGCCGCCGCCGTTAAAATTGCCAAATCTTCCGCCGCCGAAATCGTCTCCCGCGGTATACTCTACCTCGGCGCTCCCTCCTCCGGTGACTACGGTATATTCTCCTCCGTTTACGGTAAGCTTAGTCTCGGCCTGAACGGCGTCGCCGTCCGCGTCGATATTGTATGTGCCGCCGTCAAGAGTGATATAGCCGAGCGTCTCGTCGTCAGCCTCTGTGGACTTAAGCCCGTCGCCGCCGCTTTTGACGGTGATACTGCCGCCGCTTATCTCGAGGCTGTCCTTGCCCGTTATTCCGTCGTCGGCTGATGTTACCGTGATATTACCGCCCGATATTTTAAGGGTGTCCTTGCACTTTATCCCGTCCTTATAGTTTGCCGTTACAGTCAGCTCTCCTCCGCCCTCGATAACAGTATCGTCCTTGCTGAAGAGCGCCGCGTCGGGCTCGTCCTCGCCGTTTTCCAAGACATAATCGCCCCCGTCGGCAAGTGCATTTTTCGAGCCGTCGGCAAGCCTAACGGTCAGGGTATCGGCGTTAATACAATATATAGGCGCGCCGCTTTTGCAGGTAAGGTCAAGCCCGTTAAGGATGATCGTCACCTTGTCGTCCTTGCCCGCGTCTACTATCACCTGCCCGTCCGAGCAATTGCCCATGATCTCGTATGTCCCCGCACGGGATATGGTCGCCTTGGCGCCATCCGTTTTTATATCGCCGCCCTCGGCCGAAACCGCGCTGTCGCTGAAGGTTATCTTACAGTCGGCGGATACCGCTGCGCCCGACGAGGCTGGAGCGTCGCTGTCGGCGCTTTCCTGCCCGGCAGAAGCTTCCTGTCCGGAAGAGCTTTCCTGTTGAGAGGAAGCTTCCTGACCGGAAGAAACGCTGTCCGCAGCGGAAGAAGCTTCATCCCCCGAAACGACCGAGGCAGTCTTTTCGGTACAGCCGCACATTAGTGCCGCTAAACATATTACCGCCAAAAATCCGTTAAATCTTTTCATACTTACTCCTTTTACAGTTCCTCGGGAGAGGTAGGCATTATGCCGCAGGATATGGGAAGATTGCCGTTGCGGCAGCGCAGCTTGTCTATCATTTCTTTTTCCTTGCGCGTATCTTTCTGGCATATTTCGTATTTTAGATCGTACATAGTGCCCATACCGCTGGTCTTTGCCTGCAAAAGCTCCGCCTTAGTGCAATATTCGCCGAATATCTCGTCAAAGCAGCCGCAGTAATCGAGGTTCTCGGGTATGGAAATTCTAAGCAGCTTAGAGCTCGACGGTGACGAAAACGCGGGGATAAATCCCAAGATAACAAGCACCGCTCCGACCGATACCGCGAGGATCGCCGCAAATCCGATATACCCCATTCCGACCGCAAGCCCGAGCCCCATAGCGTAAAATATATAGCAGATGTCGCGCGAATTGCCGGGAGCGGAGCGAAATCTTATCAGGCTGAAAGCTCCCATTACCGCAAGTCCCGCTCCTACCGAGCCGTTTACCAGCATAATTACCGCCTGCACCAAAACGGGCAATACTATCAGCGATACCATCATATTTTTGGACGCGCGGCGGTTAGTAAGGCGATACACCGCCGCCGCAAGAAGTCCCGAGCCTATCGACGCCGCGATACAAATTAGGCAGGACTGTAAGGTCAGTCCGTCTGCGCTGCTAATGACACTTGAAAACATTTTTTACTCTCTCTTTCATTATTCTCAATAATCGGTCTTGTAATACCAATACCGGTAGAATATATATTCCCGTATTTAGAAAAAGAACCGATATATATCCCTAACTCAGACATAAGCACAGTCATCCACATAGGCACCGCGCCCGCCGTCTTAAGCTCCATTATCCTGTACGGCTGATTTAACAGCGACTGTCCAAAGCAGCCCGCCCTTAAGTCCAGCGCGGTCGTCCTGCTTCGGATATTGCTGTCAAAAGTAAGTCTAAACTCGCTGTCGGCCTTTGCATAATACGAGCAGCGGTCATAGCATATGACCATCTTCGGCTTTAGCCCGTAACGCTTTATCATAAAGTCTATCTCGTCTGTGACCTGCGAGGGGTGCTTAGGCTTAGCGCCGTGTACGAGCCACTCGTACGCCTCGGCGTACGGCATATGCTCACGCCGCTTGTAGACAATGCCCTTATATTTTTTCTTTATCTCGGCATAGGCTATGCTCTGGTCGTCTGGGACGCCATAGCAGCGCAGCCTGAGCTTTTCTTTATATAACGGCTTTAAGAGAGAGTTGCGGATAAGCTCGTCAGACTCGTTGTCAAAGTAGATGTTGCATATCGTTTCGTCGCCGTATTCTTCTTTAGTCATAAGCGGCTCGAGCCGAGCGAGCAGCTGCTCGTACTTTTCTTTATCAAGGACAAATTTCAGCTCTTTACGCTTAAATGTATTTAAATGGGACATAATTTTCCCTCCCGTCTTGCTTTCTGATATGATTGTAACAGTTATTTGTGTAAAAAATATGATAATTCACAAATAAAAATTTGTAAAGTAAAAAAATACTTAATGAATATAAGGTGCTTTTATGCTAATAATATTAAAGCAAATATTGCGAAATTAAACGGGAGGTAATTTATTATGACGGGCAAAGAATTGCTTTATATCGAGGACGCTCTCGGACACGAAAAGTACTTTCAGACAAAGTGTCAGGAGACGGTAAACGGCCTGCAGGACGCCGAGCTTAAAAAGTGCGTCCAGCAGATGGAGCAAAAGCACCAACAGATATTTCAGAGCTTTTACGGCTTGCTTTAAGGAGGAAGAAAATGGACGACAGAAATCTTATGGAAAATATCCTGCTGCTTGAAAAGGGCGTATGCGACCTTTATATGCACGGGGCGATAGAGTCCTCTACGCAGAACGTTCATCAGACGTTCAACACCGCGCTGAACGACTCACTTTGTATGCAGGACGACATTTACGGCAAAATGGTACAAAAGGGCTGGTACAAGACCGAGCAGGCCGACCTTTCAAAAATAAACACGGTCAAGACAAAATTCGGCAGCTGAGCCGCGTAAAAATTTATTTTTTGAAAAATAAGAAAAAAAGCTTGACAGTTAAAAATTTTTATGGTATAATTTTTAACTGTCAGGCTGATATGGCTCAGGCGGTAGAGCGCATCCTTGGTAAGGATGAGGTCCCCAGTTCGAATCTGGGTATCAGCTCCAATAAAAAGCCTTGATTTTCAAGGCTTTTTTGCATTTTAAGACATAATTAAATCCCTCTCCAAAGCGCTATTTAGCTACTATTTGGCTACTGGAGAGGGATTTTTTGTTTTTATGCCTCTTTTGCGAGAAGGTTTTCCAGTACGTCAGACGCCTTTCTGTCACTCTCTTGCAGGGCATGTGCGTATATGTTCATAGTAGTCGAAGTTTGAGCATGACCGAGTCTGTTTGATACTGTCTTTATGTCTTGTTGGGAGGCAATCAACAGTGTTGCCGATGTATGGCGAAGACCGTGAAACGGGATTGCGGGGAGTTGATCGCAAGGCTTACGTCCGTCGTTGTATCTTTTGATCGCGTCTTGTAGCGCTTCGTACGGGGTTGAATAGCTCATCATTCTGCCGTTGTCCTGAATGAAAATCCAGTCTTCCCCCTGCCAGTCCTTTCCAAACTGGAAACGGCGCTTAAGCTCTGCAATCTGTAAAGCCTTCAAGCGGTTGGCGAGGAAATGAGGGAATGAAATTGTGCGATGTGAGGTCTTCGTCTTCGGTGCTTTGCAGATTTGCTTTCCGTCCACGATTGTTACTGCCTTTGATACCCGTACAAGATCATTTTTAAAATCGATATCAGTCCATTTCAGCGCGAGCAGTTCGCCTTTTCTTAAACCGGTATAGATTGCCAGATTGAACAGAACTTTAATTTGCTCCTGCATTTCCCTTGTGATCTCATAATCACCGACAGTGTAGGCTATGCCTGTATCATCAATGCGGGTGTGCCCTCCCACACGCACTGTATATGGCTGTTCGATGTACTGGAGAAAAGCTACTGCCTGATCGGGGGTGAAAAATTTGAGCTTGTCGGCAGCGTCCTCTGCCTGTACCCTGACTTTATCGCAGGGGTTACTGTCAATCACTTCCCATTCTGTAGCGGTACGGAGAACGGATGACAGGACGTTCCGCGTCTTCGTTATACTACCCTTGCTATAGCCTCCCGACTTACCATCACGCCGCGCTCCGTCCTTTGTAAGCGAGAGAAAAAAGGCGTTGACCGTATGCGGCTTTATTTCTGCTAACTTTAAGTGCCCGAGCGCGGGGAGAATTTTGTCGTTTAGCTCTTCGCTGTACTTTTTGACCGTCCCCGCCTGTAGCTTCGGCTTTGCGTATTCTTCTATCCACCTATCGGCAAATACTTTAAGCGTGACTTTACGCCCGTCCATTGCAGCGCCGCTTTTCACTTGTCGTTCAAAATCGTTGGCGAATTCCTGTGCCGCTTTTTCCATCTTCTTTGGCGTTAAGCTGGGATCGGGCTTATATGTCGCCGTCTCAATGATTTTCTTCCCGTTAATGTCGTAACCACATGAAACCGTGATTTTGTAGCTGATCCCCGTTTTCCCTTCAATCTTCTTAATACTTGCCATTATTCAGCACCTCCGTTAAATTCTTCCTGCACCTTGCGTCGCATATCGTCAAAGCATTGCTGCAACTCGACAGCGAATAGCGTTTTTTGCTTTATGGGCTGTCCGTCTATTCTTTCTGTAATATATTTGTCGCCTATGGTCAGGTATTGTCCTATTTTATCAAGGGTGTAAAGATTGTCGTCTTTTAAAAGCTCATCAAGTGCCAAGAATACGAAATACATTCTTTGTTCATTCGCCTCTTGCAGTCTCTTTATTCCTTCTTCACTTAATCCGAGCATTTTGTGTATTGCCTGTAGCTTGATGTTAGGCGATTTAACTTCACTGTTCCCTGCCAAATAGTCAAGGGATATTTCAAAATAATCTGTAATCGCCTTGACGGTAGACAAGCGCGGCTCTTTGTTTGGCTTGCAGCCGTCGCCGTATGCCTCAAGATCGCTCAAGGTGCTAACCGCTATATACTGCCCTGTCTTTAATTGAATTGCCGAGCTCAGTTCTTTCAGGGTAAGACCTTTCGCGTTTCTTAAATCTTTCACACGTTCGCCAGTAGTCAGATGTGTCATTTTACATACCTCCGTTCGCTATAGCGAAAAATTGATTATTTATTTCGCCGCTATTTTTTATAGTGGATATACGGCACAACTGCATAAATTCGCTATAATGAATATGACGACGATGATTTCATTATAGCAAATAATCGTCGACTTGTCAATAGGAGGATAGAAAAAATGCAATTTGCAAACAAGGAAATCAGAAGCAATGCAAAGGAGGCGGGGGTTAGACTTTGGCAAGTTGCTAAGGCTATCGGCGTATCAGAAGCCACACTAACGCGAATGTTACGCGAGGAGCTTTCCGCAGCGGACGCCAAACGGCTACTTGCTATAATCGAGCAAATAGGGGGGGATCGTGGTGCAGGAATATCAGAATCTGCCTAAAATGATGACAATTCGACAGGTAGCAAAAACGGGATTGCTTTCCGAGTACGCATTGCGGCAACTTTGCAAGCAAGGGAAGGTGCCCTGTATAACTGTAGGAGCAGGAAAAGTCTTGATAAACTTTGACTCTTTTGTGCAGCAGCTTCAGCAGCTGAAAGGGGCTGATCGCTGATGAGCTTTCAGAAGATCGACAGAGAGACGTTCCCGCAGCTGTTTGAAAGCCCTCTCTATGTAAAAATCCTGTCTCT
>CANQED010000005.1 GCA_947594425.1 uncultured Ruminiclostridium sp.
CGCGTGTCCGACCACGGTCGGACGTTAAGAACATTGTATCATAAATTTGGGCGCGTTGCGCCCGACGGCTTACGCCGCCCGCGTCTGACGGGTCAGCCGCAATTTATGGTATAATAACCTTAACAACAAATTCGCTTACGCGAATTTCGCACGCAGTCGCGCGCGTGTCCGACCACGGTCGGACGTTAAGAACATTGTATCATTAATTTGGGCGCGTTGCGCCCGACGGCTTACGCCGCCCGCGTCTGACGGGTCAGCCGCAATTTATGGTATAATATTCTTATCATAAACTCTACGATTTTTTCAGGAGGTCTATATGAGATATGAAATCGACAACGGGGCGTTAGTATGCTATAACAACGGCGAAATGCTCCGAATTGAAGCATGGGGCAAGGACTCGCTTAGAGTAAGGAGCACCATGCTCGGCAAATTTACCGATAACCTTTGGGCGCTTACCGAAACGCCCGTAAAGACCGAGCCCGTAGTCAAGACCGAGCTTATCGACCACTGGGCGGGAAACGGCGACATCGACAAGCGCGAGATAGCCTCTATCACTAACGGCAGAGTAAAGGCTGTTGTCAATTTTGTAGGGATTATCTCGTTCTACAAGGACGACAATCTCGTTTTGCGCGAATACTTTCGTATGTACGACGGAACGTTATCGCAAAAGAGCCGCTGCCTAAAGGTGATAAACCGCGAGTGGAAAGGCATCTTCGGCGGTACCGAATACTCGCTGAATGTCAAATTTGAGCCTAACAAGGGCGAAAAGATATTCGGTATGGGACAGTATCAGGACGGCTGCCTTGATCTTAAGGGCTGCGGACTTGAGCTTGCTCAGCGCAATTCTCAGATCTCCGTGCCTTTCGCGGTATCCTCCGAGGGCTACGGCTTTTTATGGAACAATCCCGCGGTGGGTCGTGTTACTTTCGGCAACAACTACACCGAGTGGATAGCGCGTTCGACCCGCGAAATGGATTATTACATAACCGTTGCCGATACGCCTAAGGAAATAATTAAGAATTACACCGAGGCTACAGGCCGCGCGGATATGTTCCCCGAGGACCTTATGGGTCTGTGGCAGTGCAAGCTCAGATACAGAACTCAGGACGAGGTGCTGACCGTTGCCCGCCAGTATCAAAAAGAGGGCATAAAGATAGACCAGATAGTTATCGACTTCTTCCACTGGACGGTTCAGGGCGACTGGAAGTTTGACACTAAGTATTGGCCCGACCCTAAGGCTATGGTAGACGAGCTGCACAGCATGGGCATTAAGGTAATAGTGTCGGTATGGCCGTCGGTCGACAGAAAGAGCGAGAACTTCTACCCGATGATGGAAAAGGGTCTGCTTATCCGCACCGAGCGCGGCGCTCAGCAGACCTACGACTATCAGGGCGACTGCGTCGAGATAGACCCATTCAACCCCGAGACCCGCAAGTATGTCTGGGACGTCTGCAAGAAGAATTATTACGACTTCGGCATAGACGCGTTCTGGCTGGACAACTCCGAGCCGGATTACGGCGTGTATGATTTTGAGAATTACAGATACGCCGCAGGCCCAGCCCTTGAAGTAAGCAATATGTACCCGCAGATGTACAGCCGCGTATTCTATGACGAGATGACAAAGCTCGGCAAGCCCGTGGTCAATCTGTTAAGGTGCGCGTGGGCAGGCTCGCAGAAGTACGGCAACGTCGTATGGTCGGGCGACGTGCCCTCGACCTTTGAGGCGTTCTCCGACCAGCTCAAATGCGGGCTTAATATGGGACTTGCGGGCATACCGTGGTGGACGACCGATGTCGGCGGCTTTATGACCGACGACGTAAACGACCCCGACTTTAGGCAGCTGCTGATAAGATGGTACCAGTTTGCGGTATACTCGGCGGTGCTCCGTATGCACGGCGACAGAGGCCCGTACAACATTCCCCCGCTCGACGACCGCGACTGGGGCGGCGGATACCTGCACACCGGTCAGCCCAACGAGCTTTGGAGCTACGGCGAGGAAAATTATAAGATAATGCGTCACTATTACGATATCCGCATATCTATGCACGACTATATAAAGAAGCTGTACGAGGAGGCTCACACTAACGGCTCGCCGCTTATCAGGACGATGTTCTACGAGTTCCCCGACGACGCTAAGTGTTGGGAGCTAACCGACCAGTATATGTTCGGCGAAAAGTACCTCGTAGCCCCGATATTTAACCTTAATCAGTTTGAAAGAGAGGTATACCTCCCCGAGGGCGTATGGACTCTCACCTCTACCGGTGAAAAATACACGGGCGGCACGACCGTTAAGGTCGCAGCACCTATCGAATATATGCCCGTCTTTGAAAGAGGATAATAGCTTAATAAATATACGACGCCCTCCCCGCGGATAACACGGGGAGGGTTTTGGTATCATCTGTTACTGTCATAATTTCAACATTTGCTTTAGCATGCGGTCTTTAACAGATCATATTATTTTTTCACCGTCATAAAACACCTTACTTCAAACATTGAGCTTGATATAATTATTAGAAATAAAATCGGCAAGAACTACTTTATCATTTCCTTTATAAAATCTGACGCCGTCGGCATATGCTTTATGCGAATTTATCACCAGAATAACAGAGTCGGGATCTCTGCGCCTGCCCACCTGAATTGCCGTATCGGTATCAACAGACAGATGAACATACTGTCTGCCCATAGGTCTCAATCCGTCATTGAGAATAGCCTCAAGAGCTTTATGTGTTGTTCCGTGATAAAGTACATCAGGCGGGACGATCGGCTCTTTGGAGATATGCATAGGTATAGAATGACCGTATAAAGCCCTTATTCTGTCACCTTTGATCTCGTGCCGTATTTTATCGGAATTCTTGATAATATACTCAAGGTCACTAACATTTATCGGTCTGTCATAATTGCTGTTTTCATTTATGGCATTAATGAGCTGTTCAACAGTAACAAAGCCTTCGCTGTCAAGCTCCAGCTCATATTCCCACGGAGCGTGACGGAGAGCATATGAGATCTCCTTGCTTAGTTTGGTGTAGTCCATTATTCTCTCTCCTTTCTGAGAGCTTCGACCGCCTTGATCAATTCGGGATCGGTTTCGTGTGTGCTATCATAATGATCCTCCTTTCGGAAAAATATTTCCCACTTTTGTCATTATAAGCTTATGAATGGTCATCTAATCGGCGAACAGCTTTTATTGATTTCATTACGAGATACTATGATCTTTTATCCAATCAATCGACTCTTCATGACTTAGCAGGATAGGTTTTTCAACAGAACCAATATTCAGAGCTATTTTTGTTGCTTTATCAAGATTTATAGGATCGATGAATTTAACATTAGAAATAATAATATTTTCAAGATAAGCTTTTTCAAAGTCAATATTATCAAACAAACATTCATTAAACGATGTGTTCCATATTCCGATATTGACAAAAGACGAATCAATGAATGAACATTTACTGAAAACACAGTCAAAAAGCTCCGCTTTGCTGAACTTAACACATTCAAAGCCGGCTTTAATAAATTCTGTATCGTTTATATCACTTTTGACAAATTGTGCTTTACTAAATAATACATTTCCGAATTTACAGGAGTACATCTGCGTATGGTAAAAATCCGTACCATTCAGTTCGGTATCAATAAATATACATTCTGTAAGAATAGAATCTGTCAAAAGCTGCAATTGTTCATTTGACAGCTTTTCTGAGCTAATGTTTTCGAGAACGAGCTGCTCTCCGCTTTCCCCTTCAGAGCTAAGCCATTTTGAATGATTAGCAAAGGTTTCAATGAGATTTTTATTCATTATTTTCTCCTTTCTTGTGATACCAAATTATCCTATCGGAATAACTCTTGTCCCTTACAGCTTTTATCAAGGATTCTCTATCAAATTTCGTCAATCTTCGAGTATCAATGATGACATTATGCCCATTAGCAAATTCTTTTTCGATTTTCGCTATAGCTTTTGACAATTTGAAAGCACCCTTTCGAGCTGATGTAATTCCCTTTGGATGTGATACAAAGCTTTTTACATCCCATTTAATTCCTGTAACAATATCGATAAACTCTGCACCTTTGTCCTTTTGA
Source organism: uncultured Ruminiclostridium sp. (assembly GCA_947594425.1). Classification (GTDB taxonomy): domain Bacteria; phylum Bacillota; class Clostridia; order Oscillospirales; family Ruminococcaceae; genus Ruminiclostridium_E. The sequence goes on from CANQED010000005.1 coordinate 4,075, forward strand.
GGATCACGAATAATCTTATGGAGTACACCTTGATTTTCAAGATCTAATCCTATATCCCTCTCCTTGCGTCCTTGTGGAAGCACCTTATTACCTTGTGAAGGATCTCTGGCTAAATCTACATATTCAGAGTATGTCCGGTCGCCTTGATAATTGCTTTTAACTTTTTCTTCGTTCTCCTTAGCCTTAGCAGCCATTTCTCCGTTTTCAAGCGTAAGCTGCGGAGAACCGCTTGTGCCGTGTGCAAGTCCGGAATTTGCGTGGTTCATTACACCACCGCCTTTCGGGAGGAACGCCGATCCTGATACAAGATCATATTGCGCTCTTTCAAGGTGTTATCGGGAATAATGATTTCAATACCTTTTTCGACAGCATAGGAGAATGTATCAAGCGTGGCGTCATTCGTGCCGCATACGTCATAAACGATAAAAGTCTTAAGCTTTGGCAGCTTATCAACCGTTAAGCGAATGTTCTCTTTTAACCTTTGGTTTTCGATAGGATCGCTCATATGTCCTTTGGTGCTAATAGCAACTACTGAACTTTCCTCGTATCCATCAAGAGCATAATCGGCGCTTTCCGGAGTAGAAAAAGTAATGTTTGGAATGACAACCGCGCCGATTTCCTGCAAAAACCAGAGTCCTATAATTCTCCCCTTGAACAAGCGATAGATATTTTCGATCTCATGAATATCTCCAAGCTCCGAAAAATCCGGAATAACGATGTACTGTACACCTTTGAAACGCTTTTTGAAATATTCCAAGCGTTCCTCGACTTCATGGTAAATAGCCCAATACAGACCATATTTACCGTCAAATTCCTCGTCGAATTGATAGAATGCCACAGCAGTATGTTCTGTTTTGTGATAAAGGTTTGTTTCACTATACAAAGCAATATAATCAGGAAATACCGACACATTACATTTTATAGCAGGTAGATCCATGCTACCACTAGCGACTGTTTTATTCGTAAATTTTAGATAATTCAGATTTAACAGCCGCATTAAATTGCATTTTTTCTTCAAAATATGACACCCCTTTCTTTGTGTCTAGTTTATAGTTTTCAACCATTCGTTTTGTAACATTTGCATATAGACAAAGAAAAGGAAGCTATGATATAATATATTAAAGCTGTTATGATTACATCATAACTCCCTAAAGCGCATTGTTTTGTTGTTAGCGGCAACTTGACAATGCGTTTTCTTTGTCAGACACTAAAACAATCAAAGGCATCACCCCTTTCAATACAGCTTGTCTTATTTTTTCTCATCTGCCCACTCAAACCTCGGTATTTCGTGGGTAAACCGGCTCCAATCGAGCCATTCGTCGCTGTGCAGCCTTCCTATAACTATCCAGTAAGGAACGCCCTCATGCTTAGCAAATTGTTTGATATAATCTAAATCGTGTAAATCGCCTGATCTGAGCATCTTCTTGTAGTGATCGGGATCGATAAGTGTATCACGGGCAAAAGCATCGGCATTATCTTCCATTTCGGATTTTACAGTATTAAAATCAACAAAACGTGTGCTTAAATCGCCATTTAGCAAATGACCGACCTCGTGAAATAACGAAAACCAAAATCTATCGGCGCCCTTGCCGCGGATAGTTACACAGAGAATGACCCTGCCGTTATCTGATTCTTTAATAAATCCCTGAACAGGCGCACCACGAAAATGGTGAACGACTTCAAAAGCAATACCGCATTTTGCAAAGATAGATTTAAGATTTTTTATCATAGTATTCGGGTCGATTTCAAACATCTGCTTTTTAATTTCCGGTATGCTGTCAGAAAGTTTCTTGCTGTCAAACGAATTATTTATTTTTGCATCGTTCGTCTGTATCTCGCACAATCTTTGCCAAGCAAAGAGGATATACGGGTCAACAGCTGTATTTGTTGTTACCTGAGCTCTGTAAGCGGCATTATAAGTGATCTTCGGAATTACCGTCAGACTGGTGACGCATAAGAGCTTACGCAGCTGAATGATTTTCTCCGGAATGCCGCAATTGTTATACATGATATTAACGCTGAGAAAATAATCAACAATATCTTTCATTTTCTTGTATATAGTGGTTTCTTCATCCGTGATGCCGTTCTTTTCTTCCAAATCAGCCATATAAGCATCGTATTGAGCCTTATAATTAGCCCACGTACCGCTTTTTACGCCGAGGGCTATGTCGAGATTGCGAGCAAAAGACGCAGATATTTCCTTTGTGCCGCTGATTATAGTAGAAATATGCTTAGGACTGGTTCCGGTACGAATAGCAAGCTCTGATTGCTTCATACCTCGTTTTGTGATCTCAGAAAGCAAACGTTCACCCGGATTTATCATTTTCTTCTCATCCGTCATATCTGTTCACTACCCTTTCTGAAAATATTTATGAATTGATATATTACCCATTGGGTAACTCATTTCAGAAAATATTATACCTCATTTGAGAATAAAAAGTCAATAGGAAAATGAAATTTTTTGCAATTTAACCAATTCTACCGTCATACATTTGTGTATTTTTCCCCCCATTTGACTTTTTCCTTTATTTATTGTATAATTTCTTATTGCCTGCAATAACGAATAAAGGAATGTTAATATGAACAAGAAAGACTTTGCTAAGGGCGCATATCACGGCATACCGATAGCGCTGGGCTATCTGTCGGTGTCCTTCGGCTTTGGGATAAAGGCGGTGCAGTCGGGGCTGTCCGCGCTTGCCGCGACATTGATATCGGCGTTTAACCTCACCTCGGCGGGACAGGCGGCGGGCGTGGAGATAATCGCCGCGGGCGGCACGCTTATCGAGATGATACTCGTACAGCTGACAATAAATATACGCTATTCGCTTATGGCGATAACCCTCTCGCAGAGGCTCGACAGCGGCTTTACCCTGCCGCACAGGCTGCTCGCCTCGTACGGGATAACCGACGAGATATTCGCGGTGTGTGCCTCACAGAGAAAGCCGCTCACCCCCGCGTATATGTACGGCATGATACTCACGGCGTTTTTGGGCTGGGTGACGGGTACGGCGCTCGGCGCGGTCGCGGGAGAGCTGTTGCCGCTCTCGGTAAGCAGCGCTATGGGGATAGTGCTGTACGGTATGTTCCTCGCATTAATAATCCCTCCCGCGAAAAAAGACCGCCGTATACTCTTAGTAGTGCTTATCGCGGCGGGATTAAGCCTGCTGTTTAAGTACCTGCTCACCGCGGTGTCCTCGGGCTTTGCGATGATGATATCGGCTATAGCGGCGGCGGCGATAGGCGCGGCAATAGCGCCGCTTAAAAAGGAGGGGCGCCAGTGAGCATAGCGATATACATAACGGTCATGGCGGGCGTTACGTATCTTATCCGCGCCGTACCGTTCACTTTTTTTAATAAGAAGATAAAGTCGCCGTTTATTAAAAGCTTTCTTTTCTATATCCCCTACGCGGTGCTAAGCGCAATGACTATCCCCGCGATATTCTACAGCACGGGCAATATCATTACCGCCGCGATAGGCACAGCGGCGGCGGTTGTGCTGGCGTACTTCGATATGCCGCTTATAGTGGTAGCGCTCGCGGCGGCGTGTGCGGCCTTTGCGGCGGGATTGTTCTTTTAAGTAAAATTTGGAGATAAATTATGCAATCAGTTAAAAATATGACGTCCGGCTCTCCATTACGGATACTCTTTTCCTTTGCCCTGCCGCTTATGGTCGGCAACGTATTTCAGCAGCTGTACACCTTGGTCGACTCTATGGTCGTCGGCAACAAGCTCGGGCTTAGCGCCTTGGCGGCTATCGGCAACGGCGAGTGGCTGAACTGGCTTGTTTTAAGCCTTATACAAGGTTTTACGCAGGGCTTTTCCATCCGCCTCGCGCAAAATTTCGGCGCTAACGATATAGAAAAGCTTAAAAAGACCTACGCCACCTCGCTTAAGCTTTCTGTCCTTTGCACGGCGGGCATACTCTGCTTTGCGTTTGCCATATTGAGCCCCGTCCTGCGCCTTTTGAATACCCCCGACGAGATATTCCCCACCACGGTCACTTATTTAAGCGTTATCTTCGCGGGTATCCCTATAGTAATGGCGTACAATTTTTTAGCGTCTGTCCTGCGGGCGCTCGGCGACAGCAAAACGCCCTTAAAGGCTATGATCGTCGCGTCCTTATGCAATATAGCCCTCGACCTGTTATTTGTGATGGTCTTTGAGTGGGGAGTAGCGGGCGCCGCCTTAGCTACGCTTATCGGTCAGGCGGTATCGGCGGTGATCTGTTATCTTTCACTCAGGAAGATAGAAATTATTCGTACCGAAAAATCACAGCGCCGCTTTGACAAATCTATCGCCGTAAAGCTGCTCAAGCTCGCTATGCCTTTTGCCTTTCAGAATGTGATAATATCGGTGGGCGGGCTGGTCGTTCAGTTTGTGATAAACGGCTACGGCGTTTTGTACATCGCGGGATTTACCGCCACAAACAAGCTTTACGGTATCCTTGAGATCGCCGCTATATCGTACGGCTTTGCGCTTACCACCTATGTAGGGCAGAATTACGGCGCGCGGCAGATAAAGCGCATTACAAAAGGCGTACATACCGGAGCTTTAATGGGGATAGCTACCTCCGCCGTTATCAGCGCGGCGATGTTCGTATTCGGAAGCTACATCGTCGGCGCGTTCATTTCCTCCGAAAATCCGTCCGACGCGGCGGCGGCAATAGATATCGCCTATCATTATTTATGCATTATGGCGGCATTTTTGCCGATATTATATCTGCTGCACATCTACCGCTCGTCGCTGCAAGGGCTCGGCGATACTGTCATGCCTATGGTGTCGGGCGGCGCGGAGCTTGTTATGCGCATAACGACGATAATCTTCCTGCCCATGCTTATCGGCACGGAGGGTCTTTTCTGGGCAGAAGTCCTCGCGTGGGCGGGCGCGGACGTGGTGCTTTTAAGCAGCTATTATGTCAAAATGGCTCGAATTAAAAGGGCGTACAAGGATAAATGTATCGAATAGTATTTCTCGGCAAAGAACACGCCCCTGCGCAAAAATTGCGCAGGGGCGTGTTGCTATATAAGTAAAAAATTATAGCCCTATCCCTTTTAACACATCGGTCTGCGGATAATTTTCGGCAGTGTGCATATTTTATTCCGTCAGCGCCCCATACTTTCTCGGGTGTCTATACTTATCCCCCATGACCTCGCGGCGGCGATACTCTCTCAGCATGCCTATATCTATCTCGGCTAAATAAATTCCCTCCTCCTCGGGCGCTTCGAGGATACACATATCCCTTACCCCCGGCTCATCGCTCAGCCACGCGACCCCGTCAAACACCGTCGAATGACCGTTGCAGTCGGGCTGTCCCTTGGGATAATTGCAGGTAGCGACCGCAAGCATATTCTCATACGCTCTCGTGCGCAATGCCGACAGCCGATTTATCTCCATGGGGCAGGCGTTAGGCGCTAATATCACCTCCGCGCCTTTTAACATCAAGATACGTGCGCTCTCGGGAAATTCCCTGTCAAAGCATATCATCGCGCCCACCTTTATTATATCTCTTCCGATATCAAGCTCGGTCACATAAAATTCCTCTCCCGCCGCCAAAACTTTTTCAAGGTCAAAGGCGCAGGTGTGAACCTTAGAATAATGCAGCCGCTCCTTGCCGTTTCTATCAAAAAGGATAATGGAGTTCAGCGGTTTAGGCTCGTTTCTTTCTAAGAAAGTAATGCCGACCGCCATACCAAGCTTCGCCGCAAGCATACCGAATTTGCGGACAAAATCGCTCTTTGCGTCTATCGACAACGCCGCTAATTGTTTGCCGTCCTGCGGGAGGTAATAGCCGTCGCTCCACATCTCGGGGAAAAGGGCGATATCCGCGCCCATCTCCTTTGCCTTTACGCAGGCGGCTCTCCCTTTTTCAAGCTGCTTATCGAGTCCGCCCTCGGGCAGCAATTGCAGCAGGGCTATTTTAAGTGTCATATCTTTGCTCATAATTGACCTTTCTTTAAAGTAAAGCTTCGGCTTGATATGTATTCCCGCCGAGCTTGATACAAAGCGAAAATCGTCTATCTTCTCACATAACGGTTAAAATCTCCGCCCATCTCTGTGGAAGAAATATCCGAGGTCAAGCCTTACCTCTCGTCTGTCAATGTCATTATTTGTATAACAGCATGTGTCAAAGCCTATCAGCTCAAAGCCCTCGTGAAGATAAAACTCGATAGCGCCCGTGTTGCAGGACTGCGTTTCTAAAATTATCGCGCGCCTGTTCTGAGACAATGCTATTTCTTTCGCTTTATCCATAAGCCTCTTGCCTACCCCCTGGCTTTCTATTTTTCCTTTGGCAGCGACGCTATTTCAATTTTGCTGTGTTTCATTTGTTATTCCTTTCTGTTAGTGCATTATGCGGCGGGCGTGGTGCGAGGGAGTGCTTGGGGGTTCCTCGGCGTTGTATCAATCTCTGCAAGATCATATCTATCTTCCCGCCGAGCTTGATACAAGCAAAACTTACGCTCACAAGCCCTTTTCCATATACCCGCAGGTGAAAGGGAAAAAATCAAACTTCTTCGTGCCGATATGAAGAAAGCCGTAATTTTCATACCATTTTCGCAAAATCTGATTTTCTTCTACGATCCCGATATTGATTTTCTTACATCCATCTTTTTGGGCTCTGTCAAAAGCGTCGTGCAGCAAGGCAGCGCCGATACCCTCATGACGATACTCCGGAAGAACACATAAATTATTGAGTTCACATTGATTATCATCCTGCCAAAGCAAAGAATAGTACCCTATTATTTTTCCGCTGTCAAGGCAATATGCGATCATTAGCCTGCGTTCATTTTCTAATTGATAATTCAGCCTATCGGCACTTATGGCAAAAGCCGTAAATCGCGGCGCATTATCCGCAGAAAATCCAAATTCGTTTGCAACAGTCATAAAACTGTTTGCGATAACCTCTACACATTCGGGAATATCTTTTTTCTCAATTTCTTTTATCATGGTTCTCCTTTCTCATAAGCTCCTATCTCAAAAAATCATTATATGTTATATCCACCACTTAGGAGTAAGCTCGCCTAAAGTGACTATCTCCTCCGTTTTAATATCCATCAACACTTCAATTTCTTGATAGTTTTCGGGCATAAGCTGTACCATAAGCTCACGGCATGCGCCGCACGGAGCGCCTAAATTCCCGCTCGGCATGATCGCGAGGACCTTTTTTATCTCCTGCTCGCCGTTTGTCAGCATATTAAATATCGCGTTTCTTTCGGCGCATATCCCCAATGTAGAGCAGGTGTCGACGCATACGCCCGTATATATCCTCCCCGACGCGGACAGTATCGCCGCCGCAACTCCTCCCGCGTCTATATAATCGGATATTTTTCTGTAATTTTGGACAGCTTTTGCGGCCTGATACATCTCCTGCCATATATTCGATTTCATTTCCATTTTATTTTCCTCCGCGAATACAAAGCTTGCTAAAAAATAATTCTCTCCTTACACCCTCGTCTTATCGAGAATATCCCTTATCCTCTTTAATTCTTCCTCGGTAAAATCGGGAGCGGTAAGCGCGGCGACGTTGTCCTTTATCTGCTGCGGGCGGCTTGCCCCGATAAGCACGGTCGTGACGGCGGGGTTAGTATGCAGCCACTTTAACGCCATCTGCGCTAAGGTCTGCCCCCTGCCGCCCGCTATGTCGTTAAGCTCGTTTAAGTGTCCGACAAGCTCGTCGGTAAGCTTGCTTCCTATCCACGATATGCCCTTTGCTATACGCGAGTCGGCGGGTATCCCCTTAAGATATCGATCGGTGAGCAGCCCCTGATACAGCGGCGAGAACACGGCGAGCCCTATGCCGTTTTCTATGGCGTACTTGTCCAGTCCGTCCGCCTCTACCCACCTATTGAGCATAGAATACGACGGCTGATTTACCACGAACGGGGTCTTAAGCTCCTTAAATATCTTATTTATCTCGGCGGTCTGCTCGGTGTTGTAGTTAGAGATGCCGACGTACAGCGCCTTTCCCTGACGTACCGCGTTATCCAGCGCGAGCGCGGTCTCCTCTAGCGGGGTGTTGGGGTCAAATATATGGTGATAGTATATATCCACGTATTCTATCCCCATGCGCTTTAGGCTCTGGTCGAGCGAGGCGGTGAGGTACTTGCGGCTGCCGTTCCTGTCGCCGTAAGGTCCGTCCCACATCTCATATCCCGCCTTGGTGGAAATTATCAGCTGGTCGCGGTAGCCGCAAAAATCGCGCGAGAGTATCCTGCCGAAATTTTCCTCCGCCGCGCCGTTATGCGGATGTCCGTAATTATTAGCAAGGTCAAAGTGCGTTATCCCGAGGTCAAAAGCCGTGCGGCACATCTCCTGCATATTCTCAAAATTGTCCCTATAGCCGAAATTCTGCCACAATCCGAGCGATATTGCGGGCAGCTTAAGCCCGCTCTTTCCGCAGCGGTTGTACTTCATAAGCTCGTATCTGTTTTCGTTAGGCTGGTACATAATTTTTCCTTTCGTAAAAAAACTTTATTCCGCGGGTATCTCCTCTATTCTCGCATACCGCGACAGAGCGTCCCCGTCCATTACCGTAAGGCTGTCAAGCAGCCCTACATAAAAGCTGCCCGTGCCGCCCGCCGTCTTAGCAGCATTTTCTCCCGCTATGCCCATTGCCGCCAAAGCGGTCACAGCGGCGATAAAATGATCCTCCCCCGCCGCACACAGCGCCGCCGTCAGCCCCGACGCAAGGCAGCCCGTGCCCGTCACCCGCGACAGCATATCAACGCCGTTTTCTACAAGGGCTATCCTGCCCTTTTTGCATACTACGTCGGTGCTGCCTGTGACGGTCACCGCGCAGGAGAACTTCTCCGACGCTGCCTTAGCTAGCGCCTTTGCGCCGTCTAGCCCGACATATACGCTGTCTACGCCCTTTTCCCCGCGCTGAGATATCGACGGGGCATTAGTCAGCGCCGCTATCTCCGAGGCGTTCCCTCTGAGCACCGCAAAGCGGAACTGCCTGAGCATATATAGCGCGTTTTTCAGTCGGTACGCGGTCGAGCCCGCGCCGACGGGGTCGAGCACGACGGGCTTTTTCGTCACGCCCGCCTCCTGCCCCGATATCAGCATAGCATGACAGCGGTCCTTGCCGAAAGTTCCCATATTAAACAGCACCGAATCCGCAAGCTTGGTTATATCCGCCGCGTCGAGCGGGCTGTCCGCCATAACGGGCGACGCCCCCGCCGCGAGCAGACCGTTAGCCACGGTGTTAGCGGTGACATAGTTGGTTATACAGTGCACGAGCGGGCGCTTTTTACGCATATTATCCCAAAGCGCGGCGCATTCTTCATTTATCATAATGATCTCCTTTTTTATCCGAGCACTGCGCGCGATACCGTCAAAACAAGCGGCAATGTCACGCAGGACAGTATCGTCGTCGCGGCGAACAGCTGAGAGCTGTAGCCGGGCTCTTTATCGTATTTTATCGCAAACATAGTGCAGGCGGCGGCACTCGGGCAGGCGGCGGCGACTATGTTTACCTCGCTTATCAGCGTATCAAATCCGCATATTAGGCAAAATCCGAGCAGCAGTGCGGGTATCGCGATAAGCTTAATAAAGCACACCGCGTACAGCCTCGGCTTTTTAAGTGCGTTGCCGAGCTTTGCCGAGGCTATAGTAGACCCCGCCACAAGCATAGCGAGAGGGGTATTGAGCCCCGCGAGGTGCTCGCAGGTCTCGAGCAGAAAGCCGGGCAGGCTTATCCCCGTCACAAACAGCACTATCCCTAATATTATCGCAATAACACAGGGGTGCATAAGCGCCTTTACCAGCTTTTTAAGGGTAAATTTTTCCCCGCTTATTGAAATAGAACCGTGGGTATAAAGCAAGGCGTTGAACAGCGTTATATACGCCGTGAGGCAGAACACTCCGTCGCTGCCGAATATCCCCTGTATCAGCGGTATCCCCATAAACGCGCAGTTAGAGTATACCGCCGCAGCGCGCTCGTTTACCGTGCCCGCCCTGCTCTTATCCCTGAAAATCAGCGGTATCAGCAATAGTGACGACACCATACTCACCGCCGCGGGTATAAAGGAGATAAGCAGCATATTAAGAAGCGCGGGCTCGAACGGCTTTTGATACGACACCAAAATAACTATCGGTATCACGATATTAAGCAGCAACGCCGAGAGCTTTTTAGTGGTATGCTCGTCAAGGACGTCAGTCTTTCGGCAAAAATACCCCAGTCCCGCAAGCAGCGCCATTACCGCGACCTGTTGTATTACGGTGAGATCCATATGTATTCCTTCTTTTGCTCTTTTTCTGAAATAATTTTACCATACAGAGAGGGTAAAATCAATATTATATTATATCAAATAAAATAATCCCCGCTTATAACGGGGATAAAAAATATATCTATCGCAAACGCTTACTTATTTTCCTCTTTTTTAGCCGCGCCCGCGTGTATCCACATTTTTATCAAAACCATCGCGTACAGTATGCCCGATAGCAGCAATGCGCCCGCGCATACGAGGATAAGTATATTAGCGGGCAATGACTGAGGTGCAAACTGCGCGGGGAAGAACAGCAGCAATATCACCGCCACATACACTATCGCGGTACAGACCTTGCCGTACCAGTTAGCGCCGTCAAGCTTAGTGTGCTTTTTCTTAAGCAGCACAAGCCCCATAATTCCCATAAATCCGTCCTTAAGCGCCCACAGAGCGAACAGCAGCCACATAAGCGGATGTCTTATCGCAAGGCATAAAAACAGCGTGCCCTGCGTCAGCTTATCCGCGAGCGGGTCGAGAAACTTGCCGAGCTCGGTTATCATATTACACTTGCGCGCGATAGCCCCGTCGAGAAAGTCGGTCACTCCCGATACGGCTACGATGACCGCCGCAAAGATGTACTCCCCGTTGCTTCCCGCCGTAAGATAGACCCACGCAAACAAGGGTATCAGCAGCAGACGGATAAAGCTGAGTATATTAGGGATCGAAAAGACCTCTTTTTTATTAAAATTCAAATCCGCACCCCCAAATCAGGACAACTGCCTTTGTCCTAAATAACAGCCGCGCAGGCTGATAACGCTCACGAAAGATATTATACTATATTCGGGACTAAAAATCTATGCTTATAACAAATTTTTGTCATAAATCACGAAAAAAATCGGCATTATCTCAATAAAGTATGATTTTTTGCCGAAAACCGCTGATTTTGTCTAAACTTTTTTTGAAAAATCATCGGGTACTTCGGTCTTAGTGATCTTATAATACACCCTATACAGCTCCTGCACGGAATTTTCGAGAAAATAATAATGCCCTATGTACGGTATCAACAGCAACAGCAAAAGCGCCGACAGAGCCAAAAACGAGACGTTTATCCCTGTCAACAGCAGCGACAGCAAGAACATTATCGCAAAGCCTATCGTCACGATAAGATGTATCAGCCGCTCGTGCTGATAAAAGCCTATGCGTATCAGCATCTGCTCGGCTATTTTGTCCGCGTCCGCGTCGTTTTCCTCCGCCTTTTGAATAATATAGCTTTTGTATTCTTTTATTTCGTTTTTCATATTGCGCCTCCGTATCGGCAAATCTCAACATATAATTTTATCACATTTTTAAATAAATTCAATAGCTGCGGTAAAATTTTCTAAATATAAGTGTCAATTTTTATTTAATAAGAATAAACTGTTATTGCGGCGGGAAACCGCCGGACAATATGAAAGGAAAAAGATGATATGGCTGTATTTACTAACCGTGCCACGGTGACATATGACGGCAGAGAAATATCCTCTAATACCGCGCAGGGCGAGATAGTAGACCCGCTCTCGGTGAGAAAATACGCGGTAAACGACGACTATGCCCCTGACGGCACCGTCACCTATGTTGCGGTGATAACCAACTCTTCCGATATTCCCGTAAGCTCGGTAAGCCTTGTGGACGATCTCGGCGCGTATACTTTCGGCACCGGCAGCGTCACTCCGCTCTCCTACGTCGACGGGAGCGTAAAATATTTCTCGGGCGGTACTCTCCAGCCCGACCCCACGGTAAATGACGACGACGGGCTGACCGTGTCGGGACTTTCCGTCCCCGCAAACGGCGAGATAATGGTCATCTACCAGACCCAGGCCAACAGCTTTGCCCCCTTGGGCAGCGGCGCGGGGATAACCAACACCGTATACGCTATGTCGGCGGGCGGCACTCAGACCGACACCGCCTCCGCCACCGTAAACGCAAACAGCGCGGCTCAGCTGGCGGTCGACAAGAGCATATCCCCCGTACCCGTAACCTCGGGCGGTACGGTGACCTACACCTTTGTGATAAGCAACTCGGGCGCTGCCGCAGCTGACGACGTGGTGCTCTCCGACCTGTTTGACCCTATACTCTCCGACATAACCGTCACCTATAACGGCACGTCTTGGACGGGCGGGGCAAACTACACCTATGACGAGACCTCGGGTCAGTTTACCACAGCGGCAAACGCGATAAGCGTACCCGCCGCCGCCTTTTCACAAAACGCCGCTACCGGCGAATGGTCGGTAACGCCCTCTACCGTCACTCTAACGGTGACAGGAACGGTTTAAACCCTTTAGTTTCATTGTTATTCCTCCTGTATAGAAATCGAGGGGCTGATTTTCTCAGCCTCTCGATGTTTTTACTTATTACTTCTTCTTGATAACCGTTCCCTGCCTTGTTTCCTCTACGATATAGCCGAGCGCGGTTATCTCATCTCTAAGCTTATCGGCGAGGGCAAAGTTCTTTTCCTTTCTCGCCTGCTGTCTTTGCTCGGCGAGAGCGACTACCTCGGCGGGCAGGGGCTCTTCTTTAGTCTCGCTTATTTTCTCGGCGTGGGAAATAAGCGACAACGACAGCACGCTGTCTATCTTAGATATAGCGGCTATCTTATCAGCGGGGGCAGCGTCGGCTTTAAGCACATCATAAAGCGCCGTTATCGCGCCCGCGGTATTTAGATCCGCGTCCATAGCCTTATTAAAGCCCTCCGTCAGCTCGTTTACCTTGTCGGGATCGGCTGTGCCGTCTTGCTGCGCGAGCAAGGGCGCTATGCGCGCAATAAGCTTCTCATACGCGGCGGCGGCGTTGTCGAGGTTCTCGTAGGTAAATACCAAAGATTTTCTGTAATGCGACTGTAGGCAGAAAAATCTGTACACTATCGGGTCATAGCCCTTTTCTTCGAGCAGCGACACGGTGAGAAATTCGCCCTTAGACTTGCTCATCTTGCCGTCGTTTGTATTAAGATGATGCACATGGAACCAAAAGTTGCACCACTTATGCCCGAGGTACGCCTCGCTCTGCGCTATCTCATTTGTGTGATGAGGAAAGGCGTTATCTATCCCGCCGCAGTGTATATCGAGATATTCGCCGTTATACTTCATACTTATGCAGCTGCACTCTATATGCCAGCCGGGATAGCCCACTCCCCACGGGCTGTCCCATTTAAGCTCCTGATCTTCAAATTTTGACTTAGTAAACCACAAGGCAAAGTCGGCGCTGTTTTTCTTATTCTCGTCGGCGTCCACGCCCTCGCGCACCCCGACCTCGAGATCCTCCGCCTTAAAATCGTTGAATACATAATATTTTTCGGGCTTAGAGGTGTCAAAGTACACGTTGCCGCCCGCGATATACGCATAGCCCTTGTCGAGCAATACCTGTATCACGCGGATAAACTCGTCCACAAGCGTCGTCGCGGGTATCACGGTCGCGGGCTTTCTGATATTGAGCTTTTCGCAGTCGGCAAAAAATGCGTCGGTGTAAAACTTTGCTATCTCGCCTACCGACTTATGCTCGCGCTTTGCCCCCTCGACCATCTTGTCGTCGCCGTCGTCGCTGTCGCCCGTTAGGTGCCCCACGTCGGTGATATTCATAACGCGGTTTACGTCGTTGCCCAAATAGCCTAAATATTTTTCAAGCACGTCCTCCATAATATAGCTGCGCAGATTTCCTATATGCGCATAATGGTAGACCGTAGGTCCGCAGGTGTACATATTGACTTTTCCCTGCTCGTTAGGCACGAACAGCTCTTTCTTTCTTGTAAGGGTGTTGTAGATATACATTTTAGCTCTCCTTTTCTTCAAGCTCCGATAGCTTGTGTTCTATGCGGTCGACGTGCACCGATATGCTGCACAGCTCCTGCGCGACGGGATCTGGAAAATGCACCTGATCCATGTCAAAGCGCGGCACACGCACGCCGTTTCTTCTTACTACTCTTGCGGGGACGCCCACGGCGGTACAGTCGGGCGGCACTTCGCTGAGTACCACGGCATTTGCCGCAATCTTTGAATTGTCCCCTATCTTTATCGGACCGAGCACCCGCGCGCCCGCGCCGACCATAACATTATTGCCGAGGGTGGGGTGTCTTTTGCCCACGTCCTTGCCCGTACCGCCGAGCGTCACCCCCTGATATATTGTACAGTTGTCGCCTATTTCGGTCGTCTCTCCTATTACCACTCCGCTGCCGTGGTCGATAAACAGTCCCTTTCCTATCTCCGCACCCGGGTGTATCTCTATCCCCGTCTTTCTCAGCGCGCGCTGAGATATCCACCGTGCGATAAAATAATGCTTTTTCTTATACCATTTATGAGCGCGGCGGTACGCCCTTATCGCCTTAAAGCTCGGATAGAGGAAATATACCTCCATACTGCTCTTGACTGCGGGGTCGCGCTCTTTTATCGACTGTATCTCCGCCTTTATGCTGTCAAACATATCTGCTCCTTTAAAATAAAAATCGCCCTCCCCCAATATTCGGGCGAAGGCGATAAGCTCACGGTTCCACTTCGTTTTCTCGGCAATGCCGACTCTGTGTCCTTAACGCGGACAAACGCGCGGTAATTTCCTCCCGCAGACTTAGGGCAATGCCCGCACAGCCGCACTTTACCGAAAGAACTGCCGCCTCGCACCGTCTGCGGCTCTCTGTAAGCTCCTTTTATCGGCTATCTTGCCGTGCATAGTCGTTATAATATTCGGCACAAACATACCGTCCGTACAGCTTTATTTTACCACACGGCGGCCGATATGTCAAGTAGTTAATATATTTTATGCATATTTAGGAAAAAGCGTCAGCCTCGGCAAAGCTCATCACCGCTGATAAGCTGTATGCCGTTGTCTGTGAGTACTTTTATCGCTTGGTCGTTGTCCTCTACGCGGATAACGATATCCGCCCTGCCCGCAGTCTTACCCATTACCGAATAAAGATAATCGATATTTATGCCGTTGTCGTTTATTATATCCATTACCTTATACAGCGAGCCCGACACATCGGGTATGGTAAACGCTATCACCTTAGTCACCGCCGCGGTGCAGCCGTCCGACTTAAGCGCCGCTATAGCCTTTTCGGTGTCATCGACTATCAACCGCATAATGCCGAAATCGGTGGTGTCCGCTATCGTCATGGCGCGTATATCTATGCCGCTGTCATGCAGCACCTTCATTACGTCGGCAAGCCTGCCCTGCTTATTCTCCACAAATACCGAGATCTGATCTATCAGCATATGATTACCGTCCTTTCACAATATGTATTATTTCTTTTCAAACTTATTCTTTATCTCGCGGTTGTCCTTAACTCTTACCGCCTTGCCCATAGAGCGCGCTAAGGTCTTAGGCTCGAGCAGCTTTATGCTTACTCCTACGCCGATAGCGGAATCTATCGCCGCCTTTACCCGCTTTTTATAATTTTCGAGCGTCTTTACATCGTCGCCGAACATATCGGGTCTGGTCTCAAGCTGCACCTCTAGCGTATCGAGATTGTTTACCCTGTTGACCTCGAGTAAATAATTAGTAGCCTTTTCGTCGACAGAGAGCAATGCCGCCTCTATCTGGGAGGGGAATACGTTTACGCCGCGTATGATGAGCATATCGTCGGTGCGGCCTTGGGGCTTAAGCATACGGACGAGCGTCCTGCCGCACTCGCACTTGTCATATACAAGCGACGCTATATCTCTTGTGCGATAGCGTATCAGCGGCATAGCCTCTTTAGTTATGCAGGTGAACACAAGCTCGCCCTGCTGTCCCGCGGGCAATACCTCTAGCGTGTCGGGGTCGATTATCTCGGGTATAAAGTGATCCTCGCAGATATGCATACCCGCCTGACATACGCATTCTGCCGACACCGACGGACCCATTATCTCGGACAGTCCGTACAGGTCGTACGCCTTTAATCCTAGCCCCTCTTCTATCTGACGGCGCATCTCCTCCGTCCACGGCTCTGCGCCGAACAGCCCCGCCTTAAGCTTAAAGTCCGACTTTTTAAACCCCTTTTCCTGCATAAGCTCGATAAGGCTTATCGCGTACGACGGGGTCATACATATTATAGACGAGCCAAAGTCGCGGAACATCTCGAGCTGGCGCATACTGTTCCCCGCCGAGGCGGGTATAGCGGTAGCCCCGAGCTTCTCCGCGCCGTAGTGCATTCCGAGCCCGCCCGTAAACAGTCCGTACCCGTATGATACATGCACATAGTCGTCCTTAGTCCCGCCGACGTTTACTAATGCGCGCGCGGCGCATTCCGCCCAGATATCTATGTCCTTAGCGGTATAGCCGACTACGGTCTGCTTTCCGGTGGTGCCGGAAGAGGCGTGTACGCGCACGACCTCGGACGCGGGCACGGCAAACATCCCGTATGGATAATTGTCGCGCAGATCCTGCTTTACCGTAAACGGCAGCTTAGACAGGTCGGCGATAGACTTGATGTCCTCGGGTCTCACCCCCGCGGCGTCCATTTTCGCGCGATAGGGCGCGACGTTCTCGTAGACCCTGCGCACGGTGTTTGCAAGGCGATAGGATTGCAGCGCCTCAAGCTCGCTGCGCGGCGCACATTCAATGTCCTTGTTCCAGTAGTTCATCGGTTTAGTTCCCTTTCGGTTTATTTTAACGGTCACGCAGTCTGCGCCAAAAGCCGACGCAAACACTTTAACACCTTAATATTACCATATTTTCTCCAAAATGTCAACGATTTTGTTAAAAATAATCGGTAGATTTTTACATATTGCGGGAGCTTGTTTCTTAAGTAATTTACTTAAATTTTCCGCAAAAATTAAGTAAAAAATTTTCAAAAAACCTCTTGCATTTTTTACCGCATTATGCTATACTGTAAATGAGAGATAGGCGAGAGCCGTCTTTTTGATAACGGAATTTTTTTACAAGGAGAAAAGAAAATGAGCGTAAAGATCATTAACGGCACTTCGCTGCCCAACATCCCGTGGCAGGAGCGCCCCGAGGGGTGCAAGGACGTCGTATGGCGTGCCGACTTCAACCCGATAATCCCGCGCGACCTGCTTCCTACGAGCAACTCTATATTCAACAGCGCGGTAGTTCCCTTTAACGGCAAGTTTGCGGGCGTGTTCCGCGTTGACGACAAGGAAAGAAATATGGCTATCCACGCGGGCTTTTCCGACGACGGTATCCACTGGAACATCAACGAGAAAAAGGTAGAGTGGATAAACGACGACCCCGAGACCGCCGAGGCTAATCCTTGGCAGTACGGCTATGACCCCCGCTGCGTATGGATAGAGGACAGATACTGGATCACCTGGTGCAACGCCTACGGCTGGAAGCCTACTATCGGCGTGGGCTGGACTAAGGACTTTAAAGAGTTCCACCAGTGCGAGAACGCATTCTTGCCCTTTAACAGGAACGGCGTTATGTTCCCCCGCAAGATAAACGGCAAGTACGTTATGTTCAGCCGTCCCTCCGACTCGGGTCATACTCCTTTCGGCGATATGTATTTATCGCAGTCGCCCGATATGAAATACTGGGGCGAGCACAGACACGTTATGGCTCCGTTTAAGGGCTGGGAGGCCAAGAAGATCGGCGCGGGTCCTATCCCGATAGAGACCGACGAGGGCTGGCTGATATTCTATCACGGCGTTCTCGAGAGCTGCAACGGCTTTGTATACAGCTTTGGCGCAGCTATCCTCGACATAGACAAGCCGTGGAAAGTAAAATATCGCTGCAGCGAATACCTGCTGAACCCCAGAGAGATATACGAGTGCGTAGGCGACGTTCAGAACGTTACATTCCCCTGCGCCGCTCTTTGTGACGCTGACACAGGCAGGATAGCTATTTACTACGGCTGCGCCGACACCTGCGTAAGCATGGCGTTCTGCACCGCAGACGAGGTAGTAGAGTACATTAAAAAGCACAGCAGCGTTTGATCACGATACATAACATAATCGGATAAGAAAACACGAGCCGCAGGCGTATAAAAAGCCTGCGGCTGTATTTTTACCTATACTTTTTTATTCCTCTTCCACCGTGAACGTCTTTAGCTTAGTCGTACTGCCGTCATTTCGGTCGTACATATACTTCCCGCCCTTAGAATTATTTTCTCCCCAAGTATTATATATCAAAAATCTCTCGTCGATAATAAAGTAATCAGACACGTTCTCGGCCACAAGTACCGTCTTACCGTCGGACGACAATATGCTCAGCGCGTCCTTTGTATCAATGGATAGCTTTTCGCCGCTGTCTATATAATAAATATCCCCGTTATACACCTTGTAGTCTAAGGTGTCCAAGCCCGTCTTTTCACACTTGCCGTCGGGAGTGACCTTATATATCGGGAAAGAGCCCGGCTGCTCCCCGGGGATAGCAATATACATATCTGAGTTGCTGTCCGCCTCAAAGGCGCTTATATGCGTTATCTCCTCGGGCAGCGGTACGGTATCGACGCTCATATCCGACAATTTAAGGCGGTCGACCACCCTGTCGAGATTGTCCGCCTCGACGCGCAAATAATACTCGTCCGACATCCCGAAATAAAAGCCGCCGTCAGATACCTTATGCTCAAATATCTTCGCTGTTTCCTCGGTCTTTACGTCAAAATAATAGTTGCCCGAATACAGCTTATTATCATTTGCGATAAGATAGCTGCCGTCAAAGTCCGCGGGCGTATCCTCCACCTGCTCATAAAGCGTATCGCCCTTAAAATCGCGGTATATTATCCTGCCGCCCGTGTCCTCAACGCCGCCCGTCTTTTCGTATACGATAAAGGCACACTTTACCCCGTTATGCCCGAGGTCCGCCTTGCTCGTGCGCACGGCCTCTTTCTCCTCGGGGTCATATTCGTAATAGCCGTCCTCGCCGACGTAGTAAATAAAGCCGTCCTTCTTGACGGCGGCGATCTCGTCGCCGAACGGCACATCGACCGTGCCCCTTTCTCCCGCAAAATCGAGGACAAATCCCTGCGGGTCTGTCTCGGATACATAATCGTTATTGTCAGAGCATGCGGTCATGGTAGCTGTTAAAATGCCTGCTAAAATAAACATACATAGGTTTTTCATATAGATACCTCCGTTGTTTTAAAAAAATTATGGATAATAATGCGATCGAGAAAAGTTATTCATTTGTATTTATAATAACACATATTCTTATATTTGTCAATACCGATTTACCGATAAAGTCTACTTTTATTTTAGTGCTTTTGCTATAAAATATACGAGCTGCCGAAACTCGACAGCTCGTAAGTGTCTGTCGAAAAAGGTTTTAATAAAAAATATCAAGCTAAAATATTCGGAAGAAAAAGACGGGGTTATGCTGCCGCCGTGCGGCGGACAGCTTACGCTCATTTCTCAAATGAGAAATAAGCTACGGGGGTAAAAACATCAGGTTTTTGCCCCCATTTGAGATAAGTTTCAGCTTCGGAAAACACCGCAAGGTGTTTTTCGACAAGCTGATACGAGCTGCCGAAACTCGACAGCTCGCAATTGTTATTCTGTTACTTCTTCTTTCTGCGCTTTCTTAACGTCAGCGCCATAGCAGAGCCGAATGTCACAGCTGCCGCCGCAACGCACGACCTTACGTCGGGGGCGACGCCCGTATCGGGATTTTCTCCCTCGGGGGCGGTGGTGTCGCTCGGAGCGGTGGTATCGCTCGGCTTAGTCGTCTGCTCGGGAGCGGTGGTGTCGCTCGGCTTAGTCGTGTCACTCGGCGGAGGAGTAGGCTCGGATGTGGTGGTGTCACTCGGCGGAGGCGTAGGCTCGGCATTGTACACGTTGATAAATTCCATACTAACGCTGTCTACGGTAGCTATAAGGCTGCCGTTTAAGTCGTCGGTGACGGTCACGGTAACCTCGTATACCCTGTCGTCATAGGTTATCGAGCTGTCCGTACCCGGCAGCTGGCTGACATAGAATGTATACTCGCCCGGTTCGGTGAATACTATATCGCCAAAGTGTGCCGAGCTGTCGCCGCCCGTAACGGTGACCTCAGTTTGCCCGAGCTGTACCTTTTCGCCATATTCCTCTGCGGGAGAAAGCGTAAAGGTAAACTCGTCGCCGTCCTGCCACTGCCTGCCCTTAAGCTCTACATTAAAGGGCAATTGTACCTCCCCGACGACCGTCGTCGGAGCGGCGGTGTAAGTGTTGGTAAACTTGATATCGCCGCCCTCGACGGATAGCTTAAGCGTGCCGTCGCCGTTATCCTCGGCAATCAGCGTAACGGTGTGCTCGGTATCATCATAGGTGATACCGCCCTTAGCGTTATTTTCCTCCTTAACGGTGAATGTATACCTGCCCGCTTCGTATACGGTTATGTCACCGAAATCAGCGTACTTATCCCTATATACGCCGAGCACCTCGGTCATAGCACCGCCGAGCAGTATCTTATCGCCATAGTCCTCAGTGGGCGTAAGGGTGAACGTAAACTTATCATCGTCCAGCCACTGCCTGCCGACAAGCTCTTTTTCTACCCTTATTTCGCCGCCGTCGAGCACACCGAAAGCGCTATAGGTGTTGGTGAACTTAAGGGTCGTATTTGTATCTATCTGCTCGCCGTCGCGGTATACCGCGGTGACCCCGGGTACCAGCGTGCCGTTATCGTCGTCCGCGACATATACCACTATCGTATATACGGTATCGTCGCATTGTATGCCGTTATTGCTGTCGGTGACCTCAGTCATGGCGAACTCATACCGCCCCGGTAAATTGAATTCTACGGGGTCAAACGCTCCGCCGAATGTATCCCCGCCGCCAAACAGCGGCTTTGTGATAACTAAGTTCTCCGGCATATCAAGCCTTGTCCCCGACGGGAAGTCGATAAGCGATATATTAAACGCAAATCTGTCATTGTCGCTCCACGGTCTGCCCGTAAGCGTCTTTTCTACCTCGGGCGGCCATATGCCCACGGCGTTATATGCGTTAGTGAATGTAAATTCATTGCTCTCGCTCTTGACCGAAAGCGTGCCGTCGCCGTTATCGGTGACTGTCACCTTGACCGTCTTTGCGGTCGGGTCATAGGTTATTCCGTTATCCTCGGAGAGCTTGCGCTCGCTCACCGTAACCTCGTATTCTCCCGGTTTTGTAAATATCACCGCATTGTCAAAGGTCTTATAGTAGGTGTCCGAATTGTCGCCGTCGGCGGTAATATACAGGTCGTCGCGCATCTTGACGCTGTCGGGAGATACTCCCTCGGGCACTTTTACGCTTATATCGAATAAGAATTTGTCGCTGTTTAGCCACTCTCTGCCCGTTAGGGTCTTGCCGATAACGGCCGACCACGAGCCCGACGCGCTGTAGACGTTCTCAAATGCAAAATAATCGGTATTGCCGTAATTTACGGTCCGGGCTCCGACAGTCAGCGTTACGCTTTCTATCTCGATATCCATTTGTCCCTCGGCATTGCCGTCGTGCTCTGCACGCACCGTTATGGTGTAGAAGTTGTCGGAGTACTCAATTCCGCGCTCGGGCGTACGGCGCATCTCGTCAAGAGTAAACACATACAGCCCCGGCTGCGAGAATATCGTCTCGTCAAACTGCTTTAGCGCAATGCCGTCCTTAAGGTCGCTCTTTGTTATCTCGATATCCGCTACGGGCGGCAATTTTACCGCGCCTGCGTCGGTACCCTCGGGCTGGGTGCCCGCAAGCCTTAATCTGAATATAAAGCTGTCCTCGTCCGTCCAGTCTCTGCCGACTAGCGTCTTTCCGACTATCGGCGGCCAAATTCCCTCGGCGGTGTAGGTGTTGGTAAAGGTCATGACCTCTGCCGCCTTACCGCCCTGCGTGGGCTTTCCTGCCGTGACCGAGAGTGTGCCGTCATATCCGTCAGTGACGGTCACCGATACCGTGTACTTATCGGTATCGTATACGGTACTGAATACAGCGTCGTTCTCGTCGTATACCTCGCTTATCTCAAACTTGTACCGCTCGGTCTTATTTCCCGTGGACAAGAACTCGATATTATCAAAGTTAGAAGTATATACGCCCTGCTCATTGTACTTTATCGTAAGGTCGTCGGGCAGCTTGATAAAGCCGTTTTCGTATGCCGCCTCGGTATGCTCGTCGGCGGGCGTTATCGTAAAGTCAAACTTATCGTCGCTGAGCCACTCTCTGCCGATAAAGGTCTTTTCGACCTTGAGGTTATCCTTACCCGACAGAGCGCCGCTTGCGGTATAGCTGTTGGTAAACTCTATCTTAGGCGCGTCGACCACGGCGGCAGTTATTTTGCCGTTAAGGTTATCTGTCACCTTGACGCTGATATTTTCGGTCTTGTCGGAATACTCGATACCCTTAATTCCCGTATCGATCTCGGTGATATCAAATGAGTATATTGTTTCCTTTTCGCCTGTAGAATTAAACACTATCCCGCCGAACTCGGCCGTGGTGTTTTTGCCCTTGACCGACGCGGTTAGGCTCTCGGGCATTTCGATAATGCCGCCGCTTATCGCGTCCTCGGTAAGCTTATCCGCGGGCGCTATCTTAAAGGTGAATGTATCGGTGCTTAGCCTCTCCCTACCGATAAGGTCTTTATTGACCGTTATTTTCAGCCCGTCGGTCTTTACCGCGTAGGTATTGACAAACTTATACCCGCCGTCCGACGTACCCTCGCCTGCCTTTGCGCCGCCGAGCTTGACCGAGCTTACCGTGGGAATAAGCGTGCCGTCGCCCTCGTCTTTTACATTTACGGTAATAGTATATTCGGCGCCTGAATACTTTACGCCCGATATATTGCCGCTAAGCTCCGCGAGCTTAAACTGATACTCTCCCGGCTTTGTAAACTGTACGTCATTAAACCGACCGCTGCTTATATTGCCGCTCTCGGGCGCGTAGAGCATAACGTTTTTCGGAAGAATAATATCGCTCTCGCTCACCCCGTCGGGCAGCTTAATTGCCGTAAGGGCAAACTCATACTTATCCGCGCGCGACCACGCTCTGCCCGTAAGCTCCTTATGCACGAGCGGCGGCCATGCGCCTACTGCCGAATAAGTGTTTATAAACACTATCTCGGCATCCTTGCCGTCCTTAGTGACGCTTGTCACCTCGGCGCTTAATGTGCTGTCAAGGTTATCCTTTACAGCGACCTTTACCGTGTATGATGTCTTGTCAAAGCTCATCCACGGGTACAGCTCGCTGTCGTCGTTCTCGGTCACCGAGAAAGTATATTCGATATTCTCACGACCGCTTGAGCTAAAGCTTATCTTATCAAACGAGGTCGTGTGCTTTTCGCCCTCGCTGTAATTTATCTCAGCGTCTTTGGGCAGGGTGATAAGTCCCGCCGCCAACGCGCGCCGAGTAAGAGCGTCCGCAGGAGCAATATTAAATGCGAAACTGTCGCCCTGGAGCCAGCCTCTGCCGTCGATTTCTTTCTCGACGTTTATCGACCCGTCAGAAAGCTCGCCCTTAGCTGTGTACCTGTTAGTAAAGAACAGCACGGTATCGGGGTCGCTAAGCGGCACGCCGTTTCTTAAGGTCTCGGTCACTTCGTGAGTAAGCCCGCCGTAGGTATCGTCGGTGACCTCTACGGTTATCCTATACTCGGTCGGGTCATAATTGACCCCCGCTATGCTTTCTTTCTTCTCCCTAACGGCGAATGTATAAACGCCCGGGTGGTGGAATTCTACCGCGCTGAACCTGCCGACCACGGTATTTTCGTCAAGGTCGGTATTAGATACGGTCAGCGGCGCGGGCAATACCAGCCCGCTCTCGCTTATATCGCCTATCGACCACGAGAGCGCCTCTATCTCAAAGGTAAATGTATCGGTGCTCTTCCACTTTCTGCCCGCAAGCGTCTTGCTTATTATCGGCGGCCATGTCCCGCTCGCGGAATATATATCTACAAATCTGTATGTCGAGCTGCTTATGTCGGCATAAGGCACGCTCTCGCCGTCAAGTACAGTCTCGGGCTGAACGGTAAGCACGCCGTCGTTGTCCTCGTCGGTCACGTGTACCGCGACAAGATACGGCTCGGTCGCCTCGTATATGCCGTTGTCGGAGATCTCCTGCGGCAATTCGGCTATAGTGAAATAATACGTCCCCGGCTTAGTAAATGTAACATCGCCAAAGCCGCCGCTGTACGCCGCACTTTCTCCCTCGCCCTTAGTGATAGTGACATTCGTATTTGTAAATAATACGTCGCTCTCGCTAACGCCGTCGGGCAGTCTTTCGGTATCGAGCGTCAGCTTAAATTCAAAGCTGTCGTGCTCGCTCCACTCTCTGCCGACAAGGCGCTTTCTTACCACGGGCGACCATACGCCCGTCGCACCGTAATGATTAATAAATCTAAAGGTATCATAGCCGTAATTGGTATAGGTCTTTCCGCCGTCTACGGTATACAATACATTGTATACGCTCTCGTGCAA
This sequence comes from uncultured Ruminiclostridium sp., assembly GCA_947594425.1. Lineage (GTDB taxonomy): Bacteria > Bacillota > Clostridia > Oscillospirales > Ruminococcaceae > Ruminiclostridium_E. The sequence continues at coordinate 28,597 of CANQED010000005.1, forward strand.
TTGACCTACCGTGTCGTCGGTTACGTCCACTATTACCTTATACTGTCGCGGCGAATATTCTATGCCGTGCAGGTCCACGGTATCCTTTTTCTCGGATATGGTAAAGACATATTTGCCCGGCTGCGTAAACTCCACCTTGCCGAACTGCGCGGTGCGCGTAAAGTTGTCGGGCGCGTCGCTGTCGGCGGTTATAGTCAGCTCGGGCTGACTTATGCTTACATCCTCCGCCTTAGCGCCAAAGGGCTGAACCTCATCAAGCGAGAGGGTGAACTTATAGCTGTCCTTATCTACCCAATCTCTGCCGCTGAGTATCTTGCTTACCACGGGCGGCCATGTTATGCTGTCCGCGTGGTAGGTATTAGTAAAGGTCAGCGAATACTCGCTATTATTTGTGATATCGGCGTACAGATTGCCCTTTTGGTCGTCGATTACGTGCACCTTAATATGCCACTCGGCGGTGTCATAGTCGACGCTCGCCACGGCGCTGTCCTCGTCGTAGACTTCTTTTACTATAAACTCATAGTCATAGTACTTTGCACCGCTGCCGTCCGACTTAAAGCCTATATCGCCGAACGCCTTAGCATGAGGTTCTCCGTCCTCATACCCTATCGTGATATCCTCGGGCAGGGTGACAAGTCCCGCGTCTATCGCCGCATTTGTCTTATCATCTGCCCCGCTTATCGTAAAGGTAAAGCTGTCGGTATCTATCCACGGTCTGCCCGTAAACGCCTTAGTCACACTAAGGTTCTTGCCGCCGTCAAGCACTCCCTCGGCGCTGTATGTGTTTATAAACCGAGCGCGCGATATCTGAATAGGTATCAGTTTACCGTTAGAAAGGTTATCCATTACCGCCATTAGGACTATCCACGAGGTGTCATAAGTCAGCCCGTCGTGCGTTTCGCCCGCAAATTTCTCGGTAACGCGGAATGTATAGATGTTTATCGGGGTGCCGTTTGATTTAAAGGTTATCGGCGCAAATATGCCGCTCTGATTATTCTCATCAAGCGTCAGCGTGTTGTCCGCGGGCATTATTATCCTGCCCTCATCTACAGTCTTAACAGTGTTGCCTACAGGCTCTATGCTAAATTCAAAGCTGTCGCTCTCGTTCCACTGCCTGCCCTCTATCAGCTTTTCGATCTCTACACAGTACTCGGAGGATACGGAGTAGGTGTTGGTAAACTGTATGCTGTCGGCTTTCTCACCGCCCTTAGATATCTCGGTCACCTTTGCCCAAAGCTGACCCAAAAGGTCGTCGGTGACCGATACGCATACCGTCCACTCGCTGTCGTCGTATTTTACGCCGTTAAGGGTATCCCCGCCGTATCTCTCCGTCACGGTGAACTTATAATCGCCCTTATTATTAAATATAATCGTGCCGAACTTAGCGGTCTTATTATCGCTGTCGGCGGACGCGGTATTGCCGCCCGTAACGGTAATATCCCCGTTTGCAAGCTGCGCTGCGGTCTCGTCATCAGCACCCGATATATCAAAGTAGAATTTATCCGCGCTAAGCCACTGCCTGCCCTCGAGTATCTTTTCTGCGCTAAATCCGTCAAGTGTTGCGGGCGCGGGCTTATACTCGTTAGTAAACTTAAAGTGATAATCGCTCTGAAGACTTGCTTTAAGAGTGCCGTCGCCCTTATCCTCGAGCACTATATTAAAGTACAGCTTATGATCAGAATAGGTCACACCGCCGATATCGCCGCCCGCCTCGGTCATAACAAAGCTGAACACCTTAGTCTCGGTGCCGTCCTCGCCCGCGGTAAACTCGATATCTTTGAATACTATCTCATCGAGGAATTTGCCGAGATATTTGCCGTCGGCAAGATCATCTTTGGTAACAGTCGCGGTACCCGGGAGGGTTATCCTGCCGTCACTTACAGCCGCCTGCGTTTCGGTGCTGTACTCGCTCGGCGCTATACTAAAGACGTACTTGTCATAATCCTGCCAGTCTCTGCCCGTGAGTATCTTTTCTACGCTTATCGAGCCGCTCGCGAGGTTTCCGTGCGAGCTGTACTCATTAGTAAACTCTACGGTGTTATCATCTCCCGCGCTTACGGTGAGAGTGCCGTCGGTGTTGTCGGTCGCGGTAACGGTGATGGTCTGCGCCTCGGGATAAGCTATGCCCTTTTTGTTCTCGGGCACGCTCTCGCTGACGGTGAACGTATACGTCCCCGCCTTGTTAAAGGTTATCGCATTAAATTTATCGCTTATTCCGCTGTGGGTGACATCGATATGGGTATCCTCGGGCATAACGACGTCATCGCCGTATTCTTCGCCGTCAGCTATCGCGATATTGAATGTAAATGTATCAGTATTCCACGCGCGCCCCGTCAGCAGCTTATTTACATCGGGCGACCATGTACCCGTCGCATTGTACTCGTTATTAAACGGCAGAGCGGTTACATCGTAATCTTCAAGGCTCGCCGCAGATATATCGCCCTCCGACCTTTGCACGTCGGTGACTTCGGCATTAAGACTGCCGTCTTTATTGTTGATAAGCGTCACGGTGACGGTATAATAATGCTCATCGTAGGTTATGCCCGCAATCTTGCCTTTATTTTGCGATACCTTAAACTTATATACCGTGCTTAATTCGTTGCCGTATTCATCGGTCGAAAACTCTATACCGCTGAATGTTATTTTGCCAAAGCCCTTCTTATGCTCGGCGGTGCTGCTGTCTACGGTTATCTTTTCGCTATCGCTTTCGCCTGCAAAAGTGATATGTTTATCCGCAATGGCTTTCAGCGTGTACTCGTCCGCGCCCTCTATCGTATAATCAAAGCTGTCGGTATCAAGCCACTCGTCGTCTATCCTGCCTTTAAGCAAGCTCTCCACGCCTATCTCGTCGGCGGCGAGCTCGCCTTTCGCCGTGTATACGTTGGTAAAGGTAAGGCTGCCATCTTCGACCTTAGCTGTTATATTTCCGTGCAGGTCGTCTTTCACGGTGACGGTCACCGTCTGCGGCTTAGCATAGGCAAGCCCCGCTATGCTACCATTTTCCTCCGCTATGGTGAATGTGTAGGTCTCGGTCTCATTACCCGTCGACTTAAAGGTTATCGCGCCTATCCCGACAGTGCGCTTACCGTTATTTATAACAAGCTCACCTGTCGGTAGGGTTATAACGCCTCTATCGACCGCATCTTGAGTTGTCGGGTCGGCAGGGCTTATCGTAAACTCAAATGTATCATCCGACAGCCACTCTCTGCCCTCTATCTCCTTGGTGATATCGATAGACCCGGCGGGCAATGTCGCGGTGACGCTGTAGGTATTTGTCACCGTAACAGTATCGCCGTCAAATACGCCCGTGTCGCCGCTCTCTGTTTCGACAGAAATTATCTTAGTGCTTAGCTTTCCGTGTCGGTCATCCGTAACCTCAAGCGTTATAATATAGTCCTCGCTGTAGGTTATGCCGTCGTTCTCTTTCGGCGTTTCGGTGAGCTTAAATTTATACATCTGTGTTGCATTTCCGTCGGAATAGATAGTGATATCGCCCCAAGATACCGCGTCGGCATTTTTGACCGAAACGGTTTCGCCGTCTGCTTCTATTTTGCCGCTGTCGACCGCACTTTGAGTTACTTCATCGTCAAGATACGGCGTTAAGGTAAACTTAAAGTCGTCGTCATCATTCCACCCTCTGCCCTCAAGCACCTTTTGCACCTTAGGCGTCCATACGGTGCTAACGCTGTAAGTGTTAGTAAAGGGTATCTTTGTGCTGATGTCAGCTTCCGTACCGTCTACTGTCACGCTTGTGACCGTCAGCCCGCCTTTTCCGTCATCTTCTACCTTGACTACTATAATGCGCTCTTTTTCATCGTAGGTCAGCCCGTTTCCGCCTACATCGGCGGGCTTTATTTCCTTTAATTTAAAGGTATAGTCGCGAGTGCCGGGGTGATTAAACTGCACGGTATAGTTTTCGCTGAGCGTGTAAATTTCTCCCAAATCCTCGAAATTTGATACCGTCAGATCTTTGGGAATAACTACGCTGTTGCTGTCCTTAGCCTTGCCGTCGGAAGTGCCGGTAAGCTCTAATTCAAAGTCAAAGCTCTCGCCCTTATTCCACGGTCTGCCCTCTATCTTTTTCTCGATATTAAATGTCCAGTTGCCGTCCGCGTCATAAACGTTAGTAAAGGGCAGCTGATACTCCTTGGCGTCTTTGTGGCTCTTATTCGGATAGTAGTCAAACTTAACTTCTTCACCCTCATTCTTGGTGACGGTGGGCGTACCGACAATAGACAAGGTGCCGTCCTTGTTATCCTTTACCTTTACGGTCACATGATAAACAGTGTCGTCATAGGTTATGCCGTTAAGGACGTTATCCTCCGCGTCTTTGGGTATTTCCTCGCGTATCGTGAATTTATAGGTATGTGTATCCCCGTCATCAAAGGTCACGCCTACAAACTGCACGCGCAAAGAGTCGCGGTAGAACGAGTTGTCTGTCTCGCCGTCGGCCTTATTTTTTTCATCATCTTTGCTGACAGAAACCTTTTCCCTGCTCTTAAATAGCGAAACACCGTCTACCTTTTCTTCATGAGCAAATAAAATCTGCTTACCTATAGCCTCTTGTGTAAACGGATCGTCTTCTGCCGCCTCTATGCTAAAGGTAAATTTATCGGCACCTGTCCATTCTCTGCCCTCAAGCGTCTTTTTTATCCATATCCAGCACCCGCCGTCGTCGTTGTTGATATCGTTAAGGTTGGCAGAATATGTATTCTCAAAGAGCAGCCCGTCTGTCTCATATTCAACGGGTATAGCCTCAAATACGGTGTCATTTTCCCCTACCGGTTCGGTATGGGTCAAAACTTTGCTATCGTCTACATAGACGCTTTCGATAGAAAGCACACCCTCGTCGGGGTTATCCTTCACTTCGACCACAAGAGTATGCGTGCTGTCATCATACTTTATTCCCTTTTTATCATCGGGAATTGTCTCTTTAATGGTATATTTATAAATCCCGGGCTTGGAGTATTCAAAGTAGAAGATTGATTTACGCTTGGCATTATCGCCGGAAGCGTCGGTATCGGCGGTGGCTACGGTGATGTTATCCTGCGGCTGTGCGCTTTCATCCAGAAGTACGCCGTTATTATCGTTGTCCTCGTCCGTCGGGTTATCCTTGTCGCCCTCTACCGTAAACTTAAACTTATCATCCTCCGTCCACTGTCTGCCGGTAAGTTGCTTAGTAAGGCTGAGCTTTACGCTCGCTTTAGTCGGCTCATACTTATTATGGAATGCAAGCTCTTCGACCGTTTCACCGCCGACTTTTTTGCTCTCCGAAACGACATTATACGTCTTATCATCATTTTGAGTTACGGCCATGGTGACAATATACTCTGACATATCATAAGTAACGCCCGCGATTTTCTTGCTATCATGATCGGGTTCTTCCTTGACTAAGAACTCAAATTTATATTCCTTATCTGAGCCAAAATCAAGGTTGCTGAACATAACGTTCAGATGATCGGTTCTGGTGTCGTCTGTAGAGGATTTGTCCGCGCCGTTAAGCTCTATTATCTTTTTGCTATAGCTGATTTTGCCGTCTTTTTCAGCTTGCTTTGTCACATCATTATTAGCCGTTACTGAGAAATAAAACATGTCGTTTATATTTCCCACACCTGTCTCATTAGTCCACTTTTCGCTCCTGCCCGTGAAAGTCTTTTTGACCTCCACCTTTTCGCGGCAGGCGTAGGTGTTGGCAAACGCGGCGGTATCGGCGGTTTCCTCGGATACGCCTTTACCGTCTTTATCCTTGATTTTTACCAACTTGCTCGTCGCGGATAATTCGCCGCCGGTGTCCGTAACCGTAACCGTCCATTCGTACTCGGTCCGGTCGTAGGTGATGTCGTCCTTAAGCCCATCCTTGGCGTCCTCGGGCACCTTTTCCTTTACGGTAAAGGTATAAGTGCCCTCACCTAAGAAAGTAAAGTACTTGGTCTGGGTTTCATCTTTTGTAAATGTCACGGTCTGCGCCTTGTCTTTTTCAACAGGGGTATCTGTAGAGGCGCCATCGCTGTCGCTAATGTATACATTTTTGCCCGAATTACTGTCGGTGCGGGTGATATCTATCTCAAACTTATCATCCTTGTACCATTCCCTGCCCGTAAAGCTCTTGGATATATCAAGCTTGGCATTAGCGTACGCCTGGTTGATAAAGCTAAATTCGGCGGTATCGCCGTCGGAAACTTCCGTTTTGCTGCCGCCCGCGGTGACATAGCTTGCGGTGACGGTGAGCTTGCCGGTGGGGAGGTTTGTCGTGTCATCTATTTCGCGCTTGGTATTCACAGTGACGGTATACTTGGTGCCGTCATAGATCATTTTGTCTGCGTCTGTACCCGCTGTTTCCGCCACGGTAAAGGTGTAGGTGTTATCCTCTTTATCAGCATTGCCGGTGAATTTCAGCAGATCTGTTATGTCAAATGTTCCCGCTTTATTCACGGTCAGGGTGATAACACCGTCAGAGTCAACCTCGACTCCGCTTATAGGAGTGCCGTCTGCGTCGGTATCCCTTACTTCGTATTCGCTGTGATACTTTGCTTTGGTTTCATCATTCGGCGTAACGGTAAAGGTAAATTCATCCCCGTCAACCCATTTTCTGCCGTTAAGCGTCTTATTTATACCTAACGATAGAGTTCCGTTTTCACTGTACTGGTTGGTAAAGGTCGCAAGTATCTTTCCATTAGTGCCATCATAGCCCGCGATAGGCGTTTTTCCCTTAATGGTGGTGTCGTTATATGTTCCTTTATAGAATTTAAAAGTAAGCTTTCCTTTGGTATCGTCTGTCGCCTGTACGGTAAAATCAAATTTATCCGCATATTTTATGCCTTCGTTTTCTTTAGGCGTTTCTGTTATTGTAAAGTTATATACTCCGGCTTTTTTGATAGTGATACCGCCAAAAGACCCGGTGTGCTCGTCGGTTTCTCCGCTTTTATCTGTTATCGAAATAGTAGAGTTCGATGTGGGCATAGATACGCAATCGTCCTGCCCCGTACGCTTATTCCATTTTATGCTAAATTCAAAATTATCACCGGTATACCATTTTCTGCCAATAAGCTCCTTTGCTATAGTGGGAGTAAATGTGCCCTCCGCCTTATAATTGTTGGTAAAGGTAAAATCGTGGGATTTGGGGTCATGAAGAGTAACCGCCTCTCCGTTGCCCGAACCCTCAGGGTATGGCTCACCCTTTTCATTGTATACTATAGTGCATTGTCCGACCTTGTTACCATCCTCCACAGTGCCTTTATACACCGTAAATATTATCTTATTGATATGCTCGTCAAGCTGTGTGCTGTCGAGCTCTGCCTTAAGAAGATATACGGTACTGTCGTAAGCGTCAAAGCCGCCAAGCTTGCTGTCGCTCTTCTCCGTTATCTTAAAGCAATAGTCTATTTCGTCCTTTTCGGAACCCTCTCCTATATCACCCTCGAACGACAAATGCTTAAATTGGATATCACCTAAGCCTTGACTGTGGCTGCTATTATCGACAGTTATATTATAAGTCACAGGATATGTCTTTCCGCCGCTCTCATCGGTTTCTACTTTATTGCCAAAAGTGTCATTAAGCAGTTTAGGAAATTGTATATCTCCCTTCCTCATCGCCTCGGTGGTTTCTTCATTATTTCCGCTTAGCTCAAACTCAAATTTATCCGTGCTTATCCAATCTCTGCCGACAATGTTCTTTACAATTTCGTATGATGTTTCTGCGTCTACATCCTCGACTTTATATGTGTTAGTAAAGGTCATAACGTTGCTGCGCACTGCGGCTCTTGATAATTCGTTTCCGTCGTCATCCTCGATTATTCTCTCGACGCTTGAAATTATAACCGACTGCTCCTTTTCTTCGCCCTCGCCGTCATTTTCGGTGACGGTAAGAGTTACCTCATACTTTGCCCCAGAAATACTAAGGTTTGTATTCTTATACAGCAGATTATCTTTATCAAGATCGTTTTCTGATATTGTAAACTTATATGTTCCCGCACCGGGGAAATTTAATTTATCTGCTCCGTCTTTGCCTAATTTTTCATTAAACCCTCCGAAATAATTTGTAGGTACATTTGTTGTCAACTGCATGGCGGTGGTGTCGCCGTCGGGGTGCTTCATATCAGCACTTATGGTTATTTCATCTTTGCCAGCAAATTTAGCTACAAATTCTTTCTTTTGAGCCTCAGTCACATCAGCGGTCGTCCCTGAAATATCTTCCTCGCTGATACTGATATCAAATGTAAACTCGTCCTTTACATTGACGCCGTTATGGGTGACATTTACCCAGCCTCTGCCGTCTATGACTTTTCTTATAGTCAATTCGGGGGTAGGCACATAGTTAGACACAATAAGCTTATAATATCCGTTATCATTCCTTATATTTGTGCCCGTAACCTCTATATATGCGTCATCGGGAGAGAACGCATACCCGTTAGGCGCAAAGGTCTCCCTTATCGTATACGTTATATCCTCTTCGCCCTCTTTAAGCTGCAAGCCGGTAAATATCAGCTGCCCGTTAGAGCGGGTCGAGCTTGATTGCAGCTGATGTTCCTTAAGCCACTTTTGAGCCTCCGCTTTTTTCTCCGCGTCAGTGCCGAGTGACTCCTCGACTTGCCTTTGTACTTCTTCTTTAGAGCCCTTATACAGTCTAAAGGTCGCACCCTCGAGGTATACGGTCGAGTCTGTTATTTTGCCCTCGCTTAAGGTTCCCTCGTCTACTTTTGTTATCTCTATAGTGCCGGGGAGACTGCTGTTGGTGACCGTCATTTTATCCTCTGAGGGATTGGTCTCGCGGTCGATTGTGGTAACAAAAGGCGCAACGTCACAATGGTTAACTTCATCTTTTGATTTAGAAATATCATCTACAACTTCAGACCAAAAATCCTCTCCGCCATGTTCTTTTGTGCCTAATTTATCAAAACTATAAACGCCGTCGGGGCTTAACGTAAGGCTTGCCTCTTCGGCTAAGTCCTTTTCGTCAATTATGCCGTCGCTGTTTTCATCTTTTTCAATCTTATGATAATACACCTTAGACGCTTTGTTTGACAAGTATTGTCCTTTTCTGTTGTCGAACGAGAACACCGCCTTGTAGAGAGTATTATTATGTATATAATACTCCGCAGATATATAGTACGAATTTACATTCGCTTTGACCGTTCCGTCAATAAAATCGGGGTCTATTTCCTTTGGCAGGTAGGGATAGCTATACTTAAACTGCTCGGTCTCGCTCATAACGCGATGACCGTATACCGCCGACCTGTCATAGCCGTCTACGCAGTAGGACAGCTCGAATACGGTATATTTAGGGGTAGCGCCCTCGTCGGTCTTGTCGGTCTTATATTCCTTTTCCATAGTGACAGTGGTGCTGTCGTCAAAATAATACCCCACGTCAGCCATAGTTATAGTAAGACCATGGTTGTTTATGCCGTACTCGTTATTTAAATCATCTTCGGGATTGACCATACCCGTACCTGTGCCGACAGTGATCTCCTGAGCCTCTATGCCGCTGGTCCCGCTGCGAGAGTAGAGAATGTAAGAATTATCGTCAGTTGTCGTTGATGTTTCTTTATTATTTCTGCCTGCCGTCGTCAGCTCATAGTTGATATCGGGGCGGACAAAGCCGAGCATATACTTTGTGCCTTTAGTCTTGTCGTATTTAAGTCCGGTAAAGAAATACTCGCCCTTTAGCAAGGAGGGCTGTTCATCTATCAGCTCATAAATAGTCGTATTGTCGTCTTTCTGCGCTTTCTCAAAATCTTCCGAGGAAGTTATAGCCTTTGGGATTTTATTACCTTTCGGATTATTATTTTCTTCGGCAATATAATATTTTTTATCGGTAGAATATGACGTGTCTTCCGTTTCTTTAAACAGCTCAAACACTACCCCCGTTAGCGCATGGTCGCCCTGCTGCTGAGGGTTGTATATTCCGTCACAAGTTCCGCTTTCTTTATCGGTAACATAACCGTTAGTAACTTTTTTAACTTTTTCATCATAAAAGGCAAATCCGCGCAGGTTGAAATAATCCGAGCCCTCCGGCATTTTTACAATCTCGAGAGAATCGCTTTTCTCACTCGGCTTAGACGCCAAGGTCGATGGTGTAAATGTCCAGTAGTTGGCTATTGCATAATCGGTGGTGGTATCACCGCCAGAGCTTATGCCGACAGGGTGCTTTGCGCTGTCAAGATATTCTATCATCTTTTTTTGATCATCTGTGATAGATGTGGTGCTATAATCTATAGGGTTGCTTGTATGGCTGTGGTCACCAAGCCTTAAGCCCTTATCCTTAAAGTATGCATTATATAGCACCAACTCACCCTTAGAAACCGTGGCGTTGTTATATTTATAATAAGTTCCGAAAGTGTCTGTTACTTTATTGCTTTCAGTGGCACTTTTGTATTTATCAACATCCGATTCGGATTTCGTTGCGGTAATACCTATTTTTCCTCCGTAATATATATCGCTCTCATCATAATATACTACGTTTTTTGTCAGCTCATAAATAGAGTTGTCAACATTTAGCTTTTCTCCCGATTCGTTATATATATCGTTGATACGGGTTATGGTTATACCTTCGGGCGCCTGCTCCATATCAAAAATAGGAAAATGTATCTCGCCCGCCTTGGTTATTACCGAATATGTGATCTGATCGGGATTATATGTTCCCGGGGGGATTATCTTTCCATCGCCGTCTCTGCCGTCCCAGAAGAATACATTTGTAGAATTAGGGGTGACTATATCCGAGATCTCGACAGGGGTATAATAAGGCTTAGCGCCGTCTTTAAGCGGATTTCCGTCCTCATCTATATTAAATTCGAGCCTCAGCGTCGCGGTAGTAGCCTCTTTTACATCAAAGGAAAAATATCCACCGACGCCCTCATATGCGCCCGTGACCTCTTCGCCGTCTTTTAATACACGACCCAAAAATTTAACATTTGTTGGCGTTTCGGGAGCAAGCGCCTTTTTATAAAGGTGTCCCTCAAGCTCGGGGTCGGGCTTTTCGAGGAATATCTTAAATGTCTTAGAGAGGTCGGTGTCGGCAGAGCTCGGCTGCTTATATGTAAACCCATGCACGCCGAATGTATTCGCGTAATCAGAGCCCCAACTGTTGCTAATAGCCTTTACCGATTTATAAAGTATATTGCCGTTAGCGTTATCGACTATACCTCTGTTATTTGAGAAAAATGTAAACGTCCACGGTCCGATTTTATTAAATTTCATTTCATAAATATAGCTGTCATTTGTTACTATATAATAATTTTCAATAATATTCGCGCCATCTGTCTGGAGCGCTATAAAGTCGCAATATGTACGTCCGGTCTTTTTAGTGCCGAACTCGTCAAATATGGTAATATCCCACGATGAGACCTCGGCCTGTTTGCTATTATCCCAATCGGTGGTTTTAGCAATTCCACGAGATGTGGCTGTTGAGCCGGTACGAAACTCAAATGTATATACGCCCGTCTGTGTTACGGCATACGTAAAGGGCTTGTACTGCGCACCGTCCCTTGCAATGGGAGCACCGGTCTTTACCTCGTCAAAGGTCATATTACGGATAAGGGCTTCGGTCTTGGGGTTTTCTATCCAGCCCTCTTTATCGTCGGTATTTTTAACATCATACCCGGTATAATTGCCTTTAAGGTCGATAAGGACTATATCGTTCCCGCTGTATGCGCTGCCTCTGCTTGTGCCCTCCAAATTCCAGTTAGAAGCATAAACATTAGAGCCAAAGCATATAGTTTCGCCCTCAAAAGCGAATACATGTATCTGATTTTTCGATATTACATTTCCGACGGGAGTATCGTCGTATCGCCAGAATAAGCGGTTGCCCGTGGTGCCCATCGCCACCGCCTCCGCGTCTGTCGCCGACCTCGGCAGGACTATATCCATCCCCTCGAACAGCGACAATACCATACTAAAGCTGAGCAGTCCCGCAACTATCCTTTTAAAAAACTCCTTTGCCTTTGTCATAATAACCTCCCTTGCCGCAGCTATAAGCATGCGGACTTGAACGCCAAAATATCTTAGTACGCATATATTGTGCGTGAAGATTTTCTGATAAAACTTAAATTTTGCGGATAATATGTTCGATTTATCACAATTACTCAATTATATTATAGTGTAAAAAAGCGAACCGTGCAATAATTTTGGCACAATTCGCTTTATTTTGGCGCATTTTTGCGCTTTTATCGAAAATTATTCAGCGGCGAAGTAGTCGAGGTACTTTTTCTTTAGCTCCGAATAAGCTCCGCGCGGCACGGGTATCTCCTTTTCGTTGATCATCCGCAGGTATTTTGAGGTGACCTGCACGACGTGCCGAATATTTACCACAAACGACGCGCCAAGCTTTACAAACTCGGGGTGGGCGGCGAGCATATCGTACAGCTTAGAACAGCTTATGCGCACCCTGTGTGTGCTCCCGTCGGTAAGCGTTATCAGCTGATAGTGCTGCTGCGTCTCCGAATAGGCAAACTCGGACAATTCGAGCCTTATCGCTCCCGACGCCGCCGCGACCGTAAGCATGCCGTCCCACCCCGCTATTCTTTGTATAAGTATCTGCTCCATGGTCCTCGCTATGTCGTCGTATTCTATCGGCTTAATGAGGTACTGCGCGGCGTATACGCTGAATGCGTCGAGCGCGCGCTCTTTTGACCGCGTCGCAAAGACTATGCTGACGAGCTTGTTTACCCGCCTTATCTCGCGGGCGACCTCTATGCCGTCCGCCCCGCCTAAATCGGTATCCATAAATATAATATCGCACTGCCCGACCTGCTTAGCGGCAAGGCAAAGCTCGTCGGGGTCGGATAAGCGGCTTATCTCGGGCTGCACCCCCTGCTTCTCACAATATGTCAGCAAATGCTCTCTCAGCCGCTCAGCGTCCTGCGCATTGTCGCATATAAGTATTCTTATAGTCATAAGCCTTTTCCTTTCGGGAACGAGGCTGCCGCACCCACCTGCGGCGAACCGTAATAAATTATTCACTAATGTTATTATATAACTTTTAACGAAAAAAATCAACACCTAATATTTTTTTAATAAGGTATTTTTTGTTAATAGTTTAGGATAAAAAATATAAGCCATGTGAGTAAACCCACAAGGCTTTTGACTGTAGAAAAAGGTTTTAATAAAAAATATCAAGTTAAAAATCCGGAAGAAAAAGGGGGTATGGGGGTAAAAACATCAGGTTTTTGCCCCCATTTGAGATAAGTTTCAGCTTCGGAAAACACCGTAAGGTGTTTTTCGACAAGCTGAAGCCCTGCGAGTAAACCCACAAGGCTTGATAATATAAGGATATTCGGTATTTATTGCTCTATCGGTTCAAAATCCGCAGCGCCGTGCTTGCAAAGCGGGCAGACAAAGTCGTCGGGCAGCTCGTCGCCCTCATAGATATAGCCGCACACCTTGCACACAAAGCCCTTTTTGCCCTCGGTCTTGGGCTTGGGCTTAACGTTCTTCTGATAATAAGTATAGGTCATAGTCTCCGCGTCGGAGATAACTCTCGCCTCGGTGACGCTGCATATAAACATACCGTGCGTGCCGAGGTCGACGTACTGCTCTACCTTAAGCGACAGGAAAGCGTTTATATATTTTGGCAGGAATACAAGCCCGTTGTCCGAGCGCATGACCTCGCACCCCGCGAACTTGTCTACCGCTCTCCCACTCTGAAAGCCGAAATTCTCGAACACCTTAAACGGCGCGTCTACAGAAAGGCAGCACACGTTCATGATCCCCGTCTGCTTGATGATGTGGTGAGAATAATTCGCCTTATTGATATTTACCGCCACGCGATAGGGATTATCGGTAAGCTGGGTCACGGTATTGACGATAAGACCGTTGTCCTTATTGCCGTCGTTGGAGGTGACTACATACAGTCCGTACCCTATCTTAAACAGCGCGGTCATATCCTGCTTATTTGCGGTCTCGGCATGCTGCGCGATATAATCCTTGCACAATTCGTCGGACAGCTCGTCTATCTGCTTTCTGCTCTCGTCACTCAGCGCGGAGAGCAGCCTTACGGTGGTCTTAGCGTAGGTTATATTCTTGCACGGCTCGAGCATAGCCAGCATAGTCTTTGCGGCGAGCGGCGCCCACGAGCCGTTTTCCATCAGAGCCACCGTGCGGTTCTGATACCCGCGCTCGGTAAGGTGCTCGATAAAAGCACGCATAAAGGGGAAAATATCGGCGTTGTAGGTGGTGGTCGCGAGCACGAGCTTATTATACCTGAACGCGTCCTCTACCGCCTCTGCCATATCCTCGCGCGCAAGGTCGGTAACTACCACCTTAGGACAGCCCTTAGCCTTAAGCTTGTCGGCGAGCAGCATAACAGCCTCTTTAGTATGTCCGTATACAGATGTGTACGCTATCATTATGCCCTCGCTCTCGGGGCGGTAGGACGACCATGTGTCATACAGCCCGATATAATGTCCGAGGTCCTCTTTTAATACGGGACCGTGGGTAGGGCAGATGATATTTATTTCAAGCTGCGCCGCCTTTTGCAATAGGCGCTGTACCTGCGCGCCGTACTTTCCGACTATGCCGATATAGTATCTGCGCGCCTCGCAGTCCCACTCTTCTTCAACGTCGAGCGCGCCGAATTTGCCGAATCCGTCCGCGGAGAACAGCACCTTGTCACAGCTGTCATAAGTGACTATGACCTCGGGCCAATGTACCATAGGTGCGGTGACGAATGTAAGAGTGTGCTTTCCGAGAGAAAGCGTATCGCCCTCGCCGACAACTATGCGGCGGTCGGCATAATCGGTGCCGAAAAACTGCGACATCATAACAAACGCCTTAGCCGACGCAACGAGCACGGTATCGGGATAAATTTTCGCAAAATTAGCGATACTGCCCGCGTGATCGGGTTCCATATGCTGGATTATCAGATAGTCGGGCTTGCGAGTGCCGAGCGCGGCGGCGATATTGTCCAGCCACTGATGAGTAAAGCGAACGTCTACCGTGTCCATTACGGCGGTCTTTTCGTCAACTATAGCGTAAGAATTGTACGCCATACCGTTAGGTACGATATACTGACCCTCGAACAGGTCTATATCGTGGTCGTTTACTCCGATGTACTTTATATCATCGGTAACTTTTATTTCCATATTGATCCTCCTTGATGTTGGTACTTACTATTATAATATTTTTTAGGGGAAATGTAAAGGCTTTAGCGCTAATTTTTCCCTTTAGTTTTTTCCTCCATAAATTTAAGGATATACCCCGAGGCTGAGCGCGCATGCTCTCCGCTAAAGCCGTGCCCGCCGCCGCTTATCACCTTAAGGCCGGCACGCGGGTATACGCTTACCGCCCTCTCAGAATAAGACAGCGGCACGAGCCCGTCCGCGTCCCCGTGTATTATCAGCACGTTGTTATTATACGCCGATATTTCCTCATATATATCGTAGTCGAGCAGCCTTTCGGCGAACACCCGCCCTAACGTCAGTCCTAACTGCTCAAAGGTATCAGGTATCTCGCTCACCGAATTAAATTTTGCCTTGATATCGTCTACGAGCACAAATGCGGGATAAAGCAGTATCAGCCCCTTTACGCTCTCGGGATGCGCCGCCGCAGTTATCGCCGCGATTGCTCCGCCCATACTCTCCCCGAGCAAGAAAAGTCGGCTCTCGTCCGCCGTGTCAAACTGCCTTATCACGGCATTAATGACCGCCAAAAGGTCCTCCCGCTCGGTAAATATCGACATCTCGGTCATTTTCCCGTCGCTTACAGACTGCATACCCCCGCCGCAAAAGTCAAAGCAGCAGGCAAGGTACCCGCTGTGCGCTAGGGCGGCGGCGTACCCGGCGCAGCTGTCTATATTTCCGCCGTAGCCGTGACAGCATATCACGGTCGGTCTTTTCCCCGCGCCGTGCGGGATATAGGCGTTGCAGTATATGCGGTTTTCTCCTCTGACGGCATAAAACTCGCGCACGGAGTAATTTTCGCTCATATATATCACCTCTTTTATAGTCTGATACTATTATATATTTTTAACAAGCGGTTGTCAATCTAAATAATTCCGCCCCGTGAGCGTTTTAGTCCACGGGGCGGAATAGGAGGTATAAAATGAGTTATGAGAGATTATCAACAGCATACTGAGCCTGAGCGGGGGTAAACTTGCCGCCGTACTCGCTTATCAGCTGGTCGTATATCCTCGACGGCGACATATTAAGGTTGTCGCGGTAGGATATCGCTTGCTCGAGAGCATTTGCGTTCCAGTCGGCTTCTACATTATCTATCGCGTATTGCGCCTCCTCGGGGGTAAATTTGCCGCCGTACTCGCTTATAAGCTGATCGAAAATACCCTGCTTTGACAGATGCAGGTTATCGCTGTAGGTCTTTGCCTGCTCGAGAGCGTTTGCGTTCCAGTCGGCGACTACGTTGTCTATCGCGTATTGAGCCGCCTCGGTAGAAAAGCCCTCGCCGTATTCGCTTATCAGTTGGTCGTAAACGCCCTGCTTAGACAGGTGCAAGTACTCTGTGTAGGTCTCCGCCTTTTTCAGCGCGGATATGTAATCGCTCGGCACATTGTCCGCGGGTGCCTCGGTGGGAGCCTCGGTAACGGCGGGCGCCTCCGTGGGTGCGTCGGTATCGACAGGCGCCTCGGTGGGCGCGTCTGTATCGGCGGGCGCCTCGGTGGGCGCGTCTGTATCGGCGGGAGCCTCTGTAGGAGCCTCGGTAGCGGCGGGTGCCTCGGTGGGAGCCTCGGTAGCGGCGGGAGCTTCCGTAGGCGCTTCGGCCATTGAAGCCGTGGTATCGGCGGCCGTCACCGACGAATTATCCGACAGGCTCGTCGATGTTGTCTTTCTGCCGGAGCAGCCTGTGGTCAGCACCGCAGCCGCCAAAGCAATGATAAGTGTCTTTTTAAACGTATTTTTCATATTTCCTCCGTTCTGCAATAGTTAATTCTTTCTGCCATTCGGGTGATATAAAGGTTTTTTATCACCTTGTCCATATAATATCACTGTCTTTGTCCAAAAGAAAGTACAGAGCGAGCACTTTTGCCAAAATTTTTTAAAAAGATTTTTTTCGGGAAAACCGTTGACTATTTCCCGTAATTAGTGTAAAATTATAATAGCTGTTTTTGTACCCGCTTGACTAAAGCGGACAAAGACCTATTCATTATCGAAAAGGGGCAGATCTCTTAATGACAGTACATAAGATACGCCTGCCGCACTTTAAACACTCGGCCGAGAGTGAGACAATAGCGCTCCCTCTCCCCTCCCGCGCGGTGATAAGCACGGCGCAGCATTTAGGCGCTGTGTGTACCCCGACGGTAAATATCGGCGACAAAGTGAAGATAGGCGATGTTATAGCGGACAGCGACGCGGTGATGTCCGCGCCCGTACACGCGAGTATCTCGGGCACGGTGACGGCGTTTACCGAGGTATTGCACATCTCGGGCAGAAATATGCCGTCCATAGTGATAGAAAGCGACGGCAAGAACGAGATAAGCGACGCGGTAAAGCCGCCCGTGATAAATAGCCGCGAGGATTTTCTCGCGGCGGTGAGAAAGAGCGGCTCGATAGGGCTCGGCGGCGCGGGCTTTCCCACCTCAATGAAGCTCGGCTTTGACCCTAAAGAAAAGCACCCCGACAAGTTGATAATAAACGGCGCTGAGTGCGAGCCGTATATCACCTCCGACTACCGCTGCTTTATCGAAGAGGGCGAGAAGGTGCTCGACGGCGCTTTGCTTATGATGAAGTACCTCGATATACCCGAGTGCGTTATCGGAATAGAGGACAACAAGCCTAAGGCGATAGAAAAAATGCGCGGACTATGCGCCTCTTACCCGAATATCACCGTCTGCGCGCTTAAGTCTAGCTACCCGCAGGGTGCGGAGAAGACGCTCATATACAGCACCACGGGACGCGTGGTAAAAGAGGGTCAGCTGCCGATAAGCTGCGGGTGCATAGTGATAAATTCTTCGACCTGCGCCTTTATCAGCGACTATATAAAGACGGGCATGCCGCTTGTATCGCGGCGTATAACCGTCGACGGCAATATAGTAAAAAAGCCCGCTAACTTTAAGGTCGCGGTAGGTATGTCGATAGCCGAGATAGTTGAGCACGCCGAGCTTGACGGCGAGCCCGACAGGATAATCCTCGGCGGGCCTATGATGGGCGCGTGCGCCTTTGAGCTCGACTACCCGCTCTCTAAAACTAATAACGCGGTATTGCTGTTTAAGGACAGCCCGATATACTCTCCCTCCTCCTGCATACGCTGCGGGCGGTGCGTGAGAGCCTGTTCTATGGGGCTTATGCCTACCGCGCTCGAGACCGCATTCGATATGCGGGACGCTAAGGCGTTAAGCCGCCTTAATGTAAACCTTTGCGTAAACTGCGGCGCATGCTCTTACGTCTGCCCCGCTAAGCGCAATTTAGCCGAAAAAAATCAGCTCGCAAAGGCATTTTTGCGCGAGCAGACCAAGAAGGGGGTATAAGCCGTGTCAAAGCTGATAATCGAACCCTCTCCCCATATAAAAAGCCCAATAACTACCCAAAAAATAATGCTTACGGTCATTATAGCGCTGTTGCCCGCGCTCTTAGCGTCGGTGATAATATTCGGGCTGCGCGCGCTTGTTATGACCGTGATATGCTGTGCGTGCTGCGTGATATTCGAGTGGGTGACCCGCAAAATTATGAAGCGCGACAGCACGATAAGCGACCTTTCGGCTATAGTCACGGGTATGCTGCTCAGCTTTAATCTGCCCGTCACCCTGCCGATATATATGGCGGTGATAGGCTGCTTTGTAGCAATAGTAATAGTAAAGCAATTTTTCGGCGGCATAGGGCAGAATTTTGCCAACCCCGCGATAACCGCCAGGATAGTGCTTATGCTGTCCTTTACCTCTTATATGACCTCTTGGGCGCAGCCGTTTTATTATCAAAGCACCGAGCTTGTCACCACCTCTACCCCGCTTGCGGGGGGCGAGGCGAGCCTAATGGATATGTTCCTCGGCACAACGGGTGGATGTCTTGGCGAGACCTGCGCGCTTGCGCTGATAATAGGCGGGATATTCCTTGTGATAACAAGAGTTATCTCCCCCGCAACGCCGCTGTGCTTTATCGGTACGGTGTTCGTACTGTCGCTTATCAGCACGGGGGATATAGAAAAGGCGACAG
Source organism: uncultured Ruminiclostridium sp. (assembly GCA_947594425.1). Lineage (GTDB taxonomy): Bacteria > Bacillota > Clostridia > Oscillospirales > Ruminococcaceae > Ruminiclostridium_E. Next base: position 47,688 of record CANQED010000005.1, read on the forward strand.
CCGCTATACTCTCGGGCGGACTAATGCTCGGCGCGATATTTATGGCGACCGATTATTCTACCACGCCGCTCACCCTGCCGGGTAAGATAATATTCGGCATAGGCTGCGGACTTATAACCATGCTGATACGCAATTTCGGCACAATGCCCGAGGGCGTGTCCTATTCGATATTGCTTATGAACATACTTACTCCGATAATCGACCGCTTTACCGTGCCTAAGGCATTCGGCGAGGCCGAAAAGAAAAGGAGGGCGGGCAACGATGGCTAATATTAAGCCCATAGCGGTGCTGTCGCTTATCTGCGCGGTCGTGTGCGCATTGCTGATAGTCACCTACGACCTTACTTATGTCGACACCTCGGGGATAATAACCGACGATCTTATGAACGCCTGCGTATCGGCGGGCGGCGAGGGCGATTACGTCCTTATAACCGACCGCGAGGCCGCGGGGCTTAGCGGCGACGAATTTAAGGCGGTAAAAAAGATAATCAAGCGTACAAACGACAACACCTTTATGTTCGAGATGGTGACCGACGGATACTCCGCAGACGGCATAGACGCGGTGGTGGCGTTTGATACGGGCGGCAATATTTCCGCCGTGTCGATAGTGGCTCTGTCCGAGACGCCGGGACTCGGCACTAAGATAAACGACCCCGCCTTTTTAGAAAAATTCAAGGGATATTCTTCATCCGTCACGATAAGCAAAAATCCCCCCTCGGCGGATAACGAGATACAGGCTATGACAGGCGCGACCTATTCTTCTCGCGGCCTTGCCGAGGCGGTAAATACGGCGATAGCGGCATACAGCGCGCTTAACAGGGAGGTGCAGCCCGAATGAGCTATATGAAAGAATTTACTAAGGGTCTGATAAAAGAGAACCCTAATATGGTCATGCTGCTCGGTATGTGTCCGACGCTCGCGGTGACTACAATGGCGATAAACGGGCTCGGCATGGGTCTTTCCACTACCTTTGTGCTTGTGTGCTCAAATATCGCTATATCGCTGCTTAAAAAGATAATACCCTCTTCGGTAAGGCTGCCCTGCTACATAGTGGTGATAGCGGGCTTTGTCACGTTTGTAAGCTTGATGCTGCAAGCGTTCTTGCCCGCGCTTTATTCCGCGCTGGGTATGTTCTTAAGCCTTATCACGGTAAACTGTATCATACTCGGACGCGCCGAAATGTTTGCGTCTAAAAACAAGGTGCTGCCCTCCGCTCTCGACGGACTCGGAATGGGGCTGGGCTTTACGCTGACGCTCGTTTTGGTGGGCTCAGTGCGCGAGATATTCGGCACGGGCCAATGGTTTGGCATTACGATAATGCCCGACGTTATCGAGCCTATGACGCTGTTTATTCTCCCCGCGGGCGGATTTTTCGTGCTCGGGACGGTCATAGCGGTCGTTAACCGCATAATGAAGAAAAAGCCCCGCGAGATAAGCTGCTCTAATTGCCCTAACGCAAAGAACTGCTTTGCCTCGGGAGAATGCCCCGAGAAAGAAGTCAAAGAGGGAGGTAACGCATAATGGAGCTTGCCAAGGATCTTTGCATAATACTTTTGACGGGGATACTCACCGAAAACTTCGTCCTGTCCAAATTTCTCGGCATATGCCCGTTTTTGGGCGTATCGAATAAGTTCTCGAGCTCGCTCGGCATGGGGGCGGCGGTGACCTTTGTAATGGTCTGCGCGAGCCTCGTTACATACCCGATATATTACGGCGTGCTCGTGCCGCTCGGCATAGAATATATGAACACGATAGCGTTTATACTCGTTATCGCGGTATTCGTCCAGCTTGTGGAAATGGTGCTCAAAAAGTTCGTGCCGCCGCTGTATAATTCGCTCGGCGTGTATCTTCCGCTGATTACCACTAACTGTGCGGTGCTCGGCGTGACATTGCTCAACCTCACTAAAGAATACGATCTGCTCGAGAGCGTGGTAAACTCTTTCGGCGCGGGGGTAGGCTTTATGATGGCTATGCTGATATTCGCGGGGGTGCGCGGCAGACTTGCCGAGTGCAATATACCCAAGGCGCTTAGCGGCGCGCCGATAACTCTTATGGCGGCGTCGATAGTTTCGCTTGCGTTTATCGGCTTTGGCGGCGTGGTCGAAAACATTTTCGGCGCGTAAGGCAGAAAGGAGAAAAGTAATGTTTGAGACACTTTCCCCCGTTCTCGGGTACGCCATAATAATACTTATATTTCTCGCGCTCGGCGCTGCTGCGGGAGGTCTGCTGGTATTGGCGTCCCGCCTGCTCGCCGTTAAGACCGACGAGACGGTAGAGAAGATAAAAGAGGTCCTCCCCGGCGCTAACTGCGGCGGCTGCGGCTTTTCGGGCTGCGAGGGGTATGCTAAGGCGGCAGCCTCCGGCAAGGCTCCTACTAATCTATGCAAGCCCGGCGGCGCCGAGGTTATGCAGAAGATAAGCGACATACTCGGGGTCGGCGCGGGCGAATTTGTCCGCGAGGTGGCTTTTGTCAGCTGCAACGGCTGCAACACGGCGACCGAGGACAAATACAATTATACCGGTACACCGTCCTGCACCGCGGTCGAGCGCTTTTATAACGGCAAGGGCAGCTGCCGCTTCGGCTGCGCGGGGCTCGGCGACTGCATAAAGATCTGCGACAATAACGCGATACGCATAGAAAACGGCGTAGCGGTGATAAATCCCTCGCTCTGTATAGGCTGCGGCAAATGTATGCACACCTGCCCAAATCATCTTATAATTCTGCGCAAGGTGACCTCTACCGTCGCATTGCGCTGTTCCTCCCACGATATAGGAAAGGTGACACGCACCGTCTGCAAAAACGGCTGTATAGGCTGCCGCATCTGCGAGAAGAAATGTCCGAACTCGGCGATAAAGGTATCGGACAACCGCGCCGTGATAGACTATTCTCTTTGTACCTCCTGCGGGCTGTGTACCGAGAGCTGTCCCATGAAGTGTTTAGTAAAGCTGCCCGACTGCGTCGAGGCTTAAGGCAAAAAAATAAAAAGGAAGTGCGAAAATGAGGCCACTTGAGCTTTTTTCAAACGGTATCTCCGAGCTGAAAACACGGCTGCCCTACGCCGCCGTGTCTAAATTCAAATCCTCTAAGGTAAACGGGCAGAGCGGCAGGGCGCTGCTCTTTAACAGCTGCACGCGGCATAACGGGCGCGTACTGCCGATATTCTCGGTGCTGCTGATAATAATGACCCCGCTTTTCCTGCTTATTAACGGCGGCTTTGAAAAAGGCTTTACGGCCGAGCTTGCGGGAGTTTTGCTCGCAATGGTGACGGGCGTGGGCACGATAATTTTCGGCTATTATTTTAAGGGAAAATATCCCACCTACTACCCTTATGTATTTTGGGCGCTGGTCGAGATAGCTTTTGCCATAATGATAACGGGCATGGCAAATCAGACGGCGGGATTTATCCACGCTGTCGCCGCAATGCTGATACTCGCGGCGGTGCCGATATTCTCCCCGCTTGTGTCATTGCTTTATATCGGCTTGCTGTGGGCATACTATACGGTGCTTTGCCTTATCAATGAAATAATGGTATACTACATATGCTCCGAGTCGCTTATCGCGGTGATAGGGCTGTTTATGTCCTTTACGGCGTACGCGCTGTACTGCTCGCGGCAGATAAATTCGCGCAAGCTTAAGGACGACGACCGCCGCATAAAGCTTAATTCCGTGATAGATACCCGCACCGACCTGTATACTCGCGAATACGGCATAGAGCAGGTGTCCGCCGAGCTTGCTAAGGGCACTGCGCTTGCTATGGTGCTTATCGGGGTGGACAGCTTTGGCGAGTTCAACCGCGCCAACGGCTCGAAAAAGGGCGACGAGGTGCTGAACGATATTTGCAGGTGCATTAAAATTGTTGTTAAGCCCAAGACCGAGCTTACCTGCCGTATGGGCGGGGACACCGTCATGGTATGTATGCCCGCCGAGGCAGACCGCGACGCGGTGCTTGTCGCCGAGGAGATACGCAGCAGCATACGCACTATGAATATAGAATTTAACGGCAGCAAATTCGGCGTGATAACCGTTTCGGTCGGGGCGGCGCGCAGCATATCGGGCGACAGCTTTGACTCGCTCTATTCGCGCGCAGAGCGTTCGTTTACCGCCGCTAAAAAGTACGGCGGCAACTGTATAGGCTATAAAGAGCGCACATTCCGCTCAGAAACGGATGTTTAATGCTAAAATAGGGCGATATGCGGTAAAATTAGAAAAAATTTTCAAAAAAGGGTTGCATTTGCCGCAAAAATAAGGTAGAATAATAAAGATAGGGAGAAATATGTCCCTGAAGATAATACGGAGGTAGTTTATCATATGGTAACAGCAGGAGATTTCAGAAACGGTATGACCTTTGAAGAGGACGGAAATGTAATGCAGGTCATAGAGTTTCAGCACGTTAAGCCTGGCAAGGGCGCGGCATTTGTAAGGACCAAGGTCAGAAACGTTCTTACCGGTTCGGTAGTCGAAAAGTCATATAACCCTTCCGCTAAATTCCCTACCGCTTATGTAGAGAGAAAGGATATGGAATATACTTACAACGACGGCGAGCTTTATTATTTTATGGACGGGGAAACTTATGAGCAGGTGCCGATAAACGCAAACGAGCTTGACGACAATTTCAAATTCGTTAAGGAAAATATGGTTTGCAAGGTGCTTTCTTATAAAGGAAAGGTATTCGGCGTAGAACCTCCAAACTTTGTGGAGCTCGAAGTGACCGAGACCGATCCCGGCTTTAAGGGCGACACCGCCACCAACGCTACTAAGCCCGCAACGCTCGAGACAGGCGCCGAGATACGCGTGCCGCTGTTTATCGACGTGGGCGATATGATACGTATCGACACCAGAACGGGCGAGTATATGGAGCGTGTAAATAAGTAACAGGCTTTGCCAAGTTTTAAGTGAAAGGAGATCAATATGAAGACGACCGAAAAGGTAGCATATCTTAAAGGATTAGCAGAGGGTCTCGGCATAGACGACCAGACCAAGGAGGGCAAGGTAATAGCCGCCATAATCGACGCGCTTGACGATCTTGCACACGATATAGAGAGCCTTGACGACGAGCTCGACGAGGTAGCCGAGGTTATTGGCACTATCTCCGACGAGATGGACGATATCGAGGACGAGGTATTCGGCGAGGACGAATGCGACTGCGAGGACTGCTGCGACGACGAGGATATGTACGAGGTGACATGTCCCTCTTGCAACAACTCGATAACCGTCGACTACGATGTTATCAGCAGCGGCGAGATAGTTTGCCCCAACTGCGGAGAAAAGCTCGAATTTGACCTCAGCGATTTAGACGACGAGGACGAAGACGACGAGTGATAGCTGAATAGACCGATTTATCCCCGAGTTATTTTTGCTCGGGGATATTGCTTTTTTAATACGGATATGGTAGAATAAGCACAACGGAGGTGCTGCCTATTCAGCGGCACTCTCACAGGATATACAAACGAAAGGAGCCGCATATGAGCGACAAGCTGTATACCCCCTCTAACCCCAACGCACAGCAGGGAGTTAATAACGTGCTGAAATTTCTGTCCGACATCTCGGGCGAAAAGACCGTCACGGGTCAGCACACTCAAACAATGGCGCTCGAGGAGCTTATAAAGATAGAGGAGGTCACGGGCAAACAGCCCGCCCTGCTCGGTTTTGAGCTTTTATCCTATTCGCCTAATATAAATTATCTCGACACCGATGATGAATGTATCAGCGAGGTCGAGCAAAACTACGGCACGCTAAAGCGCGCGTGGGAGTGGGCGGGTAAAAAGGGGCTTATCACCTTTACATGGCACTGGTTCTCGCCGCTCGGCGGGCGCTCGAAGTCCTTTTTTACAAGAAACACCGAGTTCGACGCGGCAAGGGCTGTCATAGACGGCACGGCGGAAAACCGCGCGCTGCTCTCGGATATGGACTATATGGCGGGGCTGCTGCGACCGTTTTGCGATAAAGGCGTGCCTATCATATGGCGACCCTTTCACGAGGGCGACGGCGACTGGTTTTGGTGGGGAGCAAAGGGCTCTGACACCGTCAAAAAGCTGTACCGAATGATGTATGAGCGGTACACCGATATCCATCATCTTGACAATCTTATCTGGGCGGTAAATCTGCCTACCGTAAAATGTTATCCCGGCGACGACGTTGTGGATATTATCACCCGCGATATGTACCCCGCCCCGCACGAGCACACCTCTCAGGCACAAAAGTACCGCGAGCTGACAGCCATCACCGACAGCAAAAAGATAGCCGCTATCGGCGAGATAGGCACTCTCCCCGACCTTGACGCAATACACAATGAGCAGATAGGCTGGTCGTACTATATGACGTGGTCGCACGGCTTTGTACTGACCGAGGAGTTTACCGACTATGATTATCTAAACAAGCTCTACCACAGCCCCTACGCGGTGACAAAGGACGAACTGCCCGAGCTGTATTGAGTCCCGCACTTTTCCGACAGCATATGCTTGCAATTTTTTGCTTAAAACTTATTTAAAAAAACGCTTGACAAACGTCCGAGAATATGTTATAATATAACTCGCTGGTCGGAAATGCTGGTGTAGCTCAGTTGGTAGAGCAGCTGATTTGTAATCAGCAGGTCGGGGGTTCGAGTCCGTCCACCAGCTCCATATATGGGAGTGTTCCCGAGTGGCCAAAGGGGGCAGACTGTAAATCTGTTGCATTTTTGCTTCGGTGGTCCGAATCCACCCGCTCCCACCACGGCTTTAGCCGTGAATACAGCTCAGACTTTTACGTCTGGGCTGTTTTTGTTTTGCTTAGTTTTAAGCCGCAAAGCCTGTAAAATCAACATATTCTCCCTTATCGCATACATTGCATTAAAGGAGGATTAGATATGTACAATCAAAATAAATGCGGCCGTTCTATGTTAGCGGCGGTGCTGCAAGGCAGTCCCCGCGCGGCCGCTGTTATAAGCGGAAGTAAAATGTATCCCGACATATCGGGTATTGTAAAATTCTATCACACACATAAAGGGACTGTCGTTTACGCCGAAATAACAGGTCTGCCCTGCTCACATAAGCAGTGCGCAAGCAATATATTCGGTTTTCACATACACAGCGGGACGTCCTGCAGCGGTAATAAAGACGACCCCTTTGCCGACGCGCTGGCGCATTATTCGGAAAATGACTGCCCGCACCCCGCCCACAGCGGCGACCTGCCGCCCCTTTTTGGGAACAACGGCACCGCGCTGTCTGTCTTTTTGACAAACAGGTTCAGTATTGAGAGCGTGCTCGGAAAAGCCGTGATAATCCACGACAGCCCCGACGACTTTACCTCTCAGCCCGCCGGCAATTCGGGAAAAAAGATAGCCTGCGGGATAATCAAAAGCTGCTGCAAGTAAGATCGGCGGCTAAATAATAATGCGCTGCAAACAAAAGGGAAAGTCATATCGGCTTTCCCTTTTGCGTATCTTTATGTTATTTTACACCATCTACGCGATAGATAAATTTCACCTGTCCGCCCATACCGTCGGCAGCGCCCGAGAAGTTTTTATACCCGCGCGAAACCTCTCTTACCGCGTCAAGCCTTGACATAAGCCCGTCGATATCGCCGTCTACCGCGCTGACGAGCTTTTGTATGCCCTGCTCGTTGAACTGCTTTAGCCCGTCGTTAAGCTGCATAGCCCCGTCGCGAAGCGCCCCAACGCCGTCCTTTAGTGCGGGAACGCCGTCCTTTAGCGTAAGTATTCCGTCGTACAACTCGCCCGCCCCGCTGTAAAGCGCCGCCGTGCCGTCCTTAAGCTCCTTAGCGCCCGCATTTAGCTCGCCTGCGCCCTTAGCCGCCTCGCCGACACCGTCGGTGTAGGTCTTTAGCCCCTCATAAAAGGTATTATAGCTGTCGAGCGAGGCCTTTAGCTGCTCTATGGACTTTTTGCCCTCGGCAGCGGCGGCGAGCTGTGAAGTTACCTCCTCGGACTTCATATTGTCCTTTATCGCCTTTTGTACCTGAGCGTCGGTCTGACTGCTTACAGTCTGCTTTATCTTATCGGTATTCATCTGCGCGTCGGTCTGCTGTGTTATAGTTTTGCTTTGCTCTGCCATAGCGGTATCGGTCTGTTGTTTGATCTGCTGCTGTACCTGCTTTGACTTCATCTGCCCGTCGACGGCGGCATTTACTGCACCCTGCGTATTTTTATCTATCTTCCCCGCCTTGACTAAAGCGTCATAGGTCGCCTTATCCATATTAAGCGCCGCATTGATGACTTGCTCGGTCACTACTTCCTTTACAGCCTCGGTGACTTTGGCGGTCACCTGCTCCTTTACCGCGGCGGTGACCTGCGTTTCGACCTCTTTTCTCACGGCGGCGGTGACCTGCTCGGCGATATATCCGCGCTGTTCCTCGACGGCGGCGGTCACCTGCTGTTTTGCCGCATTATATACAACGTCCTCGTTTAGCTGCGCCGCCGCGCCCTCAAGCGTCTTAGCGTAATTTTCTATAGTAAGGGTCGGGACCTCAAGCCCCGCGGCGGCTATCTGAGCGTTTGCAGTGGAGAGCAGGGTCTCGAACACCTGCTTTGCCCCGCCGTTAAGGGTATCGTTGTTAGCCGCTAAGGTATTCAGCCCCTCGGACAGCTGCTGCGTCCCCGCCGTTAACGCGTCCGCGCCCTTATCAAGCGTACCCGCGCCGTCCTTTAGCTGCTGTGCCCCCTCGGCAAGCTGACTTATACCGTCGGCGAGCTCTCCAGATTTATCGAGCAAGGTATTAAGCCCGTCATACAGCTCGGACGAGCCGTCGAGCAGCTTATCCATAGCCTCGGTGAGATCGCCCATAGAGCTGTCAAGCTTTGATAGGTCATTCAGCCCGTCGGTCTCGAGCGCGCTGAATATCTCGTTTGTCGCAAGCGTCACGGTCATCTCAAGTGAAAAATCCGTCACGTCTGCGCTTATCTCGACGCTGTCGGGTATACTAAGCTTATCTTCCGAAAGCGCGAGACTTTCTTGCAGCCCCGGGAATGCTATCCCGATAACGGCGGTGCGGCTGCCGTCATTTATCACCTTGCCGTTTGTGACCTCGACATTCTTAAACACATCGTTATCCAGCATAACGCCCGTCAGCATTGCAAACGGCACATATATCTTCTCGCTCTTGCCGTCGATATCTACGGTTTCGTACTGCCTGTTTTCGTAGTCGTAATGAATGGTGACCCTGCCGCTCTTGCCCTTTAGCTCCTCGGGGGATATGCTCTTTCCATCGAGCTGATAGGACACCGACAGCTTTACGGGCAGCTCCTTATCTATATTGCCCTGATAGTAGATGTCGTTGCCGCCCGCGTCCCACACGCAGGAGTTTTCGCCGCCTAAGGTATAGCTCTCGTCGCCCTTGACGTTTTCTATATCCTTTAGCTCGGTGCGGTCGTTGATAGACGCAGCGCCCGCCGCGTTTTTTATCCAGTCGCTGACTATTATCTTCTTAACAGAGCCGTCCGCGTTAGCAAAGACATAGACGCTCTCGTCCTTTTCGATGTCTTTGCCGCTGTCCGATTTAGCGGCTGAAATTTCACCCGCGTCAACATTTTCTTCCTCGGCGGCTGCTGCGGTCTGCTCTTCGTCTGTATTTACCGCTAATGCGGTGCTTGCGGCGCAGCAAACCGCTATTATCGCGCTAAGGCTAAGCGCCGTCGCTTTTATCCATGTATTTCTCATTTTAAAAGTACCTCCTGTTTGGTTTTCGTTTTAGACCTCATACCTAATGTCGTCACACATATCAGCTTATCGCACAGCATAAACAGTGCGGGGAGTATAAGTATAACGCACAGCATACTTATCACCGCGCCGCGTGCCATAAGCATACACATAGAGCTTATCATATCTACGTCGGAGTACAGCGCCACGCCGAACGTCGCCGCAAACAGCCCCACTCCCGATACGATTATCGAGGGGATAGAGGTCGTAAGCGCGGTGATTATCGCGTCTTTCTTGCCCGCGCCGCCCATACGCTCTGTCTTATACCGAGTGGTCATAAGTATCGCATAGTCTACAGTCGCTCCGAGCTGTATCGTGCTTATGCATATCGGTGCGATAAACGGCAGGCTCTGCCCGAAATAATGCGGCAAGCCGAGATTTATAAATATCGCGAGCTCTATTACCATTATCAGTATAAACGGCAGCGACGCGCTTCTTTCTACCAAAGCTATTATAATAAATATAGCGAGTATCGAGATAGCGTTTACCACCTGAAAGTCGCGGGCGGTGGTGTCTATCATATCTTTCATACAAGGCGCTTCGCCTATCAGCATACCGCTCGGGTCGTATTTTTTGAGCACGGCGTTCAGCGCGTCTATCTGCGCGCCGACCTCGTCGCTCGCGACCTTATACTCGGAGTTTATCAGCAAGAGTTCCCATTTGTCGCTCTTGAGTATACTTGTGACCGACTCGGGGAGTATATCCTCGGGCACGCGCGAGCCTATCACGGACTCAAGCCCGAGCACGTATTTTACTCCGTCTACCTGTTCCATCTCCTCGGACATATCGCGCACGGTCTTTGGCGAAAGACCTGCGTCTACGAGCAGCATATGCGTCGACGCTATGTCAAAGTCCTCGGACAGCTTGCTGTTAGCAATAACATAATCCATATCGTCGGGCAGGCACTGTCCGAGATCATAATATACCTCGTCGTTGGTCTTAGAGTAGCCGTAAAATGCGGGCGGCACAAGCGCCACAAACAGCACCAGAAATGCGGGGAATATCTTTACCGCGCCCTTAGCAAAGCCGCGCATATTGGGTATCAGCGCCCTATGCTTTGTCTTTTGCAGCGGCTTATCAAATACCAGTATCAGCGCGGGGAGAACGGTAACGCAGCCTATCACGCCGAACAGCACGCCCTTTGCCATAACTATACCGAGGTCGCGCCCCATAGTAAAGGTCATAAAGCACAGCGCAATAAATCCCGCAATGGTCGTTATCGAGCTTCCGACTATAGAGGTCAGCGTCTCTTTGATAGCCGCCGCCATAGCCTCCTTAGGGTCGTCTATGCGTGCGCGCTGCTCGTTGTAGCTGTGCCACAAAAAGATAGAATAGTCCATTGTAACCGCAAGCTGCAATATCGCCGAGAGCGCCTTGGTTATATACGAGATCTCCCCTAAAAAGTAATTGCTGCCGAGATTTAGCAATATCATCATACCTATACTTGCTAAGAATACAAACGGCACAAGCCAGCTGTCAAGGAAAAGCAGCATAGCCGCCACCGCGAGCACCACCGCTATCGCTACATATATCGGCTCTTCCCTCTCGCACAGGTCCTTAAGATCCGTCACCATAGCGGACATACCCGACACAAAGCACTGCGAGCCCGTTATGCTCCTTATCCGCTTTATCGCGTCCATAGTAACGTCCGACGAGGTAGATGTGTCAAAGAACACCGCCATCATTGTGGCATTTTCGGTGTTAAATTCATCGTATATGCTGTCGGGCAAAAGCTCCATAGGCACGGATATATCCGCTAGGGTGTCATACCACAGCACCGTCTCGACGTGCTCTACCTGCTCTATATCGCTTTTGAGCTTAGCTACGTCCTTATCGGGCATATCCTCGACTATTATAAAGGAAAACGCGCCCTTGCCGAAATCCTCCATAAGCTCGTCTTGCCCTTTGACCGTCTCCATATCCTCGGGAAGATATGTCAGCATATCATAATTTATACGCGTGGCTATCATTCCGAGCACGGACGGTATCATAAGTACAAGAGTGATAATAAGTATCGGTATGCGGTATTTTACTACCGCCCTTGAAAATCGCATTATTCCCACCTGTCCTTTCTTTCACACTCGACCGACTCTGCCTCGATAACGTCGGGCATTTGATTTTTAACTATAAGCACGGTGCTTATCACCGTATATAGGTTAAGCACGCCCTCGCACAGCAGCGACGCTCCGAGCAGCACCGTCAGCAGCTCTGCCCCTACGGCGCAATCAGCTATAAGCGCGACGCCCACGCCCGCGGTTATTATCGCAAGAGCAAGTATCAGCCACCATGTGCTTATACCGAACGTCTTAGAGTCGACAGCTATGCGTATTTTGAAAAGTCCGTCCAGCAATATCGCGATACCGAGCACTATGCAAATAAAATTCATCAGCCTTTCGTTATTGAACAATACAATAACGCCCAGTACAATAAGCAGTATGCCGAACTCTAAATCGTACTGAAAAGCCAGCCTGTACAGGTCTTTTGAAAAGTACCCGACCAGCTTAACAGCGCCGAAAGCTATCATCGCTATGCCTATGCATATACCGATAAGCGACGCGGACAGCTGCGGCAATGCTATAAAAAGCACTCCCGCCGCACAGTATAGTATCGACATTACGATATACCCTATCTTAGCAACAAGCATAGGCGCTACACAGCGTGTCTTCATAGAATAAGCCCCCTTTATTTATCTTCCTGCTATATTCTACCGCACAAAAACAAATTTGTATACAGACACAAAAAGCCCCGTGCCTGATTTTCAGACACGGGGCATATAAATGACCAAATTTCAACATCTAAGTAAAAAGTCCTCGATAATATCCTTTTTAAGCTCCGATAGGCGGGCTATCGTGCCGCGTATATCGTCCTCCATTTCATTTTTGAGCCAATACGAAAACGTGCCGAAAGCAAAGCCGCACAGCAGCTTTTTGATAACCGCAATATCGCCGTCGTCCGCCTTTCTCCCGTTTAGCACGGTGGAGATGTATAAGTCTATGATATGGTCGCACACTTTCCACAAGTACAGCTCGTATATATCGCGGTTCACCGAGTGGTAGATATGCAATACCGCGCGCTTTTTAGAAAGAGCGGTCTCTACGAGCGCCTCTATGCAGTCCTCAAATTTTTCGACGGTGGGATAGCTTTGGATTATCCTCTCGGCGTCCTCCTCGACTATATCCTCAATAAGCTTTGGTATATCCGAAAAATAGTAGTAAAAGGTGTTTCGGTTTATTCCGCAGTCCGCGACGATATCCTTTACGGTTATTTTAGAAAGCGGCCTATCGGTCAGCAGCTTTATAAAGGACTCTTGTATCGCTCTCTTGGTAAAGTTTGCCATTGTATTCCCCCACAATATATAAATACCGCTTATCATTTAATAAGCAGCCTCAGATTTTAGTATACTCTTTTTACGCAGAATTGTCAAGGCAAAAGCAACTAACGCATAAGTCCTCGTCACACTGCCCAATCTAAAAAAATATTTTTGTGCAAGTATACAAAACTTAAAATCAGCTGTAACAATTCGGGGGTGTTTAAGATTTATATTATAGGTGGACATTCCACCGTGCGCTCAACACCCTCATAACAGCGCACAATACGCCGAAGCTTTCGCTTCGGCGTATTCCTTTATAGCAATTAATAATTACTCCGCTGATTTGCCGTTAGAGCCGCTGCGCTTTTTAAGTGCAGCCAGCGCCGCGAGCATTCCGCCCAGTGACAGCATTGCGCCTAACCACATATAGCTGCGGTCAAGGTCTCCTGTCGGCGGGTTGTCGTCGGACGGTGTGTCGGAGCTTGCAGGCGTATCCGATGTCTCGGGAACGTCGGAGCTTGCGGGAGTATCCGATGTCGCGGGTGTATCCGAGGTCTCTGGCGTGTCGGAGGTCTCGGGTGTATCCGAAGTCTCAGGGGTATCCGAGGTCTCGGGAGTATCCGATGTCTCGGGCGGTGTCGAGGTCTCGGGTGTATCCGATGTCTCGGGCGTGTCGGAGGTCTCGGGCGTATCCGATGTTTCGGGTGTATCCGATGTCTCGGGCGTGTCGGAGGTCTCGGGCGTGTCGGAGGTCTCGGGCGTGTCCGAGGTCTCGGGCGGGTCGGACTTAGCCGTCACGGTGACGGTAAAGGTGGCCTTTACCCCGCCGACGTCGACCTCCACCTCACGCTCGCCCGAGGCGCTGAAGTCATATTCTGCGGTCCAGCCCTCAGTTATCGTCTCGGTGTCGCCGTTGTCGTAGTAGAGGGTGACCTCCATTCCCGTGCCGTCAAACGCGGTATTCTCTTCATACTCGGTCTTATCAGGCAGCTTAGTTATCTCAATTCGGGTCAAGGATTTTTCGGCGACATTGACCTTAAGCGTAGTCTCGTGCCCCTTATAAGTAACTGTCACGTCGCTTTCGCCTACGATATCAAAATCGTACTCGAGCTCAAAGCCGTCGGTAATTACCTCGCTCTTTCCGTTATTATAGTATACGGTCAGCTCCATTCCCGTGCTGTCAAATTCCGTTCCCTCGATATAGTCTAACTTGTCGGGAGCGTGGGTTATCTCTATCCTGTCGATATCCTTAGCCTTTACCGTCACGTCAAATGTCGCGGTAAATTCGCCGTAGGTCACGGTCACGGTCTGCTTTCCTACCTTAGTATTGTCGAATACGGACGTTATCATATCGGCGGTCAGCGTGATTTCCTCGCTCGTGCCGTTATTATAATATAGGGTGACAGCGCCGCCGCTAAGGTCAAGAGCCTCCGCGTCCTCTAAGTATTCTGTCTTATCGGGCAGCTTGCTAAGCTTTATATCGGTGAGCTCTTTCTCGGTCACGGTCACGGTGACAGTGGTCTCTTTCCCGCCGTAAGTGACGGTCAGTTCTTTTTGTCCGGGAGTGGCAAAGTCATAGCCGCCTATCTCCCAGCCCGTATCTATTATCTCGGTGTCGCCGTTATCGTAGGTTAGCGTAAGCTGCATACCCGTATCGTCAAAGGCCGTACCCTCGACGTATTCGGTCTTGTTCGGCTGCTTACTTACCTCGATAGAAGTAAGCGTCTTAGCAACAACCTCCACGGTCAGCGTGGTGGTGCAGCCTTGATAGCTTATCTCCACGTCTGCCGAGCCGACCTCGCTAAAGTCATAGCTCGTCGTCCAGCCCTCTTTTACCGTCTCGGTGTCGCCGTTGTCGTAGGTAAGGGTCAGCTCCATACCCTTATCTTCAAAGTCCGTGCCCTCGACATACTTTGTCTTATCGGGATCTTTGGTGACCTTTATAGAAGTAAGCGTCTTTGCAACAACCTCCACGGTCAGCGTGGTGGTGCAGCCCTCATAGGTTATTTCTACCTCGGCCGCGCCGACCTTGCTGAAATCATAGCTGCCTATCTCCCAGCCCGTATCTATTGTCTCGGTGTCGCCGTTGTCGTAGGTAAGGGTCAGCTGCATACCCTTATCGTCAAAGTCCGTACCCTCGACATATTCTGTCTTATCGGGGTCTTTAGTGACATCGATAGATACTAGCGACTTTTCTACGACCTCGACCTCAAACTCTGCGGTCTTATCCTTATATGTCACGGTGACGGTATGCGTACCGATGGTGGGCTCATAGCCTGTCAGCGTATAATCATCCTCCGTCAGCACATCCTTGCTGCCGTCACTGTATATCGCAGTCACTACAAGGCCTGTCGTGTCGAGGTCTTGTCCCTCGATATACTCAGTCTTATCGGGCCCGCTTATCTCGATATTAGTAAGTGTGCGCGGCTTTGAGGGTAGGGTTATCATCTCTGTCCACGTCTCGCCCTTTGTCTTGCCCCTTTGGGTCTCGGCTATATTGACCTTGGTGACCTGCTCCTTATCCTTGAGCTCATATTTAAATTCTAAGTGTATCCTCTCATTTTTGAGCTCGCCTGCGTCGGCAAATGCCACTTTTATTAAGCCCTCATCCGCATTGTCGGTATAAGAATTATACGTCATAGAGGCACTGATCTCGGACAGCGTCAGCACATCGGGGTCATAATCTATCTCGGTACGCCCGTTAGTAGTGCCGTCCACCGCAAGGTCTAGGGTCACGGTCTTTTCTTCTTCGTCTATCGTATAATTGTCGTCGGTGGTATCGGGTGTATCCGCGTAGGTGCGTATAGTTTCTGCGGCGGGAGTAGATTTAGGAGTAAGGTCGGGATAGTCCTTATAATCATACTGGTACAAAATGCCGACCTGGCGCACATCATCGTCAAACTCGCGGGTCATCACGAGCGAGTGCGTCGAGGGGTCTATCACCTGCACCTTAGCGCGCGTGTTGCCTATCTTGCTGATAAGCACGAGCATTTTGCTCTCCTTATCGTATATCATAGAGGAGGTGGCTTTATCCTGCATACTGCTTGCGCCGTAGAGGCTGACGCCCTCGACCTTGCCTAAAGGCTTTAAGTATGTCGCTTCTGAGTCCATATCTTTTTTATAGAAATCGCTATAGACACTTGCTACACCGCAGGAGAGCTCATAAAGGTCGCCGCCCTCGCTGATAACGTAATAAACATCTAAGCCCTTTTGATTAGCGTAATAATCCGAGGTCGGTTCTTTAAGCGCTTCGCCGTAATCTTTGGTAAATCCCTTATACGCGATACCGCCCATATTGCCGTTTATATTTACCGCGCCCGTGCCGGCATTTACCGATACTGTCTCAAAGCCGTTATATGAGCGGTAAATATTTCCGCCGAAAACTAATGTTGCACGGTTACGTATGGTCAAATATCCAAAGTTATCATAGGTTCCCGTCGATCTGCCCGGAGCCGCGTCCGCATGCGAATAAATATCGCGTATCGCCATCTCGAGAGGATAGTCGATAAAGGTTTTGGGGTCTACCCTATACGCCCACAGTCCGCCGAACACATACAGGCAGTCGCCGTCTTTGTTCAGCGTGCCGACGGTATACCCTCTTTGAGGAGCAGACAGCCGCTTGCGCACATTAGGCGTGGCGGTATTAAAGCTCTCCCAGTAATAGCTGCCGCTTTCCTCGCGGATGATAGCGGCCACGTCTATCGACGGAGCGGCGGTGACATTTACCTCAAATTCTGCGGTCAGCTTCTCGCTGCCGATATCACAGCTTGCGGTTATTTTCGCCTTGCCTGCGCCTATTGCCGTAAGCAGGCCGTTATCGTCGACTGCGGCAATGCCGTCATCGCTCGAGCTCCACTCCACGGTCAAGGGGTCAAGCTCGGCATTCAGCGGAACGACAGCGGCGCTGAGCTGTGTCGTATCGCCCGTCAGCATATCCTTTTTACCGCCGAGCACATTGAGCTTATGCTCCTCTTTCACCCTGTCTATGATACCGGTCTGCATAGCGGGCAGATATACCAGTCCGCGCACAGCAT
Organism: uncultured Ruminiclostridium sp.; assembly: GCA_947594425.1. GTDB lineage: Bacteria > Bacillota > Clostridia > Oscillospirales > Ruminococcaceae > Ruminiclostridium_E. The sequence continues at coordinate 64,724 of CANQED010000005.1, forward strand.
TGTAAATAAATGATGAGGTGTAGTCAAATCCCTGATTAGTCTTTTCCACCGTGCAGGTACCGTTCTCGGGCTGTATGTTGGATATCTCGTACAAATAATTGCCGTCGTTTCTATTGTCTAAATTAACAGCGGCGGCTGCATACAGCGAGCTGTATTCTTTATCTTTCCAGCTCAAGCTGATATAGCGGGCGTTATTGATTTTTTCAAGAGTGCAAGCCTTAGCGTCGGCATTGACCGCCTCAGCGCTTTTTTCTTTAGACAGATCCCACGTCAGCAGGCTGCTCTTATTATCGCTGTCGCTGTATGTCGTGGCAAATACCTTGCCTTTATCATTAATAGCTAAGCCGTACAGCTCGACAGGTTTACCGTCCACCTCTATCTTCTGCACAGCCTTAGCGCTGCCGTAGATAGGATCTATCTGCCATAGGGTGTCTGTGCCGTCGGCGGCGTACAGCATACCGTCGCTCTTACTGAATGCAAGATCCCGCACGGTCTTAAGCCCTGCGGCGGACAGGTCGCTTATCTTTGCACGCTTGCCGATAGCGTCCTCGCCTATCTGCGATACGTACAAATATCCGTCCTCGTACGCCTGCCACAGCATATCGTCCGCAGCGTCCGCGCCCGCGAGGATATTAGACGGGTCGCTGGCAAATGTCACCATATTATGATGCTTATACTTGTCGCAAGAGAACATTTGCGGCTTTATCCATACCCAGTCGCCTCTGTTTATTCTATCGCTGTTGTCATACGAGCGGACATACGCGATAGCCTTGTCGCTCAGCTTCTGCTTTTCTCCCCATGTAAACTGATACATACGGATATTGCCCGCAAAGTCGCCGACTGTCAGGTTATATATTTCGCCGTTTTGCAGCTGAGAGTGACTAAGCGTACAATTAGCGGTCTTGCCCGCATTGCTCTCATTTGGAAAATATTGCTCAATCTTATAGTTGCCGCTGCTGTTAGAAAGGGCTATATATGCAACGCTGTTATCGTCCTTAGCATTAAGCTCGAGCTTATTGCCGTATATCTTTTGGCCGCTTATGATCTCGGGCGCTGTGTTGTCGAGCGTGACCTTAGCAGTAAGGTATGCGCCCTTGCCGAGCTCGTCATTCTCGATAAGGTCTATAAAGCGGGTCCTACTTATCGACCTGCCCTGCTCTTCTTCATAATACTCGGGTATGGCAACAGCGCCGAGCTCGATTGTCGCACCCTCTTCTATCTCCTTGCCGCTAAGCAGCTTAGCAAGGCTGCGGTGTACCGACAGCTTTACCGAGCCGTAATTCCAGCCCGAGACCGTGTTAGGACTTGGGAAAGCGGCAGGCTGGTGTATATACATGGTATCGAGGTGCTGTACCGTGCGCTTTCCGTCCTCGTCTACGGTCATAATGACAAAGCCCATAGCGCCCGCAGGGCGTATCAGCGACAGGTACATATCTCCGATAATATCGCTAAGCTTCATAGACAGCAGATCTAACGGGACTTTATTATTGTCATTCTTGACGTCGAAAGGATTAGCGGTAAGCTTATACGAGTTGCCTGCCTCGTCCTCGTAGGTCATATAATTCATGTTATACGACTTAGCCGCATCCATGGTATAAGGCGCGGTATCACTCAGCCCGTACCTGCTCTCTATGTAGCTGTTGCGGTCGAACATCGAGGGATCCGACCAGTTGCCGCAAAAGCCTAAGATCGGGATAGAATGTGTAACGTCCGTCTCCTCGTCCTCTGAGGTTATCGGCTCTACCGAGGTAAAGCCCTCTAAATATGCGCCGTTCGGATAATCATCTTTAAGGTCATCTTCTACCTTGATATTGACCTCTACTACTACGCTGCTATTAGCGTCGACCGTAACGGCCGAGGCCTTAAGCCCCTTTAATATAAGGTGCGCGTCATAAGTGTTTATCTCTTTATCGCCGCTGACATCGGCAACATGGAAGTCAAGACCCTCACTGCCTATCTTACCCGACGAATAATCGAGCAATGCCTGCGCGTCCTTAGCGTCGGTCTTGCCGTCATTATTTATATCCGCATTTATCTCAGAGCTAAAGTCGACCTCTTCGCCGTCGACCGTATAGGTCACCGTGCCGTTAAGCTCGCGGGTTTTGTCCGCAAGATACTTTATATCATTTTCTATCACTATATCCTCGGTAAAGAGTGTGGTGTCAAAGATATAGCTTATCGGCTTGTCGCTGACATTATGCAGTGTAAAGGTATAGTCAAATTTATTGCTGCCGTCGGGGCAGTCGCCGACCTCGGCCTTAACGCGCCCCTGCTTTTGCCCCTTGACCTCGATAAAGGATTTTGCATTAAGCGCGCTCTCAAGGTCGAGCAGTCCCGCGCCCTGCCTCAGCAGCGAATAATACTCGCCGTTAGGGTCAAGCATGGGCGTTGCCGTGGACATCAACAGCCCGCCGGTTATCATGCCCTTATTGAGCTTATCATTTTGCTTAAGCGCGCGGTTTAAGAAAGTATCATTTTCAAAGCACTCCAGCGGCGTATGTATATACTGAGCCACCGCGCCCACCGCGCCCGCTACCTGCGGCGAGGACATAGACGTACCCGACAGCTGCTTATAAGTAGTGGTGCCGTCGCTGTCGACCGAGTTTACAAGATAGCCGTCGGCGGCTATCTCGGGCTTTAGCATAAGACTGCTCGGGATACCGTAAGCGCTGTATTTATTTATCGTGGGTCTGCTGCCGTTAGTGCCGTCGCCGTCCGACCATGCCACACCCAAAAGGTCCGCAAAGGACGAGGGCGGGGTCGTTGTGGACATATTTACATCCTCGGAATAAAGCTTTTTGGGGCGGCTGTGTATATTCTCCATTATCCAAGAGCCGTCATTTCCTACAGCGCCCAAGACAAGCACGCCCTGCTGGGTAAGCTTATTTAACACATCTCTGAAAAGGCTGTCCGCGCAGGAAAATCCGAGCTTAGCGACGCCAAGCGACAGATTGACAACATCCGCCTCGAGCAACAACGCGTCCTCTAAAGCCGTCGCAATGACAGCGTCGGTGCATATGCTGTTTCCGAATACCTTTAGGTTTAAAATTTGCGCGTCGGGCGCTTTGCCCACGACCTGGGTCGCCTCGACATATTCGTCTCCCGAGGCGATATATTTATTGCCCGCGGCAATTCCCGCAACGTGAGAGCCGTGTATATTCTTCGGCAAATTAACGGCCTCCACATTCCTGTCGGCATAGTTGTAGGCAAAGGGCACCTTGCTGTTCTGATACAGCTTTTCTGCCGAAAGATTTTCCTCGGACACGTGGAGCGCCTTTGTATCAATAACTTTTTTGACGTCCTCGACTGTCATAAAGTTTAAGCTGTCTTTGTATGCGTTAAGCTCATCCTCGCTTATCTCGCCGTTATTATCGCTGTCGGGCGCGGACTGCCGCAAAGAATAATCAAGCGCCTTAGGGTCAAACGCCTCGTGGTCTGTATTAACGCCCGAGTCCAAAACGGCTATGCGCGCACCAGCGCCCGTGTACTTAGTCACCGCTTTGGTCAAAGCCTCGAGTTCTTCCTCAGAATAGCCCTCCTCGGCCTCGAGCGGCTCGTACACCTGCTCGATAACGACCTCTTTAACGCCCGGGACGTTCTCTATCTGCGCTATCTGCCCATATTCTACATCGGCGGACACAAGGTTAGCGACAAGGGTCAGATTAGTGACAACATCTAATTCTTCGCCGTCCAAAACGTCGTCCTCTATCTTGTCGACGACCTTTTCCTGCTCGCGGCAGAGCTTATCCTGATAGTCCGACACGGCTTCGCTGCTGCCGATGTCCTCGACAGCATAGCCCTCGTCAATAACGCCGTCGTCCTCTAACACGATAGACACTCTGACGACCTCGTCCTCCGCGGGCAATTCTTCCGCCTCTACGTCGGGCTCGACATCCTCTGACTGCCTCGGGTCAAAGGTAGGCGTGATCTCCGTAAGCTTTAGCTCCTCGCCGACGCTGTTGTCGACGGCGAACGCCATCGGCGGCACGCTTCCTACCAGCAAAGATACCGCCAAAATCCCGGCCATAACAGATCTCATATGCTTCATACGCTCCATAAAATTTCCCTCCATTTATTAAATCAAGATATCGCTTAAGCTTTTCTTTCGTAAATTTTCCGGTCGTAAGTACTATAAAAGGCGGAACATCTGCCGTTCTCACCCCTGCAGCGCCATAGCCGCCCGAGTGCCCTATTCTCCGATGCCCGCCTTAAGAAAAAATCGGGCGATAGAAATATACTAACGTGTCTTTGCCGCTTGGTGCAAGGCGCGCCTACGCCCGAAATATGTGTATATAGTAATTGTATCATATCCCGACGGATATGTCAATGGAGGATATTTACTTTTGGGGTTGAGCGTTGTAACATCTGCCGCCCAAACGATAAACAATATTTTCCTTAAATACAAAATCACTCTGCCAAAACCAAGCCGGGCCGACACTATGTGCCGACCCGACATAATTTATTCCTCCTCAAGCTGATACTCGATCCCTGCTTCTTCGCAGAACGCCTTGAATTTTGCGGTGCCGTCATCGCCGCCGAATTCATTTTTCAATATATCGAGCAGCTTATTTTGCGTGCCGTGTTTCCGCCTCAGCTGCACTAACAGCCGATCGGTATCGTCCACGTCTAAACGGCAGCGAAATACGTATTCTTCCTTGCCGCTTATCGCTTCGCAGTTTTTGTCAAAATCCAGTCCGACAAATCTAAGCTCGCCCTCGCTTATACTGATTGAAATGCTTTTGCCCGACGCGGAAAACAGTTCGTAATACCCGTCTGCCATATCCTTTTCGTGAAGCTCCCAAAAAGGCTCCGCCCAGTTATCCTCTATTCGCTCAGCGTATCTTCGCGAAATCACTCTGACGTTCTCGAGTACACCGCTTTCAAGATCATTCCATTGCGGATCGCCTTTCTTTAAATAAGAAAATTCGCCGTCATCACAAATCCGATACATTATGCCTTTTTCCTCGTCAACGGCATATTTGACGAAAAGATCCGAAAACAGAGCGACCATTTCCCAATAAACGTCCTCGGTCTCGGGATAATTCTGCATTTCATATACCTCGTCGTTGGCTTTGCTGTAATACCACGCCTGCATCTTCTTCGGCGCGTTGAACCTATCCCACAGGTCGTCTCCGAGCTTTTTATAGTCGGCGTACATATTTCGCAGATTGGCGACCATATCCGCCATAACAAGCATTTTTCGGCGAATGTCGGCGTCGTGCAGATCGGTGATAGTGCGCAGCTTTCGCATATACCATATCTTGCTTTTATCCTCGGTGTGAAAATTTACCAGCGCCGCGACGCCCACGCCGAACCGCTCATATATATCAAATAGAGTGGCTTCCGTGTCCTCTAAGGTATCATGCAGCACCCCCGCAGCCAACAGCTCGATGTCCGCGTTCATCGACGAAAGGATCTGCATAGTTTCAATGGGGTGCAGAATGTAGGGGCGAACGGTGCCTTTCCTGACAGCGCCCTTGTGACATTCCATTGCATACTGCACGGCTTTTTCCAACATACCGTCGTTTTCCCATACAACAGGGCGGTCTTCTCGGTTGTTATGCCGAACATCCCGGATAGTTTTATACATATCCGCGATTTTGTCATTGTCGCAGGAAAGCATGACCTGCATTCCGTAGCCGGGGTTTACCTCAAACCAGTCGGCGATAGCGCTGACTTCGATCTCGGCGGCGTTCTCCAAATTATACCCTTGCGCGCAGGAAGAAATTGCGGGCAACACAATGCTGTAAAGCTTGCGCTCCCGAGCGAGTTCAAGACAGCCCCAAACGCACCGCCGAATCATACGAGCGTCGTCTTCAGTGCCGGAGTACAGCGGAACGACCATGTGTATGATATATATGGGTTTCGTGCTATAGTCTTTAAGTATATGAGCTTTGCCGACCCTACCGCCGCCGAGTCCGTCGTCGAGATCATCAAAGTCCTCATCGTCAAGAACATCAAAATCCTCGTCGTCGAGATTATCAAAGCCGTCCTCATCGTCCTCATCGTCCTCGCCGTCATCGCCGTCGAGCATTTCATATGAAAAATTGACAATACAAGAAGCCTCTTGTGTAAAGTCACCGGTGCTGATATTGACGTTATTTTCCCCCTTTTCGGGAAGATTGCTCTCAAAGATCCTCTTAATAAAGGATTTCGGCAGAAAGCAGGACAAATTCCACGGGTTCAGCGTCAAGCCTTCAACTTCTTCATTCATCAGCACCTTTTCAAGAAAATGCTCGATGTCTACCGTTATCGTGGACGTGGCTTCGCCCTTTGTGACCTCCTCCTGACTTGTAAAAGCGGCATAAACCTCTTTCCCGTCGCTGACCTCAAGCGTCTTGTACTCTAAATCAAGATCACCGAAAACCTCAACGGAATCACCGACCTGTATTCCTTCTTTAAGAACGTCGTCCAGATCCGACTGCGACATCTCCACGGGGACGATAAATCTATCCCCGTTGTTAATTGCCTCGCGAACAGCTCCAATAACAGCATCGGCATATTCTTTGGCGTGCTTAACGTCGCCGTTTTGCATGGTGACAATAGCCTCCTCGATCTTCCTAAGGCTTTCGGTCTTCTCGCGCTTGTTAATGTGAACAATGTATTCGTCCATATCGTTCCTCCTCATAAGGTTCACGTCTTAGCCGCACCCGACATCCCTTTGACGAGCGGCTGCGGCGCTCTGCTTTAAATTCTTTCAAGCCGAAACGGGAGCATTCTTTCCCGACTCGATTTATCTCCCTACTTCGGCTGCAAGTATATCATAGCATACTCTGTGTACAATAAAACGGACAGATAATTCGGATTACAAAAAATTCCTAAATTCTCCTCCGTACCGCCGATAATGTGTATTAAAAAAGCGCCTGAAAATCAGACGCTTCTTAATTTGTTCGGCTTTAGTTTTATTTCGGCTCGCCAAAAATATTGTGCATTGACTGTTCGGTCACCACCCACTGCTTGCCAAACTTTTTTATATCGATATTTTCTACTAATCTGCCGTTAGACACAGCCTTGCGCAAAGTGCTGTCGTCTATATGCCACCTTTCGGCAGCCTCGGCAAACGACAACAATCCGTCAAATGGCGAGATGTACGGCTCGGAATTTTCCCACAGCTCATACTCGGAAATATCTATATCCTCATTCCACGATACACCGCAGCCTCCGCAGTCCACCTTGACCAATTGAAATATATCGGGATTATTTAATTCTTGATACCAGTCGAATTGAGAAAACAGCTGCTTTACATCATAACGCTTAATTACGCCGTTAGTAAATATAACGATTATATTTAGGTCGTTTGCGGGATATACGGCTTTAACCTTAATTTTTTCCATTGTGGCGCCTCCTTTATAATTGTTAAGACCGACTGTTTATTATTCCGCAGGGTTTTATAATCACGGTACCTTTTTCTCTCTACACATATATTATATCACGATACCGTGAATTTATCAATACGTTTTATAAATAAAATTCGCACAAATTTCCTAATAGATTTTTGTACGTATTATAATTATGCGTTTTTCATAACACCCAACAAAAAATCCCCCGCACCCCGCCGCAGCGGTTTACAAGGGATCTTGCATTTATTGGTGCGGGTAACAGGACTTGAACCTGCACAGCCTTGCGACCATATGGACCTGAACCATACGCGTCTGCCAATTCCGCCATACCCGCATATATCGCCGCCTCTGCGCGGCATTTAATATTGTAACATATATTTTTAAAAAAATCAACCCCTTTTTTCAAATTTTTATCATTTACAAACGCTTGACAACCTTAGCCCCTTTATGCTACAATAAAATCGACACGGGGACGACACCCATAGAAAAAAACGAATGCCGCAAAACCGAATATCGATGCGCAGAGGGGGAGATACCCATAGAAAAAAACGTAGCTGTGACAGATGTAAACGGACGAATTATCGGCTCTACTTACCCGAAAAGGGCAAAGGGACTTGTAAAGCAAGGTCGGGCAGAGTATGTCGACGACCGAACGATACGTCTGAAATTTGCTCATGCTCCGACCGTAATAAATAATACGGAGGATTTAACAATGAGTAAAGTTATTAATTTTAACGCAAGAGAATTTGGCTTGGATAAAAGCGCCACGAACAACTTAGGCGAGAGAGTGTTCATCACAACACCGCTCGGCACAGCGGAAGAAGTATGGGAGATAGGCGACTGGATGTGGAACTGGTCGCAGATCGCGGCGAAAATGACGCTGCAAAAGAATACCGACTATCTTCTGCGATTTGCCATGCTCGGCGGTATAAACGACACCGGCGACGCGGTATCGCAGGCGGTGATATATGCGACGGACGGCTATGACACGCCCGAGCAAGGGTATGAGGAAAGGCAGATATACGCGCTTGATAAAAGCCGCTATCAGCCCGTAATAAGCAAGAGCGACAACGGCGGCGGCCTGCTGAGGCTGTTCGAGATACCCTTTAATACGGGCGAACACGAGCGGTATAAAATTTTATTCGTCGCCATGCACGCAAAGGCAAGCTTTTTCGCCCCGCGGGAATACACCGCATACGAGCCGCTAAAGGACCTCACCTATAACGAGTGGTGGGAAAACCGCCGCAAGCTGCTGAACGGGCAAAACAACCACAAAGACGGTCTGTACGCGGATATGTCGGGAACAAATATTTCACTCGGTTCTATCCAAAAGCTTATGAGAGAAATGCCGTCGGACGCGTATATTGATCTAAGCGGCTGCAATGTTTACGTTGACGCCGAAGAAGATATCGGCGACCGGTCGAATGGCAATTCCGGCGAACAGCCCGAAGCTAAAGATGAGAGCAGCCTTTACACCGAGCGGCAGTTCGCCGAGTTTCTAAAGAATATCGGCAACGGCGCGGCAGTGACTAAGCGCTTTATCATCAATGCGGACGATGGCGAAACATACGATATCGGCGCGTCCGTCGACGGGGCGGTAATAGACCTGTCGGCCTCGCGGCTTACCGCGAGGGCGTTTTCTATGATAGCAGGCAAGCTCGGTGACGGCTGCGATGTGGGCTTGACCGGCATTACCGTTACCGACGAGGGCATAGGCAATATGTACCCCTGCGGCGGCAAGAGCGACGGGGCGATAATAGACCTGTCGGGCTCGCTGCTTACCGCGAGAGCGTTTTCAATGATAGTGAGAAAGCTCGGTGACGGCTGTGTGGTGAAAATGACCGATATGACAGTCACCGCCGACGGCATAGACAATATGTACCCCTGCGGCGATAAGAGCGACGGTACGGTCATCGACCTTACAAACTCGACGATACCGCAAAAGGCGCTTGAGCTTTTAAACGAAAAGAGCGGCGACGGCTTCGTTCTGACGACCGACAATGTAATAGTCAAATGATCCTGTAAAGAACTTTACTTAAAATTATCAGCGGCGCGGCTTTGAAAATAGGCTGCGCCGTAGTTTTTATCAGAAATACATTTCCATCCCTGTTGCAATTGTTGACAAAATGAAAACTTTATGATACAATAAGTCCCATAAAGAGACTTGCAAAGCAAAGCACGGAGCGTTAATATGGACGATTTATATATCAGCGGGTTTAGATTCAAGGATAATTTACCGAAATATTCATATCTGAATAATCTGCCTGTTGTAAAATACTTAAAAAATAATAATGAAATGCTGTTTGATAAAAATATCGTTTTCTTTGTCGGAGAAAACGGCAGCGGCAAATCGACGCTTATCGAAGCGCTCGCGATAGCTTACGGCTTTAACGCCGAGGGTGGGTCGAAAAACTTTAATTTTTCCACCCACAGGGTCCAATATGATTTGCCCGACAGTATCACATTATTCAGGAGCGCCTATCCCAAAGACGGCTTTTTCTTCCGCGCCGAGAGCTTTTACAATGTGGCGACAAATATAGACGAAATAGAGGTCGGAGGGTACGGAGATATATCGCTCCACGCCCAATCCCACGGCGAGAGCTTTATGTCGCTGTTTTTCAAAAGATTTAGAGGAAAAGGTTTATACCTGCTCGACGAGCCCGAGGCCGCCCTCTCCCCCTCTCGGCAGATGAGCCTTTTAGCGCATATAATTAAGCTGTCAAACGACTCTCAGTTTATTATCTCTACTCACTCTCCCATTCTGCTCGCGTGTCCTAATTCTCAGATATTCCAATTATCCGACGACGGCATTTCGGAGGTATCCTACAGCGACATCGAGGCGGTGCAGATATATAAGCAATTCTTAGATAACCCCGAGAGGATGGTCAAATACTTAACGGAAGATTAGTTTTTATGGTAATGATACATTCAATAACAAACGGCGCGTCTTGAAATAGGCTGCGCCGTAGTTTATTTATACAGCGGTAGGAAAGCTTAACCCTTATCCCCTATCATTTCCGCAATAACCTCGCATATATCCCCGTTTATGCAAATGCTGCGCGCGGCTATCTCCTCGGGCGCGTACGCCTCGCCGAAATTGACGCACGCGTACACCGCGCGCGGGTTTTGCACGGTCATTTTCCAAAAGGGAAATTTGATGATAGCGGGCGTATTATACCCTACCCCGAGCTCTAAAAACAACACCCGCCGACCGTCGATTTTTCGTAAAAAGTCCTCATACCGCCCCGCCGCCGCATGCCACCCCTCGTCCTCGACAAATTTATCGTCGCTGCGCAAATTCATCGTCATGGGCTTGCCGCACCTCGGGCATTTGGGGATAAGCTCGATAGGTATCCTCATATTTTCCTGCCGCTCAAAACACTTTGTGATAATTTCTTCATTGTCGTAAGTCTTTTGGCAACAAGGCTCTGAGCACTGAAAAAGCCCGTAATCCCCCTGCGTGTAGAATAAGCGGCTCTTGTCAAAGCCCGCCTTTTGGAATTGATGGTCTACGTTGGTGGTTATGACAAAATAATCCTTGCCGTCCGCAAGCTCAAACAGCCGCCTATACGTGCCGTTGTCTACGTCGGTATAGCGGTTGATGAAGATATACCGAGACCAGTACGCCCAAAATTCCTCAGGCGTTTTAAAGGGGAAAAATCCGCCCGCGTACATATCCTTAAAGCCGTATTTTTGCGCAAAATCGCCGAAATATTTCTGAAAGCGCTCGCCCGAATAAGCAAATCCCGCCGCGGTCGAAAGTCCCGCGCCCGCGCCGATAACTACCGCCTCGGCGGCGCTCAGCGCATTTTTCAGGCGGTCAATTTCCTCCGAGTAACCGCCCGTATATTTCATAGTCCCTTTGCAAAAAGACATTGAATATCACCTCGATATCGTGATTTTTGAGAAATTCTCTTACAGTCTGCACGGCTATTTCTGCCGCCCTTTCCTGCGGAAAGCCAAACACTCCCGTAGAAATACAGCAAAACGCTATACTCTTTATCTTATTCTTTACGGCTATATCAAGGCAGCTATTATAGCAGCTCTCGAGCAGACGGCAGTGTTCGTCGGTGAGCTTTCCCCCGACGATAGGACCTACCGTGTGTATCACATACTCGCACGGCAGGTTGTAGGCGGGCGTGAGCTTTGCCGAGCCCGTGGGCTCTTCGTGCCCCTGCGCCCGCATAATTTCATCGCACGTATACCGCAATCTCACGCCTGCAAATGTGTGTATGCAATTGTCTATACAGCTGTGCAAGGGCTGCCAGCACCCCGTCATACCCGAATTAGCGGCGTTAACTATCGCCCCGCACTTAAGCGTGGTTATATCGCCCCGCCATAGATAAATTCTATCCTCGACGGGCGTAAGCTCGGCGATATCCGTAACGCCCATATTATTTATATATTCGGTGAGAAATTCGTCCTCGGCTTGTAAATATTCCTCGCTCGGCATAGCGGCGGGTCGGACATTTACAAACCCCCTGTAGAGCCGAAATTTATCGTTCTCATCCTCGGGGATATTTATTTTTTCGCTTCTCTCCGAAAGAAGATAGCTTATTAAGTAATCAAGCTTGCCGTGCATATTTTTATCTCCTCTCAACCGCGCCAACAGGGCATATTTGAGCGCAATTTCCGCAATGCAGACAATTGGGCTGACGGATAACCGCTTTTTTATCCGCAATATCAATACAGCTCTGCGGGCAATTCAATAGGCAAGAACCGCAGCCGATACAGCCTTCTGTCACAAAATATCCTTTTGCCGTATTTTCCGCGCCGCCGAAAGAAAAGCTATCACGCTCAATAGGCTTCTTTGACAGGTCGAACCACTCACCTATCCCCTCATATACCCGAAATACCGTTAGAGCCTTTCTGCTTTCATCGGTCGGATAGATCTCAAGCATATAAGGATTATTTTCAAGCAAGACAGGCAGCATATCCGCGCCTATTTCTCTTACTTTTCCGCGAATTGACAAGGCGGTGCAATTCATAGTATTTTCGCCTTTCATACCCGATAACGCAATATAGCCGTTATCCTTTAACCGCTGATAGAAATTCTTTCCTTTTGCCGTCAAAAAATAAAGACCGTTCTCGTCCGCATACATCATATCTATTACGCAAGTGACAGGCAGACCGCATTTATCGACCGTTGCAACGACCGTTGAATGTATCTGCTCGACAATAAACTTCAAATAATCATTTGCTGTCATAATACCCTCCTTGAAAAAATGTAACAAGAATATGTCGGCACGCTCTGTTTTTATTCTTCATCAATGATTTTTCTTGTGTCAGCGAACACTTCTGCAAGTGTCGTCTCTTTCATCTCATTTTCCATAGCCGCCTGTATCGTGTCTATCTTCCCGTCCATCACCTTATGGATGGTGCGCCCGACGGGGCACTGAGGGTTGGGATTTTCGTGAAAATGGAAAAGCGCCTCTTCCCTTTCGACCGCCTTAAATATATCGAGCAAGGTTATCTTATCGGCGGGTCTCGCAAGATACGCGCCGCCTACTCCCGCCTTTATTTCCACCAGCCCCGCCGCCGACAGCTGACCCAAGATATTTCTTATAATAACGGGGTTGACATTGATACTGCCCGCAAGAAAATTAGACGTCACCTTTTGGCTGTCCTCAAACATCGCTATACACAACAGTATGTGCGTCGCTATCGTAAACCTCGATGAAAACTGCATATATATGCCCCCATTCTATTAATTCAGTGTAGCATATTTTCGTTGTAATGTCAACACCTACAACTCTCGGCATAAAAATTTGTGCAGGTATACAAAAATACGTTGTAACTATTGACATTACATCCAAACCGTGGTATGATATGGTTGTAACCGAAAGAGTTACATCAATATTTCTCGGAGGTATTAACTATGAGCAATTTTAGCAAGATATCCGTCGGCGAGGACGCAAGGACAGAGCTGCACGACAAGCTTAATCTGACGGGCGCGGAGATAAGCGTCAACAATCTTCCTGCGGGTGCGGGCGTGCCTTTTGTGCATTCGCATAAGCAAAACGAGGAGATATACGCCATCCTCTCCGGCAAGGGCAAGGCTGTTATAGACGGAGAGACAGTCGAGCTCAGCGCGGGCGACTGGGTAAGAATTTCGCCTAAGGCTAAAAGGCAATTTTTCGCCGCCGATAATTCGGGCATAAGCTACATCTGCATACAGGTAAAGGAAAATTCTCTCGAAGAATACACCGCCGCCGACGCAGAGATAGGCTGATAAATCAAATTTATAAACAATAAAGCTCGGACTAAGTCAGCCCGAGCTTGTTTTATTCTATCAGAAAATTTTCACCCCTACGGATTTTAACAACAATATCGCGAGCAGCAGCGGCGCGACGAATTTTACCATTACGACATACAGCCGCCGTCGGCTCATCTTACAGCCCGTCTTTTCGACCTCGTCGATAACGGTCTTGGGCTTTACGACCCAGCCGATAAGTATGCAGGTGCCTATCGCCACTAACGGCATAAGTACGTTGTTGCTGAGATAATCGAGTATATCGAGTATCTGGGCGTTAGTTCCGTTAGGCAGGGTAAGGTCAAAGTATAAAAGATTATACCCGAGGCATACCACCACCGCGACGACAGCGGTTATAGCGCCCTCTATGCCGACCGACTTTTTTCGCGTCATATGAAATTCGTCCATAAAGCAGGACACCACCGCCTCCATTATCGATACGGCGCTTGTCAGCGCGGCAAAAAGTATCATAGCGAAGAACAGTATCCCGACAAAGGTGCCTAAGCCGCCCATTTGGGCGAACACCTTAGGCATAGTGATAAACATCAGCCCCGGGCCCGACGCCGCCATACCCTCGGCGCCCTCAAAGGTAAACACCGCGGGTATTATCATGACCCCCGCAAGAAAAGCTACCACGGTATCAAATATCTCTATGCGGTTGACGGAGGTTTTCAAATTCTCATCGTCGTGCACATACGAGCCGTAGGTTATCATTATCCCCATAGCCACCGACAGGCTGAAAAACAGCTGACCCATAGCGTCGAGGAGTGTAGTCAAAAATCCTCCGACGGTGATATTTTTCATATCGGGGATAACATATATGCCGAGCCCCTCGATACCCGTACGCGTCCCGCCCTCGTCGGTGTGCGACAACGTCAGAGAGAACACCGCGATGATTATGACCAGCACGATAAGTATCGGCATAAGTACCTTAGAGGTCTTTTCTATCCCCTTATTCACCCCGCGAATGACCACAAACACAGTCATCGCAAGGAATATCACCATCATCAGTATAGGCTCGTACGTCCCCGAGATAAAGCCCGTAAAATAGCCGTCCTGCGCCGCCTGTTCGCCGCCGCCCGTTAAAAAGACTAACAGGTACTTCAGCACCCAGCCGCCTATCGCGCAGTAGTAGGGCAAAATTATCGCGGGAATAATGCACGCAACTATGCCGAGCTTTTTCCACTTAGGGTGAAGCCTGCCGTAGGCGGTGAGCGGGCTTTGCTTGGTGCGCCTGCCTATGGCTATCTCGGTTATCAGCAATGTAAAGCCGAACGTCAGCGCGAGCGCTAAATATATCACTAAGAAAAGCCCGCCGCCGTCCTTAGCCGCAAGGTAGGGAAATCTCCAGATGTTTCCCAGCCCCACCGCGCTCCCCGCCGCCGCGAGCACAAAGCCGAGCGAGCCGCTGAAAGAATTACGCTTGTTTGATTTTTCCATTATATATTTCTCCAAAATTATTGCGGTATTTTACAAGAATTCTACTCTGCCGTCCTCTAACCGATAAAGCGCGCCGACTACCTCAAGCCCGAGCTTTTCCTCCCGCTTTATCTGTATGCTGTCCTCTATCGTCCTAACGCTGTTGAGAGTATTCAGTCTGCAAGCCTCGGTTTCGTCTTGGGTATCGCCTATCGCCTTTTTAATCTCGTCGGTGATGTATTTTATATTATTGTCGGGGTCGTGATTCATAGCCGCGTCGACCGCTCCGCACCTGTCGTGTCCCATAACGACGACCAGCCTGCACCCGAGATGCCCGACAGCGTATTCTATGCTGCCGAGCTGGTGCTTATCTATCACGTTGCCCGCTACTCTTATAACAAAGAGCTCTCCTATGCCCGCGTCAAAAATGCTCTCGGGTATCACCCTTGAATCCGAGCAGGCGATAATGACGGCGTAGGGGCTCTGCCCCTCGGTAAAGGTCTTGCTGCGCAGCCGCTTAGATGTGTCGGCGGTGATCATCTCGTCGGCGTACCGCTTATTCCCCTCTTTAAGCTTTGTCAGCGCCTGTTGTGCGGTCATCATACGCCCTGCCTTTCCTGCCACTCGTCGCGCAAAATCGCAAAGGTGACATAATCGCTGTAGATAGGCTCGCCGTTCTCGTCCTTTTGAAAAGACGCGCTTTTGATATATACGCCCTCTCTGCGCATGCCCGCGCGGTCGAGCAGCTTTAACGAGCGCGTGTTGCGCACGTCCGCCTCGGCGATAATCCTGCGCACATTAAGCTCGGTAAACCCGTACTTTATCACCCCGCGCGCCGCCTCGAGCGCGTAGCCCTTTCCCCAAAAGCTGCGATTAAACGAATACCCTATCTCATACGTGCCGAAAAACTTTTGATCCTCAAAATACACCTTTCCGATAAGCTTATTGCTTTCCCGCAATACCACCGCGAAAAATCTTTCGTCCCCCGCTATTTTCTCCGCCTCTTTAAGCGCGTCCTCGCGTGAATATGTATCGTACGGCTCAAAGTAGCTTACGACCTCGTCGGTCAGTATCTCGGCAAAGTCCTCCGCGTCCTCGCGGCAAAACCTGCGCAGCCCGAGCCGCTCGGTATTTATAATAAAATCTTCCATATTAATTCCTCGATGTATCAGTTTACTTTCTTAAAATTATACTATAATTTTCCTGTAGTGTCAATAATTTTCGCCGAAAATCTGATTGTTCATTTTATGCGTGAGGTATAAAAAACGGGGCGCATAACGCGCCCCAAAATATATAATGAACCATTGAAAAAGTATTTTATCAGCCTTTATTCTTTAGTAAACTTCACCCACTGATATTCCGCGGTGAGCGGTGTCTTGCCGTCATAAGCGTTAAGCCAGCCGTCAACTCCGATACCGTTCCAGGTATTCATCATGATCTTGCTCTCGGTGACGGGTATGCTCTCGGTCGCGGTGTGCACCTCTTTACCGTCGACGTACCACGTTATGCTGTCCTTGCTCCACTTAAATCCGTAGGTGTGAAAGTCCTCCGACGCGTCAAAGCCGAGATCGTACAGCTTCTCGTGGCTGCCCACCCCGTTAGTAAAGTAATTGAACTGCACCTTAGTGGTGTCCTTTCCGAGAAATTCGATATCTATCTCGTCCCACGGATTGTTGTCCGAGGGGCCCGTGTAGGTGAAGAATGAGGATACCACGCCGTCATTCTTTATCGGCTTCATAGATACCTCGTACATACCGTAGCCGTAAAAGTCCTTGGTGCGGTACTCGCCGCCCGAATACTTGCCCTCTTCCGCGCCGTCAAGGTTTATCATAAGCTGCATCTTACCGTCGTCAAAGGTGACGTTGGACGCGCGCCATGTGCAGTTGAACATATCGCCGTTGCTCCAGCCGTTTGACTTTTCAAACAGCGGAGACTCTCCCGCCGAAAAATCTACCGACAGATTGCCGTCGCTTGCCTCGCTCTCCTCGCCCGACGCGCTCTCGTCTGCGGACGAGCTCTCCTCTGATACGGTATCGCTCTGCGAGCTCTCGGCCGCGCTCGACGTATCGGACGCGCTCTCGGCCTGAGAAGCGGTATTCTGCGAGCAGGAGCAGAGCAATGCGCACATTATACCCGCTAATAATAAGCAGCTGTATTTTTTAACTTTCATTTTAATTCCTCCTTAATTCGGTTTGCTTAATGCAAATTATAGCACGCTAAGGCAAAATCGAATATCGTTTTTTTAACTTTTATTACATTTTTTTGCTAAATATATTTTGCCGAATTTAAAGCAAAAAATTATAATAAAGAATAAAATTATTATATTCCTTTAACTTAAGATATGTTAAAATTCAATGGAAAGTTAAGTCTTTCCATAATGAGAAAAGGAGAAACGGTATGAATACTTTTGAACATTACACAAAGGGCGTGGACGTCGGCGGCTGGCTGTCGCAGTGCTGCCACACTAAGGAGCATTACGATACCTTTATCGGCGAAAAGGATATTGAAAAAATAGCGTCGTGGGGGGTAGACCATATAAGGCTCCCCATAGACTATAATTTAGTGGAGAATGAAAGCGGAGAATACATCGAGGACGGCTTTGTCTACATAGACAACGCGATAAGCTGGTGCGAAAAGTACGGGCTCAATATGGTGCTAGACCTGCATAAGACCGCGGGATTTTCCTTTGACGAGGGCGAGCACGAGAGCGGCTTTTTCGAGTCCGAGAAGCTGCAAGAGCGCTTTTACGCGCTGTGGAAAGAGCTTGCCCGCCGCTACGGCAAATTCAGCGGCAGGGTGGCTTTTGAGCTGCTCAACGAGGTCACCGACAGAGAGTACCGCACGGTATGGAACAATATAATAAAAGAATGTATCACCGGCATACGCGAGTACGCTAAAGACAGCGTAATAATCGTGGGCGGCTACTGGCAGAACAGCCCCGACGCTATAAAGGATCTCGACCGTCCGTATGATAAAAATATCGTGTTCAACTTTCACTGCTACGACCCGCTTATGTTCACCCATCAGGGCGCGGAGTGGGTAAAGGATATGCCGTCCGACTTTAGGCAGAGCTTTGAGGACGCGGGCGTGGATACCGAATACTTTATCGGCAGATTTAAAAGCGCATACGACACCGCCAAGAAGTACGGCGTGCCGCTATACTGCGGCGAATACGGCGTTATCGACCGCGCCTCGCCATTAGACACGGTAAAATGGTACAAGGCGATAAACGCCGCCTTTGTCAAGCTCGGGATATCCCGCGCGGCGTGGAGCTATAAGGCTATGGACTTCGGCCTGTCGGACGAGAGATTAAAGGACACTATAAACGAGCTTATAAAGTATCTGTAATTTTAGCGAAATTGCACGAATTTTAATTGACAATCGGAAAAAATTGTGATAAAATAATATCAATACGTGATATATTCACGCTATCGGATATTTCCAATAAAGCTATAGGAGGAAAACAAAATGGGCAAGTTCGTGATAAAAAAGACTGCCACCGGCACTAAGTTCGACCTTAAGGCAGGCAACGGCGAGGTCATAGCTACCAGCGAGGTGTACAACAGCGAGGCCGCATGCAAGAACGGCATCGAGAGCGTCCGCAATTGCTGTGCGGGCGGAGTTGAGGATCAGACCGTCGAGGGCTACGAGACCCTTAAGCACCCCAAGTTTGAGGTATACCTTGATAAAAAGGGCGAATACAGATTTAGACTTAAGGCTCGCAACGGCGAGATAATCGCCACCGGCGAGGGCTATAAGGCTAAGGCGGGCTGCCTTAACGGCATCGAAAGCGTAAAGAAAAACGCTCCCGAGGCCGAGGTAGTAGAAGAATAAAATGATTTTTACATACCCCCTGTCGTACGGCAGGGGGTATTTGTGTATTATCTTAAGCTTTTCCTTGACAAAACGGGACAATATATGTATAATTAGAATAGGTTAAAATGCGCAGCAAAACGCTGCGTTTACTTGATAAAAACTTCGCGTAAAAAATATTCGGAGGAAATATATATGAGAGTAAAGCGTATCTTATGCTCCCTGCTTGCACTGATAATGCTGCCTATGTCAGCCCTCGCATACTGCGTCGGGGCGGAAGAGCCCGAGGTATTAAAGGTCGGCTTTTTCGCCTTTTCGGGCTATCACACGATAGAAGACGACGGGCGGCGCTGCGGCTACGGCTACGAATTTTTACAGCGGCTCGCTATACACGGGGGCTGGTCGTATGAATATATCGGATATGACAAGTCCTATGCCGAGGCGCTGGATATGCTCAAAAACGGCGAGGTAGATATCGTCACCTCCGTATCCAAGACGGAAGAACGCGAAAAAGAATTTCTCTTCTCCGACCAGTCCATAGGCATAAACACCACCATAATGACCGTCAAGGCCGGGAATGAAGATATCGTCGAGGGTGATTCCTCCACCTATGACGGCATAACCGTCGGTATGCTCGAGGACAACTCCAAAAACGACAACTTTGCGCGCTTTGCCAAAGAAAATTCCTTTACCTTTAAGCCCGTATATTTTAAAGATCAGGACGAGCTCTCCTCGGCGCTTCAGTCGGGCGAGGTAGACGCCGCCGTTACGGGCAGCCTGAGGCTTCTTGATAACGAGTGGCTGCTCGAGTCCTTTGACGCGAGCCCGTTTTACATATGCACGAATAAAGACAACACCGAGCTTATGGACAGGATAAACGACGCGATAAACGAGATGGACCTGCACGACCCCAACTGGCGCGATTCGCTGCACGAGACATATTATTCCACCGACAGCTCGGGCTCGGTGATATTGAACGCGGGAGAGCGCGCCTTTATTAAAGAATTAAAAAGCTCGGGAAAGCCGCTCACCCTGCTAATTAACCCCGACCGCGCGCCGTACTGCTATTTTCAGGACGGCGAGGCGCACGGCATACTCCCGTCGATATTTGATAGGCTTGCCCAACGCTTAGATCTTGACTACGAATATGTCCCCGTAAGCAGCAGAGACGAATACTACGACATACGAGCCGCGGGAGCGGCTGACGTAGTGCTCGACTTTGCGGGAGATTATTATCTTGCGGAGCAAGAGGGCTACAAGATAACCGTGCCGTACTTTCATACTAATTTCGCGCGGCTGACCTTAGAGGGATTTTCGGGCGAGCCCCAAAGTCTTGCGGCGCTCGAAAGGTCGGACGCTATAGACGCGCTCATCTCCTCGCGATATCCCGACGAGGCGGTGACAAGATACCCCGACTCAGAGGCCTGCGTCGACGCGGTGCTTAACGGCAATGCGGACGCGGTCATCCTCTACTCCTACGCCGCAGAAAGATACGTGCGCAAGGACGTGCGCAACCGCCTGACCTCGGTGGTGTTCGGCGATACCTCTTATTCGTACGCGGTGGCTAATAATATAGAAAACGGGCGATATCTGCTCTCCCTGCTCGATAAGGGCGCGGATATGTTCTCCGATACCGAGCTTGACTCGATAATGAGCCAAGAGATAGACGCGGGGCTTCCGAGCGACAACAGCCTTACGGCGTTTTTATACCGCAACCCCGTATACAGCATAGTGGGCGTGGGTCTGCTGCTCTTGCTGTTATTTGTAGTAGCAATGCTCGTAGTGCGCACCCGCAATCAGCGCAAGCTGCAGGCGCGCATAGCGCAGGCTACCGCCGAGCTTGAGAAAAAGACAGACGAGCTTACTCAAGCGCTTCAGGCGGCCGACTCAGCTAACCGCGCCAAAACTACATTTTTAAATAACATGTCGCACGATATACGCACGCCTATGAATGCCATTATCGGCTATACCGCGCTGACTACCACCCACCTCGATAATAAAGAGCGCGCGCGGGACTATCTCGCTAAGATAGCGCAGGCGTCGGATCACCTGCTCTCGCTGATAAACGACGTGCTCGATATGAGCCGCATAGAATCGGGCAAGGTCACGATAAACGAGCACCCCGAGAACCTTGCGGTCATTCTCCAAGAGCTGCGCAACATAATACAGTCCGACGTCCATTCAAAGCGGCTCGAGCTGTTTATCGACACGGTAGACATTACCGACGAGGAGATATTCTGCGACAAGCTCAGACTTAATCAGATACTGCTCAACCTCACCTCTAACGCCATTAAATTCACCCCCACAGGCGGGACGGTAGCGGTGCGCGTCACCCAAAAGCCGTCGCGCTCGCCAAAGCGCGGTGTGTTTGAATTTAAAGTAAGCGACACCGGTATAGGTATGAGCGCCGACTTTGCTAAGATGGTATTCGACCCGTTCACCCGCGAGCAGACCTCGACAGTCAGCGGCATACAGGGCACAGGCCTCGGTATGGCGATAACAAAGAATATAGTTGATATGATGGGCGGCACAATAACCGTAGACAGCCAGCCCGACAAGGGTACCACCTTTACGGTCGTGCTCGAGCTGCGATTTGCCGAGGCGCATAAGGAGATGTCGCCTATAGGCGAGCTTAAGGGCTTTCGCGGGCTTGTGGCGGACGACGATATGGTCTGCTGCCAGAGCGTTTCCAAAATGCTCAGACAGATAGGTATGCGCGCTGAATGGACGACCTCGGGCGTAGAGGCTATCGCCCGCACTAACGAGGCCGAGGATATGAACGACCCGTTCGAGGTATATATCGTCGACTGGTCTATGCCCGACCTCAGCGGTATAGAGACCGTCCGCGAAATACGCAAGATAGTCGGTGACGAATCGCCCATAATACTGATGTCCGCATACGACTGGACGGATATAGAAAAAGAGGCGCGCAGGGCGGGCGTAACGGGCTTTATCAGCAAGCCGCTGTTTGCCTCAGACCTGCACGACACGCTTGAAAAGAGCCTCGGGCATAACGTAGCCGATAAGGACGACGACACGCCCGACATTGTTCCCGACGACTCTGTATTTAAGGACAAGCGCATACTGCTCACCGAGGACAACGAGCTAAACCGCGAGATAGCGGCAGAGCTGCTTAAAGAGGCGGGCTTTGAAGTAGAATGCGCCGAGGACGGTCAGCAGGCATGCGAAATGGTAAAGAATAACGAGGCGGGTCACTACGACCTTGTGCTTATGGATATACAGATGCCGATTATGGACGGCTATGCGGCTACCAGAGCGATACGCGCATTAAAAGAGAGAGACAAGGCCGACGTGCCGATAATCGCAATGACCGCCAACGCCTTTGAAGAGGATCGCGAGCGCGCTATCCACGCGGGTATGAACGGCCACCTCGCTAAGCCGATAGATATCGATAAGATGATGGAGCTATTGCGCGGACTGTTTAAAAATAAGAAAAATCAGGATACAGAATAAGAATTTCCCTCCGACCAAAATCGGAGGGAATAATTATTATCTTGTGTACTCCTCGGCAAAGCGCTCTAGCATATCGATAAACTTGTCCTGCTCTTTCTCGGGGATGACCTTTATCACATTTATCAGCTTGTCCGCGTCGGCCTTTTTGCGCTCGGCGATAAATTTCTCGCCGCTTTCCGTTAGGCGCAAAAACGTCACCCTGCGGTCGCTCTTGCTGCCCTCGCGCACGACTAACTTTTTATCCTCAAGGCGATTGACCGTCTGCGAAAGGTTAGGCTTAGTAAAGCCGAGCAGGGCGTTCAGCTCCCCCAACGGGTAAAGCTCAGTGTCGGGCTTTTTGGCGGATATCTGCATTATCGCCCAAAATACCGCTTTCTCGCTTGCGTTAAAATTCTTATCGGAGCTGTGAGCGGTAGGCGCGTTTATCTTGTTTAACGCCACCGCAAGTCGTCTTATTTTGTCCATTGTCTGATCATGCCCGCCACGGGCGGCGCTCCTTGTCGCCTTGTATATGTTGCCGTGCAAGAAATTCTTGCGAAACTTGTAATTATATGTTATACTTAAATTGTTAACACAATGTAAATTTTTTGTTGAGGAACTACTATGGAAGAGCAAATATTTGATATCGCAATAATCGGCGGCGGCGCGTCGGGGCTGTCCGCGGCAGTGTCGGCGGCAAAGTCCGCCAAGGTCGCCGTTATAGAAAGGCTCCCCCGCGTCGGAAAGAAGATACTCTCCACCGGCAACGGCCGCTGCAATCTGTCTAACGCTGATATAGACAAAACCTGCTACTATGGCGACACCGAGCTTATTGATATGACACGCGCCTTTGACGCGAAAGAATTTTTCGAGCAGATGGGGCTTGTCACCAAGACGGACAAGAGCGGGCGGATATACCCCTACAGTATGACGGCCTCGTCGGTGCTCGACGCGCTGAGGTATACCGCCGACTCGCTCGGGGCAAAATTCATCTGCGACAGCAAGGTGGAAAAGATATATAAGAGCGGCGATATATTTGTGATACGCACCGCCGACCGCGAAATAAAGTCAAGGGCGGTCGTGCTCGCCGCAGGAGGCAGTGCCGCGCCCTCTATGGGTACGGACGGCAGCGGCTTTGCCCTCGCGCGCTCGCTCGGTCATTCAGTTACTAAGACCTATCCCGCGCTCGCCCCCTTAAGGACGGATATCAAGCTCGTTAAGGCGCTTAAAGGCTTGCGCGTATACGCCGCCGCCTCGCTGATAATAGACGGTAAAAAGACGCTCACCCGCACCGGCGAGGTGCAGTTTGCAGACGGCGCTTTGTCGGGGATATGTATATTCGACCTGTCGCTGTTAGCTGCGGAATATGTCGGCAGGTGCAGCGTATCGCTCGACCTTGCCCCCGACATCGACGACATTTTCTCCGCCGTGTCCGATATGGCAAAGCGCCGCGCCGCACTCCCCTGCGGGGAGCTGCTGACGGGACTTTTTCATAAGCGGATAGGTCAGCAGATAATGCGGGCATTGCCCGATATCACCGACAGCACGCCTATTTCCGCCCTCAATAACCGCCATATATCCAAGCTCTGCTCGGTGATAAAGGATATGCGTTTTCCCATAACGGGGTTGTCCGACTACAGTCTCGCGCAGGCCTCACTCGGCGGCGTACCCGCAAACGAGATAGGCGCGGGGCTTTCTTCTAAAAAAGCCGAGGGGCTGTTCTTATGCGGCGAGGTGCTTAATATCTGCGGCTTTTGCGGCGGGTACAACCTTGACTGGGCGTGGCGGAGCGGCTGTACCGCAGGATTTTCCGCCGCCGAATATGTAATGGGGATATGATATGCTTAAATTTTCTCAAATAGATATGCCGCTCAGCTACGACGACAAGCAGCTGAAAGACTATATAGCGCAAAAGCTCGGCATTAAGCCTGAGAATATAACAGACCTTGCTCTGCTCAAAAAATCGGTGGACGCGCGCAAAAAGAACGACGTTCACTTTTCTCTGACGGTCTGCTTTAAGCTTAGCTCAAAGCGGGCGGAGACCGTGCTTTTGCGCCGCAGCAAAAAGCTGTCGCCGTATACCCCGCCGACCTACGCCCCGCCAAAGCACGGGCAGCTTAATAAAAGACCCGTCGTGGTGGGCTTCGGCCCCGCGGGTATGTTTGCGGCGCTCTACCTCGCGCAGTGCGGGGTACGCCCTATCGTGCTCGAGCGCGGCGAGGACGCGGATACCCGCGCCATGCGCGTAAAGCAGTTTTGCGAAAAGGGCATATTATGTGAAGAGAGCAACGTGCAGTTCGGCGAGGGCGGCGCGGGCACATTTTCGGACGGAAAGCTGACCACGGGCGTAAACGACCCGCTTAATTTTACGGTGTTTACGGAGCTTGTCCGCCACGGCGCGCCGGAAGAGATAATGTACTCGTCTAAGCCGCATATCGGCACCGACAACCTGCGCAGGGTGGTAAAAAATATCCGCGCCGATATCATAAATATGGGTGCGGATGTGATATTCGGCGCGCGGCTGAGCGCCATTGACGCAGCAGACGGCAGGATATGCTCCGCATGCTACGTTAAGGACGGCGAGGAGCACAGAATAGCCACAGATCATATCATCCTCGCCTGCGGACACAGCGCGAGAGACGTGTTTTCGCTTATGCGGGAAAATAATATAGCCATGGAGCAAAAGAATTTTTCGGTAGGGCTGCGTATAGAGCACACGCGGACAGAGCTCGACCGCTCTATGTACGGAGAATTTTATACTCACCCCGCGCTGAAAGCGGCGGATTATAAGCTCGCGGTGCACCTCCCCGACGGGAGGGGCGTGTACAGCTTTTGTATGTGCCCGGGCGGGACGGTGATAGCCTCGTCGAGTGAAAAGGACACCATAGTAACTAACGGTATGAGCTTATTTTCCCGCGACGGGGAAAATTCAAACAGCGCGCTGTTAGTCAGCGTAACGCCTAAAGACCTCGGCGGTGACGATATATTTGCGGGGATAAATTTTCAGCGCGATATAGAAAGAGCCGCCTACAAGGCGGCGGGAGGAGGGTACATTGCCCCCGTGACGCTTGTCGGCGACTTTCTAGCTCGGCGCAATTCTACGGCTTTTGGCTCTATTAAGCCCACCTACCACCCCGGCACGGCGTTTGTCCGCCCCGAGGAGTACCTGCCCGAATTCGCCTGCGAGGCGCTTAGATACGCCCTGCCTGAATTTGCCGAGAAGATAAGCTGCTTTTCCGATCCCGACGCGGTGCTGACAGGTCCCGAGACCCGCAGCTCGTCCCCGATAAGGATACTCCGCGACGGCACATTGCAGTCGATAAGCGTAAGGGGGCTGTACCCCTGCGGCGAGGGCGCGGGCTATGCGGGAGGTATAGTCACCGCCGCTATAGACGGGATTAAGTGCGCTATGGCGGTCATGGGGAGATAGCAAATCACTCACCCGCACAACTGCTCCATTTGCTTTCTCAGGCGCTTAATTATCCGTTTTTCGAGGCGGGAGATATAGCTTTGCGATATGCCTATCATATCCGCTACCTCTTTTTGGGTCTTTTCGGGGTGGTCGTTAAGCCCGAACCTAAGCTCCATTATCAGCTTTTCCCTTTTATCAAGCCCGTCCACCGCCTGTAGCAGCAGCCTGCGCTCGACCTCGTTTTCTATGTTGGCGTTTACGGTATCGTCGTCGGTGCCGAGTATATCCGAGAGCAGCAGCTCGTTTCCGTCCCAGTCGACGTTAAGCGGCTCGTCTATGGATATCTCGTATTTTTGCTGACCTGTCTTGCGCAGATACATAAGTATCTCGTTTTCTATACAGCGGGAGGCGTATGTGGCGAGCTTGATATTCTTCTCTACACTGAACGTATTCACCGCCTTGATTAGCCCGATAGTGCCGATAGAGATAAGGTCCTCTATCCCTATACCCGTGCCGTCGAATTTTTTCGCAATGTAGACTACGAGCCGCAGGTTATGCACTATCAGCATTTCGCGCCCGCGCGGAAAATCGGTTTTCAGCAGCTCGAATGCCTCGGCCTCCTCCTCGGCGGAAAGCGGCGGCGGCAACGACTCCGATCCGTTGATATAATCCACCTCGGACTGCTCGACCAGCTTTAGCTTAATTAAAAGCTTATACAGCCTATCTAAGATGATGTTCATAATTCCTCCCCTTTCATATATCAGACAAGTATCTTGGGATTGAATATAGCGTCGTACTCCTGCGTGCTCTCGGGGCATATTCCCACTAACGCGTCGACGCGGTATTCTTTCCCTTTTTCGTCAATAATAATAATGCTCTCCGCCCTGAATGTATAGACGCAGCCGCTGCCGCCTACGGTGCTGTACGGCAGTACCCGCGCGCCCTTTACGTATTCGCTTAGGCAATTAAACAGCCCGCGCGGGGTTATATCCTCGCAGGCGCTTTTGCGGCAGATTATCACGGGCAGCCCGCTGAACCAGTCGACTAACCCGTTTCCGCTGTCGGGCAGGGCGCTTAGCGTCACGGCGCCGCCGAGATTTTCTATCCTCACCTTATAGCTTAGGTCGAGCCGCCCGTTTTTATCGAGCAGCCGCCTTACAAGCTTTATCAGAAAATACGCCGCCGAGGTGCAGATTATTATAGTTAAAAGATTTATATCAAAGTACACCGTGCCGTTTATGTAGAGCATTTTCATCGGGGCAAAAAACAGATACACCGCCAACATTACCCCCGCGAACACTACGCTAACCAGCATAAGCCACATAATATTCTTGATAAAGCGCCTGCCGCCGAAGCCGAACGCGATAAGCGTTATTATAAGGCAGGCGGCAATTTTTATCACCGCCAAAAGCAATACATTGTCCGGCGGCAAAAATATCGCAAGCGCCGCCGCGCCTCCCGCCGCGGACGCGGCAATCATGCGCTTTGTGCTAACGCGCTTATGGGTAAATGCGCACACCGCGAGCAGCTCAAAATATGTAACATAAAGGTTTATCAAGAATAATACGTCAACATATACAATCAATCTCGCGACCCCTTATTCATTATAGCCTGACCGACCCGAAAAAAAGGTCGATATTAAGGGGTAAGTCCGCATATTTTCGGGAAATAAACGACGTTATCCGACATTATTCGACATAGCGCATATGGCTAATTTTGCTATTGACCTTAAATTGCAAATATGGTAAAATAAATACAGCACCATTGTGCGGAAAATTTTTATCAAGGAGGAAACCTTTATGAGCGAACAAAAAAAGAACCCCTACGCGGGCACACAGACCGAGAAGAACCTCGAGGCTGCTTTTGCGGGCGAATCGCAGGCGAGAAACAAGTACACTTACTTTGCCTCGGTCGCTAAGAAAGAGGGCTACGAGCAGATCTCCGCGCTGTTCTTAAAGACGGCGGACAACGAAAAAGAGCACGCCAAAATGTGGTTTAAGGAGCTTAAGGGCTTAGGCGACACCGCCGAGAACCTTGAGGCGGCGGCCGACGGGGAGAATTACGAGTGGACGGATATGTACGAGGGCTTTGCCAAGACCGCCGAGGAGGAGGGCTTTAAGGAGCTCGCGGTAAAATTCCGTATGGTAGCGGCTATCGAGAAGCACCACGAAGAGCGTTATCGCGCCCTGCTGAGGAACATACAGACCGCTCAGGTATTCGAGAAGAGCGAGGTCAAGATATGGGAATGCCGCAACTGCGGACATATCGTCATAGGCACTAACGCTCCGCAGGTTTGCCCCGTATGCGCACACCCGCAGTCGTTCTTTGAGATAAGCGCACAGAATTATTGATGAATTTTTGATACTAAAAAAGGGCTGCCGAGCTAAAATGCTCGGCAGCCCCATTATTTTTATCACGACACTATTTTCCCGTCCGATATTTCTACTATCCGCTTGCAGCGGGCGGCGATATCGGGGTCGTGGGTGACTATGATAACAGTTTTGCCGTCGGCGTTCAGCTTTTCAAAAAGCCGCATTATGCTCTCGGCGTTTTCGCTGTCGAGCGCGCCTGTCGGCTCGTCGGCGAGTATCACCGATGGGTCGTTTGCTACCGCCCTCGCGATAGCGACACGCTGCTTTTGCCCGCCGGACAGCTTATTGACGGGCTTGTTTGCCATACTGTCCATATCCACAGAGCGCAGTGCCTCCATAGCCTTTTTCACGCGCTCGCTCTTCGGCTTTTTGTGCTTTTCAAATTCGAGCGGCAGCAGGACGTTTTCTAACACCGTAAAATCCTCCACGAGTGCAAAATCCTGCATTACCATCCCTATTTTCTCGTTGCGTATACGAGCGCTGCCCGTCTCGGAAAGCTCCTTTACGAGCGTATCGTCTATTCTGTACTCGCCGTCGGTACAATTGTCTATGCAGGCGAGAATATGCAGCAGCGTCGACTTGCCCGCGCCCGACTTGCCTATTATCGCAATAAGCTCCCCGTCCGCCGTTTCAAACGACACGTCCTTAAGCGCGCAAAACTCGTTGGGCTTCTTGGGATTGTATACCTTACTGACATTGGTTAGCTTTAACATTATCATTCCTCCTGCAAAATTTCTTTAGGCGTAGTCCTCGACAGCATTACTGTCGGCATTATCATCGAAAACAACAGATACAGCAAAAGCGGCACGGCGAGCGACAGCAGCACGGGCGGCTCTAAGATCACCATAAAGCTCTCGGATAAAGGGGTCAGCTTTATCGCCGCCATAGCGCACAGACTAAGCGCAAGCGACACGACCGCTATCGTCAGCGACTGAAACAGATTTATCAGCGCGCACTGCCGCCACTTAAGCCCGAGCAGATAAAACTTAGCATAATCCTTTAGGCTGCGGCGGGTCGTCAATGCCGAGCAGCTTATACTGCTGACTATGGTAAGCACCATAAGCACTATTACTATCGGCAGCAGCTGATATATCTGCTCGAAAAGATAATTCATATTAGTCTCGTTCATGCTCTTTGTAGTTACGCATAAGTTGCCGCCCATATTGATGAGCTTTTTGCAGTCCTCTTTTAAAACTTCCTCGTCGGTATCCTCGGGATAGCCGATAAGCGTCGAGGACACTATCACCTGAACGTCGGAATATTCGGGTACGAACTTATCCACCGCTGAGCGCGAAAACAGCATTAGCGGTTCTCCCTCTATCTCGTAGGAATACGGGCTGAACGCCTGTCGGTAGTAAAGCTCGTCTGCCCCGCGTCGCATTTGTGTGCCGAATACGTCGCCGCCCTCGGTAAGTATCCCCACTATCTTAACTCGGACCGGTATGACCGATTCGTCAGCCAATGTAGCGTTAAATTCGACGGTGTCCCCCACTTTCCATCCGTAAGGGTTATCGGATACCACAGCCTCCAACTGCTCGGGGTCGGTCGAGAGCCAGCGCCCCTCTTTGAGCAAAGGCTGATAGCGCTCTATTATGCCGTCGTCATAGCTGTAGCTTTTATCGATATAATCATCTTTATAGCCGAGCGGCAATCTGTGTACGGTAAGTATGCTGTCGCCTTTAGTGTAGCTAAGCAGCTTTTCGGGGCTTTGTATAAGGCTCTCAAACTGCGTCCAGTCGCCGTCATACGCGCCGCGCCCCGCATCAAAGTAAGCGAATACGGCATTGCCTCCGAAATAGTCGGCAAACGGCAGATACGTCCTAAATCTCAGTACCACCGACGAGATCATTACCGCGGTGACGGTCAATGTGACCAACATTTGCAGCAGGGTGAGCAAATTCATTCCGAAATTCTTCTTCATCCCTCTTAAAGCGGTCTTTAGCAGCATCAGTTACCACCCCTTTTCAGCGTTTCTACAGGCATTTTTCTAAGCTGTACAAATAATACGACGCTCATAATTATGAGCATAAGCACAGTGTATATCAGCACGAAAGCGAGGTATATCACGGGGCTGTACGCGCCTTTCATATACGGGAAGATATTCGATAATACAAGCTCCATGACCGGTATAAACGCCGCGATACCTATTATAAAGGTCGGTATGCATATCATACAGCACTCGGCGAGCGACGCTCTCATTATCTTACCGACGGTGCAGCCGCAAAGGCGGAATATTGCATTTTGTCTTCTGCGCTTTGCCGTGATATAGCGGAACAGCACCGCGAAGTTTACTATCGTTATCACCGCGATAAGCGCCGCTATAAGCATAATATTGCGGTACATATAAGCCGTTTCGGGGTCGGGGATGTCCATATCGGCAAAAGAAAGCACGCCGGGGATAATTTCGTTCGCCGTGTTTGTTATCTCGTCATACTGCGAACGGGTAACATTTTTATAAAAGCACAGGCTGACCCCGCTGACCTCGTGCTCGTCCGGCACCGAAAGAAAAGGTATCAGCGGAGTAGGCATACCCGCCTGATATTCCGCTATAACGGTATATTTTTTACCGAAAATATTTATCGTGCCGTCGTCGTTGGTTAAAGCTTTGGTTTCGTCGTTGCGTTTGATAGTCCCGGTGACGGGGTCTTTATGCCCCGCGACCATTGCGACTAAAGCTCCCTCGGCTTCTTCCTCGTCGGAAATATATCTGCCCGACAAGATCGAGCCTTGCTGCTCGAAAGCTTCTTTGGTCTGCTCAAAAATATGATATGCCCCGTCGATAATGCGAAAGCGAAAGACTATCGACGGCACGGACGCCTCTCCGCCTATAATTTCTACCACGTTTCCGTTTTCGTCGGGTCCGGTATAGACAAATTCCGGGAAAGGCGATTTGCAATAGATATACATTTCGTTTTTGACTTCGTCGTCTATCGCGTTAAGATACCGTTTAAAATCCCCCGCGGTCAGGGTTTCTCCCTCGTTTACCGTGGCGTCTATATCCGTATTATCCGCCGAAAATTCCTGCAGCTGTACGTTGTAATTCTGATACAATCCGTATGAAAACGCCATTATCCACGCGGACGCAATAACGCAGACTATCATCACGGCGAATATGAATTTTTCGTTCTTGATAAGCGAGCGGAGGTTGTGTAAAACATATTTCATAGCGCTGTCCCCTAACTGTATTTAATAGAGCTGCAAAATTAATACATTTTCAGTATATCACACTTTTGCTTGATGTCAATAGCAATATTTTGTTTTTTTTTTTTGCATTTTTATCTTTGTAAAAATTGTATATTTTTAAATATAATTCTTGTGAATATTAACAATGCTTTTTATGTAAATTTTTGCGAATTTTCAGCCACTATGCGTGACATATCATTTTTATATAGTAAAGCTGCTTATATTCACCCACGAAAATCAAACACGCAAAAGCCCGCCGACAACCTCTTGCCGACGGGCGAAAATATTAAACTTCACTCCAAAAGCGTCGCCTCGGCGGCATAAGTCCCGTCGGGGGGGCGGGTTTTCTTTCAATTCCTCGGGCGTAAGCTTTACTTCTTATTTTTCTTATCGAAAAAGTCCACTCCGAGTATCTCGATAAATTCGGGCTTTATTCCGCGCTTTTCGGACAGGTGGCGATAATTCTGACACATATCAAAGCCGGGGTACGCGTTGCCCTCGACTATTACGGGTCCTGTCGGCGTGATAGCTACGTCCCAGCCGATATACCCTACCCCCGGCTCTGCGTCGGCGGCCTTAACGCACATCTGCTCCGCCTCTTTATAATACGGCACGATAAAGCCCTTAAACTCCGTGCCCGTCATGGGGTGCTTTTGATAATATACGCACAGGTCGTCGCAAAATGCGTCGGGGCTTATGCTGCCGTCGCGAAATACCTTAACGTACATACCGCCTCGGCATATATTGTCTACGGGGCTCTTGCCGTCGCCTATACGCATAAGCGCATACATAAAATGCACCTGCCCCTTATAATTTACCGTGACTATTCGTATCGTATTTACCGATACGGGGCAAAGGCGATTAAGCTCCTCGTGCTGTACTATCTTTTCTTCGATCAGATACTGCCCCCGCTCATAAAGCGTCTTATACAGCGCGTTAAGATCGGTGTCGGGAGAAATGACTTCTTCGGTTATCCCGTGCCCGCCAAAGTCGCTGAGTGACTTTGCGAACACCGAGCTCTTTCCCTCGCAAAAGCGCGCAAAGCCGTCCGCTCCGCATTCTCTTAGGTCGATAAACGAGCGGCGGGTGTATTCTTTAAAATGCTGTAAGAATACCGTCTTGTTCTGCAATATATCTATATGCTCGCTGTCGTTTAATTTGTCGTTGACAAGATAATTGTCCGCCATAGTCATATAGGTCTTGCGCAGCTTTCCTCTAACGGCGGCAAAGCCGAACACCCTATAATGCAAAAAGCGTATCCTATAGCGGAAAAAGCACCATATCATATCAAAGAATAAGAATATCCTGCTTACCCCGAACTCCTCGTGCATAAGCCCTATGTAAGAAAACCATCTGCCAAAGCCGCCTGTTATGCGGTCAAATATCCTTTTCAAGCTAATATCCCCCTATTATTTACGGCGAAAGAAATCCTTGCCGAGCACTTCTTCATATATCGGCTTTATGCCGACTTTCTCGCGCAGGTGGACATAATTCTGCGGCAGGGTGTAGCCGGGCTGATTGTTTCCCTCCACAAGCGCGGGACCGTTAGGCGTGATAGCTACGTCCCAGCCTACATACCCAAGCCCCGGCTCTTCGGCCGCCGCCTGCTTGCACATCTCCACCGTCTCTTTATAAAACGGTATCTCAAAGCCCTCGAATACTACCCCCGTGACAGGGTGACGGTCAAAGCGGTTTATCTCATCCACCGCCACGCCGTGAAGTATACCGTCCTCGTATACCCTGATATACATGCCGCCGCTGCTGATATTGTCCACGCAGTTTATCCCGTTTCCTATCCGCATTAGCGTGTACACCGCGCGGATATTGCCATTATAATTGAGCGTTGTCACTCTCAGCGTGTTTATCGACGCGGGGCAAAGCCTGTTTAGGCTCTCGTGCTGTACTATTACCTCTTCGATAAGGTATTGCTTATTGTCAATAAGCTTTTGATAAAGCGCGTCAAGGTCGACGTCCGCACCGAGCGGCTCTTTTGATATGCCGTGCCCGCCGCAGTCGTCCACCTGCTTTGCAAATACCGCGTCCTTGCCCTCGCAGAATTTGATAAGATCCTCTTTAGTGCTATGCCTAAGGTCCACATACCCGCGGTGCAGGTACTTTTCGTAATACCTGTCAAAGTCGCCTTTATCGGCGATATAATGCAGCTTATCGGGCTGAGTGAGCGTCCTGCGCACAAGGTCATTGTCTTTCATTGTCAGAAAGGTCTTGCGCGCCTTTCCCTTTATGTAGGCAAAGCCGTAGCTCTGATAGTCGTGATACCCAGCCGAATAGCGGAATATGCACCATATCATATCAAAAAACATCACAAAACGGTTCTTGCCCGTTTCTTCGTGGATAAAATTCATATTCATAAACATACGCTTAAAGCTGCCGCCGAACAGCCTGCGCGCAAAAAGCTTGATATTAGCCAAAGTACTTCCTCCCCGATATATGATAACAACAAGTCAAATTGTAGCATATTTTCGCATAAAAGTCAATAAATGCGGGTGCATTTCTCCTACCCTAACCTATACTAACCTAACCCGGGGCGGAAGTTGGTTGTCGGTCGGTTGTCATTTGGTTGTCACTTGGTTGTCTATACTAACCTAACCTATACTAACCTAACCTAACCTGGGGTGGAAGTTGGTTGTCGGTCGGTTGTCACTTGGTTGTCACTTGGTTGTCAGTCGGCGCGATCTATATAACCATAGTGCCGAAACAATAAGCACCAGCGGGAATATAATCGCCATGCCAAAGCCGTACCGCATACCCTGAGCCTCCGCCGCACCGGTCGACATCGCCGCGTTGCATATCATTCCGGTCAGAGCGGGGCCCGCCGAGCAGCCGAGATCTCCGCACAATGCGAGCACGCCGAACATCCCCGTGCCGCCGTCCTTGTATTTAGCCGCGGCGAGGCTGAACGTCCCGGGCCACATAACGGCTACCGACAATCCGCATACCGCGCACGCCGCGAGGGATAATACAGCGTTTCGCGACAGGCTGACCGTGAGATAGCACCCCGCGCAGAGCGCCCCGCACCCGATAAGCAGCTTGTATATGCTTATCTTATCGGCAAAGCGGCTGTACAGCAGCCGTCCCGTGCCCATAAGCACCGCGAAAAAGCACGGTCCGAGTATATCCCCCACCGCCTTGTCCACGAGCAGTCCGCGCTGAGCGAACATAGACGACCACTGAGAAATAGTCAGCTCGCACGCCCCCGCGCACAGCATAAGCAGCATTATAAAGAAAAAGCCGCGTCGCCTAAGCACCCCTTTCACCTTAGGCTGCTCGGAGGGCGGCGCTTGGTCGGGGAACGGCACCATAGCAAACAATATCGCATTAGCCGCAGGCAATACCGCCCACATTATCGGCAGCAAATACCAGTCGGTATCGCCGAATGCGGCTATAAACCCCGTCGACAGCAGTATCACCGCCGCCTGCCCCCAACAGTAAAACGAGTGCAGCAGTCCCATAGCCGAAGCCTTGCTGCGCCCGTCCTCGGGCAGCGACTCTACCACGGGGCTGACCAGCACCTCGATAAGTCCGCCGCCCGCCGCATACGCCACCGCCGCGACGGACAAGCCGACAAACGGCGCGCCCTCAAACAGCGGCGTCGTCCCCATAAGGACAAACCCCGCGGCGCAAAGCACGTGCGCCGCTATCACCAACGTGCGCACGGTAAATATACGGCAGAGCTTTACCGACAGTGCGTCGATAAGCAGTTGGGTGACAAAATTCAAAAGGATAAGTATACTTATATATTCGTACGACAATCCGTACCTTGTATGAAACACCGCGAAAAGCAGCGGTGCGAGATTATTGACCGCCGCCTGAGTGATATATCCCACATAGCACGCCTTAGCGGTAGCACGATAAGAAAACATAATTTTTCCTCCAAAAAGCATCTTTTCTTAATATACTACAATCGTTTTCCGATGTCAAGGTCAAAAATAAGATAATTGTTTTCGGCTTTTTTCACAATAAAATACAAATTTTTTTGTAGGTTCTGAATAAAATTGAGTAAAGCGATTTACAATTTTCGCGAAGTGTGTTATAATTTTATAGTATAGTTATCTTTACATCTTTTTAAAGCAAAACACACTCTTGTGCAGGAGGTCTGAATAGATGAAAACAAGGACATTGCTGATAGTGGCATTATGCGGGTTTGTTATCATTCCCATAACCTTATTCGCGATAATAGCGAGTATGTTTATGCGGGATATATCGCTCAATAATTACACCAATACCGTCGACGTTATCGACAGACAGCAGGCGGTAAATATCTCGGAGTATTTTAAGACGCTTTCCGACAGCGCTAAGGCTATCGCCGACAGCCCGTATACCGACGCATTTATAAACGGCGACGAGGAGTCTATGCAGTCGCTGATAGACAGCTATGACAAAATAATAGGCAACAGCGAGAATAAATCCTCATCCATAGAGATAAGCAAGATAATAGTCGCCGACAAGGACGGCAAGCCGCTGTTTACCACAGGCGACAAGCTGACAGAGAGCGATACGCTCGACACCGCCCTCAAAAACATCGCCGAAAAGACAAACGACGGCGAGATACTGTGCTATACGGCGGACGTCTTTGCGGATTTTGCCGAGGATGACCGCGCTCACGACGACCCGATATTCGGTGAAAAGGATAAGGACAAGATAAGACTGATAACCGAGTATACTCGCGGAGACTACAGCATTATCGTACTGTTCGGCGAGACAAGGCTCAAAAACTTCTTCACCCAGTCCTCATTTGAGAATAACAGCCGCATTATCCTCGTTGACCCGCTCGGCTCGATAATCGACAGCTCTTATATAGGCAATATAAGCGAGAATAAGAACAGCGCCTACAAGCAGTTTGTATTTTCCGCTCCAAGCGGCGACGACACCGTAAAGATAGAGAACTTTATCGGCAGCAACTCTCAGGATATACCTACAATAGGCTTTGCGAAAAAGATGCCCGCCGTAACCGAGAGCGGCTCGGACAGCCTGTGGACGATAGCAATGATAGCGGAGACGAGCCGCGCGTATCTCTTTGCCGACCAGGCTATGGGCACGATAATCGGCCTTATAGTGCTGCTCGCAATACTGCTCTGCGCGGGCGCTATAGTGCTTGTTATCATCATCACTAAGCCGATAAAGACGATAAGAGAGACCCTCGTAAAGGTAAGCAGGGGCGACCACGAGGCAAGAATAAACTTCTCCTACAAGAACGAATACGGCGAGATAGCCGACGCGTTCAACGAGCTTATCGATGATATAGTAGTCAGCGAGAGCAGATACCGCACGATAGTCGAGATGTCCGACAATATCATATTTGAGTGGAACCTTAAGACCAACGAGGTATTCTTCTCGAATAATTTCAATAAAAAGTTCAGCTACCGTGCTCCGTCCGACCACTTTGCGGACAGCTTCCTGCTTAAGGTCAAGGTACACCCCGACGACTATGAGCGTTATCAGGCGGATCTTGAGAAGCTGTCTAAGGGCGAAGAATTTAAGAACAACGAGTACCGCTGGAAGAATATATACGGCGACTATATCTGGGTGCTCGTGCGTACCTCTACCGTGCATAACCGCGACGGCAGCATAGCTAAGATAGTCGGCGTTATAGTCGACGTCGACAGAGCAAAGCGCAGCGAGCTTGCGCTTACCGAGCGGGCAAGCTTTGACAGCCTCACCTCGCTGTACAACCGCGAGAGTATCGAGCAGGCTATCGACAACGAGCTGCATATGCTCGCCGCAAGAAAGAGCCGCTTTGCGCTGCTGTTCATAGACGTTGACGACTTTAAGAACTTTAACGACCAGTACAGCCACGCTACCGGCGACAGGGTGCTTAAGTTTACCGCGCAGACAATATCCGACGCTATCAAGGGCTTTGGCACGGCAGGAAGATACGGAGGCGACGAGTTTATCGTATGCATACGCAATATCGACATCAACGACCCGAGCCGTATCGCGAGAGAGATACTCGCTAAGCTGAAAGACGGCTTTGTCTCCGACAGCGGAGAAAAGCTCTCCGTAAGCACGAGTATCGGTATCTCGATAGTCGAGGACAGCTCTAAGACGGTCGACGAGATAATCGGTATGGCGGACGACGCAATGTACCGCATTAAAAAGAGCGGCAAGTCCAACTTCGGCGTGCTCGATAAGACGACGATAAGGAGCAATCCTAATCAGTAAAGAACTACGGCTTCTTGAAGAGGTCGATATAAAGCTTATGCCCGACGCGCGTTTGCTGATAAACTGCGCGTCGGGCATCGTCTTACAATTTTGGATATGATCTCGCAGACTTAGATACAAAGCGAAAGAATAATTAAAATGTGACCTTTGACGAAATAAGTTTTCGCTTGGGGTATCACTTTTACGGCGGGAGCGCAACCTGTAATTGCGGAAATAAAGAAAAAAGCACATGCCGGGTGGTAGACTTTTCGGCCGACCGGAGATATAATATTATCAATGCATGGCCGTGCAAAATTTCAAGGAGGAAGTTTTAATGAGTTTTGGCAAAAATCTAAAACACCTAAGGCGTATGTGCGGAGAAATTACACAGGAGGCTTTGGCGGAAAAGCTTAAAGTCAGCCGACAGACCGTTTCAAAATGGGGGCTTGACGAATCAACGCCCGAAATGGATAAGCATGCGGGAGCCGAACCCGAGCCGCCCCACGACAATGCCTTTGGGCGCTTTTCGCCCCTTTCGTCTTGACAGGCGTCAGCCTGCCTGCGCCTCAAGTGACAAAAATCACCTCAAATTCATTCGCCGTGGGGTGCGCAGCAGTTTTTACGGAGCAGATTTTCGTCCAGACGAGGAGACCGAACGAAGGCATACTATATGTATGTCGAGCGAGGGCGACGAAGTATGGGCGGAAAGATGCCCGCAAAAACCGGCTTGGGTTCGACTCCCGTATGCTTAAAGCCATTGAGCTTTGCGGGTTATTCAACTGTTCACTGGACAATCTGTTTCGCGAAGAGATGGGCGTCTGCGACGACGCATACACGAACCTACGCGTGGAGACTGTTCCGGCGTTTCGGTATGTAAAGCACGCGGTGATCAGCAACGATCCCGAGGGCGACGCCATCAATAGGGTGTTAAACGTCGCCCGCGAAAACGGTGTGGAACACCCCCGGGTGATCGGGTGGGACTTTCCGTATGTTTCTTTGGAGCAGATAAATGTTTACCATATGCACGGCTATGAGGCTGCATGGATCCTGCCCGA
The DNA here is from genome assembly GCA_947594425.1 of uncultured Ruminiclostridium sp. Taxonomy (GTDB): domain Bacteria; phylum Bacillota; class Clostridia; order Oscillospirales; family Ruminococcaceae; genus Ruminiclostridium_E. The sequence continues at coordinate 103,183 of CANQED010000005.1, forward strand.
AGGCGTAACGCCGAAAGGAGTGGAGATCTTAGAGCAAAAGGCTCACAAATATGCCGCCATCCACATCCCCGAACCTTTCAAAAATCCTTTTGTGATCATTCCTAACGCATATAAGACGTTAACGGAATATATGCATATCAACGGTTTGAAGGATACGGACAAAGATGTTATCCCGTGCTTTGAGACGGACGGTGATACCATGGACGTGTACATGGCCTGTGTATAGCTGTCATACAGTGCTTTTGCCTGACAAAAATACAAAAATCTTATAAGGGTTTTACGATGTCGGCAATCGACTTCTAAAGCCCTTGATTTCAAGACTTTTTCGGCTTTTTCGCGCCGAGTGTACTTTCTCTGTTTGTATCAAACTCGCAAAGAACATAATCTTACCCCCGTGCCAATGGTACGGGGGTATTTATATGCGGTCGTGCGTCAGCGTACGGCTATGCGCCGTGGGACAGGATAATTGCGGTGTGTAGGCGGTATAGTCGTGCTTTCAGCGCGGCTGCTCAAAAGGGCACTCCTTTAAGGCAGCAGCCTTTTACGGACAATGCCACCGCGCCCGCCGACCGTTTTTTCGCCCGCTTTGGGGCTGATATATAATATGCAAATAACCCAAAAACTGCGACAAAAACACCCCGCGCTTTAGCACGGGGTACGTATTCCTCGACATATAGGCACGGGGTGTGTATTCTTATCTATCAGTCGTCAGAGCCGAAGATTATATCCAGTACCGAGTCATTAAACTCAAACTCTCTGCGTCTGCCGTCTATCAGCAATGTATGGTCGCCGCGCCATTCGAGCTTAGCGGGCTCGTTGTACGCCGAGGTTATCAGGTGTATACAGCCGAGCACTCTCCTGCACTCGGCGAAAGGTATATCTATATCGTCCTTGCTGCGCTCGAGATAAAAGGACACGGTCTGCCGCTCGTCCGCGATATTCTCCGCATAAGTAACTATACGGTACTGCCTGTCCGGCGAATAATTATAGGTCGTGCTGCGTATATCAAGGTCTACGGGCAATAGCGAGAGCCCGCCTATCAATCGGCTTACGGTCAGGTATACGAGCACCCCCACCACGTATAGTATCAGATACAGCGTGCCGACTATCGTCTTAGCCGTTTCTCCCGCGGCGCAGAAGAAGAACATAAGCACGCTCACCGCCACGGGCGGGATTATAATTATCCAGTTGCCAAACGCCGTTATCAGCAGGACAAAGCTCAGCAGCGGTATAATCAGCGATATTATCACCGTCATAAGCTGCTTACGCGTGTAGAACATTATGCCGCCGAATATGACGTTTATAAAAATATACAGCACATAAAGCGCCGCGCGGTTGGTCGGCTCAAGATAAAATGCCGTAAATATCCAAGTCGTAAATAAGATCACTGCGGGGTAAAAGACCGTCACCACCGATACCCCGAGCTTTAGCCATTTGTTGGTAAAAAAGCTGATAAGTTTATCCATATACCGTCCCTTTCCTTTTGATAAGCATATAGGGACCTGATGGTCGGTCGCCGAATGCTTTGCCGCACCTTGCGGAAATTACGGTCTACCCGTAAAAGTAATAAGGCACTCGGAAGCCAAAAGTCGGTTCCCGAATGCCAACCTAAGGTTTCACCCTGCGGTTTTGATATGTAAATTTATTTATCTCTGCGGTCGAGGAGCTCTCTGAGCTCGCCAAAAGGATCGTCCTCTTGGTCGGGGTCTGCGGGAAATACCAGCGACGCTCCCGTGCTCTCAGCTTTTGCCTCGGTGGGAACAACGGGCTCTTCTTCCGTAAGGGTATTGCCCTCGCCCTTAGGCTTGTCTTCATTGGGCTTAGCCGCGGGCTTAGCGGGTATGGGCTGACCGTCGTTAGTCCTAAACGATGTAGCTATGACCGTTATCTCCATCTCGTCCTTAAGCTCGGATGAGAAGTCCACGCCGTGTATTACCTGTACATCGGGTACGGCGGCGGCAGTCAATGCGTTCATTACCTTGTCCACATCGTCAAGCGGCGTGTCCTCGCTTATGACGAAGTTTACTAGCAGCTTGCCGGCGTTCTTTATCGAGGTCTCGAGCAGCGGGCTCTCCACTATCTGCTGAACAGCCTCCTCGGCGCGCTCGAGCCCGTTTCCGTGACCTATCGCCATATGCGCGTCGCCCGAGCCCTCAAGGGTAGCCTTAACGTCCTCGAAGTCTATATTTATCATACCGTCATGGTTTACTATGTCGGATATGCTCTTGACTGCCTTGTACATAACGTCGTCTACCATCTGATAAGCGACCTTCATGCTGATATTCTTCTCATTTAATCCGAGCAGCTTTTGGTTAGGAATGATTATCAGCGCGTCGACGTATTTTCTAAGCTCCGCAATGCCCTGCATAGCGAGGTTCATCTTGTACTGGCGCTCAAAGTCGAACGGCTTTGTCACAACTCCGACGGTAAGGATATTCATATCCTTAGCCACCTCGGCTATCTTGGGAGCGGCGCCTGTGCCTGTGCCTCCGCCCATTCCTGCGCAGATAAACACCATAGACACGCCCTTAAGAGCCTCGGATATGTCGTCCTTGTTCTCCTCGGCGGAGGCTGCGGCTACCTCGGGCTTTCCTCCAGCGCCGCGTCCGTGGGTGGTCTTTCTTCCTATCTGTATACGCTCCATAGCGTCGCCGTTCTTGCTGCGCAATGCCGCTACATCGGTATTTACTATCGCAAACTCGACATAATCTATGCCTCTTTTGGTCATATCGTCAACGGCATTTCCTCCGCCGCCGCCGACACCTATGACCTTTATCTTAACGTCACGTTCAAACTCTTCTTCATCAAAATCAAAGCTCATTTAGACATCCTCCGTGTTTCTTACGCAAGCGCACCCGACGTACACTCTTCCGTCGTACCGTAAACGCAAACGTATATTTTTATTTTAGCAGATTTCTGCTTTAATTGCAATAGGTTTATCAAAAAAATATAAACATTTTGGGGTCAAAACGCAATTTTTAAAAAATAATCACAAAATACAGCACCCTGTCGAATATACAGGCAGCTTTATTCGCTTATCGGAGTGGTATCTCCTACGGTCGGCGAGGTGGTCTCTATATAGTCGCCCGGGATATAATGCGCCTGCATATCGTCCGACGAGCCCGTCACCTGAGACAGCTTAAGCACGCCCTGCCTGCCGTCGTCAAATTCGCCGCTGTCGATAAGGTTTTTCGCCACAGTAAGCTTAAACTGCGCCTCGACATATTCCCCTAACTCGAGCGTCAAAACGTTGTCATAATTAAGGGTAATATTATATATATTTGAAATGTCGATACTTACTATCTTATCGGCTATGCCGACCGCCGCACAGTCCTCTAAAAGCGAGAACATTATAGAATATCTTCTTGACGCCGAGCTGTCCCCGTCCTCATAGTTGCCCGAATACTGCTTTACGCATTTTAGCAGCTTTGCGAGATAATTGCGGTTTCCCTCGTCTGTAACGGTCAGAAAGTCGCCGTCCGCCGCATATTCGGGGTCAAAGCCGTACACCGTGATGTACTTGCTGTCAGGCTTTTTCAGCGAGGTATCCATTATCCTGCCGTTTTTCGACACAAGATAATAAGAGCTGCCCTTGTTGACGACCACGGCGGCCTCGGCGGGAGTTAGCTCTATTTCCAGCCCCGTCGGCATACGCTTATGCACCTTTACCTCGTCGACGTAAGGCAGCGCGCCGAGCAGCCTCTTCTCTACGGCAGAGCTGTCAAGCGTGATCAGGTTCTGCCCCTCCTGCACGCCGCTCTCGTATATGACTTCTTTTTCCTCATATCGCGTCTCGCCCGTGACGGTTATCTTATCGATATTAAACAGCACCGTGGTGGACAGTACGCATATCACGGTCACCGCGAGCACTGCGAAGATGATATAGTAGAACAGATAGCTCGACAGCTTTTTGCGCTTACGCGGCGAGCCGTCGTCGGACTTGCGGCGGCTTTTATTTTTGAGCGCGCGCTTTTGTATGTCGGTGGGCTTGGCTATATCAAAATCAAATTTGTCCGCGGCTGTGTCCTTTGCCTTAGCGTTGTCCTTAGCTTTAGTTTTATCCTTAGCCCGCGCGGCTTTCTTATCCTGCTTATCTTTTTTTGTTTTTTTAGAGTCTTTCTTTTCTGCATTAATTTCGGGCGTGTCGGCTTTTTCTGCGGGCATATCCGCATTAAGCTTGCGCGCCTTTCCCGACGGCGGCATCTCCACCCAAAGGTCGTTCTTATCTCTGCCACGATCAGGCATTTTACCGCCTCCTTTATACTTCCTACTTGCGTTTAATATCCGCGCCGACGTTTCTCAGCGCCTGCTCTATGTTCTCATAGCCTCTGTCTATGTGATGTATCTCGCTTATTACCGACTTGCCCTCCGCGCCGAGTGCCGCCGCGACCAGCGCCGCTCCGCCTCTTAGGTCGGTCGCCTCAAGCTCCGCGCCGTACAGCCGCTTTACGCCCTGTACAATAGCGACCTTGCCCTCGACCTTAATGCTGCACCCCATGCGCAGCAGCTCGCTTACGTGGCGATAGCGGTTCTCGAATATATTCTCGACAAACACCGTCGTGCCCTCCGCCGTTGCCGCCGCCGCCATAAGCAATGCCTGCGCGTCGGTAGGAAAGCCCGGGTACGGCATTGTCCTTATCGTAGTGGGCGCTTTCAGCCTGCCGCGCACGCTGATATATATGCTGTCCTTGCCGAAAGAATATATGCGGCAGCCCATAGCCTGCATTATCGGTATCACCGCGCCGAGGTGCTCGGCGTTTACCCCGCTTAAGACAAGCTCTCCGCCTGCCGTGGCGGCACAGCACAGATAAGTCGCCGCCGCTATTCGGTCGGGTATCACGGTGTGCTCACACCCCGTCAGGGTATCTACTCCCGATATCACTATAAGGTCCGTCCCCGCGCCGCTTATTTTTGCCCCGCATTTAGTGAGAAACAGCGCAAGGTCGGTTATCTCGGGCTCGCGCGCGGCGTTGTGTATCTCGGTGGTGCCCTTAGCGCATACCGCCGCGAGAATTATATTCTCTGTAGCCCCCACCGACGGAAAGGACAGCGTAACAGCCGCGCCCTTCAGCCCCTCGGGAGCCGAGCAGTCGAGATAGCCGTGCTCTTCCTTTATCACCGCGCCCATATCTCTCAGCGCGGCAAGGTGCAGGTCTATCGGGCGCGGACCTAACTCGCACCCTCCGGGAAAGGACAGTCTGCAGCGTCCCGTCCTGCCCAGCACCGCCCCGAGAAATACTATCGACGAGCGCATCTCGCGCATTAGCTTTACGGGCACCTCGCAGCAGGTTATATTTCCCGCGTCGGTTATCACCGACGAGCCGTCGCGGCGGCATTTTACCCCGATATGATTTAATATGCGGCACGCCGCGTATACGTCGGTCAGCTGCGGGCAATTATGTAATACGCTTTCGCCGCGCGCGACTAAGGCGGCCGCCGACAACAGCGGCAGGGCGCTGTTTTTCGCGCCGTGAAGATGTATCTCACCCTCTATACGTTTGCCGCCCTCAATATACAGTTTCTGTGTATCCAACAAGATCACCCTCTCAAAGCATTTTATTCATATTATGCTTTTCGAGGCGAATTTGTCATTAAGCATGCTTAAGCAAGCTAAAGTTGAAGCTTTATGCTTGTTCAGAGCCCACACACGTCGATTATCTCTTTTAATATCTTATCCACCGCACTGCCGTCAAACAGCTTTGCGGCGTTCTCTCCCATAAGCTCCAAAAGCGACGGGTTGTGCCTAAACTCGTTTACCTCGTCGATAAGCTTTTGACCCGACAATTCCTCGTCGTTTATTATCCTGCCCGCGTTGGCGTTTTTGAGCGTAAGGGCGTTATAATACTGGTGATTTTCCGCCGCATAAGGGTACGGTATCAGCAGCGACGCTCTGCCCACGGCGGTAAGCTCGGTCAGCGTCATAGCGCCCGCGCGGGTTATGATAAGGTCCGCCGCGCACATGCACACATACATATTGTCTATATATTCTTTAATGCGAAAATGCGGGTCGTCCATATTTACGCCGCTGTCCGAAAGCGCCTTAGTAAACGTATCGTGTCCGTGCTTGCCATAGCCGTGTATGTGGTTTATCCCGCCTATCTTCTGCTCCCACTGCAATAGCTGCACGACCGCGTTATTTATATGCACCGCGCCTTGACTTCCGCCTACGGAGAGTATAGTCATACAGTCGGGCAGTCCGAGCTGCTGCCTTGCCTCCTGCTTAGAAATCAGCTTTATCTCGCTGCGAAGCGGGTTTCCGGTGACGACGCACTTTCTGCAATTCTTTAGGTGCTGTACCGCGTCGGCGCTTCCTACCATAACAAGATCAGCCTTATGGCAAAGCATTTTCACCGATACCCCCGGCAGAGAATTGCTCTCGTGTATCACGGTCTTTATCCCCGCCTTAATGGCGCATTTTAGCACCGTGCCCGTGACATATCCGCCCGTCCCGATAACAAGGTCGGGCTTAAAGCTGTCGAATATTTTGCGCACCTGTCTGCCCGCGTTAATATAATAATACGCTGCCTTGACATTCTTTTTGATAGCCTTAAGGCTTATCCTGCGCTGTATCCCCGCCATTCTCACCGGGGCAAAATCGTACCCCGCGCGCTTTACGAGCCTTGCCTCAAGCCCGTCGGGAGCTCCTATGAAAAGCACCTTTACATCCAGCGCGGATACCATCCTGTCCGCGATAGCTAGCGCGGGATTGATATGCCCGCCCGTGCCGCCTGCCGCAACGATAACATTCATCTTTATCTTTCCTTTTTGCTTTATGTGTCCGACTGCTTAGATACGCTCAGCAGCAGTCCCATCTCGATAAGCTGTATTATCAGCGCCGTTCGCCCATAGCTGAAGAACGGCAGCGATATTCCCGTATTAGGTATCGCGTTGCAGGCAACGCCGATATTAAGCAGCGCCTGAAGTCCTATCTGTATCGTTATGCCGAGCGCCAAGAACGAGCCGAATTTGTCCTTAGCCTTGGTCGCTATGTACAGCCCTCTCGCTATAAACAGCACAAACAGCAATACCACCGTCATAGCTCCCACAAAGCCGAGCTCTTCGCAGATGATAGAGAATACAAAGTCGTTCTGGCTCTCGGGCAGGTAGAAGTATTTTTGCCTTGAGTTGCCCAGCCCCAAGCCGAACCAGCCGCCCGAGCCTATCGTCAGCAGCGACTGATATATCTGATAGGTGTCGCCCTGTATCTCCGAGAACGGGTCGATAAATCCGTTTATTCTGTCCCAAAGATATTGATACTTAAACACAAACAGCAGCATAAGCACGCCGACCACGCCGAGTATCATCAAAAACAGCATACAGCCCTTATTGCAGCCGCCCACGAACATCATTATGTACACTATCACAAAGATTATCAGCAGTGCGGATATATGCCTTTGCAGTACGCACATCGCAAGGGCGGGTATCAGCACGTACCAGTATCGCAAAAAGCCGTAGTAGCTGTCGCGGCGCACCTCATAATAGCGCTGTAACATATACGCTATCATAATAATCACCGCAAGCTTTAGCACCTCGGACGGCTGGAATTGCACACCGAATATCGTCACCCAGCGCTTTGCGTCGTTTACCGACTCGCCGAACAGCATAACGAATACCATCAGCAGCATAGATATTATGAATAACGCCTTAGCGAGGGTAAAGCCGTTGCCGTTTTCCGCCTTTTTGCCCACTCTTAACGGCGTGATAAGCACATGATAATCGAGCCGCGAGAAAAAGAACATGCATATCAGCCCTATACCCGCGCCCTGTATCTGCCTTAAGGTATAAGCAAAGCTGTCACCCTCTTCGGCGTACGAATAAGCATAGCTTGCCGAGGTCATCATTATAAGCCCCATGACCAGCAGTATCAGCACCACCGTAAACATAGGCATATCAAACCGCCCGCGGCTTTTAAACCACGTGCAGGTGACTGCGGGTGCGTCGGGCTTAGCGGGATGAGAGAAAAGCCGCTCGAATATCGCCGAGCCCGCCGAGGGCTGCTTAGGCTTCTTTTTGACTGTGGGCGCGGCGGCAGCCTTCTCGGGCGAGGGCTTTGCCTTTTTTACCGCGTCCGCGCTTTTTGCAGCGCTTGCCGAGGAAGCATTGCTCAGCGTGCTCCCTGCGGGGATATTTTTATACTTATTTGCGGGAGGGACAAGCACGTCATTCAGCCCCGAGGCTCCTCTCCCCGACGATCCGCTCTTGCGCTTTGCCCCGCCGTTCATGGAGCGATAAAGCTCGGTCTGCTGCTCGCGGCTGAGCCTGCCGTAATTCATATCCTGCGCCAAGTCTTTTCCCTCCTTGCCATACCGTATCTCATACTTAAAGCATACCGAAGTATACAAGTGCCGCCGCCGCCGAGCAGAATAACAGCTCTATCAGCGAGAACACGCCTACTATCTTTACTTCATTCCAGCCCCTTATTTCAAAGCTGTGATGTATCGGGGTCATCTTGAATAATCTCTTTCCGCCCGTCAGCTTAAAATAAGTCATCTGTATCAATACCGAGAGCGCCTCCCAGATATACACTCCCGCGCATACGACCATAATAAATTCCGTCTTTGTCCCTATGCCGAGCGCCACTACCAGTCCGCCCAAAAACATCGAGCCCGTGTCGCCCATCATAACCTTTGCGGGGTGAAAATTCCACACCAAAAAGCCTAAACACCCGCCTGCCGCCGCCGCGGCAACTATACTCATCTCGCCAAAGCCGAGGAATGAGCATATCACCAAAAACGTCACCGCATATACCACCGTGACCGAGGAGCAAAGCCCGTCTATCCCGTCGGTGAGATTTACCGCGTTTACGAGGTAGAGTATTCCGAGCCCCATTATCAGATAATAAAAGTACCACAGGTCGAGCTGTCCTAAGAAAGGGAAGGTTATCACCGTGGAGGTATCTCCCGCGGTCACACGCGACGCAAAATACGCCGCTATCACAAGCACCTGCATTATTATCTTCTGATTGGGGGTAAGCCCCTCGTTGCGCTTTTTCTTTACCTTGATAAGATCGTCCACAAAGCCGATAAAGCCGAAGCACACCGCCATAATGACTGCGGATATCGCGTTGAACAGCTTAAGCCCGCCCGTCTGTGCAAGGTCTATGCCGCCCTGCACCCACATCACGGCTATCCCCGCCGCAAAGGCTATTATAACGCCCGATATAAACATAACACCGCCCATAGTCGGCGTACCCTCTTTAGACTTATGCCATGCGGGTCCGATATCGAGTATGGTCTGACCGAATTTCAGCCTTTTTAGCGCGGGTATCGCGACAAAACCGAGCAGAGCGGTCACGCCGAAGCTGACGACAGCCGCGATAACGGCAGCGGATATATTCATATAAGCTGTTTTCCTTTCCCCTGTAAGATGCTTTTTACTATTTCCTTTTCCGAAAAGGGCAAATATTCGTCGCCTACTATCTGATAATCCTCGCTGCCCTTGCCCGCGAGGACTACCACGTCGCCGCTTTGCGCCATACCGAGAGCAAGCTCGATAGCCTTTTTGCGGTCGGGCTCGGCGGTGTATGCCGACTTATCGGTTATGCCCGACGCGACGCTTTCTATTATGCTCATCATATCCTCGTGGGCGGGATTGTCTGACGTGACTATCATATAATCGGAGTGCCGCTGCGCCGCCGCACCCATTAGCGGGCGCTTAGTCCCGTCGCGGTCGCCCGCCGCGCCGAATACGGTTATCACTCTGCCCTGCGTGCTTTCTCTTACGGCGGAAAGCATTTTGTCAAGAGCGTCGTCGGTGTGTGCATAATCGCTTATCACGGTAAAATCCCCGCGATACAGCACGCTTAATCTGCCGTCCGCGCCGCTGAATGTGCCTAGCGCCTCGACGCATTCTCCCGCGTCTATCCCTATCGCTAAAGCTATTCCGACCGCGCACAAGGCGTTTTGTATATTGTATCTGCCTATCACGGGCAAATATGTCGGATAGGCGCGCTGTTCGGTCTTAAGCGTCAGCACAAAGCGCGAGCCGTCCGACCCTGTGCGTATCAGCTGAGCGCTGATATCATTATCTTTATCAAAGCCGACCGTGGTCACCTTTCCCGAGCAAGTGTCGCGCAGCCTTTTGCCGTATTCGTCATCTACGCAGATGACAGAATTATCGGTGCGCGTAAACAATATGCTCTTCGCCGCAAAATAGCTCTCCATATCCCCGTGATAATCGAGGTGGTCCTGCGTGAGATTAGTAAACGCCGCCGCAATAAATCGGCTGTCGCCGAGCCTGTGCTGAGCGAGCGCCTGCGAGCTTGCCTCCATAACGCAGTACTCTGCGCCGTTTTCTACCATCTCGCTTAGCCTTTGATACAGCACCTGAGGGGTGGGGGTAGTGGGTATCCCCTTTTGCGAGCGATAGACATTGCCGCAGGTATCTATACCCGCCGTGCCTATGCTCCCCGCCTTTATCCCCGCGTGGGTCATTATATGCTTAATCATTGCGACCGTGGTCGTCTTTCCGTTAGTCCCCGTCACGCCGATAAGACCCAGCTTTTTGTCGGGCTCGCCGTAAAATCTCGAGCATATCCGCCCGTACGCCTTTCTCGTGTCGGGCAATATCACCTGCGCATTTAGCCCGAGGTCGCGCTCGGCTATCACCGCCGCCGCGCCCTTTTCGAGCATTTGCCTTGCGGCGTCATGTCCGTCAAACCTGCCGCCCTTTATGCAGACGAAAAGGTTTCCCTCTTTTAGCTCGCGGGTGTTGTCGGTAACGCCCGTTATCTCGGTATCCCGCACCCCTTGAGCTCTCGCCTCGGGGCATATATCATATAGAGTGATGCTAACACCTCCGTCAGCCTGTTTCGTTGTTGACAAGGAAGTTTACCTCGACTACCGAGCCGCTGTACGCCGTCGTGCCTTTAGTAAGGCTCTGGCTTATCGCCTTAGCGTCGGCGTTGTTGCCCGCGCCCGTGACAGCGAGATTAAGTCCCGCGTTGGTCGCCGCGGCGTTAGCCTGCTCGACGGTCATACCGGTAAAGTCGGGGACGGTCGAGAACTTATAATCTATCTGCGTTTCGCCGTCGCCCATATACAGCAACACCGTGCCGTTATACGGCATAAGCGTCCCCGCGGGGGGCATCTGCGCTACTACGGTAGTGCCGTCGGTATTGCCGATTATCTCAGCCTTAAGCCCCGCGCCTATTATCAGCGCCTCGGCTCTTATACTGTTATATGCGTACCCCGCCACGGGAGGAACGGTAACGTCCTGCTTTTGCAATTCTTCAGCGGTATACTGCGGGTAGATATTAAGGTATTCGAGCCCCTCTTTAAATACCGCCGAAACTACCGGCGCCGCGATAGCGCTTCCGTATATATAGCCGCTCCTCGGCTCGTCTGCCATTACTAGCATAATATACTCGGGGTCGTCCGCGGGGACAAAAGCGCAGAACGACGAAACATAGCGCATATCGTCATACCCGTACTCGTCGAGCTTCTCCGACGTGCCGCTCTTGCCGCCTATGCGATACCCCTCCATATAGCAGTTGCTGCCGCCGTTGGTGTTTACCACCGTCTCGAGTATCTGCCGCATAGTCGCGGAGGTCTCCTCGCTTATCACCTGACGCCTTACGACGGTCTCGGCGGACTTTATCACGTTGCCCTCGCTGTCTATTATCTTATCGACAAGATACGGGGTGAGCAGCTTGCCGCCGTTTATCGCGGCAGCCGCCGCGGTTATCATCTGTATCGGGGTAATTTTATTGGTCTGGCCGAACGCCGAGCTTGACAGCTCGACTATTCCCATTCTCTCATACGGCACATAAAGCGACTGAGCCTCGCCGGGTAGGTCTATCCCCGTCTTTTCGGTAAGGCCGAAAGCCTTAAAGTACTGGGTAAACTTCTGTGCGCCGAGCAGTTGACCTATCTTTATAAACGCGGGGTTGCAAGAACGTATCACCGCCTCGGTAAGGGTGGACGTGCCGTGTCCGCCCGCGCTCCAGCAGCGTATGCGCGTGCCCTCTACGTCCGCTACGCCCGTGCAGTAAAACGTGCTGTCAAGGCTGACAGCCTCTTCTTCGAGTGCCGACGCGCAGGTTACTATCTTAAATACCGAGCCGGGTATGTATAATTCGCCGACCGCCTTGTTTTTCCACTGGCGCTCTCTCAGCTCAGCCTCTTTTTGCTCTATTTCCTCTTCTTTAGCGCCGTCGTCCGCCATTTGTGCCAGCAGCTTGCGGTCGTTCTCAAAGAACAGATACGACGGGTCGTTGGGGTCGTACCCCGGGTATGTCGCCATAGCCACTATAGCGCCGGTCTTACAATTCATTATTATACCCGTGCTGCGGTTTTCTATTTTGTGCTGAGATACGGTCGTCTCGAGATTTTTCTCAAGATAATACTGTAACGTCTCGTCTATAGTCAGCACGAGCGAGTTGCCGTCCTGCGCGGGGTATCTTGTTTCGTACTCGTACGGCATAACGTCGCCGTTAGCGTCGCGCACCGATACCACCCTGCCGTCTACGCCCTTGAGATAATCGTTATAATACATCTCAAGCCCATAGCCCTCATCGTTGTCGTTTACAAAGCCGAGCACGCTTGCCGCGAGGGCGTTATTCGGATAGCTGCGGGTGCTGCTCTCGATAGTGTACAACGATACGCTTTTGAGGTCGTTTTTGGTGATAAACTCGTTTATCTTCTCTACTACGTTTCTGTCAACGCCGCGCTTTGCGACATAATATCTGCTGTCGGTGTCGGCGCACGCCTTGACCAGCGTTTCGTACTTAACGCCGATAATATCCGCAAGCCCACGACAGATAAAGTCCCTGTTCTGCGGCTCGTATTCGTTTATATCTCCGGGTGACAATATTACGTCCCACACGGTATTGCTCTGCACGAGCACTTTATTATTTCTGTCGTATATGGTGCCGCGCGTCGCCTTTATCGTAAAGCTGTCCTGCTGCTGCTTGCTCGCCGCCGCGCTAAGCCGCTCGTTATTTACCACCGCGGTATCAAACAGCTTATAGCAGATATACGCCGACGCGGCGATTATACACAAAAACACGACGTACATAATGCGCGTCTTCATACTTTTAGTAGGGCTGATATTCATTGCCGCTGTCATTCCTTTCCCTTAAAAGCTTTAAAAGCCGCATATCGACAACCCTTTGTCCGCCGATAATATCGGGGCGCGGTCTTACTGTTGCCTCATGCGGCTTGTATATATATATTGTCCTAAAATCCCAAATATTCCAGCGCGTCAGAGCACCAATCGAATATGACCTCGAAAATGTTCTTATCATCCTCTTTGGCGGTCTCGGTCATTGCTCCCGTGTTCATCTCCACGTATTTTTCCTGCGAGTTGTTTACCTTTTGCATACCGAGCTGCTTTACGGCGTACTCCTCGACATTGTCGATAGACACCGAGCCGTTTAGCTCGTTTTGCAGCTGGGTGTTAAGTATCTGCGCCTGCTCGTACGCGGCGGATTCTTCGCTGACCTTTAGGTTTATCTCACTGAGCTGCGCCTTGCTGTATAAAAACATAATAAATACCGCAAGGAACAGCGCCGCGATAAATATCACCGCTATAGGCCTGCCCGCCTTAGCCGCCGAGGCCTGCACCATCTTTAGCTCGGGCTTTGGCTGCTCCTCCTCCTGCTTTTGCGGACGCTCTTTTCTCTGTGCCGTATCAAACAGTGAAAAATCATATGCTGTGCTTTGTCTTGTGTATTGATGTTTTGTCTCGGTATTTATAGCCATATTTATCCGTCCTTTCTTTAATTATCCTTGATATCTTACTTCCCGCTTACTTTAACTTCTCTATTATCCTAAGCTTCGCGCTGTGCGAGCGCGGGTTGTCGATTAGCTCCCGCTCTCCCGCGATTATCGGCTTTTTATTAATCGCCTCGGCGCGCGGCGTTTTATGACACACGCAGACAGGAAACGACGGCGGACAGGTGCAGCCGGTGCACAGCTCCTTGAACCTGTTCTTTACTATCCTGTCCTCTATCGAGTGAAAGGTGATAACCGCGAGCCTGCCTCCGACCTTAAGTGCGTCAAAAGCCGCGTCAAGCCCGCTTTTTAGCTCGTCCAGCTCGGAATTGACCTCTATTCGTATCGCCTGAAAGGTCTTTTTGCAGGGGTTCTTCTCACGCCTGACTTTAAGCGGCACGTTGCGCTTAATTATCTCGGCGAGTTCAAGGGTGGTAGCTATCGGCTTTTCGGCTCGTGCGCGCTCTATGCCGTAGACAATGCCCTGCGCGTATTTTTCCTCGCCATAATCGTACAGTATCTGCCTTAATCTGTCGGCTGGGTATTCGTTTACCACGTCGTAAGCGCTCAGCCCTTTTTGGCTCATACGCATATCCAGCGGCGCGTCCTCGTGGTAGGAAAAGCCCCTCCGGGCCGTATCGAGCTGATACGACGACACCCCGAGATCCATCAGCACCCCGTCTACCCCCTGTACGCCGAGCATATCGAGCGCCTCTGATAGGGTGGAAAATCTGTCGTTTATTATATCAAGCTTAAAGCCGTTTTGCTCCGACAGCGGGATAAGCCGCTCTTTCGCCGCCGCGCACGCGTCGGGGTCGCGGTCAAAGCCTATCAGCCGCCCGCCCTTTAGCCTCTTTGCGATAAGCGACGAATGCCCCGCAAAGCCCATCGTGCAGTCAACGTACACTCCGTCGGGCGATATATCCAGTCTCTCTATGGTCTCCGTCGGCATAACGGGTATATGCTTTTCAGCCATATTATATACCCAGCTCCAGCGCCTGCTTTAACAGCTCGTCGGAATTGGTCACCTCGTTAAAGTGCGCCCACTCCGCCTTATCCCATATCTCGGCGCCGCCCTCAAGTCCTACGACAACCACGTCGGCGGACAGCTTAGCGTATTCTCTCAGCGCGGCGGGCACCGATATGCGCCCCTGTTTGTCAGCGGTTACGTCGTACGCGCTGCCGAACAAGAACCGCTGTATCCCCTGTGTCTGCACCGAGGGCATACTGCGTATCTTTTCGACAAGGCGCGCCCACTCGTCGAGCGAATATACCTTGATACAGCTGTTGCCTATCGTCTTGGATATGACAAAGCTGTCGCCTATCTCTTCTCTCAGCTTAATCGGTATGTTCATACGCCCCTTAGCGTCTAGCGTGGATTTGTACTCGCCTTTCACAGCCTTGTCACCTCCTTTGTAAATTCACATTTATCGTGTCGGCTATGTTTTATTCATTGAAAAATCACCACAAAACACCTCAAAAGTGTCTTAAAATTATTATACACCTACTTTCTCTAAAAATCAAGTGCTAATTTTTCCTTTTGGCAATTTCTGCTCAGATTTATCCGCAAAAAATTTAACAAAATTTTTGTCTAAAAATCGTGAAAAATGCACAAAAAAGCCTTTCCTTTCGGAAAGGCTTTTAATAACGATTATCGTTTTTCTATATATAGAAAGTAATCAGCAAAGCATCACAATATATAGCTTTGTGCAAAATCAGTCGTCCGCGTTAAGGTCGAGCACCTTTATCTCGTGCGGCTCTTCGATAATAGGCTCCTCCACGGGCTCTTCGACAGGCTCGTCAAAGCCCTCTTCGCTGTTGTCCACTATCCACTTTGCCGCCATAAGAGGCGAAAGCGCGATATTTATCGAATTTAGCTCGCTCTCGGTGGAAGAGTGTATGCTCTCTCCTCTTTCGTCCTCCTCGCCCGCGATGTCATATGTCACCTGACTGCGATACTTTACGCACGCGAGCATAAACTCCGATGGGATAAACTGCACGCTGTTTATTTCCTCAAGCCACCTGAACGGGTTCATACCGCCTATACTCAGATCCTCTATTATCCAGCCGCTCGACGCGGACGCGTCGTCCGAGCAAAGATACATAGCGAACTTAAATCTCTTTTCGCTCTCTCCCGAGAAGATACCCACCTCAAAGGGCTTTACGGTGCGGTTGTTGATTATATCCGACTCGCGCGGACAGCACTGGCAGGTGCCGCCGTAGCCGAACAGCTTTGCATTAAGATCCTTTGAGAAATAGTTGCGGTAGATGTTGTCGTTGTCTATGCGCTTTATCCTGCGATAGAGCGACTTTAGTATCTGCATCTCCTCCGCGTTGATATTCGGCAGGGGCTTATAATAATAAGGTATCTGGTCGAGAATAACGCGGTTAGGCTCCTCGGTGCAGGAGAAATATCTGCTCAGCCTGCCCTCGTCGCTTCCTGTCAGCAAGAATTCGAGGTATCCCGAGAATTCGGGCTTTAGGCAGCCGTCCTTAAGCAGGACGTACTTAGCGGTCTTTTCTTCCTCCTCGGGGGTAGGAAGACTCGCCGAGTCGATTATGCGTATAACGCGGTCGTTCTCGCCGACTAAGGCTATGCGCGGTATCTTAAGGTCGCAGACGTACAGCTTAGGCATTACCATATCAAACCGCTGCGCCGCCTCGACAGACCCGCCGAGCAATTCTACCACCTTAGCCTTGTCGAACGAATACCCCGCCTTAGAGGTCTCAAAGTCGAACAGGCGCTTGTCAAACATACCGCAGTTTATCAGCTGGTACACGTCCCCTACGACCTCGAGCATATCCTTATTAGTTACCGACGAGGGGATAAGGAACTGCATACCGTACGCCGCAAAGCGGTACTTGTGGTTTATATCGAGCTGTAAGGTTATCTCCGCGCCCTCGTTTTTCATCTCGCGCAGGAATGTAAGCATATCCTTGCCCTGCGTAAAGCTGTTTACGAGCATTTTCAGCACATCGGTCAGCACACGGTGATTTTCAAACCTGTTGGTATGCTCCACGATAAAGTCATATATCCGCTTTAAGTTGTGGACGGTCATTCTCGCCACATCAAACATAAACTGCTGATTGCGACAATGTACGACGAACTGATAATACTTCATAGATATGCTGTAGTCGTTG
Organism: uncultured Ruminiclostridium sp.; assembly: GCA_947594425.1. Classification (GTDB taxonomy): domain Bacteria; phylum Bacillota; class Clostridia; order Oscillospirales; family Ruminococcaceae; genus Ruminiclostridium_E. The sequence goes on from CANQED010000005.1 coordinate 120,039, forward strand.
CCGAATATGTTATCAAACAGCAGTATCGCGCCTATCAGCGCCTCATCGTCCTCTACCGACGCATTCTTGACGTACTCGCCGAGCTTTATGCTGACTACGCTCCTAAACCCTACGGACAGGCCGTAATCTCTTATCGAGCGGTTGCCCTCGCTGTCCATACGGTATGTTCCGCCCGCGATACGGAAGATATACGAAAACTCGCGTCCCGTCTCTCCGGTCTCGTCGTTTATCCAGTCATATGCGGCGGTGACAATAGTCTCGTCAAACTCCTCGGTCTCGTGCAGCAGCATTTCCATACGCTCGTCTATGCACTCGGTCTTAGCGGCGCCGCTTTGGTGCATCTCAAACGGTATGCTGCGGTCCTCGCTGAAAAAGCCTATCTCGCACATCTCGTCGTATGTCATCGGCTTTTGCCTATTAGGAAAAGCTATCGATATATTGCGCTGGAACTTGTCGCCGAGGTCCTGTGCCATCGGGCTTGTTCTTACGAAATTGGCGAAAAACTCAAACACAAAGTGCTTAGGCCTTAAGTAGTACTTGTCGGAATTATTCCTCTTAGCTATCTCGAGTACAAAATACTTAGTGTACTCGTCGCACATATCTCTCAGGTCCGAGGTTATCGTCTGCTGTATCTCCTCCTCGCACTCGTACTTTATACCCGTTCTGTGAGAGGTAATAAAGGAGTTGGGCACGCTGATAAAGAACGCCGAGAGCTTCTGATTGATAAACTGCTCGCCGTTGGACTTAAGCAGACCTGTCAGCTCGTATGTCGAGAAGTAATTGTACTTAGCGAGTATGACCTTTGCTATCTGCGCTCTGCGCGAGGAAGATACCGCAAAGGGTATAAGATATACGTACCCCGAATTTTCGTGCCAGATAAAATCAATGACGCTCTTTCCGTTATGAGTAAAGCGCACAACGGGATCGCCGCTCGTATCCTTATCGGGGCGGCGGAATATTTTATAAGAGGTCAGCGGGTCGTTATTCGCATAAGCGTTAATGCTCAGCGTGCGGTCTACCGCCTCCTCCTCGTCAAATCTTCCGAGCTTCTTTTTGCGGATAAAGGCAAAGCACAGCTCGACAAGATTGATATAGTCGCCCTTTTTCTCGGCCATAGTGGCGAGGTTCTCTTTAATAGCGGATACGGTCTCGGCGTCGGTGCCAAAGCATATCTCGCTGCCCGTGCTTAAGGGTGCTGAGAGCTCGAGCTCGCGCAGTATCAGCGTGCCCTCCTCGTTTACCATCCTGAACGAAAAGTTGCCCGAGCGCAGGGTAAACCAGTTTACATTCATAAACACCGATTTTGCGCCCACGCCGAACCTGCCCTCTCTCGAGGTATCGCCGTCGCTGCGCCCTACGCTTAGGTACAGCATAAGCTGCTCGAGGGTGAAGCCGTCCTCGTTATAATTAATGCGCACGGTGTCGTCAGAGTCAAAATTGAACTCTATGCTCATATCCTTGTCGGTATACGAGCAGCCGAGCGCGTTTTGCAGCAGCTCGCGCAATACCGACTCGCGCGGATAGTCGCTTACCGACAGCGCCGTGCTGTACGGCATTCTGTCGGAATAAACGTTGTTGAAATAGTCCTTGAACGGGGTGCTGTCAACGCGGTCTTGATACAGCATACGCTGAAGTCCGTCAAGCGCCTCGTCCATAAGCGCACGGTCATTTTTTGCATGAGCGTGAAAATAATCGCCTATTAGGGCCGTCATTTCACTGCTGAGTCCGTCCGGCATATCACATCACCCCTTCGTTATAGTTTTTCATAAATTCACGGAAGCCTTCCTGTATAATAAACTCATCTGTCAGATACCGCCACGCGTTCAGCAGCACCGGCATTCTGAGCGCGTCGGGCAATTGGCTGACGCAGTCCCTGAGCAGGGCGTTGCTGCCCTCCTCGTAAAAGCCCGAGAGTGATTTTTTCGCCGCCTTTAGCCCTACGTCGGCTTCGGACTCGCTAAGGCGCGCGGAATACTCCGCCACCCGCTCCTCATTATAATAGGAGGAGAGCTCTTCTCCGCCGATAGAGGCTATCTTGCCCTCGTCAATATACAGCAGCGAGCCCTTATACCCGTCGAATATCGGCTTAAACAGCGCCTCGAGCTTAGAGACATTGTTTCCGCACCTTTCGGCGGCGCTCTCGGCGCCGAGGGCGTACAGCAGGTCGTGCAGCCGCTGCTTAGCGAACTCGTTCGCTTTCTCCGCGTCGGTTATTCCCGCGTCCTTGGGTATGTTGAATAAGTGGGTCAGCCTCGACTGAGCGTCGCTGCCTGCGACAGCTGACGCGCTTATTACCTGCATAAGCTCTTTAACGCACAGCGCGGTGCATTCAGCCGCGTTCTCGAGGTCAAAAAGTATGTTGCGCCCCGGTATGCCTATCATAAGCGACTCGTACAGCCGCCCGTACAGCACGAGCGACAACATCCTGCCGTCAAACATAACGTTGGTGTCAAAGAAGAATACGTTCTGCGCGTCGGTGTCCTGATGCCTTGATGTACGCATTTCGAGTATCCTCGGGTCGTCGGGCAGCTCATAATGGTATATATGCGTGCAGCCCTTTAGGCTGTCGCCCATAGCGGACATATCGTCCATAGTTATCATCACGCGGTCGGGGGCGAGATTGTCCTTGCGCTCATATGCGTCGGTTATCCCGACGGTGTCGTATATATCGCTGCGGCATACCTTAATTGTGCCCTCGCTCTTAGAATATACGGCGTTCAATACCTTAGTGAGATAGCTTACCGTATTGGGCGATACGCAATATACCGCCGCGCGCCCGTCCTCGCTCTTCATAACTCCGTCTATATGGGTCAAAAAGCAGTCGAGCTTTTTATCTACGTTCCTCAGCTCGTCTACATCTCTTACGGTGTAGGCGGACTTTACATACAGTCGGGTGATGTCGGTGGCGTATTCTTCAAATATGTTTCCTCCCCAGCGGTAGAGCAATGCGCCCGTGCTGAGGTCGGCTATTCTTCTCAGTCCCGAAAGGAAAGCGGGGTCAAATGTATAACGCAGCAGCGTCGTCTTGCGCGAGGTGTTGCCGAGGTATACCGACTTGTCAAAGTGCCGCGCGACAGGGCTCTCCGCGTCAAATCTTATGCACGCCTTGTCTATCGGAGCGTCCTGTGCAACTTTTACCTTCTCGGGGTCGGAGAGCAAGGCCGCGGCTATCTTGCCCAGAGCCGAGGTGTCGCCGTCCGTACCGACAGGGAAAGGAGAAAATACAAGCAGCTTGTCCGCCCTTATCTTTATGCTTGAAGGATGTATCGCCGCGCCTATGCCGCCGCTGGCAAGCGTCCCGTCGACTATCACAAGGTCCCACGCTATCGCGTCGCACGCCTTAGCGAGCGTCTGGTTGCCGTGTTCGAGCGAGTTTTCCGATACTATAAACAGATTAGACAGATTTTGTGAAAAATACTCTATAGTCCCCGTCGACGCGGTCAACATCTTAAAGTCCGCGCCGCAGCCCGTGACCATCTCTCTGTACCAGCTGAACATAAGCTGGTGAGGGCAGATGATAAGTATGTTCGGCAGCTGCTTTTCGAGCATTACGTTCATGACCGCAAGCTGCGCGCTCTTTGAGATATCCGAGCCGTATTCGTCAAGAACAAAGCAAAATCCGTATTTTTCGAGCCTTTCATTGCACGAACGGCACACGGGATCCGAATGTCTGCCGTGATACACGATCCACTTAATTTCATCGGTGTTCATATGCCTCTTCCTCCGTATCTCCACTTTTAAATACATATAATAATTATAATACATATCGCCGATTTTTACAACGGGATTTTTTTAATTTATATAATTCTCACAAAAATAATTCAAAATTTTATAAAAAATTAACAAACATTATTAATATATTAAACCTTTCCCGCGCTCTAAACTTTCCCTATATGAAAATTACACGATATCCCGCGCACATTTTCAGCCAAAATCAAAAACACTCCTTGACAAAATCCGCTAAATATAGTATTATTAATTAGTATCAAATAATGTCCGCACAGCGGCATTATCCCGAAAGGAAAGCCGAAGATATGGAGCTGAGCGAAAAGCAAATTCAGGACAACAAGCGCAGATTTTGCGAAATAATAAAGGATAAAGTACAGCGCGACGGCATAGACAAGCTGATGGACTATCTTACCAATAAGAGCGATTTTTTCACCGCTCCCGCGAGCACGAGGTTTCACGGGGCCTATGACGGCGGGCTTGCGCAGCACTCGCTGAACGTGTACGACTGCCTTAAGGATTATCTCGCCCGCCCGCGCGCGCGTGAAGTCTATAAGCTTAATTGCTCCGAGGAGAGCGCCGCGATATGCGCGTTATTGCACGATATATGCAAGGTAAACGTCTACACCCGCGGCACCCGCAACGTCAAGAACGAGCAGGGCGTATGGGAGCAGGTGCCTACATACTTTTTTGATGACGAGCTGCCCTACGGTCACGGAGAAAAGTCGGTGTATATGATAACGGGCTTTATGCGGCTTACGCGCGAGGAGGCTTTCGCGATACGCTATCATATGGGCTTTTCGGGGATAGAGGACAAAAACAGCATCTCTAAGGTATTCGAGATGTTTCCGCTCGCTTTCGCGCTGAGCACGGCGGATATGGAAGCGTCCTACTTTATAGATTGAGCTGTTTTTGAGGATTTTTACCAAAAAAGCGATAAGATGATAAATTTCTTCTTGACATCGGGGAGAAATTATTATATAATATTAAAATGCGGTGTAAAGCCGTAAACGAGAAAAGGTTGCCCGAACAGCGGGCGGGAGAACGGGTATCGCCGCTCTCTCTAAGTCAAGAAAGGAACGGATAGTTATGAAGAGAACATACCAGCCCAAGAAGCTTCAAAGACAAAAAGAGCACGGCTTTATGAAGAGGATGTCCACCAAAAACGGACGCAAGGTGCTCGCAAGACGCCGCGCAAAGGGCAGAAAACGCCTGAGCTACTAATTCCCCGCGGCAAAACGCCTATGAAAAAATACGCCAAAAGATATGTAGTTATCAAGAAAGACCGTGAGTTTCGCTATCTTTTCAATAAGGGCGAAAGTACGGTCACTAAGGCGTTTGTCTGCTATGCGAGGGAAAGCAAAAGAAGAAAAAATCGGATAGGCATAGTCACGGGAAAAAAGATAGGAAACGCCGTCAAACGCTGCCGAGCGCGGCGTGTGATACGCGAGGCGTTTCGGCTGACTGAGCCTTTGCTGCGGGAAAAGACCGATAAAAGGTACGATTTTATTTTCGTAGCGCGAGGGCTCGCCGCCTGTCTGAAGTCTACTCAGGTGTACGAGCTTATGAACAAGACCGTCTTAAGCAAATACGCCGACAAATAAGCTTTGGGGCATACGCCCGCTTATGCTGTCTTAAACGAAAATGAAGTATATAATGCTGTTTTTTGTAAAGCTGTATCGGCTAACATTTTCAAAATGGCTGCCGCGCTGCTGCCGATTTACACCAAGCTGCTCGGAGTATGCAATGACTGCGATAAAGCGGTTTGGCGCGGTAAAGGGCGGCTGTTTGGCGTTATGGAGAATTATGCGCTGCAACCCGTTTTCGGCGGGCGGCTATGATTATGTACCCGAGGAGTTTTATTTTTTCAAAAGAACAGGCAAGCGCAAATGACCGCACAGGAAAGGTGATATATCACGTTAAATTTCATATACTCTCTGATAGGTACGCCCTTAGGCTATGTTATGTGGCCTATATATTTGCTGACGCAGAACTTCGGCTGGGCGATAGCCATATTTACACTGATACTGCTTGTCGCAATGCTGCCGCTTACGTTAAAGCAGCAGAAGAATATGGCGACCTCGCAGCTTTTTGCCCCTAAGGTCAGGGAAATACAGCAAAAATACAGAAACAACCGCGAGAAGCAGACCGAGGAGCTCCAAAAGCTGCAGGCTCAGGGCTACAACCCGACCGGCGGCTGCGGCACGCTGCTGTTGTCTATGCTCATACTTTTCGGCATGATAGACGTTGTCTACAAGCCGATGACGCATATGGAGCATATCGCCTCCGAGAATATCACCGCGGTGGTAAATTTAGCGCAAAATACAGAGATAACCTCGATAATATTAAACGAATACAACGCCGAGGATAAGGCTCTGCTGGACAAGTATATCGCGGGCGACACCGACGAGATGTTCATATCGGAGGAAAACGCGCAGCTTATCCACGCCTATTCCGAAGACGAGGGCTTTAAGTCTAATTTTGATGAAAAGACCCCCGCCGAGCTTTCCGCGGAGGATATACAAAAGTACGGCAGTCTGTTTACCACCCAAGAGGTAGTTGCGACCGACCTGCTCGGCAACAATTCAAGACTTACCGCCGAGACAAAGCAGAAGATAAATAACGCCAAGATAAGATACACCGGCATGCAAAGCGAGCTGCTCGCCTTGCAGGTATTTGAAAAGTACCCGTCGGTGCTCGAAAATACCGGGATAATTTCGGCAGACGTAAAAGAGCATATCCAAAACCTCGCGGAGAATATGATGTTCTTCGGGCTGGATTTCGGCGCTACACCGAGATTTTTGGTGTTCGAGCCGATACTGCTGATACCGATACTTTCGTTTATCTTCTCGGCGCTGTCTATGATACTCTCGCAGTATCTCAATAAGAAGAACAATCCCGAGACGGCGGATATGCCGGGCATGGGACCGATGAAGCTTATGATATACGGTATGCCGCTGCTGTCGCTGTGGATAGCGTTCAGCGTTCCCGCAGGCGTAGGCTTCTACTGGACGGTAAACTATGTGCTGAGAATTATACAGTCTCTGCTTATGCAGAAATTCTACAGCCCCGCTAAGATAAAAGAAAAGGCTCAAAAAGAATTTGACGAGCGCAGAGCGGCAGCTAAAGCCGCAAATAAAGTGACCACCACCGCTGTCGTCAAGGACGCAGATACCGGCGAGGAAAAGGTCGTTACAAAGGAAGAAACGCTGTCACAAAAGGAGATAAACCGCAGAAAGCTTGCTGCGGCAAGAAAGGCCGACGCTGAAAAGTACGGCGAAGAATACATTGACAGCGACGACGAATAACATCACAGAAAGGACTCGCAAATATGGAAAAGATTTACACAGGCAAATCGCTCGAGGAGCTTGAGGCTTTAGCTTATTCCGAACTGACTAAGCTCGGCGTGAGCAAAGAGGACATTTCCATCGAGGTAGTTGAGCAGCCGATAAAGAAGCTTTTCGGCAAAAAGGGCGATTACAGAATAAAGGCCGTCTGCCCCGATATCGAGGGCGCCGCACAGCCGACCGTACAAGAAGTAAAGGCAGAAGCACCCGCACCTGCCCCCGCCGAAGCGCCCGCACCCTCTGAGCCCGCCGACGAGCAAACCGCCGACGCCGAAGCTAAGCCCGCAGGTATCACCGACGAGAACCGCAAAAAGGCCGCCGTTGCCGCCGCATATCTCGAAAAGGTGCTCACCGCCCTCGGGATAGAAAACTTTAAGGTCAATATGATAGAAAAAGAGGACATAATAGTCCTTGACATAACCGGCGAGAACCTCGGCGCGGTGATAGGCAGACGCGGCGAAACGCTCGACGCGCTGCAATATCTCGCTATCCTCGCAAGCAACCGCCACGACGAGCCCTACTGCCGTATGACGGTCGACTGCAACGGCTACCGCGACAAGCGCGAGGAGACCCTGCGCGCACTCGCTAAGCGCACCGCTAATAAGGTCCTGCGTCAGGGCAGGCGTATAACTCTCGAGCCCATGAACCCCTACGAAAGACGCATTATACACAGCACCGTCGCCGATATAGAGGGCATCTACTCTAATTCTATCGGCGAGGAGCCTTACAGAAAGGTAGTAATATCCTGCTCACAGCGCCACGCCGACAGCAAGCGCGCCGAGCGCAGAGGAGGTTATAACGGCAAGCGCCCCGCCAACCGCTCATACAAGCAGAGCAGCGGCTTTTCTACCTCGTTTGAAAGAGAGTACAAGCGCTCTGCTCCCACCGAAGAGCAGCCTACAGAGTACTCTAAGGAGACCGTAGAGGCGGAGAAAAACGCCACCCTGTACGGTAAGATAGATATTTGACGCACATAATTTGATTTTCCTGCAAAATTAACGCCGATTTGATTATAAATCGGCGTTTTTTGCAATTTATAAAAATATAACTTGCAAAATTTGTGCAAAATACCATATTGACAAATGCCCCGCTTTGGTGTAAAATAGCATATGTAAGAACAAGGGCGTTCTGATGTGTATCAGAGCGCCCTTTTTATTTAATTATCCAAGGAGGAAAAGGAAATGGCGGAAAAAACCTATGATGTTACCGAGCTTTTCGGCTCGGACGTATTCAACGAGGCAGTCATGAAAGCAAAGCTGCCCAAGGCTACTTTCAAGGAGCTTATGAAGACCATCAACGGCGATCAGGAGCTGACCCTGCCCGTTGCCGAGGTCGTTGCGAGCGCAATGAAGGACTGGGCGGTAGAAAAGGGCGCTACCCACTACACCCACTGGTTCCAGCCCATGACGGGCATTACCGCGGAGAAGCACGACAGCTTTATCTCGCCCGTAGGCGACGGCACGGTAATAATGGAGTTTTCGGGCAAAGAGCTTATCAAGGGCGAGCCCGACGCGTCGTCTTTCCCGTCGGGAGGAATACGCGCTACGTTTGAGGCAAGAGGCTACACGGCGTGGGACCCCACCTCGTACGCTTTTATAAAGGACAATACCTTATACATCCCCACCGCATTTTTCTCCTATTCGGGAGAGGCGCTGGATAAAAAGACCCCGTTGCTGCGCTCTATGGACGCGGTATCAAAGCAGGCTATGAGAATACTCAAGCTGTTCGGAAACACCACCGCGAAAAAGGTCGTCGCCACCGTCGGCGCGGAGCAGGAATACTTCCTTATAGACAAGAAGTATTACGATCAGAGAAAGGACCTTATCTTTACCGGCAGGACGCTTTTCGGCGCGCCCCCCGCAAAGGGACAGGAGCTTGAGGATCATTATTTCGGCGCAATAAAGCAGAGAGTAAGCGACTATATGAAAGACCTCGACAAGCGTCTGTGGGCGCTCGGCGTAGCGTCTAAGACTAAGCATAACGAGGTCGCTCCCTCACAGCACGAGTGCGCGCCTATCTTTGAGTCGGCTAACCTCGCGGCTGACCACAATCAGCTGACTATGGAGATGATGAAAAAGGTAGCGCTCGAGCACGGACTTGTATGCCTGCTGCACGAAAAGCCCTTCGCAGGGATAAACGGCTCGGGCAAGCACGACAACTGGGCTATCTCGACCGACGACGGTCAGAACCTGTTAAATCCCGGCAAGTCCCCGATGGAAAACGCGCAGTTCTTGACCTTCCTTGTAGCGATAATCAAGGCGGTAGACGAGCACGCCGACCTGCTCAGGCTCTCGGTAGCGACCGCAGGCAACGACCACAGACTCGGTGCGAACGAAGCTCCTCCCGCGATAATCTCTATGTTCCTCGGCGAAGAATTGACAGAGGTCATAGACGCTCTTGTATCGGGTACGACCGTAGAGAGCAAGCGCACAAAGTTCAATATAGGCATATCCACCCTGCCGACCTTTACTAAGGACACCACCGACAGGAACAGGACCTCACCGTTCGCGTTTACCGGAAACAAGTTCGAGTTCCGCAGCCTCGGCTCGTCGCTCAATATATCCGGTCCTAACATAGTGCTCAATACGATAGTAGCGGATGTGCTTGAAGAATTTGCCGACAAGCTCGAGGGCGCCGAGGACTTCCAGTCAGCCCTTCATGACCTGCTTGTTCAGACGATAAAGGATCACAAGAGGATAATATTCAACGGCAACGGCTACGACTCCGCATGGGTAAAAGAGGCTACCGAGGTGCGCGGCCTGCCCGAGCTCAAGTCCTCCGTTGACGCTCTGCCGCATTTTTGCGACGAGAAGAATGTCCGGCTGTTCGTTAAGCACAAGGTGTTCAACGAGGTAGAGGTACATTCGAGAACAGAGATACTTGTAGAAAATTATAACAAGAATATCAATATCGAGGCGCTCACCACCGCCGAGATGGCAAAGAGGGAGATACTCCCCGCCGTTATCGAGTTTGAAAAGATGGTATGCGACACGCTTATTTCTAAGAAGAATGCGGGGCTCGGCTACACCGCGGAGCAGCAGCTCGCTAATAAGCTCGACTCGCTGACCGCAAGCTTGAGCGTCAAGATAGACGAGCTCGAGAGCGCTACAGTCAAGGCTCACGGTATAGACGACGTATTTGAAGCGTCTAAGTGCTATCACGACGAGGTATTTGCCTCTATGCAGAGCCTGCGTGCGGTAGCCGATGAGCTTGAGACTATTGTCGGCAGCAAGTACTGGCCGTTCCCGACATACGAGGATCTGCTGTTCACGGTTTGATGAACATATAAATTTAGACTTAAGGGGATCTTATCCCTTTAAGATATCTGCACCCTTTTCCTTTGGCTATGGTCGAAAGACCATAGCCGCCTTTTTTATCTATATAATTCTATTCCCTTTTTCAGTCTGTCGAGCCCGTCTAAAAGGACAGAGCGCGGGCAGGCTATATTCAGCCTGAGAAAGCTTTCGCCGCCCTTACCGTATTCTTCCCCCGCCGAGAGATATAGCCCCGTTTTTTCGCGTATATGCTCGGCTAACTTGTGAGAGCCGCCGCGCGCAAGCTTAGTGCAGTCTATCCACAATAGATAGGTCGCCTCGCCGCGCACTAAGGATACGTCGGGTATAGCGTCGATAGTCTCGGCGGCTACCCGCTTATTATCATAAAGGTACCGTCTCAGCTCGCTCAGCCACTCCCCGCCCTTAGTAAAAGCCGCGACCGCCGCCTGCACCGCAAAGGCGTTAGGCTCGGCTATCTCGTCATTATTCAATCCGCGCTCGACGCGGTTTTTTATTTTGCGGTCGGGTATATACACCGCGGCGGTCTGTATCCCCGCGAGATTAAACGCTTTAGTCGGCGATATGCAGGTGATACTTACATCGCGGCAGTCCTCCGACGCGCATGCAAATGGGCAGTATTCTTTGCCCGGGTCGGTGATATCGCAGTGTATCTCGTCCGACACCGCGATAACGCCGTATTTTTTGCAAAGGCTGCCTATCGCGCTCAGCGTATCCTTATCCCATATCTTGCCTATCGGATTATGCGGATTGCATAATAGCAGCATAGCGGTCTGCGGGAGCGAGAGCGCCCTTTCCAGCGCGGCAAAGTCTATAGAATACTCGCCGTCCTTGTATGTCAGCTCACATTCGAGCACCCGCCTGCCGTTATTAAGTATGCAGTTATAGAAAATATTATACACAGGCGTAAGTATCACCACATTCTCTGCGGGATGCGTCAGCCTGCGTATTATGCTTGATATCGCGGGGATAACGCCCGTGCAGAATATCAGCCCGCCCTTGTCCATAATAAGCCCGTGGCTGTCCTTCCACCTATTGATATAAGCGTCATACCACTCGTCTGGGATGACCGAGTAGCCGTACACCCCGTGCCTTGCCCTATCTACTACAGCCTTGATTATCTCGGGTGCGGCGGCAAAGTCCATATCCGCCACCCACATTGGCAATTCGCCGTCCTTAATATCCCATTTCAGCGAATTGGTGCCGCTCCTATTTATAGGCGTGTCAAAATCGTACTTGCTCATAACACCCTCACAGCATACACTGGCAGACGCAGGTCTTTTTGCCGCTGTCCTGCCGTAGTATTATCTTAGTCTTAGATACATCTACCTTGTCGCGCTGCATAATCAGCTCGTCTACGCCGTCCGCCCTTATGATGCCGCCCGAGGGGTTTTTTATGCTCGATACTTTTCCATTTATATCAACGTCCACTGTAGAATATTCAAACGCAAGCGTGGTATTCAGCAGCTTGCAGTTTTTCATAATCAGCTCGTCTATATAGCACATCCCCTGCAGGCTCTCAATGGTGCAATTTATAAACGTCAGCCGCTTAGAGTTCCACCCGAGGTATTCGCCGCTGATAAAGCTGTCGTACACTGTCACGTCATTGCAGTTCCAAAACGCGTCCTTAGACAGCAGTCGAGAATTTCTCACCTCGACATTTTTCGCCCCGTCAAAGCAATAATTTCCGTACAGCGTAAGACCGTCTATCTTGATATTCTCGCAGTTCATACCAAAATAGTCGCCCTTTGCGGTGATGTTTTCGGCGGTGACGTTTTGGCACTGCCACAGCGTCTCGGCGGCGTTGGGAATAGAGACATTATTTAGCGTAAGCTCCTTACATCGGCGAAAATTCTTAGGCGCTTCTATCGCGCAGTCTATCACCGTCACATTGTCCGAGTACCATACGCCCGCCCGCGCCATCTCAAACCACGCGCAGTCCTTGACGTATACGTTCTTACAGTACCACAGCGGGTACTTCCACTTAAAACTGCTGTTATACAGCTCTATATCGCGGCTCTCCTTTAGCGGGGACTCGCCCTCGCCGAAAACGCTATCGTATATTTTCAGCCCCTCGGACATAAAGAGCGAGCGCTCGCCCTCATAATACCCTCCGCGTATCTCATTAGCCTCCATTGCCGTCATCTCCTATTATTGCTCTATCATATCCAAAAATTGCCGCTCGTCTATCACCGCGACGCCGAGCTGCTGCGCCTTAGTCAGCTTGCTGCCCGCCTCTTCGCCTGCGAGCACGTAGGTCGTCTTTTTAGAAACGCTGCCGCTTGTCTTGCCGCCGTTTTTCTCAATTAGCGCCTTTGCCTCGTCGCGGGTCATATTCGGCAGTGTGCCCGTCAGCACAAAGGTCATACCCTTCAGCTTGTCCGAGCTCAGCTCACTTACATACTCGGTATTTACCCCATAGCTCTTAAGCCGCTCGATTAGCGCTAGCATATGCGGCTCTCTCAGCGCGTGATACACGCTGTCCGCCAAGATATCGCCAAAGCCCTCGATAGCGGAGATCTCCTCCCTGTCCGCCTCCGCGAGCTTTTCTATGCTGCCGAAATGCTGTAGCAGCAGCGCCGCCGAGCGGCTTCCTATCCCCTTTATCCCGAGGGCGAAAAGCAGTCGGTCGGGAGAATTGCTCTTAGACCGCTCGATAGAGGTGATGAGATTATCCGCCGACTTTCTGCCAAAGTGCGGCAATTGTTCGAGGCTCTGTATATCGAGAGCGTACAAGTCCGCGACCGTAGAGATAAGTCCCTCGTCGCTGAGCTGCTTTACCACAGCCTCGCCGAGCCCGTCTATATTCATAGCCCCACGCGACGCAAAATGCTCGATATTCTTTAACAGCTGCGCGGGACAGTCGATATTGCGGCAGCGTATCACCGCCTCGTCCTCGTCCCTGTCCGCCTCGCCGCCGCATACGGGACAAACGTGCGGTATCTTATACGGCACGCTGTTTTCGGCATGTGATACCGAGCGCACCACCTCGGGGATAATGTCCCCCGCCTTTCGCACCGCGATAATATCCCCTATGCGGATATCCCTCGCGTCGATAATATCTTGATTATGGAGCACCGCGCGGGATACCGTAGTCCCCGCCAGCCATACGGGCTCGAACACCGCCACCGGAGTAAGCGCGCCCGTCCTGCCGACGTTTATCTCGATATCTATTAGCTTAGTCTCCTTTTCCTCGGGCGGGTACTTAAACGCCACCGCCCAGCGCGGCACCTTAGCGGTAGCGCCGAGCCGCTCTCTTAGGGCAAAGCTGTCGACCTTTACCACAGCGCCGTCTGTATCATAAGCGTACTCTCTGCGCTCTTGCCCTATCTGCTCTATGCGCGCGATAACGTCCTGCATATCGCTGTAGGTGCGGTAGCCCTCTATCACGTTAAAGCCGAGCGACTTTAGATAATCGAGGCTTTCTTTATGACCGCCCAGCTGTTTTCCCTCTATTCGCTGTATATTGAATACGAAAATATTCAGCCCTCTCGACGCGGCTATACGGCTGTCCTTTTGCCGCAGTGATCCCGCTGCGGCGTTGCGCGGATTTTTCGCGGGCTGCTCGTCGTTTTCCAGCTGCGCCTTTACCAGCCGCTCAAACTCGGCTTTAGGCATATACACCTCGCCGCGCACCTCGAGCAAGGGCAGAGCCTCGGGCAATTCACGCGGGATAGACGCTATCGTCATAAGGTTCTTGGTGATATCCTCGCCGACAAAGCCGTCGCCGCGCGTGCTGCCGCGCACAAATTTGCCGTCCGTGTATTCGAGCGACACCGACAGCCCGTCTATCTTAGGCTCGACGCAATATACCGCGCCATTGTCCTCGGCCTTTACCCTGCGGTCAAAGTCGTACAGCTCCTGCTTATCGAACACGTCCTGTAGGCTGCCCATTTGCACCTCGTGCCTCACCTTTTGAAAGGTATTGAGCGCATAGCCGCCGACGTGCTGTGTCGGCGAGCTCTCGCTGACAAGCTCGGGGTGCTCGGCCTCTATCTGCTTTATCCTGCGCATTAGCGCGTCGTACTCGCTGTCCTCTATCGTCGGCTCGTCAAGCACATAATAATTAAAATTGTGCTGCTCCGCCTCATTGCACAGCCGCGCGTATTCCTCTCTTATACTTTCGATATCCATTATCTTTCCCTCATTTTAAGTGTAGTTGAACAGGTCGTTTATCGGGTCGCCGTCGTCCGAGATGATATGGGTATAGCTCTCGGGGATATTTCCGACTATGACCGTTTCCGCTATCAGAAAATCGCCCTCTACCTCGGTCTCGACCGAATACAGCGGTATAAAAGCCGCAACGCTTACCGTAGCGTGCATTTTTATCCTATGCAGCGTCTGATTTATCCCCGCCGAGGTAAACTCGCTGATAAACACCGCGTTTGCGTACCCCGTGGGCTCTATCACCATCTCTACCGAGCCGCCCGTGCCGTAAAACGCCGATATACCGCTGAGCGTCCCCGCGGACAGCTCGGTGGTTATCTCCTCGCCCGAAAGCAGCCTTTCGTTTATCTCGTCGAGCGTCACGGTCTTTATGCGGTTTATTAGGGCGGTGTTGCTTTGTATAGAGCTTATCCGTCCGTCGTCGGTGTAGGATATATCCACAAGGCTGCGATAATCGGTCGGCGCGTCGATATTTAGCAGGCTGTCGTTTACCGCCTTGTCCATTATGCCTATTATCACCGCGCGCACGTTGTATTCGCAGACGCGGATTATATTAGGGTATACAAGGGTATGCAATACCAGCACCGCGCTGAGCAGTATCAGCGCGACGCCGATAAGCTTAACGCCTACCTTGCGCTTTATCCTTATTTTAGTGTCGGCTCTTATGCTATCGCCCCCACGAATATCATTAAGTTTACACTGTGCCTTTTATTATGATATTCGCGGGAAAATTACACTATGCTTTATAAAACGCGGTAAAAGCCTTATACGCCATATATACGTCATTCTTTGCGGTCACCTCAAAGGGCGCGTGCATAGAGAGCACCGGCACCCCTACATCGATAGTGTCGATATTGAGATTGGCGATATACGCCGCGACCGTTCCGCCGCCGCCGAGATCCACCTTTCCCAGCTCGCCTGTCTGCCATACCACCCCGCTGTTATCGAGCAGCGAGTGCACATACCCCACATACTCCGCGCTCGCGTCGCTGGTGCCGGATTTTCCTCTAGCGCCGGTAAATTTGGTTACGACTATACCGCGGTTGAGATACGCGCAGTTTTTCTTTTCCAGCACATCGGGAAAGGTCGGGTCAAACCCCGCGTTTACGTCCGCCGAGAGGCAGCGCGACGCGCTCATTACCGTCCTGCCGTCAGTGCCGCAGCACTTAGCAAGGTCGCTTATAAAATACTTAAGATATGCGCTGCGCAGTCCCGTGTTTCCGTCGCTGCCCGTCTCCTCCTTATCGGTCAGCACACACACCGCGGTGCGGTCTGGTACGCTCTTTAAATTAAGCAGCGCCGTATACGCGGTGTACGCGCACACTCTGTCGTCCTGCCCGTACGCTCCCACCATACTGCGGTCAAAGCCTATATCCCTCGCCTTAAACGCGGGCACGCATTCAAGCTCCGCACTCAAAAAGTCCTTTTCGGTTATGCGGTACTTTTCATACAGGATATTCATAAGATTTAGCTTTACGCTCTCGCTCTCGTCGTCGTCCTTAAACGGGCGCGAGCCTATCAGTATATTGAGCTCCTCGCCCTTTATCAGCTTAGAGGCGGGTCTTTTATACTGCTCGTCCGCAAGGTGCGGCAAAAGGTCGGTCACCACAAAGCACGGGTCGCTGTCGTCCTCGCCGATATTTACCGTTATCTCCGTGCCGTCCGAGGTCACTATTATGCCGTGCAGCGACAGCGGTATCGTCGTCCACTGGTATTTCTTTATCCCGCCGTAATAGTGGGTCTTGAAGAAGCCTAACTCCTCCGACTCGTACAGCGGATTTTGCTTTAGATCCATACGGGGCGAATCGATATGCGCCGCGGTAAGGTTTATCCCGTTTTTAAGCGGCTGCTTTCCGATAACGGCGAGTATCACCGCCTTTTTGCGGTTGAGAAAATACAGCTTATCGCCCGCCTTGTACTTTTTGCTTTGGTCAAACTGCTCAAAGCCCGCCTGCTCCGCGTCGATAATTGCTCTCGCGGCAGCCTCGCGCTCGGTCTTGCCCTCGTTGAGGAATTTTTTGTACCCCTCGCAGTACCTGTCCGCCTCGCTTTGCTCCTTGTCGGACATTATCCGCGACGAATGCTTTTGGGTGTAAAACAGCTTGTCCTTAAGCTCTTTTGCCTTGCTTTTCTTTTCTGCCATAATAAACAGCTCCTTATATATTATTTTTTATTTATACAGCCTGCAATAAGTGTCATATGCGGCGGTAATTTTATCTACATAATGCGCGGTGTCCGAGGTAGGTATTTCTGTCAGCCTGCCGCCCTCGGAATATTCGGGGTCGCTCAGCCACTCTTCTACGCTCCCCGCGCCCGCGTGATATGCCGCAGCAGTCTCTGTTATCCCGCCGCCGAACTGCTCGCTCAGATAACTCAGCAGATAACAGCCGTACCGAATATTGTCGTCGGGGCGGTACATACTGTCAAATTCTATATTCTCTTCACCCAGTCTATAGCGTATCCAGTCAAAGGTATCGGGCATTATCTGCATAAGCCCCCTCGCCCCGACCGATGACTCGGACCTCGGGTCAAAGCCGCTCTCGGTCTTGATAAACGCATACACCTCGTATTCGTCCAGCCCGTACATACGCGAATAATACGTCACCGTATCCGCAAAGCCTATCGGGTGATTAGCCCTGATTATCTTATCCGCGCCAAACCATATCCCCGCGCCGAGCAGGGCGGCTAAAAGAATGATCAGCGCTATTATTGCCGCGGTCTTTTTTCCGCCGCGCTTTTTTCGCCTTGATGTGTATATTACCCTCATACTTCCTTAAGCCTTTTCGCTAAAGCGTCGGCAGCCGAGATAAGCTGCTCTATATCGCCGTTGTTTTCTATATAATATTCGCTTTTTTTGATATAAAATTCGGCGGGGTGCTGACGGCTGAGGCGGTCGAGCGCCGCCTTTTTGTCTATCCCGTCGCGCGCCATTATCCTTTGCAGCGAAATATCCCTGTCGCACACGACGCTTATCACCGCGTCGCATACCGCGTCTATCCCGCTCTCAAAGAGTGTCGGCGCGTCGAGCAGTATATATTCTTCCCCACTGTCGTTTATCCTTGACACTATCTCATAAGTAATATACGGGTAGAGTATCTTCTCGAGAGTTTTCAGCTTTTCCCCGTCAGAAAATACCAGCCCGCCGAGCTTTCGCCTATTCAGCGTCCCGTCGGCGCAGATATATTCTTTGCCAAAGGCGCGCTCTATCATACTCAGCGCGGGCTTTCCTTTCTCAGTGACGCACCTTGACACCTTATCGCAGTCTATCGGATAAAAGCCCGCTAAAGCAAGCCTCTCGCCGACGGTGGATTTTCCCGCGCCCGACATCCCCGTTAGCCCGTATATCCTCATACATCCTCCTAAAGCTCGACTACCCTAAACGCCGCCGCCCTAAGCAGGCGGTTGTACACCGCCGCGCCTATGCCGTCGGTCTCGGGACACCTCACATACGCCGTCCTCGCGCCGAGCTCGTCTGTTTTACGCAGCGCCGCAAAAAGATTATGCGCGCGCTCGGTCGGTGTAACGCCATAATCTATCCTCGGCAGGTCTATCCCCTCTTCGTCACCGTACAGCACCGCGTATACTCCCTCGCCGCGCCGCGCATTAAGATACTCGGCTAGCGCCTGCACGCTTTGCGCTTTAACTATTATTATTTCAGCCTTTGGCGAATAATGCTTATATTTCATACCCGGGGAGATAACACGCGCGTCTTTTTCGGGCTGCTTAAACACATTCTCGTCCCATTCGACCTCGGCATATTCTCCGAGCATCTCGGCAGTGACTGCGCCGGGACGCAGTATCCTTACGCCTTTCTCGCCCGTAAAGCATATCACCGTGCTCTCTACCCCCGCGCGGCATTCTCCCCCGTCTATTATCAGCGGTATCTTCCCGTTTAGGTCGTCATAGACGTGCCGCGCCGTGGTAGGGCTCGGGCTGCCCGAAAGATTAGCCGACGGCGCCGCCAGCGGAAAGCCGCACAGCCGTATAAGCTGCCTCACGGGGTCACAGTCGGGCATTCTTACCGCGACTGTATCAAGCCCGCCGCATACCCCCGCGGGGATAATATCTTTTCTTTTAAATATCATAGTCAGCGGCCCGCTCCAAAACCGCTCAGCAAGCGTCAATGCCAGCGGCGGGACCTCTTTAGTAAAGCCGTACAGCATATTTAGGTCGCTTATATGCACTATCAGCGGGTTGTCCTGCGGTCTGCCTTTTATCTCAAATACCCTGCGGCACGCGTCTATATCGTACGCGCTCGCGGCAAGGCCGTACACAGTCTCGGTCGGTATCGCCACGGGCTGCCCCTGCCGCAGCAGTTCTGCCGCGTTAGAGAGCACCTCGGCGGTCGGCTTTTTAATAAGAGTCAGCATATCAGTCCTCACCCGCCGCAAGCTTTGCGGCGTTGTCCGCCACCGCAAGAGCGTCGAACACCTCGTCGCAGTCCCCGTTCATAAACGCCTCCAACTTATACAGCGTCAGTCCTATGCGGTGGTCGGTGACGCGGCTCTGGGGGAAATTATAGGTGCGTATCCTCTCCGAGCGGTCGCCGCTGCCGACCTGTATCTTGCGCTCGGCGGCGATACGGCTTGACTGCTCCTCAAGCTTAGCCTGATACAGCTTAGTGTACAGCATCTTCATAGCCTTGTCCTTATTCTTATACTGGCTGCGCTCTTCCTGACACTCTACGACTACGCCCGTCGGCTTGTGTATTATGCGTATAGCCGACTCGGTCTTATTTATATGCTGTCCGCCCGCTCCGCTCGAGCGGTAGGTCTGGTATTCAAGGTCGGCGGGGTTTATCTGCACGTCGACCTCCTCCGCCTCGGGCAAAACCGCGACCGTCACCGCCGAGGTGTGTATGCGCCCTTGCGCCTCGGTCTCGGGGACGCGCTGTACTCTATGGACGCCGCTCTCGTATTTCAGCTTAGCGTATGCGCCCTCGCCGTCCACGCGAAAGCTTATCTCCTTATACCCGCCGAGCTCGGTGGGGTTAGCGTCCACGACCTCGGTGCGCCAGCCCTTTAGCTGCGCGTACATCGTATACATACGGTACAGCGAATTGGCGAACAGCGCCGCCTCGTCCCCTCCCGTGCCGCCGCGTATCTCCATAATCACACTGCGGTCATCGTTGGGGTCGTGCGGCAAAAGCAGTATCTTCAGCTCGTCGGTGTACTGTTCGATAAGGCGCTTGCTCTCCTCGTACTGCTCGCTCACCATCTGTTTAAAGTCCTTATCCTGTATGCCCTCGTCGAGCATTTTCTGCGCCTCGTCGAGATCTTTCTCGGCGGCGGTGAGCAGACGGTATTTTTCCACTATCGGAGTAAGGCTCTTATATTCGCGCATAAGCTCCTTATATTTTGCGTTGTCGCTTATTATATCGGGGTCTGTCAGCTTCTCGCTTATCTCGTCAAAACGCCGCGCGGCGGCGTTCAGCTTTTCGGTCATATTGTATCTCCTTTATCGCCCTCGTCGCTCTTAGCGTCTATCGAGCGTATCTTTTTCTCACATTTAGAGCGCGGGGTCATAAACTCGTGCCCGCAGCCTAAGCACCTTAGCTTAAAGTCCGCTCCCACGCGCAATACGAGCATTTGCTTAGAGCCGCAGGGGTGCTCTTTTTTCATATTTAAAATGTCGCCTACGTGTATATCCATTTTATGCCCTCCCCCTACTATTGTATTGTACCACGTTTTACCGATTTTTTCAACAATAATATTGTATTTTTCTTTCGCTTCGTTGACATTATCCGCGCCGTGTGCTATACTGATTTTCAGTAAATTGATAAGGAGCGGCGTTTATACAATGTATTCTAAGATAAAAGATATTTTTCACCTTGTTTTTCCTACCGCAAATGTATTTATAAAGCGGCTGATAGCCTCCTACCTCACCGCCTATACTCTTGTATGCGTTATTTTCGGCGGGGGCGAGATATTGTCTAAAGAATTTCCTCTCGGCGTTAATATACCGCTGCTTATAATCGCGGGCGTGACGGCTTTCTTTCTGCTGGGCTTTATATTTGTAATTTTGGACGGAAAGTACAAGACCGACAGCGCGTGGCTGCTGATAATAACCGCCTTTGTATCGGTATTGCTCGCCATGGGAAAATTAAGCTTCTACGGTGCTGCGGCAGTACTGCCGTTTGTGCTGCTCGCAATATATTTCACGCTGACTACCGACAAGCTGCGCCTGCCGAGCGTGCTTAAAAAGGCGTGGTGGGGCGTGCCCCTTTTTGCTTCTCTCGTGACGGTATTTTTCGCGGGGGTGCTGGTGGGGCTGAGATATTATAATCTCCACACGCCCGCGTACGATTTCGGGATATTTGCGCAGATGTTTGAGAATATGAAGGACACCCTTCAGCCGATAACTACCCTTGAGAGAAATTACGAGCTGTCGCACTTTGCGGTGCATTTTTCTCCCGCGTACTATCTGTTTTTGCCGATATATATGATATTCCCCCACCCGCTGACGCTGCAAATATTACAGGGCGCGGTGATAGCCTCGGGCGTGATACCCGCGTTGCTTATCGCGAAAAAATACGGGCTGTCCAATATGTCCTCGGCGGCGGTCGGCTTTATCTTCTGCCTGCTCCCGGCGTTTATCGGCGGGTGCAGGTACGACCTGCACGAAAACTGCCTGCTCGTGCCATTGCTTATGTGGCTGTTTTGGGCGATAGAGCGCGAAAAGCTGATACCTATGGCCGTATTTGCCGCTCTCACCCTTACAATCAAGGAGGATGCGGCGGTGTACGTCTGTGTTGTCGCGTTGTATGTTATCTTTGACCGCAAAAAGAAAATGAAGATAGCGGGCGGCGTTATGCTTTTCTCGGCGATAATTTATTTTATATGCGTGTGCCTTTATCTCGACAGCCAAGGGCTCGGTGTGATGTCATGGCGCTACGACGACTATATCTATGACGGCGGCGGACTGCTGACGGTGATAAAGTCCGTGCTGATAAACCCCGCCTACGCCGTAAGCAACCTTGTCACCGAGGACAAGATACTGTTTATACTGCAAATGCTATTGCCGCTCGGTTTTATCCCGCTCGCTATACGCAAATTTTCCCGCGCGGTGCTGTTTGTGCCGTTTATACTGATAAATCTTATGACGAGCTACGGCTATCAGTACAATATCAATTTTCAGTACGTTTTCGGCTCGTCGGCGATATTTATTTGGCTGTTTATTATGAACTGCGCCGAGCTAAGCTACCACACCCGCCGCACCGCGCTCGTGTTCTGCTCGGCGGCGTGCCTTATTACTACTATGGCGCTTCATTATAACCTTACTAACGAGCTTATCAATGTCGGCAACGAGAGCACCTCGGCCGCGATAGAATACCTCGAAAATCTTGACGCAAGCGGCGAGAGCGTCACCGCCGACACTTTCCTCTGCCCCGCGCTGTATAAGCAAAAGACACTGTACTCGATAAATTCCTCGGGAGAGCCCGACGAGAAAAAAGCCCCCGACGCGGATATAGTCCTGCTCGATAAAAGATACGGCAGCTTTGACGCGCTGTATGATTATTATACCGAAAGAGGTATGGAAGAGGTCGATGTCCTCGGCGCGGCAGGGGATATAATTTGCAGGTTAGAACGTTAGTAATATTACAAACAGAAACCCCAGCCTCTCGGCTGGGCTTTCTGTTTGGGGAAATATATATGAAAATTGATGCTGGCATACACAAAGCCTATCGGCTTAGTCGTTTTTATTGACTATGGCTAAAGTATACTTGCCGAAAGTGAAAGCATTAAAACGGCTTTGTGTTGATTTGATGAAAATATATGGATAAACAGATATTTTATACAATATAGGTTTATGATTTAATATTTAAATTTCTTAATAGTTTAGTCAGCTTGATTATCCGCAAACTGCGAGGGGTGACGGGTGAAGAAGTCCACCCTCGGCTCTAAGAATTTGAGCTTGTGCTCGCCCTTACAAAAATAGTCCATTCCCTCAAATATATGCTCCCAGCTCCAAAAATCCTCGTCAAAGCCTAAATACTCTCTCACCATCTCCGTGCCCTTAGGCGCGAGCGGGTGGAGCAGTACCGCCGCCGTGCGCACATAATGAAAGGCGTTTATCAGCGTTTGGCGGCGGAGAGCCTCGTCGTTATTCTTATCCGCCTCGTTCATATTTTTAGCCCAGAGCTTATTTGCCTTTCTGATATAAGAGTCCAGCACATAAGTCACCCGATGGAACTCAAACTTATACATAAAGCGCTCGTACTCGAGTATCGCGTTTTCGCTCTCGTCTATTATATCCTTATCGGGCGCGCCCGAGGGGAGGAAACCGTCATAGTACTTTTGCGCACAATAAAAGCAAGAGCGCACCAAGCGATTATACACATTTGAGAGCAAAAAGCCCTCCTTTACTACGGGGTCGCTGTCCTCCGCCTTAGCGTCGGGGTCGTACGGCTTAGGCTGAAAGCTTACGCTCCCCCGTCCGAGCCCTAAGCTGAGCCAGTGCATTCTAAGCTGCTCGGGGGTATAATGCTCTAAAAGCTCCGCCGCCATGGGCGGCTTGATATCGCCGCTGCTGCTCGCCTTTTTATTAAGGAAAAGAATGTGGTGGTTAGCGACCAAGGTAGTCTGCTGCAGCTCGCCGTCGGGTATCTCGCAGCCTATCTCCCCGCTTTGCAATGCGGCGAACATAGCGGTCTGCGCCACGCCGTAAAAATATATATTATCCGAGCCGATAAACTGGTACACCTGCGCCTTTTTACTGCACCAAAAGTCTTTCCACTCATCTATGCTCCTGCCCTGCTTTTCAAGATACGCGACCGTAAAGGAAATAGGCGCCCACAGCGATTCGGGCCATACCCACACGGTAAGCCCGTCGAGCCCCTCTAGCGCGGGAGCTTTTACTCCCCACTCGATATTACCCGTAAGCCTGAACGGCACTAGCGTCTTTCCCGTCCTAAAGCGTATCCCCGCGTGTGCGAGCAGTTCGCACGCCGCGTCGCGGTCGTTCAGCGTATCAAAGCAAATCGTAAAGGACGGCTTTTTCTCGTCGTTTTCGAGTGTATGGTGCGCGAGCGTACCCTTTATCTTCTCGTATTCGGGCATAAGCTCCCGCTTTATATGGATAACGGGCGGCTCTAAAAACTCCCCTATAGTCTTTGATACAAGCTGTCTTACATTGGGCTGCTGCTTTATTTTCTCCACATATTCATTAAGCAGGTCGGTGTGGTCGGTAAGGCGAAAATACCAGTTGACTACGTCTTTCATGACCGGCGTTTCGCCTGTCAGTGTGCTTTTCGGGTCGATAAGCGCCGAGGGCATATACTGATGTCCCAGCGAGCACTCGTCGGCATACGCCTTGTCCGACTGACAGCCCATAACGGGGCATTTGCCGACGACCTGTCTGCCGTTTAAGAATACCCCCGCCTTTTCGTCAAAAAACTGCGAAGTGGTTATCTTTTCAAGCTGCCCGTTCTCGTACAGTCTGCGGATAAGAGCGTCGCTCACCTTAGCGTGGTGCTCTGCCGCCCTGCCGAGCGCGCTCGCCCCGAAAAGGTCAAGGCTGATATAATAGTCGTCGAGCGTCTTTTTCTGGCTCTCGTGATTTTTGCGGACAAAGTCCTCAATGCTGCCCTCAAATTCTCCCGAGGCGGTCTTAGCGCGATAGCTCTCGGCTATCGGCGAGCCGTAACAATCCGTCCCCGATACGAATATGACGTTGTCCTTTCCTATCCTGTCACGCAAAAATCTCGCGTACGCGTCCGCGAATACGAACACCCCGCCGACATGCCCGAAATGCAATTCCTTATTCCCATAGGGCATACCGCCCGTTATTACCGCCCTCTCGGGAAATTGCGGGCGGTTCTCCTTTGACGGCTTGCCGTTAAATGCTTTGTTGTCCAAATTATACACTCCTCGGTTTTTACTGTATAAGGATATTTTACCACACTTAGCGGCCATTGTCAAACACTAAAACAGTTCCTGACATAAACTTTAATTTTTGGGCAGGAATTATTGACAATTAAGCCGTGGTGTGGTAAAATAAAATTGCGACACAATTTCATATGTTCTATCGAAAGACAACATTTTTGCCTATAGGTAAAAGTGCAGGCTCTTTTCGTGTTGTCTTTCAGATGAACAAAGCGAAATTGTGTCGCAGCAATCGGAGCTATGCATTTTTCGGTGCGCGGCTTCGGCTGCGCACTTTTTAATTACATAGGAGGCTGAAAATGAAAAAACTATTTGCGGGGCTTATTTCCCTCGCGGCGGCTTTGCTCGCAGTATGCGCGATAACCGTGTGCGCGGGAGCGGAATGGAGCGGAGACTATGAGTATAGCGTGCTCGACGACGGAACGGTGGAGATAACCGATTATACCGGCAGCGCGACTAATTTGACTATACCCGCGACTATAGGCGGAAAAAAGGTGACGAGCTTAGGAAACTCCAGCTTTTACGAATGCAAGAGCCTTATTTCGGTAATTATACCCGATAGTGTGACAAGCATAGGAGGGTCGGCTTTTTTTGGCTGTTCAAACCTTACATCGATTAGCTTGCCCAAAGGTGTAACGAATATAGTAAATTGGACTTTTGCATATTGTAAAAGTCTCACCTCAATATCAATCCCTTCCAGCGTGACCAATATATCAGAATGTGCTTTTATTTTCAGCAATATTACAGCAATATCATTAACTGATAGTCTGATAAACATATCTGACAGAGCTTTTTGTGATTGTGATGGTATTAAAAATGTATATTACACCGGCTCGGAAGATCAGTGGAAAAGCATTTCTGTTGGCGAAGATAATTCCTATTTGTTAAATGCAGATATTACCTACAACTATAAGCCTGACACTGTGACGGGGCTAAAGCTAAAATCTTCATCGGCTGATACTATAAAGCTTTCGTGGGATAGGCAGGAATTGACGGATGGATACATTGTTGAGCTCTGGGACGGTGACAAATGGAGCGTTATTAAAAATATAAATAACAATATTACTACCGAATATCAAATAACTGGGCTTGAATCGAGCACTACGTATAATTGCCGTATAAAAACTTATAAAACTTCATCTGTATCAGATATATACAGTGAATATAGCGCTATCACCGTTTGCACAAACCCGATCTCTGTCGGCGGCTTAAAACTCAAAGCTCGCACGGCTGATGCTGTTCGTCTTACTTGGGATATGAATACCTCAGCCGATGGATATATCGTTGAAATAAAGGTTAACAACTTATGGGAATATCTAGAGAAGATAACCGATAATTCCATCATAGAATTTAGAAAGGGCGGTCTTAACGCAGGCGCAGAGTACAGCTTCCGTGTTAAAGCCTACAAGATGAGCGGTAATACTGCTTACTACAGCGAATACTCTACTATTAATGTCTGCACCAATCCAACTTCTATCACAGGACTTAAGGTTAAGGCAAGAGCAGCGGACGCTGTACGTCTTACTTGGGATAAGAACACCTCAGCCGACGGCTATATAGTTGAAATGAATGTCAACGGCACATGGAAGCGCGCAGCCAAGATAGAAAATAACTCTATTGCTGAGTATAAAAAGGGCGGTCTTGCTCCGAGCACCGTATACAACTTCCGTGTTAAAACTTATAAGATGAGCGGAAACACCGCGACTTACAGTGCAACTAAGTCCATCTCCGTACGCACTAACCCGACTGCAATCAGCGGACTTAAGCTAAAGGCGAGATCAACCGACGCTGTTCGCCTTACATGGAATAAAAACACATCTGCAGACGGATATATTGTCGAAATGAATATAAACGGCACATGGAAGCGTGCCGCTAAGATAACAAATAATTCCACAGTAGAATATAAAAGAGGCGGACTTGATGCGGGGACCGTGTACAATTTCCGCGTTATGGCTTATAAGATGAGCGGCAAGACTGCGCTTTACGGTTCAGCTAAGACCATCGCGGTTCGTACAAATCCGACATCAGTTAAAGGACTTAAAGCTTCATATAAAACCGCGACAACTGTAGACCTTACTTGGGACACGAATTATTCCGCTGACGGATATATTATAGAGCGTCAAAACGGCGCCTCGTGGACACGTGTTAAGAAAATAACAAATGAGTATTCATCATATTG
This sequence comes from uncultured Ruminiclostridium sp., assembly GCA_947594425.1. Classification (GTDB taxonomy): domain Bacteria; phylum Bacillota; class Clostridia; order Oscillospirales; family Ruminococcaceae; genus Ruminiclostridium_E. The sequence goes on from CANQED010000005.1 coordinate 146,635, forward strand.
CACCTTGAACGGTCTTAAGCCGAAAACCTCCTACAAATTCCGTATCAAGGCGTATAAAATGTCGGGCAGTACGGCTTTATACAGCGCTACTAAGACTATCTCGGTATCTACCACAGCGGCTGTTAACGTTAATTCGGTTTCTCTTAACAGGACATCAGCCACTATGTATGTATCGGATACGCTTCAGCTGTCCTCAACTATTAATCCGTTCAATGCAAGCTACACTACTGTAAAATACACCTCAAGCAATCCTAAGGTAGTATCGGTTTCTTCTAATGGTTTAGTAAGGGCATTGAGCTCAGGTACAGCGACCATAACTGCAAGCTGCGGCGGAAAGAAAGCTACATGCAAGATCACCGTCAAAAATTACAGTGGCGTACGTGGTAATTATGCAGTTATGAAAGCGTACATTGATAAAAACGGAAAAACAAATGACGACGGTAATAAATATGTTACTTATTCCTATTCTGCCGACGGATACGACTGGACTATGAAAATAACACATAACTATTCAACTAATCAAATAGATGTATATATCAGCACCGGAACTAATAAATCAGCTAATTTCAGCATTGATTACAGTACGGATGAGTTATTTATATATGTAAAAGGTACAGTACAAGGCAGTCATATGAGCTTGGGTCGGGATCCCCAAGGCAATTATTCTTACAGCTTTTCTTCTTCTAATTATTCAGGTAGAGCTAACAGGATAATGATGTTCCTTGACAACACTCCTTCCTTCTATATACATGATTTGGTTTATAACAGCAGTGATGTAAACTATTCTAAAGCGTATGATCTCGTTAGCTACACTGCAGAGTCAGCTTATCTTGCATTTTTGGATTTTGCTTATAGTACATTCAGATTTACAGCGAAAGACCTTGGGTTTGGCGTAATTTAAAATTAATATGATGATATAAATAAATACATCTAGCCGTGGGCTGAAATTCAGTCCACGGTTTATTTTTCGCTGTAAATAGCGGTGTAAAGGAGGAAGCGCCTTAGGATTCCCCCCAAAAAAATCACAGATATTCTTCAAGTGTGACGCCGCTGTCGTATATCTCTTTAGCCGCGTCCTTTCCGACATAGCGATAATGCCACGGCTCGTAAGTGATGCCGGTAACGTCCTCTTTGCCGTCGGGGTAGCGGAGGATAAAGCCGTACCGCCACGCGTTATCCGCGAGCCAGCCGTACACCTCCCACATATCCCCCTGCTCGGCGGTTATGTCGAGCGCAAGCCCGCTCTCGTGCTCCGAGCAGCCGACGGGCGCGGCCTCTTGATAGGTCAGCCGCTCCGCCTCGCCGGGGCTATACCCACGGGCGATGTAATCGTTGATTTTTTCGTCGATTATCGCCTGCTGCTCTTCTTTTGAGCGGTAGGCGGAATTTACCGCAGGCGACAGCCCCTGCTCGCGCATGTCGTCAAACATCTGCTGTAGGTCGGGGTATATCCGCTCGTCCACCCTCTCGCCGTTAGCAAGCTCGACAAGCTCGATACTGTACCCCTCGGGCAGAGGGTGGGTGTAATTTACAAGTATCAGCAGCCCCTCGCCTACCTGCTCGACGGCCTTTTCCTCTGCGCAGCCCGTGAGCGCAAATATCAGAGCGATAGCCGTTATAATTTTAACAAGCCTTTTCATAATTTCTCCTTAATCAGTCTGAATTGTACTACTTCATTTAATACAATTATACACCACGATTTTTAAAAAGTCAATAGGGATTTTTGGGAAAGTTGAAAAGAATTTCGCGGTATAAATTCGCCCGAGCCGAAAATAATATTTGTACAAAAAAATAAAAAGGAGAGATGAAATATGTACCTGCCTGAGGTATTCGGGAGAGACGTCTTTGACGACTTTTTCTCTTTCCCGTTTTTTAAGGGCGAAAAGGCGTGCCCTATGAAAACCGACGTGCGCCGCACCGAGAACTCTTACGAGGTGGAGACCGATCTGCCCGGCTTTGACAAGGATGAGATAAAGGTCGCGCTCGACAACGGCTATCTCACGATAAGCGCCGAAAAGGACGACAGCTCCGACAATTCGGAATATATTCGCCGCGAGCGCTATAGAGGCGTGTGCAGCCGCAGATTTTACGTCGGCGAGGATATAACCGACGACGAGATAAAGGCGCGCTTTGACCGAGGGATATTAAAGCTGACCATCCCCATAAAGCCCGAAACGTCTAAGGTCGAGGGCAAGAAATATATCGCTATAGAGTAGAGACGGGATGAAAACTTTTTGAAAAAAGTTTTCCCCCGGGCCCCCTTTCAAAAACTTTTGGTATATACTTTTGCTTTTTTTGGGGGGGAATTTTAAGGCGCTGCGCCTTATATTTCGTTTGATACTGTGAAAAAGTAAACCGTGGACTTGATTATAAGCCCACGGTTTGCTTATTCACTTGTACTTTATTTTGTCTTTACGGTAATCGTCTTATACCCGCTGTACAGCGCGGTCTTTCCGCTCATCTTGTAAGCCTTTATTCTGAACGTGTAGGAAGTCTTAGATTTTAATCCCGACTTCTTAAATTCAACAGTGGTGTTCTTTGTTATCTTGCCTGCGCGCTTCCAAATGCCATTTACTTTCATTTCTATGATATATCCGTCGGCGGAGGTATTCTTAGTCCACGACAGGCGGACCGCATTCTTAGCGGAAGCTTTGAGCTTTAAGCCGCTGACCGTGCTCGGGTTGGTGCGTACCGATATGGTCTTTGTCGCGCCATAGAGTGCAGTCTTTCCGCTCATCTTATACGCCTTTACTCTGAATGTGTACGCCGTGCCCGCCTTGAGCTTATCCTTTCTAAACTCCACGGTGGAATTTTTCGTTATCTTGCCGACACGAACCCACTTAGAGCCGCTCTTCATCTCGATAATGTAGCCATCGGCGCTTGTATTTTTCGCCCACGCGAGCCTTAATGCGTCTCCCGCACGCCCTTTAATTTTCAGCCCCGTTACGACTGAGGGGTTAGTGCGCGCGGATATAGACGTATAGCCGCTGTAGAGGGCTGTCTTGCCGTCCATTTTATAGGCTTTAACGCGGAAATTATACGCCGTTCCCGCCTTCAGCCCCGATTTTCTGAACTCAACGGTGGAGTTTTTAGTAACCTTGCCTATGCGCGTCCAAGTGCCGTTGACTTTCATCTCTATGATATATCCGTCGGCGCTCGCATTTTTATCCCACGCTATGCGCAGGGCGTCGCCCGCACGACCCTTTACCTTTAGACCGGAAATATTGATATTGCCGTCGGCGCTTGTCAGGTCGTCGTTATCGGTGCCGACCGCCGCCCACACGGCCTTTGAGCCTACGTACCAGACCTCTTTTAGGCTGTCGCAGGCGAAGAATGCGCTGTTGCCTATTCTTTTAACGCTGCTCGGAATATTTATCGACACAAGGCTTGAGCAGCACCAAAACGCCCTATCCGCTATCCCGACCGTGCCGCTCTTAATTGTGGCGGTTTTTGCGCTCTCATTGCAGTCTATAGCCCACTTGCCCGCGTATTTTACGGTAGTGGTCTGATTGTTGAGCAGCGGCGTGCTTGCAAACGCATGAAAGCCTATACTCGTCACGCTGTCGGGTATTTTTATAGAGCTTATCTTACAGCCCGAAAAGGCATAGCCGCCTATGCTCTTGACCCCGTCGGGCAGGGTTATCGACGCAAGGCTCGAGCACGACCAAAACGCCATATCCCCTATATCGGTAACTCCTTTCGGTATCGTTACCGAGGTAAGGCTCTTACAGCTCATAAAGGCATGAGCGCCTATGCTCGTCACCTTTCTCCCTCCGAGGGTGGAGGGTAATGTCAATTTTGCGTCGGCGCCGTTATAGTCGGTTATCTCGACCGTCCCGTTATCAAGGACGCTGTATCGATAATCCCCGCTTGTCTGCGCAGCCGCGCTGACGCTGATCGCGCATACGACCGCCGCCGCAAGGGATATCAGCCCCGCAAATATCTTCTTAAAGCTCATCTGTCTCCTCTGTTTCGCTTATCTTCGCATATGATCTCTACATATAAATAATAGCACAACTTAATTATTCTGTCAACGGCAATATAATACAATCTGTTTTATACTGATTTTGGGGAAAATCCTAAGGCTGTACGCCTTTTATTCCCTCACTTTGCCAAAAATAAATATAAAAAATTTCAAAATTTTCTTGAAAATCTCAAAAAACTCTTGCAATTTTAAAAACAGTGTGGTACAATTATTAAAAAGATATCTGAAGACGTAAGACAGGAGGTATTAGCGATGATAAGCTATAACAAGCTGTGGAAAATGCTGATAGATAAGAGCATAAGCAAGACCGAGCTTACTCACCTTGCGGGTATCAGCACTAACGCCATGGCAAAATTAGGGCGCAACGAGGACGTCCGAGTAAAAACCCTCGAAAAGCTATGCACCTCTCTTGACTGCAAATTAGATGATATTGTCGAATTTATACCCGACGAAAAGCCGAAGAAAGGAAAGTGAGCATGTCATACGACCCCGCATTTTATATCCACGACCTCGATAAAAAAGCATTTGACGCGTTGAATGCTTTCCCTAAATTTGTAAAGCTGAAAGAAGCCTATATTGCAAACGTAGACGAGAAGGCGGTAAAAATCGATCTGCTTTCTCAAGCTATCAGAATAACCGACAGGCAATACCCTAAGATATACGAGCTTTTGCCTCCGATTTGCGAAAAGCTCGGCATAGCCGTACCCGATATCTATTATGTAAAAGAAAATCACATGAACGCTTTTACCGTCGGCAGCACCGAGCCCGTCATATGCGTCACCTCGCGGCTCGTAAGCGAATTGCCGCCAAAGCTGATAAGCAGCGCGCTTGCTCACGAGTGCAGGCATATCGCATGCAAGCACTATCTGTATCATTCAATAGCCGAGCAATTGATAAGCGGGTTAGAAAACAGCCCGCTGACCTTGATACCCGCAATACGCGTCTTATTAACGCCCGCTCTCATAAAAGCGATAAGATTTTGGGATAGGTGCAGCGAGCTTACCGCCGACAGAGCGTCCGTCCTCTGCGACGAGACCGCCGACAACAGTATCGACCTTTTATTAAGGATAAACGAGTATAAAAATGTAGACCGTGACGAATTTTTACGTCAGGCTAAGGACTTGAGAGCATATGTAAACGACTCTAAGTCGAATAAGCTTATGGAGCTTATGCTCGTACAGGACGAGACGCACCCGCGTCTTGCGACAAGAGCGTACGAGTGTTACGAGTGGTCAAAGTCTGAGCAGTTTTCACAAATCATAAACGGTACATATACCCTCGAAGAGCAAAACTGCGCGGAGGACAAGTCCGAGGAGGAGATCATATCTGCAGAGGTATCGGTTGCCGCCGACCGACATAGAGATATAGACGAAATAAACGCCGAATTAGAGCAGGTAAACGCCAAGCTCGACCGCTATGTCAGCAAGGCGGATAAGGCTGATTATGCCTTTGCCGTTTTCAGCGGGATCATGGCGGGGATAGCAGACGCGGTCTTTGTCGGTGAAATTAAGATAAGCGATAGAGAGATCGAATTATCCAAAAATCAAGTTGAAAATTTTATTCATCAGTATGCCGACGCCCGAGGGCTCGACAAAAGTAACATGAAGAACGTAATAGGCGAGCTTGAAAAAAAGTTTAAGGTCGCGCAGGATGATGTCTGGAACGGTAAAGGTATACATATTTCCGCCTCTAACCATCATTTAGCCGACCTTGCTCACCATCCTACGCCGCTCGGCCTTGCCAGTGCGATAATAGTGCAGTTTTTGCGGGTAGGAACATTTGTCAGCCGTGACGGCAAGTGGCATTTTTTAGCGGTAGAGACTACGGCAAAGGATATAAAGGATATTTTAAAACCCGTGGCGATAACAGGCATACTAAACTGGCTTGCGGCCTTGACCGAAAAGAAATACGAGAGCGCTTATGATACCGAAATGCCTAAGGCTCTACGCAAATTGCTGCATCTTGCCGCTTCTGCTCCCATACTTGTCGAGGTCGCAGAATGTGCGGATAACTGGCTTGGGCATTTGATAAGCGATTTAGACGGCACTAAGAAAAATGCGGGCGGGGGTATGGGCATCCCCGGGGTGTTCATTTCACTGCTTTATGAGCTTTCGGCATTGCCTATTCTTAACAGCACCGGCTTGCCGAATTTTGTGAACCGCCTTTACGAAAGGCAAAGAATAGACCTGCGCGATGAGCTGCCGCTATATAAGGCTGCTAAAAAGCAGATCATCCCCGTAGCATTTAACGAGATACTGGTACGGCTCGGCTACTTTTTAACGCACCTTTTAGAAGAAATTGTCACGCGGGACAAAATGAGCGATATACGGTGGGATAGGGTGATACCCTTTGACAACCGAACGGTAGACCGTATGCTGATGATATCAAGTATGACATTTACTATAGCCGACACCGCCGACGCGGCTATCCACGCCGCGATCGAATCAGGCGCTAACTGGGTATTGTTCTCGGGCAAATTTGTCACTCGCTTTAATTATGTAGGAGCGGGCAGAGCGGCGTTAGTGATAGTAAAAGAAATATCCAACGAGAAAAAGGAGACGCAGTATATCCACGAAAAAATGCTTTTATCCGAAGAAAAGGCGGCGGTATTCTTAAGCGACCTGCAAGACTTTAAGGCACAGCTTGAAGAAAAGGTATCCAACTATCTCGCGGAGGATATCTCCGCGTTTACGGACGGGCTTGACGAGATAGGCGAGGGGCTTAATTCGGATAATTCCGACCTTGTTATTCACGGAAATATCAAGATATGGAAAGTCCTCGGCAGACAGCCGCAATTTTCAAACCAAAAAGAATTTGACGATTTAATGCAGTCGGACACACCATTGATATTATAAGCAAGGAGGTCATCATATGGCGATAAAGGATATAGGAAAAGAGCTGAAGAGCTCGCTTCACGATACGGCGGACGCAGTCAAGGAAAAGGTCAAGAATATCGACACCGCCGAGGTAAAAGAGAACATTCACAGCAAAGTCGACGCAGTCAAGGAAAAGGTCAAGAATATCGATACCGCCGAAGTCAAGGAGAACATTCACGACGCTCTTGAAACAGTAAAGGATAAAGTCGTCGAAACAGGCGGCAAGGCTAAAGATAAGATAGTCGAGACAGGCAGCAAGGCCAACGAGCAAATAAAGCAGCGCCTGCAAAAGAAAGATACGCCGACCGAACGCCCCGAGCGTGACTTTTCAAGCATACCGGTGAAAACCGCCTTAAAGGTGATATATTATCTAATGGCGGCGGACGGCGAGATCTTTCACGGCGAGGAGGAAAAGTTTGACGCAATAGGCAAAGAGCTCGACCCCAACCTTGCGCAGAATAAAGCGGCTATCGTAGACGAATGCAAAGCAAAGCTAGCGCTTGTAGAAAGCTCTGACGAAGAGTACGCCGATACCCTGCGCTCAAATGTCGCTCTCGCGATATTTTCCGACGAGGCGGAAGAGCCCTTTATCCCGTCTAAGCTGCTTATATGGGACCTGCTTACGGTCGCATACAGCGACGAATGCTTTGATAAGTCCGAGCAGAGCCTTATCGATTATATCGTAAGAATTTTGCAATTGGACAAGGCGGTCTATCTGGAGCTGCAAAACAGCATTCTCACAATGTTCGAGCTTGAAAAAGAGCTGACATGGATCAAAACTACCGACCGTCCTTATCTAAAGATAGAATTGCACGTAAACGAAATAAATAGCCGTAAAGCGGCTATTATGCAAAGCGTTTTAGCGCTGATAAACATAGAGGAGGTATAATTATGCCGTTGCCTGTTTTATTTATCGGTCTAGGAGTAGCCGCGGCTACCGGCGGCTTAGGAATAGGAAAAGGCGTAAAGGCGGGCGTCGATTTTCATTCGGCGAAGAATATTAATAAGACCGCAAACGAACTGCTCGAGTCCTCCGCCGACCGATTAAACGCCGAAAGGCTCGCCTGCGGCACCGCGCTCAGCAAATTAGGCGAGGAGAAGCTTTTTGTCCTAAATAATACGATAAATGAATTTCTTGAGACATTTACGAAGATCAAGAATGTGGATTTTCAAAACACCGAGGGCATAGACGAATTAAAAAAGCTGCATATCGACGAGCAAGGCTTTGCAGAGCTTAAAACCATGGTCAACTTTGCGGGTTCGTTTGCAGGCGGCGCGGCCGTCGGCACAGTAGGCGGAGCGTTAGCGGCGTTTGGCGCATACGGGGCGGCGCAGGCTTTGGCTTGCGCGTCTACGGGGACAGCCATCGCGTCGCTTAGCGGAGCGGCGGCGACAAACGCCACGCTTGCATTTTTCGGCGGAGGGTCTTTAGCTGCCGGAGGGCTCGGTATGGCGGGCGGAACGGTCGTTTTAGGCGGGATAGTCGCCGGCCCCGCTTTGATGGTCATGGGCTTTATCGCGGGTCACGCGGCAAAGAAAGAGCTCGAAAAGGCGCGCACTAATCAGGCCGAAGCGATACAGATATCCTCGCAGCTCGATACCGCCTCGCTCCAATGTCAAGCTATCCGCAGACGAGCATATATGTTTTACAGCTTGCTTGCGCGCCTCGACTGCTTCTTCCTCCCGCTTATTTTCAAAATGGAGGATATATTCAATGCCGAGGGCGACGATTATCGCAAGTACAGCGCAAAATCCAAGGGCGTTATCGCCTCTGCGGCAAGCATAGCGGTGTCAATTAAATCCGTCCTGGATACGCCGATTTTGACGGACGACGGACTGCTCACCGATAATTCCGAAAAGACCGCGACAAATGTAGAGGACTTTTTGAACAATATGAAGATCAGTATCTGACCCGCGCTAATTTCTCTTTTCTCTTTTTTGGGGAAAATCCTAAGGCGCTGCGCCTTTTATTACGCTTTATACTGCGAAAAATAAACCGTGGACTTGATTTAAGCCCACGGTTTGCTGTATTCACTTTGCTTTTTTACTTGGTCTTAACGGTAATCGTCTTTGTAGCACCATACAAAGCGGTCTTTCCGCTCATCTTGTACGCCTTAATGCGGAATGAGTACGAGGTCTTTGACTTAAGCCCCGACTTCTTGAATTCAACGGTAGAGTTCTTAGCTATCTTGCCGACGCGTACCCAAGAATTGCCGCTCTTCATTTCTATGATGTACCCGTCTGCGGAAGTGTTCTTCGTCCACGAGAGACGCACCGCGTCCTCAGCGGAGGCTTTAAGCTTAAGCCCGCTCACCGCGCTCGGGTTGGTGCGTACCGATATGGTCTTTGTCGCGCCGTAGAGGGCAGTCTTGCCCGACATCTTGTAAGCCTTAACGCGGAACGTGTACACTGTGCCTGCTTTTAATTTCGACTTCTTAAACTCAACGGTGGAATTCTTTGTTATCTTGCCTACGCGCGTCCAAGAATTGCCGCTCTTCATTTCAATAATATAGCCGTCTGCGCTTGTGTTCTTAGTCCACGATATGCGGAGAGCGTCACCCGAGCGTCCTTTGAGCTTAAGCCCGCTTACCGCGCTCGGGTTGGTGCGCGCGGAGATGGTGGTGTTGCCGCCGTAGAGGGCTGTTTTCCCGCTCATCTTGTAGGCTTTCACGCGGAACGAGTACGCGGTGCCCGCCTTTAGACCGGCTTTTCTAAACTCAACGGTGGAGTTTTTGGTTATCTTGCCGACACGTGTCCAAGTGCTGCCGCTCTTCATCTCGATTATGTAGCCGTCGGCGCTGGTGCTCTTAGTCCACGCTATACGGAGAGCGTCGGCGGCGCGGGCTTTGAGCTTAAGTCCGGTGACGGAGGAGGGGGCGGGGACTTTACCGTAATCATAGTGAATTGTGGCGCTCAGCAATTCTTCGTTATCTTCATCAATAGCAATTTTGTCCCATTGTGCTTTTGAGCCGGGGTAATAAACGTCTTTAAGGTTTGAACAGTACTCAAAAGCAATATTTCCTATGCATGTCACACTGTCAGGTATTGTTATTGAGGTAAGGCTTGAGCAATAATAAAAAGCCCGATCTGCTATACTTGCCACACCGTCGGGTAAATGTATTGAGGCAAGGCTTGAGCAATAGCTGAATGCTCTACCTCCGATGTATTTTACTCCGACAGGTATTTCTACCGAGGATAAACTTTTACAGTTATAAAAGGCGGCGTCTGCAATGCCGACAGTACCGGCTTTTATAGTTACCGCCATATTGACGTTATCGGTGTCGTTCGTTGTTTGGTTACTGTCTGTACTTTTTTCTCCACCCCAAGAACTATTTTCTTTACCCGCGCAGGAAACTGCCCATTTTCCCACATACTTTACATTAGATGTCTGATTATTGAGTAACAGGGTGTCTTTAAAGGCGTCGGTGCCTATTTCTATAACACTGTCGGGTATTGTTACCGATTTAAGGCTATTACAACCGGAAAAAGCACTGCCGCTTATAATTGTCACACTGTCGGGTATTGTTACCGATTTAAGGCTCTTACAGCCGGAAAAAGCACTGCCACATATAATTGTCACACTGTCGGGAATGGTTACGGAAATAAGAGTGTCACAATTTTTAAATGCGCTTTCAGCTATCCCTTTTGTTCCGCTTTTAATTGATGCGGTCGTAATGCTTTCATCAAAGCCGATCGCCCACTTTCCCGCGTACTTGATAGACGTGGTTTGCTTATCGAGAAACGGCGTATTATTAAAAGCGTTGCCATATAAACTTGTCAAACTATCCGGTATAACTATTGAGGCAAGCTTTTGACAATATGCAAATGCGTTGCTGCCTATACTAATTACGCTGTCAGGTATGTTCACTGAGGTTAGACTTGAGCACCCGTAAAATGCATTGCCTCCTATAGTCGTTACGTTTTTGGGTATATCTATGGAGGCTAAGCTCAAACAATTGTAAAACATTTTAGAAGGAATGACGGTTACACTATCCGGAATTGTTACCGATTTGAGACTTGTGCAACCTTCAAAAATACTAGAGTCTAATTCTATCACACTTTTCGGCAAATAAACGGTAACAAGATTTGAGCATTCAGAAAAAGCACCACCCTTTATATAGGTAACACCGTCAGGTATAGTAACCGTAGTAAGACTGTCGCAATAACTGAATGCGTTATTGTATATGCTTGTTACCTTGTTCCCATCAATGGTAGATGGGATAGTCAAAGTTTTTGCATTTCCTGTATAAGCAAAAATTTCAGCCGATCCGTCATCATAACTAAGATATTTATAATCGCCATATGTTTGGCAATAGTCAGACATCCAATCCGCTCCAGCACACACGGTTATCGCACATACCGCGAACATTGCCGCCGCGAGGGATATGAGCCCCGTAAACAACTTCTTTAACGTCATAAAACTTCCTCCGTTATACCAGATTTTGGCAAAAATTTTGCACATGCGGCATTTTCTGCCACAACTGCTAATTGTACACTAAAATAATACCACAACTTACTTGAGTTGTCAATACTTATGCAAGGTAAGTTTTATTTATTTTTTCGCCCGAGGGGGTGCACTGTGTCGGCGTTGTGCTCTGTATAGCCTTGCCGGATACCGTGTACGGGACCATCCACGGGCGGGAGGGCGGCAGGGGTGGTGAAAATGGGACACGTGTACCAAACGCAAGTTTAGCAAATGTGCGAAAAAATAAATGAAACTTCCCTTGCATGTACAGCGATGTGCGGCGGTGTACATCTGTACTCATTCCCCGGCCCGCACAAGCGCGTAAATTGCTACGAGGTGCGCCGCCGAGACAGGTGCAGCAGGGGGCTGTACCCCTGCTGCTCGCACTCCACGCCGAGCCGCCGTGCTCAGCTTCATCCCGCCCGCCATCCCGCTCTACAAGCGGGTTCAGCGCCGCCTACACACGCGCTCAAAATCCCGCAAACCCCCGCCACACCCGTTAACTTCCCTGTAGCCCCGCACTTTTTCAACCTGCCGAAGAGCAAAAATATCCGCGTACCCACGCCGCAATTTCTCCGCACCAAATTGCCCTATAATGTGCGCATATTTTTTCAAAAAATACGACTACTTATACAGACGTTAGCTATAGCTAACATTCCTACACGCACAGACATTTGCGAATACATATACAGAATTTTGCCCTGTTTTTCTACATATATATTCGCTCCGAAAGGCTCTAAAAATGTAAGCGAATATATTTTAGGAAATCTGAGCGTAATAATTTTCTCTCTATACTTTAATTTTCACTGTTTTTCTAACCGCTCCCTGCTTGCACGTTTATACAAATGTCACTCTATGCATTTAAAAACCGTATCATTTTTCCCATAAAAGAAGCAAGCCCAACCTAAAGTTGGGTTCAGTATGTAGAAAAAGGTCGATATAAAGCGGAAGGAAAGAGGAGTTTGAGGGGAAAACCATCAGGGTTTTCACCCTCAAGTTTAGATAAAAGCCGCTCGCAGATGCGTCATTAAGCAATTTTTAACGCGTTAAAAATTGCTTTAAATCGAGTAAACCCGCTACAGCGGGTGGTCGATTTTTTGGCAGCTTGTCGGAAAATCCGACCCATAGGGAGGGTTTTTCGACAAGCTGAAGCCCAACATAACGTTGAGCTTAAATATATTTACAGATCACTCTTCCTCATCTCCGCCTCGAGCATGGGGCGCAGGAGCGAATACCTCAGCACCTTTTTGTCATTGTCCACCATCTCGCGGACGAGCTCGGGCGTGCTTATGATTATCAGCAGCTTTTTGGCGCGGGTCACTCCCGTATACAAGAGATTACGGTAGAGCAGATTTTTAGTAAAGCCCGTTATCGGGATGATAACCGCCTCGTATTCGCTGCCTTGGCTCTTATGTATGGTGACGGCGTAGGCGTGCTCGAGCTTGCGCAGCATTTCGGGGGTATAAACAGCTATCCTGCCCTCAAAATCCACGGTTATATTCTGCGAGAACCTGTCCACCTCGCGGACAATACCGATATCGCCGTTAAATATCCCCGAGCCTTTCTCGCCCGCCTTTTTCCATACTACGTCATAATCGTTCTTTATCTGCATGACCTTATCGCCGACCCTGAACACTATGTCAAAAAATCTCAGCTCGGGCTTGTCCATTGCGGGGGGATTGAGCGAGGTCTGCAATAGGCGGTTAAGCTCCTTTGTGCCCGCACCGCCCATTTTGGTAGGGCAAAGCACCTGTATATCGTCTATCGGCGAATAACCGTACCGCGCGGGCAAGCGTGTGCCCGTCAGCGAGAGCACGAGCTGTGCTATCTTTTCCTCGTCCGCGCAAGGCATAAAGAAAAAGTCGCCGTGCTTGTCGCCAAGCTCGGGGTACTCACCGTGCACTATCTTATGCGCGTTGGTGACAATAAGACTGCTCGCCGCCTGACGGAATATCTCGGTCAGCTCCACATACGGTATTCTCCCCGAGCGGATAAGGTCTCTTAAGACATTGCCCGCGCCGACCGACGGCAGCTGATTGCTGTCGCCTACCATAATGAATTTTGATGTAGGCTTTATCGCCCTGACAAGGCTTTCCATTAAGAGCGCGTCCACCATTGACATCTCGTCGGCGATAATTACGTCGGCAGGGAGCGGATTATTCTCGTTGCGCTTGAATTTAAGCTCGTTCTCGGAGGAAAAGTCCACCTCGAGCAGTCGGTGTATGGTCTTTGCGGGCTCGCCCGTAAGATCGGTCATACGCTTTGCGGCGCGGCCTGTCGGAGCGCAGAGCAGTATTCGCTTTTTCATACTCTTAAATATACGGATAACGCCGTTAAGGGTGGTGGTCTTGCCGGTGCCGGGTCCTCCGGTAAGTATAAACACACTGCCGGTAAGGCAGGCGCTTATCGCCTCGCGCTGTAATTTTTCATAATGTATATTTTCGGAAAATTCCACACCCGCTATCTCGGCGGAATAGTCTTTTTCGTACTGTGCGGAGCTTTTGAGCATAAAGGCGAGCTTTTTCGCGGTGTACTTTTCGGCGGAATAATACTCGGGCAGGTAGATAAATTCTCTCCCTGCGGCGTCGACGCTCATAACGCTGTTATTATCAAGACATTCTTTCATGCAGGAATTAAACGCGCGCTGCCCCACTCCGAGATTATCGCACACCGATCGCATAAGCTTTTCTCTGGGCAAACAGGTATGCCCCGCAAAGGCGTTTTCGCGCAATACATACACTATCCCCGCGCATATCCTGTTTATATTTTCTATATCAAATCCGAGGTCGGCGGCTATCCTGTCCACCTTGATAAAATCTATATCTATCCCGTCCGAGCAGAGTATATAGGGGTTGCCCTTTATCGTCTTTACGCTCTCGTACTCATACGCCGACCAAATACCGACCGCGTGCGCGGGCCCTATATCGTACTCGCCGAGGAACTTTATCACCTCGTTTATACCCGTCACCTTGCGATATTCCGTCGCTATGTAAAGCGCCTTGTCGGAGCTTATGCCCTTTACCTCGGTGAGGCGCATACAGTCGTTGTCCATGATGTCGAGCGTTTCGTCGCCGAATGTCCTTACTATCCTCTTAGCGAGCGCGGGGCCTAGCCCCTTTATCACCCCAGAGCCGAGATAAGACGCTATCTCCTCCGGGGTCTGCGGGCGTGAGCGCTCACACATCGCCGCCTTAAACTGCCTGCCGTATTTAGCGCTGGTGATATACCCGCCGCGCAGGGTCAGGTGCTCGCCCTCGTTTATGTCGCCGAGATTGCCCACAACGGTAATAAGTCCCTCGTCGCACCCGAGGGTAAGGACGATATATCCGTTTTCGGAATTTTTATATATCACGTCCTCCACCGAGCCCGACAGCTCGGCGGAAATATCCGGTTTTTCCTGTTCGCGCAATGTAGTTGTCCTTTCCGCTATACACGTCTTATCCTCACCCGCGGCTCGTCTTTTGTAAGTCTTTCGCAGATAAACTTAAATTCCTCGCTGTCGCATTTGCTCTTATCGGGGATAATAACGACCTCGCCCCTGCACATAAGCAGAGCCGCACGCACCCTGCACTCGAGCTCGTCGCTGCTGCCGACACGCAAGTATACCGTCCCCTCTGCGGGCAGCACAAGCTCTAGCAATGCCCTGAGCGCGTTTATCGCGCCGCATATTCCCAAAAAAATAAATATAAACAGTTCTATCCCGCTAAGCATGGACGTTCACCCCTTTTCATCAGTATATGAAAAAAGGGGCGCGTCGGTTACTTTAGATGGACTTCAAGGGCGTTCCAGCCCTCCTTTTCCCTTATCTCGGAAATTGTGAGAGAATTGCTGTTAAGCGCCTCGCTGACCTCGCTAAGCCTCTCGGTGATTATCCCCGAGACGATAAGCACTCCGTCCTCTTTCATAAAGCCCTTAAAGTACGGCGACATAGCGATTATAACGTCCGCGACGATATTAGCGGTCACTATATCAAAGCCGCCGCCTATCTTCTCTCTAAGCGCCTCGTCCTCGGCGATATTGCCGCAGTAGGCCGTCACGCACCCGTCAAAGCCGTTCTTCGCGGCGTTTTCTTTAGCGGTATTTACCGAATTTAAGAATATATCGGTCATGACCGCCTCTTTAGCTCCGAGCAATAATGCCGCAACGGTAAGTATACCGCTGCCCGTGCCGAGGTCGAGCAGACGCTCGCCGCCGTGTATGTGCTTTTCGAGCAGCTCCATAACAAGACGAGTGGTGTGGTGCTGTCCCGTGCCGAAAGACGAGGCGGGGTCTATCTCGAGTATCTTTCTTCCGCCGCTGTCGGGTACATCCTCCCAGCTGGGCTTGATGATTAGCTTCTCCCCTACCGTAAAGGGCTTATAGTACTGCTTCCAGTTGTCTGCCCAGTCCTCCTCGCGCACGTTGTCGGTCTTTATCTCAAGGCTGCCGTAAAAGCCGTCGGGCTGCTGTCTTAGCTCACCCAGCACCCCGAGCAAAGCATTCATCATCTCGCCGCCCTGTTCGTTATCCTGCAAATAGCAGGTGATATATGTCTTAGTGTCCTTTAGCCCCATCAGGCTGTCGTCCACATAGTCCCAGTTATATTCCTTATTGCTTAAAAAGTCCTCAAAGTCGGCGCTGTCGTGTATCTCAAAGCCGTTTATCCCGAGCTCGGACAGCTTCATCACAAGCACGTCCACCGCCCTGCTCTCGGTATATATGTCGAGCCTTGTAAACTGCATATATTCTCCTTTCATACGCTGAAATATGCCCGAGCATACAGCAAGCGGGCATATTTATACGTTGTGATAAAATATCAATACTTGTTGTTAGCGTCGCCTGTAAACGACGTGTCCGAGCCGTCCTGCGGTATCAGCAGATCCATCCACGAATTTTCATTGTCGGCGGGTGGGGCGTCATTGCCGCTCTGCTGTGGCTGCGGCGTATCGGGAGCGGTACTTTGCGGCGCGTCCTCCTGCTCCTCGGTATCATTATTGGAGGAGAATATCCCCTCGGGGCGGTCGTTAGGCTCGTCGTCCTGCGGCAATTCTTCTGTCGGTCTGTCGGGCTGCTCTACGGAAATGTCGGCGTTTATGCCCTTAGTGCTCCTTAACAATTCTTCATCTATCTTAAACATACCGACCATCTGCTCGAGTATATCCGCCTGCGACGCGAGCTGCTGAGCGGACGCGGCGCATTCTTCACCGGTGGCGGAGTTGGACTGCACGACTGAGGATATCTGCTCTACCCCGACGGTTATCTGTCTTAACGACTCCGCCTGCTCGTTAGACGCCTCGGATATATCGGTGACAAGGCGGGTTATATTCTCTGTTGTGCGTACTATATCCTCTAAGGTGTTAGCCGTCCTGCCCGCGACAAATGTGCCGTTATCCACCGCCTTAGAGCTGTCGGAGATAAGCGCCTTAGTATCGCTAGCCGCCTGCGCGACCTTGCTTGCGAGCAGTCTTACCTCGTCGGCTACCACCGCAAAGCCCTGCCCCGCTTCGCCCGCTCTCGCCGCCTCGACAGCCGCGTTGAGCGCGAGTATATTAGTCTGGAAGGATATATCCTCTATGGTGCGTATAAGGCTTGCTATCTTGACGGAGGACTCGTTTATCTTGGTCATAGCGTCGAGCAGCAGGTGCATCTGCTCGTTGCCCGAGGTGACGAGCGTCCTTGCCGCCGAGGTGTCTTCTGCGGCGTTGTTGGCGCGCTCGGCATTTTTATTTACCTTTTCGGATATCTCAAGGATAGAGGCGGACAGCTGCTGGACGGACGCCGCCTGCTTTGCCGCGCCGTAGGACATATTGCCCGCCGCGTCGGATACCTGACCCGAGCCCGCGGACACCTCGCGTCCCGCCTTTTTGATATTATCCATAGCCGTATTCAGCGAAAGCTGTATGCGCGCGTAAGAGTCCCTCAGCGGCGCAAAGTCGCCGAGATATACGTCGGCGGGTCTATACGACAGGTCGCCGCTTCCGAAAGCCGCGAGCAGCTTATCTATATCGCCGATAATGGCGTTCAGCCGCTGCATAATTAGGTTGGTGCTCTCGCCGAGCTCGCCTATCTCGTTATTTAGCCCCGCTGTGTCAAAGGGCGGCTGATGCAGGTTGCCCTCGGACAATTTGACGAGGCGCTCAGAGCACTCGGTGACGGGCTTTACCATTTTCTTTATTATCGAGAGGATAACGAATATCGATATTATGAAGAATACCACGCCCGCTGCGGCGCTTATTATTATCGAGAAATTTATCGCTCCCGTGTGCTCGGACGGGGTGGATACAAGTACGCACGAGCAGCCGTTGTCGCCCGCTATCGGCACATAGTACAGATACTTATCCACGCCGCCCACCGAGGCGGTCTCAAAGCCCGAGCCGCCGGTTATCGCCTTAATAAGGCAGGCGGCGAGGTCCTTATAATTCTCGTCCTTTTTGGCTATCTTGATATAATTTGCGCCCTGGACTATCTCGCCCTGAGCGGCTATCTGCATATCGTCGTCGTTATCGATAACGAGCGAGGTATCGTCGCCGCTCGTCGTATCAAGTGCGGCAACATCGCTTGTGGTATCGTCGGCGGCAGCATTGCCGTGGTCGGGACTTCCGGTGGCTACGATAGTTCCCTCCTCGTCTATGACAAAGGCATAGCCCGTCTGCCCTATCTGTATCTTCTCGATAACGTCGGAGAAGAACATCTCCGCGTCGACGTACGCTATAAATACCGCCTTAAATATCTTGTTCATATCGTTAGATACGATAGGCACGTATATCTTAAGTATCGTCTTTTCGTATTCGGGAGCAAACTCCACCCTGCTTACTATCGGGGTATGCTCCTCGTCGTCTATAATATCGTGATAATTGCTGTCGGTCTTAAAATCTATGCTCTCGTCGTTTATACAATTATTTTCAAGGTCGGCTACGAACATAGCGGGATATTGCGGGTGATTATTGACGATATCTATACACTTAGAGCGCACCGCAGATACGTCCTGCAAGTCGCGCAGATCGTTGTCCATAGCGAGCTGCTCTATCTGGTCCACAAGGCTGTCGAGCTGGCTTGCGATAGAATTAGACGCCATATTTGCGACCTCGGACATCTCGGTCACGAGCGCGTTTCTTAAAAACGTATAGCTGATAAATATATTCAGCGCGCTTATCAATAGCAGCGAGCCTCCCACTACTACGCACATCCATCTGAATATTGTCCCTGACAGCTTATGCTTTTTCTTCATACGCTATTTACCGTACCTTTCAGATAATAATATATAACGCAAATGTTAAAGTCAGATCTCCTGACTTCCGAGATATTGCTTTTGCTTTGGGGTTAAGGCGTCTATCTTTATCCCCCAATAGCCGAGCTTGCGGAAAGCTATCTCTTTATCCAGCTCGGCGGGGACGTTGAGTATCTTTCTGCCCTCGCTCTTTATCTTCTCGCGGTTCTTAACAAGGTACCGCGCGGACATAGCCTGTATGGCAAAGCTCATATCCATTATCTCCGCGGGGTGTCCGTCGCCCGCCGCTAAATTGACGAGCCTGCCCTCGGCGATGACGTTTATGCGCCTGCCGTTTTTGAGCTGATAATAGGTTATATTGTTTCTCGCCTCGCCGCTCTTTACCGCTATGGCCTTTAGCGCCGCGACATTTACCTCTACGTCAAAATGCCCCGCGTTGCAGAGTATAACTCCGTCTTTCATTACGGCAAAGTCCTTTTCTCCGATAACGTCACAGCAGCCCGTCACGGTAACGAATATATCGCCTATCTTTGCCGCGTCGTTCATGGGCATTACCTTAAATCCGTCCATTACCGCCTCCATAGCCTTTATCGGGTCTATCTCGGTAACTATCACCGACGCGCCGAGCCCCTTTGCCCGCATAGCGACGCCCTTGCCGCACCAGCCGTATCCCGCTACTACGACATTCTTGCCCGCGACGATAAGGTTAGTAGTGCGATTTATTCCGTCCCACACAGACTGTCCCGTGCCGTATCTGTTGTCGAACAGGTGCTTGCAGTCAGCGTCGTTTACCAGCATCATCGGAAACTTGAGACTGCCCGCCCTTTCCATCTGCTTTAGACGGATAATGCCGGTGGTCGTCTCCTCGCAGCCGCCTATCACACGCGGCAGCAAATGCGGATACTCGCTGTGTATCAGCTCGGTAAGGTCGCCCCCGTCGTCTATTATTATATCTGGGCCCGCCTCTATCACCGCGCAGGTGTGACGGTGATATTCTTCATCGGTCGCCCCGTGCCATGCGAATACGTTCATGCCTCCCATAAGCAGTGCCGCCGCCACGTCGTCTTGGGTAGACAGCGGGTTGCTGCCCGTAACGTACATCTCCGCTCCGCCTGCGGCAAGCACCCTGCAAAGGTACGCGGTCTTAGCCTCGAGGTGCACCGACAGGGCTATTTTAAGCCCCTTAAACGGCTTCTCCTCGGCAAATTCTTTTTCTATCCCTCTGAGCAAGGGCATATTGTTCTTTACCCATGCTATTTTGGTCTCGCCGCTTTTATAAAGGGCGGGGTCTCTTATCTCACTCATAGCCTTTCCTTTCGCTTATCAGCCGTCTATCCTTTTCATGGCCTTATTGCATTCGTAATATATGCGTTCCTCATCCATATGAGGTAAATTTTTGTTCTCCATAATTATCTCGCCGTCTACTATCACGGTATCGACCTCGCTTCCGTTGACGGAATAACACAGCGCCGCCACAAGGTCGTTAGTCGGCTGCAATGACGGACACATAGTATCAAGTATCGCTATATCCGCTTTCATTCCCTCTTTTAGCGTTCCGGTATCGCTAAGACCCAGCGCCTCGGCGCCCGTCTTGGTAGCGGCCCTTAATACCTCGTGCGCCGTGACGGTCGCAGCGTCGCGCCTTTGCCCCTTATGGCATAGCGCCATAAACATCATATCGCTGAACATATTAAGAGTATTATTGCTGCCCGCGCTGTCTGTGCCTAGCGCTAATTTTACCCCCGCCCTAAGCATATCGGGCACGCGGGCAAAGCCGTTGCCGAGCTTTGCGTTGCTTATGGGGTTAGTCACCGTGTATACTCCCCTGTCGGCGAGTATCTTTATATCCCCGTCGGACAACTGCACGCAGTGAGCCGCCACGGTGTGAAATTTGAACATACCGATATTATCGAGGTATTCTACAGGCGAACAGCCGTGCTCGCTGATACAGTCCTCGACCTCTTTTACAGATTCGCTCAGGTGGATATTTATACCGAGTCCGTACTCGGCGGCTTTGTCCATACACAGCTCGAGATATTCGCGGTCGGTTGTGTATATCGCGTGCGGACCCATCATAAATTTAAGCCGCTTATTATCGCCGTAGGTGCGCATATCATAGAGCGTATCCTCTATGCGGGCAAGTCCGCCCTTGTCGTCTCTCCCGTTTCCGGTAAGGCCGCGCGATATGACAGCCTTAAGTCCGCTCTCGCTTATCGCCCTCGTCACCGCCTCGCGCGCTATGTTCATATCCAAAAAGGCGGTCGTACCCGTCTTTATCATCTCGAGACAGGCAAGCTTAGTCCCCCAGTACAGATCGTCCTGCGTCAGCTTGTCCTCCATAGGCATTATCCTGCCGAACAGCCAGTCGTGGAACATAAGGTCGTCCGCGCTGTTGCGAAACAGCGACATATAGCTGTGTGTATGCGCGTTTATCAGCCCGGGCACGGCGAGCTTATCCTTACAGTCTATCACCCTATCGGCATTAAAGCCGTCCGAGCTGCCTATCCTCTCTAACCTCTCGCCCGATATGCAGATATCGCAGACCTCGGTCTTGTATTTATCGCCGTCCTCTAACACGGCGGTTATGCCCTTAAGCAAAGTATTCATTTATCCTACCTCCGCAGGCAACAATTTTCCAATATATATTAACAGTATATCACAATACGTGCGATTTTGCAATACGTTACTTAACAAAATCTTAAGTGTATAAAAAAATACGGTGTGATTTTGCAAACACACCGTATTTATATTATATTATTCTTTTATTCTTTTACCGCGGGCTTGGTTATCTTAAAGCCTGCGCCCTCGCTTAGCACGGTTATCTCCTCGCCGATATGCATCTCGATATAGGCGGAATATTCGCCCTTGGTGTAAAAATTAAGGCTGTGCTGCTTATCGGTGCCCATTCGCGCGCGGTGTATCTCCTTGCCGCTCTTGTCCTTTATTATCAGATAGCTGTCCGAATAAAGGAAGTCCGCCGTCCAGTTAAACGATACGCTGCCGCCGTTTACCTTAGCCTTAATCACGGGCAGATTATCGGGCGCCCGCATAACGTCGGGATTGCGGTCAAAGCAATAGAGCGCAAGCGTATCTATCAGCACTCCGCACCCGTTGGGGCAGTGAAAGATATAAGTCAGCGGCTCCGACCCGTCGTCAGCAAAGTTATGCGCATATGCCTTTACATACCCCTCTTTAGTACAGCCGTTGTACACGAGGGTATGCACCATCCTCTTTTCATACGGGCAGTAAAACAGCATTATATCCCCGGGGAAAGCCTCTTTAGGCGCTTCGATAAGTCCGTCCTCGCGGCGCGGTACTTTAAGCCCATAGCCGAGCCCCGAGCCCATAAGCTGATTATACAGCGTGGTAGCGCCTATATCGCTAAGTCCGTATATTCCGCCCGCCTCAAGGCACGCCTTTCCGAATGCGGCGCAGTGACCTAAGCCTGTATCCCAGTTCTCGGCCGCATACGCGAGCGCCTTTCGCGGGTCATAATAGCCTACGCCGCTGCCCGCGTCCTTAGGCGGCTTATCGGGGATAGTGACCGCGTCGCTCAGCGATGTGGAAGTGGTAAACACCAGCGCCTTTCCTACGCTCATAAAGTCCATATGTATATAGCCGCCGTCCTTAAGCTTATAATAGCTCGTGTCGGTGTAGGCTACGACCTCGAGCAGCTCGTTTACCTTGTACTCCTTTAGCTCTTCGGCTCCCTCCTCGGCTCTTATGCGGCTAAAGCAGGGGGTGTTGACGTACAGCTTAGCGCTGTAGGCGGTTTCTTTCCACGGCTTTGAAGAACCTGACGGCGGCGCGGTAATAGACGAGGGGGCGTTAGTCTGCACCTCGGTACGTGGCGGTGCGGTCTCGGGCGCGGGAACGGCGGTGGTTGTGTTAGGAGCGGTCTCGGGAGCGGGAGTGGTTTCGGGTGTGGTCTGGGGAACGGTCTCGGTAGTGGTCTCGGGGGTAGTGGCAATAGTGGTTTCGGGGGTAGTTTCGAGCGTAGTTTCATGCGTGGTAGCAGGAGTGGTATCGAGAGTGGTCACGGCTAAGGCTGTGGTGGTCTCGTTAAGCTCGCCGCTTAATTTAGGCGCAGCGGAACAAGACGTTATCAGCATAGCCGACAGCGTCAGGGCTGTTAATGCGATCTTTCCTACCCGTGATATCATAATTTTACTCCGTCTGCGGTTTTATATAAGGCTTATTTATAATAAGCTGCAGCTCGTTTGTCTTACACAAGGAGGTTTCTCCTAAAAAATATTCTATCTCTATAGTGTATTTTCCTTTATCGTAAAAATTCAGCGTTTTTATTAGGTCCGTACCTATCGACCTGCTGTAGGTGACATGCCCGTATTGATCGACTACGCTTAACACGCTGTCGGTGTATATAAATGCGGGCTTTGATGTGATAAACTCAGCGCTGCCGCCGTTTTGCTTTACGGCAAGGGCGGGGGCTTTGCTGACGGCGGCGGGGGTCTTGTCGCGGTAAAAGCAGAATAACACCACCGTGTCGAGATTTGCCTTGCAGTCGCACTTGTCAAAGTATTTCATGACGGTACTGCCGTCGGCGGGATAATTATGCGCGTAGGCTTTCATATATCCGTCCGAGCTGTTACCGTTATACAGCACGGTATGCACCATAACATTTTCCGCCTTGCAGTAGTAAAAAATAACGTCCCCCTGCAAAGCGTATTCGGGCAATTTTACCGTGCCGTCCTTTTCTCTCTTTATCCCTACCGCATAGCCGAGCCCCGAGCCGACTAACTGATTATACAGGTCGGTAGAGCTTGTTGAGCCGTACTTTGTCAGTCCTCCCGCGCGCAGACAGCGTGATACAAATTCGGCGCAAAGGCCGATATTTGTATCCCAATTCTTCTCGGCGCAGCTTAGTGCCTTTATTGGCGAATAGCCGCCGTCGGAGTATTTAGTCTTAGCGGGCGGAGTGTATGTAAAGGGCTTAGCGCTAAGCGGCTTACTCGGGTCGTGAGAGGGTATATACCCGTCCTCGGGGCGGGTAGTCTGAGGCTTTGGCGTTTGGTCGGGAATGACCGCTGCCGTCGTTTCGGGAGCAGGTGTAGTCGCTGCTGTTGTCGCGGGTGCGGGTGTAGTTGCCGGTGTCGTTACCGGTGCGGGAGTAGTCGCTGCCGTCGTTTCGGGTGCGGGTGTAGTTGCCGTCGTCGTCGTTTCGGGTGCGGTGGTAGTAATCACCGTCGTTTCGGGAGCGGTAGTAGTCGTCACCGTCGTTTGGGGAGCAGTAGTAGTCGTCACCGTGGTCGTGGGAGCAGTAGTAGTCGTCACCGTAGTTTCGGGAGCGGAAGTGGTTGCCACCGTCGTTTCGGGAGCGGGTGTAGTCGTTACCGTCGTTTCGGGGGCGGCGTGGTACGAATATCCGCTCTCGGCGGGGCTTGTGACAGCAACCGAGCAAGACGCAAGGAGCATAACCGCTGTCGCCGCAGCGACAGATATAATTATTTCAGCTTTATTTATTCGCATATCTACCTCTGCACTATGCGGCTATATAAGGCGCTCAGCCGTTCTCGGCGTTATGCACCTTATTAAAAAACTCATAAACAGCCTTTACCTTTAAAAAATCCTCGCCTATACGCTGATACAAATTAGGGTCAAAAATTATCCCGCCGTCGGCGGTAGAATACGAGAGGAAAAAGTTCCTGCGCTCGAGCCAGTCGCGCAATTCTTTGCTGTAGCCCTCATAGCGGCTGCGCTTGTACTTATCCCCGCATAATACGAACACGTCCTGCTTTGCGTACGCCTTTAGCGCCTTTTTCGCAGCGTTGTCGCCATTTATAATAAGCTCGCGGAGTAAAGCGCATTCGCTCGACGAAGCGGCATAAAAGCCGCAGCCGTACTCGAGCTTGCCTCTTCCTAATACTATATAATAAGTGGGCGATACGTCATTTCCGACGCAGCGGGAAAAATTGTACCACACATCCTCGCGGAAAACCGAGTCGTGAGAGTACCTCGCGTCCTTATATATGCGGGAGATCTTTCTCGGGTCGCATATTATAGAGGGGTCTATCTTCTGCATAGCGGGCTGTAAGTCGTTTATCAGCTGAGAAAACGGCTCGATTACATACTCTTTATATTCGGGCTTATGCTCGTTGAACCACGCCTTGTCGTCGTGCAGCCGATTTTCAAACAGAAAATCCAACGTCTTTTGAGTAAGAGCCATATTCTCACGCCTTTCATATTCTCATACCCTTTAATTTTAGCGGATTTGTCCTGTTTTGTCAAGCAACGCCGACATTTAGAAAAACTTTTTATAAAAATGATAAAAATATTTATTTTGCTCTTTATTTTTTCGGTAAAATGTGCTAAAATCATAGTATAGAGCATATCGGAGGTGAAATTATGCCCCGTCCTATATTATCCTAACTTAAGATCGGGAAATGTATCCACAGAGAGGGTTTTCGATTGTCGCTCATTCTTGCGCCTCCATAAGGATATAGCTCTGCGTCTGTGCGTCTGGCTCTTTGATGACGGTTACTTGTGAATTCTTTGCTTCTATCAATGTTTCCTGTTTACATTTCGGACAGTAGAGGGGGAAGTTTTTCAGTTCCGTATCTTTCCGTACCTGCAATCTTGTTTTCCCGCCGCAGACAAGACAACGTATCCATCCCGTTTTTATCATTTCCCCCACCTGTTCCCTTAACAATTATAAGAACAATTTAATAATAATGCCTTTCGCCCAAGAAAAATAAGATGGTATAGTGGTATCAAGCAATTCCCTTATAACAGAACAGTCCCTATCAGTAAGTTCACCGACTTTCTGAAATACACTTCCTGTTGCCTTTGTATCACCTAATGCAATCATTGCCTGTGCGTGATCTCCCTTTGCAAAATATTTGCCGATTGACAATGCCCCTGC